>CAWBVR010000001.1:0-36450 GCA_963792235.1 Vulcanimicrobiota bacterium
CTCGGCGAGCCGGACGCCCACGTGAGCGTGATCGTCGCGGCCTGGGGCGACATCGATTGAGACGCCTCTGAACAAGTCACCGTTCTCGGGCATCGTGGCGAGGGAAATCGCTCGAGAACGGACACTGCATCCGAATCGCCTCAAGCCCTTCGGACTCCGCGACCATGCAGCGTTGAACGCGCTGTGGGTCGGGATCCACTTTCAAGACACCGCGCTGGTCGCGATCGTCGTGCCGGCGATCGTGCTGCACCTCGCACCGCGCGATCACACCGCGGTACTCGCTGCGCTCGCGACGTTCGTCTATGTCGCCGTGGCGATCGTGCCGCCCGTGGCCGGTTGGCTGTCGGACCGCGCGCGGCGGCGCGGCGGCGACCGGCGGCGCGAAACGGCGCTGGCGCTGCTGGTCGACGTGCTCGCGATCGGCGCGATGGCGTTCGCCGCATCGGTGGGGGCGGTCGGCGCGGCGCTCGTCGCGGCGACGATCGCGATCACGGCGGCGCAAACGATCTACCAGGCGCTGCTGCCCGAAGTCGTGCCGCGCGCGGCGTGGGGCACGTCGTCGGGCGCGCGCGGCGTGATGACGCTCGCCGGCACGGTGCTCGGCCTGTTCGCGGCGGCGCTGCTGGCGCCTCAGCTCGCGCTGCTGGCGATGGTCGCCGTGATGGTGGTCGCCGCGCTCTCGCTCGCGGCGATCCCCGCACCGGCTGCCGGTGCGCCCACGCCGCACGCGACGATTCGCGACCGCCATGATCTGACCGTCACGCTGTTCGCGCGCGGCTGGATCGTGCTCGGCATGACGCTGCTCAACACGTACGTGCTGTACTTCTTCAACGACGTGCTCGGCGCGCGCGACGCATCGCTGAAAACCGGGCTCGTCGCGGGCTCCGCGCTCGTCGGCGCGATCGTCTCGAGCGTGCTGGCGGGCAAGCTGTCGGACCGGTTCGACCGGCGTTGGGTGGTCGCGCTCTCGGGCGTGCCGATGACGCTGGCTGCGATCGGCTTCGCGCTCGTGCCCGAACCGCAGTTGATCTTCGTGTACGCGGGATTGTTCGGCCTCGGCTTTGGCGGGGTGTTCGCGGTCGGCTGGGCGCTCGCGCTCGACACGATCCCCGAGCTCGGCGACGTCGCGCGCGACCTCGGCGTGTGGGGTACGCTCTCCAACCTGCCGTCCGTCGCCGCACCGGTGATCGGGGGCTGGATCATCGTGCACGGCACGACGCCCGCCGACGGGTATCGCTGGCTCTTCGCGAGCGCAGGGTTGTGTTTCGCGATCGGCTCACTGGTGGTGCTGCGCGTCGGGCACAAACCGCTCGCGTCGAGCTGGTCGACGCTGCTGGTCGCGCTGACGTGCGCGATCCGCCAGCCGATCATCGCGTGCAACGTGCGCGTGCGCCAGTTCGGCCGGCTGCCGCGGCGCCGCGGGCCGGCCTTGCTGATCGCCAACCACCAGCACGAAGACGAGTCGGAGATCGTCGTCGAGCGCACGTTCCTGCAAGGCCCGTGGCGGCCCGCGTTCACGGCGTCGTCGCGGCGCATGTACGAACCCGGCTTCTTCGCGACGCGCATGCCGTGGCTCGCGCCGCTGATGCGGGGCGTCAACGCGGGGCCGCTGTTCGTCGCGCTCGGGATGCTGCCGCTCGAGAACGAGCTGGCGGTGCGCCCGCTGCGCAGTCTCGCGTACGACGTGCACGCGCGGCACGGCGATCTTCCGCTCGACGTGGTGTTCCGCGACGAAGCGCGCGCGCCGGTTCCCGGCGCGCAGCGTTTGTCCGATCTGCTCGTACCGGCGGCGTTCGCGGCGGGTGAGACGCGCGTGCGCTTGTCGTACGTGCGCGAGCCGTATCGCGGCGAGCTGCTCGCCCAAACGCGCGCCGGGATCGCGGAAGACATCGCGCGCATCGCGGGCGTCGTGCGGCGCGGCGCGACGTTCTTCGTCACGCCCGAAGGGTTTTACAGCACCGACGGGCGCATGCGGCCGCTCAAAGGGATCGTCGAGCACCTCGTTCCGCTCGCGCGCGTCTGGTTCGCGGCGATCGCGTTCGACCCGTTCCGCGGCCGCCGTCTGTCGCTGCTCTACCGCGTGGTCGAGCCGGCAGATCCGCACCATTTGGCGACGTCGCTGGCCGCGGCGCGCCCGGTCACGACCAGCGCGCTGCTCGCGCAGTGGCTGCTCGCGGTCGGCTTGCCGTTCTCCGACGACGAAGCACGCGACGGCGTCGTACGGCTGCGCGACGCGCTGCCGCGCGGCGCGTTCGTCGATCCGGAGCTCGCGCGCGATCCGCAGGCGTGCGTCGACGAGGCGCTCGCCCGCATGACCCGGCGCGCGCTGCTTGACGGCTGACGGCGGACGGCGCTGCTTGGCCGAAAGGCGCCTTGGGGAGCGCCGCGGCGACGCGCGTTTCCCCGGGGTCGACGATGTCATAGCATATCAAGCAGCGTTTCTGGGCGAGACCGTCGACGCGCTCCGGCGGCTGTCCGGCAGCCCGTCCCCGGGACTTCGCGTCGAGCCGTCGTAAGGGACGTCAACGTGCCGCCCGCTGAATGCGCCGTCCGCCGGCCGCCGCCCGGGAGAGACGAGTGAGGTTAGACCGTTTCTCGCCGGCGCTCGAAACCGAACCGGACGAGCCGTCGCTCGTCGCCGTGGTCATCCCGACGTACAAGGCGACGCTGACGATCGAACGCGTCGTGCGGCGCGCGCTCGCGGTCGCGGATCTCGTGATCGTCGTCGACGACGCCGATCCCGAGCGCAGCGCGGAGCTCGTGCGCGGGACTCGACCAGCGCGTGCACATCGTCCGCCACGAGATCAACCGCGGCGTCGGCGGCGCGACGAAAACGGGCATGCGCAAAGCGGTCGAGCTCGGCGCGCGCTACATCGTGAAGATCGACTCCGACGACCAGATGGACACGTCGTACGTGCCGTTCATGATCGAGACGCTGGAACGGTACCCGGAAGTCGATCTCGTCAAAGGCAACCGGTTCGCGGACCCCGCGACGCTGCGCCGGATGCCGTTCCTGCGGCTGATCGGCAACGCCAGCGCGACGCTGCTGGTGAAGTTCAGCAGCGGGTACTGGTCGATCGTCGATCCGACGAACGGTTTTCTGGCGACCCGGCGCGAGGTGATCCTCAACACCGACCTCGACGCGCTCGCCGACCGCTACTTCTTCGAGACCGATCTGCTGTGCGCGTTCGGCCTGCGGCGCCGCGTCGTCGCCGAAGTGGAGATGCCCGCGATCTACAGCGACGAGCCGCCGGGCCCGTGGGGCTTGCGCACGCTGCTGCCGTTTCCGGTCAAGCTGACGCAGCGCTTTTTCCGGCGGCTGCTGCTCAACTACCTGATCGTCGAGATCAACGTCGGCTCGCTGTGCGGGCTGATCGGCTTTCCGCTGCTGGCGTTCGCCATCGCGTTCGGCTGGCACGAGTGGAGCGGCTCGCTCGCGGAGCAGACGTCGCGACCCAGCGGAACGATCGTGCTGGCGCTGATCCTGTTCATGTTCGGCTTTCAGCTCTCGTTGCAAGCGCTGTTGTTCGACGTGCAGTTCTCGACGCCGACGGTGAAGCTGCGGCGCGAGCGCGCGGATCGCGCGGCCGACCGCGCGCTGCTGCGGCGGTGAGCGCGCGCGACGACGTCCTGTTCGTCTTCGCGCACCAGGACGACGAGGTCGGCGCGTTCAGCCGCATCGCCTTCGAGGTGCGCGCCGGGCACCGCGTGTCGTGCGTGTTCCTGACGGACGGCGCCAAGAAGGTCCGCCCGCACGTGCGCGACGCCGAATCGCTGCGCGTGCTGCGGCGGCTCGGCGTCGACGGCGACCGCGTCGCGTTCCTGTCGGACGCGGCCGGGCGCATCGCGGACGGCACGCTGGTCCACGCGCTCGAGCGCGCGCGCCGGATGGTGCTCGACTGGCTGCGCGGGCGCGCGATCGCGCCCAAGCGCGTCTACACGCTGGACTGGGAAGGCGGGCATCACGATCACGACGCGACGCACCTGGTGACGCTCGCCATCGCGCGCGAGTTGGGCATCGACGACGTCTTCGTGTATCCGTTCTACAACGGCTGGCGCCGCCGCCGCAAGCTCGCGCGCGTCTCGTCGTTCATCCCGGGCACGACGCCCGTGCTGCGCCGCCGGCTGTCGCTGCGCGACAGCTGGCGCGCCGCGTGCTCGGTGGCGGCGTACCCGTCGCAGCGGCTGACGTGGCTCGCGCTGGGGCCGGGCTTTTTCCTGCGGACGCTGGCGACGCGCGAAGAGCGTCTGCGCCGCGCCGACCCGCAGCGCGTGCTGCTGCCGCCGCACGACGGCGTGCTCCACTACGAAAACCTTTTCGGCGTGCGGGGCGAGGACGTACTGCGCGACTCGGCCGCGCTGCGCGCGGAGATCGGCCGGCCGCCGAACGAACCGTCACACTAGTGCGTGTTCGGGCTTCGCCCGAGCCACGCTCGCGTTCGGCCTTCGGCCGATCCGCCGCGCTAACGAACGGTGATCGGGACGGTGCGCGAGGTCTCGACGCCGTCGACGCTGCGCGCGATGATCTGCAGCGCGTAGCCGTGGCGCAGCCACGGCGGCAGCCACCACGGGACGGTGTACGACAGCGAGAACTTGCCCGGCGCGTCCTCGTGCATCGGGACCTCGCGGTAATCGACGCGCGCCTCGACGTAGTGCACGTTCTCCGAGGTCACCACGTCGCCGTGCACCGCGCGCCCGGGACGGATCTGCGTCGTCGAGATGGTGAACGACTTGATCGCCGGGTAGCCGTGCGGGGGCGGCGTGGGACCGACGTGCGCGTACGCGACGCCCGGTTCGGGTGCTTGAGCGAGGACGAGGACCAAAGCGAGGAGCGGCGCGAGCATGAGCACGGATTGTACCCCGAACACCGAGAACACCCGCTCGTGCCCTCTCTTCCCCAGGAGATCGCCGTCCGGCGCGGTCCTGACGCGACGCTCAGCGTCGTCGTTCCCCTCTTCAACGAGGGCGACAACGTCGACGAGCTGCTCCGCCGCGTTCGCCAGGTGCTCGCCGGCCTCTCGGCCGCGCCCGCCGCCTACGAGATCATCCTCGTCGACGACGGCAGCCGCGACGCGACGCTCGAGAAGCTGCTGGCGGCGGCGAGCGCCGATTCGCACCTGCGGGTGATCTCGCTCTCGCGCAACTTCGGGCACCAGATCGCCGCCACCGCCGGGCTCGACGCCGCGAGCGGCGACGCCGTGGTGCTGATGGACGGTGACCTGCAAGACCCGCCCGAGCTCATCGAAGACTTCCTGGCGAAGTTCCGCGCGGGCTACGACGTCGTGTTCGCGACGCGCCGCCGCCGCGCCGGCGAGAGCCGCTTCAAGCTGTTCACCGCCGCGCTGTTCTATAGAATCATCCGGCGCTTGACGAACGTGTCGATCCCGGTCGACACCGGCGACTTCCGCCTGATGAGCCGGCGCGTCGTCACCGCGCTGCGCGGGTCGCGCGAACGCCACCGCTTCATCCGCGGCCTGGTGTCGTGGGTCGGCTACAAGCAGACGGGCATCGCGTACGACCGCGCCGAGCGCTTCTCGGGCGAGTCGAAGTACCCCGTGTCGAAGATGATCAAGTTCGCGATCGACGGGATCACCGCGTTCAGCGAGATCCCGCTGCGCCTCGCGACGTGGTTCGGGTTCGTCGTCAGCGCGGTCGGCTTTCTCGTCGCGCTCTACGAAGTGGGGCTGCATTTCTTCACGGGCTACAACTTGCCGGGCTACACGTCGACGATCTTCGCGATCCTGTTCCTGGGCGGCGTGCAGCTGATCACGATCGGGATCCTCGGCGAGTACGTCGGGCGCGTGTACGACGAGATCAAAGGGCGGCCGCTCTACCTCGTCGCGGAGAGCGTCGGCAGCGGGCTGGACGCGGCGCCGGACTCGCTGCCGAGCACGGTGCCAGTCACCAGGTAATTGCGCACGTAGTCGTTCACCGCGTTTTCGAGCGGCGTGATCGGCTGCGCGTAGCCCGCGGCACGCAGACGGTCGATCGTCGCGACGGTGCGGTACTGGTACTTGCCGCGCAGCACCTCGGGCATCTCGACGTACTCGATGCGCGGCGGCGACTCCAGCGCGGCGAACACGGCGCGCGCGAGGTCGTTCCACGTACGCTCCACGCCGGCGCCGACGTTGTAGAGACCGCCGGCCTGGCGCGTGCGCGCGAGGAACGCGGTGATCGCGGCCGCATCCTTGACGTAGAGGAAGTCGCGCGTCTGCTCGCCGTCGGCGATCCCCGGCCGATAGCTCTTGAACAGCTCGATCGCGCCGCGGTCGCGGATCTGCTCGTACGCTTTCGCGACGACGCTGCGCATGTCGCCCTTGTGGTCTTCGTTGGGGCCGTACACGTTGAAATACTTGAGGCCCACCGCGCGCTCGAGCAAACCTTCGCGGCGCAGCCACTGGTCGAACAGGTGCTTGGAGTACCCGTACATGTTGAGCGGCCGCAGCGAGTGCGGATCGAGGTCTTCGCGCATGTCGTGCTCGCGCGCGCCGTACGTCGCCGCGGACGACGCGTAGACGAAACGCGCGCCGCGCGCGAACGCCCAGCGCGCGATCTCCTGCGAGCGCCGCACGTTGTTCGCGATCAGGTACGACGCATCGCGCTCGGTGGTCGACGAGCACGCACCGAGGTGGAACACCGTCGCGATCTCGCCGAACGCGTCCGGCTGCGCGGCGATGCGCGCGAAGAACTCTTCGGCATCGAGATAGTCCGCGAAGCGCAGCGGCACGAGATGCCGCCACTTCTCGCTCGTCCCGAGCCGGTCGACGACGATGAGATCGTCGCAGTCTTCGAGGTTGAGGTGCCGCACGAGCGCGCTGCCGATGAGGCCGGCGGCGCCCGTGACGACGACTCGCCCTGCCGTGCGGCCGTTCACCGCTGCGCTGCTCGCTCGATCACCATGCATTTCTTAGTTCACCAACGCGGCGAGGTCCGCATCCCTCACCACGGATTCGACGAGCAGGCGCGGCCGGCGGCGCGCTTGCCCCGACCGTGAACGCGGCGGCGGCTCGGCGCGGGTCGGCGAACGGGCCGGCGCACTCAGCCAGGACGTCGCCTGCGCGGACGGGCGTGCCGACCCGCGCCACGATGCGGATGCCGGCGAACGGGCCGTCGGCGGCAGTGGCCTCGCGGGCCAGCTCGCCGATCGCGGCCGCGTCGATCCGCGCCACGACACCATCCCGATCGGCCGTCGCGGCGGCGCGGTGCGGGTGCGCGGCGATGCGCTCGACGGCGGCACGGCTACCGCCCTGCGCCTCGACCAGCTGCACGAACCGCTCGTACGCGGCGCCGGTCTGCAGCGCGTCGAGCGCATCGGGCACGATCGCCTTCTCGTCGATGCCGGCGACGCGCAGCATCTCGTGCACCACCGCGAACACCGCTTCGGACAAACGCGGGTCGCGGTCGTCGCCGCGCAGGAAATCGCGCGCCTCGACCGCTTCGATCCCGCTGCCGACCGCCGCGCCGAGCGGTTCTTCCATGTCGCTCACGAGCGCGCTCGCGCGCTTGCCGAACGACGCCGCGAGCCGCACCAGCGTGCGCGCGAGCCCGGTGGCGTCGGCGACGGTGCGCATGAACGCGCCGCTGCCGGCCTTGACGTCGAACACGATCGCGTCGGCGCCGCCCGCGATCTTCTTCGACACGATCGACGCCGCGATCAGCCCGACCGACGCGACGGTGCCGGTGCGGTCGCGCAGCGCGTAGAGCTTGCGGTCGGCGGGGACGAGGCGCTCGGACTGCGCGGCGATCGCGCACCCGATCGCGTTCACCTGGGCGACGAACGCCGCGGGCGACAGATCGGTGCGCACGCCGGGGATCGCCTCGAGCTTGTCGAGCGTGCCGCCGGTGTGGCCGAGCGCGCGGCCCGAGAGCTTCGCGACGGGCACGCCGCACGCCGCGACGACCGGCACGGCGATCAGCGACACGGTGTCGCCCACGCCGCCCGAGGAGTGCTTGTCGACGACGACGCGGTCCGCCGCCGTACGACAGGACGTCGCCGGAGCGAACCATCGCGCCGGTCAGCGCGACGATCTCGGCGTCCGACATCCCGCGAATCGCGCACGCCATCGCGAGCGCGGCGACCGGCGCGTCGTCGATCTCGTCGCGAACGTAGCCGTCGACGATGCGCTGCCACGTCGCGTCGTCGAGCTCACCGCCGTCGCGTTTCGCCGCCAAAGCCCGCCGGAGCCAGCCGTCGTCCATCGCGCCTGCGGATTCGCGCGCGACGCGTCGCGAAGCCCTGGGGGTGCCCGCTCGCTTCGGCGTGTCGCCCCGTCTCGCCGTCGCGGCGCTCGCGCTCGCGTGCGCGCTCGCGGTGCCGCTGCGCTTGTCGGCGGACGTCTGGGCCTACGCGGCCTACGGCGCGCTGCTCGGGCACGGCGCGGATCCCTGGTCTCACGCGTATCGCGCCGCCGACGTCGCGCGATTCGCCGACCCGCTGCTCGACGCGGCGCTGCGCGCGTGGGACGGCTCGTTGCCGCGCGACGTCTACGGCCCGCTGTTCACCGGCGCGTGCGCGCTGGTCGTCGCCGCGACGCGCCCGTTCGGGCCCGGCGGCGCGGTGTTCGCGCTGCGGGTTCTCGCCGCGGCGGGGCTGCTCGGGTGCATCGCGCTCGCCGCCCGCACGCGGCCGCGGCTCGCCGCGCTGCTCGCGTACCATCCCGTCGTGCTGTGGAGCGCGGCCGAAGGGCACAACGACGCGTTCTGGCTCGCGCTCGTGCTCGCGGCCGACCAGGTCTCCGGGGTTCGGGCCCGGCTAGGCGTGCTGGTCGCCGCCGCGGCCGTGAAGGTCGTCGCGATCGTCCCGCTGGTCGCGGCGCTCGCCCGCGTCCCGATGCGGCGGCGGCCCCTCGCTGCGGCCGTCGCTTTCGGTGCGCTGGCCCTCGCGTACGCGCCGCTGATCTGGTCGGTGATCGCGCACGGGCTCGACCACGGCTCGGGCCCCCCGCGCATCTCGCTGGTCCACGCGGCCGCGCTCGCCGGCTGGTCGCACTCGGTCGTGCCGCTCGTCGCCGGCCTGGTGCTCGGCGCCGGCGCGGTCGCGGCCGTCCTGCGGGCCGTTGCGGGCCGGCGACGTGCTCGCGGGCGCGGCGCTCGCCGGCTGGCTCGCGCTGCCGTCGCCGGAGCCGTGGTACGCGATCTGGCTGCTGCCGGTGGTCGCTCTGGCGGGCCGGACGCCCGCGTCACAAGCCTTGCTCGCCGCGTCGTTCACCGGCCTGGCGGGGTACGTTCAGGACGCCGTCCCCGGAACCGCGCTCGCGCATCCGGCGTTGCTCGGAGGCACGATGCTCGCCCTTTACGCCATCCCGCTGCTGGTCGCGCTGCTGCAGCCGGCCCCCCAACCGCAGCCGAACGCGCCGCCGCCGACCCCGCCGCCGGTGACGACGCCGGCCCCGACGCCGGCCGCCACCACGACCCCGGTTCCACCGGCGCCGACCCCGCCCGACCCCGGTGCCGACGCCGCAGCCGTCGACCACGCCGAACCCGTTCACGTACGTCGTCGCGCCGCCCGCGCCGGCCGCGAGCAACGCCCCGCGCATCGCGGAGATCGCGGCGAACGACCGCGTGCTGCACAAGGGCGGGCTGCTGCTCGTGCGCATCACGACCAGCCCCGACGTCACGCACGTGATCGCGCGAACGATGAACCACGAGATCGGCATCCCGCAGATCGCGCCGGGCGTGTTCTCGGGCCAGGAGCAGCTCCCGAGCAGCATCCCGTTCTTCATGCTCAACCGGACCTACCAGATCGAGATCGTCGCAACGACCGCCGACGGCCGCAGCGCGAGCTTCACGGTTCCCGTCCGGCTCGAGCGCTAGCCAACGCGAAACCCCGCGCCGTTGGACGCGGGGTTCTCAGCGTTCGCGCGGGAGCGTCGGCCGCTCGGGCGTTAGTTGGCGACTTTGACTTCGATCTTGCGGGGCTGCGCCTTGGGGTGCAGGCGCAAGCCGAGGGTGAGCATGCCGTGCTCGACCTTCGCGTCGATCGCCTCGGCGTCGACGTCTTCGGGGAGCAGGATCGAGCGCTGGAACGAGCGCCGCTCCGTCTTGCCGGTCACCGTGAGGACGCGGTCCTCGACGGTCACGTCGATCTGGTCGGGCTTGTAGCCCGGGACCGGGATCTCGACGTTCCAGCCGTCCTCGGTCTTCTGCACGTCGCCCGCGGCGTTGTATGACTGCGGGTTCCCCATGAACGCGCGCAGCGGGTCGAACCCGAAGAGATCGCTCACCAGCCCGCGGCCCTGGCCGTTCGGGCGCACCATCAGATCTGCCATGTTCTCCTGAAAGCCTCCGAATGTTCACTCGCCGCCCCGGTGCTGTCTCGGAGGCGGCCACGATTTTGACACAGCGATTTTATCGCCGATTAGCACTCATGTCAATACACTGCTAGCAGTGCTGGACGCGTCAGCGGGTTGTCGCGGCGGCCGGCCGTGCCGATGGCGGCTCCGCGGCGGGCGTGGTATCATCGGCGGTCTGTGGCCGCCCTCGCTCCCAGCCTCGTCCGCGCGCTTCCCGCCTCGTCACGGCCTCTCGCCGAGCTGATCGAGCGCCTCCGCACGCCGCTTGCCGCACGACCGCGGGTTCACGTTCGCGCTGCACGAGACGACGAGCTCGGCGCGGCCGTATCTGCTCGCGGCGCTGCACGACGTGCTCGGCGGCCAGATCTTCGTCGTCGTGCCGACCAGCGACGTCGCGGAGCGCACGTTCACCGACCTGACGTACTATCTGGGCGAGCGCGCGGCGGCGTCGGTCGCGCTGCTGCGCGCGCGCGACGAGACGCTGGGCGCGCTGGAGTCGCCGTCGGAGCGCAGCGCGCGCATGACGCTGCTCGCCGACCTGTGCGCGCGCAAGCCGCAGGTGATCGTCGCGCCGGTCGCCGCGCTGCGCCAGTACGTCATCCCGCGCCGCGCGTTCGAGGACGCGTCGTTCCACCTGCGCGCCGGCGCGACGGCGGACTGGGACGCGACGCTCGAACGGCTGTACCGGCTCGGGTACGCGCGCGTCGACGTCGTCAGCGCCGCGGGCGAGTACGCCGTGCGCGGCGGGATCCTCGACGTGTGGCCGGCGACGGCCGACACGCCGGTGCGCGTCGAGTTCTTCGGCGACGACGTCGAGTCGATCCGCGCGTTCGACCTGCAGTCGCAGCGCTCGACGTCGCCGCTCGACGCGGTGGCGATCACGCCGTGGCTGGAGATTTTGCGCGACGAGGCGCTGCGCGACAACGTGCTCGCGCGCGCGACCGGCGAGCCGAACGTCGTGTCCGCGCTGCGCGCGTATCTCGCGGGCGGCGCCGACGTTCCGGAACCGTGGCTCGGCTTGGCGTACGACGAGCAGGCGACGATCCTGGACTATCTGCACGCGGAGTCGCTCGTCGTGCTCGAAGAGCCGGGGATGCTCGACACGATCGAGCACGGCCTCGACGAAGAGCGCTCGCGCGGCGCGCAGGCGCTGATGGCGGGCGTCGACTCCGGCGAGCTCGACGTGCGCGACGACGAGGTCGGCGAAGCGCTGCTCGCCGACGTCGTCGCGCCGTATCCGCGGCTGGCGCAGCTACGCCGAGCGCCTGCGCGCGCGGCGCGTGCTCGTCGTCACGGGCGGCATCGAGGCGGGCGAGCTGACGTGGGTGCCGCGCGCGCTGGACTCGTTCGTGCTCGAGACGCGTCCGGCCGAACATTTCAACCGCCGCATCGAGCTGTTCACGCAGCAGGTGCGCGACTGGGTCGCCGCCGGCGACACGGTGTGGCTCGTCGCGAACGGCGCGTCGCGCCTCGCGGAGATCCTGCGCGGCGCGAACCTGCGCGTCGAACGCTCCGCGCCGTTCGTGCACCTGCGCGCGCGGCGGCACCGACGGCGTCGCGATCGCTTCGAAGCACGGCACGGTGTACGTCGATCAGGGCTCGCTCGAGAGCGGCTTCTCGATCCCGATGCTGCACCTGCACGTGCTCGGCGACCGCGAGATCTACGGCCAGCCCGCCAAGCGCGTGAAGCTGCGCGCGGTCAAGGAAGGCGTGCCCGTCACGCTGGCCGATCTCAAGGTCGGCGACTACGTCGTGCACGCGGTGCACGGCATCGCGCAATATCTCGGCTTGCGCAAGGAGACGATCCTCGGCGCGACGAGCGACTATCTCAGCCTGAAGTACGCGGGCACGGACCGCATGCTGGTGCCCGTGCACCAGATGCACCAGGTCAACAAGTACTCCGCGAGCGAAGGCGCCGCGCCGCGGCTCTCCAAGATGGGCGGCGCGGACTGGGCGCGCACGAAGACGCGCGTCTCGGAGAAGCTCGCCGCGATCGCCGACGGACTGGTCGAGCTGTACGCGGAGCGCGAGGTCGCGCGCGGCCACGCGTTCGCGCCCGACACGCCGTGGCAGGCCGAGCTCGAAGAGTCGTTTCCGTACGAGCCGACGCCCGACCAAGCCAAAGCGATCGACGAGACCAAACGCGACATGGAGACGCCCAAGCCCATGGACCGGCTCGTGTGCGGCGACGTCGGCTACGGCAAGACCGAGGTCGCCGTGCGCGCGATCTTCAAGGCGATCGCCGACAAGAAGCAAGTCGCGGTGCTGTGCCCCACGACGCTGCTCGCCGCGCAGCACCACCGCACGTTCACGGCGCGGTTCGCGTCGTTCCCGATCCGCATCGAAGAGCTGTCGCGCTTCAAGACGAAAAAAGAGGCGCAGGCGATCCTCAACGACCTCGCGCAGGGCAAGGTCGACGTGGTGGTCGGCACGCACCGCATCTTGCAGAAAGACGTGGTGTTCCGCGACCTCGGGCTGATCGTCGTCGACGAAGAGCAGCGCTTCGGCGTGATGCACAAGGAGCGCCTCAAGCAGCTCAAGGCGACCGTCGACGTGCTGACGCTCTCGGCGACGCCGATCCCGCGCACGCTGCAGATGTCGCTGATGGGCGTGCGCGACCTGTCGCTGATCCAGACCGCGCCGAAGAACCGCATGTCGATCAAGACGGTCGTCGTGCCGGCGTCCGACGCCGTCGTGCAGCGCGCGATCGTCAACGAGCTCGACCGCGGCGGCCAGGTGTACTACGTCCACAACCGGATCGAGTCGATCTACGGCGTCGCGCGCGCGCTCGAGCAGCTGGTCCCGAAGGCGCGGATCGCGGTCGGCCACGGGCAGATGCGCGAGCACGAGCTCGAGCCGGTGATGAACCGCTTCATCGACGGCGAGCTCGACGTGTTCGTGTCGACCACGATCATCGAGAACGGGATCGACATCCCCAACGTCAACACGATCGTGGTCAACGACGCCGACAAGTTCGGTCTCGCGCAGCTATACCAGCTACGCGGCCGCGTAGGTCGTTCGAACCATCAGGCGTACGCGTTTTTGTTGTACCAGGCGCACAAAGCGCTCAGCGAGGACGCGAAGGCGCGGCTCGAAGCGATCCGCGAGTTCACCCATCTGGGCAGCGGCTTGCAGATCGCGATGCGCGATCTGGAGATCCGCGGCGCCGGCAACCTGCTGGGCGCGGCGCAGTCGGGCTTCATCGGCGCGGTCGGCTTCGAGACGTACGTGCAGCTGCTGGCGGAAGCGATCTCCGAACGCAAGGGCAGCGTGCACGCGACCTCGCGCAGGACGCGCGCGAGGCCGTCATCGACGTGAAGCTCGACGCGTACGTCCCCGACGACTACATCCCGCAGGTCTCGCAGAAGATCGCCGATCTACCAGCAGCTCGCCGCCGCGCGCACGATCGGCGCGGTCGAGGACGCCGTCGCCTCGGTGCGCGACCGCTTCGGCCCGCCGCCGCCGGAGTTCGAGGCGCTCGTCGAGATCACGCGGCTGCGCGTGCTGGCGCTGAAGGTCGGCGTGACGCGCGTCGTGATCAACGAGCAGCGGCTCACGCTCGGCGTCGGCAGCGGCTTTTCGCTCGATCCGGAATCCATTCCGCGATTGCAATCGATCACCAAGAACAAGTTTCGCTTCGGCGAGGGCAAGATCACGATCGATCTGCCGGCGCGCAGCGCGGCAGAACAGCTGCCGACGCTGCACGCGCTGCTCGAAGCACTCTGAACGTCTTCGCACATTCCTTGACGTTTCACAGTCGAATGATTTAGCTTGGCCACTATGGGTGGCGAGCGACCGACTTTACCGGCGACGAGCGGCTGTCGTGCTGCGGTCACGCGCGGCGGCTGCACGTGCCGGCGTGCACGTATTGGATCCCCGGTACGCGCGACGAGCCGCCGCGCAAATGCGGCTGCGACGGAACCGGCGAGGACGGGTCGCTAGATCGCCCGGACGTCCCCGGGTAGACGCAGCCCGCCGGCGCCGAAGAACGACGCCCGTCAGCGCGGACAGGTTCGCGTCGGCGGAGCTGTTGCGATCCTCGGCCGCGAGCGCGATCATGACGTCGGCAACCTCTTTGTCCCACTGGCGGCCGCGGCCGTCGACCAGCGCCGCGATCGCCTCGCCGTAGGACAGCGCGCGCCGGTACGGGCGATCGGTCACCATCGCATGGAAGGAGTCGGCGACGGACACCACCCGCGACTCCAGCGAGATGTCGTCACCGCGCAGGCCGTGCGGATAGCCGCGCCCGTCGAACCGCTCGTGATGCGTCGCGACGATCGGCGCGAACGGCGCGAGCGCGGGGATCTCCGACAGGATCTCCGCGCCGGCTTCGGCGTGGCGCTTCATGATCTCCCACTCGCCGGCGGTCAGCGTCGACGGCTTGAACAGGATCTCGTCCGGGACGCGAATCTTGCCGATGTCGTGGAGGATCCCGGCTTTGACGATGCGCTCGGTGACGGCCGGCTCGAGGCCCATCCGCGTCGCGATGCGCCGGCCCCATTCGCCGGTCGCGCGCGAGTGGATGCACGTCGCTTCGTCGCGCACGCTCAGCATCGCGAGAAGGCTTTCGATCGCCGCGAGCGACGAGTCGTCGCGCCGCGCCGGCCGCAGGAGCGAGATCGCGCTGCCTGCTCCGCGTGCGCGTCTTGACGATTTCGAGGAACACGACGATCGACGCGAGGTCACCGTGTTCCGCGTGCGCGAGCTCTTCGACGACCTCGCAAAGCCGTCTCGATCGCGGCCGCGACGATCGCTGCGGAATGCGCGTGGCGCACCATCCGCGACCAGTGGACGACGTTGTCGGGCGAGCCCTCGGCGAGCGACGACACGAGCGCGTCGACCAGCGAGCGCACGATCGAGCGGCGACACGCCGGCCACGTCACGGCGGCGCAAGCGCGCGAGGACGTCGTTCGCGACGGCGATGCGCCGTTCGCTCAGGAGGTCGGCGAAGTGCGCGCGGCTCGTGTGCGGCGCGTCGTGGGGCTGGTCGTCGTCGTGCATGCGCGTTGATCCGTCGAGCGGATCGCTAGCCGGCGTACGCCGTGCGGAAGTTTCCTTCGACATCGCGCCGCGCGCCCGATGCGAGCGCGTCGCGCTCGATCTGCGCCACGCGCCGACCACGATCGTGAAGCCTGGTACGCGGCGACGTTCTGACTTCGTCGACGACGGTTTGCCCCGCGGCCGCCAGCACGTCGTCGACGTCGCCGCACCATCTGCTTCGTGCGGCGGACGAAATCGCGCAGCGGCGCGATGTCGGCGCCGCCGAGCACGCTGCGCACGAGCGAGGTCGCCGAACGCACGAGACGCATGTTCTCCGCCGTCGGCGTCATCGAGGTGCACGTTTGGATGAACAGCCGCGTCTTGTCGACGGGCGCGCCGTACGTTGCCAGCTGATACATGACGCGCTCAGCAGTGATCGGCGGAAGCGATCACCGACGAGTGCGTCGCCATGGCAAAAAGTGCATTCAAAACCGACAAAACGGCGTGTGCCGCATCGAACATAGGTCTGCTCCCCTACGAAAAACTGAAAAATCGAGTGCCACGAGCATAGGCGCTTCGCCGCCCGGCGCGCATGAGGCGTACGCCTCATTTGCGCCGAAAACCGCATGCCGATGGGCTTTTTCGGCGGAACCAACTGATTTACGCGTAGATCCCGAGGTCGCGCGCCCGCGCGATGGCCTGCGCGCGGTTCGCGACGTGCAGCTTCGCGTAGATGTTGCCCACTTGCCGCTCCACCGTCTTTCTCGACTTGCCGAGCGACGACGCGATCGTTGCGAGCGTCATCCCGCCGGCAGCGCCTTGAGGATCTCCATCTCCGCCTCGGTAAGACCGTGGGACGGCCGAACGCGATTCGCCGCACGGCACGCCTCGTTCAAGAACCTCGCGTAGCCGCGCATGAAGGCCGGCGTACGCTCTTCGTCCATCCCCGTCGCGTCGATGAGCGCGGCGAAGCGCTGCTCCGGATCGACGGCTCGCGACAGCGCGCGGCGCCCGCGCACCGTGTCGCCGAGGACGATGCATACGGCCGCCGCCAGGATGCGCGCGAGCGCCGGCGGCGAGCCTCGAACAGCGGCTCCTTTGCGGAGCGCTCGGCCGTCTGGCTGATCGTGCGGCGGGCGATGCGCCGCGCGAGGTCGGTGTGCCACGTAGACAGCGCGACGATCGCAAGCAGCGCATCGCACAGCGAGCGTTCCGGCAAAGACAGCGCGTCCATGTTGCGCAGCGACGTCAAGGCGGCGCGCGCCACGTCGAAGCGCCCCGCCCAGCCGTGCGACAGCACTTCCGAAACCGCGAAGGTGAACCGCTCGCGGTAGTACTGCTCGTTCAGCGGGTTCGCGAGCAGCCGTCCGCGCAGCGACGCGAGCCGGCCGGCATCGCCGGCTTCGGCCGCGATGTCGAACTGCGCGAGGACGCCCTAGTTCTCCATCGACACGTCTTCCGCGAGATGCGCGCTCATCGTCATCCGGCGCGCATAGAAGCGCGCGACGTCGGGATCGCCGATCCAATCGTGCGCGATGACGTAGAGGATCGAATATGCCGTCGCCGCGTTGCGGTGCGACTCGACGCGCTCGAACCAGCGCGCGGCTTCGAGCGCGCGGTCTTGCGCTTCGTCGAAGTCTTCGCGGTAGAATGCGGCGAGCGCCGTGCGCGCGAGCACCCGCCCGACGATCATCGGATTGTCGACGGCGCGGCCGGTCGCGAGCGCTTCGCGCGCAAACCAGGCGCTCGCCGTGTCGTTGCCCTGCCGCGCTTCGACGATGGCGCGCAACGCGGCGAACGCCGGCGCGAGCTCGGGCACGGTGTCGTCGGCGGCGTCGAGCGCTTCTTGCGCGTCCTCGATCTGATGCGTGTTGATCAGCAGCGGGACCAGCAGCTCGAGCAGATACTGGCGCGACCGGGCCGTCGCAGTGCGCCACCGCTCGCTTCAGCAGCGCGATCCCGCCCGGCAGGTCGCCGCCGGTCACCGATTTCATCGCGCGCAGCCCGATTGCGATCGGATTGCGAATGCGCGCCGATGCCGGGAAGCGCGCGAGCGCCGCATCGATGTCCGCGTGCCGCGCCTCGGCGGCGATCGCATAGAAGCGCTCGAGCGTCAGCCCGGGCTCGTGCTCGCGCTCAGCATGGTTCGACAACGAGCGGAAGCCGCGCTCGCACGGTGCGCCGACCCCCCGAAGCGCCGAAGAGCACGACCAAGCCGCGGAATCCCGGACGCGGCCCATCGGCGTGTGTGTTACCGAGGCCTGCCGGGACGTCCTGTTCGCGACGCGCTTCGGTGCGACGAGCGCGTAGCTCTCGTCGATCCAGTCGCACAGGATGCCGACCGGCGGCTGGTCGCCGGGCGCGAATCGCGCGGTGACCCAGCCGCTCTTGCCGAGCCCGTAGCCCGTCGGCTCGGTGAACGGCAGCATCAGCGCTTCCTCGCTCAACGCGCCCAGCTTCACGGTGAGGGACAAGCCGTGCTCGGCGTCGCAGTTCATGATCGCGAACATCTTCTTCGCGACTTTCAGCGCACGGTCGCCCCACGGAAACTCTTCGTACGCGTCCGGCTTCGCGAGGCCGTGCGCGCGCAGCTTCTTCTCCGCGGCTTTCAGCGTTCGCGCTCAAAACAGCCGCGTCTCGGCGAGGTCGAGGTCGTATTGCACGCGGCGGAAGATCTCGTCGGGGATCTCGCCGCGGTCGCGCAGCTGCATGATCGCCGCGCGCTCGGCGCGCAGCGCCGTGTCCTGCGCCTCGTGGTCGAAGCGGCTCGCCGCGCGTCTCGTCGTCGTCGCCCGGCGCGTGGTGCGTGCGCAGGTGGTCGATGCGGTGCGCGTACTCGTCGCGCAGGCGGTCGATCACGGCGCGCTCCTCGTCGCCCTGCACCGTCGCGCGCATCTGCGTCGATCTCGCGCAGGCCCGCTTCGAGCGCCGCGACGCGGACCTCGACCTCGCGCGCGTCGCCTTCGCCGTCGCGCGCCCAGACCCAGCCTCTTCACGAGCGGGATCAGCGTGAGCCCTTGGCCCACCAGCGTGACGAAGATGACGACGAACGTGATGAACACGATCGCGTCGCGCGCCGGGAACGGCGCGCCGCGCTGCGCGGTGAACGGCAGCGCGAGCGCGGCGGCGAGCGACACGATGCCGCGCATCCCCGTCCAGCCGATCATCAGCAGCGCGGCCGAGCGACGGCATCGGATCGCGCGCGCGCAAGCCCCGGCGACAGCGCGCGCGGCACCCACGCCGCGACGTACACCCACAGCATGCGCACGACGATGAGCAGCAGCGCTGATCGCGAGCGCGGCGGGCAGCAGCGCGAGCGCGCGCGCGCCGTCCTGCACGAACGTGCGCAGCTGCAGGCCGATCGCGAGGAAGACGAACGCGTTGATGACGTAGATCCACAGCGACCACACGTTCTCGCCGACGAGCCGCGTCTCGGGGCTGGTAGATCACCGCCGAACGCCGGCCGAGCCGAATCCCCGCGACCACCGTCGCGAGCACCGCCGACACGTGCAGCGCCTGGCCGGTCAGATACGCCGCGTACGGCGTCGCGATGATGATCAGGTTGTCGATCAGCGAGTCGCTCAGCGCGAAGCGGTCGAGCGCGCGCGAGAGCCGCTCGACGCACCATTCGATCGCGACGCCGACGAGGATGCCGCCCGCCGCGACGAGCACGAACGAGCCCGCCGCGCTCGGCAGCGAGAACCCGCCCGCGACGACGGCGGCGACGGCGTAGCCGTAGATCACCAGCGCGGTCGCGTCGTTGACGAGCCCTTCGCCTTCGAGCACCGCCACGATGCGGCGCGGCACGGCGAAGCGCTCGAACGTCGCGATCGCGGCGACCGCGTCGGGCGGCGACACGATCGCGCCGAGCACGAACGCGGCCGGCCCAGCCGAGTCCCGGCACGAGCCGCTCCGCGACGAACGCGACGGCGACGGTGCTGAGCACGACGAGCCCGATCGCGTTGCCGAGAATCGGCCGCAGGTTCGCGCGGAACAGCGCCCAGTCGGTCGACCAGCCGCCGCTGAACAGCAGCGGCGGCAGGATCGAGAGGAAGATCCAGTCGGGCGCGATCGTGACCGGCGGCAAGCCCGGGGACGAACGCCAGCGCCGTGCCGGCGAGCACGAACACGATCGGATACGGCAGCGCGAAGCGCTTCGCGACGATCGCGAACGCGACGGCCGCCGCGAGGCCCAGGACGAGCAGCACCGGCTCGCTCATCGCTCGACCGATCCGCCGGGCGGCTCGCCGCCTCCCGCCGCCGCGTAGAAAGCGGCCGCGGGTACGCCAAGCGGGCGAGCGGGTACGCCGAACGTGCAAGCGACGTCGGCGGACTTCCCGGTCAGATCGACGACACGATCGAGTCGATCGCCGAGCTCGAGCGCAAGGCGCTCGCCGGCGCGTCGCTGCAGCAGCGCGCGATCGAGCGCTTCACGCTGGCCGTCGGGCGGCCGCGCACGGTCTGGATCATCCTCGCGGTCGTCGCCGTGTGGGTCGCGATCAACGTGCGCGCTCGCCGTCACCGGCCGGCCGCAGCTCGATCCCGCGCCGTACTTCTGGCTCGACGGCGCGCTCGCGCTCGCGGCGCTGCTGATGACGATCCTGATCCTGACCACCGAGAACCGCATGAGCGAGATCGACGAGC
The DNA here is from genome assembly GCA_963792235.1 of Vulcanimicrobiota bacterium. Taxonomy (GTDB): domain Bacteria; phylum Vulcanimicrobiota; class Vulcanimicrobiia; order Vulcanimicrobiales; family Vulcanimicrobiaceae; genus Vulcanimicrobium. The sequence continues at coordinate 19,917 of CAWBVR010000001.1, forward strand.
AGCGCTCGCGGCTGCACCTGCAGATCAGCATGCTCGCGGAGCGCAAAGCGGCCAAGATCATCCAGCTGCTCGAGGAGCTGCGGTACGATCTGCCCAGCGTGGCGAACCGCGAGGACCGGGAGGCCGCAGGAGATGACGCTCCCGACCGACCCCCACGAGCTCGCCGAGCAGCTGGAGAAGCGAACGCCTACTCGCGGCGAGCTCCCGCAGGACTAGCCCGCCGAGGGCGCCGCGGAGGAGGGGGCTCGCGCGTCCCGAATCCGGGGCAGGTCGGCGGAGGCGCAACGGTCTCCGCTCTTTCACGTCCCACCTTCGAAATCCGACGGAGATCCGATGTCCCGTACACTTCGCACCGTCGCCGCGCTCGGCACGGCCGCGCTCTGCGTCTCGCTCGCCGCTTGCAACAACGGCGGCGGCGGCGGCAACGTCGCAGCCGTCAACGGCCAGGGCATCAGCCGCGCCGACTTCGACCACAAGCTCGAGTCGAGCCCCGCCGCAAAACAGGTGCTCGGCCAGCTGGTTCAGCAGCAGCTGCTCGACCAGTACGCGCGCGACAAGAAGGTCGACGTCAGCCAGGCCGAGATCGACAAGAAAGAGGACGAGACCAAGGCGCGGATGCAGCCCGGTCAGTTCGAGCAGATCCTCAAGCAGCAGGGCCTGACCGAGCAGACGTCAAGCAGATCTTCAAGCAGCAGCTCGTGCTCGAGAAGGCCGTCGCGCCGCAGGTCCACGTCAGCGACAGCGACATCAAGGCGTACTTCGACAAGAACCGCACGCTCTTCGACAAGCCCGCGCAGGTGCGCGCGCGCCACATCCTCGTCGCCGATCGCAGCCAAGGCGAAGGAAGTGCTCGCGAAGCTCAAGGCCGGCGGCAGCTGGGACGCGCTCGCGAAGCAGTACTCGACCGATCCGTCCAGCAAGGACAAGGGCGGCGAGCTCGGCTTCTTCGGCCGCGGCCAGATGGTGCCGGCGTTCCAGGACGCCGCGTTCGGCGCGAAGGTCGGCCAGATCGTCGGCCCGGTGAAATCGCCGTTCGGCTACCACGTCATTCAGGTCGAAGAGAAGAAGCCGGCGCAGCACGGCGTCGCTCGCGAGCGCGCACGACAAGATCAAGACGCAGCTCACGCAGCCAGCAGCAGGCGACGGCGATCCCGGCGTTCCTCGCAGCAGCTCGAAGCCGACGCGAAGATCGACATCTACGACGACCGCTACAAGGACCTGTTCCCGCCGGCTCCGGGCGCCGCAGCGAGCGCAGCCCCGGCGCGCGCAGCTCCGGCCAGCGCGGCGCCCGCGAGCGCGGCGCCGGCGCCGGCCGCGACGAAGTAGACCCTCACCCGAGGATGACCAGCGCGAGGCGGGAGTCGGATCGACCCCGCCTCGCGAACTTCTGCCGCATCGTGATTCGCATCGTCGGCCTCGGACCGGGCGACCCGGGGCTTCTCACGCTGGGCAGCCGCGAGTCGCTGCGCGCCGTCGGCCGCGCCGCGACCGTGCTCGCGCCGCCCGAGCTCGTGCGCTTTCTCGAAAGCGACGGCGTCGCGATCGAGCGCGCGCTGATCGTCGACCAAGGGCTGTTTCTGCGCGGCTCGAGCGAGGTGATCGACGCGTTCGTCGCGCGGCTCGACGACCGCGACCTCGGCCTGGGCGTGCTGGGCAACCCGCTGTCGGATTTTCTCGGGCTGCCGATGCTGCTGCGCGCGCTCGACAGGCGCGGGTTCGCCGCGGAGATCGTCCCGGGCATGCCGCGCGCGACGCTGTCGGCGTCGATCACGATGCCGCTCGTGCCGCTGCCGCCCGGCTCGACGCACCACACCTGGGACGATCTCGATCGAGATCATGGCGCGGCTGCGCCGGTCGTGCCCGTGGGACCGCGAGCAGACGCACGCGTCGCTGGTGCGCTATCTCATCGAAGAAGCGTACGAGGTGGTCGACGCGATCGAGCACGGCAACGACGTCGAGCTGTGCGAAGAGCTCGGCGACCTGCTGTTCCAGATCGTGTTCCACGCGCAGCTCGCGACCGAGCGCGGCAAGTTCTCCGTCGCCGACGTGATCGACGGCCTGTCCGACAAGATGATCCGCCGCCACCCGCACGTGTTCGGCGACGTCGCCGTCGCCGACGTCGCGGGCGTGTGGGCGAACTGGGAAGCGCTCAAGGCGCAAGAGGCGACGGGCCAGTCGCGCACGTCGAAGCTCGACGGCATCCCCGCGCACATGGCGGCGCTGCAGCGCGGCCAGAAGATGCAGGAAAAAGCCGCCCGCGTCGGCTTCGACTGGACCGATGCGCGCGACATCACCGAGAAGCTGTCCGAAGAGCTGCGCGAGCTCGCCGAAGCGCGCATCAAAGCCGGCGATCTCAAGCCGGAAGACCCGCACGTGCGCGAAGAGCTCGGCGACGTGATCTTCACGGTGGTGAACCTCGCGCGCCGGCTGGGCGTCGACGCCGAGGGCGCGATGCGCGACGCGAACGCGAAGTTCGAGCGCCGCTTCCGCTACATGGAAGCGTACGCGGTCGCCAGCGGACGGCAGCTCGGCGACATGACGCTGGACGAGCTCGAGGATCTGTGGCAGCAGGCGAAGACGGCGGCGTAGGCGCGCACGGCGCGGGCGAGGTGCTCATCCGGCTGCGGATGAGCGCGCACGACGCGCACTACGGCGGCAACCTCGTCGACGGCGCGCGCATCCTGGGCCTGTTCGGCGACGTCGCGACGGAGCTGCTGATCCGCCACGACGGCGACGAAGGCTTGTTCGTCGCGTACGACCTGGTGGAGTTCAAGGCGCCGGTGCACGCCGGCGACTACATCGAAGCGCGCGGCCGCATCACGCGCGTCGGCACGACGTCGCGCACGATGGAGTTCGAAGCGCACAAAGTGATCGCGGCGCGCGCGGACGTCTCGCGCGTCGGCGGCCGACGTGCTGGACGAGCCGGTGCTCGTCGTGCGCGCGCGCGGCACGTGCGTCACGCCGAAAGCGTCGCAGCGCCGATGATCGCGCGCGTCGTGCTCGCGCTCGCCGCTCGCGGCATCGCTGCGCGGCCGGCGTCGACCTGAGTACGACGCATGCGAAGGATCAGGTGCGGCAGCACGGCTGGTCGTGCGTTCCGGTGAAGGCCGACCGCGCGGAGAACGCGTTCGCGTACAGCGTCGGACTGAGCAGCAAGCATCTGCCGGAGCTCGGCATCTTCGGTACCGACGATCCGGCGGTCGCGTGCGCCGCCATCGATCGCGTCGCGCGCGCGCTCGTCGCCGCCGGCCGCGCGCCGCGCAACGGCGCCGAGATGTTCCGCAACGCCGACGGCCGCGTCGTCCTGCGCGCGGTTCTGCGCAAGCAGTTTTCGACCGGTGCGCCCTCGCCAAGCGCTGGCGCGACGAGCACCACATCGCCGACGCGCGCGCGATGCAGATCCTCGTGCTGGATCCCGGCGAGCCGATGCCGCGCTAGGCCGCTAGCCGGACGCCGCGCCTTCCGCGAGCGCGCGCAGCTTCGCGTACGCGACGTCGCGCGCCATCGGCGCCATGCCGCAGTTCGTCGAGCAGACGATGCGGTCGTCGGGGAGGTGCTGCCGCGCGAGCTCGATCGTCGCGCGGACGTCGTCCGGCGTTTCGACGCGGTCGGTGGCGACGTCGATGACGCCGATCGCGACGATCTTGTCGCCGGCGAGCGCGAGCACGTCGGGCGGCACGTGCGAGCCCGCCAGCTCGATGGAGATCTGGTTCACCGTGCTCTTCGCCAGCAGCGGCAGCACGTGCGCGTACTGGTCCCAGCGCTCGCCGAGGTTCGCCTTCCACTGGACGTTCGCGGGGATGCCGTAGCCGTAGCAGACGTGCACCGCGGTGACGCACGACGCGCCGCTCGAGCGCGGTGTCGAGCGCGTCGATGCCCCACGCGGCGACCTCGTCGAAGTACACGTTGAACGCCGGCTCGTCGAGCTGCACCACGTCGACGCCCGCCGCGATCAGGTCGGCGATCTCCTCGCGGATCGCGCGCGCGAACGCGAACGCCAGCTCGGCGCGGTTGCCGTACGCTTCGTCGACGACCGTGTCGACGAGCGTCATCGGGCCCGGGGATCGTGATCTTGAGCGGGCCGTCGGTCAGCGTGCGCGCGAAGCGCACGTCGTCGCCGTGCACCGGCGCGATGCGCCGCACCTCGCCGGTGACGGTGGGGCACACGGCTTCGTAGCGGTCGTCGCGGATGCCGCGCTTCTGGCGCTTTGCCGCGTCGACGCCGCCGAGGCGCTCCGCGAAGCCGTGCACGAAGTGCTTGCGCGCCTGCTCGCCGTCGGTGACCGTCTCGATCCCCGCGCGCAGCTGCTCCGCGACGGCGATGCGCGTCGCATCGCGCTGCGCTTCGAGCAAATCGGCTCCTTCGAGCCGCCAGCTCGGAAAGATGCGCTCGGGCTCCGCGAGCCAGGCGGGCTTGGGCAGACTTCCGGCGATCGTCGTGGCAAACGGCATGGCGAACCCTTCGCCACGCCGGCGGCGTCAGCCGCTCGGGTGCTGGCCCGCGAGCAGCTGCTTCAAGTACTTCAGCACGAGGTCCGAGTACGATACGCCGTCGGTGTGCGTCGTGAACTTGCCGACGTCGCCCTCGTCGTGGCCGCTCTGCGCACCGCCTTGCCCGGCGTTGTACTGCGCCGCGACGCAGCGCACCAGCGTGTCGCCGGTGTAGCCGTATTTTTGGTTCCAATAGTTGATCGCGGGCAGCAAGAACTGCGTGATCGCGTAACTCGCGTTGACCTTGGGATCTTGCCAGTTCGGCGGCACCGACGCGGTGAGCTGAAAGATCCCGTGGCCGCCGTCACCGGAGATGTAGTTCGCCGCCGTGAAGCCCATCGATTCGAGCCAGCCTTGGACTTTGATCGTCTCCTGCCAGCCGTGCGCGTACAGCCAGCACGGCGGAAAGTTCGATGCCGCGGCCGCCGCCGCTGCGATCTCGTCGCCGTAGAGCAACCCGCTCGGCAAGCCGTTACCGGCAACCCCGAAAAGCATCGTCCATCCCCTCGAACACAGCACGATTCGCAGAGCTGACTGACCAGCCCGGACGCGCCGCCTTCTGCGATGACCGTGCGGGCCCTGCCCGGCCCGCGTAGTCCCGAAGGGTGTCTTCCTCGGTCTCGAAAACAGCCGCAGGCAAGTGGATACGGCAGTCTGCGGCGTGCGCGGCGAGCTCGTTGCGACTGGATAAGTTTCTCAAGGTCTCGCGGCTTGCGAAGCGGCGCGCCGAGGCGAAGGACGGGATCGAAGCCGGGCGGATCACCAAGGACGGCCGCGCGCTCAAGCCCGGCTACGAGGTGAAAGCCGGCGACGTGCTGGTGATCCACTACCGCACGAAGTTTCTCACCGTGCGCGTGCTGCTCGTGCCGGAGCGCGTGCTGCCGTCGCTCAAGCCGGCCGACCTGTACGAGATCGTCGAGGAGCGCAAAGACGATCCCGTCGACTGGCTGCGCTGATGGTGCGCTTGTGATCGCCGCGTTCGGCGCCGCGTGGCTGCTCGGCGGGATCGTGCTCGTCACGCTGGCGTACGGCGGCATCCGGCACACCGACCTGTGCGCGTCGCGGCCGAGATCGGCGACGTCGCGGGCCTGTGGCCGCGCGAAGCCGACGAGTTCGCCGCGGCGATCGCCGGGCGCAGCGCGTATCTCGCGTCGGTCGACCATCGCGACGGCAATCGCATCCGCAGCGTGCGCGTCGAACGCAACACGGTGACCGTCGCGCTCGACGGCCCGAATCGCTGGCGCACGCCGGAGACGCCGGGCGCGACGTGGCAGCTCGTCTACGCGCGCCATCACGGCGGCGTCGCGGGCGGCGGCTTGCCGTGCGTGAAGATGGACGTCGTCAGCGGCCGCACCGTGCAGCACTGGGCGTGGGCCGCCGCCGATCTGAACGTGCTGCGGTGACCGCCGTTGCCTGAACGCTCGCGGTTATCGGCCGATGCGAAAGACGCGCTCGCGCGCGAGGTGCCGGCGAATCCCGGCGTGCGCGCGGCGCTGCGCAACGGGCTCGCGTACTACGGCGGCGTCGATGCCGGCGGCGAGCTCGTGTTTCGCACGCGGCGTTCGGCGGTCGCGCGGCTCGCGCGCACGCTGTTCGAGGACCAGCGCAGCGCGGCGCCCGTGCGGCGCGGTCACGACGCGCGGCTCTACAAGGCGACGACGTTCGAGATCGACCTCGGCCCCGTGCCGCCGCAGCCGCCCGCCGAAGCCGCGCCGGCGCGACGAACGGCGCGCCGAGCTGCGCGCCGCGTTCTTGTGCGCGGGCTCGGTCGCGGCGCCGCACCACGGCTACCATCTGGAGTTCGTCGCCGCCGACGCCGCGCGCGCCGACCGCATCGCCGCGCTGATCGCGGCCGAAGGCCTCGCCCCGGGCCGGATGGTGCGCAAAGGGCGGCCGGTGGTGTACCTCAAGGGCCTCGACGCGATCGTCACCGTGCTCGGCGCGGCGGGCGCGTCGGGCGCGGTGCTGCACCTCGAGGACGTCCGGGCGGTGAAGGAGACGAAGAACCGCATCCACCGCCTGGTGAACACCGAGGCCGCCAACGTGGTGCGGGCGGCGTCCGCCGCCGCCGCGCAGCGCGAGGCGATCCAGTACCTCGCCGACGCCTACGGCTTGCGCAACCTCTCGCCGGCGCTGCGCGAAGCGGCCCAGCTCCGCCTGGCGCACCCCGACGAGACGCTCGCCGAGCTGGGGCGCCGCTGCCACCCCGCCGTGGGCAAGGCCACGATCAACGGCCGGCTCGCTTCGCTGATGCGGCTCGTGAAGCGGTTGCGCGGCGAGCGAGAGGAGCCGGAAGTTTCCTTCGCCTAAAGCGAACGGGCTATGCGCATCGGTATCAACGGGTTCGGCCGGATCGGCCGCAATTTCGCCAAGGCTCTCCTGGAACGGCATCCCGGACGTGGAGATCGCCGCGGTCAACGACCTCACCAGCGCCGCCGAGTGCGCGCACCTCTTCAAGTACGACTCCAACTACGGCACGTATCCCGGCGACGTCAAGGCGACCGCCGACGGGATCACCATCGACGGCAAGGCGATCCGCGTGCTCGCGGAGCGCGATCCCGGCAAGCTGCCGTGGAAGGACCTCGGCGTCGACGTCGTCATCGAGTCGACCGGGCTGTTCACCGACGCCGCGAAGGCGCGCGCGCACATCGACGGCGGCGGCGCGAAGAAAGTCATCATCTCCGCGCCGGCCAAGGGCGAGGACATCACCGTCGTGCTGGGCGTCAACGACGCGGACTACGATCCGGCCAAGCACCACGTGATCTCGAACGCGTCGTGCACGACCAACTGCCTGGCGACCGCCGTGAAGCCGATCGTCGACAAGCTCGGCTGGGTCAAGGGCTTCATGTGCACGATCCACTCGTACACCAACGACCAGAACATCCTCGACGCGCCGCACAAGGATCTGCGCCGCGCGCGCAACGCCGCGACCAACATCATCCCGACGTCGACCGGCGCGGCGAAGGCGCTCTACCTCACGATCCCCGAGGTGCAAGGCACGTTCGACGGGTTCTCGCTGCGCGTCCCGACGCCGACCGTCTCGATGGTGTACCTCGTCGTGCAGACGAAGAAAGAGACGACGCGCGACGAGCTCAACGCGATCCTGCGCGGCACCGCGGAGAACGGGCTCAAAGAGTACGTGCAGTACACCGAGGAAGAGCTCGTGTCGAGCGACTTCAAGCAGAACCCGCACAGCTCGATCATCGACGGCAAGCTGACCAACGCCAACGGCGACCTGATCCAGATCGCCGCGTGGTACGACAACGAGTGGGGCTACTCGTGCCGGCTCGCCGACCTCACGCAGATCGTCGCCGCCAAGATTCCGAGCGCCGTGTAGTTGCAGCGCACCGGTTCGCTCCCGTCGCCGTCGCGGTGCTCGCGGCGGCGATGAGCGTGCCCGGCGCCGGCGGCGCCGCGCGCGTTCGCGTACGACGACGTGTTCCGCATCGTCTCCGTCGGCTCGCCGCAGCTCTCGCCCGACGGCACGCGCATCCTCGCCGTCGTGACGCGCATCGACCGCGCGCACGACAAGCGCGTGCGCGACCTCGACGTGATCGACGTCGCGAGCGGCGCGCGCCGCACGCTCGTGAAAGCGCGCGCGGGGCTCGTCGTCGGCGCGCTGGTCGCCGCGCGGCGACCGCATCGCGTTCGTCGCCGACGCGCCCGTCAAAGGCAAGGACACGCAGGCGCAGGTGTTCGTCATGCCCGCGAGCGGCGGCGCGGCGCGTGCGCGCGACCGCTGCGCCCGAAGGCGTGGAGCAGTTCGCGTGGCGGCCCGACGGCAAGGCGCTCGCGTACGTCGCGATCGATCCGAAACCGGCGGCGACCGGCGACGCGCGCTTCGTCGACGCGTACCGCGTCGGCAACGATCCCGCGCTCGCGCACGGCGCCGCGCGCCCCGCGCGCGTGTGGCTGCAACCGCTGCCCGGCGGCGCGGCGCGCCTGCTCACGCCGGGCGCCGGCAGCGTGACGTACGGCGAAGGCGAGTCGACGCTGTCGTTCTCGCCCGACGGCGCGACGCTGGCGTACCTGCACGCGCCGACCGCGGTGCTCAACGACGCCGACGACGCGACGTCGCGCCTGATCGACGTCGCGACCGGCCGCGAGCGCCCGCTGGGCGCGTCGGCATCGCACGAGCACGATCCGCTGTTCGCGCCCGACGGGCTGCACGTCGCATACCTGCACAGCGACGGCGACAACCAAGTCCACCCGACGCACGCGTACGTCACGGGCCCGCGCGGCGGACCCGGCACCGCCGTGTCGCCGTCCGTCGACCGCACCGTGCGCGACATCGGCTGGGAGCCCGGCGGGCGCGTGCTCGACTTCACCGTCGCCGACGGCACCGCGTACGTGCTGTACCGCGCGCCGCTCGGCGGCACGCCGCAGCGCGTCGACCTCGGCGGCGTCAGCATCACGTCGGGGCTCGACGGCGCGCTCGGCAAAGACGGCGCGCTCGCGTTCGTCGGCTCGACGACGCAGCATCCCGACGAGATCTACTACGCCGCGCCCGGCGGCGCGCCGCGACGGCTCACGCACTACAACGACGCCGTCGCGGCGCTCGCGCTCGGCGCGAGCGAGCGCATCACCTACCCGACGACGACCGGCGTCGACGGCGACGCCGTGCTTGATCACGCCGCCGGGCTTCACGCCGGGCCGAACGTATCCGCTCGTCGTGCTGATCCACGGCGGGCCGACGCTCCGCGTCGACCGAGACGTTCAGCACGCGCGCGCAGCTCATGGCCGCGCGCGGATGGCTGGTGCTGCAGCCGAACTATCGCGGCTCGACCAATCGCGGCGAACGCTACCAGCACGCGATCTACGTCGACACCGTCGACGGGCCCGGCAAAGACGTGCGCGCCGCGCTCGACGCGGTGAAGGCGCGCGGCATCGTCGACGCGAGCCGCGTCGCGGTCAGCGGCTGGTCGTACGGCGGCGTGATGACGACGTGGCTGATCACGCACTATCACGACTGGCGCGTCGCCGTCGCCGGCGCGCCGGTGACCGACATCCTCGCCGACTACGCGACCGCCGACGACATCAACGCCGACCGCGAGCTGTTCCGCGGCTCGCCGTGGCTGGGCGACAACCGCGCCGACTACGTCGCGCAGAGCCCGATCACGTACGTCAAGGACGTCACGACGCCGGTGCTGCTGATGACGGACCGCGGCGACCAGCGCGTGTCGCCGGTGTCGGCGTACGAGTTCTACCACGCGCTGCGCGACCTCGGCAAACCGGTCGATCTGGTCGTGTATCCGGTCGACGGCCACTTTCCGAGCGATCCCGTGCGCTCCGCCGACGTGAACCGGCGCTGGGTGGACTACATCGCGGACCACTTCGCGCGCTAGCGCATGTGCACCGTCCTCGTGCTGCTGCGCCCGGAGCATCCGTGGCCGCTGATCGTCGCCGCCAACCGTGACGAACGGCTCGACCGCGCGTTCGATGCGCCGGCGCGCTGGTGGCCCGACGCGCCGGACATCGTCGGCGGGCCGCGACGTGCTCGGCGGCGGGAGCTGGTTCGGCGTGAACGACGACGGCGTCGTCGCGACGATCGTCAACGGCGTGCACCGGCTCGGCCCGCTCGACGGCAAGGCGAGCCGCGGCGAGCTCGTGCTGCGCGCGCTGCGCGAGCCCGACGCCGCCTCCGCGCGCGCGGTTCGCCGGCGCGCTCGCGCCGGAGCGCTACCGCGGTTTCACGCTGCTGCTCGCCGACCGCGGCGCGGCGTTCGCCGTGACCAGCGACGAGCGCAGCATTCGCGTCGACCCGCTCGCGCCGGGGCATCACATGATCACGCCGGAGGGCTGCGACGTCCCGTCGTCGCCGCGCTACGCCGCGCACTTCGCGGCGTTTCGCGACGCGCCCGCGCCGCAGCCCGCGACGGGCGACTGGACGGCGTGGACCGAGCTGCTGCGGCGCGCGGACGACGACGATCCGCATCGCGCGATGACCGTCGCGGCCGGCGCCGAGCTCGGCACGGTGTGCAGCACGCTGCTCGCGCTCCCGGCCGCGCCGTCGGCGCCGCCGGTGATGCGCTTCGCGAACGGCCCGCCGACGCGGGTGCCGTACGAACCCGTCACCGCACCGTGGGTTCGCGGCGCGAACGTCGAAGGCGCGCTGACACATGCATTTCAAGTCGCTCCGGGACGCGGAGGTGCGCGGCAAGCGCGTGCTGCTGCGCGAAGACCTCAACGTCCCGACCAAGGACGGCGCGATCGCCGACGAGACGCGCATCACCGCCGCGCTGCCGACGCTGCGCTGGCTGCGCGAGCACGGCGCGAAGACGGTGATCCTCTCGCACCTCGGCCGCCCCGACGGCAAGCCGAACCCGAAGTACTCGCTGCGCCCGGTCGCGGCGCGGCTCGCGGAGCTGCTCGGCACGGACGTTCGCTTCGTCGACGACTGCGTCGGCGAGGCGGCCGTCGCGGCGTCGCGCGCGCTGCCCGACGGCGGGTTCGCGCTGTTCGAGAACGTGCGCTTCCACGCCGGCGAAGAGGCGAACGATCCTGCGTTCGCGCGCGAGCTCGCGCGCGTCGGGCGATCTCTACGTGAACGACGCGTTCGGCACGGCGCACCGCGCGCACGCGTCGACCGCCGGCGTCGCGGCGTTTCTTCCGGCGTACGCGGGATTTCTGATGGAGGCGGAGCTCGCGGCGCTCGCGCGGCTCACCGATCATCCGGTGCACCCGTTCGTGTGCGCGATCGGCGGCGCGAAGGTCGCCGACAAGGTCGGCGTGTTCGAGAACCTGCTCGCGAAGGTCGACGCGTTCGTGATCGGCGGCGGCATGGCGAACACGTTCCTCGCCGCGCAGGGCATCAACGTCGGCAAGTCGCTGCGCGATCCCGACCTGCTGCCCGCGCAGAAGATCATCGCGCTGTCGCTGGCCAAGGGCGTCACGCTGCACCTGCCGACGGATGCGGTCGTCGCCGACGCGTTCGACGCGGACGACACCGCGCGCACCGTGCCGCTCGACGCGGTCGGCGACGCGATGATCCTCGACATCGGCCCCGACACCGCGCGCGCGTACGCCGCGGTGCTGCGCAACGCGAAGACGATCGTGTTCAACGGCCCGATGGGCGTGTACGAGAAAGCGCCGTACCAGAACGGCACGCGCGTCGTCGGCGAAGCGATCGCCGAAGCGACGAAGCACGGCGCGACGAGCGTCGTCGGCGGCGGCGACGCGGCGGCCGCCGCGCACGCGCTCGGCTTCGCGGACGCGATGACGCACGTCTCGACCGGCGGCGGCGCGACGCTGGAGTTCCTCGAAGGCAAGACGCTCCCCGGCGTCGCGGCGCTGGAGCGCTAGACGTCGTGGGCACGCGACGGCCGCTGATCGTCGGGAACTGGAAGATGCACAAGACGATCGCGCAGACGCGCGCGTTCGTCGCCGACGTGTGCGCGCGCGACTTGCCGCTGGCCGACGTCGACGCGGTGATCTGCCCGCCGTTCACCGCGCTGTCCGCGGCGCGCGACGCGCTCGGCGAGCTCGGCGATCGGGTTGGGCGCGCAGAACGTGTGCTGGGCGGACGAGGGCGCGTTCACCGGCGAGATCTCGCCGGCGATGCTGGTCGAGTGCGGCGTGACGTGGGTCGTCATCGGCCACTCCGAGCGGCGGCATCTGTTCGGCGAGCTGGACTACCGCGTCAACGAGAAGGCGCGCGCGGCGCTGGCGCACGGGATCACGCCGATCGTCGCGGTCGGCGAGACGGCCGACGAGCACGCGGCCGGACAGGCGCGCGACAAGGTGTGCGCGCAGGTGCACGCGGCGTTCGACGGCGTGCCGGTCGCGGACGTCGCGCGCTGCGTGGTCGCGTACGAGCCGATCTGGGCGATCGGCACCGGCAACGCCGACTCGCCCGCGGAAGCGAACGACATCATGGGCGAGATTCGCGCGAAGATGCCGGGGCTCGACCACGCGCGCATCCTCTACGGCGGCAGCATGAAACCCGACAACGTCGCCGCGTTCCTCGCGCAGCCGAACATCGACGGCGGGCTGGTCGGCGGCGCGAGCCTCGAGCCCGCACTCGTTCGCCGCGCTGCTCGAAGGCGCGCGCGCCGTGACGAAGCGGCGGCCGTTCGTGCTCGCGATCCTCGACGGCTGGGGCACCAGCGCGTCGCCGCACGGCAACGCGATCCTCGCCGCCGACCTGCCGAACTGGACGCGCATCCTCGCGACGTATCCGCACACGCTGCTCGAAGCGAGCGGCGAAGCCGTGGGGCTGCCGGCGGGCGTGATGGGCAACAGCGAGGTCGGGCACATCAACATCGGCAGCGGCCGCGTCGTGCCGCAAGGCGTCGTCGTGATCGACGAGGAGATCGCGAGCGGCACGTTCGGGCAGAACACGACGCTGCGCGCGTGCATCGACCACGTGCGGAAAACCGGCGGCACGCTGCACCTGCTCGGCCTCGTCTCGGACGGCAAGGTGCACAGCTCGCTCGACCACGTCGAAGCGCTGATCGACGTGATCACCGAGGCGGCGGTCCCGCTCGCGATCGACGCGTTCCTCGACGGCCGCGACACGCCGCCGCGCTCGGCGGCGACGTACCTCGCGCGCCTCGAGCAGCATCTCGCGAAGCACCACAGCACCGGCGCGATCGCGACGATCTCCGGCCGCTACTACGCGATGGACCGCGACAAGCGCTGGGACCGCACGCGCAAGGCGTACGACGCGCTCGCGAACGCGACCGCCGAGCACCGTTACCCCACCGCGCAGGAGGCGCTCGCGGCGGCGTACGCGCGCGGCGAGAACGACGAGTTCGTCGTGCCGGCGATCGTCGGCGAGCCGCGCCCGATCCGCGACGGCGACGCGTGCATCTTCTTCAACTTCCGCCCCGACCGCGCGCGCCAGCTCACGCTCGCGTTCAGCGATCCGGCGTTCGCGCAGTTCCCCGTCCGGAGGTACGCCGATCTGACGTTCGCGACGATGACGCGCTACGAGGAGAACTTCCCCAACCCCATCCTGTTCGGGCCGCGTCCGCAGTATCACGTGTTCGGCGAGATCGTCGCCACCGCCGGCCTGACGCAGCTGCGCCTCGCCGAGACCGAGAAGTACGCGCACGTGACGTACTTCTTCAACGGCGGGCGCGAGGACGTGTTCCCGGGCGAAGACCGCATCCTGATCCCGTCCAACCGCAGCGTCGCGACGTACGATCTCGCGCCCGAGATGTCGGCGAACGACATCACGACGGCGGCGGTCGAGGATCTCCTCCACCGGCGGCACGACGTGATCGTGATGAACTACGCGAACGCCGACATGGTCGGGCACACCGGCGTGTGGGATGCGACGATCTCCGCGCTCGAGACGCTCGACGTCGCGCTCGGCCGGCTCGAACAGGCGACGATCAAGGCGGGCGGCATCCTCGCGATCACGTCGGACCACGGCAACGCCGAAGAGAAGATCGATCCCGACGGCAACCCGCTCACCGCGCACACGACCAACCCCGTCCCGCTGGTGCTGATCTCCGACAAACCGCTGGGCACGCTCGCGGCGGCGGAAAGCTCGGCGACGTCGCACCGACGCTGCTGCCGCTGCTCGGACCTCCCGGTCCCGCCGGAGATGACGGGCACGAACCTGCTCACGCCGCCCGCTGACCCAAATGTCACCCTGAGCTTGTCGAAGGGTGCGCCACAATGAAACGCAAGCGCGCTCGAAGCCGCGGCGGAATTTCTCCGCGACAAAGCGGGCGGCGACCTCGATTGCGCGATCGTGCTCGGCTCGGGCTTCGGCGCGGTGCTGCGCGATCGCATCGACGGCCACACCGTCGCGTACAAGAAGATCGACGGCATGCCGCTGCCCGGCGTCGCCGGACACGCGGGCGAAGCGCACGTCGGCACGCTGCACGGCCGCCGCGTCGTCGCGTTCAGCGGACGCTTCCACCTCTACGAAGGCCGCGCGACCGACGACGTGATCTATCCCGTCGTCGTCGCCGCGCACGCCGGCGCGAAAACGTTCGTGCTGACCAACGCCGCCGGCGGCGTGAACCCCGACTACCGCGCCGGCGATCTGATGCTGATCGTCGACCAGCTCAACCTCACCGGCACGAGCCCGCTGATCGGCGCGGACCTGCTGCCCGGGCAGAACGCGCGCTTCGTCGACATGGTCGACGCGTACGCGCCGCACCTGCGCGAGCTCGCGCGCCACATGGCGGCCGAGTACGCGATCACGCTGCACGACGGCGTGTACGCCGGCCTCGCCGGACCGGCGTACGAGACGCCCGCCGAAGCGCGCTACCTGCGCACGATCGGCGCCGACGCGGTCGGCATGAGCACGGTGCTCGAGACGATCGCCGCGCGCGCGCTCGGCCGCGACGTCGTCGGCTTCTCGCTGATCACCAACGTCCACGGCACGGGCGCGCCGACGTCGCACGAAGAAGTCCTCGAAGCGTCCGCGCGCAGCGCCGGACGACGTCGCGCGCCTGGTCGAAGGCATCGTCGCAAACCTCTAGCTCACGACCACTAGGAGAATCGATGAAGAACGAAACCGTGATCGGCGGCATCACCGTCGGCGGCCAACCCACCGCGGAAGAACTGACGTCGGGCCGGTTCACGACGGTCGTGAACATCCGCGGCAGCGACGAGGAAGGCAACATCACCGACGACGCGCTCGCCGGCACGGACATCGCGTACGCGCACGTCCCGTGGACGATCGACACGGTGACGAACGAGGACATCGCGCGCATCCGCGAAGCCGTCGACGCCGCCGAAGGACCCGTCCTGATCCATTGAGCGGGCGCGACGCGCGCTGCGGTCGCAGCGGCCATCGTGCTCTCGGAGAAAGACGGAACGGGCGGCAAAGGCGCGCTTCAGAAAGCCGCTGACGCGGGTTTCGAGGTAACCGGAACCCCGTACGGGGACTTCATCGAACGGTACTTCGCGGGACGGACGCTAGTCCGCCGACCTCGGCCCGCAGGATAAGCCGACCGGCCTGGAAATTTCTCCCGCAGCGTTCGCTTCACCGGGGAGGAAGTTTTCATGCGCATCTATCCGTCGATTTCGCGCCTCGCCGCTCTCACGCTGTTGGTCGTGCGCCGTCGCCGCAGGGTGCGCAGGCTCCGGCAGCCGTAGCGCCGTTCCCGCCGGCACCGCGCCCGACGAGCATCAGCGCGCCGTGCGCAGTCTCGCGAGCCTCGGCGCGTACAACGTCGACAAGACGAAGACCGCCGTCGCTGGGATCTCCTCGGGCGGTTTCATGGCGGTGCAGCTGCACGTCGCGTTCTCGGGCACGTTCCACTTCGCGGCGGTGTATGCGGGCGGCCCGTACTACTGCGCGCAAGACAGTCTGACCACGGCGCAAAACGACGTGCCAGTACGCGACATCGAGCTCGCTGGCGGCATCCGAAAGCTATCTCGACAGCCAGTCCTCCGCCGGCACGATCGATCCCAAGAGCAACCTCAACGGGCAGAAAGCGTACCTGTGGTCGGGCACGATGGACTACACCGTCGTATCCGAAGACGATGAACGACCTCAACAGCGAGTACCAGCACTACGGCGTCGCGACGAAGTACGACAACACGTACGCGGCGGGACACGGCTGGGAGTCGCCCGACGGCGAGGTCGCGTGCGGCACGACGGCCAGCCCGTACATGATCAACTGCAGCAGCTACGATTCCGAGAAGACGTGGCTGACGTACTTCTACGGCTCGGTCAACGCGAAGAACACGGGCACGCTGGGCGGCACGCTGGTCAACTTCGACCAAACTCCGTACGGCGGCGGCGCGAACGACCTCGACACCAACGGCTACCTCTACGTTCCGGCGAACTGCGCGAACGGACAGCAGTGCCGCCTGATCGTCGCACTCGACGGCTGCGTGCAGACGCAGGCGAACATCGGCACGAAGTTCATCACCGAAGCCGGCATCAACAAGTACGCCGACACGAACAACATCCTCGTGCTGTATCCGTACCAAGTCTCGAGCAGCACGCCCAACAATCCGAACGGGTGCTGGGACTGGTGGGGCTACGAGACGACGACGTACGCGCTGAAGACGGGCCCGCAGATGGCGGCGATCAAGAAGATGGTCGACCGCATCCAGTCCGGCGGCGGCC
>CAWBVR010000002.1:0-59760 GCA_963792235.1 Vulcanimicrobiota bacterium
ATGGCCAGCACGTACACGTAGTGCGTGTCCGGCGAGTACGCCGGCGGCGACCACTCCGCCCCGCCGTTCGCGCCGGGCAGCATCACGACGCCCTTCGCGGTCGGCTGGCTGAACATGTTCTTCGACATCGCGACGTAGGGATCGGACCGCCGGATCAGCTTGCCGTTGCGGCGGTCGACGATGTAGAACCAGCCGACTTTGCCCGCTTCACCCGCGGCCGGGATCGTCTGACCGTTCACGTGCACGTCGAACAGCACGACGTTACTGACCGCGTCGTAGTCCCACACGTCGTGCTTGATCTGCTGATAGCCCCATTTGAATTTGCCGGTGTGCACGTCGAGCGCGACGATGGAGTCGCTCCACTTGTTGTCGCCGGGCCGGTACGTGCCGTTGAGATCCGGGTTGGGGTTGCCGGTGCAGAAGATCACCAGCCCCAGCTTCGGGTCGAGCGCGGGCGTCGTCCACACCATCCCGCCGCCGCGCTTCCACGAGTCGCCGCCGTACGTCTTCGGATCGGTCGAGTCCCAGCGCCAGCGCTGCTTGCCGCTGTGCGCGTCGTAGCCCGCCACGAAGCCGCGGATCGGCCACTCGCCGCCCGCGCTGCCGACGACGACGATGCCGTCGTACACTTGCGGTGTCATCGTCTCGGAATAACCGACCGACGCATCGGCGACGGTGCTCGACCAGCGCAGCTTGCCGGTGGTCGCGTCGAGCGCGAGCAGCTTGTCGTCGAGCGTGAGCACGTACACCATGCCGTACGCCACCGCCGCGCCGCGGTTCACCGGGCCGCAGCAGATCTGGAACGAGCCCAGGCTGTACACGCTCTCCCAGATGCGGTGCCCGTTGGTCGCGTCGAGCGCCATCACTTTCATCGTGTTGCTGACGGTCGGCGTCGTGACGTACATGACGCCGTTGACGACGATCGGCGTCGTCTCGAAGCTCGCGGTCATCCCGGTCTGCGCGAGTCCGACGAGCTGCAGCGAGCCGACGTTGCCGTCGTTGACCTGCGTGAGCGGCGAGTACCGCTGGTTGTCCCACGTGCGCCCGGTCAGCAGCCAGTTGGCGCGATCGTTGTCCGCGCCCGCGAGCATCGCGTCGCTCACATTGACGTTCGCATTGTTCGGCAGCTTCGAGAACACCGTGTTCTTCGGCGCCGCCGCGCGGATGATCTCGTTGTTCGCGCCCGCGCCGGGTTTATTGTTCGGTCCTTTTGGTGCGGTGGCGCCGGTCGCGGTGCCGCCGCCGAGCGCGACCTCCGAGAGCGTGCTCTTCGTCAGCGGCACGTCGCCCGCGGGATAGCCGTTGCGCGCGAGCAGGTACGCGGTGACGTCGAGATACTGCTGCTGGGTGAGCGATCCCGGCTTATCGGCCGGCATCTGTCGCGCAATGAAATCGTACAACGTCGAAGCGTTGCCGCTTTTACCGACGTAGCTGCGGAACGCCGCCCCGACGAGCCCGGGGCCCGACTGGCCTTGGAGGTTGACGCCGTGGCACTGCTGGCACGTCGCGGTGTACACTGCGGCCCCGCTCGCGGCTTGCGCTCGGGTGTAGTGGCCGGGTCCGGCCGCCGGCCCGCGGACAGCGTCCCGGCGAGCAGCAGCCCCGCGACCGCGGCGAACCCCGCGACCATGAGCGTGCGATGCGATGAAGAGCGGGTGTTGCGCATCCGTTGAACCTCCGTCCTGTCGGCTTCGAACGCCGAAATCCCGGACCTTCCGTGAGGCCCGGGATGTCGGCCGGCAGCGGCCGGTTCGCGCCGCGAGCTCGGTGCACAGATGGCGGGAGCGGACGTCACGGCCTAACGATAAGGCCGGGTGGGCGCGAAGCATGCGCCACGATCGGGGCGCTAGGTGTCGAGCCCGCCGAAGCACATGTACTTGATCTCCACCCACTCGTCGATGCCGTACTTCGAGCCTTCGCGGCCGATGCCCGATTCTTTGATGCCGCCGAACGGCATCGACTCGTTGGCGATCAGTGGCGTGTTGATGCCCACCATGCCGGTCTCGAGCGCCTCGGCGACGCGCCACGTGCGGCCGACGTCGCGGCTGTAGAAGTACGCCGCCAGGCCGAACGGCGTGTCGTTCGCCATTGCCACGACGTCCGCTTCGGTCTTGAACGACGCGATCGCCGCGACCGGGCCGAACGTCTCCTCGTTGCTCAAGCGCATCGCGGGCGTAACGTTGGTGAGGATCGTCGGCTCGTAGAACGTGCGGCCCAGCTCGTGCGGCTTGCCGCCGTGCACGACGGTCGCGCCGCGCGAGCACGCGTCCTCGACGTGCTCGACCACTTTCGAGAAGCCTTGCTCCTCGATCAGCGGCCCCAGCGTGATACCTTCGTCGAACCCGCGCCCAACGCGCAGTTTGCGCACGCGCGCGGTGAGCTTCTCGACGAAGGCGTCGTGGATGCCCTCTTGCACGTACAGCCGGTTGGGGCTCACGCACACCTGGCCCGCGTTGCGGAACTTCGCGCCCATCGCGCCGCTCACGGCCGCGTCGACGTCGGCGTCGTCGAACACGATGAACGGCGCGTTGCCGCCCAGTTCCAGCGACACTTTCTTCACCGTGCGCGCGCACTGCTCCATGAGCAGCTTGCCGACGACGGTGGAGCCCGTGAAGCCGAGCTTGCGCACCGTCGGGTTCGACGTCATCTCTTCGCCGATCACCGGCGCGTCGTCGGCGTCGCCCGTCACGACGTTGAAGACGCCCGCCGGAATGCCGGCTTGTTCGGCGAGCGCGGCGACGGCGAGCGCGGACAGCGGCGTCTGCTCCGCCGGTTTGAGCACGAACGTGCAGCCCGCCGCGATCGCGGGCGACGCTTTGCGCGTGATCATCGCGTGCGGGAAGTTCCACGGCGTGATCCCGACGCACACGCCGATCGGCTGCTTCACCACCACCATGCGGCGGTCGTTGGCGAGCGTGGGGATCGTGTCGCCGTACACGCGCTTCGCTTCTTCGGCGTTCCACTCCACGTACGCGGCGCCCATCGCGATCTCGCCGCGCGCTTCCGCGAGCGGCTTGCCCTGTTCGAGCGTCATGATGTGCGCGAGCTCGTCGGTGTGCTCGACGATCAGGTCGTACCAGCGGCGGATGAGCTTCGCGCGCTCTTTCGCGGGCGTCGCGCGCCAAGCGGGCAGCGCGGCGTTGGCGGCCTCGATCGCGCGGCGCGTCTCCGCCGCACCCATGCGTGGCACGTCCGCGACGCGATCGCCCGTTGCCGGATCGTACACGGCAAACGTCGCGCCTGAGTCCGCGCCGATCCACTGCCCACCCACGTACGCGAGCGATTTGAGCAGCGTGGAGCGTTCGAGCACCGAGGTCATGGCGAGCGGTCCTTTCCGGGTCGTCAGGGCACGTGGAGGCGGGCGAGAGCCTTCGCGATTGGGCACGTGACGCCTCGACGGGCCGAGGTGGCGTGCCTCGGCAACATCGACGCGAGATCGAAGGCTGAAAGCGTGCGCCCGGGTGGGCTCGCTCGTGCGGCGAACGTGAACACTCGTACGGAAGGTCGCCTTGCGCGATCCCGTTCTCGTGGAGGGTCCGTCATGCGCGTCCCGCCCATCATCGTCTCCGCGCTGCTCGCCGCCTTTGCGAGCGCCGCGCTCGCCGGCACCGTGCCCGCGTCCCAGGAGATCGTCGTCCACCTCAGCGCCAAAGGCTTCGTCCCCGTGTCATCGGCGATCGTCGTCGGCGACCGGGTGCGCTTCACGGTGCGCGATCACAAGCCGCACCAGCTCTGGAAAGTCACCGGCCCGCCGTCCGGCGACGTGACCCCCAACGTGCTCGAGAACAAGGGCAGCAGCACGACGATGGAGTTCACCGAGCCGGGCACCTACACGTACCTGGACCGGCTCAACCCTGGCCGCCACGAGTACCGGCTGACGGTTCGCGCGCACTGATTCCACGCGCCCGGAAATCTCTGCTAAAGAATTAATTGACAGCTGCCCCGACCGGTGGTATCGTGCGTATTAATTCTTTAACGGACACCTGGAGGGGCGCGTGGCACGTCGCGGATCGCCGGTTCTCACGGATGCCGAGCTTCGGCTCATGGAAGTGCTGTGGCGGCGGCCGCGCGCGACGGTCAGCGACGTCGTCGAAGGCGCCGGTGAGCCGCCGCTGTCGTACAGCACCGTGCTCACCACGCTGCGCATCCTCGAGCGCAAGGGCTACGCCGCGCACGAGGAGGTCAACCGGACGTACTTCTACCGCCCCGTCGTCGCGCGCGATGAGGCCGCGAACAAGGACGTTGTCCACGTGCTTGGACGGTTCTTCGCGGGCAAGCCGCTCGATCTCGCGATGCGGCTCGTCGAGCGCGACCGCGTCTCGCGCGAAGATCTGCGCCGCCTCAAAGCGCTCATCGAGCAGCACGAGGCGAACGCCGAATGAACGCCCTAGCGCAAAGCGCGGCACATGCGCTGGGCCCGTTGCAAGGTGCCGCGCAGGCGCTCGCGACGTACTGCGTAACCGCGGTGTGGATGGGCGTGGCGATCGCCGCGCTCGCGGCGCTCGTGGTGCGCTTCTGGAAGCCGCTCGATGCCGCATCGCGTTACGCGGTGTGGTACGTCGCGCTGATCGCGGTCGTGCTCGGCCCGCTCGCGACAACGGTGGCGGTGCAGTACGCGAACCGCCCGCCGTCCGCGCAGCAGCTCGCGGCAACGCTGCCTCTGTTGCACGACACGCGCACGCCGGCGCAGGTGACGCTGCCGAGCACGCACGCGCGAATCGCGGTGCCGCCGGCCGTGGCGTTCGGCGCCGCGGCGCTGTGGCTGCTCGTCGTGCTCGGCGGCGCCGTCCGCTTCGCCGGAGGCGTCGTCGTGCTCGCACGGCTCAAGCGCGACGCGCTGCCGCTGTCGCCCGAGCGCCGCGAGGAGCTGCCGCTGTGGAACGCGCATGCCGGCGCGGCCGCCGCGCGCCGCGCGCGCCTGTGCGTGTCCGACCGCGTCGACGTACCGGTCGCGGTCGGTCTGTACGACGGGATGGTGGTGCTGCCGCAGCACATTCTCGACGCTTTCGAGCCGGGTGACGTCGACCGCTTCGTGCTGCACGAACTCGCGCACCTCGAGCGGCGCGACGACTGGACGACGGCCGTGCAGCGCGTCGCGCAGATCGTGCAATGCTTCAACCCCGTCGTGCACCTCATCGCGCGCCGGCTCGACCTCGAGCGCGAGATCGCGTGCGACGACCGCGTCGTGGCGGCCACGTCCGACGTGCGCTCCTACGCCGTCGGGCTGACGCGCATGGCGGAATCGACGGCGTGGCCGCACGAACCGCTCGCCGCGCCCGCGATCTTCGTCACGCGCAAGCAGCTCTCGCTGCGCGTCGAGGAATTGCTCGCGCGCCGTCAGCTCACGGCGCCGCGGCTGGCGATCGCGCCCGCCGCGCTCGCGCTGGCCGCGTCGCTCGGCGTCATCGCGGTCGCTGCGGTCCATGCGCCGGCGGTCGACGCCGGCGCCAAACCCGGCATCGTCATGACGTTCGACGGCGTGCCGCTCGTGCCGCCGCCCGGCTTCGCGCGCACCGAGAACATGAAGATCTTCGTGCTCCGTCATTCAGGCTCGCAGCTCCCCGCGAATGCGAAGCAGCCCGGCATCCTGCTCTATCGCACCGACACGCGAACGCTCACGTCGACTCCGGCGCTCGGCCCCGTCGACCAACGCCAGGTCCAGGCCTTCGTGAAGCAGCTCGAGATGATCGACAAGAAACGAACTCCTACCAGCCGCTAAAGGTCACTCTTGATGACGTTCTCCGCTTCCCCGCCGGGCGGGCGGTTTGTTCGACGCATGCCTCCCGCCGTGCGCGCAATGCTCGCAGTCGCGATCGCGCTGCTGTCGGCCGGCGTTCCTGCGAATGCCGCGAACGACGCCAGCGACGTGGTGGTCGACGTCGTCGACGCCGCGACGAACGCGCCGATCTCGCTCGCGCGCGTGCTGTTGCAAGGTGAGACGGGGCTGATCGGCTACACCGATGCGGACGGCCACGCGCGGTTCGAGTCGGTCGCGACCGGATCGTACCGTGCCTCGGTGGTCAAGCGCGGGTTCGTCGCGGCGCGGTCGCCGCTGTTCGACGTGGTCGCGAACCGCACATCGAACGTGCGCGTGCGGCTGCAGCGCGCCGGTGCGGGGCTCAAGCAGATCGGCAGCGTGTCGGTGAGCAGCTCGCCGGCGCGCGCGTCGCGCGAGGTCGGGCAAGACGACGCGCTGCGCTATCTCAACGGCTCGCTTCGCGACGCAATCGGCGATCTGCCGGGCGTGACGTCCGCCGGTGACGGATTCATGGTCGACGGCAACGACGCGTCGCAGACGGGCACGAGCGTCGATGGCGTGCCGATCCCGGGCGCCGGCGGTTCGTTGGCCGACCGCGGCATCAACGCCGACCTCTTCGGCGGCGCGAGCGTCAGCTCGGGCGCGGCCAACGGCGCGCTGGGCGGCAACGTGGGATTCCGCACGCTGCAGCCGACGCGCTTCGCGCAGCAGCAAGCTACGCTGCAGTACGCCAGCGACAACGCGTCGTCCGCGCTCGTCGTCGCGCGCGGCTCGGTGCGCAACCTCGGCTACGTGTTCGAGCACGCGGTGCGCGGCCGCACGAGCCCGTTCACCGGCCTGAATTTCACCGATCAGACTGCGCTGACATATCGTCACGACGCCGACCGCGTGCTGTCGGGCGACCTCGCGAAGCTGCGCTGGGCGCCGTCCATCGCGCAGACGCTCACGCTCACCGCGACCGGCACCACGGGTGAGAACGGGCTCGTGTGCGCGCAACTGACGGCGCTGTTGCCGTGCGGCTACGGCCCGGGAGCGTTCGCGCACGCGCGCAGCGGGCTCGTCACGCTGTCGGAGAACGCGACCATCGGCGCGACGTCACTTTCGCTCGGCGCGTTCGTGAACGCGGCGCGCACCGCCTCGGACCAGCCGAACCGTTCGCTCGCGGGCGCCGCGGCGCCGCAGAGCGACGATCTGCGTTCGAACGCGCGCGGCTTCAGCCTGGGGCTCCAGCTTCCGGCCGGCGAGCGGCACGACGTGTCGCTGTTTGCGCAGAGCTACGGGCTGTCGTTTTTCGGCAGCACGACGACGTCGCTTGGGACGTTTTCGCTCGTGCAGAATACGGCGTTTCACGCCGCGGCGGTGACCGACCGCTACCACGTCAACCAGCGCGTCACGCTCAGCGCGCGCGCCGGCCTCAACGGCGGCAACGGCACGAACGCGTTGGCGAGCGGGCTCGACCTGCGCTGGCAGCCGAGCCGCAGCAGCGCGTATGACGTGGCCGTCTCATCCGGCGACGCCGGCGCCGGGCTCGTTGTAAGCGGCACGGCGTTCCCCGATCCGCGCACGCTGACGTTCGACTGCGCGAACGGGCTCGCATACGGCAACGTGCCGTCGGCGAACGCAGCGCATCAGCGCTCGTCGTCGGTGCGCGCGACCGCCGAGCGCTCCGGCAAGCGCGGCCGCCTCGCGCTGAGCGCGTGGAGCACGCGGCTGACGAACGCGCCGGTGTTCACCGCCGTCGACGCCGCGGCGATCGGAGTACCGCCGGGCTATGCCGCGTCCGCTGCCGCATTCGCCGCGTCGCCCTACGTGTGCGGTTCGCCGGCGCTGGGCTCGCTCGCGTTCGTGTCGTACCAGCCTGCGAACCAGATCAGCCGCGGCGCAACGCTCGCCGGCACGCTCGAGATCGGCAAGGCGCTGATTGCCGGCTACGCGAGCGTACAGTCGCGCTTCGTCACCGATGCGACGCCGGCGACCGCGGCGCTCACGCCGGTCGGTGCGCAGGTGCCGGGCACGCCGCTGCACCGCGCCGGGCTCGTTGCGACGGCGAAGCTCGGGCGCGTGATCGACCTGCTCGCGAACGTCAGCTACACCGCGGCGAACAACCCGAACCGCTTGCCGGGGTACACCGTGTTCAATGCGGGGCTCGCGACGCCGTTGCGCGAGGGTTCGCTTGCGATCGTGGGCACGAACCTGGGCAACACGCATCCGGGCCCGTTCGTGCCGGCCTCCGGCGTGTTCGCGCTGCCGCGCGCCGGCGCCGCGCCGCTCGCGCTCGCCGCGACGCCGCTCGCACCGCGCGCGGTCGCGCTCACGTACACGGTGCGCGTGGGACGGCTCGGCGCGACCGGCAGCGGCGCCGGCAACGCCGACGCGTCGAATGCCGACGACCAGGATCACGGTGGCGTGGAGATTCGCATCCGCGCGGTCCCGCTGCGCGAAGGCGCGCATCCCGACGCGCTGAAGATCGATCCCGACAACGACGCGTGCACTCCGGCTGCAGCGCGCGTCGCGCAGCCGGTGATGGATGCAATGGGCCGCATCGCGGCAGACGCGGAGCGCGCGAAATCGGCCGGCCGTTATCCGACGACGCTGCGCACCGGGCGAGCGAACGTGAACGGCGTGACGCTGGAGTACACGCCGTACGACGACGGCGGGCGCTTCGCCGTGGCTGCGGGCGCGCCGCTGGCCGCCGCAGCGGCGGTCATCAACTGCGCGCGCGTGGCCGTCGTATCGGCCGACGATCGCGCGAAGTTCCATGCGTACGCGCCGCCGGACGACCCGAAGGGGCTTTTCGTCGCGTACACGCCGCTGCTGGGCATCTATCTCGTGCCGCCCAAGCAGATGGAGCGCGGCGCGACGCGCGTCAACGCGTCGACCGAACCGGAGCCGGCCGCGGCACCGGCCGACCCGTACGCCGAGCGCGCGGCGCCGGCGTGTCCGGCCGCGTCGAAGCCGGTCGCCGACGCGATCGTCGTCGCGGTGCGCGCGGCGCGTGCGGCCCAGCGCGCCGGTTCCCCCGTGCCACCGTCGGACGTGGCCGAGATCGTCGCGAGCGGTAAGCCGCCGGGCGAGTGGCTGGAAATCAAATCGCGCGATCCGATCGCGCAAGCCGCGGTGATCCAGTGCCTGCACGTCGCGGGCGTCCCCGCCGCGCACTTGCAGAGCGCGGGAATCGCCGATGCGCGGCGCCCCGGTGCGCTTGGCTTCAGCGAGCGATTCGGGTTCTACGTGATCGCGCGTCCGCCGGAGGCCGGGGCGCCCTAGCCGCTCGCGTCCAGCGCCGCCGCGGCTGCCTCCCAGGCGACCATCGCGGCGGCGCTCTCTTCCTTGACGCGCTCGAGCGCGTGCACCAGTTCGACCACGCGCTTGGGGTGATCGTAGAGATCGGGCGCGGCGAAATCGGCTTCCAGTCGCGCGCGTTCTTGGTCGAGCTTCGCGACGCGATTTTCCGCGTCCGCGACCGCGCGCTTGCGGCGGCCCGCCGCGACCTTCGCTTCGTGCGCGTTCTGACGGTCGAGCTTCGCCGGCGTCGTCTTCTGTGCCGCCGCTGCCGGCGTCCGCGACGCGCCGTTCGCGGTGCCGTCGCTGCTCGTCTCGGCCAGCTCGTGCGCGCGGCGCTCGTACGCTTCGTAGTCGCCGTCGATCACCTGCGCTTTGCCGTCGCGGATCGACACGACGCGCTCGCCGAGGCGCTTGAGCAAATAGCGGTCGTGCGACACGACGAACAATGCGCCGTCGTACTCGGCGAGCACGTCTTCGAGCGCTTCCCGGCTGGGGATGTCGAGGTCGTTGGTCGGCTCGTCCAAGAACAAACAGTCCGCACGCTGCGCCATCAAGCGCGCGAGCATGATGCGCCGCCGCTCGCCGCCGGAGAACGCTTCGACGGGCTTGTCGCCTGAGTCGCCGCCCAGGTTCAAGCGCCCCAGCAGCCCGCGCGCCTCCTGGTCGGTGACGCCCATGCGCATCACGGCTTCGGACGCCGTCGCGCCCGCTGGAAGATCGTCGACCGTGCTCTGCGAGTAGCTGGCCGTGCGCAGTCCGACGCCGTAGCGCACGCTGCCGCGGTCGGCGTCGAGCTCGCCGGACAGGATGCGCAGGAACGTCGTCTTGCCCGCGCCGTTGGGGCCGACGATCGCCACGCGCTCGCCGCGCGTGAACGTTGCGCCGACGTTGGCGAACAGCGTGCGGTCGTAGGCCTTCGTAATGCCTTTGATTTCTACGGCCGGACCGCCCGTGGCGCGGCGCGCCGCCTTGAGCGCGACGGCGATCTTGCGCCGTTCGGCGCGCGGCGCTTCGGCGACGTCCACGCGCGCAAACGCCTTCTCGCGGCTCCACACCGCGCTGTAGTTGTGCGAGCCGTGCGTCCGCAGCTCGTCGATCACCGCGCGCTGGCGCTTGCGCTCCGCCGTTGCGGCTTCGTAGTCGCGCCGCTGCTGCTCGCGCCGAATGTCGCGCTCCTCCACGTACATGCTGTACGCGCGGCCCGGCTTCACGTCGTACGTGGCGAGCTCGCCGCGGTCGAGCTCCCAGATCTCGTTCGCGACCGTTTCGAGGAAGTAGCGGTCGTGCGACACGATCAAGAACGCGCGCGGGTCGCGCGCGACGAAGTTCTCCAGCCAGCGCACGGTGTCGAGGTCGAGGTGGTTCGTCGGCTCGTCGAGCACCAGCCAGTCGGGCTGCTCGAGCAGCGTGCGCGCGAGCAGTGCGCGCGTGCGCTGGCCGCCGGAGAACTCGCGCAGCGGCCGGTCGAGATCGGTCTCCGCGAAGTCGAAGCGGTTGAGCGTCGCGCGCATCTCCCACTCCTGGGCGTGCCCGCGTGCCATCGCTTCGTCGAACGCGGCGCGCAGCGTCTGCGGCCCGCTTTCCGCGGCGTCTTGCGCGAGATATCCCAAGCTGCGCTCGCGCGCGCGCACGATCGAGCCGCCGTCGGCTTCGTCGTGCCCCGCGAGCAATCGCACGAGCGACGACTTGCCGGCGCCGTTGGGCCCGACCAAGCCGACCTTGTCGCCGTCGCGGATGACCCCGTCGAGGCCGCTGAAGACCTCGTTTGCGCCGTAATGCCGCTCCAGCGCGGTGAACCGTACCAATTCGGCCATCAGCGTCGCTCGAGACGGTGGCAAGCGATAGCTCGGTTGCTGACGCGACCCGCCATGGCTAGCCTGGAGAGGCGAGGGTGGGATCGCTGGTTTGGCCAGGGAGTCGCCCGGAGGTGCCGTGCGGTCCCCATGCAACTACGTCGAGGCGTGGAACGTTTATGGAACGAAATGGGAGAATTGGCCCAGTCATGATTTTCGCGTTTGGAGGAGACGAGCGGTTCACCGCGTCGCGGCCTCCCTTGATACGTGCCATGGTGGACGTGAGATTCCCCACCGTCGCCGCATTTGCGGAGCTCCCCGCGCTCGCGCCGATTCAGGATATGCTCGAGGCCGCGTTCCCTCTGATGACCCAAGCGACCGCGGAGCATGGCGAGCGACCCGAGACGTCCTGGCTGTTTCAGGACGAGAACGCCGGATATCGCTTCGAGCTAGGTCCGTCTGCCCTTCGCGTGAGTGTACCCGGCACCGGCTACCGTGACCGCGAGGCGTTTCAAGTCGTGCTGGAGCAGGTTCTCGACGCAGTCGATCGGAGCCGGCGCGTCAAGAAATGCACATCGATCGAAGTGCGCTACGTTGACGGTTTCAAGCTCGAAACCGGATGGGGCGATTGGCTGCAGCCGGCGATCGTTGGCTGGTCCGAACATCCCGGCGTCGTCCAGCTCCGGCGCCGTTCACTGAGCACGACCACGCTCGGCGGCGCCATTGATGTCGAGCATCAGGGGGAGCTGCCGGCGACAGCAACCGTCAAATCCGGGATTGTCGGCGCAATCGGTAACAAGAACGGAATCAACGTGGAGGGACCGGCATTCGTCATCGATTGCTCCGTTCGTCTTGCCGAAGAGCACGACTTCGACCCAGCCGAGCTCGGTGCGATCTTTCGCGCGTGCAATCATGAGATCGCGCGCTTCTTCAACTTTGCGCTAACCGAGTCGGGACGAGCGCATTTTGGGGTTGAACGGGGATGACGGCACTCGCATACCACATCGATGAGCGCGAGGACGTCTTCCTCGACCGCTATCGGATCGAGCCGGATACGGAGCCGCCCCTGACAGCCGAGGTCGATGCGTCGACCGATGGTCAGGCTCGTGAGCTGGAGGCATGGGGCGCGGAAGCTGCGTTGTTCAGCTCCGAGGTCGTACACTCGGCAGCGCATCGAATGACGCGTTCGCAGATGCAACTCCGTAAGCTGCTCGACTTGACCGGCTGGTCTCGACGTGCTGCCGGCGACCTGCTCGGTATCTCGCATACGCAGGTGAACCGAATCCTGGGCGGTGTGAACGATACGCGGCTGGGGGTGCTTCTGGACGATGCTGTGGTGCTCGCCGAAAAGCTGGACATCGTGGCGCGGGCCCTCGGTTCGTCGGTCGGAACGCTCCTCAAGCGCCGAGGCGCCGACGGCAATTGCGCGGCGGACATGTTGCGTGATCGCGGCCTCGGTGCCGCGATGGGAACCGCGCTCCGAGCGGCAAATCCGCACCCCGCGGACGGGTTGTTCACGGCGCCGGAGAGCCCATTTTAGCTCATGCCCCGAGCCGATCATCTCTACGCCGCGGGCTGGCGTCAGGGAATGCTTCTCGAGACCGCGCTACCGCTGGAATACGTACGTCTAGAACCGAACGGCGTAGCGTCCCATCGAGCTGACCACGGCGCTTGGGTGCTCGTCACGCAAGACTGCGATCTTGACGGCACCCACATCGCGGATCCCCGGCTGTGCGTCGAACTGCGCCCGACGTACGCGCTGCAAGTGGGAGATGGCCGAAAAGCCGGCAGCATTCGCGACCGGTGGTTCGTCTACGACGAGCGTTACGAGCTGGACTCCCGGAGTCCGCGCACGATGATCACGGCTGCGGCGCTATCCACGCTCGTCGCCTTCCGCGGTGTCGAGTTACCGTTGCCGCGCAAGCAGCAGCTTCGCACGTGGCTCGGCAAGCGATACGATCGCCCTGCCCTCCCGGATGAATACATCGCTGCAGCGAAGATCATCGGCAAAGAGGTCGAGCGGAACCGACACTCTGCCGAGTGGCCGAAGATGCGCGATTTGCTGGTCTCCTATCAACCGCCGCGTGCGGGGACGACCACGCCGATCGTTCGCCTATATGCCATCATCTTCGATGAACGCGATCGCTCGGGCATCCGGACGTTCATCGATGGAATTGCGGCTACGGTGACCAAACGTGACGTTGCCGCAGTCATCGAAGCACACGTGGCGACGGACCGGGAAGTGACGCTGCAACTGCTCGAAAACACCTACGCGGCAGACCTTTCGAAGCTTAGCATTGAGGACGAACCGCACTCGTAACGCGGGGCGGCTACGCCCCGCCGCAGGAGTGCTGCGAGTCCGGTCCGGTGTACGCCGCGTGCTGCCGATAGGCGTAGATGCGAAACACGAAGCCGCGCGGGTCGGCGTTCGGATCGCACATGACGGCGCCTGTTTTCGGGTCGTGCGTCGGCACCGGGAACGAGACGAGACACACTTGCACGGCGTCCCCCGGTCGCGCCTTCTGCATCACGGCGTTGCCCGGCTCGTTCTGGTAGTGGACGACTCCGGCTTCGGCAAACGTCGTGTTCGCGAGCCACCGCGGCTTCGACGGGATTCGTGCGAAGACGCCGACACCGCTTGAAAACTGCCCTTTGGGCTCCTCGAGCCGAGGGCCCACGGACGTCACGAATCCGGGCGCGCACAGCACGGCCTTTCCCTGCCACGGGCCGCCGGCAGCAACGTACGATGCGTCCGATACGTCCGCCGCGGCGCCTGCCGAACCGCAGGCGAAGAGCGCAGCGAATGCGGCGCACGCAACGTTGAAGACAGATCGCGTCATCGGCATCGTCCTTTTCAGTGGAGGTGGCGGTCGAACCAGTCCGCCATGATGTGCAGCCGTTCGACGCGGTGGATCGGTTCGCCGGTGCGGCTGAGGTCGTGGTTCTCGCGCGGGAACTGCACGAGCTCCACCGGCCGGCGCAGGATCTTGAGCGCTTCGTACTCCTGCAGCGTTTCGGCGATCGGCGTGCGCGTGTCGGCATCGCCGTGCAGCAGCAGCAGTGGCGTGTGCACGTTCGCGACGTGCGCGAGCGGCGACTGCTGCCACAACGTCGCGTGGCCTTGCAGCGCGCCGCCCCATGCGTGCGGCGTGCCGGCGGGGCCTTCGAAACCGCGCGGCGACGCGAAGTCCGCAGCGAGCGTCTCGGTGAACAGATCGCTCGCGACGCGTTCCGCGAGCGCGGCCTTGAACCGGTCCGTGTGCGAGATCATCCACAGCGCCGCATAACCGCCGTAGCTGCCGCCCGACACGAACGTGCGCGCCGGATCGACGTCGTCGCGCTTGACCACCTCGTCCATCACCGCCGTCTCGTCGGCGAACATCGCGTCGCCCCAGTTGCCGTCCAGCGCGCTTGCCCAGTCGTAGCCGTAACCGACGCTCCCGCGCGGGTTGGCGTACACCACGTTGTAGCCGTGCGACGCGAGCACTTGGAACTCGTGGAAGAAGCTGTCGCCGAACTCGGTGTGCGGGCCGCCGTGGATGTCGAGGATCGTGGGATAGCGTTTGCCGCGCTCCGCGTTGGGCGGCGTCATCACCCAGTACATGACGGTGCCGCCCGGGCTCTCGACGGTGTGCTTCTCCGGTTTGGAAAGCTGGAGCCGAGCGCCGAGCGCCTCGTTGAGGTGCGTGAGCTGGCGCGAGCCCTTGTCGTCCTGCACGTAGATTTCGGGGAGATGCGTGGCGTCCAGCCGGGTAAAGGCGATCGTTTTCGCGTCGCGGCTGAGCGAGCAGTCTTGAATTTCGCCGGGACCGTCCACCAGCGTCGTGGTGTTGCCGCCGAACTCCATGCGGTCGATCCTCGTGCCGCCCGGTATGCTGATGTCCGCGATTAGTGCACGATCATCGGGCGTCAGCTGCGCGCAGCCCGCGCCGCCTTCCTTGGTATCGTTGATCACGCCGTCGCCGATCAGCACCGTGTTCTCGACGAGGTGCGAGCGCTCGCCGGAGCCATCGATATTCGAGGTCGCCAGCCCGGGCAGACCGCTGCTGTCGTGGCGCGACGCGTAGCCGAACACGATGCGCATGCCGTCGTGCGTCCACTGCAGCGGGTTGACGCCGTAGTGCTTGACCGCGACCGCCGCCGGCACGCCACCGTCCGACGCGACGACGAACATCTTGCCTTCGTCGCCTTCCACCGATGCGAGCGGCGTCGTGCCGTACAGCAGCTGCCGGTCGTCGGGCGACCAGTCCGCGGCGTTCTCGCCGTCCGCACCGAACGTGAGCTGCTTGGCATTCGTGCCGTCCGCACGCATCGTCCAGACGTGCGTCGTCTTGTCGTAGGTGTACCCCGCGCCGTTGGTCTGATAGCGCGGCCACGGCAGGGTGCGGATGTCGGACTTCGCGTATTTTGCCGGCGCTTTGAGGCCGAGCGATTTCCAGTTCACCTTGCTTGGCGGCGCTTGCGCGACCGACGTCGACTGGAACGCGATGCGCGCGCCGTCGTGCGAGAACAGCGCGGTCGACGCCCCGTGCGGCTGGTGCGTGAGCTGCCGCGCTTCGCCGCCCGCGAGGTCGATCGCGTAGAGCTGCGGCGGGCCGTGCTGGGCCCGCGTGAACGCCAGCGTGCGGTCGTCGGGCGACCACGCGGGCTCGGAGTCGTGGTCGCCGCGCGTCAGCTGTGTGACGCGCGAGCCGTCGCTCTCGGCCACCCAGAGGTTTGCGAGGTACTCGTTCTGCTTGAGGTCGGCGCGCGTCACGACGAACGCGACGTGGCGTCCGTCGTGCGAGATCGTCGCGTTCGATACGAACGCGATCTTGAACAGGTCTTCAGCGACCACGCGCCGCGTAAGCAGCGACTGCGACGTCGCACCCGCCGGAACCGCGTTGGCGAGCAGTGCCGCGACGGCGAGGACGCAGACAATCCGGCGCATCGTCACAGCTCCTTCGCGAACCAGTCGGCGATCAGGTGCAGGCGCTCGATCCGGTGGACCGGTTCGCCCGTGCGGTTGAGGTCGTGGTTCTCGCGCGGCACCTGCACGTAGGTGATCTTCTGCCCCAGCGATTTCGCGAGCGTGAACCACGCGTCGGAGTCGACCTGCGGCGTGCGCGTGTCCTCGTTCGAGTGCAGCAGCAGCAGCGGCGTCGTGACGCTGGCGATCGAGGCGACCGGCGACATCCGCCAGTAGCGGTCCTGGTCTTCCCACGCGTTGCCGAACGCATATCGCGCGTCGACGTTGTAGCACTCGTCGCACGCCAAAAACGCGGACGTCATGTCGCTCACCACCCGCTCCGCGATTGCCGCCTTGTAGCGATGCGTGTGGCCGATGACCCACAGCGCCGCGTAGCCGCCGTAGCTGCCGCCCAGCACACCGAGCCGGTGCGGGTCGACGTCGCGGCGTGCGGCGACGGCGTTCATGACGGCCTCCTCGTCGCGGAACATCGGGTTGCCCCAGTCCTTCGATAGCGCGGCGGTGAACGCGTAGCCGTAACCGCTGCTGCCGCGCGGGTTCGCGAACACGACGTTGTACCCGCGCCCGGCGAGCAGCTGCATCTCCTGGAAGAACGCGTTACCGAACTCCGCAACGGGGCCGCCGTGGATCTCGAGCAACGTTGGCGCGCGCGTGCCGCGCGGCACGTTCGCCGGCAAGAACCACGCATCGACGGCGAAGCCCTGCTCGTCGCGCACCTGAAAGCGCTGCGCCGGCACGAGCCGCGCGCTCGCGATGTACGCAGCGTTGAAGTGGGTCAGCTGCCGCGACGTGCCCGCGCGCCGTGTCGTACACGAAGACTTCGGCGGGATGCGTGACGTCCGACGCGGTGTAGGCGATCGCGGTGACGGCATCGTTCGCGGAGCAGTCGGCCACCTCGTCGCCGCGAGCGACGACGTTGCTCGCGCGGCCGGTCGCGACGTCGAAGCGCTGCAGCGCCGTCGCACCGGGCACGCTCACGTCGGCGACGAACCAGCGGTCGTGCGGCTCGAGCAGCGGGCCGCAGCCCGCGCCGCCTTCCTTCGTGTCGGTGAGCAGCGCGTCGCCGAACGCGACGCGGTTCTCCGGCACCACCGCGTGCTGGGCGCCACCGTCGACGCGAACCACGTCGACCCCGGCGAGGGCCGCCGGATCGGGCTGTGATGCGACGCTGACATACAGCGCGCGCGAGTCGTGCGACCACGCCGGCGCGCCGGCGGTGCGATGCTGCGTTGCGACGCGGCGCAGCGCGCCGCCGCGCGACGGTACCACGTACACGTCGCTGTCGATACGATCGGGATCGACCGGCCGGCGGAGCGAGGTGAACGCGACGCTGCGGTCGTCGTACGACCATGCTGCCGCCGACTCCGACCACGGCGACGTCGGCGTGATCTGCTTGCGCCCCGTGCCGTCGGCGTGCATCGTGATCACGTGCGCGTGCCGCGCGAACGTCTCGCCTTCACCGTTCACCTCGAAATCGAGCCGGTCGGTGGTGCGCACGTCCGACGTCTTGCGCTTGTCGTCGAGCGTGCCGTCCGCGGCCGCTTCGTCGAGGTGTGTCTTCGGCTGCTTGTCGGTGAAGTTCGCGCCGTAGAGGATGCGCGTGCCGTCGTGCGACCAGCGGGGGCCGAAGGCGCCCTTCGGTTCGCCCGTAAGCTCGTGTGCCTCGCCGCCGTCGAGCGCGATCGTGTAGATCTGCGACGGGCCGCCGCGCGCGCCGGAGAACGCGATCGCACGGTCGTCGGGCGACCACTGCGGATCGCTGTCGCCGCCGCCGCGTGTCAGCTGGCGCAGCCCGGTCCCGTCGGCGCGCACGACCCAGACGTTGCGCACGTAGCGGTTCCTCGCCGGATCGAGCTTCGTCACGACGAAGGCGACGCGGTCGCCGCGGTGCGAGATCGCCGCCGACGTGACGTAGGCGATACGCGCGATGTCCTCGGGCGTCGTCGGGCGTGGCGGTTTCGCGGCAGCCGGCGCGGCGGCGAACGCCATCGCGAACGCGGCGGCAACGATCCTGGGTAACGGCTGCGTCATGCTCTCAGGTATGCTGTACGGCGCGCGGCCTCCCGTCGCTTCGCCGCTCGAAGTCGGCGGGCCAGACGCGCGGCGGCGGCGTAGCACCGGCAATCATGCTTGCTTCCGTCTTGCTCGCCGCGGCGCTAGCGACGCCGGCCGCAGCGCCGGCGGCCGAGCCGACCCCGTCACCGCAGCGCGTGCTCGGGCTCATTCGCTCGCAATTTCGCTCGCACCGCCCGCCGCCGCCGTACGAGACCTACACGCTCGTGCGCGCGCAGAAGGCGACCAACGGGTACCCCGACCCGACCGGAAGTTACACGGTCCACGTGTGGGTGCGCAACGCCGACCGCGCCGCCCTCACGCGCTTCGTGTATCGCGACGAAGCCCGTGGCCCGCTCGCGTTCGACCGCCCGGCGTTCAACGAAGACCGCGATCCCGGCCCGCCGACCGCCGACGTCTTCGAGCCTGCGCCCGCGCGACCGCACCCGGTGAGCGAGGTGCCGACGCCGGAGCCGCGGTACACGCCGTTGCCCGTCATCGGCAGCGTGCGCGCGCTGATCGAGTCGGACTATCGCGTCGACTCCCTGCGAACCGAAGGCGATCAGCTGCACCTGATGATTTACCCCATCCGCGACGTCGAGCGCAACCGGCTGCGTGAAATCTACGCCGACGCGAAGACGCTCGAGCTGCACAAGCTGGTCGCCACCGATAAGCTGTTCGTCAACAACGGCAAGGACGGTGTGTTCCCCGTCGTCTTTACGATCACGATGGGCACGGTGCAAGGCTATCCCGTGGTGACGAGCTTCCACGGCGTGGTCGGTGGCGGCTACAACGGCGACGGCCAGGAAGTGGACTACCGGTTCGCCGACATCACGTTCCCAGCGTCCTTACCGGCCTGGTATTTCGACGCACGAAGCTACGCCGCACACAAAAACGACGCACCTTCGTAGAGCACGCCTCCGGCGGAACGTGGTGGGCCACTGGCGCGCGAAGTGGACCTCCGGCGAACGCGTTAGCGGTGGCATGATAGCGCCAAGGAGGGTCACGTGGATCTGTCGGAGCTCATCGTCTATCACCGCGGGGCGTTTCGGCCGTACCGCGAGGCCACGCTGGGGCTGTTGACGCACGCGCTGCAGTACGGCACCGGCTGTTTCGAAGGCATCCGCGGTTTCTGGAACGACGGTGCCGAGCAGCTGTACGTGTTCGAGCCCGTCGCGCACTACCGCCGGCTGCGCCGGTCCGGCAACGTGCTGCTGATGGACCTGCCGCAGGACGCCGAGGAGCTCACCGAGATCACGCTGGAGCTGTGCCGCCGCAACGGCTTCCGCTCCGACGTCTACATCCGCCCGCTGCTGTTCAAGAGCGAAGAGTTCTTCGGCGTGCGCATCGACAACGTCGGGCACGACCTCGCGATCGTTGCGTTCCCCAACAGCAAGTACCTCGAGACCGACGACGGCCTGAAGCTGTGCGTCAGCTCGTGGCGCCGCGTCGACGACAACGCCGCGCCCGCACGCGCGAAGATCACCGGCAGCTACGTCAACGTCGCGCTCGCGAAGAGCGAGGCGCGGCTCAACGGCTTCGACGACGCGATCGTGCTGTCCGACGACGGCCACGTGTCCGAAGCGTCGGCGGCGAACCTGTTCGTGGTGCGCGAGGGTGTGGTGACGACGCCCGACCTGTCGCAGAACCTGCTCGAAGGCGTCACGCGCAAGCTGGTGACGCGCTACCTGCGCGAGGAGCTCGGGCTGGCGGTGGAGTCGCGCGCGATCGACCGCACGGAGCTGTACGAAGCCGACGAGATCGTCTTGTGCGGCACGGGTGTCGGCGTCGCGTGGACGGCGAGCCTCGACCACCGCACGATCGGCACGGGCACGCTCGGCCCGGTCGCTGCGAAGCTGCAAGCGTATTACGACGACGTCACGCGCGGGCGGATCACGCGCCCGGGCATCGATGCGCGCGCGGTGTACTCACGGACGGTGCGCGGGGAGTTTGCGGCCGCGGAGGTCGACGAACGCGTTGCGCAGGTTGCGGGCGCCTAGCCGGATCTCGCCCGGCGACGCGACGCCGAAGCCGATCAGCAAGCCGTTGCGGCGGCGCTCGCGGTCGAGGTAGAGCGGCGACAGCGGCACGACGGAGATGCCGTGCCGTTCGGCCGCGTGCGCGAGCGCGACGTCGTCACGGCCTGCGAGCGGTAGCAGCGCGTGCAGTCCGGCGCGCGGCGGCTCGAACGGAAATTCCGGAAGGTACTGCGCGAAGCAGCGCACGAGCGCGGCGCGGCGCTCCGCGTACTCGCCGCTCATGCGGCGCAGATGGCGCAAGTAGTGGCCGCCGAGGACGAACTCCGCGAGCACCGCCTGCTCCAGCGTCGCGCCTTGGCGGTCGATGGCAGCTTTGGCGGCGACGAAGGCGTCGACGAGCGCGCGCGGCGCGACGATGTAGCCGATGCGCAGCGCCGGGAACGTGCTCAGGCTGAACGAGCCGATGAGGATCACGCGCTCGTTCACCGCGATGCTGTGCAGCGGCGGCGGCTCCTCACCGTCGTAGCGGAACACGTCCTCGTAGTCGTCCTCGACGATCCACGCGTCCGCTGCATCCGCCCATGCCAGCAGCGCGGCGCGGCGCGGCGCCGACATCGTTACGGTGGTCGGTGACTGCACGGCAGGCGTGACGAACGCGAGCCGCGCGCGCGGCGCCGCGGCGACGCCTTGGGCGACATCGATGCCCTCGTCGTCGACCGGCACCGGCACGAGCCGCACGCCGGCGCCGACGAACGTCGCGCGCGCGGCGAGCGAGCCGGGATCTTCGATCCACACCTGCTCGTCCGGATCGAGCATGAGCCGGTTGATGATGTCGAGCGACTGCTGCGTGCCGCTGGTGACGATCACGTGATCGGCGTCGCACGCCCCGCGTTTGCGGTCGCGCAGCTGCGCTGCGATCGCTTCACGCAGCGCACGATAGCCGGCGGGATCGCCGTACGACACCAGGTCGCGCGGCGGGCGGCGCAGCAGCGTTGCGGCGATGCGCGACCACACGCCGAACGGGAACAGATCGATTGCGGGGACGCCGGGCTGGAACGCGCGCGGCTCTTTGTCGGTGTAGCGCGAGCGCGTGGTGATGTCGGCGAACAGCTTGCCGCGCCGCGACACGCGCTCCCACGACGTCGACGGCGGCGCGGACGCGGTGCGCACGCGCACGGGCGCGCCGCGCACTGCGGGCGACACGTACGTCCCGGCGCCGTGGCGCGCGACGAGATAGCCTTCGGCGAGCAATTGGTCGAACACGTCGGTCACCGTGCTGCGCGAGATGCGCAAGCGCTGGGCGACGGCGCGCGTCGACGGCACCCGCGAACCCGGCGGCAGACGCTGATCGCGGATCGCCGACCGGAACTGCTCGAGTAATTGCGTGCGGATCGTGCCACGCCGCTTGACGTCGACGTCGAGCGAACTCAGCGCGACGAACCGGTCGGGCCGCATCGTCTCCGGCATGGACCGGACATTCGCGATCGGGGACCAGACCACTTTGCCGAAGTGGCCCAGCCCCCGCGCGCGAACCGGCCCTTGCGGGCACAACGCAACGATGGCGCGCATTTTCATCACGGGCTCGGCCGACGGCCTCGGCGCGATGGCCGCACGGCTCCTCGTCGAGCAAGGGCATTCGGTCGTGCTCCACGCGCGCAACGCGGCCCGCGGGGAGGCAGCGCTGGCCGCCGTTCCGGGCGCACAGACGGTCGTCATCGGCGATCTCGGCAGCCTCGCGCAGACGCGGGCCGTCGCCGACCAGGTCAACGCGCTCGGCGCGTTCGATGCCGTGATCCACAACGCGGGCGCCGGTTACCGCGAGCCGCACCGCGTCACCGAAGACGGCTTGCCGCACGTGTTCGCCGTGAACACGCTCGCGCCGTACGTGCTCACGGCGCTGATCGCGCGGCCGAAACGACTGGTCTACCTCAGCTCCGGCCTGCATCAGAACGGCGATGCGAGCCTGGACGATCTCGCGTGGAAACGCCGGCCGTGGGACGGCTTCCAGGCGTACGCCGACAGCAAATTTCACGACGTGCTGCTTGCGTTCGCCGTGGCGCGCTCGTGGCCGGACGTCCTGTCGAACGCGCTCGAACCGGGCTGGGTCGCAACGAAGATGGGCGGCCGCGACGCGCCCGACGACCTCGAAGCCGGCCGCCGAACGCAAGCCTGGCTGGCCGTGAGTGACGCTCCTGCGGCGATGGTGACCGGCGAGTACTTCTACCACCAGCAGCTTCGGGAGCCGAACCCGGCCGCGCGCGACACCGCGATCCAGGACAAGCTGTTGGCAGCGTGCCGGGAGATTTCCGGGGTCCGAATGGCGCCCTGAGGTCCATTGTCACCGTGCGCCTGTCGAGTGTGCCCCAGGTCGTTCCTCCAGAGTGACTTGCATAATGCAAGCCACCGCGGTATGATGGCCCGGGCGACATCCGGTCGCCCGGAGAGACACCGTGCACACGCAGAATAGCCACACCCATCCCGGCGCGCAGCGCGACCGCGCCACCGCTTCGCACACGCTGAAGCGCCTGCTCGAGAACGTCGCCTCGCATCTGCGGCCGAAACCCGACCTCAGCCTCGTGAACGAAAAGTTCACCGACAGCTTCGAGCGCGATTTCACCGAACGGTTCGTTCACAACCGCTGGTAGCCGTCGAACTGGCCCAGCCCGCACGCCAGGCAGTGGTCCTTGCCGGGGCGCCGTCAATGCGGTTTGATTGACGGCATGAGTGAAGTCACCACCACCGCACGAACGGTGGACGTCGAGATCGTCGCTGCGTTCACGAAGGACGGCGCGGGCGGTAACCTCGCCGGCGTCGTCACCGGCGCGGAAACGTTGTCGCACGATGAGCGCCAACAGATCGCCGCGGCGGTCGCCCTGTCGGAGACGTCGTTCGTGCGTGCGGCGGGTGACGGTGTCTTCGAGGTCGCGTTCTACACGCCGAACAAACAAGTGCCGGACTGCGGTCATGCGACCGTCGCGACCTTCGCGCTGCTGGCGCAACGCGCCGCGCTGCAGGGCGGCCGCGCGACGAAGCGCACCATCATCGGCGACCGCGCGA
Source organism: Vulcanimicrobiota bacterium (assembly GCA_963792235.1). GTDB lineage: Bacteria > Vulcanimicrobiota > Vulcanimicrobiia > Vulcanimicrobiales > Vulcanimicrobiaceae > Vulcanimicrobium. The sequence goes on from CAWBVR010000002.1 coordinate 22,894, forward strand.
TCACCGTCGAGGATGGGACGGTGTTCATGGAACAGCCGCGCCCGTCGATCGCGCCGTTCGCGCGCACCGGCGAGCTCGCAAGCGCGCTCGGCATCGATGCCGGCGCCGTCGTGCGCGAGCCGGTGCTCGCGGATCACGGCGTGCGCTTCGTGCTCATCGAGACGACACGCGACGCGCTCGCGCGCATCGTGCCGGATCAAAGCGCGATCGAGGCGATCACCGAAGCGCCTGATGCGATCGGCGTGTACGTCTACGCGCGCGACGATCGCAGCGCCGACGCGACGATCCGCATGTTCGCGCCGCGCTACGGCATCCCGGAGGAGTCCGCGACCGGCATGGCCGCCGGCCTGCTCGGCGCCTACCTCGCCGGCGAAGCGACGAACAAAGACTTCCGCTTCCTCCAAGGCGCGCTCTCGCCGACTCCGGCGCCGAGCGAACTCATCGTGCGCGTCCGGCCGAACGGCGTTCTCGTCGGCGGCACGGCGACGGCGTTGCGCACGCAAACGGTTTCCGTGTAACGCCACCGCCACGCCGACGTGCCGTCGGGGTGACACGTGCGAGCGTTGCCGCTAGGCGCGAGTCAGTGCGGCGAGCTCGTCACCGGTCAGCGTGAGTGAGGCGGCGGCGACGTTCTCCTCGAGGTGCGCGATCGAGGACGTGCCGGGGATGGGCGTGATGACCGGCGAGCGCTGGAGCAAATAGGCGAGTGCGACTTGGTTCACCGTTGCGCCGTGTGCGCGCGCGACCTCGGCGAACGCGCCGGCACGGAGCGAGCCGCCGCCCAGCGGTGCCCACGGCAGGTACGCGATGGTATTGCGTTCGCAGTACGCGAGCGCGTCGCGCTCCTCGGCGTCGTCGCTGCCGTCGGCAGCGAGCCGGTTCTGCACCGAGACGATCGTGGTGATGCGCCGCGCGCGCTCGATCTGATCGACGTCGACGTTCGACAGGCCGAGGTGGCGGATTTTCCCGGCGGCTTGCAATTCCGCCAGCGCGCCGACGGAGTCTTCGAACGGCACCTTCGGATCGGGCGTGTGGAACTGCAGCAGGTCGATGCGATCGAGCTTCAGCCGCCGCAAACTTCCGTGCACGGCCTCGCGCAGATGCTCCGGCCGGCCGTCGGGCACCCATTGGCCGGGGCCGGGCCGCTGCCAGCCTGCCTTCGTCGCGATGACGAGGCCGGCGGGATACGGGTGCAGCGCCTCGGCGATGAGCTCTTCGTCGACGTGCGGCCCGTACGAGTCCGCCGTGTCGATGAGGTTCACGTTGAGTTCGATCGCGCGGCGGAGGACGGCGCACGCTGCGGCGCGGTCGTTGGGTGGTCCCCACACGCCGGAACCCGTGAGGCGCATCGCGCCGAATCCGAGCCGGTTGACGGTGAGATCGCCGAGCGCGATCGTGCCGGCCGCGCCGGCGTCGAGGGTACGTGAAGTCATCAAGCCCCATGTACCCGCGTATCAGCGAATGCTGCGCGGGTCACAAACGGGATTCGCGATCTGCTTCGATCTCGGCGAGGAACTGGTGCGCTAGGCGGGGTTCGCCCGGCGCGCTCGCCGCGCGCAACCGACGATACGATTTCAGGCTCGCGTAAAGGGCGTTGCCCGCGGTGAAGCCCAACGACGTGCGAAGCGCGTCGATCTCCTCGCCGAGTTCCAACAGCGCTGCGACATACGCGGGCACGATGCGCGGCGCGTAGCGACCCATCGCGCGCTGTGCAGCATCGTTTTGCCCGAACAATCCCCATTGGCCGGCCGCGCACTCCCGAAGCGCGATGACGAGACGTTCGCGAAATCGGCTTTCGAGATGCGTAAGCTCGCTTTCGTATTTTTCGCGGCGGCTCGCTCGGCTCACGAGAGCGGCGTTTCCACGTTCATCACAGCCGGGCCTCGCATTCAGAGTTCCTTCACGCCTCACGTTTAGCGTGGGGCGGGAGAAGGAGGGTTCCCGAAATCATGATCAACAGACTTGGCGTCTTAGCATTCGCGTGCGGCGTCGCGCTTGCAGCGTGCGGTGGCGGTGGCAGCACCAGCGGCGGCGGCGGTACCGTGACACCGCCCGCGCCGACCAACTCGCCCGCGCCGGCCGGTAATCTGCCGCTTTCCGAAAACGTTTCGACCGGCGCAGGATGGGTGAATCCGTCCAGCCACAAGACGTTGTATTTCCTGGACGTCGACACGGCGGCGGCGCAGCTGTGCACGTCCGGCTGTCTTGCCATCTGGCCGGTGTTCGCGCCGGTTGCGGGTTCGGTGAGCACCGACAACATGACGATCGTCACGCGGTCCGACGGTACGGGACAGCAGTGGGCGTATCAAGGGCACCCGCTCTACATGTACACCGGCGACACCGGCGCGGATCAGGCGAACGGCGAGGGCATTCCGGACTTCGGCGGCCATTGGCACGTCGCGCGGCCGGCGGGTTCGACCGCGACGCCGCCACCCGGCGATCCGGGCTGCCACGGTTACTGCTAGCGAGAGCGCAGGCACAACCGTAGGGCGCGGCTGCGGGTTCAGGGCTGGTGATGTACATCGCGTCACCGCCGACCGCTGCCGCGCCCGGGCTCGTTTATCCCGGCGCGACGCACAACTTCGCCATCCACGGCGTCCCCGGCTACGATGCGGCCGTCGCAGAACTCGCGGAGCAGCGCGTCTTCGCGCTGTTCGACCGGCTGAAGGGCTAGCGCGTCAGGCGCGCGATCACGTCGTCGAGGCTGGCGTACGACTCGACGATCGCGCGCGTCGTCGGGTGGATGAATCCGTTCGTGACGGCGCCGTCGATCAGCGCGACGAGCGCGTCGTAGTAGCCGTCGACGTTCGCGATGATGCACGGCGCGTCGATCAGCCGCAGTTGCACCCAGGTGACGATCTCGAAGAACTCTTCGAACGTGCCGAAGCCGCCAGGCAGCGCGACGAACGCGTCGGACAGCTCGGACATGAGCTGCTTGCGCTCGTGCATCGACTCCACGACGCGCAGGTCGACACCGCGGTGCGCGACCTCGCGCTCTTCGAGAAAGCGCGGGATGATGCCGATCACCTCGCCGCCCGCTTCGAGCGCCGCGTCAGCGACGGCGCCCATCAGGCCGACACGCCCGCCGCCGTACACCACGCCGATCCCGGCGCGCGCCAGCGCCGCGCCGAAGGCGCGCGCGATCGCGGCGAAGCGCGGATCGTTCCCGGCGGACGACCCGCAGTACACGCAGACGCGCACGGCTATTCGATCAGCCGGCCCTTGATCGCCTGACGCCCGCTCGCGAGCGGCCGGAACCCATTCATGCCGAGGCGTTGAAAATGTTCGGACTGCATGTGCGCGTCGAGCGCGGCCTGATCGCTGTATTTCTCGAACAGAACGAACGTCGCATGGTCCGCTTCATCGGCGCGCGCCACCTCGTAGCCCAGGCACCCCGGCTCGGTCCGCGACGTGGCGGCGAGCTCACGCAGGCAGCCCTCCGCGGCGTCGGCTTTGCCGATGGGGACGGTGTAGAGCACCGCGTTGACCAGCATTGCGGTGACCTTACGCCAGGGCGGCGACCTTTCCGCCTGCGCGGGCGACTGCCTCACGGATCATCTCGTCCTGGAGCGCCGGGACGGCCCAGCGCGCTTGCGCGTCTGCCGGCAGCGTGTCGATCGGGTCGAAGTACAGGAACGACTGGCCCGGTTTCACGCTGGGCGCGCTGTAGACCACGATGCCGTTCTCGCGGTCGTAGTAGTCGAAGCTGTGGATGTCGCGCTTGCCGCCGCCGCCCGGTGCGTCGCAGATGAACAGCGGCGTGTTGAACCCGGCCGTCGTGCCGCGCACGAACTTCTCCAGGTCGATCGACGTCTGGACGCGCGTGCGCATCTCCTCGACGCCCTTCACCAAGTCGTGCATGTACACGTAGTACGGGTGCACGTTGATCCACGACAGGCGCTTCACCAGCGTCGTCATCCGCTGCGCGTCGTCGTTCACGCCGCGCATCAGCACGCTCTGGTTGCGCACGACGATGCCGCGCTGAAACAGCACGTCCATCGCCTGGCGCGTAATGTCCGTGATCTCGGTGGGCGTGTTGAAGTGCGTGTGCAGCACGACGTCCTTGCCCAGCTTGCGGCCCTTCTCGACGACGCCGGTCAGCGCGTCGACCCACGGCTTGTCGGTGAGGATCTTCATCGGCATCACCGCCGGGCCTTTGGTCGCGAAGCGCATGCGGCGTACGTGCGGGATCGCGAGCAGCGACTCGCCGATCAGCGTGATGTTCTTGGCAGCGAGTTGGTACACGTCGCCGCCGGAGATCACGATGTCCTCGATCTCGGGGCGCGATTCGATGTACGCAAACGCCTGTTTCCACAGGTCCGGCGTCTTCGCCAGCGCTGCTTTGTCGACGCTCTCGGTGTCGGGGCCGATGGCGTACGAGCGCGTGCAGAAGCGGCAATACACCGGGCACGTCTGCAGCGGCAGGAAGAGCGCCTTGTCGACGTAGCGGTGGGTGAGGCCCTGCACCGGCGCGTCGTCTTGCTCGTGCAGCGAGTCCAGCGTCAGGCGCGGGTGGTCCGGCAGCAGCTTCGACGCGACGGGGATGAACTGGCGGCGGATCGGGTCTTCGTACGGCTGCGTCCAGTCGATCGTCGCGATCGCGTACGGCGACACGCGCACCGCCATCGGCGCGCGGCGGAAGCCTTCTTTGGCGTCCTCGAGGAACGTCGGGTCGACGATCTCGCCGATCGTCTCGAACAATTCTTCCGGCGTCTTGACCGACTTTTTTCCCTGCCAGATGTGGTCGAGGAACGTCTTCTCGTCGACGTGCTCGTAGGCGGGGATGGTGCGCCAGAACTCGCCGCCCCGCAGGTTGCGGTGCTCGAGCAGCGCCGGGTCGACGGGCGGTTTGACGTGGTGGTGCACGACGGGAACGTCTCCTGAGGTCATCGGGCACCGTAGCGCGCGACGAAGTAGTCTTTGATTGGCGGATGATCGCGCAGCGTCTGCAATGCGACGGCGGCGTGGCCTTTTGCGTAACCGTTGCCGACCATCATGTTCACGTCTTTTCCGATGCCTTCCGCGCCGAGCGCCGCCGCGGTGAACGACGTCGACATCGAGAAGAAGTACACCGTGCCGCCGTCCTTGCAGCACAGGATCGACGCAAGCTCGGTACCGCAGACGTTGACGCAGTTGACCACGAGGTCGGCGAGCATCGGCAGCGCGTCGGGCAGCGCTTCGAGCACGGCGAGCGTGTCACGCGCGTCGGCGACCGCGAGGTGGTCGACGTAGCCGTGCTCCAGCAACAGTTTCGCGGCCGGCGAGCCTTCGACGGGGACGATGCCCACGACGCGCCCTTCGCGCCCGACGCGGTCGCGCGCTTGCGCGCACGCCAGCATGCCGGATTTGCCGTCGGCGCCGATCACGCACACGGTCTCGCCCGCTTGCGCCAACCGGCGCACTTGCGCGGGTGCGCCGGCGACGTCGAGCACGGCGAGGGCGACGTCGGTCGGCAGATCGTCCGGCAGCCGCGCGTAGATACCGCTTTCGAACAAAATTGCGCTGCCGCGCACGCGCACCTGTCCGGTTGCGACGTCGACGGACTCGACCTCGCGCAGGTGCAGCGGCGTGAGCGTCAGCGACACCAGCGAGGCGATGCGGTCGCCGACGGCGACGTCGTCGCGCGATGCGAGCGCCGGGCCGATCTCGCGCACCCGCCCGATGAACATGCCGCCGCTGCCGGTCACGGGGTTGTGCTGCTTGCCGCGCTCGTTCACGATCCCTATGATGTGCGCCGCAATCGCGATCGCGTCGCCTTCGCACGCGTCGCTGATCTGCTTGAACGAGGCGGAGTCGACGTTGAGCGTTTCCACGTCGCACAAAATCTCGTTGGCATACGCGCGCGGCGTGTTGTCGATTCGCCACGCGCCCTGCGGAAGAGCCCCCTTCGGCTCGATGACGCGGTGCGAGCCGAGCCGGCAGCCGGTGCCGAGCGGTTCGAGGAGGTGCGCGTCGTCGAGCGTCTGGGTCATCCGAGTGCCTCGACGGGGAGCCCGCCGCGCTCGAACGGTGTCGACAGCACGATCGTGGTGCGCGTGCGCGCGACGCCGGGGACGCGCTTGATGCGGGTGAGGAAGTCATCGAGGTGGGCGGTGGAGCGCGTCACGACCTTGAGCACGTACGACTCATCGCCCGCAACGCTGTGGATCTCGATCACTTCGTGGAACGCCTCAACCGCAGCGGTGAACGCGTCGTAGTCGAGGTCGGGCGCGCAGAATGCGCTCACGAACGCCGTCAGCTCGTAGCCGACGCGGTGCGCGTCGAGTTGCGCCGCGTAGCGCCGCACGAAGCCCCGCGTTTCCAGCCGCTTCACGCGGTCGTGCACGGCCGGCGGCTTGAGGTTCACCAGCGCGCCGAGCTCGGCATAGGTCGAACGGGCGTTGCGCTGCAGCGCCTCGAGCAGCCGCAGATCGATGCGGTCGAGTTCCGGATGCCCCGGGGGTTGCTGCCCAAGGGGAGGGCGGCCGTTGCGAACCTCCATCGATTCGGGCTTTACTGCCATACAGCAACGGTTTCTTCGCTTATTGGCGGAATTCCTCGAACGACATTCGGTGGGCTCGGCCACGACGCCAGCCGGAGTTCCCTATGGGGGCGGCCGCTTGGTCCGCGCGCGTGGCGCAATAGTACGGAATCGTTTGTTGCGAAAACCAAGGTACGTGAACGTACCGACACCCGTTTTCCGGCGCGCTTAAGATCGAGGCCTGATGCGGAGCCGAGCCACGAACGGGTGTCCCCTCTCGCTCGGAGATCGTCGATGAACGTGGTCTCCGAAGCCGAGGCGTGCCATTGGCTCGGCCGCCGTGTCTCGCTCGTGCGTGAAGCGGAGCCGGCCCTGACGGGCCGTCTGCAGCACGTCTCGTCGCGCAGCGCATTTCTGCTCGAAGAAAAGAGCACCGTTCAACCCATCGGCGGAACGATCCGGCTGGTGCCGCTGGCCTTGATCGCGCGGATCGTCCCCGCCGAAAACGAGGAGACCGGCCGATGAAATATCTCGTGCTCTGCAATTGCGGCCACGGGCTCGACCGCCACGCCCCCGGCGGTTGTGACGGTGACGGCCGCCAGTTGTGCCCGTGCGTCAACGATCAGGAAGAAGCGCTTGAATCCGCGATCGAGCAGGCGCGCCGCAACCCCTGGGCCGCGGCGCGCATGGACGCAGCGGAGATCGCGTAGCGAAGGCGCTGCGGCGCGTCCCGTGAAGTTCGCGCGGGATGTGCTTTGGCGGTTCTCTCCGTACCTTCGGTGTCGCGGCCGCCGCGTGTGCCGTCGCGTTGGGGTGCTCGCGACCTGACGCCGCGGCGCCCGGCGCATCCGCCAACACGGCGCGGTTCGCGCTCGCTGCCGATCCGCAGTCGCTGGACCCGTTGTTCGCGCACGTCGACGCGAACAGCGTCGAGCAGCAGGTCGCGCGGCTCGCCTTCGAGCCGTTCATCGACGTCGACGAGCACGGCACTCCCGTGCCGGTACTCCTCGAGCGGATTCCGACCGTCAAGAACGGCGGGCTTTCGCGCGACGGCCGCGTGATCACGTACCGGCTGCGCGCCGGCGTGCGGTGGCAAGACGGGGTCGCGGTGAGCGCGCACGACGTCGTGTGGACGCTGCACGCGATCCTCGACGACCGCAACGCCGTGCGTTCGCGCGCCGGCTACGACCGCGTCGCGAAGGCCGAAGCCCTGGACGCTCGTACCGTGCGCGTCACGCTGAAGGAACCATGGGCGCCCGCGGTCGCGACCCTGTTCAGCTACGGCACGGCGCCGCAGTACGTGCTACCCGCGCACCTGCTCGAAAAGGAGCCGAAGCTCGAGTCGAGCGCGTTCGCCGCGCACCCCGTGGGGAACGGGCCGTACCGGCTCGTGTCGTGGGCGCGCGGCGATCACCTGGTGTACGAGGCCAGCCCGTCGTACTGGCGCGGCGCGCCGAAGGTCGCGCGGCTCGACATCCGCATCGTGCCCGACCCCGGCAGTAACTTCACGCTGTTGCAGAGCGGCGGGCTCGACTGGAACTTGATGTCGCCCTCGCAGCGCCAGTCGCTCGGCAAGCCGGCACAGCTCGACTTTCGCACCGTGCCGCTCGCGCTCGTCGCCGGGATCGCGATCAACGTGACGCACCCGCCGCTCGACGACGTTCGCGTGCGCCGCGCGATCGCCGCATCCATCGACCGCGCGACGATCTCGAAGAAGATCACGTTCGGGCGGTATCCCGTGGTCGACACGGCGCAGCCGCTGAGTTCGTGGGCGCGCGATCCCTCGGTGCACGAGCCCGGCTACGATCCCGCCGCCGCGGACCGCCTGCTCGACGCGGCGGGCTGGAAGCGCGGCGCGGACGGCGTGCGCATGAAAGACGGCAAACCGCTCGCGCTCACCTACGTGCAGTTCCCGGAGTCGCAAACCGGCGTGCGCGTCGCGACGGTGGTCGAGAGCGACCTCCGGGCGCGCGGCTTGCGCGTGACGATCAAGTCGCTCTCGAACGTGCAGCTCTTTCTGCCGAAGTCGCAGGGCGGCGCGCTGGCCAGCGGCGCGTTCGACATGGCGTACGTGCCGTGGCCCATGGGCGCCGACCCCGACGACTCGTTCCTGCTGTCGTGCAGCGGCAACGCGAACTACATGCGCTGGTGCGACCGCGACGTGGACGCGCTCGAACGCCGCGCGCTCGTCGCGCCCAGCCGCGAGGAACGCCGCCGGCTGTACGCGCAGATCGAGCGCCGCGTCGCGGACGCCGTGCCGGTCATCTATCTGTTCAACCCGTCGTACTCGTACGCATACCGCACCGCGCTGAGCGGTTTCTGGCCGAACGCATTCAACCCGACCTGGGACGCCTACCGCTGGCGCCTGAGCCGATAGAAACGTCGCGAGCCGCACGCGACGATCGTCAGCCGATGTGGCAGACTTCCAGCTTGTTGCCATCCGGGTCTTCGAAGAAGACCGCGTAGTATCTCGGGCCGTACTCGCCTTCGGTCATCTCGATGTTGCGCGCGCCGATCGCCGGGAGGTAGACGTGGATCGCTTCGACCGTGCCGCGTGAGGGCGCATCGAACGCGATGCGGGTCGGGCCCGGCGTCATCGCGGGATCTTCGGTGAGCCCGAACCATTCATCCGGTCGCCAGTCGGACGGCGCGTCGGGCGGCGGGATCGCCCACGTCGTGAAGTTGGGTCCGGCATGATGCACCGCGCCGAGCAGGTTGAGGAACGCGTCGTAGAACTCGACCGCCTTGGCGCGGTCGCGCACGCGCACGTCGACGTGCGAGAGGATCAAAGGCACGACACGGAGCCTTTCGTCAGCATGCAAGCGCGGCGCTCGATCCCGTCGGCATCGCGCAGCGAGATGCTCCAACCGCCGGCGGTCTTCGTGTACACGGCGAAGCCGAACTGCTTGGTCGCGTACGGCGTGGGACTCGCGAACGTGTACACCGGGCGGCCGTTGTTGCTTTGCAAGCCGATGTACTTCGCCGTCGATCCCGCGTCGTCGAGGTCGTCCCCGCTCTCGCCGTTGACGATCAGGGGCGGATAGCTCGCGAGGTTGATCGCTTCGAAATCGTGGACGTGTCCGGCCAGCACCACGTCGAACGGCGCGAGCGACCAGCCCAGCTGCAGCAGCGCCTGCGTCTCGTTCGTGTTCGCGAACGGCGGCCGGTGCGTGACGAACCACGTGTCGCCACGTTGGCCCGCCGCGAGGGACTGCGCCGTGCGGAACGACGCGGCATAGAACGCGATGCGCGCCGGATCGGGCTTGCTGTCGCTGGGATCGGCGGCCGAATCGTTCACGACGATGCGCAAGCCGGCGAAGGATGCCGCCCACGGCGGCGCACCGTCGAGCGCGCCCACGGTGCACGGTGTCACCGTGTCGGCGCCGTCGAGGTACCGGAACCAGGCCGGCCCGCCTCTCTCGCAGTCTTCGTGGTTGCCGCGGATCATGATCAGCGGCGCAGCGGCGAAGAGCGGTTTCCCCGGCGCGAACCAGTCGGCGCTCCATGACATGCTCGTATCGCCCCAGCGGTTGACGCAGTATTGCAGCGTCGACAAGCAGTTGTTTTCGCGGTAATAGTAGTCGCCGACGTGGACGAGCAGATCGGGATGGACCGACGCGATCGTACGCGCGATCTTCGGGAACGGCCAGTCCGCGATGTCGCCGCAGTTTTGCTGCTCTTGGTCTTTCATCCGGCAACCGGTATCACCGAACACGACGATTCGGCGCGGAGCGGCGGGCGCCGCGGGCAGGCGGACGTTCTCGACTGCGGCGTGGCGCGCGCCGGCCGGAATCAGCGCGTCGCACACGATATCGTCGAAGCCGGGTGCCGTTGCGGCGCGCTGGCGCATGGGCACGGTGCCGCCGTCGTAACTCAGCGTGGGACACGTGCGCGGCACCAGCGCCCGCGCATGCGGCTTTCCGTCAGCGGCGTACTGGACCCAGGCCGAAAGAACTGCGGCGACGAGCATCTCACTCCTTGGCGTTGCAGCGGACGGTGCGGGCCGCGAGCGTGCAGTGCGCGCGCTCCGCGCCGCCGGGATCGCGCAGCGAGATGGACCATCCGTTCGCGCTGCGCGTGTAGACTCCGAACCCGAAGTGCGCCGATCCGAACACGTCGCCCTGCACGCGCAGGTCGCCGGTGAGAAACCCCAGGAACGCGGCGTAGTTCGGATCGAGTCGTGCGCCGCCTTCGCCGTTGATCAGCAGCGGCGGCAGCGCTTCGACGTTGACCGCCGCGAACAAGTGCAGATGCCCGGCGAGCACGGCGTCGAACGGCGCGAGCGTGTTGCCCATCGCGGTGCGCTCGTCATCATTCGTGTATGGGGGGCGGTGGGTGACGAACCAGCTTTCGCGCGGCGGGCGCCGCTTCGCCATCGCGCTTGCCGCCGCGAACTGCTTTTCGTAGACGGGCGTTCGCGCGGGGTCGGCTTTGCGGTCCTCGGCAACCGCGGAGTCGAACGCGACGATGCGCATGTCGCCCAGGTCGACCTCGTACGGCTCCGTCGCGGCGCTGCACGCGGTGGCGGCATGCGCATCGAAGTACCGGAACCACCCCGCGCCGTTGCGGTCGCAGGTTTCGTGGTTGCCGCGCACGAGGAGCACCGGCGTGCTCGCGAACAGCGGCGCCGCCGGCGTGAGGAAGTCCGCGTACCATGCCGGCGCATCGTCGCCGTACGGCGTGCCCGCGCAGCGCGCGAGCGGTGGACACCGGTGCTCGCGATAGAGGTAGTCGCCGACGTGCACGACGAGATCCGGATGCACGGCGGCGATGCCGCGCGCGACCTGCGCAAACGGCCACGCCGCCGGATCGTTACATCCCTGCGCGGTGAGCGCGCTGACGCGGCAGCCGGTGTCGCCCAGCACGACGATCGTGCGCGGGTCGTGCGCGGGTGCGGGCAGCTCGCGGTTGCCCACGCGCACCCGCTTTGCGCTCGGCGGCACCGCGACTTCGCACACGAGGTCGTCGAACTGCGCAGTCCGGCCCGTCCGCTCGGCCATCGGCAAAGCGCGGCCGTCGGCACTCGCCGCGGGGCACGCGGAATCGCTGACCACCGCGCGCGCGTGCGGCTCGCCGTCGGCGGCGTACTGGAGCCAGGCGGAGAGGACGACGGCCAGCAGCATCGGGGGGCGGAGTTCGGCGCGCGAAGGCGGATACCCGGACGATGGAAACCAGCTCGCCGGCCGCGTACCTTCGCCAACAGGCGTACCGCGTGCGCTTCGAGCGCGGGGAGCACGGTGCGCTCGGCTTGCTGGACCGCCGCCCGCCCGACGTCCAGGTCGCGATCGTCGTCGACGTGCTGTCGTTCTCCACGGCGGTCGATGTCGCGGTGTCGCGTGGCGCGCAGGTGTTTCCGAGCCGTTTCAAATCACCGGCGGAGTCGGCGCAGATCGCGACGATGTACGACGCGCTGCTCGCGGTGCCGCGTGCTGAGCGCTCTGAAGCGTCGCCGTACACGCTCTCGCCCTCGACGCTCGCCGCGCTGCCGGCGGGTGCGCGTTTGGTGCTGCCGTCGCCCAACGGCGCGCGCTGCGTGCGCGCGGCGTACGACCGGCGCGTGCCCGCGATCGTCGTCGGCTGTCTGCGCAATGTGTCCGCGGTCGTGAAGTTTGCTCGCGCGCGCGCCGGCGCGCGCGGAACGATCGCCGTGATCGCCGCCGGCGAGCGCTGGCCCGACGGATCGCTGCGACCGGCGATCGAGGATGACCTCTGCGCGGGCGCGATCCTCGCGGCGCTCGACCTCGACGCGGCGGGCTCGCCGGAAGCGCACTACGCCGCGCGCGCGTACGCCGCGTCGCGCGACACGCTTGCCGACGCGGTGCGCGACAGCGTGTCGGGTCGCGAGCTGGCGGAATGGGGCTGCGGCGACGAGATCGCGTGGGCGCTGGAGGTGGACGTCAGCGCCACCGTGCCCTTGTTGCGGCCCGACGGTTTCATCGCTTCGTCGGCGACCTGATCTGGCGTTACAACGCCTTCACCCCGGCGACGACGCTGTCGATGGACTTCTTCGCGTCGCCGAAGAGCATCACGGTCTTCGGGTCGTCGTAGAGCGGGTTGTCGATGCCCGCGAAGCCCGAGGCCATCGAGCGCTTGAGGACGACGACGTTTTGCGCTTTGTCGACGTTGAGGATCGGCATCCCGTAGATCGGGCTGTTCTTGTCCTCGCGCGCGGCGGGGTTGGTGACGTCGTTCGCGCCGACGACCAGCGCGACGTCCGCACGTTCGAACTCCGGGTTGATGTCGTCCATGTCGTACAGCGACGTGTAGGGCACGTTGGCTTCGGCCAACAGCACGTTCATGTGGCCGGGCATGCGGCCCGCCACCGGGTGGATGGCGTACTTCACCTCGACGCCCTTTTTCTCGAGCTGGTCCGCAAGCTCGCGGATCGAGTGCTGCGCCTGCGCCACCGCCATGCCATAGCCCGGCACGACGATCACTTCGTTCGCGTACGCGAGGAGCGCCGCGACGTCGTCGGCGTTCACCGAGCGGACGTTGTGCGCCGCGCCGGCGGCCCCGCCCGCGGTGCTCGTCTTGACCGCGCCGAACGCGCCGAACAGCACGTTGGTGATGGAGCGGTTCATCGCTTTGCCCATCAGCACCGTGAGCAGCGTGCCCGAGGCGCCGACGAGCGCGCCGCTGATGATCAGCACGTTGTTGCCCAGCACGAAGCCGGTCGACGCGGCGGCAAGCCCCGTGAACGAGTTGAGCAGCGAGATCACGACCGGCATGTCGGCGCCGCCGATCGGCAGCACGAACAGCACGCCCAGAACCAGCGACGCGACCAGCGCGATCCAGAACCACTGCAGCACCGGCTGGTAGCCCGCGACGACGAGCCCCCACGACACCACGATGATAAGCAGGATCAGCGCGTTGACGACCTGCTGGCCCGGATACGTGATCGGGCGGCCGGTCATCACTTCTTGCAGCTTCAGGAACGCGATGATCGAGCCGGCGAACGAAAGCGCGCCGATCACGGCGGACAGCACGCTGGTGAACGACACGTCGTACGTGATCGCGGTGCCGGAGTTGACGTACTTGAGGAGTTCGCCCGCCGCGACCAGCGCCGCCGCGCCGCCACCGGCGCCGTTGAAGATCGCGACCATCTGCGGCATCGCCGTCATCTTGACGCGCTGCGCCGACACGATGCCGACGATCGCGCCGACGACCAGCGCCGCGCCGACGACGGCCCAGTTGACGATGCCCTGCGTGAGCGTGGCGACGACGGCGATCAGCATGCCGACCGCGCTGATGCGGTTGCCGAGCCGTGCGGTTTTCGGCGAGCTCAAGAACCGCAAACCGAGGATGAAGAGGATGCCGGTGACGAGATAGGCGATGTCGACGGGGTTCGCGAGCACCTTGTCGGCGACGGTCACTGCGCACCGTCCGTGGGCGGCTTGACCGCCGGCGTCTTGGGCCGGAACATCTCGAGCATCCGTTCGGTGACCGTATAGCCGCCGAACACATTGAGCGACGCGAGCAGCACCAGAAGAAAGCCCACGATCGCGCCGAGCGGCGCGTCGGCGGTACCCGCGATGAGGATCGCGCCGACGAGCACGATGCCGTGGATCGCGTTCGTCGCCGACATCAGCGGCGTGTGCAGCATCGTCGGCACCTTCGAGATCACCTCGAAGCCGACGAACACGGCAAGGATGAAGATGGTCAGCTCGGTCAGCAGGTGGGCAGTCACGCGGCTCCTCCGGGCGTCGTTGTGCTGGGCGCGGCCGCAGTGAGGGCGGCGCGCGTCGCTGCGTTGACGATCTCGCCGTTGTGGGTGATCATCGTGCCGGCGACGATCTCGTCGTTCGGATCCAGCGCGAGCGCGCCGTCTTTGATGATGTAGTCCAGCAGCGCTTGCACGTTGCGCGCGTACAGGCGGCTGGCGTCATACGCGAGTGTCGACGCAACGTTCAAAAAGCCGACGATCCTCACGCCGTTTTCGCTGATCACGGCTTGGCCCGGCTGCGTGCCCTCGACGTTGCCGCCGGTTTCGGCGGCGAGGTCGACGATCACGCTGCCGGGTGCCATCGCGGCGACCGCTTCGGCCGTAACGAGGATCGGCGCGCGCTTGCCTGGGATCGCCGCGGTCGTAATGACGACGTCGCTCGCGCCGATCGCTTTCACCATGCCCGCGCGCTGCTTGGCGATCGCTTCGGCCGATAGCTCTTTGGCGTAGCCGCCCTGTCCTTCGCCGCTCTCGCCGACGTCGATCTCCAGAAACTTCGCGCCCAATGACTTCACCTGTTCCGCGACCACCGCGCGCGTGTCGTACGCGGTGACGACGGCACCGAGGCGGCGGCACGTCGCGATCGCCTGCAAGCCCGCGACGCCCGCGCCGATGATCAGCGCCTTCGCCGGCGGGACCGTGCCCGCGGCGGTCGTCAGCATCGGGAAGAACTTGGGCAGATAGCCTGCGGCGATCAGCGCGGCTTTGTAGCCTCCGATGTTCGCCTGCGAGGACAGCGCGTCCATCGCCTGCGCCTTGGTGGTGCGCGGAATCGCGTCCATCGACAGCGCGTTGATCCCGCGCTGCGCGTAGCGCTCGACGGACTGCGGGTCGCCCAGCGGGGCGAGGAAGCCGATCAGCGCGGCGCCGCGCCGGATCCCGTCGAGCTCGGCGTCGGACGGCTTGGCCACGCGCACGACGGCATCGGCCTCGGGGTACGCGACGCGCGTGTCGGGCGCGATGGTCGCACCCGCGCTCTCGTACGCCGCGTCGGCGTAGCCGGCGCTCGTTCCCGCGCCGCGCTCGACGACGACGGTATGTCCTGCCTTGACGAATTTCGCGACGATCTCGGGAACGAGCGCAACGCGTCGTTCACCGGGCGCGCGTTCCTTCGGGACCGCGATCTTCATGCGAGCCATTATCGGAGCTGAACCGGCGGGTCCCTCCGTCCCCGCGGGGTCTCGTCCTTAACGCACCCCGCCGGTCGAAGGCCTAGCTCCGCTTGCGTCTCGCAGCGCTCGGCGGCCGCTTCACGGCTTTCTTCGGCTTTTTTGTGATCGGCAGCGCGTCACCGATCAGATACGAGACGGCGATCCGTTCTTGGCCATGGGCCCTCTCGGCCGGTGGTTCGATGTCCGCGAACTGCTCGATCTCCAACTCACCGGCCCGGCCGTCTTTGAAGGTGGCAATAATACGAAGCTCCCCGCCGAGGGCCCGTATGTATCGCCGCAGCGTGCTGAGGTAGAGATCAGTCCGGCGTTCAAGGCGCGAGATGTGCGCTTGCGTCGTCTCCATCGTCTGTGCGAGCTCATCCTGAGACATGCGACGCGCGCGACGCAACTCGTCGAGCCCTATATCTTTGACGGCCTTGCGAGCCCGCGCGCGGATACGCCGCCGAGCTTGGGGCGTGAGCTTGTCCGGCAACTCGTCGAACCGTTTCATCGATCGCCCTCCCTCAGGCGCCGGAGGTGTTCTTCGTACAAGCGATCGGCGACGGGAATCATGCGGTCGTACCATCTTGCATCGCCTGTCTTGTCACCACCGATGAGCAACATTCCAGTACGAGCCGGATCAAACGCGAAGAGGACCCGATACGGCCGGCCCTGATGTTGCGCCCGCAATTCTTTCATGTTCGGAAAGCGAGACGCGCGTACCGCATCGGCATGCGGACGGCCCAGCAGAGGTCCCACATCGGCGAGAAGAGCCAGCGAGTGTTGGATGCTCTCCTGCTCCTTCGGATCGAGCGAAAGGTACCACTGCGCGAACTGTACGGTCACACCCAGAGACCATGCCACATCAGGAATATACCTCCTAAGGCATGGGAGTGTCAACTCGATAATTACAGCTCGCGCAACGCTCCGATCACCGATGCACGCGTTGCGCGGGCGCTGATTGCGACCGCGAGGGCCGTCGACGCGACCGCTGCCGCAACGAGGCCGCCGACGTACGGCCACGGGACCACGAGCGCTTCCGGGGGTGGGTCGAATACGCCCGTGAGAACTTTCACCATGACCTGCGCGATCACGAAGCCCAGCGCGATGCCGAACGCTGCCCCGGCCAGGACGATGACCGCCGCTTCGGCGGCGATGAACGCCAGCAGCTGACGGCCCTTCGCGCCGAGCGCCGCGAGGACGGCGAACGTGCGCAGGCGTTCCGCGAGGCCGAGCGCCAGCATCAGACCAGTGGCCGCCGCGACGAAGACGATGGCAAACACCAGTTCAAGCGCCGTGAGCGCGCGCAGGTCCACGGCCGTGAGGCTCGAGCCGATCTTGCGCTGCGTCTCGACGATCGTCGAAACGTGCGCGCCGGGGAGGTCCTGCACGATGCGGCGCGCTGCGGCGGCGATCGATCCGATACCGTTGGGATCGCGCGCGCGGATCAAGACGACCTCCGAGGAATTCGTCCCCGTCTGCGCTGCGACGTAGTTCGCGTTTGCGACGAGGAACGAGTCGTGCGGCGCCGTCGGGAACTCGCGCGTGACGCCGATGAAGCGGAACTTCACCGGGGCGTACGCGTGCGAGCCCGCGCGCTGCAGCCGCAGCGTCAGCGTGTCGCCGGTGTGGAGCTGATACGTTTGCACGGTCTCTTCCGACACGAAGACGCCGTCGGGCGTCCGGGCCAGTTCGGCCAGCGTGCGCGCGGCGTCGCCGCCGCCGAAGAACGCGTTCGACATCGGCGTCGCGTCGCCGATCGTGCGCGGATGGATGCCGTAGATGTCCTGCAGGTCGTTCCCGACGAATGCATACCGGTGCTGCAGCGGTTCGGCCGCGGCGACGCCTGGTAGCGCCCGCAGTTTCGCGAGCTTGCGCGACGGTGGCGCGTCCGTCGTCCCCGTCACCGTCACGTCCGCGCCGTTGGTGAGCTCCGCGTCTACGCGCGACTGCGCGGCGTATGTCGTGTTGAACACCGCCGTCGACACGCCGAACGCGAACGCCAGGCCGGCGAGCAGCGTCGCGCGCGTGACGAGCCGGTGCTGGCGTGCGAGCGATGCCGCGACGAGCGCCGCGAGCGTGCCGGAGATGCCGCGCAGGAGCTGCGCGAGCAGGCCGCGCCCGCGCAGCAGCACGAGCCGCCACACGCGCACCGCGAACAGCGCCGCGCCGAACCACAGCAGCACCGGCGCGAGGAACGCTTCGTAATGCACCGTCGCCTGCGGCACGCCTTCGGGCGCGAGCACCACTTGGTAGCCCGTGCTCGCCGTATTCCAGAATGCGACGCCCGCAAGCACGAGCAGGATCACGTCGAGGAATGTGCGCTCCCAGAACGGTGCGCCGGCGCGGCCGACGGCCGCACGCGACTGCGCGACGGTGTTCGCATGCGCGTCGCGCCAGACCGGTACCAAGACCGCTGCGAGCGCGAGCAGCAGCCCGCCGAACGCGACGATCGCGAGCAGCGCGCGGTGCGCCGAAAGCGCGTTCGCCACGAGCACGATCGTCAGCAGCCCACCGGCGATCGCGCCCGCGACGCCGACCACGGCTGCTTCCACCGCGCCCAGTACAACGATCTGGCGCGTCGACGCGCCGCGCACGCGCAGCAGCGCGAGTTCATCGGCCCGGCGTGCCGCGCCTGACGCCGCAACCGTAAACGTGAGCAACGCGGCGAGCACGGCGCCGGGGACGCCCAGGAACAGAAAGAGCACGCGCGCGTAGAGCGCATCCGCCTGCGCGCCGAGCAGCCGCGCGGCGAGGTTGTCCCCGATCGCGCCGCTCCCCGCGATGCGCGCCTCGACGCTCTTCGCCTTGCCGCTGACGTCGTTGTACGCCGCGAGCGGATCGCCCGGCAGCGTGGCGTGCGCGAGGCGCACGTGCAGCTGTTCGCGCACGGAGTCGGGCCGCAGCGTGCGCTGGCGGTCGAAGAGCGCGTGCCACTGCCGCGCCGGCAGCAGCACGATGTTGTCCGGCGGCGCTTGCGGCGCGGTCCCCGGCGGCAAGCCGACGGCCTGGAAGAATGTGTCGGCGTTAGGCATCGCGACGATGCCGTCGACGCGCACGCGCGCCGGCGGCAAGCCGACGCGTTCGAGTACGATGGTCGAGCCGACCGTCGCGTGCAAATTCGACGCCGTTTGGCCGAACAGGAGCACGCCGCGCTTGCCGGCGTTGACGCGCACCTCGTCGGGGAATGCGGCGAAATAGCTTGGATCGAGGCCGACGGCTTTGCCCGGGCCCGTCGTTTGCACGGTGCCGTTTTCCGTCGACTCGAATCCCGCGGTGTCCGCGTACCACGCGGGCTGCACCGTATCGACGCGCGTAGCGCGCGCGACCGAGGCGCGCACGGCGCCCTCGCCGGTACCGGGGTTCAGCTGCACCTGCCAGTCGACGCCGACGTTCGCGATGGCTTGGCGTGTCATGCTCGCGCCGCTCGACACCACCTGCACGGCGAGCGCGCCGCACAGCGCCACGGTGAGCGCGACGCCTGCCGCCGCGCCCGCGAGGCGCCCGGGGAAGCGCGCGAGGATGCCGCGCAGCCACACGACGATCACGACCCGGTCCTCAGCTCGCCGTGCTCCATCGTCCAGCGCAGCGGCATGCGTGCAGCGACGCGCTCGTCGTGCGTCGCGACGACCAGCGCGATGCCGGCGGCGTCGAGCAGCGCGAGCGCGGTCGCGAGAAATCGGTCGGCCGTCGCGGAGTCGAGTTGCCCGGTCGGCTCGTCGGCGAGGATCAGCGCTGGGCGCGCCGCGACCGCGCGCGCGAACGCGACGCGTTGCGCCTGGCCGCCCGACAGCTCTTCGGGCAGCTTGTCGCGCAGTTCCGCCAGCTCGAACGCGTCGAGCGCTTCCGACGCGGCAGCCCGTGCCTTCGCCTGCGACGCGCCTTGCAGCACCAGCGGCAGTTCGACGTTCTCGAGCGCGGTCAGGGGCGCGAGCAAGTTCTGATTCTGGAACACGAACGCGACGTGGCGCGGCCGCAGCGCGTCGCGCGGGCCGAGCGCGGGCCACCCGATCTCGCCCGACGTCGGCGTCTCGATCCCGCCGAGCATCTGCAGCAGCGTCGACTTGCCGCTGCCGGATGCGCCGACGAGCGCGACCCGCGCGCCCGCGCCAACGGTGCAGCTCGCCTCTTTCACCGCCACGATCGTTTCGCCGCCGACGCGGTATGCGCGCGTGACGCCGCGCGCGACCGCGAGCGGCTCAGCCTTCGACGACACGGCCGTCTCGCAGGTGGACGACGCGGTCGGCGTGGCCCGCGACCGCATCGCTGTGCGTCGCCAGGATCGCCGCGCCGCCGGCGCGCGTCTGCTGCGCGATCGCGTCGAGGATGTGGCGTTCGGACTCCGCGTCGACCTCGCCGGTCGGCTCGTCCGCGAGCAGCAGCGCCGGTTGCGCGGCGAGCGCGATCGCCAGGCCCGCGCGCGCCGCTTCGCCGCCGGAGAGCTGGCGCGCGTGCGAACGCGCGCGATGCAGCAGCCGCACGCTGTCGAGGACCTCGCCGACGCGTCCACCGTCGGGGCGCCCAGCGAGGCTCAACTGCAAGCGCACGTTCTCGGCGACGGAAAGGTGGCCGATGAGATTACCGCTCTGCAGCATGATGCCGATCGAGCGCGCGCGGATCGCGGCGCGTTCGGGCTCGCTGCGGCGCGTGATGCGATGACCTGCGACGTCGACGTGCCCGCCGTCGGGCTCGTCGAGCCCGGCGATGCACGCGAGCAGGGTCGATTTTCCGCTGCCGGACGGGCCGACGATCGCGACCGTCTCGCCGCGCGCGACGGTGAGCGACACGCCGCGCAGGGCGAGCGTCTCGTCGTCGCCGACGTGGTAGAAGCGGTACAGTTCCGCGGCCTCGACGACCGGTGTTCCGTTCACTTCCAGCGGAAGCTTGCGGCGATCTTTTTCCACTGATCGGCGTTATCGGCGCCCGCGGGCGCAGACAGCGCGAGGACCACGCGGCGTCCGCGCCGATCTCCGACGTACGCAGTTTGGTCGAGTCGAACACGCTTGCCGGTGACGGGATTCGGTTTCGACTGCGTCGTGAAGCGAACGATTGTCGCAGGCGAATTGCCGAGCGTCCCGCGGGAAACCGTCAGCGCGCCGGCCGCGCCGAACATCTTGCTCGCGTCGAATGGTGTTTTCGCCGGAAAGACGTCGATCATCTCGCTGGTGAAGTTGGAGTTGAACGTCACCGTCGAACGGCGCTGCGTGCGCGACCAGCCCTCGGGAACGAGCACGGAATATCCGTCTCCGCGGTACGTCACGAACACCTGCGTGTCGGGGATGTCGCCCGCGCTGTTCGCCGCGTTCGACTCGGCGGGCGTCGTCGCCATCGCGACGGGGCCGAGCAGCGCGCCGGGGTTCGCGGACGCCGGCATGATGCCGCTGGGCAGCGAGCATACGGTTGTCATGACCGCGAGCGCGAAACCGATCGACAGCTTTTTCATCCCGACAGTGTAGCGCATCATCGGAGATTCTATCCCGGCAAGCTGACTGCCCGGTGAACGAGCCGGTCGCTACGTCTCGGCCACCGTTTCGGGCGCGATCGGGATCGGCGTGGGACGCAGCTCGCGGCGGCGTTTTCCCCACCGCAGCACCGGCTGCTCGATACCGTAGGTGATCAGCGCAGAGACCGCAACGGCCGCCGGCACGGCGACGAGCCAGTAGACGAGCTGCCAGCGCGGGTCGCCGTGCGGATCGGCGGTCGCGTAGGGTGGAAGATGGTGCTGCACGAGCGCGCGCGCGATCGGCTGGTGCCAGAGATAGAGATTGTACGAGATCGCCGCGAGGAACAGCAGACCGCGGTTCGCGAGCACGAGCTGGAATCCGCGCACCGCGAACAGCGAACCGAGCCCCGCCGCGAAGCACGCGAGCGCGACCGCCGAGCGCCACTCCACCGACCACAGCTGCGGCCACTCGTGGTCGGAGCGGTGGTCGTAGCAGTTCGTGACCAGCAGCCACAGCGCGACGAAGCCCGCGGCCGACAGCGCGGTGAACGCCCACCGCCGTTGTGCCAGCTGCGGGCGGTGCGTCGCGATCGCGACGTACGCGAACGCGCCGAGCATCCCGGCCGCGAAGAAATCGATGTAGCCCGGCAGCTGCGCGAGCCGCTGCTCGTAGTAAAAATGGTTCGACAGCATGCACCACGTGCGCCACGCGTTGGCGATCGCGAACAGCGCGAGCGCCGTGAGCAGCGGGCGCCGCACGAACGCGAGCACGAGCAGCGGGAATAGCACGTAGAACTGGATTTCGACGCCGAGCGACCACATCACACCGTCGATCGACGCGTTGGTCGCCGCGAACCAGTCGTGGATGAAC
Source organism: Vulcanimicrobiota bacterium (assembly GCA_963792235.1). Lineage (GTDB taxonomy): Bacteria > Vulcanimicrobiota > Vulcanimicrobiia > Vulcanimicrobiales > Vulcanimicrobiaceae > Vulcanimicrobium. The sequence goes on from CAWBVR010000002.1 coordinate 44,542, forward strand.
AGCACATGGAACGCGACGTCCTTCGCCCCGTCGGCAAACGTCGCATAGGTCTGCACGCCCAGACCGATCATGATCGCGATCGCGAGCGCGTACGACGGGACGATCTTCAGGAAGCGCCGGCCGAAGAAGTGGCGCAGCGTCGGCCGCGGCGTGCCGGCGAGGTGCGCCTGCGCGTACGGCAGCATCAGCACGAAGCCGGAGATGAAGAAGAACAGCGCGACGCCGAGGAAGCCCGCTTCGGCGACCGGCTGCAGCGAGATGGCCGTATACGGGATCGTCGCCGGGGTCCACGAGATTTGCCACAGGTGGAACCACACCACTGCGGCGATCGCAATGCCGCGCAGCCCGTCGATCGTCGCAATGCGGCCGCCCCGCACGAGCTCCATGCCGCGCCGGTTCTACGCGTCCGTCGACAACGCTAGCAGGGCGAGGGCGGCGAAGCCGCCGAGGTGCACGACGTGCTGCGGGCGCAAACCGCGCACCGAACCGACGGCAAGCGCGTCGGCGAGGCCAAGGAGCGACGACCACGCCAGCACGCGCCGCAGCGCCTTTGCGTCGTTGAGCGACGCGAACATGACGGCGCCGAGGATCACGTCGCGGGCGCCGGCGGCGCGCACGAAGGCGAGCGCCGCCGGGTCATCGAGCGGGATGCCGAATTGCCCGGCGGAGATTTTCGGTGCGATCACGCCGCCTGCGCCGATGACGACGAGCAGCGCCGCGGCGCCGCCGGCGAGGATGCGCACGAGCTAGAAGCGCGCGACGAGGCGGACTTCGTTGAGCGGCTGCGGGTACGTGAGGATCTTGTCGGCGACGAACTCGCGCTGCATGTCCTCGAGCGTCCCCTGATCGATGCGCAGGTCGGGCTTGAAGTCGTAGCGCGGCGCCGCCTTGATCACGTCGACCGGCTGCTTCGTGTACTTCGCGTACGCCTCGACGTTCGCCGGCGCGTAGAAGCCGTTGCCCACGATCTCGGCGGCCGCTTTGCGGAACGCCGTCATGACCGCGCGCGCGTTGTCGTGGTTGTGCAGCAGCGCCGGCCCGAAGAAGATCCCGGACCCCGCGATGCCGGGCGGCGGCGACGCGACGATCGTGCCGAGCCGCTTCTGCGCGAACTCGTCGCTGAACGGCGCGGACGTGAACAGCACGTCGATGGCTTTGTGCTCGAGCGCCGTCTGCTGTTCGGGATTCGGAATGTTCAGCGACTCGATGTCGGTGAGCCTCAGGCCAACGCCGCGCAGGATGCGCGCGACGTAATACGCCGACGCGGCGCCGGAATTGCCGATCCAGCCGAACTTCTTGCCTTTGAGCGCCGGGCCGAGGCGCAAGCCCGCGTCGTAGAGGTCCTGGCGGATGAGCAGCGCCGACGGGCGGCCGTGTTGCGGCTGGTAGCCGGTCGACGCGACGAACTTCACTTCGAGCCCGCGGTTGACGGCGTTGTAGAACGCGGCCGAGAGCGCCGCTGCCGCGACATCGACTTGGCCCTGTGCGACGAGGCTCATCGAGTCGGCGCCCGCGACGATGGGGCTGAGGTTCGCATCGAATCCGGCGTCGCGCAGATAACCCTTCTCGACGGCGACGAACACGGGCGCGAACAGCGTCGAGGGCACGTAGCCGATGGTGAGCGGTTTGCGGCTCTGCGCGAAGACCGCGCTCGGATAGGCGCCCGCGGCGGCACCGGCGGCCGCAGCCGCCGATGTGGTGAGGAATCGCGCGCGTGTCGTCATGGAGATGCGGGGCTCCCTTCGAGCTCGAGGATACCGTGCTGGCGGCGGAGTTCGGCGCGGACTGCGCTCGTCTCCGCCGGGCGGCCGCCTGCGACGAGCGCGGCGGCGACGCCTGCTGCCTGACCGGTCGCAAACGCCGTCCCCATAACGCGCACCGACGCGAAAGCGTCCGCATCGGCGTCGAGCACCCGCCCGGCGGCGAACAGGTTGCGGTGCGTCGCGCTGAGCAGCGTGTCGAGCGGGATGCCGTAGGCGCCGTCGTCGCGCAGGCGCTTCCAGACGTTGGGCAAGCCGGGGCCCGGATGCAGCTCGACCGGCCACGCGCCCAGCGCGATTGCATCGTCGCCGGCGTGCGCAGCGAGCACGTCCGCGCCGCGCAGCGCGGCGCGCGCGACGACGTGGCGCGACTCGCGCGTGCCGATCGCCGGCCCGGTCGCGATCAAGTACGCCCGCTCGTGACCGGGCAACGCGCGGACCGCGTCGACATACGACCACGCCTGCTCGCGCGCGCGGCGTTCGGCAGCGGAGGTCGAGCGCGCGTCGCGCGCGTCGTAGCACTCGTCGGCGAGAAACGCGACGATCTCGCCGCTGTGCGGCAATCGCGCGACCAGCCCGTGCTCCTTGGTCATGGTGTGCGCGCCGCGCGACTTTGCTTCGCGCACCGCGCGCGCCCACTCGGCGCGCGACACCAAGGCGTCACGCGGGATCCCGCCGATGCGCATCGCGAGCGTGCCGATCTGCACGTGACCGTGCGCGTCGCCGTAGCGCGTCGCCGCGCCGGCCTGGTGCGCGAGGTCCGCTTCACCGCTCGCATCGACGAACGCCGCCGCGTCGAGCGCGAACGTACCGTCGTGATCGAGCGCGATCGCGCAGCGCACCACGCCGGGATCGCTTTCGACCGACGCGAGCCGGCCGTGCAGGATCACGTCGATGCGTTCGGCTGCGCAGAGCCGGTCGAGGACGAGCTTCACCGGCTCGGGCTCGATCAGCGCGATGACCACGTTCGTGCTGCCCGTGCGCGTCGGACCGCTCATCCCGCCCAGCGCGTCCAGCGCCGCGAGCACCTCGGCGCCCACGCCGCCGACGGCGCGCTGCGGCGGCTCGGCCTGCGTCCAAAGGCCGCAGTACGTCAGCACGCCGCTGCGCGTCGCGGCGCCGCCCAAGAACGGCGCCTGCTCCAGCAGCGCGACGCGCGCGCCCGCGCGCGCGGCCCCGACGGCCGCCGCCACGCCCGCAGCACCTCCGCCGCAAACCACGACGTCGTAGCGGTCACGCCGCTGCACTCGGCTCATCGCTGGCCTTGTGCGTCGGTAGACGCCGCGAGCCCCGCGCCCCCGCGTAAGGGGTCGGTGAAGCTTTAGATCGGGTAGATCAGAGAGTTCGGGATGAGCTCGCTGTCGAAGATGCAGAGCTTCTCGCGGAACCGGAAGGTGCGGCGATGGTCGATGAGGTTGTCGATGATGTGGTCGATGTAGCGCCCGCAGCTGTAGACCTCCGGCAGCGCGCCTGCTTTCGTGCGAATCACGAGATAGTTCGCCTGGACGTGGTAGCCGTCGTCCTGGACGTCGATGATGAGCCCGCTCACGATGTGCCGGGTGTAATACGGTTCGTGAAACAGCGTCTCCGTGACTGCGTAAACGCGGTCGCGCAACATCCCTTTGCTCTCGAACGAGAGCGTTGCCAACGGAAGCCCGCGATCGTAGTTCTCGCGGGGGATGATGCGATAGGTGCAGTCGTCGGTGAAGAAGTCCGGCCACTCCTCGAAGCGCCGGTCGTCGAGACACGCCGAGTACCGCGCGTACAGGTCCTCGACTCGAAACCGGTCATCGTACGGAAACGTCTCCGTCTCGTACTCGTACTCGTCGTCGTCCCCGTCCTTCACAGCTCCATCACCTCGCGGTAGTAGCCGTACATCGAGCGGATCAGCACTTCGGTGACGTTGTGGTCGGCGCCGCCTCGCTCGCGGCCACCCAGCTCGCACACCGTCGCTTCATCCGCGTGCTGCGCGAAGCCGCGCTGCGAGAACTCGATCACCTCGCCGTCGTCCGCCGACACGTACCCGGCCGGCCCGAACAAGTTCGCCTGGCGCAAACGGCGGCGCGTCATGGCTTCGTCGTCGTCTTTGAAGCCGAAGTGCGTCCACACGAAGTCGAAGCTGCCGGGGCCGTGCGGCTGGATGTGGCGCGTCGAGAGCGAGTTCACTTGCTGCTGGATGATGAGGCTCGGGAACAGCGTGAGCATGGTGACGGTCGGGCCGTTCCACCACGGCTCGACCACCACGTCGAGCACGCGGTCGTCGTGCAGCACCATGTTCTCCTTGAAGCTCGTCACGCCCGACGTGACGGCGTCGCTGCGCCCGCCGTCGTTGCGGCGCGACACCATCGCCGCGTGCCGCCCGCGCGCGTCGACGATCATCTGCGACTGCTGGTCCGCGCGCCACAGCCCGAACGTGACGAACCACGTGTGCAGGAGCCCCGGGTGATAGGGGTCCTTGATGTTCTCCTGCATCAGCTTCCAGTTGCCGGGGATGCGCTGGCGCGAGTAGCCGAGCAGCGTCAGCTCGCGCCCGTCGAAGATGCGCTCGAAGTACGCGCCCACCTCGGGACCGACGAACTCGCGCAGCGGCTCCACGCCGTGGTCGAACGATGCGAAGATCACGCCGTTCCACACCTCGGTTTTCAGCTGGGCCAGCCCGTGCGAACCGAGCTCGAAGTCGTCGGGCATCCCGCCGTTGACGCGGTCACCCTGGCGCACGCCTTTGCGAAACGGCACGCCGAGCAGATTGCCTTTGAGGTCGTAGCTCCACTGGTGATACGGGCACACGAACGTCTTGGTGGTGCCGAACGTCTTCTGGCAGAACTGCACGCCGCGGTGCGCGCAGCGGTTTTCGACCACGCTGACGCCGCCGTCTTTCAAGCGCGTGACGACGACCTCGCGCTCGCCGATGCGCGAGCGCTTGAAGTCGCCCGTGTTCGGGATCTCGGCCGCGAGGCCGACGTAGCACCAGTGCCCGCGGTAGAACAACCGCTCGAGCTCGCGTTCGAAGATCGCCGCGTCGGTGTAGAGCCGGTACGGCACGCGCGCGCACGCACCGGTGTCCCAATCGAGCTCGAACGGACGGGAGAGCGTGTCCATCCCCGGACCTCCTTGGTGGGCGTTAGGCGGTCGCCGACGTCACCGCCGCGATGATGGCTGCGTTGTTGGGTGCCGATGCGATCGAGACCGTGTTGCGCAGCACGCCGACCTTCTCGATCTCGACTTCCATCACGTCGCCATCCTCGAGAAACTCGGGCGGGGTGCGCGCGAAGCCGACGCCTTCGGGCGTGCCCGTCGCGATGATGTCGCCGGCTTCCAGCGTCATCCCGCGGGAGAGGTACGCGATCACGCGCGCGATCGAGAAGATCATCACCGCGGTGCTGGCGTGCTGCTTCACCTCGCCGTTGAGGCGCAGCGACACGTCGAGCTTCTGCGGGTCGCCGATCTCGTCGGCGGTCACGATCCACGGGCCTAGCGGGCAGGTGTCGTCGAGCGTTTTGCCCTTGAACCACTGCGTCGTTGCGTTCTGCAGGTCGCGCGCGCTCACGTCGTTGAGGCACGTGTAGCCGAAGATCGTGTCGAGCGCGTCTTCCTCGCGCACGTCCTTGCACGTCGTGCCGATGACGACCGCGAGCTCGGCTTCCCAGTCGTATTTCTGCGACACGTCGCCGTCGAGGTTGAGCGTCACGTCCGGCCCGGTGATCGCCGTCGGCGCTTTGGTGAACAGCGTCGGCACGGTCGGGAGCTTGAGCTCCTCGCCGCGCACGCGCGCGCCTTCCTCGGCGTGCGCGAGGTAGTTGCGGCCGACGCAGAACACGTTCTTGCGCGGCCGCAGCGGTGCGAGCAGCGTCGCGCCCGCGATCGGTACGGCGGCACCGAGGCGCGCGAGCGCGGCGTCGCGCGCGGCCGGCGCGAGCGCGATCAGCTCGTCGAGCGAGGCGACGCCGTCGATCGGCCGGATCGAGTCGCCGTCGATGACGCCGGGCCGCGGGCCGGCGGAAGGGGTGGTGAATAGGGCGAGTCGCAAGGTTGCCTCCGGCTTCGGATTGCGAAATGTGTTTTGCCGTGCAGAAGGGTCAGGGCCCTCCCGGTCTGCTTCGGGCGATGCGTCGGCGGGACGCTAGGGCGGATTCGACGACGGGTTCGGAACGGGGGCGAGCGTTGCGGACGAGGCGGCGGCGAAGCGGCGGATTTCGCCGGCGGTCGCGCCGTCCCAGGCGATGTCGAGCGTGTCGGGCCGTCCGATGACGGTGACCGCCGCCGCCAGCCGGCCGTCCTGATGGAAGAGCGGCCCGGCCATCGCATCGACGCCCACGATGAACGACTGGTCGACGCTGGCGAGCCCGCGCGCGCGCACCTCGTCGCGCAGCTCCTCGATTTCGGCGTCGTCGGCGGGCGCGCCCGGCACGTGGACGCGGCGCATGGCCGCCAGCTCGTCGGCCAGCAGCGCCGGCGGGATGCGGTCGAACGCATACGCGAGGAAGATGCGCCCGGTGGCGGTGGTGAGGATCGGAAACGTCGTCCCGATCCGCACGGCGAGCGTCACGGGGTGGCGGCTGAGCTCGATTCGCGCCACCGTCGGGCCTGCATCGGTCCACACGGCCAGGGATACCGTCTGCTCGACGGCGTCGCGCAGCTCGGCGAGCCGCTCGCCGGCGACGCGCAGCACATCGAACCGCGCGAGCGCCGCCAGCCCCACCCGAACGGCCAGCGGCCCCACGTCGTACGCGCCGCTGCGCTCGCCCTGCACCACCAGCCCCGCTTGGACGTAGCTCACCAGATACCGGTGCGCTTTCGCCGACGACATCCCGGCCGCGCGAGCGAGCACCCCCAGCGACTGTGGGCCGTCGGCGTCCGCCAGGGCGCGCAGGAGCGCGGCACCGACCTCGATCGACTGCACCCCCGCGCGACGGCGCGGGTTTGGGGTAACGCTAGCCACACTTCCCATCTTGCCCCGGTCCAACTGACGCACCCCTTCCCGCCCGGCTCTCCGCCCCACAAGGAAGCCAGATGATCGCGACCGACTCTCTCGACCGCCTGATCTCCGAAGCGGCCGCCCAAGCCGCGCAGCCCTTGTGGACGATGATGGAGGCCATGGTGCCGCCGCATCCCGAGCCCAAGGCGGTGCCGCACGTGTGGACGTACGCGTCGCTGCGCCCGCTGCTCGAGCGCGCCGGCAACCTCGTGTCTGCGAAAGATGCGGAACGGCGCGTCCTGCAACTGATCAACCCTGCGCTCGGACCGCCGCACACGACGGACACGCTGTACGCCGGCTTGCAACTGATCCTGCCGGGTGAAGTCGCGCGCGCGCACCGGCACGTCGCGTTCGCGCTGCGGTTCATCGTCGAAGGCGACGCGGCGTATACCGCGGTCGGCGGCGAGCGCGTGACGATGCACCGCGGCGATCTGATCCTCACGCCGTCGTGGGAGTATCACGATCACGGCCACGATGGCGACGGCCCGATGGTGTGGCTCGATGGGCTCGACCTGCCGGTCTATCAGTTCTTCCCCGCCAACTTCGCGCAGCCGTATGCCGAAGAGCGCTTTCCGTCGGAGCCGGCACCGGCGGAATCGCACCTGCGCTATCCGTGGTCGGACATGGAAGCGCGGCTCGAAGCTGAGGACGGACCGTACGCGTACTGCGAGTACCAGCACCGCAATCACGGCGGCCCGGTGTCGCGCGTGATCGCCGCCGCCGCCGAGCGGCTCTCCGGGCGCACGACGTCCGCGACGCGGCGCGAGACGGCCGGCGTGATCTACCACGTGTACGAAGGCCGCGGCACGACGATGGTCGGCAACGAGCGGCTGGAGTGGCAGAAAGGCGACACGTTCTGCATCCCGTCGTGGATGCCGTACCGCCACGAACCGCGCAAGGACACGTATCTCTTCCGCTACGACGACCGTCCCGTGCTCGAAGCGATCGGCGCGTACCGCAGCGAGGCGTCGGCATCATGACCGACGCCGCCGGCGCGCCGTCGTCCAACGGCGCCGGATCGCTGCCGTATCCCGACGCGGACCTGCGCGAGCACCCGCCGCGCCCCGCGCACGAGATGCTGGGCGGCTTGTACTTCCTTCCGCGCACCATCGACAAGACGCGCGCGAAGCTCCAAAACACGCTCGGCATCTACAAAGTCACGCCGGGTATCTCGCAATACCTATTCGAGTGGCTTGGGATCACCGAGGACGAGTTCACCGAAGCGGTGCGCGTCGCGAACTACGACGAGGATGTCGTGGAGTGGCTGCTCGCGCGCGCCGACCCCGCCACGTTCGAAGCAATCAACGAGCGCTTGTCCCAGCGCGCGATCCGCGACGACGAGCACTTCGCCCAAGTGCTCCCGCGCTATCCGGTGCTGCGCGACTACCCGCACCTGCGCAACTGGTTCGAGATCTTCGAAGTGGACGATCGCTGGTCGTTCGACCCCGCCAACGCCGCGAAAGTACAAGAAGCGGCGCGCAGTTAGCTCGGGCGGCGGGTGAGGTGCCAGAAGCCGCAGTAGCGGCATTCGTAGGAGAACAGCACGTCGCCCATGCCGTTCATCAGCGCGTGGGCGTGCGCGTCGGCTTCGTTCGCGTACTGCTGTTTCGACGTGCACGAGCGCCCGATGTCCGCGTCGATGCGCGGATCGGGGCGCATCCGGTCCTTCACGAACCACTCCATGAGCGGTTCGCTCTCGCCGCTCTTCTTGCGTGGCGGGTTGCGGCGCGGCATGAACGCTAAGCTCGCGCTCGACCCATCGTGTCTTCGATATCCGTCAAAGGAGCGCCCGTAAGTCGTCGGCAGACATGCCGGCTTGCCGCAGAATCGACGCGAGCGTGCCGATCGGGATGTCGCCTGTATGCGACGCGACGATAACGGTTCGGCCCCCGCCATTCCGAAGGGTGATGTGCGAACCGACCTGTCGCACGACGCGATACCCGGCTTTTGAAAAGCGCGCACGACCTGCGCCGCCGAAACGCGTGGGAGCCGTGGCAATCGCTACGCGGCTGGTACGGTAACGATAATGCGTTCGAGGCGGGCGCCGTTCTCGTCTGCGTCGCTCGGCGGGATCGGATCGCCGTATTCCAAACGGACGTCGAGGGCGAGACCGATCGCTTCGCGCGCCATTTCGAGGGCGTGTTCGGGCGAATTCCCCCATGTGTTGATCTCCGGCAGTGCGGGGACGATCGCGCGCCATGCGTCCTCGTCCGGTTCCAGCAGCACCGCGTACCGTGCTTCCATCGAAGATATATTCGGCGAAACCGCGACCCCCGCCTTGGCTAATGCGACGGGGTTGGGCTCTCCATCACGTGCTTGAGGTCCGGCAAGCGGCGAACGCTCGGTGCCGCCGGCGGTGTCGGTGCCGGAGGAGGCGTGCGGTTGCGGTTGCTTTTCGCGATGTCCATCATTTGATTTGCCGCGCCCTGGCGATTGGGGTCCACGCCGCCTACCTTGACGAGCGCGACGTTGCGCGTGACCTTCAGCCGCTTGGGATCATAGTCGTACGTGACGCGGTACGAGCCGACGATGGCGTTGCCGTCGGGCGTCCGGATGAACATCTGCAGCGCGTTGCCGTACATTTTCGCGTCCCACTGCTCGTCGTGCGACGGCTTGATCGAGGCGACACGCGAGACCTGGCCGTATTTGTTGACCTCGACGATCACCTCGACGTGCAGTGGGCGCTTCGGAAACAGCTCCCTGGGCTGCAGCTTCTCGACGTTGACGCGCGCGGGCGCGGTCGCGGGGGGCCGGGGAGCCGGCGTCGCGGCGGACGCGATACTGCTCGCCGCCAGCACGGCGGCTGCGACGAAGACGGGGAGGCGCATCAGTTCCGCGACAGGGCCGCGAAGGCGGCGCCGCAGCTCGCGCAGGCGACGATCACTTGGAATGTGGTCCCCCGATGGCGCAGATCGGTCGAGCGCTTGTCCTTGTCATGGCTCCCGCAGTAACGGCAGCGGGTAGAGGTTGAGTTCCCCCGCGCTCGGTCATCGTCCACGGAGACCCTGTTCCCGGATATGCCGACCCGACCCTCGGAGCGGCCCGGCCACGGATTTGGCACCGGGACGCCGCGACGAACCTGCCGAACGCACGGCCCGTCATGATCTACCGATTCGCCGCCGCGCTGCTCCTGTGCGTGAGCCTCGTGGCGTGCAAAGAGAACGACAACCCCGGCAATCCCGGCGCGACGCTCTTCGTGGGCTCCGGCGACGTGAAGGTGCTCGAAGCGCATATCGTTCCGACCGGCGAGTCGTCGGCGTCCACGTCGGGCGGCACGCTCGGCTACGTCATTGCGCGAGTCGAGCTCACCAACGACTTCGGCTTCGACGCGACGCCGGCGGTCTCGAACTTCTACTTGATCGACCGCAAGAACAACCGGTACCAGGCGAAGGACAGCGGGTCTGCGGTGTTCATGGGCGTGAGCAACTCGACCATGCCGCTGAAGAAGGACGAGAAGCGCGAGTACACGATCGGCTTCCGCACGACGGATCCCAACGTCTCCGGGACGATCTTCTACGAGCGCTAGCGTTTTCGCGGTGCCGTGCCGTCGGCTGCGGGTCGTCCGCGCTGTGGCGCTCGGCGTGCTCGCGTTTTCCGTTGCCGCGGCGCCGGCCGGCGCGGCGCGCCCGCTGCCGGATTCGGGGAAGTGGGACCGCACGTTCGCGCTGTACGCGCGCGACGTCGCGGTGCCGTGGAAGCGCATCGCCGTGCGCCTCGACACGTACAGCGGCGCGCCCGTCGACTTCGCCGCGTACGAAGTGGACCCGGCCGACGTGATGATCGCGGGCACGGCGCGCACGCGCGCGATCGACACCGCACGCCGCACGGCTGTCGCGCGCTGGCGCTTCACACCGCCCACGGGCTTGCGCTACACGCCCAACGACGTCGACGTGCCGCTGCAGAACCGCGAGGGATTTTTCGTGGTCGAAGCACGCCGCGGCGACGCGGTGCAGCAGGCGTGGCTCGACCTCACGCGCGTCGGGTTGCTGACGAAAGAGTCGCCGGGCGGGATCGTGTTCTACGGTGCGGATCTCGGCAGCGGGCGCGCGCTGGCCGGGATGCGCATCACCTATCTCGTCGGAACCTCGTTCGAGTACGGCCGGACCGACGCGCACGGCGTCGCGCGCTGGAGCGGCCCGCAGCGGCCGCGCTTCGCGCTCGCCGAGTGGGGCAAGAGCAAGACGTTCGTGTCTCTGCTCGCGCAGCCGCCGGTGCCGCCGGTCCTCGTCGGCGTGCGGGCCGAGCGCGCGAACGTGCGCGCGGGTGAGCGCGTCCACGTCGTCGGCTTCGCGCGCAAGCGCAGCGGCACGGTGTACCGCCCAGCGTCCGGCACCGTGCGCGTCACGCTGCTCGCGCGCGCGCGCACCGTTGCGTCGGCCGACACCAAGCTCGACGCCGCGGGCGCGTTCGCGGCGGAACTCACGCTGGCACCCGACGCGCCGGCGGGCGACGGCGCGGTGCTGGCGAGCTTCAGCGGTACGAGCGGCGGCGCCGCGATCCACGTCGAGGGCGTCGGGGACGTCGTGCTTTCCATGACGGCGGCTTGCGGCGCCGCGTGCGCGCCCGACGCCGCGGTGCCGGTGATCGTGAGCGCGCGGCGCACCGACGGGACGCCGGCCGCGGCGCGTGATCTGCGCGTGCGTGTGGTGCGCGCACCGCACGTGCTCGCGCCCGGCGTCGCTGACGACGGCGCCGCGTGGGGGACCGCGCTGGTCGCCGACCTGCGCGTGCGCACCGACGAAGACGGCTTCGCGCGCTTCGCGATCCCGGCGCCCACCGACGGTCTGCCGTCGTCCTACGGCATCGTCGCGACGAGCGGCGCCGCGACGGCGTCGGCGCGCGTCGTCGCGTCGGCCGCGCGCATCGCGCTCGCCGTCGCGCCCGAACGCGCGGACCTCGACCTCGGCGAGCCGGCCGCGTTCACGGTGCGCGGGTTCGACGCGACCGACGGCCGGCCGGCGGCCGGGCTGGCCGTGCGCTTGCGGCTGGTGCACGGTGCGTCGGCGCAAGAACAGCCGGTCATGCTCGACGCCGACGGCCGCGCGCGCGCCGTGTTCCGCAACGTCGCGCCCGGCACGAGCCTGGCGTTCGCACAGGCCGATGTCGACGGCAAGAGCGCCGTCGACGTCAACGCGGTGAACGTCGCGCCGCAAGCGCTGCTCGGCAACCGCGCGCGGCGGAGCGCCGAGTTGCAGATCGCCACGGACAAATCGCGCTACCGCATCGGCGAGAAGCTGCGCGTCAGCGCGTCGCTGGCCGGTGCGCACGGCGACGCGTTCGTTGATTTCGAAGGCGCGCGCGCGATGGGCGAGCAGACGGTGCGCGCGGACGGCCGCGCGAGCGCGGTGTTCACCGTGCCCGAAACCGTGGGCGACGCAGCGATCGGCGTCGCGTTCGTGCGCGACGGCGCGCTCGAGTACGCCACCCAGCGCATCGCGATCGACGGGCCCGGGCACGCGCGCGCGACGACGCTCGCCGCCGACAAGCCGCTCTACACCGCGGGTAGCGTCGCGCACGTGACGATCGTTGACGGCAACTTGCAGGGGGGCGCCACGCTCGCGATCCGGCTCGGTGACGCGCGCGCGTCGAGCGGCGCGTCGTTCGAAGACGCGGCGGCGGTGCTCGCCGGCACGGGCACGACGACGCAGAATCCCGCGTCGTCCGATCCGGCGTGGCACGCGTCGGTGGTGCCGACGCGCTCCACCGCGCTCGACCTGTCGTCGAACGAGCGCAGCGTGCCGCCCGCCGAGCCGCTGGGCGCGCCGTCGGAGCGCGCGCTGCTGTGGCGGATCGACCGCGTGGACCGGGAAGGCTTCGACCTGGCGCTGCCGCAGGCGCCGGGCCGCTACGTGGTGTCGGTGCTCAAAGTGTCCGACGACGGTGACGTCGGTGCGGCGACGCTCGCGATCGAGGTGCGCTGATGTCCCAAACCGAGCTGGCCATGGGGGCCGCGCCGGCCAGCGCAGCGCCCGCTACGGCGCGGCTGATGCTGCTCGATACGTACGGCCTGGTGTACCGCGCGTTCTTCGCGCTGCCCGATCTCACCACGACGCGCGGCGTGCACATCAACGCGGCCTACGGCTTCACGATGATGATGAACAAGATCATCGCCGACGAAAAGCCGACGCACGTGATCGCCGCGTTCGACAAAGGCCTCCCGGCGGCGCGCCTCAAGCTCTATCCGGAGTACAAGGCGCAGCGCGCCGAGACCGCCGACGAATTGCGCTCGCAGTTCCCGCTGGTGCGCAAGATCCTCGCAACCTTCGACATCCCGATCGTCGAGATCGACGGCGAAGAGGCCGACGACATCATCGCGACGCTCGCCGCGCAAGCGGAAGCGGCGCAGCAGGACGTGCTCATCGTCACCGGCGACCTCGATCTGCTGCAGGCCGTCGACGACCGCACGACGGTGCTCACGACGCGCCGCGGGATCACCGAACTGGGCCGCTACGACGCGGACAAAGTGCGCGAGCGCTACGACCTCGAACCGCGCCAGCTCCCCGACTACCGCGGGCTCAAAGGCGATCCGTCGGACAACCTGCCCGGCATCCCCGGCGTCGGCGAGAAGACGGCGATCAAACTGGTCAAGAACGCGGGCTCGCTCGATGCGCTGCTCGCGAACCCCAAGCTCGCGGGGACGCCCAAGCTCGAAGCGCTCATCGTGCAGTACGGCGAGCAGGCCCGGGTGTGCCGCGACGTGTCGGTCATCGCGCGCGATCTGCCGCTCACGCTGGATTGGGAGAGCGCGCGCTACACCCACCCGCCCAGCGACGCACTGTACGCGCTCTACAAAGAGCTCGAATTCAAGACGCTGCTCGCAAAGATTCCGCCGCCCGACACGCCGCAGCCGGTCGCAAGCGACGAGGTGCTCGAAGGCAGCTACGAGACGTACACGTCGGTCACCGATCCGCCCGACTACCTGCGCATCGCGAAGCGGCTGGACGACGCGGCGACGCACCCGCGCGTCGCCGTCGCGGCGCGCGGCGACGCGCTCGCCGTGTCGGTGGACGATCGCACGGGCTTCGCGTTTCTCGCCTCGGCGTTATCGTCCGCGCCGCAGGTCGGCGAAGCGTTCGCGCGGCTGTGGGAAACCGTGCCGCAACTGGTCGCCTACGACGCGAAGCACCTCATGGGCACGCAGGGCCTGCGCGTGCGCACGATCGGCGACGATCCGATGATCGCCGCGCACCTGCTCAACCCGTCGCGCACGTTCGCCGACGCAGGGCAGGCGTCCAGCGAGTTCCTCGACCGGCTGCTGCCCGACGACCAGCCCGCGGCGGCCGCCGACGCGGCGGGGCTGCTCGCGCGCAAGACGCGCGAAGAACTCGAGCGCCGCAATCAGCTCGCGCTCTACACGGACGTCGAGCTGCCGCTCGCATCGGTGCTCGCGTCGATGGAACGCGTGGGCATCGCGCTCGATCCCGAAGCACTGCGCGAGATCTCGGCGGAGGTGGACGCGGCCGTCGAACGGCTGCAGCGCGAAATCTTCGAGATCGCAGGCGAAGAGTTCAACTTGGGCTCGCCGCAGCAGCTCGGCCGCGTGCTCTTCGACAAGTTAGGCCTGCCCGCCGGACGGCAGAACAAGACGGGCTACGCGACGGGCGCCGACGTGCTGCAAGGGCTTGCGAAGAGCTTCCCGGTCGCGGCGAAGGTGCTCGAGTGGCGCGAAGTGTCGAAGCTCAAGAGCACCTACGTCGACGTGCTGCCGACGCTCGTCGACGAGAACGGGCGAATCCACACCGTCTTCAACCAAACCGCGACGGCGACAGGGCGCTTGTCGTCGACCAACCCGAACTTGCAGAACATCCCCGTGCGCAGCGAGCTCGGCCGGCGCATCCGCAAAGCATTCGTCGCGCCTTCCGACGACCGCGTGCTGGTGGCCGCCGACTACTCGCAGATCGAGCTGCGCTTGATGGCGCACCTGTCGGGCGACGAGGCGATGCGCGCGGCGTTCCACGAAGGCCAGGACATCCACGACTTCACCGCGCGCAAGATCTTCGACGTGGGCCCGTTCGCCGACGTCGACCACAACCAGCGCCGCATGGCGAAGTCGGTGAACTTCGGTTTGCTGTACGGGATGTCGGACTTCGGCCTCGCGCAGCGGCTGGAGATCGATCGCGCGACGGCGCGCGCGATGACGGAAGCATACTTCGAGCGCTTCCCCGGCGTGCGCGGCTACATCGACCGCTGCCTGGAGCAGGCGCGGGAGCGCGGCTACGTCGAGACGATCCTCGGGCGGCGGCGCTACATGCCCGACCTGCGCTCGCGCAACTACATGCTGCGGGCCGCCGCGGAGCGCGAGGCGACAAACGCGCCCTTGCAAGGCTCCGCCGCCGACCTGATGAAGCTGGCGATGGTCCGGCTCGACCGCCGTCTCAACGCCGATTCGCTCGACGCGGTGATGCTGCTGCAGATCCACGACGAGTTGATCTTCGAGGTGGCGGTGCGCGACCTCGACGCGGTCGGGCGCGTTGTGAAGTACGA
>CAWBVR010000003.1:0-11707 GCA_963792235.1 Vulcanimicrobiota bacterium
GCTCGTTCCAGATCTGCTGCGGCCCGGTGAACCGCGGCGCGGCGGTGGCGTACGGCATGGTGTACGTGCTCACGCTCGACGACAAGCTGCTCGCGCTCGACGCGACCACCGGCAAGCTGCGCTGGTCGAGCACCGTCGCCGATGCGTCGGTCGGTTATTCCGAGACGATGACACCGCAAGTGTACGACGGCATCGTCGTCGTCGGCAGCGCGGGCGGCGAGTGGCCGATCCGCGGCTTCGTGGCGGGCTACGACGCGCACAGCGGCAAGCAGCGCTGGCGCTGGGACTCGACCGATCCGAAGACGTACGGCGGCGACTCGTGGAAGCGCGGCGGCGGGATGGTGTGGACGACGCCCGCGCTCGACCCGAAGCTGGGGCTGGTGATCTTCTGCACCGGCAACCCCAACCCGGATCTCAACGGCACGTACCGGCCCGGCGACAACAAGTGGAGCGACTCCATCGTCGCGCTCGACGTGCACACCGGCAAATTCAAATGGGGCTATCAGCAGATCAAGCACGACGTGTGGGACTACGACGCGGTCAGCAACGTCGTGCTGTTCGACGTGCACGTGAACGGTCAGACGATCCCGGCCGCGGGTGAAGCGGGCAAAGTCGGCTGGTTCTACATCGTCGACCGCCGCAACGGCAAGCTGATCCGGCGGTCCGACCCTACGTCGCGATGTCGAAGAACATGTTCAGCCAGCCGACCGCGAAGGGCGTCGTGATGCTGCCCGGCGCGAACGGCGGCGCGGAGTGGTCGCCGCCGGCGTACTCGCCGGACACGCACTACGTGTACGTGCTGGCCATGGACCAGCTGATGAAGTTCGCGACGCACCCGGAGGCGTTTCAGCCGGGGCGCATTCGCCTCGGCAGCGCGTTCTCCAACGTGGAGCCGCACGGCGTGCAGGACGGGCGCTTCGTCGCGATCGACACGGAGACGGGCAAGATCGCGTGGACCGTCATGACGCCGCAGCCGCTGATCGGCGGCGCGCTCGCGACGGCCGGCAACCTCGCGTTCTACGGCGAGGGCAACGGCTGGTTCGACGCGGTCGACGCGAAGACCGGAAAGAACCTCTGGCGCTACAACCTCGGCGCGGGCGTGAACGCGCCGCCGGTGACGTACGAGGTCAACGGCCAGCAGTACATCGCCGTGGCGGCAGGCGGCAACTTCCAGCTGTCGTTCCCGTACGGCGACGCGATTGCGATCTTCAAGCTGGGCGCGTCGCAACCGGCGCCCGCGCCGCAGGCGACGAGATAGCGATGAGCGTCGTCGGCGAGGTGGCGGAACGATTGGTGCGGTTTCGCGTGAAGGCGGGATTCGATCCCGCCGCGGCGGCCGCGCGAGCGAAGATCGATCCGGCCAGGCTGGAAGGTGCGGAGGCCGGGAACGTAACGCTGAGCGAGACCGAGATCGCCGCGATCTCCGAGGCGTACGGCATCGATCCGACGGAGATCTTCGGCGGGCGCATCACGCCATTGCAAGACTATGCGGGCGGCGTGTAGCGCGCCGCTGCTCTTGTCATGCTGAGCTTGTCGAAGCATGGGCCGCGATTTGCCGCAATTCGTCAGCGAGCCGCTGAGCGCGTCGGCGGAGTGCGTTGACACCGGCGCGCTCAGCCGCGGCGAGCCGCCGCTGCCGAAGGAATTCGGCTGGCGCGGCGAGCGGCTCGTCGTTCACGACGTCGTGCGCACGTGGCGCTCGACGACCACCGACCGCGGTGACACGTACCTCGCGCGGCACTGGTACGAACTCGCGTTGGGAGACGGGCGCGTCGCGGTGCTGTACTTCGACCGCAAGTCGCGCCGCGATCAGCCGCGCTGGTGGCTGTACACGCTCGGCGACGCTGCACCGTAGCGAGGACGATCCGAGATGACCGATTCGCAACCCGTCGTCGATCAAGTCAACCTGGTCGTGCGCGACATGGACGCGACGCTCGCGTTCTACCGTAAGCTCGGGCTCGCCGTGCCCGAGCGCGGCGACGAGTGGCCCCCGGGCAGCGGTGCGCAGCACGTCGATGTGAGGTTTCCGAGCGGCATGCGGCTCGAGTTCGACAACGTGCCGATGGCGAAAATCTGGCACACGGGCTGGCGCGAGAACGGCCACGGCAGCAAGGCCGTCATCGGCGTCGCGCTGCCGTCGCGCGAAGCGGTCGACGAGCGCTATGCCGAGCTGACCGCTGCGGGATATACGGGCTGCCAGCCGCCGTACGATGCGTTCTTTGGCGCGCGCTACGCGATCGTCGAAGACCCGGACGGTAACGGCGTGGGCCTCATGAGCCCGATCGATGCCCGCCGCAAGTTTGTGCCGGCTGTCTCGCCTTAGGGGCGGAGCGCGCGGAGCGCCGCATGCCCTAGCGGCTCGCCCTAGGCGCGCGAAGACTATCCGCGAAAACGGCTCGAAGTAAGGCGATGATGAACGACGCGCTGCGGCCCGCAACCCTCATCTGCTTCGCCCTCGCCACGCTTGCGGGACCCGGTAGCGTAGCCGGTGCGCAACAGCGCGCGCCGGTGCCGCTGCAAACGCCCAGGCCGACGCCGACGCCACAGCCATGCGTGCACCCGAACGTTGCTGCGTCGATCATCCATGCGCCGAGAGCCGTGTTGCCGCCGATGGCTGAACGGCTCGGCATCGACGGGCACCGTCCAGCTCGTCGTGTCGCTCGATGCCGACAGCCATCTCACCGCCGCCCGCGTCCAGAGCTCGCCGAGCGCGGTTCTCGACCAAGCCGCACTCACCGCGGCGCGTCAAACGACGTTTCAAACCGAGATCCGCGACTGCCGGCCGATCGCCGCGGACTACATCGACAGCGTCGATTTCGTGAAGAAGATAACCTTCTCGACGACGAGCGCCGGCGAGCGGGTCGTGTCGGTCATCGGGGAAGGAGCCGCCGCGCGCGCCCGACACCGCACTCGTGCGCGCGCGGATCGTCACGCACGACGACGTCGGCAGCGAAGATGCTTGTCAAGAACGCCAACGCGTTCGAGGAGCTCAAAACGAAGCTCGCCGCGCTCGGCCTCGGTGAGAGCAAGATTCAAGCGACGTTGTCGTCGCGCGCGCTTCCCGCACTCCCTCCCGTTGCCGCGGGGCTCGCCTCGCCTCCGCCTCGGCCGCCGGGTTACACCAACATTTCGATACGCCAAATCGAGATCACCGTCGACAACGTCGCGAACGCAGGTCGCGCAGCAGCCGCGGCAGCCTCGCTCGCATCCACCGAGTCGGTCGAAATCCGCTATTCGATAACCGACGTGACGTCGGCGTACCGCGAGGCGCTCACCCTCGCGCAGAAGGACGCCGCGACGAGCGCGCACAACGCGGCGGCGAGTCAACGGCTGCACCTCGGTGCGCTCAAGACGCTCGGCGTTCCGCCGACCGATCGCGTACGGAGCCCGGCGACGGTCGTGCCGTTTCGTCTCATCCCCACCGCCGGCGGCTTTAAAGAGCCCGCCATGCGCATCCCCGACATCAACGTGGGCGCTACCGTCGAGACCAGTAGGAATCGAGCCGTGAACCTCGTCATCGACTGGGACGGAACGGTGACCGAGCGCGACACGCTTCAGCTCGCGCTAGCGCATTTCGTCCCGCCCGCCGTCTTCGATCCGCTGGAACGAGAGCTCGATGCGGGCCTGGCCGATGGGACCATCACGCATCGGGAAGTCATGGAGCGCGAGTTCGCGCTGATGACGGCACCGCTCGACGATGTGGTCGCGTTCATCGTGGAGCATGCCCGCGTGCGGCCCGGCTTCGCGCAGTTCGCGCGGCGCTTCGATCCGCTGATCATCTCGTCGGGGTTCTTCGAGACCATCGAGCCGGTGCTGGCGCGCGAAGGCGTCGCGGCGCGGTTGCGCGCGAACCACGTCGACGCGCGCGCGGACGGCTGGCGTATCCGCTGGGTGTCGGACTCGGAGTGCACGACGTGCGGTCAGCCGTGCAAACGCGGCTCGCTGCCCGACGGGAAGTTCGCGTACGTCGGGGACGGATTCTCCGACCGCTGCGCCGCGCTCGCAGCCGACCGCATCTTCGCGCGCGACGGCCTCGCGCGCTATCTCGACGGCGTGGGTGTGCGATACGAGCCGTTCACGGACTTTCGCGACCTCGCCCGCGCCGTGGAAATCGCAGTCTGACGATGGTGTGGGCCGCTGTGATGGCCGCGGTGATCGGGCTGGCGATGCCGGCTGCCGCGGCGGAAGCGCCGTCTCGCGGCGGCGTGGACACGACCGCTTCAAAGCACGCCGGCGACGAACACAGTGTACCCGTGATGCAGCCGCTCCAAACGGGACACTGCTCGTCCGTAACGGGAGCGACATGCTGGTGATCGATGCCCGCGGCGTGACGCGGTGGTCGATGCCGAACATCGACGATGCGCTCGTCGCCGGGGCGGTCGTGTTCCGCCGTCCACACGTCGTCTTTGCGGTTCGCGCGACGGATGCAGGCGTGCTTTGGAAGCGCCTGTGAGAGCCGGCGTATCTCGCGGCCGCCGGCGATCGTATCGTCACCACGTGCGGCGGGCTGAGCACCGTGCTGCGCGCACGCGACGGAAGCGTACTCGCGCGTCACCCGACGCGGACGTTTACCGGGCCGCCGTCGTTTCGCGGCGTTCGTACCCTCAACGTCGATTACGTCATGGTTACGGACGTGTTCAGCGGCGGGTGGATGGGAAATCGTGACTAGTCGTAGACGCGCACACCGGCGTGTTCCTGTGGCAGAAAACGGATTTCGACGGCAAGGTCGAGATGTCGGCGAAGGCCTCGTGCCAGTACGCGCAGCTCGCGGCGACGCAAACGACGCTCTTCATTCGCTGAGATCAGCGAGGAGAACCGGCGTATCTCGCTGCGTATGACCGTCGGTGACAGTTTGAGCGAGGGACCGGGGTGATGGACTCGCAGCATTCGCCCGCCCGTAAGGGACCCGGTCTGCGCTGAAGTGGGTTCCAGGGAGATCCTTCACCAAAATCGGCGATTTATTGACCTTGGCGGTGGCGTCACGCGACGGTGTGACGTCGGCTGGCCTTCACGAACGACTACGGCGGAGGCGATAACAAGCCGGGCCAAAGTTCGCCTGACAAGGTGTCATCGATGCCGGCACGAACTTCGGCGCCATGGGTGTGCCTAACGATGTCTCTTCGCTGCGCCTTACTCCCGCGCAGTACGTGCGATACTGGCAGGACGCCATGAAGGACGGCGCGGCGCCGACTGCATTCAAGAAGTACGACACGCACTTCTACACGACGACCTCCCTCGGAATCCTTCCCGCGAGCACGGTCGCGACGCGAAAAAGCGTGCCAAGCGGTCGCCAACGATCGTAACGCGCTCGTCGGCCTTTCGGTGTTCGAGGCGCCCGAAAACGCGCGGCATGCGGACGCGTCGCGCGAACAGCATGCGATCGTGATCCTGCCGGTCAAGGTCGCCCCCGATGGCCGGCTCACGCCGTCGGGCAAACCGTGGGTCCCGCGAGAATATCTCGCGCCCACCGACGGCAAGTCCGACTTCCTCGTCGGATACCTGAAAGACGTTGCGATCATCCAGCGCGATCTCGACGCTAGCCTGCTGGAAACGTGGGCCGGCGCGCTGCGCTACTGCGACGATCTTTGCCGCGAGCTGTTCGCGCGCTACGGCAGTGAACCGCGGGGACTCACGCGAGGCCCGGAGCGCATCAATCTCGACGCAACACGAGGCGAGTTTACCACCGCGCTCGTGCAGCTGTGCGAGGACCTCTTGCGGCATGGCGGCGCACCCGCCGGCGGACGGCCTTGGAAGGCATCTAAGGCGAATCGCGGGCGCCGGACGGTGCGCGGGTGCCGGCAACGCTCAGCGCGACGCTACCGGGCGAGCACCCGCCCACGCGGGAGCAGCGATGCGTGATTGAAGCCGCGCGCCTCTTGACGCCCGGCGAGAGCGTGAGCGTGAACGGCCCACCCGGCACCGGGAAAACCGCGGTCATCGCGGCGACCGTCGCGGACGCGTACGTTCGCACCCTCATGCGCGGTGAGCCGCCGTGCCGGTTTTTGCTCCTGAGCTCCAACAATCAGGCAGTCGCAAACGCGATTGCGATGATGGAGGTGCACGCGCACCTGAAGGCGCGCTGGTTCGATGCGGAGTTGCCTACCGCGCTCGGCATGATTTTCCCAACCAAGAGCAATCATGATTTCGACGCGTTGCCGCACGTTCGCATCGACAAGAGCGGTTGGCACGGCTTTCGCCCATTTGAGCAGGGACTCGCGTACGTCGACGAGGCGGAGCGCACGTTTCTGAGCACCGCACGCGCGGCACTCGGTGACGTCGACGATCTCGATGCGGCCGAGCACGAGCTCCGGCGGCTGTGCGCAGAAGCGGACGCATCGGAACGTCTGCAATGGGCGGTCCGCGTGCGGGAGATCGAGTTCCTTCGCGCGTTGCGCGCTGCCGATCGCGAGGAAAAGACCGAGCTCGTCACCGGCACAGAACAACGGCTGGAACTCTTAGGGCTGCTGTTCCCATGCGTCGGCGCCACGTTCTACCGTGCACCGACGGTGCTGCACGAGCCGGACGGCAAGATGAAGCGGTATCTGTACGGGTTCTTCCGCTACGTCGTCGTGGACGAGGCGGGCCAGGCGCTGCCGGAGATCGCGTCTCCGGCGCTCGCATTCGGCGAGCGAGCCGTTATCGTGGGGGACGAAGCGCAGTTGCAGCCGATCCCCAACATCAGCCGCGGCATTGATTTGGGGAACTTGGAAACGTACCGCATCGGCGCGGCGCGGGTGAAGGCGCTCGACGACGGCGGTTTCACAGCGTCGGGCGGTTCGCTATTGCGCATGTCGCGGTGCATCACGCGGTTCGACGACGGCGCGCTCGCCGCCGGATTGACGCTGCGGCAGCACTTCCGCTGCGACGACCGCATCATCGCCGTCTGCAACGAGATGTGCTACGGGGGCGTGCTGCAGTTGCAGCGCGGTGCCGTCGAATCGCCGCTCCCGCCGCTGGCGTACCTCCACGCGCCCGGCCGCGACCGTTTCATCGACGGCAGCCGCGACAACGAGCGGCAGGCGCGCGCGCTCATCGCCTGGATCAAGGGACGATGGCCGTCCTTGCGCACGGCGTACGAAACCGACCGCATCGGCGATGTGGTCGCGGTCGTGACGCCATATCGCATGCAAAAGATGCTGCTTCGAACCCTTGCGGGCGAGGCGTTCGGTGAGGACCAGGCCGAGGCGATGACCGTCGGAACGGTGCACGCCCTCCAGGGCGCCGCGGCACCGGTGGTGGTGTTCTCACCCGTCTGCTTGGCGTACGACGGCACGCTGACGTTCCTCGGCGAGCCGCTCGTTGGTGAACGTCGCGGTGTCGCGCGCGAAGGACAGCTTCGTGTTCTTCGGCGACGCTGCGCTGCTCGACGTGGAGGACGAAGGCGCGCTGGGCTACGTCGCGCGCCACATCCTCGCACGGCCGGATGCGGAACTCACCGACGGTATCATCGCACCGTCGTTCGTTCCGGTAGACGGCACGCAGCGGATCGACGGCCTCGACGCGCACCGCGCGCTGCTAACGCGGGCGCTTGCAATCGCGGAACGGCGCCTGCTCATCGCAAGCCCGTGGATATCCCGAAACGCAATCGAAGCGGAACGGCTGTGCGCGAAGCTCGTGGAACGTCGCCTGCAGAACCCGGCGCTCGAGATCATCATCATCGCGGACGCGGAGAAGTCCCTGAAGTTCGACGGCCCGCGCGCCATCGACGAGCTGCGCGCCGCCGGCGCCGACGTCCGCACGCGGGCGCGACTTCATGCGAAGACGCTCATCGTCGACGACGTGCTCGTCGCCGACGGGTCGTTCAACTGGCTGTCGGCGCAACGCAACCCGGACTCGATGCACGCCGCCTACGAAGCAACGCTGATCGCGGAAGGCGCGCCCGCCGCTCTGCTCGCGGATGCCGCCGCCGCGGCGCTGCTCGCCCCGGAACCCGGAAGGCGTAACGGCAGCGCAACAGCCTAGCCCCGTTTGGGTCGAGGGCGCCCAACAGCGCGCGCTCTCAGCAGCCGCCGGTCGTATGAAAAGTCCGTCACGGTCCAGGCAACCGTTGCGAAGGCCTCGTGCAGCGGATTGACGAGCACGTTTCTTTCTGGAGTTTCGATCGGGACATGCACGGACGGGACGAGAAGGGCGAGAGACGCTGCTGTGACGGACCCAAGCGTCGCCGAGTTCGGAGTCTACAGCCGGCGCTGGTATATCGTCCCACCCGTCGGGCAACGTCGCGCCGATCTGCTCGATCGTGAGCGCAGCTGCGTCAGGAATCGTCGCTCTCACGTAGACCAGTGCGGGTGGCGTGTCAGGATCGAGATCATCGATGTTCACATGCGCGAGGAACTCCGCCATCGCGAGCGTCAGCGTCGTTGAGGTATACGCCATGCGCGTTCCCGGACTCGACCAGCGGCCTCCATACAAGAACGAACCCTCTCCGTCGAGAGGGTTCTTCGCGTACATTCGATAGCCGATGCGGTAGACGTCCACTAACTGAAGCCGCCGAGCAGCGCTCGGCCGAGCACAGCCTCGACTTCGCGCGCACCAACGTCGGTCTGCAGCAACCGAAGGGGAATCTCGCCGCCTAACGCGCCGTTCGCTTTAAGCAGCCAGCGGCCGACAGCGCGTGCCGAGCCGAGCACGACTTTCCCGAGCGCGATGACGGAACCAAGGCGCACGGCGCGCTCTGAATCCACAAAGCCGAGACGCCCCGTCTGCTTACGTCTGCCGAGCGTCGTCCGCGAAATGCCGATCCCCTCGACGACGGTCTTTTCCGGCTGCCCGAGCGATTCGACGGCATAACGAAACGCCGAGACCGGCAGACCATCGTGAATGACGCGATCGAAGTCGAAGTGCGACCGTAGACCCCCCGCTCCGAGTAGAGCCCGCCCACCGAAGACATTGAAAACGTCGTCAAAGGCCGGTTGCACCATTTGGACCATCATCATACCCCATTTGGATCAGTCCGAGCAAGCATGCCGCTACGGCGGACTCACGAGCGGTCGCCGGGCGTTAACTTGGTCGCGGGCGGAGCGGAGCGACCGCGCTGCCGGCGTGCGGCACGGACCTCCGCAAGCATGAAGACCCGTCGAGGCCCTCTGGAGATCGCTGCCGAAGTCGTCCATCCCGAACGTCAGCTCGGCGATCTCGATGCGGCCGAACGGCCCGCGTTCCATCTGCTGGGCGAGCCACGTGCGCCGGATTTCGGCTTCGTATTCGGTCAGCGGCTCGCGCGACCAATCCACCTCGGTCGCGTCCTGCACGATGTGCGCCGCCCGCGCGAGCACGTCCGTCTCGGAGGCGTCCTCATAGTCGCTCGATCAGCTCTGTTCCATAATTCTGGTATTCCGGGAAACGGGCATTTATCCTGCCTGCCAGAACACTGGCAAGGTGGAAAAGCGGAACGCCGGCTACCGGCTACCGGTCGATCTCATCCGCATGATCGAGAACGAGGCGATCGCCGAAGGGCGTGACCGCCAGTCCGGGCCGCGCGTTCAACCCATCGGCAGTGGTCGAGCGCATCTTGCGGGCCTACTTCGACGCAAAGAAGCCGCGCCGCACGAAGTGATCGCGTGGCGCGGCTTCGGAGCCGCGATCGTTACCGGGAGGGCGCTCTTAGCGGCCCGTCACGCCGCTACCAGATGCGGCAGGCGTTCTTGCGCACCATCTTGTCGGTTGCCGCGCACTTGAAGGCCGCTTGGAACTCCGGCATGTTCGAGAGCGTGCCGATCACGCGCAGCTTCGGGTTCGGGTGCGGGTCGGTGGTGGCGCGCTGGCGGATCTCCGCTTCGGTTTGCGCCGCGCGCCAGACTTGCGCGAACGACAGGAAGAAGCGCTGCTCGGGCGTGTAGCCGTCGATCATCTTGTGCGCCTTCGCTTGCGGGGTGCGCTCGAAGGCTTTGTACGCGATGGTCAGACCGCCGAGGTCGGCGATCGCTTCGCCTTGCACGAGCTTGCCGTTGTCGTGCACGCCGGGGATCGGCTCGAGGCTGCTGTACTCGTCGACGATGCACTGCGCGCGGCTCGCGAAGTTCTTCGAGTCGTCGGGCGTCCACCAGTCGCGCAGGTTGCCCTGGGCGTCGAACTGCTTGCCCTGATCGTCGAAGCCGTGCGTCATCTCGTGACCGATCACCGCGCCGATCGCGCCGTAGTTCACCGCGTCGTCGGCGTTGGGGTTGAAGAACGGCGGCTGCAGGATGCCGGCCGGGAACACGATCTCGTTGTTCGACGGGTTGTAGTACGCGTTGACGGTCGGCGGCGTCATGCCGAAGAGGCCGCGGTCCGTGGGCTTGCCGAGGCGCGCGATGTTGCGCGCGACCTCGAAGCGGCGCACCGCCATGACGTCGTTCGCGTACGGGCCGTCGGTGACGGACAGCGCGGAGAAGTCGACCCACTTGTCGGGATAGCCGATCTTCTTGGTGAACGCGCCGAGCTTGGTTTGCGCGTACTTCTTGGTGGGCGCGCTCATCCAGTCGAGCGTCTCGATGTCGTCGTGCAGCACGCCCTGGAGGTTGTCGACGAGCGCGAGCGCGCGCGCCTTGGCGGCGGGCGAGAACGTGCGCGCGACGTAGGCCTTGCCGAGCACGTCGCGCAGCGAGGAGTCGGCGGCGGCGGTGCAGCGCTGCGAGCGCGGGAGCTGTTCCTTGACGCCGCTCAGCACGGTGCTGCGGAAGGCGAAGCTCGCGTCGGCGAAGCGCTTGGGCAGCGAGCTCGCGAACGAATCGGCGATGTGATAGCGCAGGTACGACTTCCACGTCGCGAGCGGCGTCGTGGCGACCAGGTTGTCGTACGCGGTGACGTAGGCCGGGATGGCGACGTCGATCGTGCTGAACGCCGGTGCGTTGTACTGCGCGAAGTACGACGACCACGGGATGTGCGGCGCGAGCTTCGTCAGATCGGCGACCGGCATCGGGTGATACGTCGCGGCGGGATCGCGCATCTCGACGCGCGTCGGCGTCGCCTTCGCGAGCGCCGTCTCGAGCGCGATGATCGCGTCGGCCTGCGTCTCCGCGGTCGCCGGCGCGTCGCCGAGGTTCGTCAGCTGCGCGACGACGTAGGTGCGGTACGACGTGCGGATCGCTTGCGAGCGCGCGTCGTCCTTGAGGTAGTAGTCGCGGTCGGGCAGGCCCAGCCCGCCCAGGCCCAGCGACGCGATCTGCTTCGACGAGTCCTTGGTGTCGGAGTCCGAGCTGAAGTTGATCCCGCCGTTGACGCCGACCACATGCAGCTTGCCGATCTCATCGACGAGCGCGGGGATCGACGCGACGCGCCCGACATCGGCGAGCATCGGATCGATCGGCCCGGTGCCGGCCTTCTCGATGCCGGCCTCGTTCATGCACGCGCGGTAGAACGCGCCGATCTTCTGCTCGTCGCTGCCCGGCGCGGCGCGACGTGTTCTTGGCGGCGTCCTCGAGGATCGAGGTGACGACGGCCCGGTTCTCGTCGGAAAGCTGGTTCAGGCTGCCCCAGGTCGCATGGCCGGCGGGGATGGGGTTCTTCTTGATCCAGCCGCCGGTAGCAAACTGGTAGAAGTCGTCGCACGCTTTGCACGTGGGATCGAGGTCGCCGGGATCGAGCACGGGCGCATTCGCGGCCGGCCCGCCGGGGGCGGCCCCAACGGCAACATGCGGAAGCGAGGTAACGACGAGCGCGGAAAGAGCGACGGCCCCAAAGGCACGCAGAACAAATCGAATCGGATGCACCTCCGCATCTTTGCGGA
>CAWBVR010000004.1:0-58456 GCA_963792235.1 Vulcanimicrobiota bacterium
CGGGCAGAGCGTAGCGACCGGTGCTGCTCACGTGCCGCACGGACCTCGGCAAGCATGACGAGCCCGTCGAGTGCCCTTTGGAGATCGCTGCCGAACTCGTCCAGCCCGAACGTCAGCTCGGCGATCTCGATGCGGCCGAACGGCCCGCGTTCCATCTGCTGAGCGAGCCACGTGCGCCGGACTTCGGCTTCGTATTCGGTCAGCGGCTCACGCGACCAATCAACCTCGGTCGCGTCCTGCACGATGCGCGTCGCCCATGCGATCACGTCCGCATCGGACGCGTCCTCAGGTCGACTGAAAGCGTCACCTTCCATGTTTCTAGTATTCTAGTAAAGCGGGCTTGTTTCCTCCTGCTAGAACGCTAGTAAGGTGGAAAAACGGAACGTCGGCTACCGGCTACCGGTCGATCTCATCCGCATGATCGAGAACGAAGCCATCGCCGAAGGGCGCGACCGCCAGTCGGGGCGAGCGTTCAACCCATCGGCAGTGGTCGAGCGCGTCTTGAGGGACTACTTCGACGCAAAGAAGCCACGCCGCACGAAGTGATCGCGTGGCGCGGCTTCGGAGCCGCGGTCGTTACCGGGAGTGCGCTCTTAGCGGCCCATCACGCCGCTACCAGATGCGGCAGGCGTTCTTGCGCACCATCTTGTCGGTTGCCGCGCACTTGAAGGCCGCCTGGAACTCCGGCATGTTCGAGAGCGTGCCGATCACGCGCAGCTTCGGGTTCGGGTGCGGATCGTTCTGTGCGCGCAGGCGGATCTCGGCCTCGGTCTGCGCCGCGCGCCAGAATTGGGCGAACGACAGAAAGAAGCGCTGCTCGGGCGTGTAGCCGTCGATCAGCTTGTGCGCCTTCGCTTGTGGGGTGCGCTCGAAGGCTTTGTATGCGATGGTCACACCGCCGAGGTCGGCGATCGCTTCGCCTTGGACGAGCTTGCCGTTGTCGTGCACGCCGGGGATCGGTTCGAGGCTGCTGTACTCGTCGACGATGCACTGCGCGCGGCTCGCGAAGTTCTTCGAGTCGTCGGGCGTCCACCAGTCGCGCAGGTTGCCCTGGGCGTCGAACTGCTTGCCCTGATCGTCGAAGCCGTGCGTCATCTCGTGGCCGATCACCGCGCCGATCGCGCCGTAGTTCACCGCGTCGTCGGCGTTGGGGTTGAAGAACGGCGGCTGCAGGATGCCGGCCGGGAACACGATCTCGTTGTTCGACGGGTTGTAGTACGCGTTGACGGTCGGCGGCGTCATGCCGAAGAGGCCGCGGTCCGTGGGCTTGCCGAGGCGCGCGATGTTGCGCGCGACCTCGAAGCGGCGCACCGCCATGACGTCGTTCGCGTACGGGCCGTCGGTGACGGACAGCGCGGAGAAGTCGACCCACTTGTCGGGATAGCCGATCTTCTTGGTGAACGCGCCGAGCTTGGTTTGCGCGTACTTCTTGGTGGGCGCGCTCATCCAGTCGAGCGTCGCGATGTCGTCGTGCAGCACGCCCTGGAGGTTGTCGACGAGCGCGAGCGCGCGCGCCTTGGCGGCGGGCGAGAACGTGCGCGCGACGTAGGCCTTGCCGAGCACGTCGCGCAGCGAGGAGTCGGCGGCGGTGGTGCAGCGCTGCGAGCGCGGGAGCTGTTCCTTGACGCCGCTCAGCACGGTGCTGCGGAAGGCGAAGCTCGCGTCGGCGAAGCGCTTGGGCAGCGAGCTCGCGTACGCGTCGGCGATGTGATAGCGCAGGTACGACTTCCACGTCGCGAGCGGCGTCGTGGCGACCAGGTTGTCGTACGCGGTGACGTAGGCCGGGATGGCGACGTCGATCGTGCTGAACGCCGGTGCGTTGTACTGCGCGAAGTACGACGACCACGGGATGTGCGGCGCGAGCTTCGTCAGATCGGCGACCGGCATCGGGTGATACGTCGCGGCGGGATCGCGCATCTCGACGCGCGTCGGCGTCGCCTTCGCGAGCGCCGTCTCGAGCGCGATGATCGCGTCGGCCTGCGTCTCCGCGGTCGCCGGCGCGTCGCCGAGGTTCGTCAGCTGCGCGACGACGTAGGTGCGGTACGCCGTGCGGATCGCTTGCGAGCGCGCGTCGTCGTTGAGGTAGTAGTCGCGGTCGGGCAGGCCCAGCCCGCCCAGGCCCAGCGACGCGATCTGCTTCGATGAGTCCTTGGTGTCGGAGTCCGAGCTGAAGTTGATCCCGCCGTTGACGCCGACCACATGCAGCTTGCCGATCTCATCGACGAGCGCGGGGATCGACGCGACGCGCCCGACATCGGCGAGCATCGGATCGATCGGCCCGGTGCCGGCCTTCTCGATGCCGGCCTCGTTCATGCACGCGCGGTAGAACGCGCCGATCTTCTGCTCGTCGCTGCCCGGCGCAGCGGACGTGTTCTTGGCGGCGTCCTCGAGGATCGAGGTGACGACGGCCCGGTTCTGCTCGGCAAGCTGGTTCAGGCTGCCCCACGTCGCATGGCCGGCGGGGATGGGGTTCTTCTTGATCCACCCGCCGGTAGCGAACTGGTAGAAGTCGTCGCACGCTTTGCACGTGGGATCGAGGTCGCCGGGATCGAGCACGGGCGCATTCGCGGCCGGCCCTCCGGGCGCGGCGCCAACGGCAACATGCGGAAGCGAGGTAACGACGAGCGCGGAAAGAGCGACGGCGCCAAAGGCACGCAGAACAAATCGAATCGGATGCACCTCCGCATCTTTGCGGAGAAGCATCGATGTACTGCCGTGCCTGCGGTCGGTTGGGTCGTCCAGTTGTCGAATCCAACACTTACGCGCGAAAACAGCGCGTCTATGGTCACTTATGCCCGAGTTCACACCTTCAACTTGGAGGTGAAATGAGCCGCGACTTGCGCGCTAAATGGTACGCGCTACTCGTAGAATGGCTTCCGGTGTTCGTAAGACAAGATGCGGCGACAATGCGTCGTCGAGGTCAAACGGCGACCCCATCTGTCGGACGTGACCATCCCGCCCGCGTAGCGTAACAGTTCCATCAGCATTGAAGTCAGGCACGAATTCTCCCGGGCGGGCCGCCTCGAGCGTGCCGACGACACGGTTTAGGTAGTGACGAGTCAGCGGTGTACGCGGGCAATCGGCAAGTATCTCCGCAAGCTCAAGTCCTAGGCGCCAATCAAGGAGGCCATGGACGATCATTACCATAATCCCGGAGGCAGCTATAACAGGAGGCGTCGCATACCTCGTGTTCTATCGATCGAAACGTTCGACTCAGTTCGGTCAGAATGTACGCCATTATCTCCCCGAAGCGGTTCTTATATATCTCCAAAGCAAAACCACTCCCATTCTGGAGGGCGTCCGCGAAGTACACCCCGTATCGTCCGCCGCCGGGCAGCTGATATGCGTCCACCTCGATTTCGTTCGGATGAATCGCAAGAACTTTCGACGCCGCTATCGCAAAAAGATGAGCAAAAGATACCCAGCCCATCCAGACCGCATCGATTGCATTGGGCGTGGGCGCAAGGCGAAAACGCTGAAGCAGTTCTGAACGTGGCGCTATACTCAGCACCTGAGTTTGCGTTCGAGCGGTGAGTGAATACAACGGAGAACGAATTGGTTCGGCGGTGGGCTTAAGCGGAGCCCACCATAGACCGTCCCGTTCCGCATCCACACCTCGTCGAACGCGAGCAAGCTCGAACCCGCGACCCGAGTTATCATTAATGATATAGATCGGGCCGTCACCGAAAGACAGTTGTGCGGCGTGCCAAGTCGGCAAAGGATCATCGATCCATGGAATCTTCGTGACACGTGGCGAGCGTGCTCGACTAGGACGTTCGACAAAGAGCCTATACGGCCGCGGATCGGCATCGTAATCGACGCGAAAGCCGAGCGGAGCAATTAGGTCGCGGCGTACGAGTGGGCGCTCGCCGCACACTGCGCACGTCTCATCGTCCGTGAACGATTCCTCTAAGTGGCCACATTTGCGGCAGAGCGCAGCAGCCTCATGGACTTGGGTGAACGGCCTTGCCGTCGCGAGACCTGTTCTTGGGGCACGACCGGCCTCATAATGCACGAGCGCCGCAGACTGATAGACCTTCTTGTCCCGTACGAGTTCATTGCCAGGCGCAAATTCCCCAACCGCGATCCGCAAATCGCGCGGAACCGCCCGGTCAGTGTCGCCAACCGGACGTTCCAGCCATAGCGTCCTACTCTGCGTTGGAAAGCCATAGAGCGGCATCTCGCCTTCTTGTGCAAGGACCAAGCTGAGAGGCAACGCGTCTAATTTATTTCGCAGAGCGTCAGCAACGTGGCAATCTATTCTAGAGAGTAAATCGTTGCTGACGTATGCGGCGATCGCTCCTGCCCCTGAGCTAGCGTCCAGTGGAGTTCGGCGCACCACACGATGTACAAGCGCCGCTAAATCGATTTCGGACAACTTCTCAGCTATCGCATCGCGAGCAGCAGCCCATCCGCTGACCAAACCAAAATTTCCATGCGTCGACGCTGCACTGCTTTCATCGGTTACTATATCGTCATCGTCCGCACCGTCATCAAGTACAGTGATATCGGCAAATGCCAGCCGTAATGCTTCTGCTACGACGACACGACGAGCGATCACTTCGCGGTCCAGAGCGAGGTACGGCGAGGCGGGACGGTCGCTAGTCATTGCCTCCGGGTCATTGTAATAATTCTGGTCATGACTGCGACCACGACAGAGCGTCACGGCGACGCTCATTGGCGTTCCAGCGCGTCCCGCCCGGCCGACTCGCTGCTGGTAGTTGAATCGCTGTGGCGGAACATTCGCGAGAAAAACCGCATCTAAAGAGCCGATATCGACGCCGGCCTCCATTGTGGTAGTCACGCTAAGTAAGTCAACCCCGTCAAAGTGACCGTTCTCAAAGTCCCCAGTACGGCGCGCCTCTTCGTCGTCAAGAAAGATGCCTTGAAAGCGTCGCTGACGATCCTGAGCGTCCGCGAAGTCGGTCTGGCCCGTAAGCTCTTCACAATTTAGTCGGTAAACGGCGTGCCGCCGCGCAAGGTGTACATAGTAGTCAGCTTCATCCGGCCCCATATAAGGCAACTGCTCGAACAACGCCTTACGACAATTTACGCAAATAGAAGGCCGGTCGGCATGAATCTCCCGACATACCACACAACGATAATATGACTCGCCAAACGGCAATAGCTCGCACCTATCGGCTCGTAGAAGCCAGTTATCACCGTCCAGTGCGCCTCGAAGCTCATTCCGAACATCCGCTTCGAGCTCTTTCCACGGGACGCTCTGGACGTCCGCATACGATTTCAGAAGTCGCGTGATCGCACCAGGGCGCTGGTCCGCATACGCACCTTCGTACGTCTCCACGGTGCGACGATACTTGCCCAATAGACGTACCACGCCAAGCGCTACCGCACGAAGCCGCCCCACAATTTGTTCCGACCCGATTGGGGCAACCCACGCGATGCGGATTGATTCAAGATCCCGCCGGCTACCGTCGAAGATCGTTTCGATAACGGCACGGCGCGAAGCGTCCTCGATATTTTCCCGTAGATGGTCATAGTCAGCTCTAGGCGTAAAGGTGGTTGGAGACCATGTCGCTCCATTTGCCCGGTACGCCAAGCCCCATCGAGCCCGAGGCTTCCGCTGAGGATAACTTTCCACACTTGGACCGAAGCCGCCGGCATTCATTCCAGTTTCCAGTAGCGCATCGCGTACATAGATAGCTGCGGTGTCCACTGCAAGCCCGCGCGCCTCGTGATCGCTTATCACACTTAGAGCATCGCGCCGATCGTCGGATTCTGTACCAGTCTCGCGGGCATCTTCGATCTGTTGCGCCAATGCCGGCGCTATCTGCCGCAGGCGGTCGCGCGCCGTCTTGAGGTCTTCCGTAAGTACGGTACGTTCCAGCAAACGTCGTGGCAGAGATCTAAGTGCCCAGTGCTCCTGAATTCGCGCTAGCAGGGCAGCGCGCCGAAGATCGGACTCGTGACCGAGCTGAATGCCGGCACTGCGCGTTGCGGCATCGCTGCGATTGTCAGAAAACACTACGAGCTGCTTCGAGGGCGTCGCATTCACGCCGCGGCTCGGCAGGCGGTCCAGGAGGCCGTCTACGTACACCTGGGTAGTCTTATTGAGCCCAGTAGAGAGCTCGCGAATCGTGGGCCACCGAAATTGCTCGCGATACTCGCCCGGTCCAGCGCTTCGTCGAGAACTTGTCTCGCATGCCGGACAATGGACGGGCAGCGCAGGGTATGCGTCTGCACCCTCCCCGATCAACGTGTATGTCAGAACATCGCCATCTGCACCGTCCTCCAATATCCCGGTCCGCCAATCAAAGCGGGCCTCAATCCAAGCCGCGGAAACCTTTGCATGGGGATGGTCACTTGCAATGTTACCTGGTCGGCGACCAAGGACGCGAAAGTGTCCGTATCGCTTTTCGATCAAGTTTTCATCGCCGAGCGTCCGCTCTAGCGTCGGTGTCGTGCCCAGTACTTCGTAGCCGACGCCGCGGTCCTCGACCCATCCTCCCAAATACGCTTCACCGCACGTTTGGCAGTAGAGCAGCTGCAACACTCGGCCGCCACATTCACATCGGAGCGCCGGGCGATCATAAAACTTGCCGACCCAGTGATCGGGGTCGGAGTTTGCATCGGCGAACGGACAGTCTTGTCGCGAACACGCCCAGCCACCAGCGATACTGCGCACGAATAGGTGTAGTCGGACAGGCAACACTGGGCGTCCCCCGACGGTAAGATCTGGCGTTCCGATCGCGGCCAATAGGCCATCCAGTGCAATTCGTGCTTCGGAGACATCCAGGTCCGGAAAGACCTCTCGCGACAGATCGCCGAAACGCACTGCCGGAAACGCAGTCGACCCTTGCTTATGGCGCTCAAGTGCCTTAGCGTCAGCCACGACAACGACCGCATCTAGGAGTCCCTCCGGAATCCGTTCCCGGCGCAGCGCGGTATCCAGCGGGCCGCCACCTAAGGCGTCAGCGAGGAGCTGTTGGTCTGCCCCGTCAGGAGCGCCGAAGGTCCGGAATGCCTTGGCAAAGCGACCAAGATCTCGGCGATTGCCGACCGTGGTTCCGGGCATTCCAGGAATAACCGAAAATGAGTCCTTCGGCACAGCAAAGAATTCCGAAAGGTACTTCGAGCCGGCATCGCCCCCATCTGGAAGGGACGCGGAGGTCGAGATTATTCGGAGCTTATGCTGCGTCTTTTCATTAATGCCAAATCGGTCCAGCACGTTTCGCAGCAGCAGCGCCGTTTCTGACCCTGATGTACCGCGATACATATGGAGTTCGTCGACAACCAGAGTAAAGACATTGTCATCATTGCCCGCCAACCAGTCCGTCGTCGCCTTGAAGAGCTCGTCCTCGCGATGACGCATGAGCATAACATTTAGCATCGAGAAGTTAGTGATTAGAACGTCCGGAGGGGTCTCGATCATATCCCATCGGCCATACATTTCCGCCCCGCCGATCCGCGGGAGAAATGTTCGCTGGTCACCAACTTTTCTTAACGCTTCACGGCGCAAGGTTGGATCCGGGCAAGCGCGCGCGTTTTGTTCAGCGAGTTCAAGAGCGCGGGAATAGCGATAAGCTTTTAGTAACGTTTTCCGATACTCAT
The DNA here is from genome assembly GCA_963792235.1 of Vulcanimicrobiota bacterium. GTDB lineage: Bacteria > Vulcanimicrobiota > Vulcanimicrobiia > Vulcanimicrobiales > Vulcanimicrobiaceae > Vulcanimicrobium. The sequence goes on from CAWBVR010000004.1 coordinate 7,573, forward strand.
CCTCGCGGGTGGGCGCGCGCAGTGGACCCGACACCGGAGTGCGACCCGTAAATCGGCCGAAGTGGAACCGATTTCTACCGAGATTCGAGTCAAGCCAGTGCAGAGCCTCAGAAGAATCGAGACCGGTTCGTAGCCGCCGGATCTGGTCTTCGACTAAAGCATTCATTGGATAGATGATAAGTGAGCGCACTGCCGGCTGACGAATCGTGCCTTTTTCGCCCGCGCGCTGCGAGACGTACGGTTCACCCTTGCGAAACCATTCAGACGACTGAGGTGGCGAGTGAAGCCTCCATTGCTCGCGTTGCGCTTCTTGAAACAACCTCAGAACGATCGGTATTAAAAAGCACTCGGTTTTCCCAGACCCGGTGCCTGCCGTAACCACAACATTCCGTCCGGCTAGCGTCGCCGCAATCGCTTCGGCTTGATGGGTGTACGGCTTTTCCGGTTTGAACAGACCCTGCGCCACAAACTCAGCGAACCGGGCGTCGGTCAGCTCGGCTAAAGTCTTGTCTCCAGAAAGGTATCGCGGCAGAACTTCGATTAGTGGTTCTTGAAAGAGCGCATGCGGTCGGCTCAGGGCGTCATGCCGCTCTCGCTCAAGCGATTCGCTCCGGAGGGAGAATGGCGTCTCGTAGTACCGCAGATAATCGTCCGCGATTCCCTGAACAAAGGAGCTAACGCGCATTGTTACCCTTTCACCCTTGAAGGGTCAGATCAAAACATCCAGGCCGAGCCGAAGCCGAAGCCATTCTGCGTGTGACGGAGCAAGATTATCAAAAACCCGTTTATCGGGCGGGCCGTCTTTCCTCTCAACGGCCCCCGAAAGCAAGAGCCCTCGAACGTAAGGCATCGGCAGCGTCGGAAAAGCGCTCAGTGTCAATCGCCCGATTGGGTTAAACCCTTCGCGGAATTGCTCGTAGAAGAAAGCATGCTCTAGGCCGAGGGGCCGCAGTGCGACGGCAAGCTGTAACCAAATTCCAACCTCTTGGTCAACCTCCCGTACGATGTAATTATTCGCAAATAGATACCTGCGGCGCCCGATCCGCCATAGCGCAGCGCCGGGGCCCGCAACGATGCGGCCTGCGGGCCGCCATTCGGTGCGGACTACGGTCCTATGACCACGAACAGCGTCATAAACTCGCGGAAGTGAAAAGAAGGCGCGCTCGATCCCGCGCCATAACAGCAAGTCAACTCGCGGTGACGCGCTTAGCAGCGCTCCGAGCGAGGGGAGCGAGTTTCGAATCTCGTGGGCTTCTTGAGGCTCCCAGCCTTGTGGCCACGCGCCTAACCTACGTATCGACGCTGCATGCCGGTAATGTCCGAATGCCGAGCCAATCCGGATTGTCCGCTCCTCAATCTTCGTCTTAGCGCCGAGACCGGCGAGGGAGCGATGGGTCCCTCCCCATGCCGTAATACGGTTTCCAACATCTACCGTACGCGCGCGCGTTACTGACCAACGACGGTCATTAGAAAAGTCGAACTCTACGAGCGCGTGCTCAGCTAGAGCACGCGACATAGCGTACGCGTCAACCGACGGCATGAAATTGTCGACAGAGCGAACGAAATGTGACCAGCTACCCGAACCCGTAAGATGGAGGTAAGCGAGAAGCGGCTCGATATTCAAGCCGACGACCACAATTGCGCGCCAATGAGCATCTTCCGCGGCGCATTCTCACGCGTCAACGAGAGCGACCTCATGACGTTGCGTCCGAGCTCCAATCCTATTTCCTCTGCGTCATCGGAGTCCTGAAGTTCGTCAGCGTTGACAAGAGAAAACGCCACGACGTCATTGTCCGCACGTACCGTATAGCAGCCCGTCGGGAGGTCGGGTCGAACGCGGACAAATCCGCCGACATCGACGGAAGTCGCGGCCCCGTTAAAGGTAAGGAGCGTAGGTTCAGCAGCTACCCAAATCCTAGGCTGTGCACCCCAGAGGTAACCTTTGTCACTTCGCAGCCCGCCCACGAGCTGGATCAGTCCGGGGCGCCGAAACGAGCAGCCGAACCGCTCGATCAGAGACGAATCTCGCATCGCATCGACGTCGCCACGCACGGCCTGGAGGCCATCAAGAGTCGGATCGAGCGCGACTGGCACCCACCCTTCCCCGGTCGGTAGTGCCACGTCATCCCGACTCGCCAGGAGAACGACGCAGGCATTGTGGGGAATCATGCCACGCGTTGAGCCCACGTCACGGCCCGACGCGACGAATAGTGTCCTTTCCCCGCCATCCCATGAGACGCCGTACGTGCCTTGATCTATGCCGGTCATTATTTCATCCACCATAAGCGATCCTGAAACGTCGGTCCAGCGGCCAAAATGGTCGCGTCTTTGCAGATAGCACCGAGCTTGTCGCCCGGTTAATCGCAGGCGCCCACGCAACCGACGAGAGCCTTCCAACGAGGGCTCGGCGCTGATTTCATTTCGAATTTCTTCAAGTAGCGGCAGCAATGCAGAGCAGACGGCAGGCTGCGATAGCGCCAATCGGAGCTTTTCCGCGACCGTTCGATTGAACAATGGCGCATTGTCGGCAAATGCATGTAGAAGCTCGAGACCTCCGGTCGGAAGACGGTCGGCATTGAGTGCACACCATCCCCGAAGCTGCCCTCGATCCGTTTCGCGCAGCAAGACCTGCCATAACGGGAGATTTACGTGGCGAAAGCCGCGAAGGGGGACATTGAGAACATCATTCTGCAGCACGAGACGTCCTAGGTTACCTGCCGAATAGTACTCCGCAGCTGCTCGCCAGAATGAATCGAGCTGGTCAATCGCGGCTTGAGATAGCGGCGCATTATTCATGTAAGAGCGCCGGAATGGTAACCAAAATGCTGCTGAGTCAATACCTTCGAAAGTTCCCATCTGAGATGCTACCAGCACCTGGGCGGCTAGAAGGCCCAAGGATGGGAAATGCACGCCGTCGTCGGGGAGGGCCTCAAACAGCGCGAACGAACGCGGCAAATCGGTTCTGATCAGTCCGGATATCGCTACGCTGAATTCAGCGACATTGGCATCAATCGTATGGGCAATGTGGGCCAAAACGATATCGTCAAAAGCGACGCGGACAGACGCGCCAGCAAACTCTGGAGCAAAGAAATGGTCGGCGATTGCTTCATTCCACTCTTGATAGCGCCGCGCCGAATCGCCTGACACTCTAGTTACTCAAAGCGACAGCAGGAGCATCGACAGGAACATCTCACTAGATGAACGTTGCATTCTTACCCGAGAACCCTAACGATACAGCTCGCGACCTCTTCGGGGGGTTGATGTTCCCAGAACCTTAGCACGGTCCACCCGAGGTGCGTCAGATGCTCGTCCGTCGCCGAGTCACGGCGACGGTTCTCTTGTAGCTTCTTCGCCCACCATTGAGCATTTGATTTAGGCCATGTCGCGTGCATTGGGCAAACATGCCAAAAACAGCCGTCGATAAAAATCGCGATCTTTCGACTCGGAAAAACTATATCGGCTCGGCGACGGAGCATTTCCGGGACCGGATAGTGGATGCGATATCGCAATCCCGCCGCATGAATAAGCGTCCGGACCGCGCGCTCACACTGCGTGTCACGGCGACGCTGACGGGACATCCGCGAGCTAGTTGTTGCGTCGATCAGCATTTCTATCGCGATAACAGTCGCCGGATTTCAACTGCCTGCTTCTGGACAACAAGTGGCGGAAAGGCATTTCCGATCATCTCGGCCGCAGCGTACCGACCTCTGCGCAAAGAGAACTTATAATTCCTCGGGAAGGACTGAAGCAGTGCGGCCTCTCGCAGGGTAATGGCTCGGTTTTCCTCTGGGTGCAAGAACCGGCCCTTAGACGGGTTGATACAACCGCCCGTGATCGTCGGCGCGACATCATTCCAGCTTAGGCGCCCATAGACGTCATGGAAGCCTGAATTCTTCAGGTGGCACGGGAGTTGATGCTCAGCCCCGAGGCTACCTCGGCTACCGCCGTCTTTCGGTATACGCTTGATCAAATTCGTGATGATCGGACTACGCGTTACCGCGTAATCGTGTAGCGGATCGCCGGAAAACCCGGCGGGCTGCAATTTTGCCAAGGCAGCCTTGACTGTGCGCTTCGGCGCCACTGCCACCGGCAGCCTTACGGGGCCAACGATCGAAGCAGCGAGAAACAGGCGCCGGCGACGTTGGGGAACGCCATAATTTGCAGCATCCGCGATGTGGAAGTCTATGTAGTATCCGCGTCGTCGCAATTCGGATCGAAATGCAGTAAAACGCCAGTCATCGCACAGTCCTGGCACATTCTCGAATAGTATTGCTCTCGGGCGGAGAGCATCGACGAAGCGTAGGACTCGGAGGATTAGCCTATTTCGCGGATCGCGTGATGACGTTCGGCCGCGCAACGTCCGAACCGACGAGAATCCTTGGCAAGGCGGGCAGGCAGCAAGAAGGTCAATATTCTTCCGTCTGCCGAGAGTCGCTTCGGCGAAGCTGTCAGCATCAACATTGTTAATGTCTTCATTGACGAGCCACGTTTCCGGATGATTAGCCCGATAAGTTTCGGCGGCAAGCTGGTCAATCTCGACAGCCCCTACGACTTCGAAACCGGCTCGTCGAAGGCCCAGCGTCATGCCGCCGCATCCCGAGAATAGGTCCACCGCAATTAGGCGCTTGGGACTCAAATCGACCTCCGTACCACCGCGGGTTCGAGGCCTGGTGCTTCTACTGGTCAGCATGGCAAACCCGCAAGTCGCCCAAGGGGATCACTAGTGAATAAGCGAGCGCTTATACGCCATGCGCGCAACCTAGCCTTAACGCGTACAGTACTGCACGAGACTTTTTGCATTCGACAGCGCGAACGTCGATGAGCATTCCGGGCAAATCGTATCGCCCTGATCTGATATACAAAGCGCGCCACAATATGGGCAGACCAAAGCGTAATTAGCCAAAATCAAGCCAACGTCAAGCGCTGTCAGGACGGCTACAGCCAAGCGGAGATCGACTATTCCGTAAAGGTGGAGGGGGCGATTCGGAGGGTTCGGGATTTCCCCGATCTTTTTCATGGCGCCGGTGTTCATCCAGTTCTGAATTTTTGCACGCGCCGCCTGTACCGTAACCCGTAAGACGTCGTTTGCAAGGTGATTGATTGTTACGGTTACGCCGCCGAGCTTGCGCAGCTGAGACAGGTCGCCATATAGCTCGCCCGATCTTTCTACTGCAAATTTTCGAATGCCGCTCCAAATGGCCTCGTCATCGATGCACTTGTGATCAGGGGTCACTCGCGTCTGTTCGTCGATAATGCTCTTACAGACACGGATCATGTCCCGCGGCGAACCGAACGCGAGATATGCGACCAACCGATGCAAATCAAGAGTAACCGAAGCGCAAAGCAAGTCGTTGAGCGAGCCTATGCGTCGTTCCGAATATGCGCTCAGACGCTCCGAAAGCATCGCGCTTAACTCGTCAATTTTCCATTCAAGCTCGAATATCTTGATTCGATCAGGGCGGGCCCCGCGTTCAAAATACGCATCCTTAATCTGATCCCAAAGGAAAAACTTGAACGCGACGTTCTTCTCTTCGAGCGTTGCGAGGTCACTCAGTAGCGGGTCGATGAACCGCTCGGTCGATGTTGCATCACGATTTGTCAGCGCAAGCTCATCGATCTTGTCAATGAGAATGTATACAGACTTGAACCCAATCCGCACCGCGATATCGATAAGCTGTCGGAAGTGGTACCGTAGCGAGTCGCCGTCAAGCGTACCAGTTTCCGACACGTCAGCAGGAAGCGTAATCGCACCGAATCCCCAACGCTTGATTGCCGCATTAATTAATACTGCGGCGACGCCGCCGTACTTTGTCCAGACGTCACGAGCTTTGTCGCCGAAATTCTTGACTGCGGAAATCGCGACCTCGAACTCGCCGGCGCTCGCGCCCCCCAAGAAGTACCGCACGTAATATTTTAAGAGTTGCTTCTGCCGATCGTTAAGCAACTCGACCGGCAAAGAGTCCTCCTCAAGGTCCAACAAAATGCCGGTGACAACTAAGCGGCATATCTGGGTCATGTGATATGCCCACGTCGCATCGTTGATCGTAAAGCGACCACTAATGTCAAACGTGTCATAAGAAACGCAAAGGAACTCAACCTGAGCGGCACTGTTGCGTTCAATCATGACTCGCTGCGCGGTCTTGCCTCCGCCACGCGGCGCGAGTACGACGTGGCTTTTCGGATTCGCCGGATCTCCCAGAACCGAACTGAAATACGGGGGCGGCACAAAGTAAGACTCAAGATTGGGCTCGTCGCTTGCATTTGTTGACTCGAAGGGATCACCCGTGAAACCGAATTGGTCAAGAAACTTGTTCGTCGCCATTCAGAAAACGTCGCCCCTCCAGCAATATCGTTCGAAGTGTCGTCCTTTCGCCAAATCAATGCTCCGTCAGCGATTCGCGAACGATGCGGTCCTGCTCCACGGCATGGGCACCGGGGTAGCCTTCCGACGGACTCGCGCGGTATGGCCGGCCGACGTAATCGATGTCTACTAACCCGTTCGGCAGCCGCTCCACGAGACGCCGCCGCACGTGCGCGCGGGCGCCCATGTTCTTCGGCTCTTCTTGGACCCAGACGACTTGGTGCGCGTTCGGGTAGCTCGACAGCGTCCGCAGGATTTCCGCCGTCGGCAGCGGGCTTAGCAGTTCAACGCGCACGATCGCTGTCGTCGTTGCCTTCTCATACAGCGGGCTCGACGTCAGGTCATAGTACACGTGACCGCTCGTCAGCAGCACGCGCTTCACGCCCGTCTTGTCCGCGCCGGCTCCGCTGTAGCGCGGATCGTCGATCACCTCGCGGAACTCCCCGCCCGCCAGCTCGTCGATCGTGCCGTACGCCGCGCGGTTTCGCAGCAGCGACTTCGGCGTCATCACCACGAGCGGATACGCCTGCGCCGCCTTCGCCTGCGCGCGCAGCAGATGGAAATACTGCGCTGCCGTCGAGCAGTTCGCCACGCGGATGTTGCCCTCGGCCGACAGCTGCAAGAACCGCTCTAGCCGCGCGCTGGAATGCTCCGGGCCCGCGCCCTCGTACCCGTGCGGCAACAGCAACGTCAGTCGCGTCTGCTGGCCCCACTTGGCCGCGCCAGCCGCGATGAATTGGTCGATGATGATTTGCGCGCCGTTGTTGAAGTCGCCGAATTGGGCTTCCCATAGCACGAGCGCGTTCGGGATCTCGAAGCCGTAGCCGTATTCGAATCCCAGGCACGCGTACTCGCTCAGCGGCGAGTTGTAGATCTCGAACGACGCCTTCGCGTCCTTCAGATGCTGCAGCGGCACGTGCTTCGCGTTCGTGCGCGAGTCGTGCAGCACCGCATGCCGGTGCGAGAACGTCCCGCGCTCCGTGTCCTGCCCGCTGAGCCGGATCGGCGTCCCTTCGCTCAGCAACGACGCGAACGCCAGCGCCTCCGCCAGGCCCCAATCCACCTCGCCGCTCTCGCGCAGCGCAGCCGTGCGCTTCGAGAACTGCGCCAGCAGCTTCTTGTTGGGCGTGAACCCGTCCGGCACGCGCACCACGTCGTCCGCCCAGCGCAGCAGCCGCTCCTTGTCCACCTTCGTGTCGATCGCGCCTTCGTTCTTGCCCGTCTTCGGCGCTGCGTGGATCAGCTTGCTCTTGTACTCGCCGCTCTTCACGAGCTTGTGCGCTTCCGACATCCGCGCCGTCGCGGTGTCCTGCATCTCCTTGATCTGCTCGTTGGTGAGCACGCCCTGCGCCACCAGCTGGCCGGCGTACAGCTCGCGCACCGTCGGGTGCAGTTTGATCAGCTCCGTTTGGCGCGGCTGCGTGTACGCGGGCTCGTCCTGCTCGTTGTGGCCGAAGCGGCGGTAGCCGATCAGGTCGACCACCACGTCGCGGCCGAACTTCCGGCGGTAGTCGATCGCCAAATGCACCGCGGCGATGCACGCGTCGACGTCGTCCGAGTTCACGTGGACGATGGGCAGGTCATACCCCTTCGCCAAATCCGACGCGTACCGCGTCGAGCGGCCTTCGCTCGGGTCCGTCGTGAAGCCGACTTGGTTGTTCGAGATGATGTGGATCGTGCCGCCGGTCGAGTAGCCCGCGAGCGCCTGGAGGTTGAGCACCTCCGCGACGATCCCTTGCGCCGCGAACGCCGCGTCGCCGTGGATCAGGATCGGCGCCGCGACTTCGCAGTTGAGCGTCGGCGGGTTCACGCTGTGATCGGTTTGCAGGCAGCGCGTCATGCCTTCCACGACGCCGTCCACCGCTTCCAGGTGCGACGGGTTGCTCGCGAGCTCCACCTTCACTTTGGTGCCGGCCGTCGTGACGTACTCGCCCGTCGCGCCGTGGTGGTATTTCACGTCGCCCGTCGCGTCGGCGTCGCCTTCGGTCGGCGCGGTTTCGCGCAGCGCGGCCGATTCGAACTCCGCCAGCAATTCTTCGTACGGGCGGTTCACCACGTGCGCGATCGTCGAGAGGCGGCCGCGGTGCGCCATGCCCAGCACGACGGTCTTCGTGCCGTCCTCCGCCAGCAGCGAGATCGTCTCCTCGAGCATCGGCACCATCACGTCGAGGCCTTCGATCGAGAACGTCTTCTGCGACATGAACTGCTTGCGGAAATAGCGCTCCATCGTCTCGACCTTGGTCAGACGCTGGAGCACTTGCACGCGGCGCTGCGGCGTGAGCGCGCGGCGGTGCTGGCCGCGCTCGATGTAGTCGCGCAGCCACTCGCGCTTCGCCGTGTTGGAGATGTGCTCGATCTCGTACGCGATCGTCGAGCTGTACGTCTCGCGCAGGCGCGGCAGCACGTCGGCGAGCGTCTTGCCCGGCACCTTCACGTTGAGCACCGACGCCGGGATCGCGTTCATCATCGCCGGCGTGAGGTTGTACGTCGCGGGGTCGAGCGACGGATCGTTGGGCGGCTCGGTGCCCAGCGGGTCGAGCGTCGCGCCGAGGTGGCCGTGGCGGCGGTACGCCGACACGATCGCCATCCCGGCCGCGATCGCGCGCAGCATCTCTTCCGACGGCAGGCCCGGGATGTCGGCGGTGACCGCTTCCGGCGCTTCGCGCTGATCGCGCGCTGCCGGCGGCGCGGCGCCGTTCGCGTTCGCGTGCGCGGCGGCGCGGATGTTCGCGCTCACGCCGAGCTGCGCGAAGACCGTCTCGTAGAACTCGTCGGCGCCGGCGAGCAGCTCGTCGACGCGCTTGAGATATTCGCCCGACTGCGCGCCTTGGATGACGCGGTGGTCGTACGTCGACGTCAGCGTCATCACTTTCTCGACGCCGATCTGCTCGAGCGTCGTGCGCGACGCGTGCGCGAAGCCCGGCGGGTACGCGATCGCGCCCGCGGCGATGATCGCGCCTTGGCCCACCATCAGGCGCGGCACCGATGCGACGGTGCCGATGCCGCCGGGGTTCGTCAGCGTGAACGTCGCGCCGGTTTGTTCTTCCACCGACAGCTTGTTGTCGCGCGCCTTCGCGACGAGGTCTTCGTACGCGGCGCGGAACTGCGCGAAGTCGAGCGCGGCGGCGTTCTTCAGCACCGGCACCACCAGGAAGCGCGAGCCGTCTTTTTTCTGCGCGTCCACGGCGAGGCCGAGGTTCACGCCCGCTTCGACGCTCTGCGGCTTGCCGTCGACGCGGCGGAACGACGCCGTGATCGCCGGGCAGCTCGCGCGCGGCGCGCGCCAGCGCGTACGCGATGACGTGCGTGAACGAGATCTTCTCGGTGCGGCCGGCCTGCTTGAGCGCGGCGTTCAGCTCGGCGCGGCGCTGTTCGAGCGTGCCGACGTGCAGCGTGCGGAACGACGTCGCCACCGGGATCGACAGCGACTGCTCCATGTACGACGCGAGCGTCGCGACGGAGCCCTTGAGGTCGGTGACCTTCGCGTCCGCCGCGGCCGGCGGGTAGTTCACCGCGGCGGGCGCGCTGGGTGGCGCACCCTTCGACAGGCTCAGGGTGACATTGTCGGACCGGTGCCCGTCCGCGGGACGCCGAGCCCAGGCCGCCGGTGAACGCGATCTTGCCCGAGGCGACGGCCGCTTCGACGTCTTCGCGCAGGATCAGGCCGTCGGGGCCGGTGCCGGTGAGCTTCGAGGCGTCGATGTGGAGGCGCTCGACCAGCCGGCGCGCGTGGTGCGACAGGACGCCGCCCGCCTTGCCGTTGCCGCCGTGGCGCTCGGCCGGGGGCGCGCCGGAGCCCGGGGCGCCGTAGCTGGCGGGGGTGACCAAGGTCGGGTCTTGTGGCGCACCCTTCGACGAGCTCAGGGTGACATTAGCGCTGGGCGCGGCCGCCGTTGGGGTGACGCCGCGCGGCTGCGCCGCCGACGCGGCTGCGCCTTCGGGCTTGGCGGCGGTGGTGTCGATCTCGACCAGGACCGCGCCGACCGGGATCGTCGCGCCCTCGTCGCCGTGGCGGGCCGTCACCACGCCGCTGGCGGTCGAGGGGACCTCCACGTCCACCTTGTCGGTCGTCACGTCGACCAGCGTGTCGCCCTCGTCGACCCAGTCACCGACCTTCTTGCGCCACTCGACGATCGAGCCTTCACTGACCGACTCGCCCATCTCGGGCAGGGTGACGTTCACCAGCGTTTGCGGAGCCATTGACCTCTATCGTACCACCCCGGGCGCTCCCGGTCTGCGACCGACAGGGCAGCAACCCAGGCCCCGCCATGACCGCCGCAACGGCGCCGCGGGATTCACGCTTTCGTTACAGGTCCGGCGCAGAATGAGAACCGCCGCCGCGTCCGTTCCGTTAGGAGAAGCATGCGCAGACTCGTTCTCTCGCTCGCCGTGGCCCTCGCGCTCGGCGGCGGCGTCGCCCTCGCCCAGTCCGCCGGCCCCGTCCACGCCCGCGCCCGCGGCCTCCGGACGGCGGCGCCCGTCGCCCGGAGCCGTCGCCCGTCTCGATCGATCCACATCAAGAACTTCGCGTACGTCCCGGACACGGTGACGATCCACCCCGGTCAGACGGTGCGCTTCATCGAGGACGACGAGACGCCGCACACGGTGACGGCGGCGGACCATTCCTACGACAGCGGCAACCTGAGCCAAAAAGACACGTGGAAGCACACCTTCGCGACCGAAGGCACGTACAAATATTTCTGCGCGTACCACCCGTACATGAAGGGCACCGTCATCGTCAAGTGACGTGATCGCCCGCATCGCGGCGCTGCTGCTGGCAGCAACGCTGAATCTGCCGGAGCCCGTGCCGCCGCGGACGCGAAGGTCTCGTCGCCGGGTTACCACCTCACGCCGCACGGCTGCATCACGAACGACGACGCCGGCTCGTTCGCGTCCGCCGCCGGCGGCGTCCGGGCCGTACGACTCACGAAACGCAACGCCGCGCGGATCGTGCGTTTGCGCCGCGGAATCGCTGCAAGGCGCACGGGCACGAATCAGTCGCGCTTGGGGCATCGATCTCGCGTACCGGATGCCGCTCAGCATCGCGCTCTACCGCGACGCATCGCGTGGCGGAGGCGCGCAGGGCGTGGCGCTTCCTGCTCGCTCGCGGACCACGCACGCCGCGTCGCCGCACGCCGGCACGCGCAAGCGGCGCTCGAGCGGCCAGTTCCACGACGCGCTCGTCGCGTACGCGATGTCGCCGCCCAGGCTTCAACATGGATCACGTTCGGCGACTCGGGCGCCGCCTACAACTTGCAGCGCGGCCTGAACGCCGCCGCCCGCAACGACCTCGCGGGCGCGGAGACGTTCTTGAACTACGCCTCGAGTGCAGCCCTTTCTTTCACGTGCCGCACTTGGCGCTCGGCGTCATCGCCGCGATGCGCCACGACTATCACGACGGCGCGCCACGAATGGCTCGCCGACCTCGAAGGCTGGCGAGTCGCCGGACTCGCCGCATCGCGACCCGCAGTACGGCAGCGACTGCACTCACGGTGTGCGCCATAAAGTACGAACGACGAGTATCGCGCCAGCCTGAAATCGCGAGATAGCTGCTGACGTGCTCGCACGCGGCGCTGCTTTCATCGCGATCGGTTGAGCGGAGGCGTTCGACGCGTCGCAGCGCATGACGTCGGCGTTCGTATCCGCGTATCGAACAGTAGTCGCGATCACCGCGATCGCGACAGCTCGGGGTCATCACGATTCACCTGCACGTCGTCGAGCAGCGATCGACGCCGCCGACGCGGCCGATCGTCGGCGGCATCTCGCGTCGAGCCGGCAGTAGCGGCACCACGAGCTGCAACGACAGCGTACATCGGGCGCGGTCGGTCGTGCGGCCGGATTCATCGGCCAGTTCACGCGCGCTCAGCCGTGGTAAGCGTGCGCGTGTAGCAATACTCGCGCAACAGGTTGAACAGCAGCGCGCCCGCGATCGCGAAGCCGAACCCGAACGCCGTCATCGATAGGACGACGATGCCGATGCTCACGGCGTTCGTGTTCGGGACGCGGCCCGGGCCGATGCGCGTCGTGATCGCCCAGCCCACCGTCGCTTCGACGAAGCCCGTCAGCGCGCCGACGATCTCCACCAGCCGCAGGTCGAGCAGCGCCAGCATCGCGACGAATCCGATCGCCACGTAGAGCGCCGAACTGCACCGGCCAGATGCGCCGGTACACCGCCGGGTTGCCGCGCGTGAGCCACGCCGCGGCGGCGTCGAACGCCAGCAGGAGCGCGATGCTGCGCGAGCAGCGTGAGCGGGAAAGCGGTCGAGAGCGGCCAAGGCGCCACGTCGTACGATGGTCTTCAGCAGCGAAGTCTTCCTCTTCGGTTTTCTTCCGGCCGTGCTCGCGCTGTATCTCCTCGCGCCCGGCGCGCGGCTCAAGAACGTCGTGCTGGTGCTCGCCAGCGTGTTCTTCTACGCGTGGGGCGAGGGGCGGTTCGTCGCGCTCGTCGTCGGCGAGGCGCTGGTCAACTACGGCTTCGGGCTCGCGCTGACGCGGCTGCCGGGCGGCGGCACGCGCGAGCGCAAGCTGGTGCTCGCGGCGGCCGTCGCGTTCGACCTCGGCGTGCTCGTGTGGTTCAAGTACGCCGGCTTCCTCGCCGAGAACGTCGCGGCCGTCACCGGCGGCCAGCTCGGCGCGCAGCGCCGCTGATGGCGCACGTCTACCTGCCGCTGGGGATCTCGTTCTTCACGTTCCACGCGATCTCGTACGTGGTCGACGTCTACCGGCACACCTCCGAGGCGCGGCGCAACCCGCTCGAGGTCGTGCTGTACTTCATGTTCTTCCCGCAGCTCATCGCGGGCCCGATCATCCGCTACAAGGACATCGCGGCGCAGCTCTCGCGGCGCGTCGTCACCGTCGAAGGGTTCGCGTACGGCGCGCGGCGGTTCGTCGTCGGGCTCGGGAAGAAAGTGCTCATCGCGAACACGCTGGGCGCGTGCGTCGACCACGTGTTCGCCACCGCGCCCGCCGACGTGTCGCGCCCGCTCGCGTGGTTCGCGCTCGCCGCCTACACGCTGCAGATCTACTTCGACTTCTCCGGCTACTCCGACATGGCGATCGGCATCGCGCGCATGTTCGGCTTCACGTTCCTGGAGAACTTCGACTTCCCGTACGTCGCGCGCTCGATGCAAGATTTCTGGCGGCGCTGGCACATCTCGCTCTCGCGCTGGTTCCGCGACTACCTCTACATCCCGCTGGGCGGCAACCGCGTCGCGCCGTGGCGCGTGTACGCCAACCTGCTCATCGTGTTCTTTCTGGTGGGGCTGTGGCACGGCGCGAAGTGGACGTTCGTGGTGTGGGGGCTGATCCACGGCACGTTCCTGATCCTCGAGCGCATCGGCGCGGTGCGGCGCATCACCGCGACGCCCGTGGTGCGGCACGTCTACGTGCTCGCGGTCGTGATGTTCGCGTGGGTGTTCTTCCGCGCCGACTCGTTCGCGTACGCGCTCGGCTACCTGCGCGCGCTCGTGCATGCAGGCGCCCGCGCCGCTGCTCGGCTTCTGGGGCGCGGTGGACCACGAGATGCTGATCGCGTTCGTGCTCGGCTGCGTCCTTGCGACGCCCGTCGTCGCGCGACGCGTCGAGGCCGCTGCTGCACGAGCCGGGCCGGTGGCCGCGCATCGCGGTCGGCGCCGGGCTGGTGCCCGCCGGGCTGGCGCTCATCTTCGTCGTGTCGGTGGCGAAGCTCGCCGCGGGCACGTACAACCCGTTCATCTACTTTCGCTTCTGATGGAACGCACTGCACGCTCGCCCGGCGACATCGCCGTCATCGTCGTCTTCGCGCTGCTGCTGGTGGCGCCGGCGCTGCTCGCGCTGACAGGCCACGCCGGTTTCGACATCGCGTTCTTGGAACACACCGAGCACCGCCGCCCGTTCGTCGCGCCGCCGCCGACGACCGGCGCGCTCGCCACCGGCGGCTGGGAGCGCGACGCCGAGCGCGAGATCGCGGACGCGTTCCCGCTGCGCAAAGAGCTGATCCAAGGCTACGACTACGCGAAGTACACCTGGCTGGGCGAAGTCGCAGGGCGACCGCGGTGATCCGCGGCCGCGACGGCTGGCTCTTCCTCGGCGGCGAGGAGCGCACGTACCTCACCGACCGCGTCAACCCCACCGACGCGGCGCTCGCGCACGCTCGCCGACGTCTACGCCGCGCGCGCGGCCTGGTCGCGCGCAGCACGGCGTGCGCTACGTCTTCGTGATCGCGCCGAACAAGAGCACGATCTATCCGCAATACCTCCCGCCGGCGATCGCGCGCGTCACGCCGACGCCGGCGGACCGGCTGATCCCGCTGCTGCGCGCGCGCGGCGTGCCGCACCGTCGACGTGCGCGCGGCGCTGATCGACGCGTCGCGCCACGGCGACGTGTACAGCAAAGGCGACACGCACTGGAACGAGCCGGGCGCGTACGTCGCGTACCGCGCGATCGTCGCCGCGCTGCGCGACGCCGGCGTGCGCGACACGATCGCACCCGCCACGCTCCACACGCACACCGGACCCGCGGAGGGCGATCTGCTCGGCATGAGCGGCGTCGGCGACCTCGTGCGCAACCAGTGGATCTTCGAAGACTACCCACACCGCGCGCACCCGATCCCCGCGCCCGCGTTCCCGAACGATCCCGACGCCGCCGCGTTCAACGCGACCGCGACGGCGGTCGACGATCCGAAACTGCCGACCGCCGTGATGTTCGGCGACTCGTTCGCGCAAGCGCTCGTACCGTTTCTGGCCGAAGATTTCCGCCGCATGGTGCACCTCGACCATAAAGCCACGCTGCAATTCGACCGCCGCATCGTCGCCGCCGAGCACCCAACGGTCGTGATCGACGAGCAGGTCGAACGCAGCCTCATCACGGCCGCGCAGTACACGCCGTAACGATGCCGGACGCGCAGCAGCTGCTCATCCACTGGGGCTTGCCGGCGATCTTCGTGGTCGTCTTCATCATGGGCTTCGCGGGCATGAGCGTGCTGCTCGCTCGCGCCGGCGGCTGGTACGACTTGAGCAAGATATATCCGCGGCCGCCGTCCGAACGGCCACTGCGCCGCCGGTGGCTCGCGTCGGCGAAGATCAACCGTGTCTATTACAACTCGGGCCTCATCGTTGCCGTCGGAGTGAGCGGAGTCTTCTTGTCATGCATTCCGCCGTTCAACGTGGGCGCGCCGCCCCTGTACATTCCGTGGTCCAAGCTGCGCTTCATCGCTCGCTCGAAATTCTTGTGGAGATCGTGCCTCAGCTTGCAAACGGAAACCGGAACGCCGATCATGCTGTACGGAATCGCCGCCGACCTCGTCGACCGCGCCGGGCCCTGGCCACCATGATGATGCCGCAAAGCCGATAGTTCGCTTCTCTCATTGTGACAACCCGAGGAACGCGCGGCGGTAGGCCTGCGCGTCGAAGGCGAAGCCATCAGGCCCGTTACGCAAGTTCAACTCGTGCCCTTCGGGTGTGTAGTTATATTGCTCCAGGCCAATGCGCGACCAGATCACTCGTTCCTCACCGACACGCACATCCGCCGTGAGACAAGCTTCGTAGTCGTCACCCCCGCAGAGATGACATACGTAGAGACGGGATCGACCGGTAGGTGTATCGGGCATCCCGTTCAGCAATTTCGTGAACCAGTTTCCAGGAGCGCGCCACGGGCCGATCGATGCCTTGAGAGACCACGGTGAAGTGTCGAACATCGCGCGCAATGCCACGCCATCAACGAGGTAATCATACCCGCCGATTTTATCATCCCGGCGTGAGATGCTGAACCTCGAAAGCGGGGCGCTTGATAGCGAATCGACGAGTACACTTGGCCAACGCACGATAGCGTCGAATAATGAAGCCTCGTTGGTGTCTGATTTCTGGTCGGGTTGGGCATTCGCGTCAGGATCGTCTACCCAACCGCACCGGGCGCAGACATCATAGTGCTCCGCCGCCTCAAAGGCGTTACCAAGGCCGCAAACTCGGCAGTCCTTGTCCGACCAGCGAACAAGAGCTAGCGGCACGACCGCCCGATCTCCGTCGCTCACCCTGGAGGTCTTGCTCTTGCTCATCAGCCCACCCTTGTGCGGCGGACTTGCGATTGGAGAAACTAGGATCCGGTTGCCGTGCCGCCGGAAGTTTGGCGTACTGTTCGGAAGAATACAGAGCGACGATGGATGACGTTGTTGCCGTACGGTTTCGCGACGCTCGCTATGGCGAGGCCTGCATCTTCACATGGGGCCGACTGTTCGACCCCGTCGATCCATCCCAACTCGTATCCGCGCTAAGGCGCGTCCTCCCAAGGGCCACGGACCTGCGCGTTTGCAGTAGCCTGAGAGAGGCGAGTGGGTTCGAGTATTTTCACGAAGCGGTGATTCACTTCGCCGCTCTCGTAGCCACGCAGCCAATCCACAATGAAGAATGGCTAATGGCCCAACGCGATAACGAAGCCCTTTCCCGCTCAATCTATCTCTTGGGAAGGAAGATTGACGAAGGTTGAAATGATGGGTCGCGGATTCATCCGGGCGACTGATGGCTGCTTGGACCTTCTGAACGGCACAGGCTTTGTCGCATCTGAAGAGGAGCGATAACAAAAAGCCCGACGCATCTTTCGTTGATGCGCCGGGCTCGGTTTTGGTGCCCAGGAAGGGACTCGAACCCCCACGACCTTGCGATCACTAATACCTGAAACTAGCGCGTCTACCAATTCCGCCACCTGGGCGCGGACCGACCACGGTTCATCCCCCGCCGCTGCCGTCCCTGCGCCCGGCCGGCGCCAGGTGGGCGCGAAGCCAGAGCACGGGCGCCACGCCGAGCACGGTAAGCGACGCCGTGGCGAGCCATGCGACGCGCAGCGACGTGTGGTCGGCGAGCGCGCCGAAACCGGTCGGTGCGGCGGACGAAGCAAGGAAGATCGCGGTCAGCGCGATGCCGAGCGCGCTCGCGGCGCGCTCCGTGCCGCCCACCTCGGCGAGCGCCGCCGCCATCAAGCCGTTCCAGCCGGCGGCACTGAAGCCGAGCACGATCGCGGCGACGAACAGCGCGCCCACCGCACCGCCGTGCAGCAGCGCGAGCGCCGCAGACGCGAGCGCCGCGAGCGCGCAGATCGCGGCGAACGGAATCAAACGCTCGCCGTGCAGCACGCGGTCGCTGACGAAGCCCCACGCGAGGCGTCCGCACGCCGCTGCACCTTGCGCGCACGCGAACGCGAGCGCGGCGACTGCGGCCGACGTGCCAACTTCGGAAACGCCGGTTACGGTGAGAAATGCGTTCATCGCCGCCTGCGCGCTGACCAAGATCATGCACGTGAGCGTCACGCCGATCAGGCGCGGATCGCGCGCGAGCGTGCGCATCCCGCGAACCACCGAACCGAGCGTCGCCGCGGGCGTGCCATCGTCGCGCTGTTCGCGGTACAGCGCGAACGCGAGCAGCGTCGTCAGCACGACGATGACCGCGGCGAACACGAACGCACCGCGATAGCCCGCGACGTGCGCGACGAACGGCAGCGTCAGCGCGCCCACCAATCCGCCGACCGGCACGCCCGTCTGCCGGATCCCCATCGCGAAGCCGCGATCGCGGTCGAACCACGCCAAGATCGCGCGGCCGCCCGCCGGCGTCGATGCCGCGTACCCGGCGCCGAACACCGCGATGCACGCGACGAGCCATGCGTACGACACGAACAGCGTCGCCGCGAGCAGCGCGAACGTCATGGTCAGCCCCGACACGAGCACCATGCGCCGCTCGCCCCAGCGATCCGTGACCACGCCCGCCGCCGCGACGAACAGCGCCGAACCCAGCATCAGCGCGGTGAACACCACGCCGAGTTGCGCTTTCGACAGGCCGAACGTCGCGACGAGGATCGGCGACAGCGAGCCCAGCGCCTGCTGCACCACCGACGCCCCGGCTTGCGCCGTCGTCATCAGCGTGAGCACGCGCCACTTGCCGGTCAACGCGTCATCGTTCGTAGACGGGCAGCGGAATCGTCATGGCACGACCGCCTTCGCGCTGCGTTGCACGAGCGAGATTCCCAGCACGATCGCGACGAGGCCGCCGGCGTCGCGCCAGCCCACCGGCTCGCGCAAGAGCAGCGCCGCAAGCGCGAGGCCGAACACCGGGGTGAGGAAATAGTACGCGCTCACGCGCGAAGCCTCGCCGTGCGTCAGCAGCCAGAACCACAGCAGCGACGCGCCCAGCGACATCACGAGAACCACGTACCAGAACGACGCGATCAGCTGCCAGCTCCACACGGCGTGCGGCTTGCCTTCGAATGCGATCGCGAGCGGCAGCAGCACGATGCCCGCGGCAAACAGTTGCAGCGCGTTGACCGCACGCAGGTCGAGCCCGGCGCACCAGCGCTTGAACACGAGCGTCGACGCGACGCTTCCCAGCACGCCCACGAACGCGATCGCGACGTCGGCCGGGTCCGCGCTGCCGCTTCCCGTGCGCACGACCATGATCCCCACCACGCCGCCGAAGCCGAGCAGCATCCCCGCGATCTTGTTGCGGGTGAGCGGCTCGTTGAGCAGCCACGGCGCGACCAGCGCGAGCACCAGCGGGTTGGTCGACGCGACGATCGCGCCGACGCCGGACGCCAGGTGCCGCAGCGCCAGGTACGTGCAGCCGAGGTACACGGCGTTCCCGAGCACGCCCAGCACCACGACGGCGAGCCAGTCCCGGCGCGTCCGCGGCATCCGCGCGCCGAGCGCCCGCGCGACCGCGAGCGCGAGCAGCCCGGACACACCGAATCGCACCACCAAGAACCAGAGCGGCGACGTACCCAGCACGCCGATCTTGCTCGGGACGAACGCCGACGCCCACAAAAAGATGTAGAAAAGCGCCCCGGCGACGCCTAGGGCCCGGCCTTGCACCCGTTGACTCTACCCGGCCGAAACCGGCGCCACATGCACTTCTGTCTCAGCGCTCGATGACACCGACCGTCAGCCACGCGCGCGACGCCGACTGGGACGCCGGCCTGCGGCAATTCTTCGCCTATCGCGATCTCGGCGTCGCGGACGCGACGCAAGGCCGCGTCGGCGCGCACGTCATCCGCGCGCGCGGCGCCTCGGACGCACCGGGCGAGCACCACCACCACACGCTCGACTTTCAGCTCGTGTACGTGTTGCGCGGGTGGGTCGACTTCGAGTACGACGGCATGGGGCGCGTGCGGCTCGAGGCCGGTTCGTCGGTCGTCCAGCCGCCGGGCATCCGCCACGCCGAGCTCGCGCACAGCGAGGACCTGGAGATGTTGGAGATCACGCTGCCGGCGGAGTTTCCCACCGCGGCCGGCTGACGGCGCGTCCCTTTCGGTGGCAGATCACACCGCCGCGGGACCCGACTTTCGTCGGAGGGGCGCCCCCTCACCGCGACAAAGCTAGCCTCCTCTTCCGGGTTTCTTTTCTGTGGAGTGGGGGTTTTTTTGTATAAGAACAAGCTTTTTGCCGTCGCCGCGATGGCCGCGCTGCTGACGGCGTGCCAGGGCGGACAAGCGACGCCGCCGCCGGTGGCGGACAAGACGAACGCGCAGTCCGAAGACCGTGAACTGCAGTCGATCTCGCTGTTCCAAGCGCAGAACGTTGCGACGGGCGAGATGGTCCGCGTGTTTCCGACCAAGGACGCGATGGACGCGTTCCGGCTCGCGCAAGCGGGTCAGCGCGTGACCGAATCCACGAGTCCGCTCTTGTATCACGGCGGCCCGGTGCAGACCGCGCCGCACATCTACGTCGTGTTCTGGGGCTCGTCGTGGAACTCGAGCAGCGGCGATCCGCAGGGCGTGAAGGCACGTCTCACGGCGTTCCTGGGCGTCATCGGCGGCAGCCGCTGGCTCAACAGCGTGACGCAGTACACGCAGAGCGGCGGTGCGCACGTCGGCAACGCGTCGGGCAGCTTGAAAGGAACGTACGTCGACACGACGAGCTCGCCGCCGAGCCGCCCGTCGCAGTCGCAGATGGCCGCCGAAGCGGCAAAGGCTGCCGCAAAATACGGCGACTACACCGCGAGCGCCGCGTACATCGTCGCGCTGCCGCACGGCATTCGCCCGTCCGGTTTCGGCACGCAGTACTGCGCGTATCACAGCTCGACGACGGCCGCCGGTCACACGATCGCGTGGACGAACGACCCGTATTTCCCCGACGCGGGCGCATCATGCGGTGCGGGTTCGGTCAACAGCCCGGGCACGCTCGACGGCGTGACGATCGTCGGCGGCCACGAGCAAGGCGAAACCGAAACCGATCCGTTCCCCAACAGCGGCTGGCTCGACAGCAGCGGTGCCGAGAACGGCGACAAGTGCGCGTGGACGGGCCTCGAGAACAACCCCAACGCGGGCGGCTATCCCACCCAACCGCTGTGGAGCAACGCCAACAGCGGGTGCGTGCAGAGCTACTAAGCGAACGTAACCCAACGGCCGCGGCGTTCGCGCAAAGCACGAGCGTCGCGGCTTCCTTTTTCAAAACCTGGTGTGGAGGTTTTCCGTGACCGAGACGAAGCTTTTTTCCGTCGCCGCATTGGCTGCATTGCTGACGGCGTGTCAGGGCGGCCAGACGACGCCGCCGCAGCTGCCGGCGCAACTGCAGCCGCTGTCGAACGAGCGCGAGTTCACGACGCTCTCGCTGTTCGAAGCGCAGAACATCGCGACGGGCGAGAAGGTCCGCGTGTACCCCGCGCGTGACGCGATGGACGCGTTTCGCCGGCGCCAAGCCGGGCAGCGCGCGCCGCAGTCCACGGGCAATTTGACGTATCACGGCGGCCCCGTGCAGACCAACCCGAAGATGTACGTCGTGTTCTGGGGCTCGCAGTGGAACACCAGCGGTGGCGATCCGAACGGCGTCGCGGCGTATCTCAAGGGATTCCTGGGCATCATCGGCGGCAGCAAGTGGCTCAACACCGTGACGCAATATACCGACGGCAACGGCAATCACGTCGGTAACCAACCCGGCAGCCTCGCGGGCACGTACGTCGACACGACGAGCTCGCCGCCGGCGCACCCGACGCAGGCGCAGCTCGCGGCCGAAGCGGCGAAGGCCGCCGCGAAATACGGCAACTACACCGTGAACGCCGACTACATCGTCGCGTTGCCGCACGGCATCGCGCCGTCCGGTTTCGGTACGCAGTACTGCGCGTATCACAGCACGACGACGGCGGCGGGTCACACGATCGCGTGGACCAACGATCCATACTCTCCCGACGCGGGCGCGGCGTGCGGCGCGGGTGCGGTGAACACTCCCGGTACGCTCGACGGCGTGTCGATCGTCGGCGGCCAGGAGCAGGCCGAAGTGGAGACGGACCCGATCTCCAACACCGGCTGGCTCGACAGCAGCGGCGGCGAGATCGCCGACAAGTGCGCGTGGACAAACCTCATCAACAACCCCAACGCGGGCGGTTACCCGACCGCGCCGCTATGGAGCAATGCGATGATGCGCTGCGTCCAGAGCTATCCGTAGTAATTCGTAGCAACTTGTGCGGAACTCTTGCTCGCCGAGTAACGCAATAAGCGGGCGCGAATCACACAAATGTCATAAGCCGGACTTTGGTCGGAGGAACGAGGGCCGGGCACGACAAACGTCGCGCCTTCCTATCTTTGCCCGTTAAACTGGGTGTGGAGGTTTTACTTGTCCAAGACGAAGCTTATTGCTGTCGCCGGGGTGGCTGCATTGCTCACTGCCTGCCAGGGTGGTCAGGCCACGCCGCCGCCGGCGCCGAACCAGCTCCAATCGCAATCGAACGACCGTGAGCTGATGTCGCTCTCGCTGTTCGAAGCGCAGAACGTCGCCACGGGCGAAAAAGTCCGCGTGTTCCCCACGAAGGATGCGATGGACGCGTTCCGCCTGTCGCAAGCCGGCCAGCGCGCGACGCAATCGACGGCGCCGCTCACGTATCACGGCGGCCCGATCCAAACCAATCCCAAGATGTACATCGTGTTCTGGGGCTCGTCCTGGAACAGCAGCAGCGGCGATCCGCAAGGCGTGAAGGCGCGGATGACGGCGTTCCTGAGCATCGTCGGCGGCAGCGGCTGGAACAACAGCACCACGCAGTACACGCAGAGCGACGGCCAGCACGTCGGCAACCAGTCCGGCAGCCTCGCCGGCTACTACGTCGACACGGCGAGCTCACCGCCCAGCCGTCCGTCGCAGTCGCAGATGGCCGCCGAAGCCGCGAAGGCCGCGGCGAAATACGGCGACTACAGCGCGAGCGCCGCGTACATCGTCGCGCTCCCGCACAACATCCGCCCGTCCGGCTTCGGCACGCAGTACTGCGCATATCACAGCTCGACGTCGGCTGCCGGTCACACGATCGCGTGGACGAATGACCCCTACCTCCCCGACGTCGGCTCGTCGTGCGGCGCGGGCTCGGTGAACAGCCCCGGCACGCTCGACGGCGTCTCGATCGTCTTCGGTCACGAACAGGGTGAGACCGAAACCGATCCGCAGCCCAACAGCGGCTGGCTCGACAGCAGCGGCGCCGAGAACGGCGACAAGTGCGCGTGGACCGGCCTCATCAACAACCCGAACGCGGGCGGCTACCCCACGCAGCCCCTCTGGAGCAACGCCAACAACGGTTGCGTCCAGACCTACTAGCAGCGCCTCGCGCCTCGTGCGCGTAGCGAAGCAGCGAGCCCGCCGGGATCCCGGCGGGCTCGTTCGTTTTCATTTTCGGAAACTCGGCGGCGCGTGCGAGCGTCGAACGCAGCATGGAGGATTTGGTGCTCTGTACGTGCGGCCATGCGATGGGAGCGCACGACTCCGGCGGGTGCGCCGGCGACCGCCTGCGCCCGTGCCGGTGCGCGCGCGACCGCTACGGCGCGCTCGACGCGGCGGTCGACGAGGCGAAAACGCGCCCGTGGATCAGCCCGGACGAAGCCTCGGCGTCCTAGACGTCACGCGCGGCCTAGTCCCGCACCCCGCGCTTGGAGTACAATACGAAGGCGATGGACGCTCAGGGTACTCGGGAAGAGACGCTGTTCTACCGCCGTTTCGTGGACGACGTTCGGCGCTGCGCGGCCGGTCGCGCGCCCGCGACGGTCGCCGAGATCGAGTCGCGCGTGCGCGTCGCGCTGGTCGCGCCGCCCGCCGCGCGCGAGCGGCGCTGGGCGCGCGTCGTCGCGGCGGTGAACGAGCTGCTCGTCGGCCTGCCGGGCCGCGACGGCGGCCCGGTCGCGCGGTTGCGCACGTTCGTGCGCGAGAACGCCGACCTCGGCCGCCCGCGCGACGTAGCGATCACCGACTTCCGGTTCGACATGCGCACCGACGGCGTGCTCACCGACCACCGCGGCCGCAGCTATCTGGTGTTCGCGCACATCGCGCGTGCCGCGGTACCGCTCGACGAGATCGTGCCGAATGCGACGCGGCGCGTCGCGGAGTGGGCCGTCTACGCGCTGTGCGGCGCCGCCGCCGCAGCGGCCGTGTGGTTCGCGTTCATCGTCCCCATCTAGACCGCAGCAGGCGTTCGACGCCCAGCGCGCAGCCGGCCGCAAAGACCGGATAGAGCGGCAGCACGACGGTGCGCCGCGTCGAGCCGGGCGCGGGGTCCGCGACGCACGCGACGAGTCCGCCCAGCAGCGCGCCCGCAAGCACCGGAACGCTGGTGCGGCGCGAGCGCGCGAGCGACGGCACCGCGACCGCCGGCACCACTGCGAACACCGCGTGCTTGAGCGACGTCGCAACCGACGCGGCGACGGCCGTGACGAACCACCGGCGCAGCGAATGCTCGGGGCGGTCCCACAGCTGCAGCGACTCCATGGTCCGCCGCAGCAAGCCCATGCGGAAATCGCCGCGCTGCGCTTCGCGGACGCTCTGGAGATGCTCGACGGTCGGTGGAATCTTTGCGCGCGCGAGGACGGCCATGATCGCGAGCGCGCATGCGCCCGACGTCGCGGCGATGAGCGCGCCGCGTCGCACGCGCGCGCCGTCGCGCGCCTTCACGCCCGAGAGCGCGAGCGCGGCGCCCGCCGCGAACGGCAAGTACGGCCAGGGGCGCGTGAACGACATCGCCGTCGTGAAAAAGACGAAGCGCGTCGCGCCGGTGCCGTGTTCGGCGAGCTCCGTCATCGCGTCGAGCGAGCCGGTCCACAGGAGCAGCGCCGTGGCGTCGTTGAGGCCGTGCACCGCGACGTCGCGCACCGCACCGTCACGCGCGTACCAGATCGCCAGCGCGGCGGCGGTCGCGGGGCTCGCGAAGCGGCGCAGGAAGCCGTAGAGCACCACGGTGCTCGCAACGTAGGAGGCGCCCGCGACGTCGGTCAGCGCGTGAAAGCCCCGGCGCGGAAACAAGGGTGCCGCGAGCGCGGGGTACACCACGCGCGGCGTGAACAGCGCCCACCACTCGGGTTCGTCGAGCGCGAGCAGCGGCTCGTACTCGTCGCCGTTGCCTTCGCTGCGGAACGCTTCGGCGAAGAACGGGCGCGCCTGCGCGCGCGCGTCCTCGAACGACACGTTGCGCCGCTGCAGCATGCGGATCGCGTAGTCGTAGCTGTCCGGCGCCCAGCGCCGCACGCCGCGCCGCACGTCGGCGCGCAGCGTCGCGGCGGCGACCAGGCCGGTGGCGGCTGCCGCAGCGAGGTCGCGGATCACGCCGTGACGGGAGCGCGGTCGCCGAGCGCAACCGCGGCGCGCGCGGCGTGCTCGCCGACCGTCACCAGCTCGTAGCGCGCCGCGTATTTCGCGAGCACGCGGTCGAGGCAGCGCAGCTTCTGCTCGGCGCTCAAACTCATCCCGGGGAAGAACGCGAGCGCCGGCGCTTCGTCACCGCCCAAAAAGTCGAGCGGGTGCAGCAAGAGCGACGGCGCCGTCTTCGTGAGCGCGCACAGCGCCAGCGCGAACGAGACGTACGGCATCACCAGCGCGGGCGCGAGCTGTTGCAAGAACAGCAGATAGCTCACGTGGATCGGGACGCGGAAAAGCGGCAGCGTCGTGACGGGAATCTCCACGAGCGACCCGCCCGGCGAGCTCCAGCGGTACGGGTGCAGCGACCGCAGACCGTCCTTGACGCTGCCGAACAAGGCGTTGCGCTGCTCGAGCTGCTTGCCGCGCAGCCCGCTCGTCGCGAAATAGTACATGCGCGCGAGCGGGCCGATGAACGTGGGCAGCGTCGACGCGTCGTAGCGGTAGCCGCGCCGCACCAGCACGTCGACGACGGCCGGCGTGACGCTGTAGCCGGGGCCGCGGAAGCCGACGGGGCGTTGGCCCGTCGCCGCCTCGATCGCCGTCTCCGCGCGCGCGATCTCCGCTTCGAGCGCGGCTTCGTCGTACAGATGCAGCCACGGCTCGTGATGGAACGAGTGGTTGCCGATCTCGTGGCCGCGCTGCGCGATGGAGCGCAGCGTCGCGTGGTTCTGCGGAAACTCCGCGTCCTGCCCCACGATGAACCAGGTGATGCGCAGGCCATGGCGGTCGAGCGCGTCGAGCGCGCGCGGCACGACCGTATCGAGATACGACGGGTACTCCGACCACGACGCGTCGCCGCGCGTCTTGCGGTACGACCACTCGTTGTCGAGGTCGAGCGACACGCTCGCGTACGGGCGCTCGGTCATGCCGTCTCGCTCAAGGTGCGGGCGACGGGACCGGCGAGGATCGTGCGCGCGGCTTCGTTCGCGAGGCCGACGGTTTCGTTGACGTTGAGCGTTCCGTCGACGATCTGCGCCGCGTTGACGACGAACAGCCCGTCGACCGACGTGCGCACGGCGGGGATGCGCTCGGTGTAGCCGAGCGTCGGCAGCGGGAACACGAACGGCACGCGCGACACGCGGAACGCGAGGATCTCCTCGTCGCGCAGATCGGGATGCATCGTGCGCAATCCGGCGAGGAAGCGCGTGCGGATCGCGTCGTCGTCGAGCGTCTGCAGCGGATCGTCGGGCGGGCAGTAGCGCGGCAGATACACGAGGTGCCGCCCGCCGAACGTGGCCGGGTCGACGAGCGCGGTCATCT
This sequence comes from Vulcanimicrobiota bacterium, assembly GCA_963792235.1. Taxonomy (GTDB): domain Bacteria; phylum Vulcanimicrobiota; class Vulcanimicrobiia; order Vulcanimicrobiales; family Vulcanimicrobiaceae; genus Vulcanimicrobium. The sequence goes on from CAWBVR010000004.1 coordinate 33,807, forward strand.
CGATCACGGCGCTGAACGGCACCGGATCGCAGATGTTCGTCACGTAGTACGGCGACAGCGGGCGCGACAGCAGCAGCGACGCGCACACGATGCCCTGGTACTCCACGGCGCGCAGCCGTTCGAGCTCCGGCGCCGACAGCGCCGAGCACAGCCGCGCCGCGACGGGCGCGGGCGCCGTGACGACAACGCGGTCGTACGCGAACGTTCCCTCGGCGGTGGTGACGCGCACCGCGCCGTCGCCGCCGTTGGGCAGCACGGCGCGCACCGGCGTGTTCGTGCGCACGGTGATCCCGCGCTGCGCGAGCACCTCTGCGAACCGCCGCAAGATGACGGCGTAGCCGCCGCGCACGTAGCCGAACCGCTCGCGGTCGATCCCGGCGCGCCGAGCCGCGTACAGCCGCGCGACCGTCGCGCGGATGAACGACGCGGCAACACGCTCGTGCGCCTCGCCGAGCTTCGCGCGCAGCAGCGGCAGCCAGATGCGTTCGAACGTCGTCTTGCCCGACCATTTGCGCAGCCACGTGCCGACCGGCACGCGCGCGAGCGCGCCCCCGTCGTCGTCGCGCGACGCGCGCAGGATCGTCGCGGCGAGACGAACTTTGTCGATCGGGCCGAGGGGCGGAAACAGCGCGAACTCCAGCGCGTTCGACATCGACATCAACCGCCCGCCGACGAAGAACCCCGTGCGCGTCGTGGACCATTCGAGCTCGCCGTCGACGCCGAGCTCCGCGAGCAGCGCGCGCGTCGCGGCGTCGGAGTACAGCGTGACGTGATAGTGGCGGTCCCACGTGACGTCGCCCAGCTCCCACGGCGCGGCGAGGCCGCCGATCTCCGGCGCCGACTCGTAAACGGTCACGTCGTCGCCCGCCGCCTGCATCCGCAGCGCGAGGGTCAGGCCCAGCAGCCCGCCGCCGACGATCGCGCAGCGCACGCTACGCGCGCTCCGGAACGCCGTCGGCGAAACGCCCGCCGCGCAGCGCGAAGGGCCGGCCGCACACCGTGCACGCGCCGTCGGTATCCGCGATGAGCATGCCGTGCTCCGCGCGCGCCACCGGCTCGCCGCAGCGGCACACGAAGCCGATCACGCGCGCCGGGTTGCCGACGACGAGCGCGTGGTCGGGCACGTCCTTGGTCACGACCGCGCCCATGCCGATCATGGCGAACGCGCCGATGGTGAGATCGTTGCCGATCGTGCAGTTGGCGCCGATCGTCGCGCCGCGGCGTACCAGCGTGGGGCGCGTGTGCTCGTCGATCGCCGACGACCGCAGTGCGCGCAGCTCGGGATCGGTCGCGCGCGGGAAGCGATCGTTGGTGAACACGGTGTGCGCGGCGATCATCACGCCGTCCTCGATCGTCACCGCCGAGCACACGTAGACCGCCGCGTTGAGCTTGCAGCGGTCGCCGATGTGCGCTTCGGGCGCGACGTAGGTCTTCTCGCCGATGATGCAGCTCGCGCCGATGGTCGCGCCGCGCCGGATGTGCACCGAGTCCCACACGGCGGTGTCCGGCCCGACCACGGCGCCGTCCTCGACGATCGCGGTCGGGTGGATCATGCGGCCGAGATGCGGCGCACCGCGCTGCAGCGCGCCTCCTCGACGGCCACCCAGCGGTCGGCCCGCAGCGCCGCGTACGCGCCTTCGATGACGTGCACCGACGCGAGCGCGTCGACGGGCGCGATCGCGAGCTCTTCCTCGCCGCGGATCGCGCGCGCGAAATTGTCGTGCTGCGCGCGGAAGGCCGCGAGCTTGTCGTAGCCCTTGCCGAATACGTGCCAGTCGCCGTCGCCCACGCGCACCCGCGAGCCGCGCCAGCCCACTTCGATCATGCCGTTCGGCCCGTAGAGCGTGACGATCGCCGGGATCTCCTTGCGCAAGCTCCACGACAGGTCGATGTAGCCGACGGCGAGGCTGCGCGTGCGCACCGCGACGTGCACGGTGTCCTCCACGTCGAGCTCCTGGATCGACTTGGCGGCGAAGGCGCGCACCTCGTCGACCGGTCCGAGCAGGAAGCGGATGAGATCGACCGAGTGCGTGCCGTTGTCGATGAGCACGCCGCCGCCGCTGATCTGCGGTACCGCATTCCAGCGGCCGCTCATGTCGACGTAGGACGAGAAGGTGTTCTCGAACGCGATGACCTCCCCGATCGTGCCGGCGTTGATGAGCCGGCGCGCCTCGACCACGTCGGCGACGTAGCGGAACTTCGACGCCATCGTCAGCAGCCGGCCCGTGTCGGTCGCCGCCGCGAGCATGCGCTGCGCGCTGGGCACGGTGATCGCGAACGGCTTCTCGCACAGCACGTGCAGTCCGCGCGCGAGCAGCGCGAGCGCCAGCGGTTCGTGCGTAACCGGCGGCGTGCACACGATCGCGGCTTCCGCGCCGAGCGAGGCCGGTACGTCGGCGACGTCGGTGTAGGCGTACGCGGGGATGCCGGCGAGCTCGGCGAGCTCCGCCGCGCGCTCCGGGACCGCGTCGACCACGGCGACGAGCCGCGCGCATTCCGACTCGGCAAGCGCGGCGACGTGCGTGCGCGCGATCGCGCCGGCGCCGACCAGGATGATCCCGACGGGGCGCATCACGCTTGCAGCTCCTGCACGGCCTCGCGCAACGCGCTCGCGATGAACTCCACGTGTTCGTCGGTGTAGCGCTCGTTCCACGGCAGCACGAGCACGTGCTCGAGCGCGCGGAACGTGCCGGGGAAACGCGCCGGGTCGTAGTCGACGGCCGCGGGATCGGCCAGGGTGAACGGCCACCCGCTCTTGCCGAACGTCTCCCGGTCGCGGAACACCGCGCACTGAAACGCGGGCTTCTGGATGTAGCGCGGCGCGTTGAAGATGCCGCGCGCCTTGAGCTTTGCGCCCAGCGCGACGGAGCCGCCGGGCACCTGCGCCGGATCGACCATCAGGATGTACTTCCAGTACGCATGCGTCGCGCCGTCCGCGACGATGGGCGGCGCGATCCCCGGGATGTCGCCGATGCGCTGCGTGAGCGCCGACGCGGTGGCTTGGCGCGCCTCGACGCACCCTTCGAGCTTCGGAAGCTGGCCGAGCCCGACGGCGCCTTGCAGCTCGGTGAGCCGGTAGTTGAGCGCGAGGAAGTAATGGTCGGGCTGCGGGTCGCCGTAGCCCCACGCTTTGTTCACGAACAGGAAGATGCGGCGCGCGAGCGCGTCGTCGTTGGTCGCGACGAAGCCGCCCTCACCCGTGGTGATGTGCTTTCCTTGTTGCAGGCTGAAGCACGCGATGTCGCCCCACTGCCCCACCGCGCGCCCGTCCACGGTCGCAAGATATGCTTGCGCGGAGTCTTCGATCAGCATCAGCCCGCGCTCGTCGGCGAGCGCGCGCAGCGCCGCCATCTCACACGGGTTGCCGAACAGGTGCGTCGCGATGATCGCGCGCGTTCGCGGCGTGATGCGCGCCGCCACGGTTTCGGCGGTGACGTTGCACGTGCGCGGATCGACGTCGGCAAACACCGGGATCGCGCCTTGGTACAGGATCGGTGCGAGCGCGCCCATGTCGGTGATCGCCGTCGTGATGATCTCGTCGCCCGGCTCGGGGTTCAGCGCGGCGATCGCGCAGTGCACGGCAGCCGATCCGGACGCGCACGCGATCACGTGCTTGACGCCGATCGTGCGCGCCAGCGCGCGCTCGAACGCGGCGACCATCGTTCCCTTGGTGCTGTTGAGGGTGCCCGAGCGAACGGCGTCGGCGAGCAGCGCGAGCTCTTCGTCGCCGAGCGTGCGGCCCGATGCGTCTTGGTCCGCGGGTAGCGTCATGGTCATCCGTGTCGCGGCGGTGGTCACAGTGAGGATCCTTCCTGAAACGATCGATAAGTGGCGGTACCGAGGACGAAGAGGTCCTCGAAGCTGCGCTTCGCTTGAAGCGCGAGGAATGCGAAGCCGGCGAACTGGATGGCGGCGAGCGACGCAACGACCGCGAGCGCCGCCAGCAGCTGGAAACCGCGGAGCCCGGCAGCGATCGCGAAGCCCCACGCGACCAGCGCGAAGAGCGCGAGCGCCAGCGCGGGGACCATGAAGAACATCACGGGGCGGAACAGGAACGCGGAGATCGCGATCGCGACCGTGGTGCGCGGCATGCGCAGCCCCGAGCTGCCGGTGGCGCCGCGCGCCGTGGACCAGTCGAGGTGCGCGGGGATCTCCACGATGCGCGCGCGCAGGATCTGCGCCTGGCGGAGGATCTCGGCGTTGACGTCCATCCCCATGGCGCGCACGTTGAGCGAGCGCAAGAACCGGGTGTCGTAGGCTCGCACCATCCCGGTGTAGGTGCTGATGTGCGCGTTCGACGCTGCCGCGAGCAGCACGTTGGCGACGCGGCTGGGCAGCAGCCGCCCGAAGGGCACCCGCGTCGTCACCCCGCCCTGAGCGTACGGCGACGCCACGACGATCTTGGCGCCGGTCTTCTCGAAGGCCTCGAGCAGCCGGTCGATGTGGTCCACGCTGTAGGTGAGGTCGGCGTCGAGGGTGACGACGACCTCGCCGCGCGCCTGGGCGAACCCGTAGCGCAACGCCTGCCCGAGCCCGAAGTTGGTGCGGTGGCGCAGCACGCGGACGCGGTCGTCGCCGGCGGCGAAGGCGTCGGCCAGCTCCCCGGTGCCGTCGGTGCTGCCGTCGTCGACGACCAGCATCTCCCAGGAATAGGTATCAGAGCGCGCGGTCAAATGGTCCCGCACGGTGCCCAAAGTCCGCTCGATGATCGCGGCTTCGTTGTACGCCGGGATCAGGACCGACACGAACACATCTCCCCCGACTCCCCTCCTTGGAATGGCAACTGCCGGGACGACAAGTAGCACCCTTCTACCCGGCGCCTGGTTCTTTATGCGCCGGATCACATTCGAAAGCCCGGTACACGGGCATGATTCGGTCAAGAACGGGCGGGAACGCACGTTCGCGGCGTACCACGAACGCGCGCCGCAAAGCCGGCTCGACCCGCGCGCGGCGGTCGCCGAAGTCGGCCCGCGGGTCCTTGCCGGTCGCGAAGCGCAGCGCCCCGTCCAGCAGCGGTGACTCGCCCGGCGTGACCACCACGAACGTGCCGCCGGGCCGGAGCACCCGGCGCACCTCGGCGCACACGGCGTCGACGTCGGCGACGAACTCCAGCGCGCTGACCGCCACGACCGCATCGAATGCGCCGTCGTCGAACGGCAGGGTGTTGCCGTCGCCGCTGCGCAGGTCGGCCTGCGTCCCTCGCGCGCGCAGCTTCGCGGCGACGGCGCCGGCCCGGTCGTGCACGTCGAAGCCCGCGATGGAACGCGCTCGCGCGGCGAGGGCCGGCAGAAACACGCCCGAGCCGTAGCCGAACTCGAGGATCGCGCCGGCCGACGGGGGCAGCAGCGATAGGGCAAGGCGGAAGCGCGCGCGTGAGACCAGCCCGAGGAGCGGGCGATAGTTCCAGTCCGCGTGGTCGACCGGACCGGTGCGGATCAGCGCTTCACGCGGAAGCAAGTGCAGTGCGGTGGGCATCCATTCCCTCTCGGCAAGAACTCCAGTGGGTCTGATATACCCAGCGACGAAGGCTCGCCGACGTGCTCCTGCGGCTGTTACCGATCCTCGGCATCACCTTCATCGACATCCTGGGCTTCAGCATCCTGATCCCGCTCATGCCGTTCTACGTCAAGAACTTCGGCGCGTCGGATTTCATGGTCGGCGCCGTGTTCGGGACGTTCTCGCTCTGCCAGCTCGTCGCTGGGCCGCTCTGGGGCAACCTCAGCGACCGCATCGGCCGCAAGATGGTCTTGATCGTGTCGCAGATCGGCTCGACGATCGCGTGGGCGCTGCTCGCGTTCGCGCCGTCGATCCCATGGGTGCTGTTCTCGCGCGCGCTCGAAGGCTTCTCAGGCGGAAACTTGGGCGTCACGCAAGCCTACGTGGGCGATCTGGTCGAGCCGGAGCGCCGCGGGGAGGCGTTCTCCTACGTCGGCGCGGCGTTCGCCGCCGGGTTCGTCTTCGGCCCCGCCACGGGCGGCTGGTTGGCCGAACGCTACGGCTTCACGGTCCCGTTTCTCGTCGCCGCCGCGCTCCAAGTCGTCACCCTCGTGCTCACGATCGTGATGCTCCCCGAGTCCCGCGGTCGCGCGCCTGACGATGCCCCGAGCGCGGTCGGCCTCCGCGACATCTTCGGCTCGCTCGCCGACCGGGCGGTCGCGCCCGTGCTGTGGTTGCGCCTCGTCTACACGCTGGGCATGTACGGCTGGTTCGCGTCGATGACGCTCATCCTCCACAAGCAGCTCGGCTGGGACGTGAAGGAGACGTCGTATGTGTTCGCCGCCTTCGGCGTCCTCCAGGTCACCCTCCAGGTGACCGTCATCGGCCGGCTGGTGAAGGCGTTCGGCAACCGCGGCGCCACCAACGTGGGCTTGGGCCTGTGCCTGGTCGCGTTCGCGCTCGTCCCGTTCGCGACGACGTTCGCGCTCGCGGCCGTTCTGCTGCTGCTCTTCGGGATGGGGATCAGCATCCTCAACGCCGCCTTCCCGGCGCTGGCGTCGGACGTCGCGCCCGACGAGCGGCGCGGGACGGTGCTGGGCGTCGTCTCCGGGCTGGACAGCCTCGCCGGATTCGTCATGCCACCCGTCGTCACGGGGATTCTCGGCGCGTACGGGGTGGCGCCGGCGGCGGCGATCATCACCGCTTTGGTCGCGGGCGCCTTCGTGATCGGTATCTTGCAGGCGCGCCGAGCCGCGCTCACGGCGGCCTAAATTGATTCGCGCGCTCGCCCGATACTCGATAGTACCTGCTCTCTCGCATCGCCAGGACGGCGGTGTCGCGCCCGAATCGATCGCCCGGGCGCGATTGCAAAGGAATTGCTCGCTTGAAACGCATCTTCGCCGGGTTCATTTTGGCCGCCGGGCTCATCGCCTCGGTGGCCGGCGCACGTGCTTCGACGTCAACGACCACCGGCGGCGCGCAGCTGCAGTGGACCAGCGGCGCGACGATGTCGATGGGGATCGTGACGCAGTACAGCGCCGCCTTCGCGCAGGGCAACGCGGCCCCGCCGGTGCTCGCGAGCGCGGCCGGCGTGTGCGCCCCCGCGGCGAGCGAGGCGAACTTCACGCTGACGTTCGGCGCGCTCTCGCCCAGCAAGACCGTCCCGACTGGCTGCCTCTACAAGAACGCGATCGCGATCTCGATCCAGAGCAACGACGCCGCCGGCTTCGTCATCAACGAGTACCTCGACAGCACGCCGACCACCGGGATCGGCATCTGCGCGTTCCCCAACGGCGGCGCGTCGTTTCCGCTGGCGGCGGCGCTCGGGCCGGTCTCGACGTCAGGCCGGTCCGGCAACCCGGCCGCGGGGACGTTCACCGGCATGGCGCTGACGAGCTGCGCCGCGGGCGGCACCATCGTCCCGCCGGGCACGGGCGGCGTGTCCAGCGGCGGAGCGAACCCCGGCAACGTCGGTGCGCCGGGGCTGGAGTACTACTCGCCGTCGGGCGCGGGGATCGCATTCGTGAACAAGGCGGGGCCGACGGTGAACGGCGGCGCGATCGTGTCGATGTACGGCGGCGAGGACATCCAGGTCAACCTGGCCCCGAACGCCTTTTCCACGCCGGTAGCGAACACCGGGATCTATCTCACGATCCAACTCGTCCCGAACTGAATCGCGACGGCGCGCCGGGTGGCGCACCCTTCGACAGGCTCACGGTGACATAGCGTGGCTGCTTTGAGAGCATTCTTCGGGCGGGGCGTGCGCTTTTTTGGGCGCAGTGTTCGGCGCTGGCGCGCCGGGCCCGATCTGCGCGTCGCAGAGGATATCCGCTTCAACGCGGTGCCGCGCACGATCGAGCTGCGCAGCCCCGCGTTCGCGTTCGGCGCGCGCATGCCGGTGGACGGCTCGCCTCCGCTCGAATGGAGCGGCGTGCCGCCCGAAGCGCAAACGCTGGTGATGGTGGTGGAAGACGTCGACGTGCCGTTTCCGCGGCCACTCACGCACGCGGTCGCGTACGAGATCGCGCCGTCGACGACGTCGCTCGAAAAGGGCGCGCTCGACGGCAAGCACGCGGGCGTGACGATGGGCTACAACGGCGGCGGCGGCACGTCCTATATCTCGCCCGCGCCGATCCCCGGCCATGGGCCGCACCGCTACGTGTTCACGCTGCTCGCGGTCGACTACGTGCCGCGCTTCGATCAGCCGCCGACGCGCGGGCGACTGCTCGACGCCGTGGCGGGCCACGTACGCGCGGTCGGGGAGCTCATGGGCATCGTCGAGCGCACGTAGCAGGAGCTGCGCGCGCTAGACGCCGACCCAGCCCGCGCTCGTCGCGATCGCGACCGCCTCGCGCCGGCCGCTGCAGTTGAGCTTGCGGCAGATCGATCGGATGTGCGTGTCGACGGTCTGCGGGCTGCGGCCCGTTTTCGCGGCGACGTCTTTGGTGCTCGCGCCCTTCGCGAGCAGTTGCAGGATCTCGCGCTCGGACGGCGTGAGCTGCGCGTAGCCCGGCTCTTCGCCGCGCGCGACGGGCAGCGCCGCGAGCAGCCGTGCCATCCCGCCGAAGTGCTCGGCGCGCAAGCGTTCGAGCGCGGCCGCGAGCGTTGCCGGCTCCGCTTGCGCGAGCTGCAGGCGCTCCATCGCGCGCACCGCGTGCGCGAGCGCGCGCAACCGGCGCATCGCGGGCGTCGACAGCCGCTCGGCTTCGGCCAGCGAGCGGTGCGCGACCGACGACCGCCCGCGCACGAGTTCGGCAAGCGCGATGATGAGGTGCGAGCGCACGATGCGCGGCGACGGGCGCGTGCAGCGGTCGAGCGCGGCCGCGGCGTCGCGCAGCGACGCTTCGCCTTCAGTGTGCAGCCCGGCCGCGAACGCGTACAGCGCGATCTCCGCGCCGCGCAGCGCGCGGCGCTCGTCGCTGGCCTGCGCCGGCGCCGTTCCCGCGAGCAGCTCGTACGCACCGCGGAAGTCGCCGCTCCACGCCGCGCGCATCGCGTGCGCCGGAAGGAGCGTCTGCGCGCGCGCGGGCGGCGGCGCGGCGCCGTCGTCGTCGAGTTCGCGGTCCAGCCGGTCCAGCGCGGCGTCATCGCCCCGCTCCACCTCGATCGCATACGACGCGACGAAGCCGAAGAAGCGCGCTTGGCGGCTCGCACCTTTGCGCGCCGACTCTTCGAGCTTGTCGAGGATCGCCAGCGCCGCGATGGGATCGTCGTCCTCGTCGTTGACGACGGTGTAGAGCACGCTGTACGCGCGGGCGGCGACCTCGTACAAGCCGCGGGCGGTCGCGAGCTCCACCGCGAGCGTCGCGTACGTACGCACACGCTCGTGCGTCGGCGCGTACTGGTACACGTACGCGGCTTGCTGAAACAATCGCGCGCGCACGTCGTCGCCCAGCGGCTCCAGCAGGTCGAGCGCTTTGCGCATCGTCGCGAAGCCTTCGTCGACGCGGTCGTGGCGCACGTACGCCGTCGCCAGCGTGCCCAGGATCGGCACCCGCAACTCGAGCGCCAGCGCGCCGTCGTGCGCGTACGGCTCGAGCAGTTCCGCGCAGTCGCGGTCTTGGCGCACCAGCTCGATCGCGTAGCGGTGCACGAGCGCGATGCGCAGCTCGAGCGCGACCGCGCGATCGATCGCCGCCACGAAGCCGCGCTCCGCGACGTCGAAGCGGCCGCGGTTCGCGTCGAGCATCGCGCGCACGCCGATCATCGCGGCGTTGGCCGAGGCGCTGCGCCTCCGGCACCCCGTCGAGCGCGAGCGTGACGGTCTCGCCTTCGCCGCGCTCGAGCAGCGCGATCCCGTCGCGTTCGACCACGCGCACGATCGCATCGACGGCGCCGACCTTTGCGTAGAGCGCCAGCGCGCTCGCGTCACCGCCGCGCCGCCGTTCGAGCAGCTCGCCCGCCTCGACGTGCGCGTCGTACCAGTCCGTCGCGCCGGCGCGCCGCAGCTCGCGCTCCAAAAAGTCGCGGAAAAGATCGTGGTAGCGGTATTCCGTCGACGACGGCGTGCTCAGAAACGTGACGGAGCGCCGCAGCTCGGCCAGAAACTCGGTGGTTGCGCCGAGCGCTTCGGCGATGCCGACGTCGAACGTCGCGAACACGCTGCTGCGCATCAGGAAGCGCTGCTGCGCGCGCGTCAGCCCCGCGAACACTTGCTCGGCGAGGTAGCGGTACACCATCTCGCGCGTCCCGCTCGCCGCGGCACGCAGATCGGACGCGTGCGTGCGCGTGCGCAGCGCGATCGAGAGCGCGATCGGCCAGCCCGCGGTGAGCTCGCGCAGCGCTTCGACTTCGGCCGGATCGGCGGACGCTTCGGCGTCGTCGGCGGTTGCCAGCGCCTCCTCGGCGGTAAAGCGCAGATCGTCTTCGCCGACGGGCAAGTCCATGCGCCCGTAGCCCACCCACGACGCGATCGGTAGCCCGGCATCGGAGCGCGTGGCGATGATCCAGCGGATGCGGTCCGGTGTGCGCTCCACGAGATCCGACAGCAGGGCGACGGTGTTCGGGTCGGTCGCCGCGTAATGCAGGTCGTCGATGACGACGGTGCACACCGTGCGCTTGAGGTGTTCGGCGAACCAGTCGCCGAGCTCGCGCACCGGGTCGGCGACGCCCATCAGCCGCTGTTGCATGGTGGGGAAGGCGGCCAGCGCGGTGGGCGCGACGGGCTCGAGCGCCGCGCTCAGCCCGCGCACGAACGCCATCAGCGTGCGGTCGTCGCGCGCAACGTCATAGCGCACCGCATCGAGCCGCGCGGTCTCGACGAAATCACGCAGCGCCACGCTCTTGCCGAAGCCGGCGGGCGCGACGATGAACATGACCGGGAAGCGCGCGGCGCGAGAAAGACGTTCGTTGACGCGCGCGCGCAGCAGACGAGTGACGGCGATCACGCGGTCTTCGCCCCTTTGCGGCCGTCCATCCCCCGTTTCGTGGGTATAGCCGTTGCCGGAGCAGCCGTGCCCTCACAGGAGTTTCCTGCCTGAACATGCCCGAACTCCGCGACTTCGCCGCATCCGTCACCCGAACGCTCGCGATCCTCTCGGTCGCAGGCGTCGCCGCGTGCGCCGGCGCGAACGCCCTCCCCACCCGGCACGCCAGTCCGGCCACCGCGCCGCAGTCGCGCACATCGTCGGACACAGCGATGGGGATGCCGGGCGATACCGCGATGGGCATGCCGGGCGACACGGCGATGGGCATGCCGGGCGACACGGCGATGGGCATGCCGGGCGACACCGCGATGGGGATGCCGGGCGATACCGCGATGGGGATGCCGGGCGATACGGCGATGGGCATGCCGGGCGAGGACGCGAACGGTCTGCCGGGCGCGAACTTCGCATGCACGGGCCTGCCCGCCACGGGCAGCGCGACGTGCACGCTGGCGATCAACCGCAACGTCCCCGCGATCCCCGATCCGGGCCTCGCGCCGGCGCTGATCAAGGGGCTGCACCCCGCCGACCTGCAGAACGCCTACGGGCTGCCCGCGCAGAACGCCGGCCAGCTGGTCGCCATCGTCGACGCCTACGACCACCCGGCCGCCGAGTCCGACCTGGCCGTGTACCGCGCCGCGTTCGGCCTGCCGGCGTGCACCTCCGACAACGGCTGCTTCCGCAAGGTCGATCAGCGCGGCGGCAACCGCGCCTACCCCGCGCCCAACGCGGGCTGGGCCCAGGAGATCGCGCTCGACCTCGAGATGGTGTCGGCGGCTTGCCCGCGCTGCTCGATCCTGCTGGTCGAGACGGACTCCGCGCTGATGGACGACCTGGGCGCCGGCGTCGACACCGCCGTCGCGCTGGGCGCAAAGATCGTCAGCAACAGCTACTATGCGCCGGAGTGGTCGGCGCAAGGCGGCGAGGACGTGCACTACCGCCACCCGGGCGTCGCGATCACCGCGAGTTCGGGCGACCGCAGCTACCCCACGTACCCGGCCGTCTCGCCGTACGTCACCGCCGTGGGCGGAACGTCGCTGACGCGCAGCGGCGGCGCGTGGAACGAAAGCGCCTGGAAGTACGCCGGCCACGGCTGTAGCGCGTACGTGAAGCGGCCCGCCTGGCAGAGCATCCCGTGCAAGACGCGCTCGGGCGTGGACGTCGCCGCGGTCGCCGACCCGCAGACCGGCGTGTCGATGTTCGACGCGCAGGCCGGCGGCTGGCTCGTGGCGGGCGGAACCAGCGTGGGCGCCCCGCTGGTCGCGGGCGCGTACGCGCTCTCCGGCACGCCGGCCGGCCCGTGGTACTCGTACTCGTACGCGCGCCGCAGCTTCTTCCACCCGCTCACGACGCAGGGCCGCTACACCTACGCGACCGGCCTCGGCTCCCCGAACGGCATCGGCGGGCTCTAGGGCACGGGGGCTTCGCGCCGCTTCTGGCGGCGGCGTCCGCATTCTCTGGTACAATGAGGCATGAGCCGCGCCTTTACCAAAGAGCGCGAGGACGCGCCCGAACCCGAGATCGTCCCGCCTGCCCGCACCGGGCCCAACTACGTCACGGCCGCGGGGCTGGAGCAGCTGCGCGCGCGCCTGGCGGCGGCGGAAGACCCGCGGGAGCGCGAGCGGCTCGAGCACGGCATCGAATCGGCCGTCGTCATGGAGCCGCCGGAGGACCGCAGCGTCGTCGCGTTCGGCGCAACGGTCGTCGTCGCGGACAGCTCGCGCAAGCAGCAGACGTATACGATCGTCGGCGAGGACGAGATGGACGTCAAAGCCGGCAAGATCGGCTCCACCTCGCCGCTCGCGGCAGCGCTGATCGGCGCACGCGCCGGCGATCACGTCGTGTGGCACCGGCCCGCCGGCGATCGCAAGCTCACCGTGAAGTCGGTCACGTACACGTAGCGCACCGCGCTACATGTGGTAGCGCTGCGCGGTTTCCGTCGTCGGAAGCGGGTCGACCGAGTCGTAGCCGCCCGCGATCAGGACGCTGCCGTCATCGAGCAGCACCGCGGCGCCGAGATTGCGCGCGTTGCCCATACTTCCGTCGATGAGCGCAAAGCGATCGCGCGCTGCGTCGTAGAGCTCCGCGCGGTCGCCGCCGCCGGCGACGAGCACGTTGCCGTTCGCGAGAAGCACGACCGAATTGTCGATCTTGAAGCGATGCGCGTGCATCACGCCCGCGGCAACGAAGCGATCGGTCTTCGGATCGTAGCGCTCGGTGTCGTCAAGCCGCGTGCTCCAGCCGTTGTCGCGCGCGCCGCCGACGACGAGCACCGAACCGTCGGCCAAGCGCGTCGCGCCGTGTTTCGAGCGTGGTTCGCGCATCGGCGGGCCCGGCGCGAACGCGCGCGTCGCGGGGTCGTACAGCAGTGTCGAGCGCAGCGACGTCGTCCCGTCGAGTCCGCCCGCGATCAGCACGCGGCCGTCGGCGAGGGAAGTCGCGGTGTGCGCCACGCGTGCTTGCGGCATCGGTGCAAGCTCGTGGAACGCGCGGCGGCGCGGATCGTACAGCTCCGCCGTCGCGGTCGACTCGTTGTTCATGACCGCGCCGCCGGTAAAGAGTACCGTTCCGTCGCGCAGCAGCGTCGCGGTATGGTCGGCGCGCGGCGAGTGCATCGGAGCGGCCTGCGTGAAGCGCGCCGTCACGGGGTCGTAGATTTCCGCGCTTGCGGTGACGCCCTGGTTCGTCCAGCCGCCCGCGATCAGCACGCGTCCGTCGGCGAGCAGCGTCCCCGACAGCCCGACGCGACCTTCCAGCAGCGAGCCCGTCGGCTCGAACGTGCCGCGCGCCGGATCGTAGAGCTCCGCCTTGGGCGTGAAGTCGTGGTTCGCGATCATGCCGCCCGCGACGAGCACGCGGCCGTCGCTCAGCTTGACGAACGCGAACGACGCGCGCCGCGTGTGCATCGATCCGGTTGCCCTGAGGCCGGTAACCGGCCACGCATACACCGGCGTGCGGACGATCACGAGCGCACCCGCCGCCGCCGCGAGCACCGCGAGCGCGAGCGCCGCCGCAACGGAGCGTCGCGCCGACGTTGCGGCCGGGCGCAGCAGGGCCTCGACGCGCTGCACCAGCGTGGCGCCCGACAGCAGCGCGAGCGCGGGGCGGTGCGCGTCGCGGTCGCACAGGATGCTCGCGCTGCGCCAGAGCGCCGTGGCGCACGCGCGCGCGCCGGTCGCGCGCGCCGCCGACGCATCGCACGCCACCTCGCGCCAGGTCGCCGACGTGCGCGCCGCGATCGCAAGGACCGGATCGAACCACAGCATCGCGCACGCGATGCGTTCGAGCAAGTACGTCCAGTCGTCGCGCCGCCGCAGGTGCGCGATCTCGTGCGCGACGACCGCGCGCAGTTCCGCCGCCGGCAAGCTGCTCGCAAGCTGCGCGGGGATGACGACAGCGCGGTGCGTGAGCCCGATGGCGACCGGCGAGTGGATCCCGTCGCGCACGCGCAGCGCCACGCGCGCGCCCGCGGCATCGCGTGCGACGGCGCGCAAGCCCGACCCATCGCAGGCGCGCGACGAGCGCGCGACGATGCGGTGCGCGCGCACGACACCGAAAAACACGCGCGCGAGCTGCACTGCCGCGACGGCGAACCACAGCGCCAGCGCGAGCGGCAGCCACGGGAACGGCGCGTTGCGCGGCGCGGAGGCGGCGAGCGACGTTTCGGGCGGCGCGGCGTACGCCTTCGCATACACGCCGCGAGCGCCGTTCTGCAGACCGTCGAGCGGGTCGATCAGGATCGTCCCGGCCATCGGCGCGGGCACCGCGCGCGCCGCGCCTTCACGCACCGCGAGTGGCTGCAGCAGTGCCGCCGCGAACGCGAGCAGCGGCACGATAGCGACGGCGCTCCAACAGCGCGAGCGCGTGCTCGCGTCGACGCCGGGGACGCGCTCGACGGCGAGCGACGGCCAGCGCGAGCACGCCGCTGACGATCGTGACGTCGAGCAATGCATGCGCGAGCGCGCGCAACAGATCGGGCGAAACGATCATGACGCATCCTCCTGGTCGAGCAGCGCGCGCACGCGTTCGAGCGTGGCGGGATCGACGCCGCGGCGATCGAGCAGCCGCATCACCAGCGCGTCTTCGGAACGGTCGAAGAACCGCTCGACGAGGTGGTCGACGGCGCGCTGGCTCGCCGCCTCATCGTTGACGAGCGCGCGGTACACGAACGTGCGGCCGTCGGCGCGATGGCGAACGTAACGCTTGCGCTCGAGGATGCGCAGCATCGTCTGCACCGTCGCGCGCGCGGCCGGTGGGTCGAGCACGTCGCACACGTCGCCGATGGTCGCCTCGCCGCCGCGCGCCCACAACACCCGCATCACGCGGAGCTCAGCATCGGTTAGCACGGTCGATGGCGGACGGGCCATGCGCGCACTCTACCACCCCGCGGCGGCGCTGTCAATTAATTCGTTAAGCGTAATTCGTTAAGCGAAGCTTTCAGGCGCCCGCCCGCGCAGCATCGGATCGACGCTGCGCTTGGCTAGATGTCGCCGCTGTCGATGAGGTCGAGGCCTTTTTGGGTTAGCTGGTTCACCGCTTCGCCGAAGCCGCGGAAGCGCTCGTCGTGCGTTTGACCGCGCACGTAGCGGATGTAGATCTGTTGCAGGATCACCGCGTAGCGGAAGATGCTGAAGACGACGTACCAGTGCAGATCGTCGACGTTCGTGCCGCTCGCGCGCGCATAGCGCTCCGCCGCTTCGCGGCGGGTCGGAAAGCCGTCCAGCCACGTCGGCATGCGGCCGTGCAGCCAGCTGTCCGGATCGTCCTTCTGTGCCCACAGACCGAGCAGATAGCCGAGGTCCATCAGCGGCTCGCCGCGCGTGCACATGTCCCAGTCGAGCACCGCGACGGTACGGCGCGGATCGAGCGCGTCGCGCAGCGTATTGTCGAGCTTGTAGTCGTTGTGCAGCAGCGTCGTGCGGCGCTGCTGCGGCGCGTTCTGGCGCAGCCAGCCGGTGAACGGTTCAGCGGGCCCCACGTCGGGCGTGAGCGCGTTGAACCAGCGCTCGGTCCAGCCGTCCAGCTGCCGCTGGACGTAGCCTTCGGGTTTGCCGAGATCGCCGAGCCCGACCGATTCCGGATCGACCGCGTGCAGTGCGGCGAGATCGTCGATCAGGCGTTCGCCGATGCCGCGCAAGACGTCGGGTTGGTGCGCCCACGGCTCGGGGATCGTCTGGCGCAAGCCGATGCCGTGGCGGCGTTCCATGACGAAGAAGTCCGCGCCGATGATCTCGGGATCGGTGCACAGCAGATAGCTGCGCGGCGCGAGCGCGTAGCCGCGATACAGCGTCGACAGCACGCGGTGCTCGCGGCGCATGTCGTGCGCGCCGCGCACGACCGGCCCCAGCGGCGGGCGGCGCAACACCCACTCGCGGTCGCCGAAGCGCACGAGGTAGGTGAGGTTCGCGTGGCCGCCGCCAAATTGCCGAATCGAAAGCGACCCTTCCGCGCCTTCGAGGTGCTCGCGCAAATATGGCTCGAGGCGCGTCGCGTCGATGCGCTCTTCGTCGCGGACCTCGATCGTCTCCGGGTCATCGGACGGGCGCGTCGTCATGGCATAGCGCCGGTCACCGGCGGGCGCGCGACGGGATGGCGGCGAGGTGCGCCGTTTCGTTCGCGCTCATCAACAGGCGCCGCCCGCCGCCGATGCGCAGCACCGACACCGACGCGTTCGCCAGCGGGAACAAGAAGTCGTGATCGCTCGACGCGATCGCGCCCAGCGCGGCGTTGATCGCGCCCGCGTGCGACACGACCGCGACGCGCTCGCCGGGATGGCGTTCCGCGATCGAATCGAGCGCGCCGAGCATGCGCGCGCGCACGTTCGCGGACAACTCCGTGCCGGGGATGCCGGCCCACGAACCGTCGCGCATGGCGATCATCGCCAGCCACGCGAGCCGGTCGCGCAGCGCCATCGCGTCGTCGGTCGGACCGATGGTGATCTCCGTGACGCCGGGCTCCTCGCGCACCGTGACGCCGGCGACGGCGGCGATCGCGTCGGCCGTCTCGCGCGCACGACGGATCGGGCTGGCATACACGGCCGCGAGCTCCAGGATCCGCGAACCGCTCCGCGACCGCCTCCGCTTGCGTGCGGCCGCGTGCGCTGAGCGGATGCGCCTCGTAGTCGTCGTAGATGGTGAACGACTCGTCGGAATCGGGCACGGCGTCCGCGTGGCGCACGACGTGCAGCTCGCACGCCCCGCGCCGCAGGCTCAGCTCCAGCTCGTCGAGCGGATCGACCCGGCTCACCCTTTCTGCAGCTCGAACTTGGCGATGGAGCGCAGGTGGACTTCGTCGGGCCCGTCGACCAGGCGCAGCGTGCGCGCGTGCGCGTATGCCGCCGCCAGGTGCTGATCGCTACTGACGCCGGCGGCCCCGAACGCCTGGATCGCGCGGTCGACCACGCGGCACGCCATGTTCGCGGCGGCCACCTTCACCATCGCGAGCTCGTTGCGCGCGACCTTGTTGCCGAACGCGTCGAGCTTCTCGGCCGCATCGTACACCAGCAGGCGCGTCTGATCGATCTCGATGCGGCATTCCGCGATCCACTGCATGATGACGCCCTGCTCGGACAGCGGGCGGCCAAACGCGGTGCGCTCCTTCACACGCTTGACCATCTGCTCCAGCGCGCGCTCCGCGAGGCCGATCGCGCGCATGCAGTGGTGGATGCGGCCCGGGCCGAGGCGCCCTTGCGCGATCTCGAAGCCCTTGCCCTCGGCGACCAGCACGTCGTCGGCCGGGATTCGCACGTTCTCGAAATTGATCTCCGCATGACCGTGCGGGGCGTGGTCGTAGCCGAACACCGACAGCGTGCGCAGTACCGTGACGCCGGGTGCGTCGATCGGCACGACGGCCATCGTGTGCTGGCGGTGCGGCGGCGCGCTGACGTTCGAGCGGCCCATGAAGATCAGAACCTTGCAGCGCGGGTGCCCCGCGCCCGACGTCCACCACTTGCGGCCGTTGATCACGTACTCGTCGCCCTTGCGCACGATCTCCGCGCTGATGTTCGTCGCGTCCGACGACGCGACCGCGGGCTCCGTCATCGAGAAGCCCGAACGGATTTTCGCTTCCAGGAGCGGCTTGAGCCAGCGTTCCTTGTGCGCGTCCGAGCCGTAGCGCGCGAACACTTCCATGTTGCCCGTGTCGGGCGCGCTGCAGTTGAAGACTTCGGGCGCGATCTCCGAGCGGCCCATGATCTCGCACAGCGGCGCGTACTCGCGGTTGGTCAGACCGGCGCCCCATTCCGGCTCGGGCAGGAACAGGTTCCACAGCCCGATCGCGCGCGCTTTGGCCTGCAGCTCGTCCATGATCGCCGGCTGCATCCACGGCGTCGTCGCGCTGCGAAGCTGCTCGTGGTAGACGTGCTCGTTGGGGTAGACGTCGGACTCCATGAACGCTTGCAGGCGTTCGCGGAGCGCGGAGGCGGGCGCGGCGGCTGTCGTGGTCATGTGCCTGGCTTCGCGGGCTAGGCTCCGGCATCCGCCGCCACCCCGGCGAGCCGACGCGGTGCTGACGGCCGCGCCGCGCCGGCAGGAGACGGCGCCGGAAAAATGCGACGATGCAGGTCATGCGCTTTTTCGCCGCCCCGCTCGCCGCCCTCGCGCTGCTCGCCGCGGCCCCCGCGCTGCCGCCGCCGTTCGGAACCGGGTCGCCGTCGTTCGACTACAAGCCCGCCACGACGACATGCCTTCGGCCGCAGTACACCGGCAACGAGGGCATGACGCTGATCGTGGGCGCGCCCGGCGCCGCGCCGATGAACGCCGTGGTCGTCGCCCCGGCCGCCGCGCCCAAGAACGCGCCGGCGGTGCTGTGGGTGCACTGGCTCGGCGAGAGCGCGACCACCAATCATACCGAGTTCATGGCCGACGCGCAGGAGCTCGCCAAGCGCGGCGTCGTGTCGCTGCTGGTGGACATGCCGTGGTCGCAGGCAAAGTGGTTTACCGATCTGCGCACGCCGGAAACGGATTTCGACGCCACGATCACGCAGGTCGTGTCGCTGCGCCGCGCGCTCGACTGTTTGAGCGCCCTCAACGGCGTGGATAAAACGCGCATCGCGTACGTGGGGCACGACTTCGGCGCGATGGACGGTGCGCTGCTGCTCGCCGCCGACGATCGCCCGGCGTACGCGGTGTTGATCGCGCCGACGCTGTCGTACTGGGAGTGGTATCTGCTGGGCAAACAGCCCGCGAATCCGGCAGCGTACGTGGCGCAGATGAGCGCGTTCGACCTACCAGGCTGGCTCGCGCACGGCAAGCAGAAGGCGACGCTGCTGCAGTTTGGCCAGAACGACGAGTACGTGTCGCAGGCGACGGGCATCGCGCTGCGCAACGCCGTGCCCGACCGCGACCGCACGTTCAAGGCGTACAAGCTCGACCACGCGCTCGAGGACGTCACCGTGCACGACGACCGCCGCGCCTGGCTGGTGGCGCACCTCGGTGTTTAGCGTCCGGCTCGTCGCCGCGCTGGCGGTGGTGCTCGTCGGGCTCGGCACGGGTGTCGCGCTCGCCGGCGCGAGCGAGGACGTCGCGGCGGCGCACGCCGCGGTACGGCGCGGCGACGACGCCGCCGCGATCCAACTGTTCACGCGCGCGCTCGCCGACCCCAGCCTGCGCGGAGCGCAGCGGGGGGCCGTATACATGAACCGTGCCGACGTTTTCGAGCGGCAAAAGCGTTATGCCGCCGTCATCTCCGACATGCGGCAGGCGGTCGCGCTGCGGCCTCACGACTGGGTCGCGTACTACGGCCTGGGGCTCGGATATCATCTCAGCGGCGATCCCACGCGAGCTATCGCTGAATACAGCCGCGGGTTGGCGGTCGCGTCTGACCCGGCGCTCTTGAACGGACGCGGACGCGCGTACCGCGACACCGGCGACGATCGCCGTGCCCGCGCGGACTTCGAGCGCGCCATCGCGCTGGCCCCGAACTACGCGTTCGCCTACCGCAATCTCGGCATGCTCGAATACGACCAGCTCAACTACGATGCGGCGTTCGCCGACTTCGACCGCTGGGTCGAGCTGGACTCAAAGAACTACGACAGCTACCAGTGGCGCGGCGCGACCGCGTTCGAGCGGAACCAGCCCGCGGCCGCGCTGGCAGATCTCGGTCGCGCGATCGCCTTGAACCCGGAAGCGCTCAACGCGTATCGCTGGCGCGGTCTGATAAACTTCTTGAGCCACGACTTCACGGCTTCCGCGGCCGACTTCGACGCGGCGGACCGGTTGAAGCCGACGGTGTACAACGCCGTGTGGGCGTACCTCGCCCGGCTCCGCGCCGGGACCGCCGGTGAGGCCGCGCTCCGCACCGCATCGGCGCGGTTCGACGCCGACGCCTGGCCTGGTCCGCTCGTCGGGCTCGTGCTCGGCGAACGCACGTATCGCGACGTGCGCGAACGCGCGCAGGCCGGCGTCCCGGCGACAGCTGCCGCCGCCAACCGCTGCGAGGCCGCGTTCTACGCCGCCGAGCTCGCGCTGTCGCGCAACGACCGCGAAACCGCCCGCCCGTTGCTCGACGAGGCGCTCGCAACGTGCCCGGTCCACTACGTCGAGCACGACGGCGCTCTTCACGAGCTGCGGTGGCTAGGCGCGTCACCCTCGCCGTCACCGTCACCATAGCCGCCGGCACGTCGTAGCGGAGACCGCTACCCAGGGTGCGAAACCTCGGCCTGCGGCATCGGTAGAGCGGCGGCAACGGATCTCGCGACGTATGATTTCACGTTCCCCGCGGGCCAGCCGTCAGGCCAGCGGCTCAAGGCGATCGTGAAAGCGCACGACGTCTATACACCGTTCTTCACGCCGATGACCGTAGCGTCGTGGCGCCCGATCGCGAACATTCTGATCGCGAACGGGATCGTCAAGCGCGAGGGCCAGCACTACGACATCGTCAACATGCCGGCGCTCTTCGCCGCGGAGACAAGCGGGAAGCGCTGGCACGATTTCAAGTCGTCGGGCGCGTACGACGTCAACAAGTCCGTGCTGGTATCCACCACCGACCCGCGCAAGTCGAACTCCGCCGCCATGTACGCGGCGCTCGCGTCGTACGTGCTCAACGGCAACGCGGTCGTCAGCGACCGCGCGCAGATCGCGCGCATCCAGCCGCGCCTCAACGGCCTGTTCTTGCGGCAGGGCTACGAGGAGTCGTCCTCGTCGGGCCCGTTCGACGACTACGTGCAGATCGGCATGGGCAAGGCGCCGCTGGTGATGATCTACGAGTCGCAGTTCATCGAGTACGTTCTCGCGCACCCGAAGGATCACAATCCCGACATGGTGCTGCTCTATCCGCGCCCGACCGTCTACACCAAGCACGTGTTCGTCCCGATCAGCGACCGCGGCGACAAGCTCGGGCAGTTGCTGACTTCCAACGAGACGCTGCAGCATGTCGCGGTCGAGCACGGCTTCCGCATCCAGGACGGCGCGTACACGCGCGACTTCTTGAGCAAGAACAGCGTCAAGGTGCCCGACCAGCTCATCGACGTCGTCGACCCGCCTTCGTACGAGTTTCGCGAGCAGTACGCGTACCTCGCGAAAAGAGTCGGCGATGCGGTCGAAGCGCAGATCGGGACGGTCACCGGCCCCGAGCGGCAGAAGATCCTGCCGCGGCTCGCGGCGCGCAACGTCGCCGACGCGACGTTCGTCGACGTTCGCGCGACGGCGACGACCTACTTGCCCGACACGCTCAACGCGTACCTCGCCGTCCCCGCCGCCTACCGCAACAACGCGGCGATCCGCGACGGCAAGACGGCGCGCCAGATCGTGGTGGAGCAGTTGACGGTGCTGGCCGCCAAGATGAAAGAGATCGCCCAAGACGCGGTCGTCAACGACGCGCAGTCGCTGCTGGCGAACGGGCGGTTCCTCAAGGAGCGGTTCGCAACCGCGCCGATGTTCAAGCCGGGCTAATCGGCCAGAGTTCGCACGTGCACGAGCGGGGAGAGCCGCATGGGCTAGTCGTTCCCGCCGAGCGCGTGATAGACTGGCGTGGAAAACCATGATCGTACCTGCTCGACCGCTCGACGACGACGAGCTCCTCCGGTTCAGCGCCGCCAACGAGGGTTGGCACATCGAGCGCGAGCCCGACGGATCGCTCAACGTGAGCCCCACCTCGTACCGTAACGGAATCCGCGCGTTTGAGGCAGCGCGGCAGTTGCATGCTTGGGGTGGCGACCACGGTTATGCGGCGGCTTCGGACGGCGGTGTGACCTTGCCGGACAAAGCGGTGCGCGCGCCCGACGCGTCGTGGATTTCGTTCGAACGGTGGCACGCGCTCAGCGAAGTCGAGCGCCGGAAATTTCCCAAAGTCGTCCCCGACGTGGTCGTGGAGATCGTGTCGCAATCCGACTCATACGCCGCTCAGCGCCGCAAGACCAAACGCTACGTGGAGCAAGGCGCTCTCTACGCCGTCGTGATCGATCCCGAGCGCCGCAAGGTCGAAGAGTTCGGCACGCGGCCCGACGGGCTGGCGCTCGACTTCGACCGGATCATCGAAGCGGGCTAAGCTAGCGTTTCATCCCCCAGCGCAAAACCGTCCGCGACTCCACCAGTGCGAACAGCGCTTCGACCGCGATGCCGAGGATCGAGATCACCACGAGGCCGGCGAAGATCTGCGACGTCAGCAGGTAGTAGCGTGCGTTGTTGATGTACCAGCCCAGCCCGCCTTGCGAGCCCGCGACGCCGAACACCAGCTCCGCCGCGACGACGGTGCGCCAGCCGAAGGCCCACGCCGTCTTCAGGCCCGTCAGGATGTAGGGCATCGCCGCGGGCAGCAGCACATCGACGACTAGGCGCGGACCGCGCAAGCCCAGGTTGCGCGCGACCATCTGCGTCGTCGCGCTGATGGTGCGAAAGCCGGTGTCGGTGTTGATCGCCACCGGCCAGATCGTCGCGAGCGTGACGATGAAGATGATCGACCGGTCGCTCAAACCAAACCAGATCAGCGCGAGCGGCAGGATCGCGATCGCGGGCAGCGGGTTGAGCACTGCCGTCAGCACCGCCAGCACGTCGCGGCCCACTTGCGAGAACACCGCGAACGACGCGAACGCGAAGCCGATCAGCGCGCCGATCGCGAGCCCGATGAGCAGCGTGCGCAGCGTGTGGTACGTGGCGTCGGGAAGCTTGCCGTCCACGATGTCGGTCCACAGCGACCGCCCGACGTCGAGCGGCCCGCCGACCAGCAGCGGCGAGACGTGCGACAGCGATACGTACGCCTGCCAAGCCGCGAGAAGCACCACGATGACGATCGAGTAGCGCAGCGCCGTCGGCAGCTTCCCCCAGGTCATTCGGCCGCCCCGCGCAGCGCGCGCGCCTCGGACTCCGGCGTGATGAGCAGCGAGCGCAGGTGGTGGGATAGGCGCATGAACTCCGGTCCGTCGATGTCGTCGACGGCCGACGTATCCACCGTCTCGACGATGCGCGCCGGCGAGTTCGACATCACCGCGACGTGATGGCCGAGGAAGATCGCTTCCTGGATCGAGTGCGTCACCAGCACGATGGTCACGCCGGTCTTGCGCCAGATGGCGTTGAGGTCGAGCTGCAGCTGCGAGCGCGTGATCGCGTCGAGCGCACCGAAGGGCTCGTCCATCAGCAGGATGCGCGGTTCGAGCGAGAGCGCGCGGGCGATCGCGCCGCGCTGCTTCATCCCGCCCGAGAGCTGATGCGGGTAGTTGTTCGCGGCGCGCTCGATGCCGACCAGCTGCAGCATCTCGCGCGCGCGGTCGCGCGCCGCCGCGCCGCGCATGCCCTTCGCCACATCGAGCGCGTAGACGACGTTGTCGAGCACCGTGCGCCACGGGAAGAGTTGATCGAAGTCCTGGAACACGACGGTGCGGTCGGGGCCGGGCTCCCCGATCGGCTTGCCGTCGAGCGTGATCGTGCCGCGCGACGGCGCGAGGAAACCGGCGATCGCTTTGAGCAGCGTCGTCTTGCCGCAGCCCGACGGGCCGATCAGCACGAACTTCTCGCCGCGCCGCACGACGAAGTCGGCGGACGCGACTGCCGTCACGCCGCCGTACGCGATCGCGACGCCGCTGCCGACGACCAGCGGCTCGCCCAGCAGCGCGCTAATCGCCGGCGCCGCCCAGCGTGCCCGCGTAGTTGATGTCGCGCATCGACGACGGCACCTTGGACAGCGAGCCGATGGACTGCATGAACTTTGCCATCGCCAAGAAGCCGTGCGGCGTGGTGCTGAAGATGACGTCGGGCCGCCGCAGCCAGCCCTCGAAGTCGCGCGCGGACACTTTGCCGCCCGAGTCTTTCGACAAAATCTCGGACGCCTCGCGCGGGTGCGCCTTGAGGAACTGCGTCGCATCCAGCAGATCGCGGTAGAACGCCTTGACGAACTGCGGGTGCTCGTCAGCGAACTTCGGGCTGATGTAGACGCTGTTGAACGTGTGCTTGCCGAAGACGTCGAAGCTGCGCACCACGGCGTGGCCGCCTGCCTGCACTTCCTGGTACTGGAACGGCGGCGCGCTCAGGTGCGCGGTGAGCTGGCCGACCTGCAGCGCCTGCAGCCCCGAGGGATGGTCGATTGCGACGATGGCGGTGTCGAGCGCGTGCGCGTTGCCGAGCTGTTCCAACGCCGCCTTGCGCAGCGTCAGCGACTGCACCGAGTCGATCGACGGCATCCCGATCTTCATGTCGGGCTTGAGGTCTTTCACGGTGCGGATGGTCTTGTCGCGCGCGACCAGCCACACCGACATCTGGTTGAGCGACGCGAGCACTTTCCAGCCCACGCCGCGGTCCCAGCCCGTCAGAAACGGCGGGATGCTGCCCGCGCCGATCTGCACCTGTCCGGCGATGAAACCCT
>CAWBVR010000005.1:0-136598 GCA_963792235.1 Vulcanimicrobiota bacterium
CGAAGGTGGTGTCCCCGCAGCCTAGTGCAGCGTGTCCGCCGGCGCATGGTGCTCCCAACCCAGGAACCACCCGAACGGGGTGAGACGAACGGCCTACGGGCCGGGTGAGAGCGGAATGTACGGGGTATGACTTTTGTGACATGCTCGCCGGTACAGCAGAGAAGAACCGATTCCTGAGCGCCCTAGCGCCGATGACGCGCTCGCTGTTCGAGTCGCGGATGACCTCGCACGGCGGTGGGATCGGCGACGTGCTCCAGCCGCCAAACGCGGCGATCGAGGCGGTGTGGTTCCCGATGTCCGGGATCGTGTCGACGCTGCGCCCGCTCGAGGGCGACTCCAACGTCGAGGTCGACGCGGCGGGCGCCGAGGGATTTCTCGGCGTCGAACTGGTGCTTGGAATGCGGCGTACGCCCGACACGTGGATCGTGCAGTCACCGGGTCGCTTCGGCCGGCTCGACGCGCAGATTTTCCTCGACGCGCTCGAGCGTGACACGGTCCTGCGCGAAGCGGGGCGGCGGTATCTCAGCGCGGTGCAGGCCGTGCGCGGGCAATGGGTCGCGTGCAATGCGCGCCACACGATCGAGCAGCGCCTCGCGAAGTGGCTGCTCACCACGCGCGACCGCGTGGGCGAGGAGATCCAGATCACGCAGGACGTGGTCGCGATGATGCTCGGCGTCCGGCGCGCGAGCGTGGTGACGGTGCTCGGCCGGTTCGTCGAAGACGGCCTCGTCGCGCATGGCTACGCGCGGGTGCGCATCATCGACGACGTGGGGCTGTCCGCCGTGTCGTGCCCATGCTATGCGCGTGCGGCGGAGTTCTTGCGCACGGGGCTCGCCGCCGCGTAGCCGATCCCAGCGGCGCCGAGATCGTCGCGCATCGACGCGGCGATCGCGTCCCAGGTCGCGCCGCGCGCTTTGACGAGCGCGCGGTGCGCCCGCGCTTCGTCCGGTTGGCACGCGCGCTCGACGAGCGCGACGAACTCGGCGGCATCGCGCGCGACGTGCACGACATCACCGTGATCGGCGACCACATCGCGCACCGCGGTGCTGACCACGGGCTTGCCGGCGGCGAAGTACTCGAGCGTCTTGGTCGGTGAGATGTTGGCGGTGTGCTCGTTGAGCGCGAACGGCATCAGCGCCACGTCGATCCCCGCCAGCAGCGAGGGGAGCTCGTCGTACTCGCGTTTGCCGAGGTACGCGATGTTCGCGCGGCGCGGCAGTACCGCCGGGTCGATCTTGACGACCGGGCCGATCATCGCGACGGTCGCGCTAGGGTTCGCGGCCGCGAGCGCGTCGACGAGCGCGAGGTCGACGCGCTCGTCGATCACGCCGACGTAGCCGAACACCGGCCCGGCGCAAAACGGCGCCAGCGCAGCGTGTGGCCGCATAGCGCTCGCCTGCTCGAAGTGCGCCACGTCCACGCCGCTGGGGTAGCAGCGCGCGTTGCGCGTGCGGCCTTCGACGCTGCGCAAGAGCGAACGGCCCCCGGTAAACGTTACGTCCGCGCGCCGCAACAGCTCGCGTTCGCGCGGGGCGATGCGGGGGTCGGCAAGGGCGAACATCGCGAGCTCGTCCATCTTGTCGTACACCAGCGGCGCGCCGGGGAACGCATCGGCAAGCGCGAGCATCATCGGCGTGTACAGCCACACGAGCGCATGGCGGCCGCCGGCGAGCGCTTGCACCGTTGCGAGCGCGCGCGCGTCGAGCGCATCGGCCGCGAGCGCGCTGCGGCGCGGCGTGACGATCGTCAGCCCGTCATGCTCGTCGATCGCATCGCGATCGCCGGCGGCGGCGAGCGGTTCCTCCAACACGATGACGGGGATGTCGCGGGCGAAGCGCGACAACACATGGTTCGGACGTTGCCACACGCCTTTCCAGCGCAAGTGCAGGCCAACGACGACGACTTCGAACGATGCGTACGGTATGGAACGGCTCCTTTCACGCGCAGCCTCCTGAAGAGTGCAGGAAGCGAGCGTGCATAATGGCGGTTTTGAGGGGGGTATAGAGAGCTTACCCCGGTGAGGGACCACTCAATGTTCCGCAGTCTACTGCGGTGGGAATTTTCCGTGCGCTACGATTATCTCGTCGTCGGTGCCGGTTTGGCCGGCAGCACCATCGCGGAACGGCTCGCGAGCCAGCTTGGGGCGACCGTGCTCGTCATCGACAAGCGACCGCATGTCGCAGGCAATACGCATGACCCGCTGGACGAGAACGGGCTGCGCTATCACCGGTACGGTCCGCATATCTTCCATACCAACGCGCGAAACGTCGTGGACTATCTGAGCGCGTTCACGCGCTGGCGGCCCTACGAGCACCGCGTGCTCGCGCGGGTCGACGGCAAGCTCGTGCCGATCCCGATCAACCGCACGACGATCAACCGCCTGTACGAACTCGATCTCGATTGCGGCGGCGTCGCGGCGTTCCTCGCAGCGCGCTCCGAGCCGCTCGAGCGGATCGAGAACTCGGAGCAGGCGATCCTCGCGCGCGTCGGCCGCGAGCTGTACGAGAAGTTCTTCCGCGGTTACACGCGCAAGCAGTGGGGCCTTGACCCGTCCGAACTCGACGCGACCGTGTGCGGGCGCATCCCCACGCGCACGGGCGACGACGACCGCTATTTCACCGACAGCTTTCAGGCGATGCCGGCGGACGGCTTCACCGCGATGGTAAGCGCGATGCTCGACCACCCACGCATCGAAGTCGTGACCGATTGCGACTTCGCGTGGGTGCAGGATCGCGCGCGCTTCAATCACGTGATCTACACCGGCCCGATCGACGAGTACTTCGACTACAAGTTCGGCCGCCTGCCGTACCGCTCGCTGCGCTTCGAGTTCGAGACGCGCGACGTCGCGTGGGTGCAGCCCGTCGGGTGCGTGAACGAGCCCGACGGCGCGGTCCCGTTCACGCGCACGACGGAGTACAAACACCTCACGGGGCAGCAGCATCCCAAGACGATCTTGAGCCGCGAGTATCCTAGCGCCGAAGGCGATCCGTACTACCCGATCCCGCGCCCCGACAACCGCGAACTGTACCGCAAGTACGCGACGCTCGCCGACGCGCAGCGCCATGTGACGTTCGTCGGCCGGCTGGCGGAGTACAAGTATTTCAACATGGACCAAGTCGTCGCGTCGGCGCTGGTCACGTTCGAGGAGCTCGCCCGCACCGCCGCGGTGGCATCCTGATCGCGGAAATATGGGCAGTCGCGGCGCGCGCTGGTGGCCGATATCGCCGCGGGTTTGGCGGCCGGGCGGATGCTCGCTATGCCAATCGTACCGGGCTGGCAGGAGTGTTGCCGAACGGCCGTCGGCTGAGCGTACGCTATCGCGCGTTTGTCGACCGCTGACACGGGTACCATCCGGGCGTGGGATCGTCCGATGCCCACCGGCACGACCCCGCGGACGGTCCGCTGGCGGCGAACTCTCCGGAGAGCGGCGCTCGCGGACGACCCCCGCGGCGGGGAGTGCTCAGCCGCAGCTGACGCCACCGCGGGAGGCTTACGATGGACAATCTGGTGCTCTGCCCCTGCGGGCACTCGCTCGCCAACCACGACTACATGGGCTGCTCCGGCGACCGCGCGGGCGGCTGCCGCTGCGAGATGGACCGCCACGCCGCCCTCGAGGCGGCAGTCGACAGCGCGCGGAGCGCGCCGGCCTTTTCTCCCACCGGGTATGTCGCCGGCAGCGGCGACGCTGCCTAGGGCGTATTAGTCTCCAAAGGCGCTTGACGCCGGTTGACGGGCGGTGCTACGATACCGCCCTATGCCTCTCGGCGGATAGCGGCATACGAGAGCGAGCGAGGACACCTCACTCCGGTGGGTCGGTCCTTGCCTTTTCGCGTTTGCGAGCCCCGAGCGCGCGTGAACCCACGCAGGAAGACCCCCAGAAACAGAATGGCGACGAAGACGACGGCGGACAAACCCAAGACGACGCGCAGCCGCAAGAAGACGGAAGCGGCCCCCGCAGCGCCCAACGGGTCAGGCACCGCGGTCAAGCAAGAGAACATCGCGAGCGCAAGCTTTCACGTCCCTGAAGAAGCGTTCACCGTCGAGCTACCCGAGGACCCTGGCGCCAAGCGCCAGCGCCACTCGTTCGCGAAGATCACGGACGTTCTGCAGCTGCCCGATCTGATCGAGCTGCAGAAAGCTTCCTTCAAATGGTTCATCAGCGACGGTCTGAAGGAAGCGTTCGACTCGATCTCCCCGATCAAGGACTTCACCGGCAACCTCGTGCTGGAGTTCGGCGACCACTCGCTGGGCGAGCCGAAGTACACGGTGGAAGAGTGCCGCGAGCGCGACATGACGTACAGCGCGCCGCTGCGCGTGCGCGTCCGCCTGATCACGGCGGAGTCCGGCGAGATCAAGGGTATCCCCGACCAAGAGATCTTCATGGGCGATTTCCCGCTCATGACCGACAAGGGCACGTTCATGATCAACGGCGCGGAGCGCGTGATCGTGAGCCAGCTCGTCCGTTCCCCCGGCGTCTACTTCTTGCAAGACACGGACACGAACAACCGGCCGACGTTCAACGCGACGATCATCCCCAACCGCGGTGCGTGGATCGAGTTCGAGACGGACAACGGCACGAAGAACGACGAGACCGAGGGGACGATCGGCGTCCGCATCGACAAAAATCGCAAGATCTACGCGACCACGTTCGTGCGCGCGTTGTCGCGCCCGGATCTCGGTCACGCGTGGGAATCGGACGAAGCGATCCTGGCGCTGTTCGACAACAGCCCGCTGATCGCGAACTGCCTCGAAAAAGACAAGGACGTCAAGACCAAGGAAGACGCCCTCAAGGAAATCTACAAGAAGCTGCGTCCCGGCGAGCCCGAGAACGCGGAGAACGCGGAGAAGCTGCTCGAGTCGCTGTTCTTCGACGAGAAGCGCTACGACCTCGCGGGCGTCGGCCGCTACAAGCTGCTCGGCAAGCTCGAGGGCGCGCGCGACGAAAAGCTGCGCGAGTACACGTCCGCCAAGCTCAAGGCGCCTGCGTCCACGAAGAAGGCCCTCACGCGCGAGGACATGATCGCGGTGCTGCGCCGTCTGATCAAAGTGCAGTCGCGCGAAGTGCACAAGGACGACATCGACCACCTCGGCAACCGCCGCATCCGCTCGGTCGGCGAGTTACTGCAGAACCAGTTCCGCGTCGGCTTGCTGCGCCTCGAGCGCGTCGTGCGCGAGCGCATGACCGTTCAGGACATCGAGACCGTCACGCCGCAGGCGCTGATCAACATCCGCCCCGTGGTCGCGGCGATCAAAGAGTTCTTCGGCTCCTCGCAGCTCTCGCAGTTCATGGACCAGACCAACTCGCTCGCCGAGCTCACGCACAAGCGCCGGCTGTCGGCGCTCGGGCCGGGCGGTCTGTCACGCGAGCGCGCGGGCTTCGAAGTCCGCGACGTCCACCACTCGCACTACGGCCGCATCTGCCCGATCGAGACGCCGGAAGGCCCGAACATCGGTTTGATCGGTTCGCTGGCGACGTTCGCGCGCGTCAACCGCTACGGCTTCATCGAGACGCCGTACCGGGTGGTGAAGGACGGCATCGTTTCGAACGAGATCCGCTACTTCACCGCCGACCGCGAGGACGAGTACATCGTCGCGCAGGCCAACACGCTGCTCGACGACAACGGCAAGATCACGTCGTCGTCCGTCGTCGCGCGCTACGCCGAGGAGTACGTCGAGGAGCCGCCCGACAAGGTGCAGCTCATGGACGTGTCGCCCAAGCAGATCGTGTCGGTCGCGACGGCGCTCATCCCGTTCCTCGAGCACGACGACGCAAACCGCGCACTCATGGGCGCGAACATGCAGCGCCAAGCCGTGCCGCTGCTCCGTCCGCAGGCGCCGATCGTCGGCACGGGCATGGAGTATCGCGCGGCCAAGGACTCCGGCGGCTGCGTGCTCGCGCGCTCCAACGGTGAAGTCACCGCGGCCGATGCGCACCACATCGTCGTCAAGCACGACGACGACGGGCTCGACCACAGCTACGACCTGCTCAAGTTCACGCGGTCCAACGCCGGCACGTGCATCAACCAGCGCCCGATCGTCGCCGTCGGCGACAAGGTCGTGCGCGGTCAGATCCTCGCCGACGGACCGTCGTCGGATGAAGGCGAGCTCGCGCTGGGCCAAAACGTCATGGTCGCGTTCATGCCGTGGGAAGGCTACAACTACGAGGACGCGATCCTCATCTCCGAGCGCATGGTCAAGGACGACCGCTTTACCTCGATCCACATCGAAGAGTACGAGTGCGAAGCCCGCGACACGAAGCTCGGGCCGGAAGAGATCACGCGCGACATCCCCAACGTCGGTGAGGATTCGCTCAAGGACCTCGACGAGAACGGCATCGTCCGCATCGGCGCCGAGGTGCGTCCGGAAGACATCCTCGTCGGCAAGGTGACGCCCAAGGGCGAGACCGAGCTGACGGCGGAAGAGCGCCTGTTGCGCGCGATCTTCGGCGAGAAGTCGCGCGAAGTGCGCGACACCTCGCTGAAAGTTCCGCACGGCGAGAAGGGCAAGATCATCGACGTCAAGCGCTTCTCGCGCGAGAACGGCGACGAGCTCAGCCCCGGGGTGAACCACCTCGTGCGCGTGTACGTCGCGCAGAAGCGCAAGATTCTGCAAGGCGACAAGATGGCGGGCCGGCACGGCAACAAGGGCGTCATCGCCAAGGTGCTGCCGGAAGAAGACATGCCGTACATGGAAGACGGCACGCCGGTCGACATCGTGCTCAACCCGCTGGGCGTGCCGTCGCGCATGAACCTCGGGCAGATCATGGAGACGCACCTCGGCTGGGCCGCCGCGATGCTGGGCTTCCACATGGCGACGCCGGTGTTCGACGGCGCGCACGCGGAAGACATCAGCGAGTGGCTGCAGGACGCGGGCTTGCCGTCGGATGGCAAGACGTGGCTGCGTGACGGGCGCACCGGCGACCGCTTCGGCCGTCCGATCACCGTCGGCTACATCTACATGCTCAAGCTCGCGCATCTCGTCGACGACAAGATCCACGCGCGCTCGACCGGTCCGTACTCGATGATCACCCAGCAGCCGCTGGGTGGTAAGGCGCAGTTCGGCGGCCAGCGCTTCGGCGAGATGGAAGTCTGGGCGCTCGAAGCGTACGGCGCCGCGTACACGCTCCAGGAACTCCTCACGGTGAAATCCGACGACGTCGTCGGCCGCGTGAAGACGTACGAAGCGATCGTCAAGGGCGAGAACGTGATGGAACCCGGTGTTCCGGAATCGTTCAAGGTGCTCATCAAGGAGCTCCAGTCGCTGGCACTCGACGTCAAGGTGCTCACCGAACAGCGCGAAGAGGTCGAGATTCGCATCGCGGACGACGACATGGCCGAGCGCGCCCAAGAGATCGGGCTGCTGATGGGCGACGAAGACCCGCGCCTCTCGCAGACCGCGCTCGCGGAACGCGAAGCCGAACGCGACCGCCTTTCGCAGGCAGCCGCGGCGGCACTCGGTACGCCGGTGGAAACCGAGGAAGAAGAAACCGAAGGCGAAGTCGCCGGCGTTGCCGACGAAGAGCCGGAGGAAGAAGAGGAAGAGCTCGACGATTCGGCTCCGCTCGTCAGCGCCGCTCCGGCGCGCGGACGCGCGCCCGACGACGACCTCCTCCCCACCAGCCCGCTGGGCGGACTGCGCGCGACGATGACGGACGACGGCGAGATCGTCGTCGACGAGATCGTCGACGAAGAAGTCCCGGTGGCAACCGAGGACGACGACGTCGACGAAGGCTACGTGCTCGAGGAAGAGGACGAAGAACTCGCCGAGGAAGCGGAAGAGGACGAAGGTCCACTCGCCCACTCAACGGACGACGACTACTAAGACGCTAGGGCCCGGATCGCACGATCCGGGCCTTTCTGCCTATTGCGGCGCGGTGGGGGAGCGACATTGCTGTGTCGGGGACGCTCCTTGCGCGCATCCTGCGCTCCAGTCGCTCGGTGCTCCGTCGCTCCCGGCCTTCCAGGCCTTCGCGACTCCGCAACGCCCCGCCACAGCAACGTCGCTCCCCCACCTCCGGCACGATCATCTCCATGAGGGGCGCGACTGGCAGGCTATTCGAGATTTATCGCGCGGCGCGATCGTGGCGCACCCTTCGACAAGCTCAGGGTGACATTGGAGTAGGCCGGGGCGTCGTCACGGCCATGGTGGTGAGCAGCAATGCGTTACCCGCCGATTGCGAGCTCGTGCATCGCGGCTCGGGCGTCGCGTAGGGCGCGGCCGCTTACCATGAGGGCTTTCGCGGAGATTTGGTATTCGGACGTGACCGTGCGCTGGCGTTCGCTGATGGCGTGGACGTTTTCCGCGTGTTCGCGCATGTCGGCCACCGTGCGCGTGAGGTGTTGGTTTGCTTCGCCTTGGGCTTGGAGGCCCTGCGTCGTGGCGCGCATGAGGGTGTTCATGCGTTCTACCGAGCCTACGATGACCGACGAGCTTGTTGCTTGCTCCGTTGCTGCGCGCGAGATCTGGTCGATCTCGCGGCTGCCTTCGGCGACCGCGGCGGAGATCGCTGCGATTGCGGCGCCTGCGACATCGGCCGTGCGCAGGCCTTCGACCGCGCGGGATTCGGATGCGACCGTTGCTTCCACGACTTCCGCGATGCGCAGGCGGATCTCGGCGATCAGTTCGCCGATCTCCCCCGTCGAGCGGGTTGCGCCGTCGGCCAGCTTGCGCACTTCGTCGGCGACCACGGCGAAGCCGCGGCCGTGATCGCCTGCGCGGGCGGCCTCGATTGCCGCGTTGAGTGCGAGCAGGTTCGTTTGATCGGCGATCCCTTCGATGGTGTCCACGATCGCGCCGATGCGGTCCGACGCCTCGTTCAGCTCGTTCATTTGGTCCACGACGAGCCGGATGTCGCCGACGACGCCTTGCGTCGATGCGATCAGGCGTTCAACCGATCCGGCCGCGTCCGTTGCTTTGCCGTGCGCGATCGCCGAACGGCTCGCTGCGTCGTTCGCGGCGATGGCGACGTGATCGGCTGCGACGGCGAACTGCGCGATCGCCGAGCTGACGGCTTCGAGGTTCGCGCCGACCGTCGCAGCGTCACCTGCGATCGCTGCGACCGAGACGACCATCTGTTCCACCGCGGCTCCCGCTTGGCCGACTGCGGCGGCGAGCGACGCGGTGGCCTCGTGCGCGACTTGCATCTCCGTGACCAGCACTTGGTATGGGCCGCGCGTGCGGCCGGCGTCGGCTTCGCGGCTCACCTCGGCATCGTCGAGCTCGCGGTACCGGGCAGCAAACGTCTCGATGCCGGCATACAGCGCGGTTGCGTCGTGCGATGCACACCGCTCGAGTGCATCGCAAGCTTCGTCGACCGCGACGCGGCGTTCGCGACAGAGGTCGCTGGTGACCATCAGGTCGGCCGATGCGCGGCTGAGTTCGGCGAACGTGCCCTCCTGGCGTGCGATCGCGCCTTCCACGTGCTGCGCCAAGTCGCGCACGGAGGTGACCGCGCTCCGCAGCTCGCGGTTGCCCGACGTCTGTTCGTCCAGCGAGAATGCTGCGCGCTGCATCAAGCCGTTCATCGTCTCGACGGAGGCGACGATGGCCGATGCGCCCGCGGCCTGGTCGCGCGCGGCGTCGGAGATGCGGACGATGGCGGCGTTCGTCTCGCGTGCGGCGCCGGAAACTTCGCCGATTGCGGCGCCTGCGGCGTCGGCCATGGCGAGGGCGTCACCGGCGCGTTTTTCGGAAGCGCGCGTCGAGCGGGTGACGTCCGTGGTTTTCGTGCGGATCGATGCGACCAGCGCGGCGATCTCGCGTGTTGCGGCCGCCGAGCCGTCGGCGAGTTTGCGCACTTCGTCCGCGACGACGGCGAAGCCGCGTCCGTGCTCGCCCGCGCGGGCGGCTTCGATCGCGGCGTTGAGCGCGAGAAGGTTCGTCTGGCTCGCGATCCCGCCGATGGCGTCGACGATCGGGCCGATGCGCTCCGAACAGCCGCTGAGCTGCTGCATCTTCGCGCCGATGGCGATCACGTCGTCCGCGATCGAGCGCGTCGAGTGCAGCAGCGCGCCGGCCGCAACCGCGCCGTCGTGTGCTTGTCGCTCCGCTTCCGATGCGCGGTCCGAGGCTTGGTGCGCGTTCGCGGCGACCTGGCTCACCGACGACGCGAGCTCACCCACCGACGAGCTCACGGTGTCGACGTTCTCGGCGAGCTCGACAACGTTCGATGACAGGGATTCGATCGCGACGATGCGTTCCTCAACGGCCGCGCCGGCGACGTGCACCGTCCGCGCGAGTTGTCCCACGGTGGCGCTTGCGTCGATGACGTGGCGCTGGACGTCCTTCATCCCTTCGCGCGACGCGCCGCCGGTCACGTCGCGCTCGCGCGCGACCGATTGATACGTCCGGTACTGCGCGATCAGCCGCGCCGCCTCGGCAGCGACCTCGGCGGCGCCCGCATCAGCGTCGGCCGCAACGGCCGCCGCCGCGGACGGCGGCGACGCAGCGGCCGCGGAGCGGGTTCGTCTTCGGGCCGCGAGTGAGGTCAACACAAAACCCGCTGCGATAAGCGCGGCAGAAAACGTACCGGTCAGAACGGCGTCGGTGTGGTTCAAGCGGTGCTCTCCGGCAAACGGTCTTGTCGCTTGTACCATCGACCAGCGTGCGCCGCGGATCGCTGTCGCGGCGAATGGCTTGACCGAATCTTGACGAGCCGCCGCCCGGCGCACACACGGAAAAGGGCCGTGCGCACCCGCCGCACGACCCTTCTTCCGGCCCACACCCGATAGGGGCCACCCGCGCCCGCTGGGGCTGCTACCCGAGAGCCTCTTTCCGCCCACCCGCGGCGGTCCGAGGCGCGTCGAGCATTGCTATCATCGCGTCCACCACTTCAGCGTCCCACTGCGTGCCGCGGCCTTCGCGAAGAATCTCCATCGCCTCGCGCTGCGCGATCGCGGGACGGTACGGCCTGTTGCTGATCATCGCGTGGAAGGCATCCGCCACCGCGACGACGCGCGCTTCGAACGGTATCTGCTCGCCTTTGAGACCGCAGGGATAGCCCTGGCCATCCCAGCGCTCGTGGTGCGCGCGCACGATCGGCGCGAACGGTGCGAGTGCCGGCAGCTCGGCGAGGATGTCGGCGCCGTACTCGGCGTGCTTCTGCATCACGGCCCACTCGCCGTCGGTGAGCGCACCGTTCTTGAAAAGGATCGCATCCGGCGTGGCGATCTTGCCGATGTCGTGCAGCACGCCCGCCTTGACGATCACGTCCGTCGTCGTGGCGGAGAGGCCCATCGCTTCGGAGAGCCGCCGGCACCATGCGCCGGTCGCCTGCGAGTGCGCGCACGTCGCTTCGTCGCGCGCCTTGAGCATCGCGAGCACGCCTTCGATCACGCCGTTGGTCGCGCGCTCGGGGTTCTGGAAGCGCGGTCCCGGCGCGAGCGGGAACGCTTCGGCGACGTTCGCCTTGACGATCTCGAGGAACACGAGGAGCGCCGAGAAGTCGAGGTCGAGTTTTTCGCCTTCCGCCGCTGCGACATCGCAGCCCGTCGAGACGAGATCGTGGATGACCGGGAGGGCGTAAGCCGCGCGCGCCATGCGCGCCCAGGAGATGACGGGGCCGGGGCCGGCCGCTTCGAGCGACTGCCCGAGCGCCGAGACCAGCGACCGGACGATGAGCGCCGAGGCTTGAGCCGAAGAGCGGGGTCCGATCCGCTGCAGGATGGCATCCGCAACGTCGACTCGCGTCTCGATCAGTCGCCGCGCCAGCGCGGCCCGCCCTTCCATTGCTATTTCACCGCATCCGAATTCCGGCTATGCACCGATCGGGAGGGTCATGTACGCGACGCTTGCGAGGGCCGCGGCGGTGATGAGAGCAGTGATCACATTGGGCTCCTTGGAGAGACGGAGGACGACTCCAGCCTATCAAGGAGCGTGGACGGCGACACTCGTCCGAAAGGACGAGGGCGTTTCAGCCGAGGACGAGACCCGTTCGCCGGGCCGTGGCGACCGCTTCGCCCCGGGTCGTACACTTGAGCTTCCGCAGGATCGACGAGACGTGCGTTCGGACCGTGTTGACCGTCCGCTGCTGATCGTCGGCGATAGCCTGATTACCCAATCCTTGCGACATGCCACGCAGGATCTGCAGCTCGACGGGCGTGAGGAGCTCGGCGTCTCGGGCGTCGTCGGGCTGCTGGAAGTGGCTGCCCGCCAGGACCTCGACGAGCCGGGCGATACCGGCGATGCCGGCCAGGCGCATCTCGCGTAGCGCGCCGTCGTATTGCTCGGGCACCCGGTTCACGAGCGCGCCCAGCGCCGCGTCGAACGGCTTGAGGTCGTCAGCGGTCGCGCGCGCGCCACGCAGGCCGCGCTGCGCCAGCACGTTGCGGGCCAGGAGAACGTTTGCGAGGATCGCGTACCGTTCGGCGAATCCGCGCAGACGTGAGAAAAGCGGACGTGCATCGTTGTCTGCGGCGACGACCGCGTCGTACCGGGCGAACGCGTCGATGGCCTCGTTGCGAGCGCCGAGCTTCGCGAGGACCGCGGCGAGCAGCGCGTAGCGCAGCCGGTTCTGGAAGGGCGCGAGGTCGCGGTCGGCCGCGCTGCTCAACGCGAGCGAGGCTTCACGCAATTGGCCGTTCCAGATGTGGTGAAGCGCCTTCGCAAAGATGTAGCTGATCAGTGCGACGTGACCGCGATAGGTGAGCTTCGCGAGATCGTGATCGATCTCGGCAACGCGCGCCATGTTGCCGCGCTCGGCTTCGAGCTGCATCATGGTTCGCAAACCGTAGACGTGCAGCATCGGGTCGCCGGCTTTTTCCGCGTTCGCGGCCACCTGCGCGGCGTACCACGCGGCGACCGGGATGCGGCCGGCGAACGCGTGGAGTGCGGTCAGCGTGCCGAACGAGCGCGCCGCCAGGCCGAACTCGCCGACGTCGATCGCGAGCCGCGTCGCTTCGCGCGTGAAATACTCGACCTTCGCGTCTTCCGACGCATAGAATGCGGCCGTGGCGGACCGCGCGAACGTGCGCGCCCGGAGGCTGTCGTCGGTGAACTCCGCCAGATCGATCGCTTCCGAGATCATCCCCTGCGCGTCGTCGTGTCTGCCTGCGGACGCATAGATCAGGCCGAGCATCCCGAGCACGCTCGCGCGTTCCGGTGTATCCAGGTCGTCGCGGTCGCGCAGGCCCTCGAGCACCGGAAGAGCGTCGGTACGGCCTTGCTGATGCAGCAGCAGTGCGTAGCGCGTCGCGACCGCGACGCGGAATGCCACGTCGTCGGTTACGCGCTCCAGGACGGCGGCGTACCAGCGTTCGGCCTGGTCGACGCGGCCGTGCGCGTCTTCGAGCGCGGCGCGCAGCGCGAGCACGTTGGGGTTTGCGCTCACCATCGCGCCCGGGAGCGACCGGACCGCGCGCTCGACGATGTCGAAGCAGCCTTTGTCCAACAGCGCGAAGTTGTACGCGGCCAGGACGCGCTCGACTTCGCGCGCGGCGCGCGCGTCGATGAAACGCTCCAGTGCTTCGCCGTACATCCCCATCTTCTCGAGCAGCTGGCCGGCCGTGACCTGCGCGTGGCGCAGCGCTTCGTTGCCTTCGAGGCCCACTTGGCGCTGCACGAAGTCGCGGAACAGATCGTGCAGCTTGTACACGCCCGCGTCGAGCACGCTGATGAACGCGACGCGTTCGCGCAGCGACTCGATGATGGACGCGGCGTCGTCGAAGCCGGCCGCAACCGCTAAGCGCGTCTCCAGCCGCGGCAGGAACGCCGCGGTGCGCAAAAAGCCGCGAATGCGGTCGTCCAGCGAGTGCCACACCTGCTCGGCGAGATAACGGTAGACCATCTCGCGCGTGCCGGCGGACACGGCGCGCAGGTCGCTCGCGCGCGTCGACGTGCGCAGCGCGAACGTCAGCGCGGCGGGCCAGCCGTCGATGAGCCCGAGGATCTGCTCGAGCTCGTCGTCGCGCACGGACACGCGCGTCGCGCGCGCGCTCTGCTTGGCCTCGTCGATGGTGAAGCGCAAGTCGACGGCGTCGACGACGAGATCGGACTCGCCGTACGCCAGCCACGACGCGACCGGCAACTGCAGCGGGCTGCGTGAGGAGAAGAGCCAGCGCGGGCCTTCGCGGGTGCGGTCGACGACCGACGCGATGAAGCGCGATATCTCCGGATCGCCTTCGCCGTTGTGCAAGTCGTCGACGACGATCAGCGTGTCGAGCGAACGGATGTGCGTCGCGACCCACGCCGCGAGATCGCGGCCGGGAGCGTCGGAACTGCGCGCGCCGTCGAGCGCGGTCGCAAGCGACCGGCGCAGCGCGGGCACGACGCCTTCGAGCGCATCGGCGAAGCCGCGCACGAACGGCAAAAGCGTCGCGGCGTCGGGCGGGACGTCGTACACGACCGACGGCGACGACAGGGTCGCGATGAACTGGCGCACGGCGACCGACTTGCCGAAGCCGGCGGGCGCGATGATCGTCGCGATGCGGTACTGCGCCGCGGTCGCGAGACGTTCGAGCACGCGCGGCCGGTCGATCGGACGGAAAACTCCGCCGAGGTCGGGACGCCCGTCAGCCCTGACGCTCCTGATCACTACTGAACAGCCTACTCCCCCGGCGCAGGACACCCCTGGCGGCTCGCATCACGCACTCGACGATCTGTTCGAATCTTGGCCGGTTTATCAGTATTCGGCAGTTCGCGGCGACAACGGGCATGACGACGAAGCCGCAACAGCCTGCGCATGACGCTTGCCTCTGCGAGCGACCCTACTCTCAGCACGAGATCGCGCTGATGATCGAAGCGCGCGCACGCGCGCCCGATTGCTAGCTGCGTTCGCGCGAGACGAGGCGGAGGTAGCGGCGCGGCTGGAACGTGCCGTCGGCGTCGATGCGGCGGAACGCTTCCTCGCGGATTTCGCCCGCGAGCTCGCGGCGCTGGCGCATAGCCTGCTCCAGCTCGCGAAAGGCGCGCTCGAAATCGTCGCCGTCCAAGGTGGCGATTTGTTTCTTGATCCGGTCGATATCGCCGCTGAGCCGGCCCTGCAGCTCGCGGCTGACGTCGCGTTCCGTCTGCTGGATGCGGCCGAGCAGCGCGTTGAGCTCTTCGACGGTCGGTAGCCCGAAGGCGGCGCGCGCCGGCTCGTTTGCCGGTGCGGCGGCCGTGCGAACGGCGCGTGGCCTGCTGCCCGGGCGCGGCGCGTCGAACGCCGGGTAGAGGCGGATGATCGACTTGATGCGCTGCGGGCCTTTGGGTGATTGCAGCCCTTCGGCGATGCCCGCCATGATCAACCGCGACCGCAGAGCCGTATCGTTGATCACGCGCAGATGCTGGGGGTCGATACCCACCGGCCGCCGGTTGGCGCCGAAGAAATCATCGTCGCGCGCCAAGGGAAGACTCATCGCCTTGTCCCAGAGACTGGCGCGTGCGCTTCGCGTTCCGTTCACAAGCGACCCGGTTACGTCACCGAGTTACACGTCACCTGCGGCGGTCATTCACCCCGCAGGCCGCGTTCGATCTCCATCTTGGTGATGAGCTGCTCGGCGCCGACCATCCCCGTATCGTCCGCGGCTGCGACGGCGTCATCGTACTCATCACCCTTGCCGCCGTCCGTCTGCTCGTCCGAATCGAGCGCTGCTTCCATCGCTGCGTCGTCCGGCGCTTGGGTCTCCCGATCGTCGTTCATGCAAGCGCTCGTACCCAACGGAGAGGCGTACGCCGGGCAGGGGCGCGCAACGAACGCTAGCGGACAGGAGCCATAGGGCAGCTCCGCATTCGTCCGGAATCCGGGCGGATGCTCAATCGCTTTGCGCGGCTTGCTTTCGCGACCGCGTTCGTCGTGGCGAACGCCGGGCCGGTCGCGGCCGCCGTCGCGCCCTTCGACTTCAATACGACGCCGGGGCGTTTGCCGAAGACCGTCGTTCCGGTCGACTACGTCATTGCGCTTACGCCGAACGCGCTGGCGAAGACGCTGCGGGGCACCGAGAACGTCGCGCTCGACGTGCGGCGCCCCACCACGCAGATCGTGTTCAACACGCACGACATGACGATCTCGAACGCGCGGCTCGACGGCGTGCGCGTCGCGCGCACGGTCACGCAGAACGACAAGCAGCTCACCACGCTGACGCTCGCGCGGCCCGCTGCGGTGGGCCGCCACGTCCTCTCGCTCGCGTACGCCGGCAAGATCGAAGACTCGGCGGACGGCTTGTTCGCGCAGGACTACCGCACGCCGGACGGCCGCACAGGGCGCATGCTCTCGACGCAGTTCGAGTCGACGGACGCGCGCCGGATGTTCCCCGGCTGGGACGAGCCCGCATTTCGCGCGACGTACGAGTTGACGGTGACGCTGCCCGCCGTGTGGAGCGCGATTTCGAACATGCCGATCCGAACGCGCGTCGTGCACGACAACATGGCGACGACGACGTTCGCGCGCACGCCGAAGATGCCGTCGTATCTGGTCGTGCTGTCGGCGGGTGACCTCGCGTCGATCTCCGGCGTGGGCTCGGACGGCGTGAAGCAGAGCATCTGGGCCGTGAAGGGCGACGAGCAGAACGGCCGGTACGCGCTCGACAGCGCGATGAAGATTCTGCCGTACTACGACGACTACTTCGGCGTGAAGTTCCCGCTGCCGAAGCTCGACCACATCGCGATCCCCGGCGGCTTCGGCGGCGCGATGGAAAACTGGGGCGGCATCACGTACAACGAGAGCATCATCATCCATCGGGCGAATGCCACGCTGGCCTCGAAGCAGGACGGCTTCTCGGTCATCGCACACGAGATGGCGCACCAGTGGAACGGCGACTTGGTGACGATGGGCTGGTGGGACGACATCTGGCTCAACGAGAGCTTCGCGTCGTGGATGGCCGCGAAGGCGACCGACAAGTTCAACCCCGAGTGGCAATGGCAGCAAGGCGAGGACGCGTCCAAGCAGAGCGCGATGAACGCCGACGCGCGCGCGACGTCGCACGCGATCCAGCAGCACGTCGTGGACGAGCTGCAGGCCGACGCGTCGTTCGATCCAGCGATCACCTACGACAAAGGGCAGGCGTTCTTGCGCATGCTCGAAGCGTATCTCGGCGAGGACACGTTCCGCAGCGGCATCCGCCAGTACATGCAGGCGCACAAGTACGGCAACGCGACGACGGCCGATCTCTGGATCGCGCTCGGCTCCGCGAGCAAGAAAGACGTGTCGGCGCTGGCCAGAGCGTGGACCGAGCAGCCCGGCTTCCCGGTCGTATCCGTCGCGGCGGCGTGCGACGCCGCAGGCAATCGCACCGTGACGCTCGCGCAGAAGCGCTTCCTGCTCGACGGTACCGCCGATGCCGCGAACACGCGCTGGAACGTGCCGGTTGCGCTCGCGAGCGGCAGCGCCGCGCCGGCGTACGTGCTGCTGACGGACGCGCAGAAGAGCGGGATTCCG
Organism: Vulcanimicrobiota bacterium; assembly: GCA_963792235.1. GTDB lineage: Bacteria > Vulcanimicrobiota > Vulcanimicrobiia > Vulcanimicrobiales > Vulcanimicrobiaceae > Vulcanimicrobium. The sequence continues at coordinate 17,354 of CAWBVR010000005.1, forward strand.
GCGGGCCGCTGCGGCGAGCCGCTGCGCGCGAACGCCGGCGGCGTGGGCTACTATCGCGTCGCCTACGACGCGCCGACGTTCGAGGCGAACCGCGTCGCGTTCGCGTCGCTGCCCGACGCCGACAAGATCGCGATGCTGGGCGACCAGTGGAATCTCGTGCGCATCGGCGCGGCGCCGCTGCCGTCGTTCCTCGCGCTCGCGAACGCGATGGGCAACAACCGCAACGCGCGTGCGTGGCAGAACATCGTCGGCGCGCTCGCAGAGCTCGAGACCGACACCCGCAACACCCCGCAGCACGACGCGTTCACCGCATACGCGCGCAACCTCGTGTCACCGCTCGTCGCGTCGCTGGGCTGGGACGTGAAACCGGCCGAGACGGTCGCGGCCGGAGAGCTGCGCCGCACGTCGATCGCAGCGCTCGGCGCGTGGGGAGATCCCGCGACCATCGCCGAGGCGCGCACGCGCTTCGACCGCGCGGTGAGCGACCCGGCGTCCACGCCGTCCGACATGCTCGCGGTGCTAACGGGCATCGTCGGCACCAATGCGGACGCGGCGACGTTCGACCGCCTGCACCAGCTCGCCCAGACCAGCAAAGACCCGACGGTCGCGTCGCGATATCGCGGCGCCCTCATGCACGTGCGCGATCCGAAGCTCGCCGCGCGCGCGCTCGACATCGCGATGTCCGATGAGGTGCCGCCGCAACAGGAGCGCACGCGCTTCCGCCTGGTGGCGTCGGCGTCGGACTGGAATCCGAAGCTCGCGTGGACGTTCTTTCAAGCGCACAGTGAGCCGATCACCAAGCGCATGTCGCTGTTCGAAAAGATGCTGAGCCTGTCGAACGTCGTGCCGGCGACCTTCTGGGACGCCACGACGCCGGATCAGCTCGAGGCGTGGCTGAAATCCAACCTCCCGCCGCGCGCGAACGAGTACATCGCCAAGGGCATGTCCCGCGCGAAAACCGACGGCGCGATCCGCGAGCGCCTGCGCGAGGATGTGCGGGCGTTCCTGGCCGCGGGCGGTCCGCCGAAGACGTAACCGGCAGGCGCCGGGGCGGCGATAGCGAACATACGTTCGTTATCGCCGCTATGCCTCGTCAGACCGCCCTTTTCGCCTCCGCCGCCAGCCCCACGCGCTTGGTCGGCGACCACGGTGACGTCACCTACGTCCCGGAGTTCCTCGACTACGCCCTGGCGGACGCCGTCGTGCGCGAGCTACGCGCCGACACGACGTGGCGCGCGGACTCGCGAATGATGTACGGCAAGCGCGTGCTCGTGCCGCGCGAAACGGCCGGCCGCGGGGAGAAGATGCCGCAGCCGTGGACGCCGGCGCTCGCCCTCGTGCGCGAGATGGTCGAGCGCCACACGGGCACGACGTACGACTACTGCTTTCTCAACCGCTACCGTGACGGCCAGGACGCCGTCGCCTGGCACGGCGACCGCGACGGCGGCCGCGACGCGCGGCTGGTCGTGGCATCGCTCTCGCTGGGCGCGACGCGCCAGTTCCAGCTTCGCCCGAAAAAGGACAGCGGCTTACGCTACGACCCGATCACGATCGACGTCGCACACGGCGACCTCGTCGTGATGGCCGGCGACACGCAACGCTACTGGGAACACCGCGTCCCCCGCGACCCACGCATCACGGGCGAACGCCTGAACGTAACATTCCGCCAGCACCGCGCCCGTCATCCCTAGGCTGCGGCCGTTTCCTTCGTAAACTGCGCTTCTTCGGTGGAGCCAGTGAGGGCCGTCGTGGATGATGTGCCGCCGCCGACGACTTTTGCGACCTCGTCGAAGTAACCGGTGCCGACTTCGCGCTGGTGGCGCGTGGCGGTGTAGCCGCGCGGCTCGCTGGCGAACTCGCGCTGCTGGAACTCAGCGTACGCCGACATCCCGCGCTCCGCGTAGTCCGCGGCGAGCTCGAACATCGAGTGGTTGAGCGCGTGCCAGCCGGCTAGCGTGATGAACTGGAACCGATAGCCGTATTCGTACAGCTTCGCGCGGAATTGCGCGATCGTGACGTCGTCGATCTTGCGCTTCCAGTTGAACGACGGCGAGCAGTTGTACGCGAGCATCTTGCCGGGGAACCGCGCGTGGATGCCCTTTGCGAACGCTTCGGCTTCCTCGAGCGACGGGTGCGACGTCTCGCACCAGATCATGTCGCAGTACGGCGCGTATGCCAGGCCGCGCGCGATCGCCTGGTCGATGCCGGGCTTGACGCGGAAGAAGCCTTCGGGCGTGCGTTCGCCGGTGAGGAACGGCTTATCGCGGTCGTCGACGTCGCTGAGGAGCAGGTTCGCCGCGTCCGCGTCGGTGCGCGCGATCAGCACGGTCGGCACGTCGCACACGTCCATCGCGAGCCGCGCTGCGATCAGGTTGCGGATCGCCTGCGACGTGGGGATCAGCACCTTGCCGCCGAGATGGCCGCATTTCTTCTCGGACGCGAGCTGGTCTTCGAGGTGCACGCCCGCCGCGCCGGCGGCGATCATCGACTTTGCGAGCTCGAACACGTTCAGCGGCCCGCCGAAACCTGCTTCCATATCCGCGACGATCGGCGCGAACCAGTCTTTCTCGCCGCCGCGCCCTTCGACCGTATCGATTTGGTCCGCGCGCTGGAACGCGTTGTTGATGCGCTCGACGACTTTGGGCACCGAGTCGTACGGATACAGCGATTGATCGGGATAGATCTGGCCCGCGGTGTTCGCATCGGCGGCGACTTGCCAGCCGGAGAGATAGATCGCCTTGAGGCCGGCCTTTACCGCCTGCACGGCCTGACCGCCGGTCATGCACCCGAGCGCGGCGACCGGCTCGTTCTCCGCGAGCAACTCGCGCAGCCGCTCTGCGCCACGGCGCGCGAGCGTGTGCTCGATGCGCACGCTCCCACGAAGCCGCGCCACGTCTTCGTGCGAATAGGGGCGGCCGATCTCGGGCGCATGCGGCGTTTTGCCGTTCGTGTGGCCGTTGGTCGAGAACGCGGGGAACTGCGGCACCGAAAGATCTCCTCGAAGGCGTGAGTTCCCCCGAAGTATAGCCACGCCGGCCCCGCGCGTCCGCCACCGCGCGCGAACGGTACCGGAACGAGCGTGAAAGGCGGGTTTACCGACCTGAGCCGCGCCCTCGTCGACGCTTAGCGCGTGAGCGTGAGCGTCGATTGCGTCGCCGCGCGCACCGCGGCATCCGAGAACGGCAGCGTCGTGCGCTCGAACTTCACCCACTTCGCGTTCTGGTCGGCGTAGTGCGGCGAGCCCGGTTCGCCCGACTCGCCGGCGGCGACGTCCATCACGCCGTGGTCCCAGTCGCCGGCGATCCACACCGCGCGGAATGACTGCGCGTGAATGTTCCACTGCACGAACGGTGCGAAGCTGCCGCCGCGGCCCGGCATCACCGGGCCGTTCCAGAACGTGAAGCCGAACGGCGCGAGCGCGTGCTTGAGCGGCTGCGCGGCGAACGTTCCGAACGTCGGGATGTCCGCGCCGAGCGACTTTTGCACGCGGCGCAGCGAATCAACGACGAACGCGTCATAATCGTCGTTGGGAACCCAGCCGCGTGGGTGCTCGCGCAGCGCGCGCAGCACCACCTCGAAGCCGGGGCTCGTCGCCGGGTACACGTTCGCGAGCTGGCCGGGGAGGTGCGCGGCGGAGATCGCGCCGAGCAGGTCGCGCCGCACCGCGACGACGGCAGTGGCTCCGCGCGACTCGGGCACGAGCGTGCCGTCGAACGAGCGCAGCGCGCTCAGCAGCGGCGCGAGCGATGCGTCGCGGCCGGCGTGCCGCCGTCCGGCCGCGGCGAGGAGCTCGGTCGCGAGTTCGCGCTCGGCCGGCGACGTGGCGTCGAGCTGCGCGCGCGCGAGCGCGTCGGGGGACAGCTTGCCGTGCGCATCGGCTGCTGCGGTGAGCGTGCGTTCGATCTCGAACGCGCGGTACGGCGGCTGCCAGTACGGCGCGAGGCGCGGCGAGCCGTCGCCGTCGGAACGATTGTTGCTGGTGACGACGAGCGCCGAGCGCGACGGGTCGATGTGCGGTGCGCGGTCGAATGCGAGGTACGCGGGCTCCGGCGTGTCCCCGCCGGGCGCCCAGCGGCCCCATGACGGATCGAGCGGGACCTGCGCGGCGAAATGGTACGCCACGCGGCCCGCGTCGTCGGCGACGACGACGTTGAGCGCGGGCTCGGGCAGATCGCGCATCGCCGCGACGCCGTCGGCCGCGCTGCGCGCGCGCAGCAGCCGCGCGAACGGCGCAAGCGGCGACACCGGGTTGCGGTGCATGCGCCAGTCCATCAAATACACGTAGCCGTTCGGCCCGCCGTCGTCGATCACGGTGCCGCGATCGGTTTCGAGCAGATCGAGATCCACGTTCGCGCCGAAGCGCACGCCGATCGTTTCGTGATGGTGGCGCGGCTGCACCCAGCGGCCGTTTTCCTGCACGCGCTCGTCGCCCGGACCCGCGCGGCGCTCCTTGACGACGCGAAATGCCGCCGTCTCGCCCGCGGTGACGCCCCACGCGACATGCTCGTTGTGGCCGAGCGTCACGCCCGGCGTGCCCGCAAGCGCGCCGCCGGCGATGTGCATGCCGGGCGCGCTCGCTTCGACGAGCCACCAGATACCGGGGATGCCGATGTCGAGGTGCGGGTCGTTCGCGAGCACGGCTTTGCCGACGGTGGTGCGATCGGCACCGGCGACCCACGCGTTGCTGCCGACCGGCGCCTTTTCGTCGGGCGCGAACGCGACGGTTGCATCGTCGACGGCGACGTTTCTGCGCGGTAGCGCGCCGCGCAGCGCCGGCAGCTTCGCGATCGCACCGGACGGGCGGCCGTTGGTCGGCACGTCGTACTTCGGATCGGTCAGCGGGTACATCGCTTCGATACCCGCGTCGCCGACGACGTTGCGCACCATGTCGCGGATGATGACGTCATCGGGCTTGTCGTCGAGATCGAGCACGGTCGCAAAACCCACGGCGAGCGCGTCTTCGGGCTTCCACGGCTCGAAGCTCGCGAACAGCGCCGCGTACTCCGGCGGCGTTGGCTGCTGCGCTGCAGCCGCGTTGATGCCGTCCGCGAACGCGCTCAGCATCGAGCGCTCGTCGGCGCTCGAATGCGCGAACACGCGCGCGGCAAGATCGTGGATGCCGTACCGCCGCATGCGCTTGTCCACGGGAACGAGGTTGGAGCCGAGCATCTCCGCAAGCCGCCCGTCGACGTAGCGCCGCGTGAGGTCCATTTGAAAGAGCCGGTCGCTCGCCATCGCGTAGCCTTCGGCGACGAACAGATCGTGCACCGAGCCGGCGCGAATATGCGGCACGCCGCGCTGGTCGCGAGCGATCGCCACGGGGCCGTTGACGGGTACGCCCGCCTGCGTGCCGTCGACGTGCGCGACGCCGCCGCGCGCCGCGAGCGCAACCCGCCCCGCGTACAGCGCGACCAGCAGAACCACCACGCCCACGAGACCGCCTGCGGCGAGCGCAATCCGGCGAGTCCAGCGAGGAAGAGCGCGACCCATCGCACTCTTCCTTACCGGCTCGCTCGTGCAGTCCTACGCAGGGCGTCGAGGCGGCTACCTGGTTTCAGGTATGTCGGCGCTCTCTTGCTCCCGGTACGCTTCAGCTGCCACCCACCTAGGAGGGGATGCTTGTGTTGGTTGCTTTTCGCGATCTCTGCCCGCGTTTGGGCCGCATGGCCCGAATGGACATGGACCTCGGCCGGCCGGCCAAGAAAGACCCCGGCCGCATCACCGTGCGCTGGCCGTGCGGTTGCCTTGCCGTCGGCGAGTCGCTGCGGAGAGTCTCGCTCGACGCCTGCCCGGCGCACGTCCGGACCCTGGGGCCGGCCGCGGCGCGGGCGTGACAAAACGGCCGCAGTATGGTAGACTACCTGCCTATGCCCTTCGGCCGATAACGCGGGCCCAAGGAACGTCGCACCGGACGTCTCCTGGGCCTTTTCGCCGTCCCTGACGCCCTTCGACAGGCTCGGGCCGACGCGAACCCCAGGACCCCTCCGGATTCCCGACGTCACCTCGGCCGCCTCTGTCTCGCCGACGCGCTGAGCAAAGGAATCGATGAACCTCCTAGACGTCAACAACTTCGACGCGATGCGCATTGGCCTCGCGTCGCCGGAACAAATTCGTGCGTGGTCCTTCGGCGAAGTCAAAAAGCCGGAAACGATCAACTACCGCACGCTGAAGCCCGAACGCGACGGTCTTTTCTGCGAGAAGATCTTCGGGCCCACCAAAGACTGGGAATGCCACTGCGGCAAGTACAAGCGCATCCGCTTCAAGGGGATGATCTGCGACCGCTGCGGCGTCGAGATCACGCGCGCCAAAGTGCGCCGCGAGCGCATGGGCCACATCGAGCTTGCCACGCCCGTCACGCACATCTGGTATTTCAAGGGCGTGCCGTCGCGCATCGGCATCTTGCTCGACATGTCGCCGCGCCAGCTCGAGAAGGTGATCTACTTCGCCGCGTACGTCGTCACCGATCCCGGTGACACCACGCTCACCAAGCGCGAGATTCTCACCGAGCAGAAGTATCGCGAGAGCCGTGAGAAGTACGGCACGCGCTTCAAGTCCGGCATGGGCGCCGAAGCGATCCGCGAGCTGCTGCGCGACCTGAACCTGCGCAAGCTCCAAGAAGATCTGCGCCGCGAATTCAAAGAGACGTCGGGACAGAAGCGCATCAAGGCGATCAAGCGCCTCGAAGTCGTCGAAGCGTTCCTCGCGTCGGGCAACAAGCCCGAGTGGATGATCCTGTCCGCCGTTCCCGTGATCGCGCCCGAGCTGCGCCCGATGGTGCAGCTCGACGGCGGCCGCTTCGCGACGTCGGATTTGAACGATCTCTACCGCCGCGTGATCAACCGCAACAACCGCCTCAAGCGGCTGCTGGAACTCAGCGCGCCCGAGATCATCATCAAGAACGAGAAGCGCATGCTGCAAGAAGCAGTCGACGCGCTGATCGACAACGGCCGCCGCGGGCGCCCGGTCACCGGGCCCAACAACCGTCCGTTGAAGTCGCTCTCGGATATCCTCAAAGGCAAGCAGGGACGCTTCCGCCAGAACCTGCTCGGCAAGCGCGTCGACTACTCGGGCCGTTCGGTCATCGTCGTCGGCCCGAACCTCAAGCTGCACCAGTGCGGCTTGCCTAAGGAAATGGCGCTCGAGCTCTTCAAGCCGTTCGTGATGAAGAAGCTCGTCGACCGCGGTCAGGCGCACAACATCAAGAGCGCGAAGCGCATGGTGGAACGCGTGCGTCCGGAAGTGTGGGACGTGCTCGACGAAGTGATTCGCGAGCATCCGGTTCTGCTCAACCGCGCACCGACGCTGCACCGGCTCGGCATCCAGGCGTTCGAGCCCGTGCTGGTGGAAGGCAAAGCCATCCATCTGCATCCGCTGGTCTGCACGCCGTACAACGCCGACTTCGACGGCGACCAGATGGCCGTCCATCTTCCGCTCAGCGCCGGTGCGCAAGCCGAAGCGCGCATCCTGATGCTGTCCTCGAACAACATCTTGCAGCCGTCGTTCGGAAACCCGGTGTCGATCCCGACCCAGGACATGGTCCTCGGTCTGTACTGGCTCACGTTCCATCCCGACGAGTACCGCGGCCCCGCGAAGGCGGCGCTGTCGGATGACGCACTCCACGCAGCGCCGGTGCTGCGCGACGGCAAGGAGCGGGCCAACAAGCCCGACGGCACGGCCTCGTTCATGGCGTTCAAGGACGGCACGGAAGCGGTCATCGCGTTCAACCACGATCTCATCGGTCTGCACCAGTGGATCGAAGTTCGCTACAACGGCACGCGCATCAAGACGACGGTCGGGCGCGTGATCCTCAACGAGGCGTTCCCGCCGGAGTGGGAGTACCCGTTCCTCAACATCACGCTCGACAAGAGCGCGCTCAAGAAGCTCATCACCGAGTGCTACCGCAAGTTCGGGAACGCCGCCACGGCGGAGTTCCTCGACGCGGTCAAGGCGCTGGGCTTCAAGTACGCAACGCAGTCGGGGACGACGGTCTCGATCAGCGACATCATCGTTCCGCAGGCGAAGCACGAGCTGCTCGACAAGGCCCAGGCCGAAGTCGACGAGCTCCACTCGCTGTTCAACGACGGCTTCATCTCCGACGACGAGCGCTACAACAAGACGATCGAGATCTGGTCGAAGGCCGGCGAGGACGTCACCGGCGCGATGCAGGCCGCGCAGAACCCGCTCAACCCGGTGTTCATGATGGCGACCTCCGGCGCGCGCGGTTCGATCGCGCAGGTCAAGCAGCTCGGCGGTATGCGCGGACTCATGTCCGATCCGTCGGGCCGCATTCTGGAGATTCCGGTCAAGGCGTCGCTCAAAGAGGGCCTCACGGTTCTCGAGTACTTCATCTCGACGCACGGCGCGCGCAAGGGTCTCGCCGACACCGCGCTGCGCACGGCAGACTCGGGCTATCTCACGCGCCGTCTCGTCGACGTCGCGCAGGACGTGATCATCCGCGAGGAAGACTGCGGCACGAGCAACGGCATCCTCGTCTCCGACATCCAAGTCGGCAAAGAGACGATCGAGCCGATCTACGATCGCATCATCGGCCGCCGCGCGGCCGAGGACATCAAGCAGCCGGAACATCCGCGTGCGGAGAAGCTCGTCAAGCGCGATGAAGAGATCGACGAGGAGAAGGCCAAGGCGATCCTGGCGGCCGGCGTCAAGACGGTCAAGATCCGTTCGGTGCTCGCGTGCCAAGCGAAGTACGGCGTGTGCGCGATGTGCTACGGCCGCAACCTCGCGACCGGCCTCAAAGTCGACATCGGCGAAGCGGTCGGCATCATCGCCGCGCAGTCCATCGGTGAACCGGGCACGCAGCTCACGCTGCGCACGTTCCACACCGGCGGCGTCGCGCAGGAAGACATCATCACCGGTCTCCCGCGTGTCGAGGAAATCTTCGAAGCGCGCAAGCCCAAGGGCGAAGCGCCTGTCGTCGAAGTCGCCGGCACGATCAAGTTCGGCGAGGAGAAGGGCAAGCGCGTCGTGTTCGTGATCGATGCCGAAGGCGCCGAGCACGAAGTGGACGTCCCGGCGAACACGCACCTCAACGTGGTCGAAGGGCAAGAAGTCCGCGCCGGTCAGCCGGTGACGGAAGGCTCGCTCAACCCGCACGACATTCTGCGGATCAGCGGCGAGACCGCGCTGCAGAACTACCTCGTGCAGGAAGTGCAGAAGGTCTACCGCTCGCAAGGCGTCGACATCAACGACAAGCACATCGAAGTGATCTGCCGCTCGATGCTGCGCAAGGTGAAGATCGTCGACGGCGGCGACACGCGCATGCTCCCGGGCCAGCTCATCGAAGCCTCGGTGTTCGCGGAAGAGAACGAGAAGATCAAGGCCGACGGCGGCAAGTTCGCGGAGGGCAGCCCGGTGCTGCTCGGCGTGACGAAGGCGTCGCTCGCAACCGAGTCGTTCTTGTCGGCGGCATCGTTCCAGGAGACCACGCGCGTCCTCACCGACGCCGCGATCAAGGGCAAGCACGATCCGCTGCTCGGTCTCAAGGAAAACGTCATCATCGGCAAACTCATCCCGGCGGGTACGGGGATGTCGCGGTACCGCAACCTCTCGATCCAGCCGGAAGGCCAGGATCTGGACGACGAGGGCCGCCCGAAGAACGTGTTCCTCGACTTCAACCCCAACGGCGGCGACGACGGCCTGTCAGCGTACAGCGACGTCGTGGCGCCGAACGGCCAGGAGATGAATCCGAAGGTGCTCGGCCCGTACGAGCGCCAGCGGATGGCGGACAACGCCGTGCAATACGAAGGGGAGTACGACGAAGCCGCCCCAGTAGGCGCCCCGGGCGTGCGCACGCAGTACAAGCCCAAGGGAATCAATCCCGAAGACTTGTAGGGCCGGCGCGCGTCGGACAAAAGGAAAGGCCGGGCTGACGCCCGGCCTTTTCGTTTCAACGTGCCCACGGAACCGGGTCCGCCCGTCTGTCACCCTGAGCTTGTCGAAGGGTGCGCCACGATCTTCATCATACTTACGCCAACGATGCAACGATGGATAGCCCCCATGAGCCGCGTGCTTAGCGCAGCGCTGCTGGTCGCATTATGCGCGTGCGCGAAGTCGGCGGAGACGACGACCTCGAGCACGACGACGACGGCGACGGCCGTCCCAACCACCGACATCGCGGCCGCCGTTGCCAAAGCGAACAAACGCGACGATCCGTGTTCCTTCGTCACGGTACCGGAGATGCGAGCAATCCTGCGGGCTCAGATCACGGCGCGTGTTGTCGGCGGAAACAAATGCGTGTACGAAGTGCCCTCACACCCCGGGCCGTACTCGCAGGTCCAGGTCGAACGCGGCGACGGACGGATCGCGATGAAGTCGGCGGGCGCCATGGGCGGCATGACCAGCCCGGTAAAGGGCGTCGGCGATCAGGCGATGTCGGTCGGCCCGCTACTGATGGTTCGCACTGGTGAGGACCTGGTTGAGATCACGATGTCCGGCGTCCAAGCGCCGACGGAAAAAGCAAAGACGATCTTCAACACGGTGAAGAAGCGCCTCTAGCACCCTATGTGTCACCCTGAGCTTGTCGAAGGGTGCGCCACGATACGAAGAGCTCGGTAGAAATGCCGGGCTCTTCGCGTCAAGCCGGGCGGGGCAGTGAACCGAGCTCCGAAAACCACGAAGGAGCATCGTCAGCGGTGCGTTCCAATTGCTCGTCTCGGTAGTATATTACACGCAAGGCTTGAGGCTCGCCGGAATTATCATATACGGCCAAGCTATCAGCCAGCGAGGCCGCACGCCGCAAGTGCTCAAGACTGCGGGAATAACGACGGTAGACATCAGCTTCTGCGATTGCATGCCCACCGGCTTCGATTCGGCGTCGGACTCGATCAATATTCAATCGCGCGTCCGAAGTTCCAACGAAGATCAGGATGACGTAATATCCTGACTCGCGAGCACGGCCCATGAGATCGAGAGGCTGGTGACCGGCGAGCGTTGTTTCGATCGTCAGATCGCAGGCGAGCTCGAAGGGCAGCTTCGATCCGTTGCAGCGCGATGCGACCGGCAGCGAGCGTTTCGGCCGCCGGTGTTCCGCCTGAAAGTGTTGATGCGATATGGTCCGGGATCGATACGATCCCCCAGGACGATCGAGGGTATGAGCTCGATAAGCGTCGTTTTGCCGGCTCCGTTGGTGCCGGCAACGACCACAGGCGCGGCCTAGCGGACGGCGACGATGCCTTCTTCCGTCCGTCGATAAAGCACACCGTCGCGCATGAATGGAATCGGAAGCTTCCGTTCGCGCATCTCACGCTCCAGCTGCGCCTGGAGACGCTGTGCCGCCCTGCGCGTCGCGGCGTCGAGTTCCGCCAAGTCTGTAAATCCGGCGATCATGCTATGTGGCTCTTTCTCGCTGTCGACGGGGATTTTCCCGTGGAAGTGCGGCCCATCCCGAGGCTCGGGTGGGCTTTCGACCGTTCAGGGCACATCCCCAAATAGCCGACACCTGAAGAGATGGTGTGCGATACGGCTCGCCGGCTCCGCGGCGCGTTTCTGGGCACGGGCGTTTTTGCGTTGTGCGGCTGTGGTGGCGGAGGTGGCGTGGCACTGGGCCGCGGGAGTGGGGCGACACCCAGCCCCTGCGCCGACGGCTTCGCCGCCGGCCGTCTCGAGCTCGGCCGGCACGGTATCCCCGGGAGGCCCGACGCACCGTCATCCTGCCGCCCGCTGCTGGCGGCGTCTCAGGCAGCATCGTCCTGACTGCGGCAAGCGCGGCCGCCACGGTCACGCTGACGCTGTCGGCGACGCCGCCCAGCGGCGCGCCGTCGCTGCAAAGCAGTCGCCGCCTGGCGCGGACGATCGGCGCGCCCGCCGCGGGGCTCGCCTACCTTACGGCGCAGTCGTCTGCGGACGTCAGCTTCAACTCGACGTTCGGCGCGAACATCGCGGTGCCGGGGCCGGTGAACGGCGCCGAATATCTCGTGATGTACGATCCAGGCAATCCCGGTTTGGGCTGGACGCTAGTCAGCATGGCGGGCAGCCCCGGCGCCGGGATCCCCGCCGGATTCGGCAACATCATCCTGAATTTCGCGAAAGGCACAACCTACGATTTCGCGCTGATCGCGACGCAGTCGTCGCTGACGCTGCCTTTGCCGTCGCCGACACCGTCGGCCACACCATCGCCTTCACCGACCGCGACCCCATCGCCCACGCCCACACTCACTCCGAGTCCAACTCCGGCGCCGACAGCGACGCCCGCTCCGACGCCGACTCCGGCTCCGGTCGTCGTGAGCGCCCCGTCGTTGCGCTTCGTCGGAACGGGTTCCACGTTCGCCACGACGATCGTCGTCACGCAAGCGAACTACAGCGGCAACTTCGCGCTGGGCGGTACGTCGTGCAACGGCATCACGACGGCCGACACGGCATCATCGCTGCAGAACTTCACCATCACGCCGGTCGCGGCCGGCACGTGCACGTACACGGTCACGGGCGGAGGCGGCGCGCAGACGGTATTGCCCGTGACGGTTACGACGCTCACGGTGGGAGGCCAATGATGCGCGCGATTGCTGGTGCGGCGCTCGCCGCGATGCTGCTGGCCGGATGCGGCGGCGGTGGCTCGTCGGCCGTGCCGGCGCGGGTGCTCGCGAGCGCCAAGCAGATCCCCGTCGCGATCGCGATCGCGATCCCGCGCGCCGGCTCGAGCGGCCATACGCGTCTTCCGGCATACATCTCGGTGTCGACCCAGTCGGCGGTCGTCAACGTAACGCCGTCAGGTGGGTCCGCGACGCGCACGGTGGTGACGTGTGCGGCGTACGCATGCGTCGGCACGGTTCCGGCAACGATCGGCCTCGATACGTTCGCGATCGCGCTCAACGACAAGCCCGACGGCACCGGAAGCACGCTGTCCAGCGGCCAAACGACGGCCACCGTCACCGAAGGCCAGGCGAATTCGGTCACGGTGACGTTCGACGGCGCGATCGCATCGCTACAGATCTCGCTCTACGAGCCCCACCCGGTCAGCGGGTTTGGCAACGGCCCATCGTCGATCCCGCTGCTGGTGAAAGCGTTGGACGCCGACGGCAACACGATCATCTGGCCAGGTTCATACGACCACCCCATCGCGCTCCGCAACTCCGATACGTCGGGCGCGACGTCGCTTTCGACGACGACGATCCACGCGCCCAACGATCCGCCGCCCATCGTCACGTACAACGGCGCGTGGATCGGCGGCGAGACGGCGTCCGCGACCTTTACCGCGAGCGTGCCGGGGAACGCCGCCGTCCACAGCGCGAGCAGCGACCTCGCTCCGACGCCGGCTGTCATCGTGATCCCGGTTCCAACAGCTGGTTCGCATCCGCGCGATCTCACCAGCGGCCCCGACGGTGCGCTGTGGTTCACCGAAGGCACCGTGATGAAGATCGGCCGCGTGACGACCAACGGCGCGTTTACGGAATATCCCGTGCCCGGCCAAAATCCGGCGCCGTGGGCGATCGCATCGGGTGCCGACGGCAACCTGTATTTCAGCGATATCGCAGCGTTGGACGAAGCCTTCGATCAGATCACGATGAGCGGCACCGTCACCCGCACCTCGATCAAGACGCCCGGTCAGACGCATACGTTGTACGCGATGGTGCTGGGGCCGGATCACAACCTGTGGGCGCCCGATGCCGACGGCAACGTGATCGCGCGATTCACGCCGGCGGGCGTGCGAACCGATTTCGCGATCCCAACGCAGGCCGCATCGGCGCAAGGCATCGCGGCCGGCCCCGACGGCGCGCTGTGGTTCACGGAATACCACGGCGGCAAGATCGGCAAGATCACGACCGCCGGCGCGATCACGGAATACCCGATCACCCCGCCGCCGGGTCAGTCCGTGAGCGCGCCGCTCGGAATTACAAGCGGACCCGACGGCGCGCTGTGGTTCATCGACGTCGGCGCCGGTGCGATCGGACGCATGACAACCGCGGGCGTGATAACGGAGTTCCCGAACACGTTCAGCGGTAGCGCGAACGGCATGGCGATCGTGTCGGGCGGCCCGGACGGCGCAATCTACTACGGTACCGGCTCCACGACGATAGGCCGCATCACCCCGAAAGGCACGGCGGAGACGTTGCCGGTCCACCGGTACGGGTTCACGAGCGGCGCGTTCACGAAGCTCACCATCGGCCCGGACGGCAACATCTGGTACGTCGACGCGACGAACAACACGATCGGAAGCGTCGTTTTCTAACGTCCCGGCGTGCAGCCCGTGGCTTCGATAGCCGAAGCTAAAAGGGATGGTGCCCGGTCTGCCTCGTCACGCCCGCGGCGCGCTGCTAAGCGCGGTGGTTTTCGTGTTGTGCAGCTGCGGCGGAGGCGGCGGCGGGGGCGGCTCAGCATCCTCGGGGTCGCTCCCGGCAGCGCCGGTCCCCACGCCCGTGCCCACCGCAACGACGCCGCCCGTTTCGAGCTCAGCCGTTAGCGTATCGCCGAGCGGCCCGGCCACGGCCGTGCTGCCGCCTGCCGCCGGCGGCGTCTCGGGAAGCGTCCTGCTGACGGCCGCGAGCACGGCGGCGACCATTACGCTGACGTTGTCGGCAACGCCGCCCAGCAGTACGCCGTCGCTGCAAAGCAATCGCCGGCTGGTGGAGACGATCGGCGCACCGGCGACGGGCCTGGCGTATTTTACGGCGCAGTCATCGACGGACGTCAGCTTCAACTCCGCGTTCGGCGCAAACATCAGCGTGCCGGGCCCGGTGAACGGCGCGGAATATCTCGTGATGTTCGATCCGGGCAATGCGGGCGCAGGCTGGGTGCTCGTCAGCGGGCCGGGTACGGCCGCCAACGGGATCGCGCGCGGAACCGGCAGCGTCCTGCTGACGATGGTGAAGGGCGCGACGTACGATTTCGCGCTCATCGCAACGCAGTCGTCGCTGACGCTGCCGCTGCCGTCACCGACGCCATCCGCGCCGCCTGGAACTTCGACGCCGACGCCGGCGCCGACATCCGCACCCACGTCGACGCCGGCTTCGACTCCGGCACCAACGCCGGATCCGACGCCAACGCCGGCACCCACAGCGCCGCCGACACCAAGTCCAATGCAGACGCCGACGCCGACGCCAACAGCATGGCCCAATCCGACACCGACGCCCAGGCCGACGCCGACACCGGCGCCGGGCCCGGTGATCGTGAACGTCCCATCGCTGCAGTTTCTCAGCACCGGCGCGACGTTCGCCACGACGATCACGGTGACGCAAGCAAACTACAGCGGTCAGTTCGTCCTGAGCGGAACGTCATGCAACGGCATCACGTCGACGGACACGACCATATCGCCGCGGAACTTCACGATCACGCCGCTCGCATCCGGCGTATGCAGCTACACGCTGACCGGCGGAGGCGGCATGCAGACGACGCTGGCCGTGACCGTCACGGTGATCACGCTCGGCGGAAGCTAACCCGCGCCCGCTGCCGCGCCGGGCGAGCAGGAAAGAAGACCGCTCGACCCCGACGATGTCGCGCGCGGGACGCTCGCTGCGCTCGGACGCCGCACCACCGTCGCACCGGGAACGCTATCAAAACTGCTAACGTGGTCGCCGGCACCGCGAACGCGCCCCGCTGCGCACGCGCATCATGGGCTTCGTTATGGCCGACATGACGAAACATCAGCATAGCAGGACACAACGACTAGCAGAACTGCTAGGTTTTCTCCGTCGCCCAACGCATTGTACGGGTAGCGTTACGTGACGCTGTGATTTATTTTACAAACATCTCCTCCGCACTACAGGCGCGCGACAAGCGTCTAGCTAAGCCGCGCTATCACCGATCGTTTGTGTCGGTGTCCGGGGTTGTGCTCTTGGGGGAGAGCAAATTTGAAGAAGATCGCGTTGGGCGCGGCCGTTATGGCCCTCGCCGCTTTTGTCGCGGGCTGCGGCGGCTCGAGTAGCCGCACCGTTGTGCCCGCCGGGAACAACAATGGACGAAATACAGGTGCGTCCAGCGCGCGCGAAGCGTCACCGCCGCCAAAAATACCAGTGGATCGCGCCACTGCGGCTGGTCAACGGTCCGCCGGCTCGCTTCGAGTATTTGCGCGCAGGCGGCGTCGTGTGCCTGAGCGCGTCGTCGCAGAACGGGCGGCGAGGATAACAGCAAGCACGGCGATGCCGCCGCCAGACACACGAACAGCAAAACCGACACGAACGACGGCAATCGCAACGGCAACAACGATAGCAACCACGGCGGCAACGGGAACGACGGCAACGGCGACGATCAGTCGACGTCGAAGCGCGGTCCCGTCGTCACGCCGGCGCACGATCAGTCGCTAACCGTCGGCGCGTTCACGCTGGCGCTGCACTGCGCCGGCCAAACACCGGCCCCGACGCCGTCGCCGACGCCCACGCCGAATATCCGCAGCGTGGGACGCCACGCCGAAACCGTCATCGTTCCCGTCCCGACGCCGACCGCGACGCCCACCGCACCGCCGACGGCGACGACGACGTACTACGTGGTGCAAGTCAATCTCGCCGCGCCGGCCAGCCCGACGGTCGTCTCGGGGCCCGCGACGGTCACCAGCGACGCCCTTCAGTTCGCGCCGGCCGCAGCGCCGTTGCAAATGAGCGGCGGCCAGAGCTACGCGTTCGCGCTCGCCGCACGGACCGACATGCCGGTCGTACCGACGCCCGGTCCGTCCGACACGCCGTTGCCCCTACCGAGCGACACGCCGACGCCGGGCCCGACCGGCACGCCGTCGCCCGTTCCGTCCGACACGCCGGTGCCCACACCGAGTCCCACGATCTCGCCATGCCCCGGCGCCATCGCCATCAGCCAGCAAGGCACGTACTGCACGTGGGCGATACCGAACCCGCCGGTCGACATGTCGCTCTCGAACCCGGACATCATGTACAGCAGCCCCAACGGCGTGATCGGGCGCTTCAACGTGCGCGATCACACCGTGCGCGAGCTTGCGATCAACGGCACGCCGTACTCGATAACGCCGGGCGAGCAATCGAACCAGCCCGGGACCTACGTGGCGATCAGCTCCGCGACGAACAACCTCGGCTTCGTTTCCGACGCCTCGGTCGCCCAGCTCGATCTCTTCGCACCGCCGCCCAGCATTCCGGCTTCGCCGCACAACATCGCGGGCTATGCCTGCAATCTCGGCAACCCGCTGTGCACCGACGTTGCCATTGCCAACGGCGACGTGTACTTCTACAATCCCGTCACGCAAACGGTCGATATGGACATCGCCCTCACCAACCCGCCCGCAACGGCAAGCGTGGTCGTGAAGTCGTACAACAGCTCACCGTTCGATATCCTCGCGCTGACACCGGATCGTCACATCGTCTACGCGTCGATGGACGATCACGGCCAGAACTTCACCGAGCACGTGCTGCCCGACGTGATGCCGGCGGGCTACCGCTTCACGGGCGCGTCGCGCGAAGCGACCGGATTCCACTTCACTGCCAGCGACTTCCAGATCGGCGGGAATCCGCGCGGCCACGGGTTCCATACGGCGATCGACCTCACGACGTTCGCCTCGCACAATGTCGGGTTCGACCGAAGCGGTGCCACGTGCGACGCGATGGGGATCAGCACGGGACCCACCAACGGTACGTACTTCATCCCGTGCGTGATCGAGGTCCGCGAATTCCGCCAAAGCGACGATCAGATGGTCCACGACCTCCCGATCGAAGCGGACGGCGCGGTCACCTACCAATCCTCGCCGGTCGATAGTTTTCAAAACGCGTGGTTTAGCTCGTACCGGCTCGGTTCGATCATCGAGCTTCAGTACGGCGTGTTCTACCCCGGCGTCCGGCAACAGTCCAAGCTGCGCGCTCCGACGGCGACGCGCCGCCACTAACGATCGGTCGCGTTCGCAAACAACAAGCGGCCCAGCCGGTGTTCGCAGCACCGGCTGGGCCGTCGCAGTCCCCGAGGTCACGCTAGCCGAGTTGTCACCCTGACGTGTTGTCAGCTGCGGCTGAGCTTGTCAAAGGGTGCGGCACGATCGCGCTCTCCCGCACGTGGGCGAGCGGCGCGAACAGCGCCTCGAACTCCTCCGCCGGCATCGGGCGTCCGTAATGATAGCCCTGCAGGCGGTCGCAGGCGAGGTCAGCCATGATCGCGGCTTGCGCCGGTGTCTCGATGCCTTCGGCGGTTACCGGAAGGCCGAGCGTGTGCGCGATGCTGACGATGGAGCGTGCGATCGCGAGATTTTCTTCGCTCTCGATGCCTTCGACGAACGTGCGGTCGATCTTCAGCGAGTCGACCGCGAAGCGTTTGAGGTAGGCGAAGCTGCTGTAGCCCGTGCCGAAGTCGTCGATCGCGACGCGGATGCCCATGCGGTGGATCGCTTGCAGCGTCGTGAGCACCGGTTCCGCGCTCGACATGATCGCTGCCTCGGTGATCTCGATCTCCAGCAGCTCCGGATCGGCGCCGCTGCTGCGCAGCGCGCGCGCGACAGTATCGAGAAAATCGGAGTGCTCGAACTGACGCGGAGACACGTTCACCGCGAGCCGGATGTTGAACCCTTTGCTCTGCCAGAGTGCGGCGCGTTTGCACGCCGCGTTGAGTACCCAGGCGCCGAGC
The DNA here is from genome assembly GCA_963792235.1 of Vulcanimicrobiota bacterium. Taxonomy (GTDB): domain Bacteria; phylum Vulcanimicrobiota; class Vulcanimicrobiia; order Vulcanimicrobiales; family Vulcanimicrobiaceae; genus Vulcanimicrobium. The sequence goes on from CAWBVR010000005.1 coordinate 35,870, forward strand.
GGGACGATGATGCGGCTGTCCTCCGCGATCGCGATGAACTCGCCGGGCAGGCGAATGCGCCCGTTGTGATCCGTCCAGCGTACGAGCGCTTCCGCCGCCACGATCTGCCCACTCGAAGCGTCGACGATGGGCTGGTAGTGCAACGACAGTCCGCCGTCGGTGATCGCGCGGCGCAACTCGTTCTGGATGTGATGGCGTCGCGACGCGGCCGCGTGGAGCTCGTCGCTGAAGAAGGCGTAGCCGCATCCGAGCTGCTGCTTCGCTTTGTACATCGCGGTGTCGGCGTTGCGAATCAGGACTTCCGCCTTGGACCCGTCGCGCGGGTACATCGCGATCCCCACGCTCGCGCTGATCGCGAGTTCCATATCGTAGATGACGAGCGGTTCGGATATCGTGCGGATGAAACGCTGCGCCAACGCCTCGACATCGGCGTAGTCGTGAACGCCTGGAACGATTGCGACGAATTCATCGCCGCCCCAGCGCCCGACGACGCCCGCGGTGCCCAGCACTGCGGAGATGCGGCCGCTCAGCTCCTGCAGCAATTGATCGCCGATGTTGTGCCCGAGCGTGTCGTTGATGTCCTTGAAGCGATCGAGGTCGAGGAAGGCGACGGCGCATTGCGACCCGCTCGCCTCCGCTTGGATGAGCTCGCCGGCGAGGATGTTGGACATCGTCGTGCGGTTCGGCAGGCCTGTCAGCGCGTCGTGGCGAGCCAGATGCGCGAGCGCTTCTTCGGCGTCTTTGCGCGCGGTAATGTCGAGCGCCGCGCCGACCCATCGCAGCGCGTTGCCGCCTTCGTCGAATTCAAATTTGCCGTGCAGCTCGACCCATCGCACCGTGCCGCTGCGCGCGATCACTCGATGGTCGAGCGTCACGGGTTCGTGCGCAGCTTCACACGCGGCGAGCCGGGCGTCGAACGCTGCGCGATCGTCCGGATGGACGGAGCGCTCGTAAAGTCCCACCAACTCCGCCGCCGGCGTGCGGGTGGGGATCTCGAAGATTTCGTACAGCTGCCGCGACCACTCCACCGCGCCGGTCACGACGTCGCGACTCCAGTTGCCGAGGTGCGTGATCGCTTGGACAGCGAGCAGCTCTTCCTTCACGCGCTGCGCCTCGAGCCGGTTGCGAATCTCGCTATATTGAATCTTGATTCGCAGCGCGGCCGGGATGAATCCGATCACGTAACCGCTGCCGAATGTTGCGAGCGCAGCGAGGTTCATCGGGTCCAACAGAATGCCGTGCGCCGCCGAATAGACCACGTGCGTCACGAAGCCGAGAGCGAAGATCAGCGCGAGGTGCAGGCTGCGATAGAACGCTTGCTGCGCGCCGATGATGACGAGCAGCCCGGCAGCGACGTAGGCGTAGTGGTTGCCGCTGTTCACGACGAGCATCGCGATGACGACCACGGCGGCCGAAACGTTGACGAATTGCAGGATCAGCGAAAAACGGCGAATCGGCGGGAACAGCAGGACCAGCGTCGCGGTGACGACCGAAAGCGCCGCGGGGCCGCAGCGCAGCGCCAGCGAGTCGGAGCCCGGCGGCACGCCGGGGAGCGGCGTCAGCAGAAAATAGAACGCCGGAAGAAACACAGCGATCAAGCCGCTGTAAATGAGGACCGACGTCGTGGCGGTCCGTTGCAGCCAACGCGAATACTGCGCGTCCACGCGAGGCGTCACCCCCGTCGTATCGGCCGCCCACCGCTCGCCCTAAAGAGCAACGCCCTGCCTTTGCGCAATCCGAACCGGCCCCCCGCGCTCGCCGCGGGCGCGGTCATGGGACCTTATGCCTCTTTTCCAGCTGTCCGATAGGAGCGAGCTCGCGGCGGGGCAATATGAACCGGGCCGGGTCTGACGTCCTCGCTTTCCGTCCCTTACGAGGCGAACATGAAGCCATTTTCGACGCGGCTGCTCATAGCCGGCGCCCTTGTCAGCATCCTGACGGCCTGTTCAGGAGCCGGTTCGCAGGTGCCGCCGGCGCAGCCGATCCAGCCGCAGGCACCCGCGCAGCCGGCTCAGCCGCAACTGGCGCAGCGGTCGACGCTCTTTGCGGACACGGTCCAGCCGTCGTCGGCTATGCGCAGCATCATGTCGGTTTCGCCGCATGCGTGCATCCCCGTCGCCACGTCGCGCGGGCCGCTGACGGCCGCCGTGGTGCCGACCCGCCCGATCGAGCACGCGAACATCGACGCGTCCGGATGCGATGTCGGCGTCTACCTCGGCCCGACGTCGAACCGGCAGATCATCGTCGGAACCAAGATTCACGACGCCAACCAGATGGGCGTGTTCGCCGACCAAGCGCAGAACGTGGTGATCGCGTTCGCGGAGATCTTCAAGATCGGCAACCATGACAACACCGGAGCCTTTGCGCCGAACGGCGTGCAGACCGGGATCGGCCTGTACTTCCGCGGTGCATCGGGTTGGGTCGAGGGTGCGGACATCTATCAGTACCAGAAGAATGGCACGGCGTTCAACTGCCTGTGGAACGCGGACTTCACCGTGTGCCTCAAACCGTCTCACGTGAGCATGCGGCATTCGCGTGCAACGGGCCTCGGCCAGGTGAACTACATCGCGCAGAACGGCATCCAGTACTGGGACTCCACCGCGCCCGAGTTCGAAGACAACACGGCGCGCGACAACATGTACCTGAACCCCGCCGACCTGACGTACAACAAGAGCTCAACGGGCTATCTGTTCCTCTGCACCAACATCAAAAACGAAGATCAGCTGCGCGACGAGCACAACAGAGCCTTCCACAACGACATCAACTACGACGTAACCACCGACCCCACGCAGTGCTGACGAGGCGGCCGGTCGGGTCCGGCCTAGCTCGCGTACTCGATGTCGGATAGGAAAAACTTCACGCCGCCCGTCGCGATCTGCAGCGCGTCCTTGATGGCGGCTTGGCCTTCCGGGGACGCGATCGATGCGCACGCGCTCTCGTACGAATCAAAGTACAGCTCGGTGACGCGGTGAGCCGGTGCGGGGCTGCCGTCCTCCTTCGGGAAGACCTTCGCTACCTCGACGCGCACCACGTGCGGAATTTTGCCGGCGAGGGCCATGTGCTCGCCGTTGTAGTGCTTTTCGAAGGCTTCCGGATCGGTGGGATTGTCGTAGACGACGGTTAGTTTGACGCTCATGGGAGGCGTGTACGCCGCCCGCACGACGGCCTCCCCGATTCGATAGGAAAGGCCCCGGTCAGGAGAACCAAGCGCGGTCCGCGGGTAGCGACCAGGACGGAGGTTGCTCGCATGAGGTGGTCATCGTTGCCGGTCGTCGCCGGGTCCGTCGCCGCGTTCATCGCTGCGTTTGGCGTGGCGATGGCATGCGCGGGCGCGAACGAGCTCGCCACGGCGCAGGGCGCGATCGCAATCTCCGAAGCGCGCGCGGGCCTGCGGGCTCCGTCGTGCACCGAGCTCGTCGTCGAGGCGCGCGACGCGCTCGACAACCACCTCATCGCGGAGACCCGCCCGGTGACCGACGAATCAGGCGCGTGCCGGTATTCCGTGTCCGTGCCGGCGCAGTCGGCGGTATGGCTGCGCGTGACGCCGGTCCTCGTGGCCGGCGCGCGCACCGGCGATCGCTTGCGACCCAATTCTGAAAAATCCGACCGGACGCGGCCGGCGAGCGGCAGCATCGGGTTGCGGTTCACCGTGATCGCGCCGACGACATACTTCTTCGCCCCCAACGAGCACAAAACGGTCTCGCTAAGCTACTGACGCTCGCGCGCGGCCTAGCTGTTGTGGTTGACAGAACGGTTCGTGCGTAATATCATTGTTCTAACATGAGGGCGTCACTTCAGCGTGTCGGGAACTCCACCGGCGTGATCATTCCGAAGCCGATTCTTCTGCAGGTCGGTTTCGAGCGCGAGATCGACATCGACGTCGAAGACGGCGCGATCGTGCTTCGAAAGCCGCACCGCCACGCCCGTGAGGGGTGGGCTGAGGCTAGTCGCGTGATTGCTGCGGCTGGTGATGATGCGCTCGTGTGGCCGGAATTCGGGAACGAAGGCGACGCGGAACTTATCTGGTGAAGCGCGGGGAGATTTGGCTCGCTACACTCGATCCAACCGTGGGGAGCGAAATCCGCAAAACACGCCCATGCCTCGTGATCTCACCGCCCGAGATGCACGATCACCTTCGGACGGTGGTTGTCGCACCGATGACGACTGCTGGTCGGCCAGCGCCGTACCGACCGCCGATCGCCTTCGGGGGAAAGCGCGGCCTCGTCTTGCTCGATCAAATTCGAACCCTTGATAAGGCGCGTCTCGTGAAGCACGTCGGCAAAGCGTCACCGACGACGATCTCGTCCGTCCTGCGTGCGCTGCGCGACGTGTTCGCCGAGTAACGAGGGACGGCGCAATCGTGGTGCGAAAACCGGAACGCGCGCCTCCGAGCCGACGGCCGGATGCGGATGCTCCGATGGTCTATCGCCTCCTCATTACGCTGCGGGACGTGCGGCCGGCGGTATGGCGGCGCATCGAGCTTCGCGGTGACACGACGCTCGCGATACTGCACCGCATCATGCAAATCACGATGGGCTGGACCGCCTCCCATCTGCACGCCTTCGTTGTCGAGTGGGTCGGCTAAGCTTCGGCATCGCGAGACCACGTCGTGAAGACGAGAGCCGGGGCGCGATTCACAGACTGCGTGAAGAACACCTATCGTGTCTTGTTGACGCGCGGTATCCGCGGTTGCTATTTGCACATCATCGACGCGGAGACGCGGGAGTTTGTGCAGAGTCGGTTGGAATCTCCCGTCACCGCTTAGCTCGACGGCGTCCTTATGAGTTTTGTGTTGCAGTGATAGCGGCGCATGATGTAAAATAGTCATGCCGATGTTTCGCGCTAACCGCGTTCATCGTGCAAACAACAAAGCGGCCCAGCCGGCGTTGGAAGCACCGACTGAGCCCGTCACCCGATGGAGTGAAGCCACCGAATGACACACGCCGATTTCGACGTGCTCACGTCGACCACCCGGGACGTCCGCCACACGCGCCGCTCGGTACAACGTAGTTGCGAGACGCGCCCGATCGTACGAGCCGCATGGCTGATCCTTCGCCTCGCTCGGCGCGAGCCCGTGACCGTAAAGCTCTACAAGCGGCGCTTCGGCGCGTCCGTGCGATCGTTCCGGCGCGACATCGCGAACATTCGCGACGCCGGCCTGTACCTCGACGCCGGTCCGGCCGGCGATTATTGCATGCTGTACTTCTCGTCTGACACCGACGCGTCGTAGTGCGCGATCAGCGTGGAAAGGCCCGCCTCGTGCAGCGGGCCTTTCGCGATGTTCGTCGGCGCGGAGCCGTGCCTAGCCGGCCGCCGCGCCTTGCGGCAGATTGAACGAGACGAGGTCGACCCACGTGACGGTCGGCACCGCGGTGATGCCGCCTTTCTGCAGCGCGGCGTCCCAGGCGCTCTTGCATGAAGCGGCCCTGCGCATCGCGCGACTCCCACACTTCCATGACGACCAGGTTGCCGTCGTCGGTCATGCCTCCGGCGTGGAGAAGAAGTCCGGGCGGCCAGTCGCCGCTGTTGTTTTTCTGGTCGATCCCCAGCAGCCCGTTCACCCGGTCGTAATCGGCGAGAGTCTGACCGTCGAATTGCAAGAACCAAGCCTGCAGGCATAAACGACCTCCATCGCTATCAAGGTGCGCGCCGGAAGTCCCGGCGCGCGCCTTCGTTTCGACGGCGCGCGCCGGATTGCTGCCGCTGGGCAGCCCGAGGGGCCGGTCGGGTGCGACTAGCTCGAGTACTCGATGTCGGACAGCAGAAATTTCACGCCGCCCGTGCCGACGTGGACGGCGTCCTTGATGGCGGCTTGGCCTTCGGGGGTCGCGACCGCGGCGCACGCGTCCTCGTAGGAGTCGAAGTACAGGTCGGCGGTGCGGTAGGCCGGCGTCGGGCTGCCGTCCTCTTTCGGGAAGACCTTCGCCAGCTCGGCGCGGCGGACGTTGGGGATCTTCTGGGCGATCGGGACGTGGACGGCGTTGTAGTGCTGCTCGAAGGCTTCAGGATCGGTCGGATTATCGTAGACGACGGTCAGTTTGACGCTCATGCGGGGGTCTACGCCGTAGGACCGATGGCCTCCCCGACCCGATAGAAACGGCCCCGTTCGCAAGAGCCGCGCACCTTAGCCGGGTAGCGAGCCGGACGGAGGTTGGTCGCGTGAGGTTGTCGTTGTCTGGAGCAGCAGTCGGGACGGTTGTCGTTACGTTCGCGGCTTCGGTGTGGTTCCGGAATCCGCCGGGGCGCGCGAACTAGGTCAGCCCGTCTCGTCCACGAACTGCCGTTCCAATGCCATTTCCGCGCAATCATGAAAGCTTGAGAATGAAGGAACGTCCGGCCCGATCTCACGCTCGGAGAACATGCGGCGCGTTCGGGCGAAGGACACTAAGCCTGAGCTCTTGCTGCGGCGCGCACTGCACGCTCGGGGTAGGCGATACAGCCTCCACGTCAAGAATTTGCCGGGCAAACCCGACGTCGTATTTCGTCGACAACGACTGGCCATATTCGTCCATGGATGCTTCTGGCATCAGCACGCTAATTGCATCGAAGCTTCGAATCCGAAGTCGAATCGAGAATATTGGACACCGAAGCTTTCGCGAAACGTGGAGCGCGACAAACAGCATCGCAAAGCTCTGGCCGTAATGGGCTTCCGTACCGTAGTTCTTTGGGAATGCGAAATTGAAGCTGACCCATCTGAAGCCGTTTCGATCGTCGAGGGGCTCCTCGACAAACCCGAGTGCCAACCATGTGGCAGCGGGCCGTAGTAGATCGAACATATGTGCGTACAAGATATTGTGCCTACGCCGCGAATTGGGCACTACATGACCGGTCAGACGTTGCCGCTTCACGGCGTTTCACGGCTCACGTCAGTCGAGGTATGCGCCAGCGCCGGCGGCCAAGCTTTGGGACTCGAGCGTTCCGGCTTCAGGCACGTCGCATTGGTCGAGGTAGATCAGGACTGCTGTGAAACGCTCAGGTTGAACCGGCCAGATTGGGCAGTTCGGCAAGATCTTCGGGAGCTCAACAGCACGGTCTACCGAGGGGTGGATCTTCTTCGCGGGAGGACTTCCTTGTCCGCCCTTCAGCATCGCGGGCAAACAACTGGGCGAAGCTGATCAGCGAAACCTCTTCGCCGCCGCGCTTCAACACGTTCAATCTGAATCCAGCTGCCGTAATGTTCGAAAACGTGCGCGGCCTCCTCAATCCCCGGTTCGCGAACTTTCGGCGCGAATTCAATGACCATTTTCAGGAACTCGGCTTCCGATCCGAATGGCGACTTGTGAACGCTTCGAACTACGGCGTTCCACAGCTCCGCCCGCGCTTGCTCTTTGTCGCACTAAAACAGAAACTGTGGCGGCACTTTGCCTGGCCCGAGCCAATCTTTAGCGTCCGCGGACAGTCGGCGAAGTCCTGAAAGATACTGATACGCGAGGACGGCTGGAAAGGCGCAGATGATTGGGTTGAACAGGCAAATGACATTGCGCCTACAATCGTTGGCGGCTCAAAAAAGCATGGAGGTCCAGACCTCGGCCCGACCCGGGCGCGCGCGGCATGGTATAAGCTCGGCGTTGATGGTCGCGGCATCGCCGATAGGCCTCCGGCTCGCGATTTCGAGGGCCGCCCTCGGCTAACGGTGCGAATGGTCGCGCGACTGCAGGGCTTCACGGATGATTGGCACATTTCTGGACGGAAGACCGCGGCCTATCGACAGGTCGGTAATGCCTTCCCTCCTCCTGTGGCGCAGGCAGTCAGCTATCAAATCGCTAGCGCACTACTCGCCGCGCGAAGAGACGGCTTTGTAAACAACGACGCCCGTCCGATCGCCTTGTAGTGTTTGGGAGGCAGCAGCTGGCGATGAGAGGAACGGAATATTCGTGAGCCGTTCGCCAAATGCGCGACTCGCCGTCAACCATATTTGATATTGGCCGACCGGCTAAAGTTCACGAAAAATAACGCGTGGCACGGAATTGCTATGCTATTGCTTTCGTGCGACATCTGGGCGGGCCAGGCTTCAGGCGACTCAAGGATTTACCCGGGAACCAGGCGCTCCCGGACGTTGTCGTCTATCGAGAGCGAAATGATTTTAAGGTTGGTGGAGCGGGCCCGAATCTTGTGGTTCAACGCGCGCTTCGTTTGACTGCTTATCTCGGCCACAAACATGGGATTTCTCCGACCGAAGTGTGCGATAAGATTGGGCAATATTGGCGCGATCCCGTCATCGCGACGATGCAGCCCCATAATTTAGTTGGACATGCATTCCGTTCGTTGTGCCTGACAGTCTTCCAGAAAGATATGGTGACTCTGAAATCACTTATGATGAAGAAGTCGATCCCAGCGCCGAGTTTCCAGGACACCATTTCTCAACGCGCAGTGATGAAGCCAAGATCGACATAATAGGGCGGCGCGGCAAGACGACCGTTGCTCTGATTTCTGTTCGCTGGCGATTCCGGCACGACAGAGTGGACGTTGTCGAAGAAGCGTTCGCTTATGGCACGGCAGCTCGTCGAGCGAATCCGAACTGCGCTCTGTATGCGCTGGTCGGAGAGTTTGCCCCTAATCGTTTGGAAAAAATACTGTCGAACTGTCCGCCTCGCAAAAACCCGCCGCTTGATGCCTGCATACACTTTGCACCAGCCTTGCTATCAGAGGGGCTCGGCGAAAACGGCCGACTAAGCGAACTCAAGAGTCTTGCGTGGCTGGCAGACGAGTCGTTCAAATGGAAGTAGCTCGGGAGATATTTGCGTTAGCTGGCTGTCACGGGCTTTCTCCCGGCGAGGTGAAGCCCGCGTCTCTTCAGGCAGCTACAGTTTATAGCGGACCTCAACTCCGACCTGAATTTTCTTTATCGGGTACCAGGTCGGCAACTCGCGCATACGGCGATCTACCTGAGTTTGCTGTGCGGGCGTGTAGGAGTGAGGCGGCCGCTGAAGGATCGCCCGCATCTCGCCTGAGGTTAGCCCCCGGCGGTTCGCACGTATTATTGCCGCTAATGTTTGGTGGAATGGCGTAGGCCCTATGGGAGGTGTCCCTATGCCAGACGATTTCGCCCCGATTGCCGCTGCCTTCGCGGGGTCGAGCGTCAACGCGTAACGAGTGCGATTTCCAAAGGGCATTTTCTTGACCGCCCACCACATCGGCAACTCGCGCATCCGTCGGGCGAGATGCGTTTGCTCCGACGGCGCGCAGAGAATACGGCAGGCGCTGAAGAATGTCGCGTAGCTCGCCGTGCCACAATCCTTTGGGATGCTGGGCTAAGACGCGCACAATAAGATGATGAATCGCACCTGGGAGGCGCTCTGAATTCTTGGACATTGAGTCAGCTGATCTGATATTCGTCGCACAATCGTCAAGCTATCCTGCTCGGGTTGCGGCAGGTTCGGGCCCCGACCGCCAGTTCCGGCGCTACATTGATAGGAAACGATAGGAAACAAAGCCGGTATCCTCGTATGATGCGCAATCTCAGAGGTGGAAAATCGACAGGCACGCGCCGCGGATGGACTGCCTGGAGTCTTAACGTTTCCAGGAAGACTGATCGGCCGCCCTCGACGGGTTTCGAGAGCCTAACTAATAACGCTTTCTAATGACGAGCTCTTACCCAAATCGTAGAGCGAACCAAGTACGAACGGTCGTCAACGCCGCAAGCAAACGGCTTCACCAATAAAAGTTTCATGGCGAAACACGATACGCAAAGAGGATTCTCATGTGTCGGCGAGTCTCCATAACACCTTCTCACAAGATTCCCATCTCAACTCCTGTGACAAATCTCAAACGGCTGGACCTTCGTTCTGTTGTACCGGCTAGAGAGGGCGACGGCGCGCAAGAAGCGGCCTCCCGGTTTTACAGCGCCATGAAAGAGCATAGTTCATGAGGCTTCCGTAATGTCTTCGAGTGATGGCTCAATCGACACTCATGACGGCCAAGTGGAATTCTCGCATCTGCGATAGAAAATGCGCGCGTCGACGCGCACGAAGTAGAAGACGACGCTCGTACCGATGATCGGGTATTCGCTCGGATCACAGACGGCATTTACCGGCAACCGTCGTCGGCAATTCGCGAATTGATTTCCAATGCGTATAATGCCGACGCTTCGAAGGTAACCATTCAGACCGACGCGCCCCGCTTTGACCGCATTCTCGTTCGAGACGATGGCAACGGGATGAGCGCGGAACTCTAGCCAATTTAATCTATAAGATTGGCGGAAGCTTCAAGCGCACAATGAGCGGAGCAGAGCCGGCGTCACGAAGGGCGACGATCCGACTTCAAGTCCACATGGTCGCAAACTAATTGGCAAGATCAGGGATCGGCCTGTTCTCGGTATCTCAGCTTACACAACGGTTTGAAATAATAACAAAGCAAAAGGGCGACACCACGCGGCTAATTGCCTCGGTTCACCTTAAGACGTACACTGAAGATGAATTAGCAACAAACCAAGAAAAAGATAAGGTATTTGAAACTGGCGATGTTGTAATCAAAGCGGTCCCGGCTAGCGATGTCGACGCGCACGGTACCGATATTCCTGTTTGCGATCTGCGTCAACATGCCCAGGGATTGCTTCGCTCTGAGGACCGCTGGCAACCGCCAAGATTCGTCCGACGTGGAAGCAATTTCGAAATGGCGGCCGCCGTTGCTCCAGTGGAACGGTTCGGAAGGCGCCACACGGCTACGTGATCGAGCATGAGCCGAGTTTGCCGTGCAATGTGATCGATGCGCCTCCGGCGAAGTTTCGCAAACTCGTCAATGCCGTCATTGCTGAACTGCGACCAACGCGGAAATCCCGAAATTCAGTTTTTACTCGACAATTATCTTGGCATGCTTTGGTCGCTTGGCCTATCTGCGCCAGTTGAGTACGTTGACGCTTCTCCATTCGCGCTTACGGCTGCCGACGGTATTGACTTCTTCGAATTGCAGAACTCGGCTAAGGGCCAGGCCCTGGCTCAATCCTTTAACGACCAGACCGTCGCCGACCATTTCAACGTCAGCGCGGGTGGCAGTAGGCAGACGTTCCGCGTGTTCATCGATGATGTTGAAATATTAAGACCAATTGTATTTCGTAATATGGCGACGGAACGTGATCGTATCCGGACGCCGATGATGTTCGTCGGTTCGTTTCATGACGACCTTATTCGCTTCGACCCTAGCTATAGTGGGGGGCCGCTTTCGTTTTGACGCGTACCTATACTGGACGAACAAAGTTGTGCCGAGAGAGAATAACGGCGTCCTGATTCGAATTAATGGTGCGAGCGGTACGCTTTTTGATCCGACTTTCATGCGGTATCAGGTTGCTGAATTGACGAGGCTGAAACAGATTTCGGCCAAGATCATTGCGTGCAGCAAGGGGTTAGATGCCGCCCTAAATATCGATCGCGAATCCTTTAACTTTCCGCACACCCGCATTATCAGATTGTGACGCGCTGGCTGCACCGCGCAATCCGCCAAGTCACTAATCGCCTGAAGGCGCTTGAAAAGGAGAGTCGATTATCGCCTTCAGTTGCGGCGTACGGAAATCGCAAGGATAATGTCCGCGCATATGCCGAAGCCGTATGGTCTGAACGCCGCGGAGACGAATTAGCTTCGCCGCCTGATGTGCGGATAGCGGTTGATGATATCCTGGCGAGTTCTGAGGGACGTCCTGACGGTGCAATTGCGTTTGATAATTTTGTAATTGATGGTTTGACGGCTGGCGCTACGCGAGAAATAATTGGCTATGGTGATTTCTCGTCTCGTCTTAACGCGCTGATTTTGCTGCTTGATGCTTCTCAGCTATTAGAAGTTCTAACGGTTGACGAACAGCGTCGCTTGATTGCGCAGATCGCGCGAGTCTTAATGCAGTGAATGACGACGTAGTGGCGGGGGCCATCCCGGATTACGCTATTCCGATTGGCGTTGCCCGGGAGAAGGTATTCCAGCCGTGGCATAAGCCGCGAAAGCAGTGGTTCCGGATATTATCAGTGGGCGGCACAGGTCAGGCAACTGTTGGGTGAAACCGACTTTCAAGGAGACCGAGTTTCCGCTATCTGAGCCTTACTGGTGACGATCTGTTAGACGTTCGCGCGTTATATGGAGTTTGTGAGCGAAGGCGCATTCAGCTTCAATATTGTGGGTTTAACAACATTGCGCAGGACCTATGATCGCAGTGTTGAGTCGGATTTGTCGGAACGGGAGCTCCACGAGCTTGAATTTATTGCGAATGATTCGAAAGTTGTACACGACAACATTGAGAGTATTGCGCTAAGTAACAGCACGGCGTACCAAGCGTTGGCCCGTTATGGGCCATTCAATACCATTAATCTCGACTTTTGTGATGACCTAACTCATTTGTCGGTGGCTCGCTTTCCAAAGATCGATCTTCTGCACAAGTTGTGTGAATATCAATCTATGAGTATGGCCCGATCCTGGCTTCTGCTCGTCACAACGCGCGTTGAGCCCAGGTGCATTGCCGAATACCGTTTCCGATGGCTTTGATAGCGCGTTGAGGGAGAACTTTCGGATTAATGATGCGTTTCATCGCAAAGTCGCTGAGGTTGTATTTCACGCACAGGAGGGTGCACTTCCGGATATCCACGGCGCCCCGCGGCCTCCGAGGACGGCAATTCATTAGTTACTATTGTATTGGATTTACGAAATGGCTTCTGCAGCTTGTGACGTTGCGGCGCGTCCAGAATGGAACTTGCGTCTCGTCGATGCGAGCGTCTATAGTGTGTTCAATAATCAGCCGGATATTGTCTCGCTCGCGTTTCGCTGTGATCGTGTTATTCAGCCGCCGGTCGATCGCCATGGCATTTCGCGATCGGCCCCTACTCGCAATCCGGTCGTGCGCTTAGCAGAGCGCGACTTGGCGATGTTAGCATTAGGCGAGCTGCAGGGAATGCGAGATGTAGTCCGACTCTTGAATCAGGATATTACATTGCAAAACAAGGTCAATGAGCAGAATAAGCGTCTGCTAGCTCTCGCTCGTTATCCGATGGACAAATATGAGGCCTTTATCACTCCGTGATTGTTTTTAGATTGCTGGCGCTATCGTTTGAGCTCTGTTGTTACTGAGGAGTTCCTAAGTCGAACTTCTATGTCGGTCGCAAGCCGCACAGATCCGCTAGTGCTGCGAGTACCCGAATATCGCGATCGCCGGTGACCTCGATCCCGGCTTACTCGCACGTAATACTCACGATCGTGAGGGACCTATACTTGCGTCCGTTCCTGATCACGTAATGCATGAAGTCGAGCGACCATCGCTCGATGGAGCGACTTGCGGTCGGCATCGCATCGCGTCCACGTTAGCGTACCCGCGCTTGCCCGAGCACGCAGTTGAGCGCGTCGACGCGAGATCGGACGGATCCACTTGTCGTTGACGACAGGGCATTGTGCCGCTGCCTCAGGTCATCCGTCGGCACCCATCGCAACCAAGCATAAGGGCCGGCATCGCTGCCGGCCCCCGTTTGACGCCCACACCATAGACACAAGCCCATCGCGTCGTGCGCGCACACCCCTTGTGCCCGGCGGCGCTTCGGCTCGGGGGCCGGTTGTCCCCGTCTACCCGAAACCCGGTATGGGCTCGGCCCCACGGCGCGGGCGTACCTTGGGACCATGATGATGCAGACCGACGCGGGTGCTTCGGAGCGAGCTCGATGGCTGAATCGAGCGCCGCGCGCATCGACCCGTCCTCCGCTTGCCCGGTGCCCGCGATATCGAACGCCGTCCCGTGGTCGACGCTCGTCCGGATGTACGGGAGCCCGACCGTGATGTTCACGCCGGCTTCCAAGCCCATCACCTTGATCGGCCCGTGGCCCTGGTCATGATACATCGCGACGACCACGTCGAAGTCACCCCGCGCCGCGCGGAAAAACAGCGTGTCGGCCGGAAGCGGCCCGCTGACGTCGATGGCCTCGGCTACCGCACGCCGGACGCCGGGCTCGATCAGCCGTTCCTCTTCACCGTAGCCGAAGAGCCCGTGCTCCCCTGCGTGCGGGTTGATACCGCAGACGCCGATCCGAGGCCGCTCGATGCCGGCGCGCACGAGGGTCTCGTGCGCAAGGCGGACGACGGTGTAGACGCGTTCTGGCGTGACGCGCTGGATCGCATCAATTAAGCCGATGTGCGTCGTGACGTGAATGACGCGCAGGTTCGGCGCCGTGAGCATCATCGCGTACTCTTTGGTGCCTGACAGTTCGGCGAGGATCTCCGTGTGGCCGGGGTATTTGTGGCCGCCTGCGTGCAGCGCTTCTTTGTTGAGCGGTGCGGTGCAGATCGCGTCGATCGCGCCGTCGAGCGCGAGGCGGTTCGCGCACTCGAGGTAGCGGAACGCCGCGTCGCCGGCCTTCGGTGAAAGCTTGCCGAACGGGACGTCTTCCGGCGTGAGCAGCGCGAGGTCGATGATGTCGAGGCTGGTGGCGCACCCTTCGACGAGCTCAGCCGCAGCTGACAACACGTCAGGGTGACATTGGGCGCCGTCGGCGGTCCGCGGTGACTCGACGACGCGGAGCGTTTGTGGCGAGGCGACGATGTCCATTGCTCGTTGCATGATGCGGGCGTCGCCGATCACGATCGGGCGGCACTTTTCGTACCAGGCCGGATCGGCCAGCGTCTTGGCGATGATCTCGGGACCGACGCCGGCGGCGTCGCCCATCGTGATCCCAATCGTCGGGAGGCTCAAGTGGGGGCTTTCATGCGGAGGGTGCTGACGATGTCGTGATAGGTTTCGGCGTGTCCGAATCCGCCTGGTTTCGTCACGAGAAGCAGATTCGCCCCGACCGCTCGCGACAACTGGACGCCGGGCGCCACCTCGGCGATCAGGTTGAGTGCGCGAATCCCGCGTGCGTCGCAGAAGCTCCGCGCGACGTCCCCGCCGCTGAGCACGACGGCCCGGCAGCCGCTCGCGTCGACGATTCTGCCGGCTGCCGCGACGAGCGCCTCGTGGATGCGGCGGCTCGTCTCCCGGGCGTCCCAGCCCCGCGCCGCGCCGTGGGCGAGGGCCGCCACGACGTGGTGCGGCTCGCCGGCAACCGCGACCAGCGTATCGATCCCATAGCCGGCCGCCGCGGATGCGCGAGCCACGGCGCGTGCCACGATGGTATTGCCGTGCCACGATGCATCGTCTCCAGCCGCATGCATCGCGAGCAGCTCCAGGGCATCGATCAACTCGACGTGATTTCCGCCCGCGCTCGCGAACGCTGCGATCTGCCGTTGCGCCATGTCGCTGGCGCTACCCACCACGAAGAGGACAGGCCCGCTCACGACGTCGCGCACACCACGCGCATCGACGGCCGCCGCCGGCATGTCGTTCGCAATCGCTTCGACCAACGCGGCCGAACCAATCCACAGCACGCTCATCGCGTCCGCGAAGCCCCGCCGCGAGCATCCGAAGATCATCGCCGGTCTCAGCGTCCGCGACGGCGATCCGGATACCGCTCGCGCGAAAGCCGTCGACCGCTGCGCGCAGCATCTCCGCTCCGCCACGCACCACATCGAGGCCGATGGACGACTGACGCCTCCTCGAAATGCGCCGCCACCCGCGCATCGCGGACGGGCGAGATCACGTCGCGCCGCGCATCCGTCTCGTCGACCCGCGCGCCGTGCACGTACAGCACGCCGCCCCGACAGGTGCGTCCTTGGTGCGGATTCGCCGGGCACACGATCGCCATCGCATCCGGCATCGCGTCGAGCAAGGCGCGCACCTCGGCACCGATATTGCCGCGCAGCGTCGAGTCGATCTTTTTCACGATCGCTCGCGGCGACGACGGCCCAAGCCGCGCCAACCACGCGCGCGTGCGCTCGTACGCTTCCGCCGCCGAGAGCGCGCGCGAGTTCATGTCGACCACGAGCCACGTCGGCGTCGATCTCGTCGAGCGCCGCGTGCGAGATCGAGCCACACCGTCGTGCGGAAGCCGCGCTGCGCGAAGTGCACGCCTGCATCGTTCGCCCCGGTGAGATCGTCTGCGACGACGACGAGCCGTCTCACACGGTCCCTGTGCTTAACCTGAGGATCATCTTGGCTTTCGAGTGCGCTCCGTGTGACGTTTGCAGGCAGGGTCCGGCCAGATGTTCTCCGCACCGTCACCCACAGATGCGCACCTTGACGGATGTCTTCGCTCCCGAAACGCCCCTGCTCCCGGAAGGCCTCCGTACCCTCGTGGTGTCGCCCGGCCGCGTCGTCGAGCCCGGCCAGACCGTGCACGCCACGTTCACCTTCCGCAACCTCGGCGGCGGCACCGCGACGGGCTTCCGCGCGCGCTTCCGCTTACCTGAAGGGCTGACATACCTGGTCGGCACGGCGAGCATCGACAACACGCCGCTCGACGAGCAAGGCGGGCTGACGACGCTGCTGCAGAGCTCGGGCGCCGACATCGGCGACATCCCGCCCGGCAGCGAACGGCGCATCTCGCTCGCGTACACCGTCGCGCCGACCATCGAGAACGGCACGCCGATCACGGTGCAAGCGGCGATCTCGTCCTTCGAAGTGCCGCTCATCGGCTCCAACGTGGTGCGGCTCGTCGTGCGCAGCAAGCCGCTGCTGCAGAACCCGCTCACGAAGCTCACCGCCGTGCCCGTGCGCGAGACCGCGCCGGGCCAAGAGCTGCAAGTCAAGGCGCAGGTGCACAACTCCGGCCAGAGCAGCGCGCACGATCTGATCGTGCTGCTGCCGGTGCCGGCGAACACGACGTACGTCGCCGACAGCGCGCGCGTCAGCGGCCACGCCGCCGGCGGCTCGGAACGCGATCCGTTCGGCTTCGGCCGTCCCGCGATCACGGTGAAGACGCTCGGGCCGGGCACCACGCTCGATGTCGGCTACCGCGTGCTCATCGATCCGGTCATCGAGGACGCAACCGCGATTACCGTATCCGGCGCCGTGTGCTCGCAGGAAGTCGCGGAGTTCGCGCTCGCGCCGGTGACGCTGAAGGTCGCGTCGGCGCCGTCGTTCGGCGGCGTCGAAACCGATTTTCGCGCCGACTGCGAAGACGACGTCGAGCCCGGCCAGCGCATCGCGCTCGGCTTGCGCGCGCGCAACACCGGCACCGCGATCGCGCGCGGCGTGCGGCTCAAGATCGACCTCCCCGACGGCCTCGCGTTCACGCCGGGCTCGCGCACGATCGACGGCGTCGCCGCAGTGGATCGGGCGCAGGACGCGGGCGCGTTCGAAGTGGGCGATCTCGTGCCCGGGCGCTCCGTCGACGTCGCGCTCGGCGCCGTCGTCGCCGCACCGCAATCCGACGGCCGCGAGATCCAGCTCGGCGCGACGGCGGAGTGGAAGAAGGGTCAGCGCCGCTTCGACCGCACCGTCACGGTGCGCTCCGCGCCGGCGTTTCCCGCCGCATTCAACGACGTCGTGCGCGAAAGCCCGCGCCGCCTCAACCCGGGCGATCCGGTCGTCGCCACGGTGCACCTCGCGAACCTCGGCGCTGACGTCGCCACCGACGTGCGGCTGCTGCTCGAAGGCGACGAAGGGCTCCAAGGCCTCAAGGCGCTCGAAGGCAAGACTGAATTGCCGGTGCGCGACGACGGCGCGGTGTCGCTCGACACGCTCGAGCCCGGCAAACCGCGCACGGTGCGCGTCGAAGCGCGCGTCGCGCCGGTCATCGAGGACGAGACGCAGCTGCGCCTGCGCGCAACGTTGCGCACCGCGCAGCTCGACCCGATCGAGCTGGGCGCAGCGACGCACGTCGTCGCGTCGCGGCCGAAGTTCTCCGCGGCCACCTCGAAGCTCGCGCTCGCCGGCAACGAGGTGCTGCGCCCGAACCGCACGACGCTGTGCCGCCTGTCGCTGGCGAACGAAGGCACCGACGCCGGCCGTGACGTGCGCGTGCGCTTGCAGCTGCCCGAAGAATTGCGGCTCGAAGGCGTCGATGGCGCCTCGCGCGACGGCCAGAGCATCGTCTTCGGCGCCGTGCCGGCGGGCGAGACGCGCGACGCGACCGTACACTTGCGCCTCGTCGCCACGATCTCGCACGGCGACGTGCTCGAAGTGGGCGCGCGCGTGAGCGGCCTCAACGTCGTGCCGTTCACGCTGGAGACGATGCGCGTCGCGACGCACGCGGAGCCCGCGTTCGCCGACAACGCGACGCTGGTCTCGACACCCGACGACGCGATCGACGCGGGCGCCGAGCTCACGTACACGCTGTCGCTGCGCAACTCCGGCGACGGTGCCGCGAAGCGTCTCACCGCGCGCCTCGAACCACCGGCGAAAACGGTGTACGCACCCGGCACGACCACGGTCAACGACGTGTCGCTGCTCGACTTCGCGGGCACGTCCCCGCTGCTCACGTCGAGCGGTTTGACGCTGGCCGACGTCGGTCCGGGCGTCGAGGTGATCGCGCGCGTGCGGGTGATCGTGAACACGCCGCTCCCCGCGGGCACCACCATCGAAGCACGCGCGGTCGTCACGTGGGACGAAGCGCCCGAACTTTCGGTGCAAGCGGAGCCCGTGCGCGTGCGCTCGTCGGCGGCGTTCGCCGTCAGCGATCCGGTGCTGCCGTTCTCGGTGCTCGACGCCGCGGCCGCGCTCGAACCGCCGCAAACGCAGCACCAGCTGCCGCGTTCGGGCCGCACGATGCAGCTGCCGCCGGCGGTGCCGGTGCGCGGCGCGCTGGGCGGCGGCGGCGGCGCGCGCGGAGCGCTGCACGGCGACGTCGTCAGCGGCAACGGCGAGCAGTCGCACGGCGACGTGCTTTCGGGGGCCACGCTCACGCTCGAGCTCACCGAAGACAAGCTCGAGTGGCTCGTGCCGTACCTGCGCGAAGCGACGTTCCCGGGTTTGCTGCCGCACCTGCTGCTGCTGCGCGCGCTTTTTCCCGACGGCGCGCAAGACGCGGACGCGGTGCTGCGCGCGCGCCTGCGCCGCCACGGTGAACTGCTCAGCGACGTGATCGACACGCTGTTCGTGAAGCTCCGGCTCCCCGGCGCGCAAACGGCGCCGGGCGATTTCGAATCGCGCGAGCTGCGCTCGTCGCTGCGCGGCGTGCTGGAAGCGCTCCGCCGCGAGCGCGCCCCGGTCGACGACGAAACCGGCGACATTCGCCTCACCGGCACGGTCGGCGCGCACGAGCTCACCGCCGCGATCGACGCGCTCGAACGCGAGCCGCTGCAAACCGCCACGCCGTGGCTCGCGCTGTCGCTGCTGATGGGCACGAAGCTCGAACGCGACGGCGACGTCGTCGCCGACTTCACGCTTTACCGCGAAGCGCTGCAGCACACGCTCGCGGAGCTGGGCCGCCTGTCCCCCGAAGAATTCGGCGCGGCGCTGACGCGCCCGGTCGACCAACGCCTGGATGAAGAGCGCGACCAGCTGATCGACGCGCTCGCCGAACAGCAGCACGCGCCCGCCTAAGTGACGACGACGCTCGTCCTCATCGTCGTCGCGGTCGCGGTCATCACCGCGATTGCGTTCTTCACGCTGCGCACGCGCGACCCGGTCGCGGTCGCCGCATCCGACGAAAACGCAGACCCGGCATTCTCCGCCTCAGGCGAAGCGATGATCGTCGGCGACGTGATGCCGCTGGACTCGAACGAACCGACGTTCCCGCCCGGCACCACGCAACTGCCGCCGAACGAAGTGACGTTCGCCAAAACTGCGGTATCGGCGCAACGCGAGGTCGTCGAAGACCGGGCCGCCCAGCGGGCCTACATCCGGTGGCCGAAGCGCTTCGAACCGCCAGACGCGCCGTTCGACGATGCAACGCGTCTCAGTCTTCTCCGCGATCTCGGGATCGTGCGCGCGCCATGGGGCGTCCCGCTGCTCACGCAAGCCTACGAAGAAGAGCCCGCAGCGGAGCACCGCCGCGCCGCACTGCGCGCGCTCGCCGCATACCGCCACCCGGATACGCAGCCCACGTTCGAATCGGTGCTGCACGACGACCAAGACGAAGAATCGCGCACCATCGCCGCCGCGGCGCTCAGCGCACTACAGATCCGCGCCGCGCTCCCGTCGTAGCGCGCGCCTTCACTTCAGCCAGCGGTCGAACCAGCCAGCCACGCGCTGTGCGACGTCGCGCTGGTTTGCGGGCTTCTGGAACAGGTGTCCTTCGCCGGGATAGATCACCAGCTCCGACGGTACGCCGAGCGCGCGCAACGCGTGCCAGTACTCGTACGACTGCGTCACCGGCACTTCAGCATCGCGGTCGCCGGCGACCATGAGCGTCGGCGTCTTTACCTGCTTGATGTAGTTGATCGGCGAGCTCTTCGCGTACACGCTGGGGTCGTCGTAGATGGTCGCGCCGAAATACGGCAGCATCCACGTGTCGATCTCGTTGGTGCCGTAGTAGCTCAGCCAGTCCGACACGCCCGCGCCGCTCACCGCCGCCTTGAAGCGATTGGTCTGCGTGAGCGACCACATCGTCATGTAGCCGCCGTAGCTCCAGCCGAAGATGCCGACGCGTTTGGGATCCACGGGGATCGTCTGCCCCACCGCGTCGAGCCCCACGAGGATGTCGCGCAAGTCGCCGTAGCCGAAGTCCTTGACGTTGGCGCGCGTGAACGCCTCGCCTTGCCCGTAGCTGCCGCGCGGGTTCGGCGCGAACACGATGTAGCCGCGCGCGGCGAGCATCGCCTGAAACGCTTGCGGTCCGGTCGGAAAGATCGGGTAGTGCGCGAACGCGGGCCCGCCGTGGATGTACGTGATGATGGGATATTTCACGCCGGGCTTCGCGTCGGGCGGAAAGATCAGCCAGCCTTGCACGGTGTTGCCGTCCCCGGTCCAGGTGAGGCTGCGCGCGGGCCCGGTGAGGCGGCGCACGTGCGCGTTCGCCGACGTCACCGCGTGCATCGCGCCCAGCGCGCCGATCGCGATCTCCGGCGGTGACGTGATCGACTGCCGGATCGTCGCCGCCACCTTGCCGTCGCGCGACACCGACACGCCTGCGTCGCCAGGCGCCAAGCCCGCGAACCCGGTCGCGTAGATCGTTTCCTGACCAGTCCACAGCTGCTGCTGCTTTTTGGCGTCGGGATCGATCGACGCGATCACCATGCGATCGCCGGCGAGCTCGGTCGCGAGGATGCGGTTGCGCGAGCCGTTCCACGCGATCGACACCACGGACGCTTTCAAGTTCGGCGTTACATCGACCACGGGAATCGCCGTGGGCGTAGCGGTGCTCGGCGTCCCGGGCTCCGTCGCCTTCATTGCTATCGGAGGCACGACGTACACGTCACCGCCGGTGATCGCTTCGTCCGACATGATCCCGCCGATGTACGCGATCCGCTTGCCGTCGCCGGACCAGCGCGGCGACGCGATCTGCAGTTCCGGATGATGGATCATCGCCGCCGTGCCGCTCGCCTCGTCGATCGTGTACAACTCGGCGATCCACCAGTTCGCGTCGCCGTTGCCGTGCGCGGCCGTCGCGGCGAACCGCGTACCGTCCGGCGACCAGTCGTACTCGTACACGTTCAAATCGGCGGGCCCCAGCAGGCGGATCGAAGCCGCACCTGAGCTTGTCGAAGGGCGCGCGGAGATCACCGCGAGCCGCTGCTCGTAGAACTTCCCGCCGATCACGCCGCCCGCCGGCGCCGACGGGCCCAGCGGGCTGGGCGCCTTCGGCGCGCCGGGCGAGTAGAGCAGCGCGATCTTCGTGCCGTCGGGCGACCAGCGCGGCGTCGACAGCGGGCCCTTCGCCGCCGTCACGACCCGCGTGCCGCCGCTCGAAGCGAAGTCCTCGATCGCGATCTGCCCTTGTCCGCGCGCGTCGGTGGTGACGAACGCGAGCCGCCGGCCGTCGGGCGACCACGCCACGTCGCCCTCGTCGCACTTGCGCGCGGGACACGCCGTGATCGCGTGCGCGACGGCGGGCCGCGCCACGTCGGCGAGCCGGATCGCGCTGCGGTCGCCCACGCTCTCGACGTACGCGAAGCGCCGCCCGTCGGGCGAGAGCGCGACCTGCGAAAACTGGTGCACGCCGCCCAGCGCCGCGGCGATCTGGTCGAAAGGGACGGGCTCCGCCGCGGCCGGCAAATCACCGGCGATCAGCCCCCACACGAGCACGAACCAAAGCGGGCGAACGAACCAGCGGATCGGCATACGCCGAGATACCTCGCCTCGCACGGCGTCCCTTGAACCCTTGTCGCCGGCGCCCCGCGCGGGATAGGGAAGGCGAAAGGCGCACGACTTGACTAAGCACGGTTAGCTAAGTCATGATCAGCAGCGTGCGAACCGTGAACGTCCATGAGGCCAAGACGCATCTGTCAACCCTGCTCGCCGCGGTCGAATCGGGCGAGGAGATCGTGATCGCGCGCGCGGGGCAGCCCGTCGCGCTGCTGAGCCGCTACATCACCGACAAACGCCCGGTCGGGATGGACGACGGCAAGATCGTCATCCCCGCCGACTTCGACACCTGGATTCCCGAAGAGTTCGAGCCGTACTTATGAGCCGGGCACTGCTCGACACGCACGTGTGGCTTTGGTCCACGGGCGCGTCGAGCCGGCTCGGCGCGCGCACGCGGAGTCTCATTGAAGATCCGGCCAACGATCTGTGGCTCTCGGTCGCCAGCGCGTGGGAGCTGGCCATCAAGTCGAGGCGCGGGCTCGAGCTCGGCGTCCCGGTCGACGAGTACGTGCGCTCGCGGCTGCGGCTGGGACGAATCCGACAACTCGACGTTCGCCTGGATCACGTGCTGGGCGTGGCGCACCTGCCCGAGCACCATCGCGACCCGTTCGACCGCCTGTTGATCGCGCAGGCCCGCGCCGAGAATCTCGTCCTCGTCACGGCGGACCCGCAGATCGGGCGCTACGACGTACCGGTCCTCGACGCCACGACGTAGCGATGCTTCCGATGTAACATTGCGCGTTTGCGTGCCGATAACTTGGGATACCGGTGCCCTCGGGCGCCGCATCTTCGCGAGAGGAGCCCCAGATGGATTCGGGCCTTCCTGCGCGCCACTTCCGGGCGCGCCTCAAGTCGAAGCCGCACCTTGGCCGGCTCAACGCCATCGAGGTGCTCGTGGTCGCACTGAGCATCCTGGCGATCGTCGACTGCGCCGTCATCGGCTGGCTGGTCATCCACGGGCTCGGCAGCTAACCCCTATTTTTGAGGGTCGGCTAGGGGCCGAACGGCTCCGGGACCGTAGCCCTGTAAAGGCCTAGTTAAGGGGTCCAAAGACCGCGTCCTTTCGGGACGTGCGCTTCACTTGGGCCTAAGTGTGATCGGCGACATTGTGTATGCGCACTGAAGCGCGACCGTCGCCGCAAGGATCGCACCGCAAATGGCCGTCAGCCTGGAACACGAATTCGCCGCCCTCCCGCACGCCGACGCTCGTCCTGGCGTGCATTCTTTCTCGCGCGCATGGCTGGGGGCGCTGATCGTTTCGGACGTCGTGCTCTTCCTGACCGCGACCTACCTGGCCGGCCTCTTCGTCAAGCACTTCTGGATCGGGACGCTGTCGCTCCGGCACGTGGCCGTGCCGGCCACGCTGACCGCCGTGTTCATGGTGCTGGTGTTCTGGCAGCTCGGCCTCTATCGCCGCTCCTTCGCGATGTCGGTCCGCGACGAGTTCTACCACGCCGTCGCGGCGCTGTCGCTGGCGTCGGCGCCGGTGCTGGTCGTGTTCTCGCTGATGCCGATGATCTCGACGTCGCGCATCCTCGCGCTGTTCGCGCTGCTGTTCTCGATCGCGCTCGTCGGCTCGGCCCGCGCCATCGCGCACCGCGTCCGCGACGTGATCATGCTCGCGCATCCCCGCCGCATCGCGGTCGTCGGCCACCCGTCGCGCCTCGAGTTCGCCGAGGACGCGATGCGCTCGCTCCCCAACGCGCGCGTGTTCCGCCTGTCGGTCCCCAACATCGACGCCGTGGGCGCGCTCACGCCCGACGCGGTCGCCTCGCAGCCGTGGTTCCGCCACGCGGTCGAATGGGGCTGCGACACGCTGGTCTTCACCGAAATCCTCGCGCCGTCGCTGATGCCGCAGGTGCTCGCCGCTGCGCAGCGCGTCGGCCTCACCATCGCCTTCGCGCCGCCGCGCATCCGCGTGCACGCGTACAACTTCCACATGGAGTCGATCGGGAAGCAGGCGCTCATCGTCGCGCGCCCGCTCAAGGCGACCGAGTCCAGCTCGCGCCTGGGCAAGCGCATCTTCGACCTCATGGCGTCGTCCATCGCGATCGTGCTGTTCGCGCCGGTGATGCTGCTCGTCGCCGTGGCCATCTCGATCGAGGACGGCCAGCCGGTGCTGTACCGCCAAGAGCGCGTCGGCCGCGACGGCAAGCCGTTCCAGATTCTCAAGTTCCGCTCGATGGGCCTCAACGCGGAGAAGGACGGCGCGAAGTTCGCGACCGTCGGCGACGTGCGCGTGACGCAGGTCGGCAAGTTCATCCGCCGCACGTCGCTCGACGAGCTGCCGCAATTGTTCAACGTGCTCAAGGGCGAGATGTCCATCGTCGGGCCGCGCCCGGAGCGCCCGGTGTTCGTGCAGCAGTTCGAAGAAAAGTACCCGCGCTACGCAGAGCGCCACATCATGCCGCCGGGCATCACCGGCTGGTCGCAGGTGTACGGCAAGCGCGTCGTGGGCTTCGACGACGTGCCCGACAAACTGCGCGGCGATCTCTTCTACGTCGAGAACTGGTCGCTGTTCATGGACATGGCCGTGTGCCTGAAGACCGCCGCCGAGGTGCTGTTCCACAAGGCCGCGTAAACGGCGGGCGCGGCGCCTGCGGGCGCGAGGCGCTACTTCGTTGCGAGGATTCGGACGCCGAGCAGCGCGCTGACGACGCGCGTGCGCGCGAGCGGCGTCCGCAGCGCTGCGGGCAGTACGCCGAGCAGCGCTTCGAGCGCGCGAAACGGTGCGACCGGCAGCGCGGCGAGCCGCCCGCGCAACGGCACGCCGGCGCGCACGGAGCGGAAGCCGGCGCGGCGCAAGATCGCGGCGAGGTCGCCGTTGGCGTACTCGCGCAGGTGGAACCCTTCGGCGTGGTCGCTGAAGAAGCGCGACACGTCGTGCGGCCCGGAGAAGCGGTTCGGCGTGAGCACGAGGTACGTGCCGCCCGGTTTGAGCGCGCGGTAGATCTCCGCGAGCTGGTCCAGCGCGTCGTCGGGGTGGAGATGCTCCATGAGCTGGTTGCTGAACGCGAAATCGATGCTCGCGTCCGGCAGCGGGACCGACGTGCCGTCGGAAATCTTCAGCGCGAAGTTGGGCGGCTTGAGCGCCGCGTCGACGTAGCCGTCGCTCACGTCCACCGCGTAGACGAACGCACAGCGCGCCGCCAGCGAGAACGCGAACAGGCAATCGCCCGGGCCCATCTCCAAGAACGCGCCGTCGCGGGGCAGGTATGGCGACACCCACCCCGTCAGCTTGTGAATCTCCGGATCGCGCGAGCCCACTTCCGCCGCGCCGGTGACCAGCGGGTGGTCGGGCACGCGGCGGTAGAGCTCGTCGTAGACGTCGTTGTAGAGCGTGCGCCGCGACGCGCGGTCCGCCGCGCGCAGCCGCTGCGCGAGCTCGCGCTCGACCTCGTAATGCGCGCGGATGCGCTCCTCCGGGCGGAGATCGTCCGCGGGCGGGGGCGTCTTCATCGTGGTGCTCATCGTGGATTCGCCCACGATCATACCCAATTCAGGCTCAAGCTGGCGTGTGGCACCTTGCGAAGGGGGGTACGTGCTGGGGCGATGAGCGCCCCGCGCGCGTACTATCCGCACGTCGAAGGCCTGCGCGGCGTGGCGGCGGTCTACGTCGTGCTCTATCACGTCTGGCAGTACGCCACCGGAACGACGGGCGCGCTGGGCGTCGTACGCGGCGCGACCTGGCCGCTGCAGTACGGCCACTTCGCGGTCGTCGCGTTCATCGTGATCTCCGGCTATTGCCTGGGGCTGCCGCTCGCGAACCGCCCCGGTACGCCGTTCAGCCGCGCGAACTTCGCGCGGCGGCGCGCGCGCCGGCTCGGTCCCGCCTACGTCGCCGCGCTCGCGCTGTCGGTCGCGATCGTGTACGCCACCGCCGCGCTGCGCGGTCACCACATCCCGGCGTCGCACATGGCGATCGGCGTGGTGACGCACGTCGCGCTGGTGCACAATTTGGTGCCGGCGCTCTCGGAGTACATCAACGGCCCGATGTGGAGCATCGCGCTCGAAGTGCAGATCTACGCGGTGTTCGCGCTGCTCCTCGTGCCGGTGTGGCGCCGCTTGGGGCCGTTCGCGCAGCTCGCACTCGCCGTCGGGCTCGGGCTGCTGCCGCACTTCGCGCTCCACGGGCTGCTGGACTGGACCGCGCCGTGGCTGCTGGGACTGTTTGCCATGGGCGTCGTGGCCGCGGCGCTGACCGCGCAGCCGCGCGCGCGCGTGCCGTGGCGCTGGATCAGCCTCGCTGGCGGCGCCGTGGCGCTGGTTGCCGTCGCGTTGAGTCCCGAAGGCACGCCCGACGGCGCGTACTGGTTCGTCGACCTCGTCGTCGGCGCGGCGGTCGCGGTGTTCTTCGTCGCGGCGAGCGGCGCGCGGCCGGGCGTGCGTCGCGGCCGTGCTCGCGAGCCGCCCGCTCGTGTGGCTGGGCGCGTTCTCGTACAGCATCTACCTGCTGCACGGCCCGTTGGTGGAACTGACCGCGACCGCGCTCGCGCGCTTCCACGCCGGCGTCGCCGTAAGCGCGATCGCGTACGGCGCGCTGATCCCGCTGCTGCTCGCGATCGCGTACGCGTTCTCGCTCGTCGCGGAGCGCCCGTTCCTGTCGCCCGCGCTGCGCGCGGCGATCGACGCGGACCTCGGCGCGGCGCACGAGCCTGCGGCGAAGCCCAACGGCGGCGCGCGCGGCGTCGGTCTCCGTCTCGTAGTGCCGCGCTCCGTCCTCGGCGCGATCGTCCTGGTCGCCGTGCTGCTCGGCCTGTGGGTGCGCACCAACGGCGCGGAGCGGCGCTGGGTGTGGCAGGACGAAGTCATCACGCTGCTGCACGTCGCGGGCCGCACCGGCGACGACGTCAACGCGGCGCACGCGCGTACGTTCGGCGCGCTCGCGGCGACGGTGCGCGATCCCGCGCCCGGCGGCATCGGCCGCGTTCCGGCGGCGCTCGTCGCGGAAGACGCGCAGCACCCGCCGCTGTACTACGTCGCGCAGCGCGCGTGGAATGACGTTGGCGGCGGCGCGCTCGGGAAACGCTCGCTGAGCATCCTGTTCGGTTTGCTCGGCGTCGCTCGCGATCGGCTGGTTCGCGTTCGTGCTCGGCGGCGCGCGTGCCGGTGCCTTCGCCGTCGCGCTCGCGGCGGTGTCGCCGTTCTTGGTGCTGTACGGCCAGCAGATTCGCGAGTACGGGCTGTGGTATGCGCTGGTGGCGGCGTCGTCAGCGGCGCTCGTCGTCGCGGCGCGGCGCGGTGGTTTCGTTGCGTGGGCAGCCTACGCGGCGCTGAGCGCCGCCGCGCTGTGGACGTCGCCGCTGTCGATCTTGCTCGCGCCCGCGCACGCGGTCTACGCGCTCTACGCCGGCGGTTCGCGCCGCCTGCTGCGGTGCGTGGTCGCGTACGCCGCCGCGCTCGCAGCGTTCGCCCCGTGGGCCGTGGTCATCGTCACGCACCGCGCGCAAATCGCGGAGTCCAACAGCTGGTCGGCGACGCCGTACCGCCTCACGGCGCTCGTCGCGAAAATCGCGTTCACGGCGGCGTCGGCCGTCACCGATCTCGCGTACGCGAATCGCGCGGGAGCCGTTGCGGGCGCTGTC
The DNA here is from genome assembly GCA_963792235.1 of Vulcanimicrobiota bacterium. Classification (GTDB taxonomy): domain Bacteria; phylum Vulcanimicrobiota; class Vulcanimicrobiia; order Vulcanimicrobiales; family Vulcanimicrobiaceae; genus Vulcanimicrobium. The sequence goes on from CAWBVR010000005.1 coordinate 63,473, forward strand.
GTGCTGCTCGCGATCGCGGCGGCTGCGGTGTACCTCGCGCGCAGCAACCGCGGCGCTGCCGTCGCGCTTGGGTCCATCGCCGTCACGACGGCGCTGCTGCCGTTCCTCGCCGACGTCGCGGGCGGGTCGCATCGCACGGCGAGCTCGCGCTACTTAGGCCCGCTGATCGTGGTGATCGTCGTGGGGCTCGCGTGTGCGCTCGCGCGCATGCCCGCGCGGCTCGCGCCGGTCGCCCTGGCGCTGCTGGTCGCGCTGGGCGCGGTGTCGAGCGCGATCGGCACGTCGTCGCGCGTGTGGTGGGACAATCACGGCGACTCCGGTTTGATCGCGATCGCGTCGGCGCTGGCGCACGACGGAAGCCCGCCCGTGGCGTTCGCACATCCCTGCGCCGGCGCGCTCGGGCCTCGCGCTGATCGCGCCGCCCGCCGAGCCGCTGCGCTGCGACGCCGTCGCCGGCGAATCGCTCGCGGGGTGGGACATGCTGTCGCCGCCGCCGGCGTTCGTTGCGCGGCTGCGCGCCGCACACCTGGCCATCGTCCCCGTCACCGTCGGGCACGACGCGAACGAGGCCGCGCGAACGTTTCAGCGCGACCAAGGTTCGGACGACGCGCCGGTGCTCGTGCGCGTCGAACGCATGCGCTGATAGGAAGCGCGCCTAGCGGCGCACCCGCCACAGGACGATGAAGAACGCATCGTCGCCGGCGCCGAAGCGGCGCGCGCCGGCCGGCATGTTGACGTTCACGGGGACGCGCTCGAGGTTCGCGGTCGAGACACCGCGGAGATCGGCTTTGGACGCCACCGCGAACGCCGGGCCCACGACACCGGCCGCGGACAAGCCGCGCCCCATCCGCAGCGGCGTTCGCGGCGGCAGCACATTGCTCATCTCGAGCACGTAGTACGGGTCGCCGCCGTACACGATCGTGCCGTGCGACGCGGCGACGGCGGTTGCGATCGGAACGAGCGGCGCGTCGTTCGTGTCGAGCCACCACGCGGTCGCGCGCGAGCTCACGACGTCCGACGCGACGCCGGCGAGAAGCAGAACGGCGAACGTCGCCGCGCGCACGGTGCCCGCGCGCCGGCTTTGCGCCGGCCGCACCAGCAGCCACGCGACGGCGAGCTGCAGGCCGATCCACGTCGGCGTGAGGTACCGCAGCGCCGTGGAGCGGCTTTGGTGCAGCACGAGATCCGGCACCACGAGCAGCACCGCCGTGACGAGCACCATCGGGATGATGAAGGCGCGCGCCGGCTCGCGCGCGCGCGCCAGCAACACCAGCGCGTACGCTTCGAGCGCGAGCACCAGCAGCGCGAGCGGGATCAGCTGCGGGAAGGCATATTCGAGATCGAAGAACGCCGTCGCCGCGCCGAACGCCCACTTCGCGAGCAGCGTCTTGGTCGACACGCTCGCGGCGAGCCAGGTCGTGCTTTCGGCGATCACGTGGTGGTTGGACACGATCACGGCCAGCCACGGGACGAACGCGAGCACGGCCGCCGCGCTCGCGACAGCGTACGGACGCGCGAGCGCCCAGCCATCGCTGCGCACGCGCAGCGCGACGTATACCGCGTGCGCGATCATGACCGCACCGAACAGCGGATCGGTGTACAACCCGAGCGCGGCGATGACCGCATACGCCGCGTACCACCCGGCGCGGCGCCGCCGCTGCGCTTCCAGCAGCACGGCGCTGCTCGCCAGCGTCAGCAAAGACCAGAGGCTGTACTCGCGCGCTTGCTGCGCGTAGACCACGTGGAACGGCGACACCGCAACCAGCGCGGCGAGGCACCACGCGCCCGCGCGGCCGAAGAGCGCGAGCCCAAGCCAGTACGCGGCCGCGATCCCGAGCACCGCGAAGATCGCCGCGAGGGCGCGCCGGCCCGCGATCGAGTCGCCGAACACCGCGGACGACCATCGTTCGAGCAGGTAGAACACGGGCGGGTGCTGCGGATCTTCCGCGGCGAGCGTCGCAACCGTCGCGCCACTCCCCGTGGCGGGATCGGCGGTCTGAAAATGCCGGAGGTCCGCGGCGGCGTGCGGGCGGCCGTCCCGCACGAATGCCTCGTACTCGCGCATCGCATGCCCCGAGACGCGCAGGGACGTGATCGTTTCGTCGAACCCGTAGACTTTGGTGCCGAGCCCGTCGACCCGCAGCCACAGGCCGATCGCGATGGCGATCGCCGCCGCGACGGCCGCCCACCGCGCGGTCACGCCCGGCCGCCCCGAACTCGTTTGCTGCAAGAGATCGGCACAGTGCGCACGCGACCTGATTCAGCGCCGCCCCTGGACGGACCAACCGGCCCCACGGGAGGGTACGGCCCGGGCCCGGGTGGGTAGGAATGTCGACAACCGCGCGTGGCAAGCAATGAAACCCGCCGCGCCGCCTGGAACACGGACGTTCACTTGACGGACAGGATCAACACCGAGTGGCAGCGCCTCCGCGAGGCGTCGCACGACCGCCGAACGCAGCTCCTCGGAGCGGGCGCCGCGACGGCATTGTTCCTCGCGTGGGTGTCCGTCGCCGTCGCCACGGGCGACATGACGAAGGTCGCGCTCGGCTTGGCCATCGTCTTCGCGCCGTTTCTGCTGGCGCTCGCGTATTTTCGCCCGTACCTGTTCCCCTACGGCTTGTACATCATGATCCAGCCGTTCGAGAACCTGCTCGGCAACGGGCGCTCGGGCAGCGTCATCAAGCTGATCGGCGCGTGCGCGATGGCCGCGGTCGTGGTCTTGATCCTCCGCCGCCGCCGCCTGATCCGCCCGCCGGTGACCCTCGCGATCGCGGCCGTGTACGTGCTGTGGACGCTGCTCAGCTCGATGTGGGCCGTCGACATGGGCCTGGCCTTCGTCGATGCGCAGACGGTGTTCACGCTGGTCGCGCTGTTCGCCGTGTTCGCGGTCGCGCCGATCGACGAGCGCGATTTGCGCGCGATTTGCACGGCCGTGATCTTGAGCGGCATCGCGGCATCGGTCTACGGTATCTGGTACCTCTTGAAGAACCCGCCGACGGACGACGGGCGGCTCGCGATCCAGTTCGTCGACCGCGCGCTCGACAGCAACCAGTTCGCCGACGGCCTCCTCGCGCCGATCGCGCTCTCGCTCGTCGGTTTGCTGCACGCGCGCAAGCCGCATACGCTCCTTGCGTACGCCGCCGCGCTGGCGATCCTCGTCGAAGGCGTGATCATCAGCGTGTCGCGCGAGGCGATCTTCGGCTGTCTGGCGATCGGCGTCGTGCTGGTGCTCATGTCGCGGCGCCGGATGCTGAGCCTCGCGCTTTTCGTGCCGGTGGTGGCCGTCATACCGCTGCTCGTGCCCGCCATCGTGTCGCGCTTTTTGACGGCGGTGGCGACCGGCGGTGCGGGCCGCACCGCGATCTGGCAGGTCGACCTCCACGCGTGGCTGGCGCATCCGATCATCGGGTGGGGCGCGGGGTCCGCGTTCCAAGCCTACAACGCGATGCTGCTGCAAGTCGCGCCGCGCATGTTCGCGGGCTGGGGCCGACCGCCGCACAACGCACCGCTCCACGCGCTCGTCGATTTGGGCGCGGTCGGCCTCGCGCTGCTCACCGCGTGCTACGTGCTGACGTTCCGCCAGATGCGCGGCATCAAGCGCGGCGACCCGCTCTACGACCTGCGCGTCGGTCTGACGGCGTCGCTGGTCGCGATCGGCGTCGTGTCGTTCTTCATCGACAACGCGGTCGACAAATACGTGTGGATCATCATCTGCGCCGTTGCGCAGCTGCGCACGGTCGTCCACTTGCGCGAGCCCGCGGCGGCGCAGGCCGCGGTCGTGTACGAACCGCCACGCGTGCGCAGCGTGCGGGCGCTCGAGCACGTCGCACGCTGACGTTGCGGGACGATCGCGCGTGAAGGTAGGCGTCGTCGTCGCCGGCGAGATCGTGCCGGCTTGGCAGCATGCCTCGGTGCGCGCGCTGCGCGCACTGGGCGGCGTCACCGTCACGGTCGCAGCCGCGCGCGCCGCGCAACCGCGCGCGCCGTTCGCGGCACGATTCGCCGGCGCGGCGCTCGCGCGCGAGCCGATCGCGTGCGACGGCCCGCTGCCGTCGGATGCCGACGTCGTCCTCGATCTGACGGGCGCCGAGCCCGTGACCCAGCCGCCGGGCGGCGTGTGGCGTTTCCGCTTCGGCACGGACGACGGCACGGCGGGCATCCCGTTCGTGCGCGAGATCGCGGGCGGCGCCAATGCGGTCGGCATCGAGCTCGTGCGGCACACCGATGCGCGTGAAGAAACGCTGCGCTCCGGGCGGTTTCCGGTGACGCGCTGGCATCCCAGCACGCTGCGCACCGCGCTGTTCGAAGCGGCCGCGTGGCCCGCGCTCGCCGTTGCTGCGCTGCGCGACGGCGTGCAGCTTCCCGTCGCCCCGAGCACCGCTGCGGCGGCGCGCGGCGCGACGTCGGCGCGCGAGCGGCTCCGCTTCGCGGGCGCGCTCGCGCGGCATCTGTGGAACTACGCGTCCGAGACGCTGCTCGAGACCGTGGAATGGAACGTCGGGTTCGTCACCGGCGACGCGCGCGTGCTGCTCGGCTCCGCGCCGTTAGACGTTCGCTGGATGCCGCGGCCCGCGCCGCGCACGTTCATCGCCGACCCGTTCCTCGTCGAGCGCGACGGGCGCCGCGTGCTGCTCGTCGAGGACTACGACTACGCGCGCGACCGCGGCGTGATCGACGCGCTCGAGCTCGGGCCGGACAACACGGTCGTGCACCGCGAGCACATCATCGACGGCCCCGCGCACGTGAGCTATCCGTACCCGGTGGAGATCGACGGCGATCTGTACCTCGTGCCCGAAAGCTCCGCCGGCGGCGGCCTCGCGATGTATCGCTGCGTGGAATTTCCGTTTCGCTGGCAGCACGAGCCGTTCACGTTCCCGGTGTGCGACGCGGTCGACACGACGATCTTCGAACACGACGGGCGGTGGTGGGCGCTGTTCACGCGCGCTTCGAAAGACTCGACGACCGCGCTGTACGCGTATCACGCCGCGTCGCCGCGCGGGCCGTGGACGGCGCACGCGCTCAACCCCATCGTCGTCGACGTAACATCCGCGCGCCCCGCGGGGCGGCCGTTCGAGGTCGACGGCGCGCTCTACCGGCCGGGCCAGGACTGCTCGCGGTCGTACGGCGGCGGCCTCGCGATCGCGCGCATCGACGAGCTCTCGCCGACGGCGTATCGCGAAACCGTCGTGCGGCGGATCGACGCACACGGCTTCGGGCGGTATTGCGACGGCGTGCACACGGTGAGCTTCGCCGCGGGCGCCGTCGCGATCGACGGTAAGCACGTCGCGCGCGATTTGCGCCAAGCGGCGTGGCTGCTCGCGCGCGCCGCCACGTCGGTCGCGCGGCATCTGCTGCGCGCGAACAAGGTGACGCGCTCGACCGTCCCGCCCGTGCTGCGCTGAACTGCTGCTTGCCAGCTCGGTAGAACGAGAAGCCTGCGCACGCAGTGCGCCGGCGCACGCTGGGCCATACGTCCCGGCTTGCCTTAGGCCCTAGCCCTCAATAATACCCGGGCCGGTCCGATAGTACAAAGGCGGTCGTTTGTCAACGGCCGCTCGAAAAAACAACGCTACACCGCCGGTCATGCCGGCAAGCTCGTCCGGCGGTGTAGCACGTTCGCCAATACTCGACGTACCGGCCGCCACAGCGTACCCTAGCCGGACGTCGAGTGCAACTCACCTCGTGGGGGTTTCACCGATGAGTCCGCGTTTGCAGGCACTCAAGCTTTGCTGTTCGGTCGTCGCGGTTGCGGTACTCGCAGCCTGCGGCGGCGGCGGCGGTGGTAGCAGTAGCTCGAGCCTGCCGCCCGTAACCTCGGCTCCCCCCGGGGGCAGCGGCCCCGCACTCGCGCCGCAACCGGTGGCGCTCTCGATCACGATCCCCTCGGCCTCGACGAGCGCGGTCGCGCGCCGCGCGCGGTACATCTCGGCGGCGACGAAATCGATCACCGTGTCGTACGGCGGCACGCAGCAGACCGCGGACTGCACGTCGACCTGCAACATGACGCTCCAAGTCGTCCCGGGAACGGTGACGTTCGCCGTCGCGTTGTACGATGCGATCGGAGGGAAGGGCAACGTGCTGTCGACCGGCCAGACGACCACGACGATTACCGCAGGTGCGACCAACCGCGTCGCGCTGGTGTTCGGCGGCGTCGTCGCGGCGCTCGCGGTGTGCGATCGTGCCGAGCTCGGTGCCCGCGGGGACGTCGGCGTCGGTGCCGGTGGCCATCACGGCGAAGGACGCGGCCGGCTACACGATCGTCGGCCCCGACGCGTATGCGAACCCGATCCAGCTTTCGAACGACGACACGTCCGGCGCGACGTCGCTGTCGGCGAGCACCGTCACCGGCCCCGGCGCAAACGTCACGCTGAACTACAACGGCAGCGCGAACGCACCGGGCTCCCACGTGACGGCAAGCGTTCCGGCGACGGGCGTCCGCTCGCAGCCCGCGCCGCTCGCGATCCAGCAGGCGGTGTCGAACCCGCCGCCGCCGGCCACCGGTCCCACGCACATCGCGACCTGGTACTACTACGGCAACGGCAACTCGCCCAACCGCGACGTGCCGATGGCGTGGATGGCCGCGCACGCGGACTACATCGAGAACGACGGCGACTTCGCGGCGGCCTTCCACGCTGCGGGCGGCAAGTACGTCGTGCGCTATACGGACCCGTCGTACGTGCCGTGGTGCCAGCCGCCGTTCACCCCGCCGGCGAAGGGCTGCGCCGGTCCGATCGGCCCGCGCGTCAACGGCGACGAGTCGGCGTGGCTGCACGATGCGACGGGCGCGCGCGTGCACCACTACTACGACGCGACCAGCGGCTATCAGGAAGCGCTCAATCCGAAATCGCAGGGGGCGCGCGACGCATACCACGCGGACACGCTCGCGGCGCTCGCGCAGTACCCGCAGATCGACTACTTCTTCGCGGACGACTCCGGCGGCGTGTTCATCGGTTCCGACGGCTCGCAGATGAGCGGCCACATGTACGGCTGGAACGCGCCGGCCGTCGAGATCACCACCGACAACGAGTGGCTCACGTACTACAAACAGATGCTCGCCGCCGCCGCCAAGCCGGTGATCGTCAACGGCATCGATCCGGCCACGCGGCTGCCGTCATACAACGGCGCGTGGATCGACTCGCCCAACGTCGCGGGCGATCTGATCGAAGGCTGCAACGCCTGGAACAACGGCGTCGCGGGCTATACCAACGACCGCTGGACGCACGAGCAGAACAGCCTGCTCATGACCATCCGCCACCACTCGCTGGCCGTGTGCTTCATGACCGCGGACGCGACGCCGTCAAACCGCTTGTACGAGATGGCCACGCTGTGGCTGACGTATGACGAGCGCTATTCGGTCGCGGCGCCCATCGCCACCGTGTCGGGCAGCACGAGCGTCGTGCCCGAGTACGACATCGTGCCGCGCCAGCCGCTCAAGACGGCCGCGACCGACATCGCCGAGCTGAAGTCGCCCTCCGGCGCGTACGTCCGCGAGTTCGCGGCGTGCTACCAAGGCGGGGTATCGATCGGGCCGTGCGCGACCATCGTGAACCCCACGGCTGCGCCGGTCGCGATGCCCGCGCTCAGCGGCCGGTACGCAAGCTCGCTGGCCCTCAACGCGGCGAACGCCGTCGCGGGCGGCACGGCGGCGTGGACCGGCGGCCTGCCGACCCAGCTGTCGTCGCTCGGCGCGGTCGTCCTGCGCTGAGCTGACGGCGCGCTACCGCGCGCCCCGCAGAAACCCCAACAAGGTCCGCGTGGTCGCTCCGGTTTCGAAGTCCGCGCGGATCTTTTCGCGCGCGGCGATCCCCATGCGCGCGCGCGCGCCGTCGTCCGAAAGCAGGCGCTCCAGCGCGTGCGCGATCGCTTGCGGGTCCCGCTGCGGGACGAGCTCGCCGTGCTCGGGACCAACGAGCTCGTCGAGGCTGCCGGTCGCCGTCGCGACGACGGGTAAGCCCGCGGCCATCGCCTCCATCACCGCGACGGGGATGCCTTCGTGCTCGCCCGGGCGCTCGGTGCTCGCGAGCGCGAACACGTCCCACTCGCCCGCGGCGAGGCGCGCCACGAGCGCGGGATGCGGCACGTTGCCGAGCATGCGCACGTGGTCGCCGAGCTCGAGCCGCGCGACGTCGGCGGTCACCTCCGCGCGCAGCTCGCCGTCGCCCGCGAGATCGCACGCGAACGCGATCCCGCGCGCGCGCAGCAGCGCCAGCGCTTCGAGCAGGTCGCGATGGCCCTTCCAGCTGCACAAGCGCGCGGCGCACAAGATGCGCGGCGTGCGCGGCGGGTGCGGCGCGACCTCGGCCGGGATCGCGACGCCGAGATGGCCGACGAGCACGCGTTTGGCGAGCTCCGGCGAAAGCTGCTCGCGCAGATGGCGCGCGTTGCGCTCGGAGATCACGCGCACGAACGCGGCCGCGCCGACTTTCTGCGCGGCGAGGTTGCCGGCGAAGATGTCGTGCTGGTGCGCCGTCGCGCTGAACGGCACGCCCGTCATGCGGGACGCCACCCAGGCGAGCGTGGCAGGCGTCGTGAGCCATGCGGCGTGGATGTGGTCGATCCCGAGCCGGCGCACCTCGCTCGCCACGGCAAGCGCCTTCGGGAACGCCGCGACGTTGACGGCGCGCGCGCGCAGCGAGCTGCGCGGGTCGAACGCGAGCCGCGCGAACGTTGCGAGCGCGCGCCGCGGACGGCGCAGCGCCTCGCGCGCGGCAAGCGCGGCGACGCGCCGGCTCAGCAGCGGAAGGTGGAGCGGCGTACCGATATCGCCGTACACCGCGGTGCGCGACGGCGGGCGCGTCGCGATGACGGTGACGTCGACCATGCGCGACAGCGTGCGCAGCTCTTCTTCGAAGAACTGCTCCGCGTGCGCGTACGGAAACAGCGCGGTGATGTACGCGAGCTTCATCGGGCGCGCCCTTCGGTAAGCGATGTGTAGAGCGCGACGTGCGCGTCGACCATCGCCGTCGCATCGAACGACGTGTGCGCGTCGTGCGCCGCGCGCTGCGCGATGCGCGCGAGCCGCGCGCGGTCGCCGTACGCGTCGAGCAGCGCGTCCGCGAGCGACTCGCCGTCGAACCCGCGCGCGACGAAGCCGTTCTCGCCGGCGCGGATGACGTCATCGTGCCCGGCCCACGGTGTGACCACCGGCGCGAGGCCGGCGAGCATCGCTTCGCCCAGCGCAAGCGGCATGCGCTCGCGCAGCGACGGCAGCACGAACGCGTCCATCGCGTATGCGAGCGCGGGCGCGTCGTCGCGGTGGCCCAGGAAATGCACGCGCTCGCCGATGCCGAGCGCGTCCGCGTGCGCGCGCAGCTCGCTCGCAAGCGGACCGGTCCCCGCGAGCACGAGATGAACGTCCGGTGCGCCGCGCCGCGGAAGCGATGCGATCGCGTCCAGCGCGGCCGTTTGATTTTTCTCCGGCGCGAGCCGCCCGACCGCATACACCGCGAACGCGGTCGCGGGGACACCGAGCTGCGCGCGCACGTCCGCGCGCGAGGCCGTCGCCTGCGGGACCGCAACGCCGTTGGGGATCACCGCGATGCGTTCGAGCGGAACGCGCTGCTCGGCGGCGTAACGCTGCCGCTGCGCTTGCGTGAACACGATGAAGCGCTGCGTGCGCGCGTGCAGCAGGCGGTCGATGTTCCACCGCAGCGGCCCGCCCGGTTCGTCGCCGTGCACCGTCAAAACGATGTGCGGCACGCTGGCGAGCACCGCCGCAAAGCGCCCGGCGTACTGGCCGGTGTGCAGGTGCGCGTGTACGATCGCCGGCTTCTGCTCGCGCAGCGCGCGCACGAGCTTGGGAAAAAATCCGACGTCCGAGCCGCCCCGGCGGCCGAGGTCCGTCACCGGCGCGACCAGTTTCGCGCGGCCCGCATCATCCAGACCCGCGGGGTAGACCGAGACGACGCGCACGTCGACGCCGGCCGCGACAAGCCCAGGGCACAGCGTCCTGATCATCGTTTCGGCGCCGCCCGCGACGAGCGTCTGCACCACGTGGACCACACGCATTCCGGCCAGTCTTCCGGGTCGGCCGCGGAAATCCACCAGGAGGCGACCCGGCGCTGCGCGCAGAGTGCCGCGAATGGATTCTTCCGCAGGGGTGTGCCTCGTGATGCCGTTCCTGAACGAGGCGCGACACCTGCCCGCCGTCCTCGCCAGCCTCGAAGGCCAGACCTATCCCCGCGAACGGATGTCGCTCGTCGCAGTCGACGACGGTTCGTCCGACGGCAGCGCGGAGATCGTCACCGAATGGCTGGCCCGCACGGGATTCCGCGGCGAGGTGCGCCGCGTCGCGGCGCGTTCGATTCCGCGCGCGCTCAACGCCGCGCTCGCGCGGGTCCCGCCCGGCAGCTACGTCGTGCGCATCGACGCGCACACGCACTACGCGCCCGACTACGTCGCCGCGATCATGGCCGCGTTCGGCGAGCTCGGCGAGTCCGCATGGTGCGTGGGCGGTTCGCCGGACATCGTCCCGCCGGCCGAGTTCAGCCCGCAGCTGCACGCGGCGCTCTTCAACAACCCGATGGGGCTGGGGCCGGCGGCATATCGCGCCTCCGACGCGCGCGGTCCCGTCGCCAGCGTCTACCTCGGCGCGTGGCGGCCCGGCGTGCTCGAGCGGCTGGGCGGTTACGACGAGTCGTGGCACGCCAACGAAGACGCGGAGCTCGCGCAGCGCATCCAAGCCGCGGGCGGCGAGGTGCACCGCATCGACGCGCGCTCCGAAAAGATCATGACGCGCGGCGCGGTCTCGGCGCTCAAGCAGTGGTCGCGGTACGGGTACTGGCGCGCGCAGACCATCGTCCGCCATCCGCGTTCCGTGCGCTGGCGACATCTCGCTCCGCCCGCGGCGATCGTCGCCGGCGCGATCCTTGCCGCGACCCGCGGCCGCAAAGCGCTGCCGCTGCTCTACGCTGCGTTCGCGCTCATGACGTTGCGGCTGCGGCCGCGCGGCGAGCGCCCCGCCGTCACCGCCGCGTCGCTGCTCTATTTCCCGCTGGTGCACGCCGGTTTCGGCGGCGGCATGCTGGTGGGTTTCGCGCACGCTGCGATCAAACGGTTCGGCCCGGGCCGTACGCCACCCGCGCGGCCGCCGCTTTGAGCGCGCGATACGCCGGATAAACGCCGTCGAACGCAGCGGAACGCACGGTTCGCCGCCGTAGGCGGTAGTGGTTCGTCAGGCGCTCTTCGCGGGCGAAATGCCGCTTGTACTCTTCGTCGCCGCGCAGAAAGTCGAGCACCGCGTAGCCGCGCTCGATGGCGTCGCGGATCGCGAGGCTCGCGGCCACCTTGCCCGGCGTGACCGCACCGTACTCGCGGTCGTACGCGAGCTGGTAGAGGTTGTACGTCTTGCGCACGTCGTCGGTGAACGACGCCGCGCCCGCGATCGCGCGCTCGCCGTCCCACACCATGATGAGGCGCAAGCAGCCGCGGTCGTACGCGGCGCGAAAGAGCTTGCCGAAGGTGGCGCGCGCGCTGTGCAGGTTCCCGCCCCAGCGGCTGTGGTTCAGCCGCACTTGCGCCTCGACGTGCGCATCCACGTCCGCGTCGACGGGCGACGACACGCGGTAATCCGGCAGCCGCCGCGCGATGCGCCGCAATCCGCGCACCGTCTTGTCGCGCGTGTTGTCGCCGAGCGTCGCGAGATAGCCGTCCCACGTCGCCGGCAGCGGCGCGTGCAAGCACGTCGTCGTGCCGATCCGGTCCACGCGCATGCCCGTGCCGCCGAGCGCGGCCAGCAGCGCGGCGATGCGCGGATCGGCGACGTCGCGCAAGAGCGCGCGATCCCACGGCAGCGCGCGCATCGCGTCCGCGAACGCGGACACCGCCTCGTGCTCGAGGCCGGGGGCGCACAGCATCCCTTGATAGTCCGCGATCGGATCGCTCGCGAACGTCAGCTCGCGCGCGATGGGCAACCGGCGTTCCGGCGCGCCGCGCAGCGTGAGCGGCAGCGCGGCGACCAGGTCGCCGTCGCGCTGCAGCGTGAGCACGGTCCACGCGCCGCGGACTTGGTCCAAGTACGCGCGCAGCCACGGCCACGACAAGAATACCTGCCCGAGCTCGTCCGCCCGGTACAGCGCATCCCAGCGTTCGCGTTCGGCTTCGAACTCGCTCAGGCTCGAAATGCGCCCGATCACCCGGACCGTGATTCCCCCGCGCCCGTGTGCGAAACGGCCGGGAACCCGCCGTCGTCGTACAGCGCGACGATGCGCGCCGCCCAGCGCTTCAAATCGGCCGTGTCGCCGGCATCGACGAGCGGGCGGCGCGGCGAGCGTCGCGCGCAGCGCGTGAGCGAGCGCGGCGGCGTCGCCGGCCGGCGTCACGGTGATCCCTTGCGTCACGCGCGCGAGCTCCAGCGCCCACGGGAGATCGCTCGCGACGGCGGGCACGCCGCACGCGAGCGCCTCGAGCGCGACATACGGCATCCCTTCGCCGCGCGACGGCAGCGCGAGCGCGTCGGCCGCCCACAGCACCGCGCGCACGTCGGCCGCGAACGGCACGTCGACCACCGGCGCGTGCTGCCGCAGCGCCGCGAGCGTGGGCTCCGGGGTCGCGACCGCGACGACGCTCGCGCCCGGAACGTGCGCGAGCGCCGCTTCGAGCACGCCGGCGCCCTTGATGCCGGGATCGCGCCCGAAGAACGCGATCGCCGGCTCTTCGCCGAGGCCCAGCGCTGCTCGTGCCGCCGCGCGTTCCGCCGCGGTCGGGCGCCGGAAGCGCATCCCGTCGACGCTATTGCGCACGGTGACCGTCTTGCCGGCCGGTACGCCGAGCCGGCGCGCCTCGCCGGCGATGGTGTCCGTCACGCAGACGAAGCGCGCGACCCGCCGGCCGACGGCGCGGAACTTGATGGCGCGCTTGAGCGTGAAGCGCAGCGGGCCGCCATCGGGCTGGAACGTCGAGTGGAGGTGCCACAGCACACGGGCGCGGCTCGGCCAGAGCGCCGCGGTGACGGTGACCAGCCAGCCGTCGAAGTGTGCGTGGACCACGTCCGGCCGCAGCGCGGCCGTGCGACGCGCCGCGGCGCGCGGGTTGTACGCCGGTACGACGTGCACGCCGGCGCCCGCCGCACGCAGGTCGTCGTACCAGTCGACGGAACCGACGTCGGGCAGCACGACGTCAAAATGGTCACCGCGGGCGGTGACTTGTCGGGCGACGTGCTCGATCGCCGGTACGAAGCTACCGCGGTGACGGCCGTAATACGCGGCCGGCCAAACGATGCGCACGCGGCGCCTGCTTACCCGCTGTGAGTCAGCGCGAAACGGGTTAGGACCGCTTGGCTGCCGGGGATAACGGTGAGGACCATGAGGGATGCCATGCTCACGGTGGAGCACGTCGACAAGTCGTTCCCCGTCACGCACGGCTTCGGTGCGATGCTTCGTTCCTTCACCGGCCAGCGCATACCGCGCCGGCAGGTGCTTTTTGACGTCAACCTGACCGTCCCGCGCGGCGAGCTCTTCGGACTGCTCGGCCCCAACGGCGCCGGCAAGTCGACGCTGCTCAAGCTGCTCGCGACGCTGACCGTGCCCGACCGCGGGACGATGACCATCGACGGGATCGACGTCGCCGCCGAGCCGCTGGAGGCCAAGCGGCGCATCGCGCTGTGCACGAGCGACGAGCGCTCGTTCTACTTCCGGCTCACCGCCCGCCAGAATCTGGAGTTCTTCGGAGCGCTCATGGGCGTGTCGGGCGCGCTCTTGCGCAAGCGCATCGACGAGTGCGCCGATCTGGTCGACCTGCGGGCGCACCTCGACCGCCGCTTCGGCGGGTTCTCGTCGGGGATGCGGGTGCGGCTCACCGTCGCGCGGGCGCTGCTGGCCGACCCGTCGATCATGTTCTTCGACGAGCCCACCCGCGCGGTCGACCCGGTGCACGCCGAGGACCTGCGCGCCCTGATCCGCCAGTCGCTGGTGGAACGGGCCGGAAAGACGGTCGTCCTCGCGACGAACCTGCTCGAAGAGGCGTGGCAGATGTGCGACCGCGTCGCGGTCATCAACCACGGCCGCATCGTCGCGCTAGGCCCGCCGCGCGAGCTCGACGTCGAGTTGGGTGCCGTCGCGCGCTACCGCGTGACGCTCGCCGACGTGGACGACGACCTGCTGGAGCGCACGCGCACCGTCCCGGGCCTGAAGAATCTCACCGTGACGCGCTCGGAGCGCGGGGTGGACCTCGACGTGGAGCTCGAGCCGCTCGAGGGCGGGTTGGGCGCGCTCATGCGCGCCGTGTCGTGGCACGGCTCGCAGCTGCGCGAGTTCCGCCCGATCGACAACGAGGCCATCGACGTGTTCAAGAAGGTGACGGCGGATGGCGGTCGCGGTTAACCGCGCGCCGGCGGCGACGCTGGCGAAGATCGCGGCGATCTTCCGCCGGGACGTCCGCGTGGCGCTCTCGTATCCGGGCAACTTCGCGATCTCGTGGCTCTCGATCGGGATCGAGGTCGTGATCGCGTGGTACATCTCGCAGCTCATCGCGCCGTCGGCAAAGTTCGGCGAGGGCGGCCACATCGCGCCCTACTTTCAATATCTCGCGATCAACGCCGCATTCTTGCGCTTTCAGACGGCCGCGCTGAACAGCTTCGCCGAAGCGATCCGCGACGGGCAGCTGACCGGGACGCTGGAGGTCGTGCTCGCGACGCCCACCACGCTGCCCGTGCTCGTGCTGTCGTCCGGCGTCTGGTCGTTCGCGCTCACGTCGCTGCAGACGCTGGTCTTCCTCATCATCGCGCTGCTGTTCGGGCTGGACCTCAGCCACCTCAACCTGGGCACGGCGCTGGTGTTCCTCGCGCTGACCGTCCTCTCGACCTCGCCGCTGGGCGTGCTCGCCGCGGCCCTGTCGATGGTGATCAAGAAGACCGGTCCGGTCGAGTGGATCTCGAACTCGTCGGCGAGCCTGTTCGGCGGCGTGTACCTGCCGCTGACGCGGCTGCCGTGGGCGCTGCAAGCCATCGGGTGGTGCTTGCCGATCACGCACGCGCTGGCCGGGTTCCGCGCCGCCGCGGGCGGCGTGCCGCTTTCGCAGGTCGCGGGCGATGCAATTTGGCTGCTCGTCGCCTCGGTGATCCTCACCCCGTTCTCACTGTGGCTCTTCGTCCGTGCCGTCAACAAGGCGCGCGTGGACGGAACGCTGGCGATGTATTAGGACCGACCCTACACGATCGTGGAGGGACCTTCGTCCTTCCGCAATAGGGACCCCGGGCACGGTGCCTGCTCGCCCGCATCGGGCATGATAAACATAACCTCGTAAGGAGATGAGTAGTACGATGTGGATCACACGCCCGGCGGCCGTTGGACTCCTGGTCTTGATGACCGGATTGCCCGCGCTCGCCCAACCCATCGAAATCGCGACGCTCGGACGCGCGCCCCTCATGGGCAGCTCGACCAACATGGCCGAGCTGAAGCGAAACTTCGAACACAACCAAGCCATTCTCGAGCAAGCCAGCCGGAAGATCGGCATGACCGACGCGCAGTACGCGGCGTTCAAGACGCAGGTCGAGATCGGTAACGCGCGCTGGGTCGCGATCCCGCGCAACCTCGACAAGATGACGTGGGCTGCCGACGGCCGCGTGCACGTGCTGGCCGACGTCCACATCCCGGCCGGCCAAAAGGGTCTCGAAGTCGCGGTCCCCGACGGCCCCAACAGCACGATGTACGTCTACCTGCCGGCAAAATGCGGCAACCTGTCGTACGTTCGCCACGCCCGGATCGCGCAGCAGCCGTCGTTCCCGCAGCCGCATCCGCTCGTCGCGACGGCGCAGAACTTCCCGGCGCCGCAGACGCCGCTCGTCGCCGCGACCGGCGTATCCGGCACCACCCCGGCCGTCTCGCCGATCTCCGTGATTCCGGCGGCCGCCGCTCATCACTTCAGCCTGCTGCCGCTGGCCGCACTGCTCCCGTTCTTGATCAACGGCGGCGGCGGCGGTGGCTGCGTCCCTGGCCCCGCCGGCAGCAACAGCTGCTCGCCGACGCCCGGCACGATCTCGGGGCCGCCGCCCTGCCCCTGATGCCGACGGACCGGCACTAACGGACACCCACGAAAGGATTCGTGCAGTGAATATGATCGCCAAGGACTCCCCGAGCACGGCCGCCGCGACGATCGCGGCGGCCGTTTCCACCTCTAGGCGCGCCTGATGCCGCGCGCGACGACGCCGAGCCAACCGCCGGCTGCGCCGCAAAGAACGTCCACGACGTTCCATGCGACGCCCTCGTCCGAGCCCCGTGCGGCCTGCACGGCCTCGATCGCGGCCGAATACGCCGCCACGACCAGCGCGGCACGCAGCGATGCCTTTGTGCTGGGGCCCAGCGCCTTGTCGGCGGTGAACCCCACGACGGCGAAGGCGGCGATGCTGTATGCTTTGCGAAGCAGGACGTGGAACGATAGCACGGCCGGGGACGTGAGATCGTATACCTCGTTGCTCGTCGCGGCCCAGAACAGCGCCGCCGCGACCGTGACGGCGAGGGCGATCCACCAGCGCCTCGCACCGCCCGATCTCCGGGAGCCCTCATCATGATTCGCTCGACGCATTCACTCCGTGCAGTGGCCGCCGCCGCGGCGGCGTTCCTGCTCGCCTCCTCGTTCGCGCCGGCCGGCGCGCAGACCACGCCGCAGCCGATCACGCCCGCGGCGCCCGCGTCACCGGCCACGCCCGCGCCCGACATGGGCTCGACCGTCAGCCCGGTCATCCACCCCGGCGACCAGCTCGCGATCAGCGTGTTCGACGAGCCGCCGCTGCCGCCGTTCGTCGTCCAGGCCGACGGCACGATCCAGTACCCGCTCGCGGGCCGCATCCTCGTGGGTGGGCTGACCCCGTCCGAAGCGCGCGACGCGGTGACGCACGCGCTGAAAAAGTACATGAAGCACCCGTCCGTGACGGTCGCCGTGGCGCAGCAAGGCCAGATGGGCGTGCTGGTCTACGGCAACGTGAAGAACACGGGCAAGTTTCTGCTGCGCAGCGGCGCCCGGCTCAGCGATGCGGTCGCCGCCGCCGGCGGCGTCGCGATGTTCAACGCCGAGTATCCCACGGCGCGTGTCTCCGAGTTGGACGGCACGATGACCGTCGCGAGCTTGGACAAGCTGCTGCGCCAAGGCGACGCCACCCAGAACCTGCCGCTGGAAGACAACTCGATCGTGTACGTCAACGGCGGCGAGACGATCCGCGTGCAGGTCATCGGCGCGGTGTCGCGCCCGGGCAACGTCGAGGTCAACGTCGGCGACCGCCTCACCATGGCGCTGGCGCGGTCGGGCGCCGAAGCCGCGGCGCACTCCGATCTGAACCGCGTCTACCTCACCCGCATCGACCCCGCGACCGGCAAAACGCTGCCATCGTACGAGATCAACGTTTACCAGGCCCTCGAGCGTGGGGATCAGCGCTACGATCCAATCTTGCGCAAGGACGACAAGATCTACGTGCCCGAGGCCCGTTCGATCAGCGCCGGCTCCATGGGACTGTTGGGTCTCCTCGGCCGCCTGCTGCGCTTCTAGGAAAGGATTCCGATGTACGAACCTCAGCGGTTGACGGGGACGAGCATCCCGCTCGCCATGCCGGTCACCGCAGCGCACCGCAACGTGGACGTCGATCCAATCGGGATGCTGCACGTCTTCATCGCGACGCTGCGCCGGCGGTTCCGGTTGTTCGCGCTCATCGTGCTCGGGGTGGTCGGCACGGTGGCGCTGGTGACGTTCACCACGCCGAAGTCGTACACGACCACGGTCAAGATGATCGCCGGCAATCCGAACGCGGTCGCGCAGACGCCGGGCCAGGGGCAGACGGGGATGCCGGTGCTCAACGCGCTGCTGCTCGCCAACGCTGCACAGTCCGCCGAGACGTATGCCGAATTGATCGGCGAGACGCCCGTCGTGGGACGCGTCATTACCGACCTGAACCTGAAGACGGACGTCCGCACGCTGCAGGGCGCGGTCAAGGTCAAGCCCGTCACCAACACCAACATCATCGCGCTCGAAGTCACGTGGAGCGATCCTGCGACGTCCGCGGCGATCGCCAACGATTTCGCCGACGTGTTCACCAAACGCGAGGCGGAGCTGGTCTCGAAACAGGCCAACGGGGCGGTGGAAACGCTCGCCAAGCAGTTGCCCGAAGCGCGCCGCAAGCTGCGCAACGCCGAACAAGCGGTCAGCAAGTTCGAGATCGCGCACAACATCGCCGACCTCACGACCCAGACGACCCAAACGCTGAACGCAGCGACGGCGATCGACGCGAAGATCGGCCAGGCCGAGCTCGACAAGCGCAACGCGGACGCACAGATCGCGTCGCTCTCCGCGTCGCTCGCCGGGATGACGCCCATGACGGGCGGCGGCGGCACGGTCGCGCAGAATCCCGTGCTTCCCACGCTGAACCAGCGGCTGGCGGAACTCCAAGTGCAGCTCGGCAGCGCACAGAAGAATTATACCGACTCGCACCCGAAGGTGATCGAGCTCAAGCAGCAGATCGCCGACGTCAAGCGGCAGATCGGGAATACGCCCGCGACGATCCGGCAGTCGTCGAACACCATCGCGAACCCGGTGTACCAGCAAACGCAGCAGGCGCTGTCGGCCAACCGCGCAGCCAGCATGAGCGCCGCGTCCCAGCTAGCGAAGCTGGAGCAGCAGCGCGCCGCGATCAACCCGAAGCTCGCCGCGCTGCCCGGTCAGGCGCAGACGCTGGCGGAACTGCGGCGCACGCTGACGATCGCCGAGAGCACCTACAACGCGCTCCAAGCGAAGTACAACGACGCCATGGTCTCGAGCACGACCGGGATCAGCGACGTCACGATCACGCAGCCCGCGTTGGCCGCCCTTGCCACGAAGGCGCCGCACGTCGGCTTGAACATGCTGATCGCTGCAATCGTCGGCGTGCTGCTCGCACTGGGGATCGTGTTCCTCGTCGATTTCTTCGACGGGCGCATCCGCGACGAGCGCGACGTCGAGAACGATCTGCAGCTGCCGGTGCTTGCGTCGATCCCGCAACTGCCGTCGGGTGACGGCGCGGCGGCGATCCCGGCGAACGTCCGCAACGCCGCGACCGAGTCGTACTTCCAGCTCGTGCTCGCGATGCGCTACAGCTCGGACCGCCCGCTGCGCAGCGTCACGATCACCAGCCCGCTCAAGGGTGACGGCAAATCGACGGTCGCGATGAACGTCGCCGGCGCGTTCGGCGAGATCGCGGTGTCGAGCATCGAGCGGGAAGCGCGCGTGCTCGTCATCGACGCCGACATGCGGCGCCCGTCGCTGCACAAGAAGTTCGAGGTCGCCAACGAGCTGGGGCTCAGCGACATCCTGATCGGCCGTGCGTCGCTTTCGCAAGCGGTACAGCGCACCGACCGGCCCGGCGTCGACGTGCTGACGAGCGGCACGCCTTCGCCCAACCCGATCAAGCTGCTGCAATCCAACCGGTTCGACGCACTGCTGCGCGAGGCGCGCGAGCGCTACGTCACGGTGATCGTCGACGCGCCGGCACTCGTGCCGGTGTTCGACGCGGCGATCGTGGCTGCCAAAACGGACGGTACGGTGATGATCCTCGCCGCGGCGCACACCGACACGCGCTCGACGCGCAAGGCGCTCGCGCGCTTGGAGAGCGTGGGCGTCACCGACCTCGTGGGCACGGTCGTGAACCGCTCCACCACGAAGGTCGAAGACTACAGCGACTACTTCGCAATCACCCCGCGCGAACTCAAAGAACTCCCAAACTCAGCATAACGAAGGTCGCGGCGTCGCGATCACGTCGCGGCGTGCCGAATACGTCGCGGAAAGGCTGACCCGCGTCGAACGCGGGTCATGCCGGGGATTCGGTAAGCGAAGCGAGCCGAATCACGCGCCGCGCCAGCCCAGCGCTTTTGCGGCGAGTTCGACGCGGTTGCGGGCACGGGTCTTTAGCATCATGCGCTTGATGTGGTCGTGGGCCGTCGACTCTGCGATGTCGAGGGCTGTCGCGATCTGCGGCGTGCCGAAGCCTTTGAGCACGAGCGAGAGCACCTCGAGCTCGCGCGAGCTCATTCCGTATTTGTCCGCGGCCAAGCGCAGCGGGTTGCGCGAGCGGAATCGCTCGACCAGCACGCCGATCTTCGGCCCAGCCGCGCCGTTCAGCGGCGACACGCTCACGACCATGAACGGGAGCGGCACCACCGTCGCGGCCTCCCAGGTGGCCGGGTCGTCCGTCCATGTTGCGGTGACGGTGCGCACGGCCTGTTCCACGACCGGCGGTAAGCCCTGGTCGGCGAGTTCCAGGATGGCTTGCAGCACGTCGGTGGGATCGTCGTCGGGGATCCACTTCGATTCGACCACGTAGTCGCGCGACAGCACGAACTGCGCCGGCGAGGCCCGCTCGGCGGTCCGTTCTTGCGCGCTCTGCTCGCCTTCGAACGTCGAAAGGCGGCGCATCAGCTCCGAACCCGAGCGCAGCGTGCCTTCCAGCTCGCGGCGCTCGTCGGGTGAGAAGGCGCGCGGGCGCGCGACGATCGCCAAGCCGAAGATCGTGCGGTCGACCCCGTAGACGGCCACGAGGCCGCGCATCCCGTCGAGTGCGATCATCGCGTCGGTGACCCGCGGGATGGACGCCTCTGAGCGGGACTGCAGCATCCGCTCCGCCTGGAGCCACTCCGTCTGGCGCGCCGGGTTGCCGGTCTCCTCGGCCACCACGACCTCGCTCTGCATCCCGTTCTGGTCGTAGCGCGAGAAGATGACGTACGTCGCCTTCACCAGGGACCGCAGCTCACCCACGAAGGCCCGCGTCCGGTCCGCTTCGGGGACGGCGGTGATGAGGGCTGCGGCAGGCGAGGTTCGTCGAGTGCGCACGTTCTTGTATACCTCGCCCGCCGAACCTCAGTCGCCGCCGGGCTACGGGCATCGGGGTCCCATGGCGCCCCAGCCTCCGAAAGGAGGGTCTTGGCGCAAGAACCCCCATATTGGGGGAGTCTATTGGACTGAGCGTTCGCGCATACTGTAGGTGACCCGGCTAGGCTCAATGGCCCACCCCAAAGGACTGAGGACATCACGATGCTCGCCACCCAGATCACCCCGACCGCCGCCTCGACCAAGCCCGTTCGCGTTCTCGTGATCGAAGGGCAGGCGCTCTTCGGCAAGGCGTTGTGCCAGGTTCTGGCGGCGGACGCCGAGATCGACGTGGTCGGCGATGCCGACTCGGTCGCCAACGCGCAGCTGCGCCGCACGCGCCCGGACCTCATCGTGCTCGACCTCGACGGCCACCATGTCGAGTTTGCCGAGGCGATGCGCACGATCCGGGAGCTCGCGCCGCAGGCGAAGGTCTGCGTCCTCTCCACGCACGTCCAGCCCGAAGTGATGCAGCGCTGCCTCAGCGCGGGCGCCGACGGCTACGTCGTCAAGGACATTCTCCCCGCCGAGCTGATCCGCGCGGTGAAGAGCGTGGCCAGCGGCCACGCGTATGTCGACCCGCGCGTGGCGGGCGGTGTGCTCAAGCGCCGGTCCAACGGCTTCGGCCGCACGGCCCAAAACGAGCTGTCAGTGCGCGAGACGGAGATCATCAGGCTCATCGCGCGCGGCATGTCCAACAAAGAGATCAGTGCCAAGCTGCACCTCTCCGAGAAAACCGTGAAGAACCACATCAGCCGGATCTTCGCCAAGCTCAACATCACGGCGCGCACGCAGGCCGCCGTGCATGCCATCAAGACCGGTTTGGCATAGGACCCAAGGCCTCGTTAGACGGGACACACTGCGCGGTATCGACCATGTGTGGACTCGTATGTTGTGGAGCCCCAGTCTCTTTTCGTCCCCTACCTGAGCGACGTGCTGGCGGGGGCAGAGCTGCGGGTGGTCCGCGTGGCGACCACGCTCGACGTTGAGGACATCCGCGCCAGCCACCCCGAGGCGCTCTTCGTCGACACCGATTTCCTGGACGTCGACCCCGCCGACGCCGTGACCGCGATGCGCGAAGCCCTGCCGCGCGCGTTCATCTGCGCGTACACGGACGGCGAAGGCGCGCGCGCCGACCGCCTGCGTTTCGCCGGCGCGAACTGCGTGCTCTCCAAACGCTCCGGCGCAGGCGAAATCACCGACGTCCTGCGAACCGCCCGCAAACGCGGCACGTTCACCGACCCGCGCTGCAACTGATCTCCGCCGAAGCCGAAGCGCGCTAGGAGCCGCCCAGCTTCGCGTCGAGAAAGCGCAGCGCCGCGTCGTACGCGAGCGCAGCGCCGATGCCGTCGACCTCGTCGAAGGCGTGGTTGGCCCACGGCAGCTCGATCGCGATCACCGGCACGCCCAGTGCGTGCAGCCGCGCGGCGAACGTGCGCTGAAACTGGATGAGCACCAGCTGATCGCGGTCGCCGCAGATCAGCAGCGCCGGCGGCATCCCGCGGTGCGCGCCGTCCAGCGGCGACGCAGCCCGGTACGCGCTGGCGTGCGCCGGATCGGGCGGCCCGCCGAGATAGGTTTCGAGGATGCTGCGCACGCCGGCGGGATCGGGCCGCGGCGGATCCTTCCAGCCCCCGGTGAGATCGACCGGAGCATAGTACGCGACGACGGCGGCAACGCGCAGCGGCTGCGGTCGCTCCGCCGCGAGCAGCGCGAGTTCCGCGCCCGCGCTGCGCCCGAGCAGCGCGACGCGCTGCGGATCGAGATGCCATTCGCCCGCGTGCGCGGCGATCGCGCGCAGCGCGTCCTCGACGTCGTCGCGCTGCACCGGAAAACGGAAGCGCGGCGCGTGCCGGTAGTCGACGACCGCAACCGCGTAGCCGCGCTGCGCATACCGCTGCGCGAGCGGCGCCAGCGCACGGCGCGAGCCGAACTGCCACGAGCCGCCGTAGATCGCAACGAGGAGCGGCAAGGCCGCGGTGCCATGCGGATACCCGCCGTCGGGCGCGGTCCCGACGATGCGCGGACGGTAGAGGTCGAGCGCGAGCGACGACCCGTCGCGCAACCGAACCGGAACGTCGCGAAGCGCCTCGACATTGAACGAACGCGCCGGCGTCGCCGGAATACGGGCCTCGCTCAGCGCGCGCTGTTCAGCCTGCCACGCAAACGGTGCAGCGAACGTGGGCCATGCGACGCACGCGGCCGCAATTGCCGTAAGGGCGACGGCGAAGGCACGCGCACGCCCACGCGCGAGCAGCCACACGAGCACGCCCAGCCCAACCGCAAACGCGAGCACCCGCGGCGCCCATTCCGGGATCGCCACGGCGAGCGGCAGCGTGGCATAGTTCGGCGCCGGAACGACGGCCCAGCACGCGATCGCGAGCATGAGCGCGGCGAGCACGATTGCCGCGATCGACCGCACCATCACCGCGAGAGCTCGCGCACCGCGCCCGCGACGGCCTCGACATCATAGTTCGCGCCGAGCGGTGCGCCGAAACGCGCGGTGATGCGCCAGCGCGCGCCGCGCGGCTCGTAGCGAAAGCCGACGGGGACGATCGCAACGTCGTGCGTGCCGGCGCGCCGCGCGGCATCCGCGATGGAGCGAAAACCCGTCGCAAACGGCAGCAACCCGTCGGCATCACGCGCGCGTGGCGTCGCGTCGGACGCAGTCGGATCGACGACAGGATACCCTTCGGGAAATACGAGCACGACGTGCCCGTCACGCAGCAGCGAGACGGCAGCCCGCAAACCGGACCGCAGATACGCCCGAACCTCGCTCGCCGCATAGCCGCCATGCGCGCCGGTCGTCGCGGGCCGCAGGATCACGGGATACTGCGCCCACGCGCACGCGCGCTCCATCCAGCGCCGCTGCCGCGCGTTCGCCGTCCAGTCGAGGCCCACGACGATGTGCACGGGTCGGGCGAGGTGCCGCACGAGCACCGCGCCGTCGAGCAGATGATGGAAGTGCCGCGCGACGAGCAGCACGGGTCCGGTGCGAGGCACGCGCTCGAGGCCTTCGACGACGACGCCGTCGGTCATGGTGTGCAGCGACCACCACGCGATCGCGCGCGGACCCACCATCCCGGCGGGCGGATAGGCGCCGCTCACGCGTACGCCGGCACGCTCCGCGCGCGCCGCAGCGCGAGCGCTGCAGGCAGCAGCGCGAGCACGACCGCGGCGATCGCCGTCGGCCACATCCCGGCCGAAACGCTGAGCACCATCGACCACCCGACGTTGACGGCATACACCACGAACGGCAACGTGACCGGCGCGAGCGGTGCAACGCGCTCGCGCCACGCAAGCCGCCCCACCGCGACGAAAAGCAACCCGGTTCCAAACCAGCCCGCGAGATTGCGCAGCGGCATCCCGAAGTACGGCCCGCTTTCGTGCCAGATCCAAAAGTGGATGTACTGCATCTGAGGCGCAGCCATCGAAGGATCGAGCACGAGATCCCACGCGGTCAGCAGCCACGTCCCCAGCACGATGGACCACAGCGTACGATTCGCCCACCCGCGCCGCGAAACGATCGTGTCGGCCAGCACGAACGATGCAAAGCCCATATAGAACCACGAAAGCGGCACCGCCACCGGGACCCGCCCGAGCAGCTTCGGCCCGAGAAAGCTCGTGTACTCATAACCGCCAAACGGCCACCCGGTCTTCGTACCGGTGAGCTCCGCCGTCGCCGAGATCACCGTCGCAGCAACAAAGAAGACCACCGCCCGCCGCACCCCGAGCGCAGCGACACCGAATGCGAGCATCGCAATCGCTCCGAGAAACATCGCGGCGCCGCCCGTTTTGTCGACGGCGAACGCAAAGAACGCCGCCGCGTCCGGTTTCCCGGCCCACAGCTCCGGATGCGGGATGGCGATGAGAATCCCGAACAGCCCGAGCACGAGCGCAAGCACGTGCAGCGCGGTAAACCCCCAAGCAACGCGGCTCATGCGGCCTTCTCCGCGACGAGCACCCGCCCGCGCCACACGTGCGTGCGCAGCAACGCGCTACGAACGAGCAGCAGAACCGCAGCCAGATCGGCAAGCGGCGAGAGCCAGTACGCAAACGGCGGCCGCACATACGCTCGCCGCGTCCCGGCGAGCACACCAAGCCGCATCATGACGAGCGCGAACACGATCCCGGTAGCGACCGGAGCGAACGGAACGCGCTCCCCGAGCACGAGCAACGCGATCAGCGTGGGCAGCGGCAACGCCTGCGCGAAGAACAGCTCCGCGAGCGCACGTGCAAGCCGCGCGGGCGTGACGAAGCGATCGCGCAAGGTCAGCGAGCGCGGCCAGTTCGCCGCGCAGTCGCGCCATGAGTCGTGCATGCGCACCACCGCGTCGCCTTCGAAGAATCCCACGTGCTCCCCGTTGGACGCCAGCACCCGCGCGATCGTCACGTCCTCGCAACGCGAAGCCCGCGCCGACGCAAAGACATCACACCGCACGAGCGCATCGCGCCGGCCAACGAAAACCTGCCCATTTGCCTGGACGCGCGTGGGATCGGACGTCGCAACGTTGGGCAGCCCGGCCCGATAGACCAGCGTGCTCAGAAACGCCGGATGCAGCAGCGCCGCCCCGGCGTCGGCGAGCTCCTGGCGCGTGGCGACGCTGAGCGCGGCGAGCCGGGCGCTCTTCGCGCGAGCCACCGCATCACCCAGCAGCGCCGGCCCGATGCGAACGTCCGCATCCACGGTGGCGACCCAGGGCGCGATGGTGGCCCGAAGCCCGGTGTCGAGATTCCACGCTTTGCCGTTCCAGCCGGCCGGGGTGGGCGATGCATCGACGAAGCGCACCCGCGGATCGCTCGCCGCCGCCGCTGCAACCACGGCCTGCGTGCGGTCGGTCGAGCCGCCGTCGACGACGAGGATTTCGCCGACCTCCGGCCCGCACCGCGCGAGCGCGTCGAGCGTGGCCCCGAGGCGAGCCTCTTCGTTCAATACCGGCACGATCACCGCGAGCGATCCCGGCGGCTGCGGTGCCGCGGCCGTGATCGGCGTCCCGCCCGCAGTCGCGAGCATGCGCACCATCGCGCGGAGGCCTGCGATCGCTTCGAGCACCACCGCTGC
The DNA here is from genome assembly GCA_963792235.1 of Vulcanimicrobiota bacterium. Classification (GTDB taxonomy): domain Bacteria; phylum Vulcanimicrobiota; class Vulcanimicrobiia; order Vulcanimicrobiales; family Vulcanimicrobiaceae; genus Vulcanimicrobium. Next base: position 89,352 of record CAWBVR010000005.1, read on the forward strand.
GAGAACGAGCATCATGCAGTTCCCTTCGACGAGGCCAGACGGACATCAGGTCCCGATCCATGACGGCATGGAAAGGGCCTGTAATCAGTACAGCAGCCCAGCGCGCTACTGCAGCATCCAAGCCTCAGGCCCCGGCCGCCGCCGCCCCCCCACATAGAGATAGCGCCCCGAGCCGATGGCCCGAGGTGGCGCGGTGAACAGCGCATCGTCACGCTCGAGCTCGAAGACGATGTCGCCGCCCGAGGAAAACCGCAACCGGTGCCCCTTGACCGCAAGCAGCACCTCGCGGTGCGTGGCGTCCTCGAGGTGCAACTGCGTGAGCTGCACGGACGCGAAGCCGCCGTGCTGCTGCGGCGGCACAAGGGCCCAGCCTTGAAGCGACGAGAGGCTGAAGTACGAGCGGAGGACGCCGGCGATACGGATCTCGCTGCCGGCCGAAGCGATGCCGACGGTCAGAACGCACGGCTTTTCGGCCCATTCGAAAAGGAGCCGGTGGAAGACGCCGAGTCGCAAAACAGCACCCTCTCTTTTTGCGACGTGAGGGGAATTGGCCAGTCTACGGGGGACGGTGCCCCCAAGTCCTTGTGGACAAGTTATGGCCGCACTTGTCGAACGGTCGCAACTGCGCAGACGGCGAAGCGATGGAGTTCATGGCTGCTGAGACGGCGGAGCTGCGGGAGGCGCTCGAGCGCTGGTTCGGGTTCCCCAGCTTCCGTCCGTCGCAAGAGGCGATCGTCCGCGACGTGCTCGCGGGGCGCGACGTGTTCGCGCTGCTGCCGACGGGCGGCGGCAAGTCGCTGTGCTACCAGCTGCCCGCGGTGCTGACCGACGGCCTCACCGTCGTGATCTCGCCGCTGATCGCGTTGATGAAAGACCAGGTCGACGCGCTCGACACCGCCGGCGTCGGCGCCACCGCGCTGAACTCGTCGCTGGAGTGGCCGGAGCTGCGGCGCCGCCTCGACGGCCTGGAACGCGGCGCGTACAAGCTGCTGTACGTCGCGCCCGAGCGCCTTACGCTCCCCGGCTTCGCCGACGATCTGGAGCGGTGGAACGTCGCGCGCTTCATCGTGGACGAGGCGCACTGTATCAGCGAGTGGGGCCACGACTTCCGTCCCGAGTACCGCCGCATTGCCCCGCTGCGCGAGCGATTCCCCGGCGTGCCGTTCTGCGCGTTCACCGCAACGGCGACCGCGCGCGTGCGGGACGACGTCGTCGCGCAGCTCGGGCTCGTGCGGCCCGCCGTACACATCGCGTCGTTCGACCGCGCCAACCTGACGTACCGCGTGCTGCACGCGCCGCGCACGGTGGAGGCGCTGGTGAAGTGGCTGCGCGCGCGGCCGGACGACGAGGCGGGCATCGTGTACGCCGGGAGCCGGGCGAACACCGAGAAGCTCGCGGACGCGTTGTCGTCGGCCGGAATTCCGGCGCTGGCGTATCACGCCGGGCTCGACTCCGCTACGCGCGGCAAGCGCCAGGAGGCGTTCATCCGCGACGACGTGCGGGTGATGTGCGCGACGATCGCCTTCGGGATGGGGATCGACAAGTCCAACGTGCGGTTCGTGGTGCACTGGGACGTGCCGCGCAGCCTCGAAGGCTACTACCAAGAGACCGGCCGCGCCGGGCGTGACGGCTTGCCGGCCGAGTGCGCCTGGTTCTTCGCGTACGGCGACATCGCGCGCATCGAACGGTTCATTACGGAGAAGCCGCCCGGCGAGCAGCCGGCGGCGCGCGCGCAGCTCGAGCGCATCAAGGCGTTCGCGTACTCGAACGGCTGCCGCCGGCGGGAGCTGCTCGCGTATTTCGGCGAGACCTACCCGCACGACCGGTGCGACGGCTGCGACAACTGCTTGGCGCCGCGCGCATCGTACGACGCGACGACCGACGCGCAGAAGCTCTTGTCGTGTGTCTATCGCGTGCGCGAATCCCATGGGTACGGTGTCGGGATCGCGCACATCATCGACGTCCTGGTCGGGGCCAAGACGGAGAAGATCGAGCGCTGGTACCACGAGCGGCTCTCGACCTACGGGATCGGCAAGGACCGCGACCGGCGCGCCTGGCGCCACCTCGCCGACGAGCTGCTGCGACTTGGGCTGATCGCGCAAGACGCGGCACACCACAACGTGGTCGGGCTGACCGAGGCCGGGCGGCGTGCGCTCGTGGAGCGTACGCCCGTGGTCGTCCGCGAGGCAGTCGCGGTCTCGGCGGTGCCGAGCCGGCGGACGCGGACCGCCGCCGCGGTGGACGACGAGGACTACGACCGGACCATTTTCGCGGCGCTGCGGGCGCTGCGGCGGGAGATCGCGGCCGAGCGGGACGTCCCTCCGTATGTCGTGTTCAGCGACGCCGTCCTGCGCGCGATGGCGCGCGAGCTCCCGCGCACCCCGGCGCAGCTTCGGGCCATCAGCGGGGTAGGGGAGAAGAAGCTGGCGGACTTCGGCGCGCAGTTCCTGGCCGCTATCGCTGAGAGCGCGATGAGAGGTTAGGCCGCGCGCTGGCGTTCTCAGACGTAGCACAGACCCCGATGCCAGGATTTCGCACGATATGAGCAGGGCACCCAGCCGCTGGTCCGCGTCCGCATTAGTCCTTGCGCTGCTCCTCGGGATGATCGGAACGATCGCCCCGGCCGCCGCGCAGAGCTCGAGCGATACCGGCATCATCCAGATCACCGTCAAGGACGCCGCGGCGCAGCAAGCGCTGGCGGACGCGCGCGTCTTTCTCATCGGTCCCACCGTCGCGAGCGCGCTCACGACCAAAAGCGGGATCGTCAAGTACACCGACGTGCCCAGCGGCATCTACCGCGTGCGCATCTCGAAGAGCGGCTTTACCGGCGTGACATCGGCGGCGTTCGAGGTGCTCGGCAACAAGCAAGTGGCGGTGGACGTCGACCTCGGCGTGCAGAAGCAGGCCGCGCCCACGACCAGCTCCAGCGACACCGGCGGCCTCAAAGTGATCGGCACCGTGCGCGCGCGCGTCACCGTCGTCACCACCGACGTCGACGACTCCAGCGCGGTGCGCCGCATCTCCGACTCACTCACCGACGCATTGTCGACCATCGGCGGCGTCGACGTGACGCAGGATTCCAACGACCCGAATTCGCCGCAGACGATCTCGCTGCGCGGCCATGACGAGTCGCAGACCGCGGTGACGCTCGACGGCATCCCGCTGGGCGCGCCCGGCGCGGCGACCAACTTGCGCTCGATCAACAGCGATCTGTTCTCAGGCGCAAGCGCGAACTTCGGCGCGCAAGCCGGTGCGCTGGGCGGCTCGGTCAACTTCCGCACGCTGCAGCCCACCCAGACGTGGCAGACGAAGTTCGCGACGTCGTACGGCACGTTCGACCGCTACAACTACCAGATCGGCGAGACCGGCTCGATCGGCAAGCTGGGCATCGCGCTGCTGCACACCAAGCGCGCGGGCAACAGCCCGCTGACGTTCCAGCAGTATCTCGACCAGAGCGGGCTCGACTACGCACACGGCGGCGAGAACGCCAACATCGGCGACTTCGTGAAGCTGCGCTACGGCCTCACCGATCGCACGACGCTGATGGTCACCGCGCTGCAGAACAATCAGGCGAACTCCGCGCTGTGCACGCAGTTCGTGACGCCGCTGCCGTGCGGCATCGGACCCGACAACGGCAACAGCGGCAAGTTCCAGTTCGCCTACGGTACCGTGCAGTCGCTCATCGGCGACACGGCGATCACGCTGACCGGTTACGTCAACTCGAACCGCTCGCTCGCGGACGATCTCAACCGTTACATTTACATCACGTGCCCGGCCACGGCGCCGCCCGGCTGCACGCCGGGCCCGCAGCTCACCCCGTTTTCGTCGCAGAGTGGCAGTTTGGCGCGCGGCCTTGCCGCGAGCGCGACGCTCACGCGCGACAAGCACACCTTCACGCTCTCGGGTTCGACGTATGCCGGGATCACCACGTCGACGCCGCTCGTGCTGAGCGGCACGAGCGCGCTGTTCGTGCGGCCCTCGACGTTCGGGACCGCCTCGCGCCAAGTCCAGTTCTCCGATCAGTTCAAGGTCAACGACAAGCTCACACTGGGGCCGAACGTCTCGTATGCCGGCACCACGGGCGCGGGCTCGTCGCTGCTGGGCGGCTTCAGCGCGAGCTGGCGGCCCACCAACGCCGACAGTTACAGCGCGTCGGTTTCGGTGGGGAGTTCGCAGGCCGCGAACGGCATCGTGCGCTCGTTCAGCGATCCGAACTCCGCGCGGGTGAACTGCTTTGCGAACACCGCGCAGGTGAGCGGCCCCGGCGATCAGCCGACCCATCAGTCGGCGCTGAGCTACGACGCCTCGTGGACGCACGTGTGGTCGCACGGGCAGTTCTCGCTCAGCGCGTACCGCCAGAATCAGGCCGGTCAGCTCGTCAACGCGCAGGTCACCGCCGCGAGCCTGGGCTTGTTCCCCGGCGATCCGTACTTCGATGCGGTCACGGGCTACTACGGCCAAGTGTGTCCGGGCTTCGCGACGCCGACGGCAAACTCGCTGTACGTGTCGCAGCTCATCGGCGGCACGACGCGCGTCTACCAGGGCTTCAGCGCCACCGCACGCGTGGGTATCGGCAAGAACGTCGTCGTGATCCCGTCCTACACCACCAGTTCCGCGATGGTCACCGCGGCCGACCCGCGCTTTACCGGGCTCGACAGCACGCTGATCCTCAACTCGCAAATCCCAGGCCGCCCGCTCCACACCGGCAACCTGACGATCGACGCCCTGCAGCCGTGGAGCGGCATCGAGTTCCTTGCCAACGCGCGCTACGTCGGGCCCAACAACAACCAGCGGTTGGCGCCGTTCACGCTCGTGAACGCCGGCTTGTCGCGCGCCCTGGGCATGGGGCGCATCACGCTGTTCGCGTCGAACCTGTTCAACACCGAGAGCGGCTCCTTCTCGACGCTGCAGTACGCGCAGCCGATCCCGCTCAGCGGCGGCGGCACGCTGCTCCAGGCCGCGAACCCCAACGCGCCGCGCAGCTACACCGTGTCGTACTCGTTCAACACCGGCGCACGGCCGGGCGCGGGGCTCTCGCGCGGCGCGGCAGGCGGGCGCGGCGGGCAGACCGTCGGTGCAACCGGCGCGGCGGGCGCGCAAGGCCAGCCGCGCGGCGGGCTCGGCTTCGGGCGGCTGCAGTTCATCGCGCCGCCGCCGGGCGTCGACCCGCTGAGCATCGCGGCGCAGCGCACCGAATGCACGGCCGATCTGAAGCCCGAGGCGCAGAAAGTGCTCGGTCAGATCGGCGCCGCGGCCGCGGCGTACGCCGCGGGCCAGACGACGCTGCCCGCTGTGGAAGGCCTCAGTGTCACCCCGCACGGCGATCCAAAGGGCACGTGGTACCTCGGCCTCGGGCCGAACATCCCGCAAAGCGTTATCGACAAGCTTCGCGCGGCGCGGCCGAATACCGGCGCTGCCGGAGGCGCCCGCCCGCCCGGCGGCCCGGGTGGTCCTGAAGGCGGCCCCGGCGGCCCCCCGCCCGGCGGCTTCCAGGAGCGCGTGACCGCGCAGTCGGCCGCTTCGACCGACCAGCGCGCGCAGTTCACGCTGCCGCCGGAGTTGATCGCCGCCCTGCTGCCGCTGCGCGCCGTGTCCCAATGCGCCTACGGCACCGTGCTCACCACGACCGAAGCCAAGGCGAAGGGATACGAGGTCGAGGCAGGCGTTCAAGTCGCCGTGACCCGGCCGTCGCCGGGTCCGTCCGCCGCTCCCGGAGCACGCGCCGGCGCCACTCCAGGGGCCGCGGCATCGCCGGCGCCGGGTGAGAGCCCGCGTCCGGGCGGCCAAGGCCGCGGCCGGTCCGGCGGCGCCGCGCTCTACTACGCCCCCAACCTGGGACTGTTCGTCGTGCGGCCGCCGGATCTCGGAACCGGCGGGGGCAGCGTCAAACCGTAGCGCTATGGCAGCAGCAACACACCGGGTCGTCGTGATCGACGACGAGCGCCACCTCCGCGAGCTGCTCGAGCTGGGCCTCGCGGAGGACGGCTTCGAGGTGCGCAGCGCGCCTGACGGCCGCACCGGCCTGCAGCTCGTGCGCGACTGGCGGCCCGACGCGATCGTGCTCGACGTGATGCTGCCGTTCATCGACGGCCTGGAACTGCTGCCGATGCTGCGCCGCATCACCGAGGCGCCGATCCTGATGCTCAGCGCGAAAGCAGATACGGACGACCGCATCACCGGCCTGCGGCGCGGCGCCGACGACTACATCCCCAAGCCGTTCGAGATGTCGGAGCTCGTCGCGCGGCTGTACTCCGCGCTGCGCCGGCCGCGGCTCGAGCAGCCGTCGATCGTGTCGTACGCCGATCTCACGATCGACCTCGACCGCCGCGACGTGAAGCGCGGCGAGCAGCGCATCGAGCTGTCTGCGCGAGAGTACGCGCTCCTGCTCACCTTCGTGCGCAACCCCGAGCGCGTGTTCACGCGCGACCAGCTGCTCGACCTCGTGTGGGGCACCGACCGCGACGTCGGCCCCGGCGCCGTCGAGACGTACGTGTCGTACCTGCGCGCCAAGATCGACGCCGGCTTCGAGCCCAAGCTGATCCGCACCATCCGCGGCGCAGGCTACGCGCTGCGGGTTCACTAAGTGGGTTCGCTGATGCGAACCCTCGCGTTCGGCCTGCGGCCGATCCGCCAGTCGCTCTAACGAGCGCCTGCGATGTTCACGAGCTTCGCGCGGCGGCTGACGTCCTGGTACGTCGCAGCCGCCGTGGCGCTGGTGTTCGCGATCGCCCTTGCGTTCGCGTCGCTGGCAATGTCGTTCTACGCGCACATCGTGAGCGATGGAATCAGCGACGGCGCGCGCGAGGCAGCCGCCTTCGGCGCGCGGGCGGCGATCCGGCATCAGTCGTTCGAGAGCGCCGCGATCGAGCTCGAGAAGCGCGATCACCGCACCGGCGTGCGCATGTATGCGATGCGGCGCCCCGACCACGACGGAGCGCGCGGGAGACCGGACGCCGCGCCGATACCGAGCACCGTCGTGGACGGCCGCGTCGTGCATCAGGACGTTCGCACGCTGCGCTTCGCAGGGCCGCGGCTGGGTTTGGCGCTGTCGACGGCGTTGGGCACGCGGCCGCAGCACATCGAGTTCTTGAACGGCGACCTGCAGCTCGCGGCGGCGACCGAAGACTTCCAGCGCATCGCGCTATGGCTGCTCGCGGGCATCGTGCTCGTCAGCGGCGCAGCGGGCGTGCTCGCGTGGCTGGGCGGGCGCTACATCACCCAGCAGGTGCTGCGCCCGCTCATCGACGTTACGCACGCGCTGCAGCGCTTCGCCGCACGCGACTTCCGGCCGCAGGCCATCGCCGTCGCCGGCAAAAGCGAGTTCGACGCGATCGCGCTGGCATACAACGCCGCGGCCTCGCAGGTCGCGTCCGCGTTCGCGGAGCGCCAGCAGGCCGAGACGCAGATGCGGCAGTTCGTCGCCGACGCGGGGCACGAACTGCGCACGCCGCTCACGATCGTGCTGGGCTACATCGACCTGCTGCGGCGCCGCGCCGACGCGGGCGACGAGCGCTCGCGGCGCATCTTCACGTCGATCGGCATCGAAGGCGCGCGGATGCGCACGCTTATCGACAACCTCGTGCTGCTCGCGCGCATGGAAGGCGCCGACGTGCGCCCCCCCGAGCCGTTCGAGCTGTGCCCGCTGCTCGAGGAGATCGTCGACGCGCGGCGGCTGCTGCACCCCGGTTTGCCGATGTCGCTCGACTGCATGGTCGACGCGACGATCATCGGCAACCTCGAAGAGATCCACGAAGCGATCGCAAACGTCGTCGATAACGCGATCAAGTACGCGCCTGGCGCCCCGATCCGCATCGTCGCCGATGCGTTCGACGGCGGTGTCGAGGTTACGATCGCCGACCGCGGCCCCGGCGTCCCGCCCGACGACCGCGAGCTGATCTTCGACCGCTTCTACCGCGGCTCGACGCGCGGCGACGTGGAAGGTTCCGGGCTTGGGCTCGCGATCGCCAAGCGGGCGGTCGAGCGCGCCGGCGGCATGCTGGTGCTCGGCGACTCGTCCGCCGCCGGCACGACGTTCGCATTGCGGCTGCGCGCCGACCGGGTGCGGAGACGGGAAGCGCGTCCGACGGGCGTTTGATTCGCCGCCCTAGGGAGTACCGCGCAAGCCAACCGACCCCTCGACCCGCGTGCCGCTTCGCCGATACGGGCACAATGTTTTCATGAGTGACCTCGGAACGACCCAAGACACAGCGATCCGTTACGATTCGTCCGCGCAAGGTGGGACCGGCGAGAACGAACGGCACTCGATCCAAACCTACGTCAGCGACATGCTGGCGTTGGAACGCCACATCGCGCAGCCGCTGCAGCGGCAACTCGACTTGGAAGACACCAAGAAATTTCCCGGCGCGCTGGCGGTGATTACCAGCCTCAAATCGCTCACCGACTCGCATATCACCGCGCTCGAGCAATGCCTCGAGCAGCTCGGCGGCCACGAAGCAAGCCCGATCAAGTCGGCGGTTAGCAGCCTGCTCGGCGTCGGCGCCGCAGCGATCGACAGCGTGCGCAAGACCAAGGTCTCCAAGAACTTGCGCGACGACTACACGGCGCTGAGCCTCGCGACGATCAGCTACACGATGCTCTACGCCACGACGGTCGGACTCGGCGATACCGCGACCGCCGACCTCGCGAAGCGCCACCTCGCGGACTACGCGCAGACCGTGATGACGATCAACCAAGTGATCCCGGAGGTCGTCCTGACCGAGCTGCAGATCGACGGCCAGAACGTCCAAGCGGGCGCCGGCGACCTCATTCGCCAGACCACCAACGAGATCTGGAAGAACCAGAGCGGCAACGTCACCGGCGGCTGATCCGCGTCCCCGCTGAGCGCGGTCCATCCGTTACGGCGTGTGGATCGCGCTTTCGCGTCGTCCTTGGGCGGCGGTGACCATCTCGCGGATGCGCGGGTGGTCGACGGCCTGCGTCTTCATCCACGCCTCGACATCGGGTACGGGCGCCCCGGTGCGGAAATTATGTGAGAGTTGTTGGGTGGGGTAACGGCTCGTTCGGTGGTTTTCCACAAGTCGGCATGTTGCTTCGAAGGCTCTCGCTCGGTGAGCGCGCCGATCCGAGCGGGTTAGAGCCACTGGAACGCATTGCCGAAGAGCAGGCTCGCTATCACGGCGAAAGGTGATGTCTCTGAGGTATTTGTGGAGATTCTCGCTGCGTGACAGGTTGGGCTCTGAAGCCGCAACGCGCGTAGTAGCTAACTGCTCTCAGGGAGCGCCGGAAATCGTGCTGATCGCGAAGACGCTGCGGCGAATTTGAAATCTTCCGACGTGTTGTCGTCGAGTCGGAGAATTGCGGCGGTCTAATATGCGGCGCGTAATCCGCCGCCTTCCGCGGCCACGATTCGCATCTGGCACGGCGCCTTCGCGACGCAATTGTGCGTGTCGTGCTATGTCCTGATCGAGTCATCTAACGCCGTCAACGCCGGCGGTGGGCTTCCGTACGTTGCACCGTCGATCTCGTGGTTGTCGTTCCAGTTCGAGAAGATCAGAGCGAGCGCCACTGGAAGCAACGAGAATGAAGGCCAGCGTGGAGGCGCGGCCAGGCAATGAACAGTCGCGATCCCCACAGCGGCCAAAAGCTCATGGCAACGTAGACGATCGCTCACGTGGTCAGCGTCCGCGGAAACGCGGTGGGCCACGCACCGTCGCTGCGAAAATGACAACGCGGCGACGGTGAGGCCGATTCGTAGACGAGTCTTCGAGCAGCGAGATGCCGGTGCACGCCGGCGGCGGCAGCGCGCCATCCTGTTGGCGGGACGATCCGCTTTGCTGGGGGGCGGCGGTGCGCGCCGTGAATGGGATGTACAGCAAAATGGCGATCGCCAGAACATTGAGCAGGGTGGCTACGTCGACGTTCCACGTCCCGATCGCGAGCGTGGGATTGCCCGTTACGAGCCCGATGCTGCTGAGCATCTTGAGCAGCGCAAACCAGAGCGGCAACACCGACGTCAGCGCCGCGGGGACGCGCCTTCCGTCTCGACAATCGATGGTAGCGCCGAATTCGTCAACGAGCTCGACGCGGCGATCCAAATGCATACTGCGCAGTACGCCAACGACAGAGCCATGAAGAGGAACTTGACGAGTGCGTGCGGCCAGTCTGCATTTCCGTCGAAGAACGTGCCGAGGCTGAACTTTCCGAGCTCAGCACCCTGCGCCGTGCGGGGAATCGCGACGTTGAGGATGACGACGGCGACGAATGCGTACGCGCAGATCCAAACGTCCCCTAATGTCAGGAGAAGCTTCGCTTGAAAGACTCGTAGCCGCTCGTACCATGGCGTCTTCCTGAACGCCGTCTGCAGGTCACGAAAGCGCGCTCTGAGTTTCCCGGGCGAAGATTGGGTATCTCATGACTTCGTCGTGTTGCTTCCGCCGTTCTTTGTGTCCGATGATTGAGGCAGGCAGGTGTCCGTCTTGACCTTATGCGCATTCCAGACCGCCTGCGATACGCTGATCAAGCTTATGCCGAAGCCGTGGTTGGCGAGCGCGACGGGCGTACCGTGGGTGTTAATCGCGTTTTGATAGGTCACGCTGATCACCGATTTGCCGAGGATGCCAAGGTCGATGCCGTTCGAAGGGCCGATGTCGATCCCGGCTTCGATGAGGCTGCCGGGCTGAAACGCGCTGCCGTCCTGAGCGATGTTGTTCTTGTGCGACAACGATGGCTCGGCACCCCAGCGATCTTTCTTGGAATCGGCGCGCGGCGGTGCGCAGAAGTGAAACGCGATCACCGCCGTCGTCTGCATGTTGTTCGCTGGTATCGTCGATGAGACGGACGAGGAGCTCAAACGCTGGGTGCCAGGCGCGGCATTTGCGTACAGCACGAGGCTTTGCTTACTGAGATTGATGCCCCAGGTGGTTTTGTTCGTGTAGGGTGAGTTGCACTTCGGACCCGACGCCGTAGTACCGGAGCAGTTCGGCGAGTGCAGAACCGAAAACCCGGCGTTCAAGGTCGCCGTCCAATCCACGGCGGTGCTGGGGTTCTGCGCCTGCAAGGTCAGCGTATTCTGGTCGTTGCTCAACAGGTTCAGCTGTCCCGGGGCATAGATGAAGTTACCCGACTGCCGGGTGAGGACCGTCGCTGAAATGTAGGATCGCTGCAACGTGCCGTCCACCGAAAACGTCCAATGCGTCTTTATCGGGTTTGCATTCACCGGGATCGAAGGCGAGATGCCGAAGCTCCCATATTCGCGCGTCCCGCCGTTCTTCGCGTAAACACCGGCAATCGTCAGCGTGTACGGCAGCGTTCCGCTGCGGTCGTCCAGCGTATCCGGCTCCTTCGCGTTCTTCGGTCGCGTGAGCGAGATGGCCGCGCGACCGAAATAGATCTGGTTACCGGAGAACGGGTTATAGCCCATGAGCAACGGCGCATAGGCGGCGTCGATCGAGCGGTAGCCGGCGAGGGCGCTTACGCCCAGGGTCGCTCCGTCGTCTTTGATAACGTGACCGACCCCGAGTTCGGAACCGGAGATGGCGGCCATATAATCGCGGCCGTACCGGTTCCACCCTGCTCGGGTGAAGATCTGGAACGGCTGCGCGGCGTTGTCTCGATTGCCGAATTTGAGCAACGTGCCGACAACGGTGTTCGTGCTGTGGAGCACGGGGTTCGCGGAGGCGCTGTCGACGGGATAGTCGATCTTCGTGCGATCGGGGTTCGGATAGGCGACATATTTGTTCGACGGCGGCGTCACGGTGTTTCCGATGATGTGCGAGACTCCGACCGAGAAGTGCGGGCTCAGGTCCTGGTCGAGATGGAAGATCGATCCGCTTTCGCTGAGCGACGCATCGTGAAACCATGCGAGTGATGCGATGCCCAGGCGCTGGCCCAGCCCGTTCAGCGGGCTCACCGAAGACAGCTTTGCGCCGGCGGTGACGACCTTGATCGTGGACGCATTGAACGGCTGGAGACCGAGGACGTCCGTTCCGTCGAATGCTTGCGGCTGCTTCGTCAGCGTTCCCGATTCCGTGTATCCGCGAAATGCCGACGGAAGGAGCCGTTGGAGTATGTCGGCATCGACGGCGTTGAACGAGGTCGATGACGTGGCCGAGCCGATGTCCGGGGTGAGTTGCCCGAATTGCTGCTCGAGTTGCTGCTGCACGACCGACGTCAGCGTGGTGTTCGTTTGTTTCGTCAGCGATGGAAGCGCGATATTGTCGGCATTCCCTTCGCGCTGACCCGCCAGAACGCGTTGAGCGGCTGCGCAAAGGTCAGCGTAATTGGCGTCTCGGCTTGCGGCGACGGGCTGGGTGCCGGCGCGCGCCTGACCCCGTCGCGAACGGCGCGCGGAACCGCGACGAGGTTCCCGTGCTGGACCGGAGGACGCATCATTCGACGCGTTCCCCGTTTTTGGGCCCGCCGCGTAGTTGTAGCTCCCCTTCGCACCTTCGCGGTAGACGACGACAAGATCGAAGCAACCGCGGCAATGGTGCCTGAAGGGGGCGGGTTTACAACGAGGTCGCGATACTGTTCGAAACGGTCGCGTTTTTTCGCAGGATCGTTCGGGAATTCCGTGCGATACTCGGGTCCCTCGACGTAGCAGATTCGATATGACACGGGTCCACGAACGAGACCAAGTTGCGCCTTTTTATCGTCGGCGTTTTTCCAGTTCACGGCGTCCGCCGGCAGCGCGGGCGGTACGGGCCGGGTAAAAATTTCGTTTAGCGCAGCCCAGGGTGCGATCACTTGCCTTCCAACGTGGTCGGCGTCGGCAACGGCGTTGCGGACGGTGTCGCGGTCGGTCCCGGCGGTGAAGACGATACCGGCGGTGCGGTCGTGCCCGCGACCGGTGCATCTGATCCCGCCGACGGATACGGCGGAGCGTCCGTTGACGGCGTGGCCGTCTCGCCGGACGCGGCCACGCTCGCGGCAGGTGACGGTGCCGGATTCGTGTTCGACGACGGGTCCGGCGTTGGCGTCGGCGCTGTCGTGGCGTTGCTCGTCACTTTGCATGCTTTGTATTGCTGATCGCTCAAGTTCGAGCCGGTCTCGACGCACGCTCCCGCACGGTTCACTTCCAGGATGAGCCGTGTAGGATCTAGGTCCGCGTTGAAAGCCTTCTGAGAGGTATTGACGGGAGCGGATAGCTTCTTGAGCGGTTGGCTCGCGCTGCGCGGTTCCGGCGTGCCCGGTAACCGTTGAATGACGATCGCAACGCGCTGCTCGCAATCGTGAAACGGAACGCCGTTCACGACCCGAGTCGAAGGCACCGGAAGACATGACGGCGTGGGTGCCGCCGGCTCAGAGTTGGAAGTCGATCGCGAGACCGTCCTTGTCCGGGACCGGCTCGATGTTCACGGGCATGGCCGTGGAAGTTGGGCTGCCCCCTTCGCCGGCTTCAGCTTTGTGAGAATCGACGTCGTCGACAACCCGAGATCGGGCGCCGCTCGGTACTTCAAGCACACGGCGATGTCGATCCCCAGTACCGGCGACGCCGCGTTGCCGGTGTTGACCGTCTCCGGCGACACGCACGCCGGCGGCGTCGGCGACGCCGTCGGAGTTGGTGTCGGAGCGGGTGGCGCCTGTCCGACGGCGGCGGTCGCCGTGTCGGCGACCACCGGCTGCGTGTCGCCGATCGCACCGGGAATGGACGATGTGACAAAACCCGCCGCAAGAAAGGCGATGCCGATTTGCTTAACAAGCCGTCTGCTCAATGTCTTGGCCCCCATGAACAAAGAGTCGCACGCTAGGTTCGCTCGACGGGTCGAAACAACCTTGACGTTCCTTGAGCCGCTAACCGAGGCGCCGAGCCGCGGCCCTCTCCGCGGACGGTGCGATATCGACCCTAGCGGGCGACGGTTACCGGCCGGTTACAGAGTCCGAAGCATGCCGGACCATCTCACGAAGGCGCGGGTGGTCGACGGCTTGGGTCCTCATCCACGTCTCGACGGCCGGTACCGGTGCGCCGGTGCGAAACAGCCAGTAATACGTGTTCATGTCGCCGAGGTAGGCGAATCGCTTCGCGGTGTCCCGCCGTAGCTCGTCGTAGCTCGCGAACGACGTCTGGTACGCGCGGACCGAGCCGAATTCGCGCTCGATCGCGATAAGCGTGCGCGCGTTGCGGATCGTCCCCTCGATCTTGGCGCGCGAGTGCACGATATCGCCCGCCTGCATGAGACGCGCGACCGCAGCGTCGTCATACGCGGCGACCTTCACCGCGTCGAAGCCGTCGAACTCCGCGACGTAGCGCTCCCAGCGCGCGTCGATGAACGCCCACGACAACCCGGCCTGAAAGATCGCTCGCGTGACGATCGCGAGATGGTCGTTCAGCGCCGGATCGTCGAGGACGCGCGGGATGCGTTCGGGCGGCGTCGCGAGCTTGGGCACCTTGACCGGCGGCGCGTTCTTCTTGCGCGCCGCCGCCTTCTTTTTCGCGGCCCGCTTCGACGCGCCGCCTTTCTTCGCGCTAGAAGTTTTGCTTGATCGTCCACTCGCTTTCGGGATGGCTTTTCTCCAACTCGTGCCATGCTTTCAAGAGATCGCTCTGGTTGTGCGTCGCGCGGTACGCGCTCACGCCCACGAAGTACTGCGCTTCGGCGGCGACCAGCGCGGTGGGAAACCGCAGCAGCACCTCCTCGTACAACGCTTTCGCTTTGTCGTACTCTTTGCGCCGCAGGCGCGCGTGCGCGACGGCCGCGATGAGCTGCGGCGCGAACTCCGCCGGCGGCAGGTAGCCGTTCCAGCGGTAGAGCTCGGTGCCGTCCACGTCGAGCACGCGCAGATCGGGCGTCCAGGTGTGGCGGTAGCGGTCCAGCACCGGCTGGTTCGCGTCGACGGTGTTGTCGATCTGAAAGGGCACGGTGAGGCGCTCGATCGCCTCACGCACCGGGACTTCGGGATACGTCACGGTATCCAGCGCTTTGCAGCCCCCTCAACCCGGGTTGAAGACGTCCATCAGCACGAGCCGGTCGCCGTTCTGCGCCGCGCGGAGCGCCTCGTCCAGCGATCCGAGCCATGCGATCTCGCTCATGCGTTTCTCCTCGAAGCAGGGGTGCGGCATCAGTATACCCGATGCTCGTGCGGTGACGAAGACCTGGGTGCTCATCGCGGCGATCCTCGGTTCGGCGATGACGTTCATCGACGGCAGCGCCGTCAACGTTGCGCTTCCGGTGATCCAGCGCGAGCTGGGTGCCAACGCCGCGCAGATGCAGTGGGTCGTCGAGGGCTACTCCCTGTTCCTTGCCGCGCTCATCCTGCTGGGCGGCTCGCTCGGCGACCTCTACGGGCGCAAGCGGCTTTTCATGGGCGGGATCATGATCTTCGGCTTTGCCTCGATCGGCTGCGTGCTCGCGCCGAACGTGCAGGTCCTCATCGCGGCGCGCTGCGTGCAAGGGATCGGCGCCGCGTGCGCGATGCCGGAGTCGCTCGCGCTCATCAGCGCGTTCTTCACCGGGGCGGAACGCGGCCGCGCGATCGGGACGTGGTCGGGATTCTCCGCGATGACCGGCGCGATCGGCCCCGTGATCGGCGGCTGGCTCGCCCAGCACGCGTCGTGGCGCTGGGTCTTCCTCATCAACTTGCCGATCACCGTCGCGGTGCTCGGGATCTCGCTGCGCGGTTTTCCCGAAAGCCGCGACGAGGAGATGCCCCAGCGGCTGGACGTGCCCGGCGCGCTGCTCGCGACGCTCGGCCTGGGCGCGCTGACGTTCGGGCTCATCGACTCCCAGGGCGCGCGGCCCGGCGCGGTCGCAATCGCGGCCATGGTTGGCGGGGTCGTGCTCCTGGGCGCGTTCGTCGCGGTCGAACGCCGCACGGACGCGCCGATGGTGCCGCTCGATCTCTTTCGCTCGCCCGTGTTCGCCGCCGCGAACGTCTACACGCTGTTTCTGTACGCGGCGCTCGGCGGCAGCTTGTACTTTCTCCCGTTCTTGCTCGTCAACGTTCAGCAGTATACGCCCACCGCCGCCGGCGCGACGATGCTGCCGTGGGTGCTGCTGATGTTCGTCCTCTCGCGCTGGTCGGGCGGCCTCACCGCCAAGCTGGGCGCGCGGATTCCGCTCGTCGCCGGCGCGATCGTGGCGGCGGTCGGGTTCGTCGCGTTCGGCGTCCCCGGATTCGGCGGATCGTACTGGACCACGTATTTCCCCGCCGCGCTGATCCTCGGCTTCGGCACGTCGTTGTTCGTCGCACCGCTCACGACGACGGTGTTCGACGCGTCCGACGTAGAAAAAAGCGGCGTCGCGTCCGGCGTGAACAACGCCGTCGCGCGAACCGCCGGTCTGCTCGCGGTTGCGGCGTTCGGCATCGTCCTCGCGGGCGTGTTCAACGCCGGCTTCGACCGGCGCATCGCGCGCCATCATCTCAGCGCCGGCACCGCGCAGATCGCGCACGACGACCGCGGACGGTTGTATGCAGGCGCCGTCCCGCGAGAGGTCCCGGCGCAGGATCGCCCGGCCATCGCGCAAGCCGTGCGCGAAGGTTACCTTACCGGATTCCGCGCGGTCATGGCGGCATCCGCGGCCGTGTGCCTGCTGTCGGCGATCATCGCGTTCGTCGCGATCCCCCGCGACACGGGAAAGGCGCGCGGCGCTACACGCGCCTGAGCTGAACGGTGCGGCTGCGAATCGTGCGGCTGTCGTAGAGGCGCGTGTCGGCGGCCACGAGCGCGTCGGCGAACGTGTGCTGCGCGTCGAACGTCGCGACGCCCCAGGAGATGCGCACGGGCGTCTGCAGGTCTTCGCCCAGCACGCCCAGATCGGCGTCGACCGTCGCGAGCGTGGCACGCACGACGTCGGTGGCGACGTCGTCCCAAATACCGGCGAACTCGTCGCCGCCGATGCGATAGACGGCGCCTGCGGCGCCGCAGCGCTCGCGCAGGCAGCGCGCGGCGGTCGCGAGCGCTGCATCGCCCGCGGCGTGCCCGAAGCGGTCGTTGATCGTCTTGAGGCTGTCGAGGTCGATCATCGCGACGGTACCGCGCGCGGGCGGTGCTTCGATGCGCGCGAGGAACGCGGCGCGGTTGGGCACGCCGCACAGCGCGTCGGTGTACGCGGCTTCGCGCAGCGCGCGCTCGGCGTGCGCGAGCGCGCCGTTGCGCTTTTCGAGCTCCGCGCGCGCGCCGTCGGTGGTGTGCACGACGATCGCGACGCCGAGCACGATGTCGAGCACCATCGTCACGTAGCTCTCGAGGCCCAAGTAGGTCGGCGGAAAGTGCACCCCCACCAGGCCCAGCACCGGCACGTGCAGGTAGTCCAGGGCGAGCGCGGCGAGCGAGACGGTAACGAGTTTTGCGCCGATGCGGCGCCCGCGCACGAACGTGCCGGCGAACGCGGCGACCGCGAGCAGCAGCCCGAAACACGCCGAATGCACGCGATAGACGCTGAAGAACGCCGACGTCGTGAACGCTGCGACCGATGTCGCGACGACAGCGACGGCGAGGAGCGTGAGGATCGGCGCGCCGAGCGCGCGGACGCCGCGCTCGCGCTGTACCGCAGCGAGAAACGAGAGCGCCGCGAGGTCTTCGAGGACCGCGTAGACGATCGTCGCGCCGGGCAGCGCCGGCAACAGCCCAGCGTCGCGCCCTACGGCGGCGGCGCCGAGCACGGCCAGCGCACCGGCGTTGGCGAAAAGGCCCATCGTCCAGCCGTCCAGCGGCCGCCGGCCCAGCGAGGTGCGCACGAGGACGGCCAGGACCCCGAGCAGCGCGAGCACGCCCAGCTGGAGGAACATCGAAAGGTAGCCGACGAGGTGGCCGGCGAGCGGAACCATTTGCTTTTGTATCGGACGGAAGGAGAAGCAGCACCAGCGTGATCCCGCTGTTTTGCACGCAGCCCGACCGTCCGGCGGCCCTCGTGCGGGCGGCGGCGCCGGAGCTGCCGCCCATGGCGCTGCAGCAAGGTATCGGCGGTGTCGTGCGCGTGCGCGTCGCGCTGGACCGCATCGGCGCCGTTCGCGACGTCGTCGTGGTCAGCACGCCGTCGCGCATCCTGGTGCCCGAAACGCTGCGCGCTGCGCGCGCCAGCACGTTTGCTCCCGCCCGGCGGCGGTGCGCCGGCGTCGCGTCGTCGTACGAATTCCGCGTGCTCTACGACGACGACCGCGAGCGCGAGTCGCCGCCGCCCGGGCCGACGCCCTCGCCCTCGCCCACGCCGCTGCCGGTTCCGAATTATGCGCAGCCGTGGAAGCTGACGTGGTCCGGCATGGGCACGTACAGCGACACCGAGCGCACCATCAGCTCGGCACGGTCGTACACGCGAGTCGACGACACGTTTCCGATCTCGCACCGCAAGGCATGCCGCACGACGCTTTCGCCCGCCGTGTTCGGGCGCGTGACGGCGTTGCTGCGTGCGGCGCGCGCCGAGAGCTGGTTGGCGTGGTACAACGTGGGCACGCCGTGGCGGCCGTCCCCGACGCCGGTTCCGCGACCGACGCCGCGCCCCGAGGTGGACGTGATCGCGCTCGTGCGCGGCGAGACGATCGTTCCGCACGTCATGGACGGCGGGAGCGGCCATCTCACGCTTACGACCGGCGGTATCACCTATCAGACCGGCTTTGATTTCGGAAATACGCCGGCCGCGGCCGAGCCGGGCTCGGCCGCAGCGTACGACCTGATGCGGGCGTTCGACGCCGCGGACGCTGATTGCATGCGCCGGCGGCGCTGAGGATTAGCCGGCGGGAATACTTTTGGGCGATGACCGCTACCGCCGACGACCTGGCCGCCGAAGCCACCTCCGACCGCACCCCGCGGCGGATCTTTCGCGAGCGCGTCGCGCGCGAGCGCGTCGAGGCCGTCGCGCGCGTGCGCGACGAGCTCGGCCGCCCGCCGCTGGAACTCATCGCCGGCTGGAGCTTCAAAACCAACCCGCGCCCGGAGCTGCTCAAGCTCGCGCACAAGCACGGGTTCTTCGCCGAGACGATCTCGTGCGACGAGGTGGATTGGGCGCACCATGAAGGCTTCGCGCCCGAGGAGACGATCTACAACGGCCCCGAGCCTCTGCTCGACCGCGCGAAAGGCAAGCGGCTGGCGTATGCGTTCGCGGACAGCGTAGAAGCCTTCGAGCGCAACGTGCAGCGCGGCGTCGCGCACGTGCACGGCGTGCGCTTGCGCCCGTCGATGATCGGCTCGCGCTTCGGCGTGCCCGTCGACGACGACGACGCGCTGGTTCCCGCGGTCCGCGCGATCCCGCCCGACGTGCCCATCGGCGTGTCGTTCCACGCGCGCCACGAGGATTTCCATGGCGCGTCGTGGCGCGACGTCGCCGGCGACGTGCTCGACCGCGCGGTCGCGCTCGAACGCGCGGCGGAGCGGCGCGTCGTGGCGTTCGACGTCGGCGGCGGCTGGACGACCGGCGAGTTCGACGCGAATTTCGAGCCCGACATGCGCTGGCTCCGCGAGCGCGTCGCGGAAGCCTTGCCGGCGTGCACGCGGCTGGTGTTCGAAGCGGGGCAGGCGGTGTGCACGCCGACCGAGGCGCTGCTCACCGAGGTGCTCGAGGTCCGCGTCCGCGGCCCGCGGCGCGATGCGATCGTGGACGTCGGCTACTCCGACTGGCCGGAGATGCACTCGTACCCCCACGGCTTCTTCGCGTGGCGCAACGGCCGGTGGGAACCGCTCGGCTGCGGGCCGGACCGGCTGCTCGGGCGGACGTGTTTGGAGTACGATCTCGTCGACGGGATGCGGTTCCCACCCGATCTGGCGCCGGGGGACCGGCTGCTGATCACCGACACGGGATCGTACGACCACTCGATGGCCTTCAGTTTCGCCAGGGGCGGCGGAAAGCACCGCACGCTCAGCGACTGACCCCGCCAGCTCCTTTGGCCCAATGGAGCAACGAGACGGTCCGTGGCGTTTCCTTAGCCGCCAAGCAGGGGAAGACATGGTTCCGATGTCCACCCCCATCGCTGAGACGACGTACGTGCTGCCGATCCGCCGCACGGCGCCGGTCGAGGACGACGAGCTTCCCGCGTATCTGGACGAGCTCTCCAAGCTCGTCCCTGTCGTCGTGGTCGACGGCTCGCCGCCCGCCGTTTTCGCGCACCACGCGGCGAGCTGGCCTTCGGCCGTGCAGCACGTTTCCGTCGACGAGGACCGCCGCGGCGACCTGAACGGGAAGGTCGCGGGCGTCGTGACCGGCCTGCGCTACGTGCGCACCGCGAAAGCGGTGATCGCCGACGACGACGTGCGCTACGATCCGTTCGCACTGCGCCGCCTCGCAGCGCTGCTCGACCACGCGGGCGTGGTGCGGCCGCAGAACGTATTCAACCCCGCGCCCTGGCACGCGGTGCTCGACACGGGCCGTACGCTGATCGCGCGCGCCACCGGCGGCGACTGGCCTGGGACGCTGGGCATTCGCATGGACGCCTACGCTCGTATCGGCGGTTACGACGGTGCGGTGCTCTTCGAGAACCTCGAGCTGGTGCGGACGCTGCGCGCGGCGGGCGCCCGCGAGCTCGTTGCCTACGACCTGTTCGTGGTGCGCCGGCCCTCGACGGCCCGGCACTTTCTGTCGCAGCGCGTGCGGCAGGCCTACGACGAGTTCGCCCGGCCGGGGCGCCTCGCCGCGCAGCTCGCGATCGCGCCGCTGCTTGCGCTAGGCACCGCACGCTACGGCGTGCGCGCGCTCGCCGCGTTCGCGTTCGGCGCCGTGGCGCTGGCCGAAAGCGGTCGCCGACGAGGCGGCGCGCGCCGCGTGTTCGCGGCGCGTACGGCGCTGCTGGCGCCGGTGTGGGTGCTGGAGCGCGCCGCCACGTCCTGGTGCGCGCTCGCGCTGCGGCTGAGCCGCGGCGGCGTTCGCTACTCGCACGGCACGCTGCGCGTCGCGGCCAACCCCGAGCGCGTGCTGCGCCGGCGGCTTGCCATGGAGGACGTCGCGTGATCGCGGGCGCGACCTCGCTGGACCACCTCGAGTGCGCCTGGCTCAACCCGTTTTCGAGCGACGCCGCCCGCGCGCACTCGTCGTACCACGGCCGCCACGGTGGGGAGCTGGTCCGCCTGCTGGATACCGCGCCGGTCAGTCCGTTCGCCCACGTCGCGCACGACGCGTTCCGCGGCTTCGTGCTCGACGACGCGTTCTCGTGTCTGGGCGCGAAGTCGGCGTTGCGGCGCGAAACCTACCGGTTCGGCGTCTACGAGCGGCTCGACGACCCGGCGGTCACCGAAGGCCTCGCGCGCGACCTCTACGCCTTCACCGCCGAACGGCTCGGGTTCGAAAGCGACTACACGACCTTCGTCGCGGTCTTTCGCGACCGCGAGGTCGGCGACGAGCTCGCCTTCGAGCGCACGCTGTGGTCGCAGCTCCAGCGCCTGCACGACCTCGACGCGCGCTATCATGCGTGGGATCCGCGCGTGAGCGACGATCCCGAGAGCTCGAAGTTCTCGTTCAGCGTTGCCGGCGACGCGTTCTTCGTGATCGGGATGCACCCCGGAGCGTCACGCACCGCGCGCCGCTTCGCCTGGCCGACGCTGGTGTTCAACGCGCACGAGCAGTTCGAGAATTTGCGCGCGGCCGGGACGTTCGCGCCGCTGCAGAGCCGTATCCGCGAGCGCGAGGTCCTGCTGGACGGCCGCATCAACCCCAACTTGGCCGACTACGGCTATCACTCCGAGGCGCGCCAGTACTCCGGCCGCCCGAGCGAGCCGACGTGGACCTGTCCGTTCCGGCCGCGCCGCTGAGTCGCGAGTGACAATTCCGCCGCGCAGCGGCACGGCGTTCGTCGTGGAACGGGGCGCGACGCTGGCGATCGTGAGCCCGCAGGGCGAGCAGGTCGCGGACCTGGTTGCGTTCGCGGCGGACGACCCGCGCGAGCACCTCTCCAACGGCCGCACGTTCGACTACGAGGAGACGATCGCGCTGACCGCGGGCAACCGGCTGTGGTCGAACCGCTCGCGACCGCTGCTGACCATCGTGCGCGACGACGCCGGGACGCACGACTTCCTCCTCACGCCGTGCAGCCGGGACACCTGGCGGCTGTGCTACGGCGGTGACCACGACGACGTGCCCGGCTGCTTCGGCAACCTGGCGGCCGCGCTGGCCCCGCTGGGCATCGAGCCCGACGCGATCCCGACGGCCTTCAACGTGTTCATGCGGGTCGACGTCGGTCCCAACGGGCGGCTGGCGGTGCGGCCGCCGCGCTCGCGGCCGGGCGACGTATTCGCGGTGCGGGCCGAGGAGCGGCTGATCGTCGGGCTGACCGCCTGCTCGGCGAGCCAGTCGAACAACGGCACGTTCAAGCCGATCCGGTATCAGATCGACCCCGCTTCGTAGCTGCCGAGCGGCGCCTTCGGCCTGCGAGCGGCGCCTTCGGCCTTGCGAGCGGCGCCTTCGGCCCTTGCGAGCGGCGCCTGCGGCGCTGCGAAGCGACCTTGGCCGCGTTGACGCTCTCTCCCGTAAATGGTATGCTTCGGAGGTTCCGGCCGGACCGCCGTGGTTCGGCCGCTTTCGTGTGCGTTCCGGAGTACTGAGTGCCGACGATCTCCCAGCTGGTCCGTAAGGGCCGCGAGAAACAGCAGAAAAAGGTGAAGACCCCGGCGTTCCGCGTCGTTTCGACCGGACCCAAGCCGGGTCACCCCGACCTGCCCAACCGCACCTTCGAGGTGCCGGGTAACCCGCAGCGCCGCGGCGTCTGCACTCAAGTGAAGACGATCACGCCGAAGAAGCCGAACTCGGCCCTGCGCAAAGTCGCGCGCGTGCGCCTCACCAACGGTGAGGAAGTCACGGCGTACATCCCGGGCATCGGCCACAACCTGCAGGAGCACTCGGTCGTCCTGATCCGCGGCGGCCGCGTCAAAGATCTGCCCGGCGTGCGTTATCACATCATCCGCGGGACGCTCGACACGTCGGGCGCCGCGAACCGCAAGCAAGGCCGCTCGAAATACGGCGCCAAGCGCAACGTGAAGAAGAAGTAAGGACCGCGAACACCCATGCCGCGTAAGGGACCCGTCCCCAAACGACCGATTCTCCCCGACCCGAAATTCGGTTCGAAAGTGCTCGCGCGCTTCATCAACAAGGTGATGCTGCGCGGCAAGAAGTCGGTCGCCGAGCTCATCACCTACGATGCGCTCGAGCTCGTCGCGACCAAGTCGGGTCGCGATCCGATGGACGTGTTCACGCAGGCGCTGGGCAACGCGATGCCGCTGGTCGAGGTTCGCCCTCGCCGCGTCGGCGGTGCGACGTACCAGGTCCCGATGGAGGTCCGTCCGGACCGCCGCCAGGCGATGGCGATGCGCTGGCTCATCAGCTACGCGCGCGCCCGGCCCGGCAAATCGATGACCGAAAAGCTCGCGAACGAATTGATGGACGCCTCGAACAACCAGGGCGCGTCGATCAAAAAGCGCGAGGACACGCACAAGATGGCAGAAGCCAACAAAGCTTTCGCCCACTACCGCTGGTGATCGGCATACTCTAGGTTTTTCATGGCTCTCAAGCGCGACTATCCGCTCGAACACACCCGAAACATCGGGATCGCTGCTCACATCGACGCCGGCAAGACGACGGCGACGGAGCGGATTCTTTTCTATACCGGCCGCACGCACAAGATCGGTGAAGTGCACGACGGCGCTGCCACCATGGACTGGATGGTCCAGGAGCAGGAGCGCGGCATCACGATCACGTCGGCCGCGACCGCTTGCACGTGGCGCGACACGCGTATCAACATCATCGATACGCCAGGCCACGTGGACTTCACGGTCGAGGTCGAGCGCGCTCGCTGCGCGTGCTCGACGGCCTCGTCGCGCTCTTCGACTCGGTCGCCGCGGTGCAGCCGCAGTCCGAGACCGTGTGGCGCCAAGCCAACAAGTACGCCGTCCCGCGCGTCATCTTCGTCAACAAGATGGACCGCATGGGCGCGGACTTCTTCAACTGCGTCCGCCAGATCCGCACGCGCCTCGGCGCGCCCGCGACGCCCATCCAGGTGCCGATCGGCGCCGAGGGCGACTTCCTTGGCGTCGTCGACCTTTTCACGATGAGCAAGATCATCTACACCGACGATCTCGGCTCGACGTCGGAGTCGACGCCGGTCACCGAAGCCGACGGCGAGCTCTTCACGACCGCGCAGGAATGGCGCCAGGCGCTCATCGAGGCGATCGCCGAGCAGGACGACGCGCTGCTCGAGATGTTCTTCGACGGCCAAGAGATCCCGATCGAGCGCCTGCACAAGGCGCTTCGTGCGGCGACGATCCAGGGCAAGGTTCTGCCGATGCTCTGCGGCTCGGCGTTCAAGAACAAGGGCGTGCAGCCGCTGCTCGACGCTGTCGTCGACTTCTTGCCGTCACCCATCGACGCCAAGCCGATCACGGGCAAGGATCCGAAGGACGAGGACGCCGAGATCACGCGCCGCCCGGCCGACGACGAACCGTTCGCCGCGCTCGCGTTCAAGATCGCGACCGATCCGTACGGCAACCTGACGTATTTCCGCGTGTACTCGGGCGTGCTCGAAAAAGGCACGTACCTCTACAACGCGCGCAGCCAGCGCAAGGAGCGCATCGGGCGCATCCTGCGGATGCACGCCAACCATCGCGAAGACATCGACGCGATCGGCGCGGGCGACATCGCGGCGGCGGTCGGTCTCACCGACACGCGCACCGGCGACACGCTGTGCGACGAGAAGCATCCGATCCTGCTCGAGAACATCACGTTCCCGGAGCCCGTCATCTCGCAGGCCATCGAGCCGAAGACGAAGGGCGATCAGGACAAGATGGGCATCGCCCTGACGCGGCTCGCGCAGGAAGACCCGACGTTCCGCATGCGGACCGACGAAGAGACCCAGCAGACGATCATCGCCGGCATGGGTGAGCTTCACCTCGAGATCATCCTGGATCGTCTGAAGCGCGAGTTCAAGGTCGAGGCGAACGTCGGCAAGCCGCAGGTCGCGTACAAAGAAGCGATCACCAAGAAGGTCGAGAAGCAAGGAAAGTTCGTCCGGCAGACCGGCGGCAAGGGCCAGTACGGCGACGTCTGGATCCGCCTCGAGCCCGGCGAGCCGAACACCGGCTACGAGTTCAAGTGGGGCATCGTCGGTGGGACGATCCCTAAGGAATTCCAAAAGCCGGTCATGGAAGGCATCCGTGAGGCGTCGCAGAGCGGCGTGCTTGCGGGCTATCCCGTCCTCGACTTCAAGGTCACGGTCTTCGACGGTTCGTTCCACGACGTCGACTCCAGCGAGATGGCGTTCAAGATCGCCGGCTCGATGGCGTTCAAGGAAGCGAACCGCGCCGCGGGCCCGATCTTGCTCGAACCCATCATGGGCGTCGAAGTCACCGCTCCGCGCGATTACATGGGCGCGGTCAACGGCGACCTCAACCGCCGCCGCGGCCAAATCCAATCGCAGGACGAAGCGGTCGGCGGCGCGGTGGTGATCAAGGCGAACGTTCCGCTGAGCGAGATGTTCGGATACGCAACGGATTTGCGATCGGCGACTCAGGGACGAGCGACCTACACGATGGAGTTCGCGCACTACGAAAAGGCGCCCAAGTCCATCGAAGAAGAGATCGTCGCCAAAGCTCAAGGAAAAAAACTGGCGACCGCTTAGGGACTGACGACGACGACGACGACGAGCCACCGGCCGGCGTCGGAGCCCGTCGAAAACGCTAGAGCCCCTAGTCGGGCGGCTAGCGCGCATCCGCCACCCCGTTTCACGCACACGCACACACACGCGCAAAAGGACACCGAGAAAAAGGCATCATGGCAAAGGCAAAGTTCGAGCGGTCGAAGCCGCACGTCAACATCGGAACCACGGGTCACGTCGACCACGGTAAGACGACGCTGACGGCCGCGATCATCAACTGCCTGTCGACGGAGCACTCCAGCATCCAGAAGCGCGCCGTTGACGACATCGACAACGCGCCCGAGGAGAAGGAGCGCGGGATCACCATCGCCATCTCGCATCAAGAGTACGAGACGAACGCGCGCCACTACGCGCACGTCGACTGCCCCGGTCACGCCGACTACATCAAGAACATGATCACCGGCGCGGCGCAGATGGACGGAGCGATCCTCGTCGTCGCGGCGACCGATGGTCCGATGCCGCAGACGCGCGAGCACGTGCTGCTCATGAAGCAGGTCGGCGTGCAGCGCATCGTCGTGTTCCTGAACAAAGTCGACCTCGTGGAAGACGAGGAGCTCCTGGAACTCGTCGAGATGGAAGTCCGCGAGCTGCTTTCGAAGCAGGACTACGACGGCGACAACATCCCGTTCGTGCGCGGTTCCGCCACCAAGGCGCTCGCGAGCTCGGGCAAGCGCGGCGACGCCGACGCCGATCCGATCTTCGCGCTGATGGATGCGGTCGACAGCTACATCCCCACGCCGGAGCGCCCGGTCGACAAGCCGTTCCTGATGCCGGTCGAAGACGTGTTCACGATCACCGGCCGCGGCACGGTCGGCACGGGCCGCGTCGAGCGTGGTCAGATCAAGGTCGGCGAAGAGGTCGAGATCGTCGGGCTCAAGGACGAGAGCCGCAAGGTTGTCGTCACCGGCATCGAGATGTTCCGCAAGCTGCTCGACTCGGGCATCGCGGGCGACAACGTCGGCGTGCTGCTCCGCGGCGTGGAGCGCAACGACATCGAGCGCGGCCAAGTGCTCGCGAAGCCGGGCTCGATCAAGCCGCACAAGAAGTTCAAGGCTGAGGTGTACGTCCTCTCCAAAGAAGAGGGCGGCCGCCACACGCCGTTCTTCGCGAACTACCGCCCGCAGTTCTACTTCCGCACCACCGACGTCACGGGCACGATCAAGCTGCCCGAAGGCGTCGAGATGGTGATGCCCGGCGACAACGTCCAGATGGACGTCGAGCTGATCACGCCGATCGCATGCGAAGAAGGCCTCCGCTTCGCAATCCGCGAGGGCGGCCGCACCGTCGGCGCCGGCGTGGTCACGACCGTGGCGGACTGACTGTACCGCCATCTGCGGGTTCTGCGGAACCCTCGGCTTCGGCCGATTCGTTGACCGCGGGATCGTGGACCGTAGTCCACTTCACCCACCGTCGCCTCGCATCTGTCGGCACATTTAGCCCGCTGAACACCTAGACAAAGCACCGAAAGAATATCATGTCGAAGCAGAAGATCCGGATCAGACTCAAGGCGTACGATCACCGCGTGCTCGATCAGTCGGCCGAGCGTATCGTCGACACGGCGAAGCGTACGGGCGCGTTCGTCAGCGGTCCGGTGCCGCTCCCCACGGAGATCAACCGGTTCTGCGTCAACCGGTCGCCGCACGTCGACAAGAAGTCGCGCGAGCACTTCGAGATGCGCACGCACAAGCGCCTCATCGACATCCTCCAGGCGTCGCCCAAGACGATGGACGCGCTGATGCACCTCGACCTGCCCGCCGGCGTGGACATCGAACTGAAGGCCTGACTTTATCCGTCAAAGTTCGCGCTGCGCGCGATCTTTGCCGGCTAAAGCCGCGCCCTTCGGGCGCTGTTCACTCGCCGACCCCTCTGACCCGCGGTGGAAGCCGGGGTCTTTTCTTTGCTCGGCGGCGGGCAGCGACCCGGGCGCGGTTTGGAGAAGCAGACCGTATGCCGAGCTCCATCGACGTGAAGTACGAGCGCGCGTTCAGCGGGACGACGCGGCGCATCTTCGAGCTGCTCACCGCGATGGGGACGGCCGAGGACCGGGTGTGGCCGTTTCCGTCGCAGCCGTTCATGCGCAGCGCCGGGCCGCTGACGCCGGGCGCCACCGAGGAGTGGCACGGCCCGATCCACGCGGTGCTCGAAGAGGTCGAGCCGGAGAAGCGGATCGTGTGGCGCATCGACAGCCCGGGCGTCGAGGGCACGCACGCGTTCGAGCTCGAGGCCGAAGGCCGCAAGGTGATCGTGCGCCACCGGCTTACCGCGACGCTGTCGGACACCGACGGCCGCATCGTGTGGAAGCGCTACGAAGAGCCGCACCAGCGCGCGATCGAAGGTCTCTTCGACAAGCTCGCGCGCGTTCTCAAACGCTAGCGCGCTACTGCTGCTGCTGTTCTTCTTGCTGCTGCTGTTCCAGCGGCCGTTGATCGGCAGCATCGGTGCCCGGCGCCGCGCCGACGGCGACCGCGACCGAGAGCGTCGCCGCTTCGACGCC
The DNA here is from genome assembly GCA_963792235.1 of Vulcanimicrobiota bacterium. Classification (GTDB taxonomy): domain Bacteria; phylum Vulcanimicrobiota; class Vulcanimicrobiia; order Vulcanimicrobiales; family Vulcanimicrobiaceae; genus Vulcanimicrobium. The sequence goes on from CAWBVR010000005.1 coordinate 117,367, forward strand.
GCGGTACAGGCCGCGCGTCGGGCTGACGTCGCCGTAGTCGCGGCCTAGCGCGACGAGCACGAAGCCGTCGTCGACGAGGCGGTCGTTGGTCGGGTCGAAGCCGACCCAGCCGAACGGCGGCAGATATGCTTCGGCCCATGCGTGCGACGCGTCGGCACCGAGGATTCCCGCCTGGCCGCGGAAGATGTAGCCGCTCGCGTAGCGCGCGGGGATGCCGCGCGTGCGCGCCAGCGCGATCAGCACGTGCGCGAAGTCCTGGCACACGCCGGCGCGCGCCGCGATCACGTCGGCGACGGTCGTGCGCACGTCCGTCACGCCGGGGCGGTAGCTGAAGTGGCGGTTCAAGTACGAGCCGGCCGCGAGGAAGTACGCGGCGAGGTCGCCTTCGGGCGCGTCGATGTCGTGCGCGAGCGCGGCGACGGCGTCGTCGACGCACACGTACGGCGTCGTGCCGCGGAACTCGGCGAGCTCCGGCAGGCGCGGGTCGGCGTCGAGGTCGGCCGCGCGCACGCCGCGCGTCGGGCCGTTGCCGTTGGCGGGGAGCGTGACGACGTGCGAGCGCGCCACGATGCGCAGTTCGGTGTGCTCGGGCACGATCGCGAAGTGCTGCACGTCGTTGCCGAACCGGTCGACGTACGAGAACACGCGCGAGCGCGGCGTCACGTCTAGCCCGAAGCCGGTGCAGTACTGCCGCAAGTTCGTGCGCGGCTGCAGGTGCACGACCGTGTAGCTCTCCGTCACCGAGCACGGGTACTGGTAGATCGTCTCGTGCTCGACCGTGTACTCCACGCTACACCGCCAGCGCGGCCGGGACGGGCGTGCGCGGGAAATAGACGCGCTGGATCGCGCTCACGAGCGCGTCGAACGTGCCGATCGTGCGCCGCGCAAACGGGTGGAGGCCTTCGGCGAAGAGATCGTCGGCGTCGGCGAAGTTGAACGTCGCGCATAACCGGCCGGCCTGCTTCTCGGCGTCGTCGGTATAGGAGCGCGCCGACGTCTCCGAGAGCCGGTGGAGCGCCGCGTGGATCTCGTTCGCGCAGAAGTTCAGCGAGCGCGGGAACGTCGCGCGGAACACGATGAACGCCGCCGCGTCGCGCGGGCTCTGGAGGTGGCGCGCCACGCGCGCGAACGGGAAGCTCGCGCAGCACATCTCGAGCAGCCGCTGCCATTCGGGCCACGGGTCGTCGAGCGACTCCGCGGTAGAGAGGATGCGGGTCGTGAGCGCGCCGCGCTCCAAGAAGCGCCCGAGCTGCATGAAGTTCCAGCCGTCCTCGTGCAGCAGCGTCGCGGCGGTGACGCCCGCGATCGCCTGGCAGCGGTCGCGCACGCGGCGCAGCATGCGCGCCGGCCCCTCTTCGAGGACGGAGTCGAGGTCCTGCGAGCGCACGTCGAGGTAGAGCTCGTTGATGTGCTCCCACAGCTCGGTCGACAACTCTGCGCGCAAGCCGATCGCGTTGCCGCGCGCGGTGGCGATGCACGAGACGATCGACGACGAGTTGCGCTCGTCGAAGACGCAGCGTGCGAGCGCCTCCGTCGCGGCGGAGTCGCCCAGCGTGACGGTGTCCGGATGCGCGAACGTCGCGATCGCGATGGCGGTGCGCCACGAGCGCTGCGACCACGCGCCGCCGGCGTACAAGTCCATCGAACGTGTGTAGGTCACGTCGAGCACGCGCGCGACGGTCTCCGCGCGCTCCACGTTGCGGCTGAGCCAGAAGAACGACTCCGCGAGGCGGCTAAGCATCGCCGTCCTCCTCGGCGAGCACCCAGGTGTCTTTGCTGCCGCCGCCCTGCGACGAGTTGACGACCAGCGAGCCTCGGCGCAGCGCGACGCGGGTGAGCGCGGCCGGCGGCACGTCCACCGTGTTGCCGTACAGCGCGAAGGGGCGCAGGTCGACGCGCCGCGCGGCGAGCACGCCGTCCACCAGCGTCGGGTGCGACGAGAGCTCGATGACCGGCTGCGCGATGTAGTTGCGCGGTTCGGCTTCGATCTTGCGGCGGAACTCCTCGCGCTGCTGCGCCGTGGACGCGGGGCCGATCAGCATGCCGTAGCCGCCCGAGCCGTTGGTGCGCTTGACGACGAGTTGCTCCAAGTTGCCCACGACGTGCCGGCGGCTGACGTCGTCGGAGCAGTCCAGCGTCTCCACGTTGTCCAGCAGGGGCTCCTCGCGCAGGTAGAAGCGGATCATCTCCGGGACGAAGCGGTAGAGCGCCTTGTCGTCGGCGACCCCCGTGCCGATCGCGTTTGCGAGCCCGACGTTGCCGGCGCGGTACGCGTTCATCAAGCCGACCACGCCCAGCGCCGAGTCGGGGCGGAAATAGAGCGGGTCGAGGAAGTCGTCGTCGATCCTTCGGTAGAGCACGTCGACACGTTCCAGGCCGCGCGTCGTCTTGAGGAACACGCGGTTGTCGACCACGATCAGGTCGCGCCCCTCGGCGAGCGGCACGCCCATCGTGCGCGCGAGCATCGAGTGCTCGTAATATGCCGAGTTGTAGATGCCGGGCGTGAGCAGGACGACGCGCGGCTCGTGCGCGCTGGGCGGCGCGGCTTCGCGCAGCGTGCGCAAGAGGCGCATCGGGTAGTCGTCCACGGGCTCGACACGGTAACCGTCGAACAGCCGCGGGAACGTGCGCTTGAGCACGTCGCGGTTCTCGAGCACGTATGAGATGCCCGACGGCGTGCGCACGTTGTCTTCGAGCACGCGCGGCGTCCCGGTCTCGTCGCGGATCAGGTCGATCCCGCTGACGTGGATGTAGACGTCGTTGAGCACCCGCACGCCGATCATCTCGCGCACGAACAGATCGGAGGAGTAGACCAGCTCGCGCGGGATACGGCCTTCGCGCAGGATGCGCGCGCCGTGGTACACGTCGCCCAGGAAGGCGTTGAGTGCGCGGACGCGCTGCTCGACGCCGCTGGCGATCCGCCGCCATTCCCGGTATGAGAAGACGCGCGGGATCGGATCGAACGGGAAGATGCGCTCGGTGCCGGCCGCTTCGGCGTACACGGTGAACGTCACGCCGCGCCGCAAAAGCGCGGCGTTGATGGCCTGGACGCCGTTGACCAGCATCTCGGGCTCGACCGAGGCGAGCGTGCGCGCGAGCTGCTCGTAGTTCGGGCGCGGCTTGGCGCCGTCGAAGAACTCGTCGAAGACCTGCCCGACCTCGGGGCGCTGCACCAGCTCGAGCATCAGTTGCTTCCCCTTCCCGCCCTGCGGCGCGCCTCCGTTCGACAGATGGCCAAAGGCCCCCCGACGACGGCGTGAAAATCATGAACGCGATGGTGAACGCCGCGGCGACGCTGCTGGTCCGGGTCGGGTGTGAGTTCGTCTACGAAACCGGTGGCCCGACGCCGGCGATTCTGCTCGTGCGCCCTGAGGATGCGGGGCACCGCGTGCGCTCCGAAGCTTGGGAAGCCGAGCCGGTCGTGGCCTACCATGATTTTCGCGACCTCTACGGCAACCGGGCGCGCCGGCTGACGCTTCCCAAGGGCGGCGCGCGCTTGCGCTACGATGCCGACGTCGATATCTCGCCCGACCCTGCCGAGACCGACTGGAACGCGCGCCAGCTTCCCGTCGAGGAGCTTCCGGACGACACGCTCGTTTACACACTGTCCGAGCCGGTTCTGCCAGTCCGACGAGCTGTCGAACGAAGCGTGGGAACGCTTCGGCGACACCGAGCCCGGCTGGGCGCGCGTGCAGGCGATCTGCGACTGGGTGCACGGCGCGCTGGCATTTCAGTACGGCACGAGCTTTCCGAACACGTCGGCGCTGGACGCGCTGCGCGCCGGCACCGGCGTGTGCCGCGACTACGCGCACCTCGCGGTGACCTTCTGCCGCGCGCTCAACATCCCGGCGCGCTACGCGTTCGGCTACCTCCCCGACATCGACGTGCCGCCACCCACGTCGCCGATGGATTTCTGTGCGTGGTTCGAGGCGTATCTCGGCGGCCGGTGGTGGACGTTCGACCCGCGCAACAACGTGCGGCGCGTCGGGCACATCGCGATCGCGCGCGGGCGCGACGCGCTCGACACCGCGATGGTTACGACGTACGGCGATGCGAGGCTTACCGGCATGACCGTGTGGGCGGACCACGTTGCCTGACGACGGCAACGTGCACGTCGCCTACCTGCTACGACAGCGTTTCCGCTACGACTACCCCGGCCCCATCAGCGACCTCCGCCACCGTTTGGTGATCGCGCCGCCGCGCGAGTACGGCGATCAGCTCGTGCTGCGCGACCGGCTCGTCATCACGCCGGACACCGCGGTGATCTGGGAGCGCGACGCCTACGGCAACGCGGTCGCGACGCTCGTCGCAAGGCGCATCGACCAGGCGCTCGACCTCGACTACGAAGCGGTGGTGCAGCGCAGCTCGCTCGCACATCCGCGCGTGCGCGCCGCCTGGCACGACGACCCGCGCCTGCACGGTCCGTCGGCGCTGACGACGCCGAACGACGCACTGCGCGACGCGGCGGCAGCGCTGCTGCGCGATCACGACGGCGACGCGTACGCGCTCGCGACGCGCATCAACGCCTACGTGTACGAGCACATGCGCTACGTGCCCGACGTGACGAACGTCGCCACGACCGCGGCCGAAGCGTTCGCGCAAGGCACCGGCGTGTGCCAGGACTACGCGCACATCATGCTGGCGGTCGCGCGGCTCTGCGGCCTGGCGGCGCGGTACGTCTCGGGCCACCTGCTGGGCGAAGGCGGCACGCACGCGTGGGTCGAGGTGATCGGCGAACCGCACGGCGGCGGCACCGCGCCGGCGTGGGGCTTCGACCCGACGCATCGCCGCACGACGACGCTGAGCTACGTCTTCGTCGCGGCGGGCCGCGACTTCGCCGACGTCACGCCGACATCCGGCTGCTTCGTCGCACCGTACATCGGCCGGTTCTCGACGTATCGCTCAGTGGAAGTCGTATCGGGCGAAGACGCGGCGTAAGAATCTAGCCGAACGCGCTCTCGCCCGTGATCGCTTGGCCCAGGATCAGCGTGTGGATTTCGCTCGTGCCTTCGTAGGTGAGCACGCTTTCCAAGTTGTTCATGTGGCGGATCACCGGGTATTCCAGCGTGATCCCGCTTGCGCCCAGGATCGTGCGCGCTTCGCGGCAGATCGCGAGCGCTTCGCGCACGTTGTTGAGCTTGCCGAACGAGACGTGCGACGAGTGCGCTTTGCCCTCGTCTTTCAAGCGGCCGATGTGCAGCGCCGTGAGCAGCCCCTTGTTGATCTCGAGCATCATGTTGACGAGCTTCTCTTGGGTGATTTGGAACGCGGCGATCGGTTTGCCGAACTGGACGCGCGTCTTCGCGTACTCGAGCGCGCTCTCGTAGCACGCGCGACCGGCGCCCAGCGCGCCCCACACGATGCCGTAGCGCGCCTCGTTGAGGCACGAGAGCGGTCCGCGCAAACCGCTGACGTTGGGCAGCATCGCGTCGGCGGGTACGCGCACGTCTTCGAGGATCAGTTCCGACGTGACCGACGCGCGCAATGAAAGTTTGCGCTCGATGTTGCGCGTCGAGAAGCCCTTTGTGGTGGTGGGCACGACGAAGCCGCGCACAGCGCCGCTACGCGGGCCGTCATCCGGGTCGGTGCGCGCCCATACGATCGCCACGTCGGCGATACCGCCGTTGGTGATCCACGCCTTCGTGCCGTTGAGCACGTAGTCGGAGCCGGAGCGGCGCGCGACCGTGCGCATCCCGCCGGGATCGCTGCCGAAGTCGGGTTCGGTCAGGCCGAAGCATCCGATCGCCTCGCCGGCCGCCATGCGCGGCAACCAGGTCTGTTTCTGCTCCTCGGAGCCGTGCGCCCAGATTGCGTACATCGCGAGCGAGCCTTGTACGGAGACGAACGAGCGGAAGCCCGAGTCGCCCGCTTCGAGCTCGAGGCAGGCCAGTCCGTACGCGACCGCGCTCGTGCCGGCGCAGCCGTAACCGTGTAAGTGCATGCCGAGCAGGCCCAGGTCGCCGAGCTCCTTGGCCATCGCGCGCGGGAACGTGTGGTCCTCGAACCAGCCCGCGATGTGGGGCAGCACGCGGTTGCGAACGAACGCGCGCACGGTGTCGCGGATCAATCGCTCGTCGTCCGTGAGCAGCGCGTCGATCCCGAGGAAGTCGTTGGCGGAGGGCGCGGGGACGGTCGCGCGGTGCGTGTCGGGGTTCGCGGTCGTGCTCATGACGGTGGTTTCGGGAGGTGCCGGTTCCCCTCCCGGCTACGTGCCGGCTGCGCGCCGGCGCGCGCTTCGTGCGGCATCGCGCAAAGTCGCGCAGGGCGCGCCCGAAGGGCAGCCGTAGCACGCCGCATGCTCCGCCAACTTGCTGCGACGCTTATCGCCTCGTGCGGCCTCACGCTGCTCGGTGCGGCTCCCGCGCCAACCTCGTCGGGCGCGACCGTTCCGGTCGCCTACCGCACGCTCCCGAACGGCCTGCGCGTCGTGGTGTCCGAAGACCACACGCTGCCCGTCGTCACCGTGATGCTGTATTACGGCATCGGCTTTCGCATCGAGCCGAAGAGCCGCACCGGCTTCGCGCACCTCTTCGAGCACTTGATGTTCCAGACGTCGCGCGATCTGCCCAAGCTCGGCTTCATCAAGCTGGTCGAAGGCAACGGCGGCGAGCTCAACGGCAGCACGCGGCTGGACTACACGAACTTCTACGAGATCGTGCCGTCGAACGCGCTCGAGCCGATCCTGTGGGCCGAATCGAATCGCATGGGCGGGCTGACGTTCACCGCGGCGGGGCTGAAGAACCAGCAAGACGTCGTCAAGAGCGAGGTGCGCGTCAACGTGATCAACGCGCCGTACGGCGGCTTCCCGTGGCTGACCGTGCCGCAATATGCGTTCTCCAACTTCTACAACGCGCACAACTTCTACGGCGACCTGCATGACATCGACGCGGCGACGAATGCCGACGCGCTCAAATTCTACAAGACGTACTACCGCCCCAACAACGCTGCGCTGGCGATCGTCGGCGACGTGACGCCGGAGACGGCGTTCGCGCTGGTGCAGAAGTACTTCGGGAAGATTCCGTCCGCGCCGGTTCCCAAGAGCCCCGACGTCCGCGAGGCGCCGCAAACCGCCGAGCGGCACGCCGCGGTCGTCGACCAGCTCGCGCCGCGCCCAGCGCTTGCGCTGTCGTACCGGATGCCCGCGCGCGAAACCGACGCGTTCTACGCGATGGACGTGCTGCGCACGCTGCTCGCGGGCGGCAACGACAGCCTGTTGTACAAACGCCTGGTCGTCGCCGATCGCCTCACGGGCTCGGTGGGGTCGTCGATCCATTCGCTGGGCAACCTCTACAACGTCACGGGGCCGACGACGTTGGATATGTGGCTGTTCCACGACCCCGACAAGACCACCGCGCAGATCGCCGCTGCCGTCGACGATGAGATCGCAAAGGTGCGCCGTGACGGCGTGCCGCCCGACCTGCTGCAGCGCGTGCTCGCGCGCGAGCGCTCCAACCTGTACGACCAGCTCGGCAACACCGAGTCGCGGGCCGACATCCTCGCCGCGTTCGCGCTGTTCGACAACCAGCCGCAGAAGATCAACGGTATCGACGCGCGGTTCCGCGCCATCACCCCCGAGCTGCTGAAGCGCACCGCCGATACCTATCTCGTCCCGTCCAACCGCACGATCGTCGAGATCAAAACGAAGGAGCAGAAGTGATCCGCCGCCAGTTCACGCTCGCGCTCGCAGCGCTCGTCGCGCTGCCCAGCGCCGCGTTCGCGCAGCACATGCCGCCAAAGGCCGCCGCGCCGCGCCCGGTGACGATCCCCGCGGCAACGAACTACACGCTTGCCAACGGGATGCGCGTGACGCTCGTGCCGTTCGGCACGATCCCCAAATCCACCGCGTATCTCGTGACCGAATTCGGCGGCAACGACGAGTCCGCCGCCGACACGGGCGCTGCGACGCTCGCCGCGCGGATGTTGCCGGAAGGCACGGCCACGCAAACCGCCGACCAGCTTTCCGCGCGCGCGTCGCTCGACGGCGGTGCGCTGCGCACCGGCACCGGCGCGACGACGTCGTACGTTGGCATGGACGCGCTCAGCGAACGCACCGCCGACGCCATCGCGCTCGTCGGCGACGTGGCGCGCGCGCCGGCGTTTCCCGACGCCGCGTTCGCGCGCATCACCGCGAACCTGCTGCGCGGCAACGCCGTCGCGCGCGGGCGCGCGCAAGTCGTGGCGATGCAGCGGTGGAACGGTGCACTCTTCCCGGGCACCGCGTTCGGCCGCTCGCTGATCGACGACGCCGCGATCAAAGCCGCGACCGCCGGCGGCGTGCGCGCGTTCTACCAGCGCAATGCCGGTGCCGCGCGCTCGCACCTGTACGTGATCGGCCGGTTCGACGACGCGGCGGTGCGCGGCGCGGTCGACGCCGCGTTCGGCAGCTGGGCGGCGGGGCCGGCGCGCCCATCGCGAACGGCACTCGCATACGCGGCTCCTGCGCGCGTGTTCATCGACCGTCCTGGCGCCGTGCAGTCGACGATCTTCGTCGGCACGCGCGTGCCGCCCGCGACGGACAAGGACCGCATCGCGATCGCGGTCGCCGATACGCTGCTGGGCGGCGCGTTCGCGTCGCGGATCACGCAGAACATCCGCGAGGCGAAGGGCTACACCTACAGCCCGGGCAGCTCGGTCAGCGAGTACCCCGCGAACAGCGCGTGGTTCGAGGCCGCCGACGTGACGACCAACGTCACCGGCGCTGCGCTCACCGAGATCTTCAAGGAAGTGAATCGCCTCGGCTCCGAGCAGCCGCCGCAAGCCGAGGTGGACGCGACCGAACGGTATCTCACCGGCTCGTTCGTGCTGGGCCTCTCGACGCGGTTCAACGTACTCAGCAACCTCTGGCAGCTCGACGAGCTGGGCCTGCCGCCGACGGCCCTGTCGAACTACGTGACCGACGTGCGCGCGGTGACCGCCGCCGACATCAGCCGGGTGGTGAAGACATACCTCGTCCCCGACAAGATGACGCTGGTGGTCGTGGGCGATAAGAAAGCCGTCGCGTCGCAGCTGACACCGTTCGGAACGTTCGAAGGGCTGTAGCTCTGGGCCGGTGACGCGGCCGTTTCGAACGGCCGCGTCCCTTGTTGACTACGCAGACCGCGTGATACGGTAGGCGTGGAATGGTTGAAACGGAGATTCCGCGCTGGCTCGCCGCGCTGGACCAAGAGCCGCCGTACACCGAAGTCCTCGGCGGCGAGATGCTGCCGGACGTGAGCCCGTACGATGTTCACGGGCAGCTCGCGGTGCGCATCGGGGCGCAATTGGACGATTGGGCGGACGACAGCGGCAGCGTCGGCGTGGAAGTCCGGTTCTATTTCTTGCATGCGGACGGCACATGGTCGTCGCTGCTGCCCGATGTCAAGTACACGTCGTTCGCCCGCGTGCCGAACAGCATGGCCGACACGTCGCAGCGGCCGCGCGTCGCGCCGGATATCGCCGTCGAAATCCTTTCGCCGGGGGATCGTCCCGGGCGCATGCGCCGCAAGATCGACACGTACTTCACGTTCGGCGCTACGCTGGTTCTCGTGGTGCACCCGGTGAAGCGCCGCGTTTGGCTGCACCGCGCGGACGGAACCGTCGAAGAGCGTGATGCGCGCCAAACGTGGGCGCTGCCGCCGTTCGACGGCTTGGTCCTGGACTGGGAAAAGATCTACCGCGGCATCGACACGGGCGTCAGTGGATGATGTAGCGGTCCGCCGTCGTGGGCGCGGGCGGCACGGAGGCTGAGTCGCACAGCGGCTGCGGGTGGGACTGGTCGGCCGGCGGCCCCTGCGCGCCGTCCAGGAAGCGCGGGTCACCGCCAATCGACATGTCGAGCACGTCATCCGTCTCCAGGCGCGCGAGGCGCGATGTGACGCGCGTGTGGAGAGCGTATGCCGGCCCGCCATCCACGCTGACGAGGTAGCGGCCGGGTTCGAGGCCGACGCGCGTGAAACGCCCATGCGAATCGGTGGTCAGGCGCACGAACGTGTCGTCGTCAAGCCGATGCAGCGTCACCCGAGCCGACGTCATCGGCAGATGGTTCGCGCAGATGTAGGCGACGCCGCGGATGGTCGCCGGCCCTTGCGCCGAGGCGAGCGCGGGAACGATCAGCGCCGCGAGCGTGGCAAGCGCGGCAATTCGTTGCATGTTCGTTTCAACGCGTCACGCGGCGAGCCGCGTTTCACTCAGCTCTTCGAGGCTCTTGCCGCGCGTCTCGTCGCCCAGCACGAGCACCACCAGCGCGCCGGCCAGCATCACGCACGCGAACACGACGAACACCGAGTACGGCGAACCGAACCGGAACAGACAGCGCGCCCACGAGCGCCGGCCCGAACGCGCCGACCAGGCGGCCCGCGCCGGCCGCGAGGCCCGCGCCGCTCGCGCGGATCGCCGTCGGATACTGCTCGGGCGTGTACGTGTACGTCACGCCCCACGCGCCGAGGTTGAAGAACGCGATCACCGCGCCCCAGCCGATCACCGCGGCCACCGACGGCTGCGCCGCGAGCGTCGCGCCCGCGAAGAAGAACGAGCCGACCGCCGCGCACGCGAGGAACGCGACCAGCGTCGGCTTGCGGCCCGACGCCGGTCGACCAGCGCCGCCGCCGCGTAGTAGCCGGGGATCTGGAAGACGGCGATCGCGAGGTTGAGCCACAGCGCCTCGCGCAGCGTGAAGCCCTTCGCGAGCAGCAGCGACGGCAGCCACGTGAAGATGCCGTAGTACGACACGACGAGCGCGATCCACAGCAGCCACAGCATCACGGTCCGCTTCGCGAAGCGCCGCGCGAAGAGCGCGCGCAGCGTCACGCGCGGCGCCTGCGACGGCGCTTCGTTCGCGATGCCGGCGATGCGCGCGACCTCGCGCGCTTCCGCCGCGCGACCGCTCGCGAGCAAGAACCGCGGCGACTCCGGGATCGCGCGCCGGATCACGAACACGTACAGCGCGGGCAGCACACCGATCAGCAGCGCGACGCGCCAGCCCGCCCGCGGAACCACGACGGCGCCGATCAGCGCGGCGAGCACCGTGCCGTAGGCCCAGAAGCTTTCGAGCAGCACGATCGTGCGGCCGCGCCGTTCCTTCGGCGCGAACTCGCTGACCAGCGTGCTCGCGACGGGGAGCTCGCCGCCGAGGCCGACGCCCGCGACGAACCGGATCAGCGCGAGCGACAGCGCCGACCACGCCAGCGCCGACACGCCGGTCAGCAAGCTGTACGCGAGCAGCGTCCACGTGAACACCGCCTTGCGCCCGAACCGGTCGGCGACGATCCCGCTCAGCGCGGCGCCCACGAACATCCCGAGCAGATTGGCCGTGATGATCCAGCCTCGGACCGACGGCGATAGGTCCCATTCGCGGCCGACCGCGGCGACGACCGTGCCGACGAGCAGCAGGTCCATCGCATCGAACAGCCAGCCGCCGCCGGCGGCCAGGAGGAGCTTGCGTTGAAACGTCATTTCGATCCAGGGTTTATACTCAGTCCGAGTATATTCCTCTCGGCGACGACGTCGCGGCGGAAGCGGTAGAGCGCCGCCGGGCGCCCCGGTCCCTCGGTCGCCCGCTCGCCGGTCGGCTCCACCAGATTGCCGTCGACGACCAGCCGCCGGAAGTTGCCCTTGTGCAGGCGCATGCCGGCCAGCGCTTCGACCGTCCGCTGCAGCTGGAACAGCGTGAACGACGCGGGCAGCAGCTCGAACACGACCGGCCGGTAGCGCAGCGCGCCTCGGACGCGGCCGATGGCGGTCGCGAGGATGCGGCGGTGGTCGAGCGCCATCGGCTCGCCGAGCGTCAGCCGGCCCGGCGCGCGTGACTCGGCGACGAGCCCGATCTCCCAGAACAGCTCGTACCGCTCCAGCACCAGCTCCGGATTCCAGGCGACGCGGCGCGTGCCGGTGCAGCGCCGCGCGCGCCGTTCGCGCGCTTTGCGCTCGTCGCCGCTCGCCGATGCCGCGATCCATGCGTCGACCGCGGGAGCACGACCTCGTCGACGAGCGGCGGCCGGCCCGCGCGCCAGTCTTCCCACGGAAAGTACGCGTACCAGTCGCGCCAGCGCGCGTCCGCGCTGCCGCTCGGCGCGCTCTCGCGCACGAACGCGAGGTACGAGATCGACAGCATGCGCGGGCCGCCGGGGCGGCGCGGGTCGCGGTCGCGGTCGCCGAACGTGTACAGCTGCTCCGCGTGACCGAGCTCGAGCTGCGTCTGCTCGGTGACCCAGCGCCGCAGCCCCATCTCCAGCGTCGCATCGGCCGCGGGGTCGAACGGCCCGGCGGGCAGCGCTTCGCCGGGGAGGCGCACGAGCACGCGCGGCTCGTCCTCGGAGACGGCGACGATCACGGCGTCGAGCGCGACGGCGAGCTCCACCCCGCGCCGGTTCGCGCGCCGCGCGCGGCGTCCCGCGGCATGCAAGCGTGGTTGCGGCCGCTGCAAATCGGGCATCCGTCTCGCGATGGCGAAGAAAATCACGCAACGGCAACAGCCGCGGTCCTGCCGGCACGGGAATCGACGCATTCCGCGTCGACGCGACGGGCAAGGATCTGACGACGAACCAGGGCGTCCCGATCGCGGACAACCAGAACTCGCTGCGCGCGGGCGAGCGCGGGCCGACGCTGCTCGAAGACTTCATCCTGCGCGAGAAGATCACGCACTTCGACCACGAGCGCATCCCCGAGCGCGTCGTGCACGCGCGCGGCTCCGGTGCGCACGGTTACTTCCAAGTGTACGAGTCGATGGCGAAGTACACGCGCGCCGGCTTCTCTGCAAGACCCGGCGGTGAAGACGCCGGTGTTCGTGCGCTTCTCGACCGTCGGCGGCTCGCGCGGCTCGGCCGACACCGTGCGCGACGTGCGCGGCTTCGCGGTGAAGTTCTACACGCAGGACGGCAACTACGACCTCGTCGGCAACAACATGCCGGTGTTCTTCATCCAGGACGCGATCAAGTTTCCCGATTTCGTGCACGCGGTGAAGCCCGAGCCGCGCAACGAGATGCCGCAGGCGTCGTCCGCGCACGACACATTCTGGGACTTCATCTCGCTCGCGCCCGAAGCCACCCACATGGTGATGTGGCTGATGTCCGACCGCGCCATCCCGCGCAGCCTGCGCATGATGGAAGGCTTCGGCGTCCACACGTATCGCTTCATCGACGCGAAGGGCCGCGCGACGTTCGTCAAGTTCCACTGGAAGCCGGTGCTCGGGATGCACTCGCTGGTGTGGGACGAAGCGCAGAAGCTCGCCGGCAAAGATGCGGACTTCCACCGCCGCGATCTGTGGGAAGCGATCGAGAAGGGCGACGAGACCGGCGAGTATCCGGAGTTCGAGCTGGGCGTTCAGCTGTTCACCGACGCGGAGGCCGACAAGTTCCCGTTCGACGTGCTCGATCCGACCAAGCTGATCCCCGAAGAGCTCGTGCCGGTGCGGCGCATCGGCAAGATGACGCTCACGCGCAACCCCGACGACTTCTTCGCGGAGACCGAGCAGGTCGCGTTCTGCGTGTCGCACGTCGTGCCGGGGATCGACTTCAGCAACGATCCGCTGCTGCAAGGCCGCATCTTCTCGTACCTCGACACGCAGCTCTCGCGCCTGGGCGGCCCGAACTTCCACCAGATCCCGATCAATCGGCCCGTGTGCCCGTTCAGCAACGGCCAGCGCGACGGCTTCCATCAAATGAACGTGCACGTCGGGAACACGTCGTACGACCCGAACACGCCCGACGGCGGCTGGCCGAAGGAGAAGCCCGTCGAGCAGGGCGGCTTCGCCAGCTACCTCGAGCGGCTGCAGGGCGACAAGCGGCGCGTGCGCGCGGAGTCGTTCAAGGACCACTTCTCGCAGGCGACGCTGTTCTGGAACAGCCAGTCCGACGTGGAGAAGGCGCACATCGTCGCGGCGTTTCAGTTCGAGCTCGCGAAAGTCGGCCGGGCGGAGATCCGCGAGCGGGTGGTCGACCAGCTCGTCAGCGTCGACCCTGAGCTCGCGAACCGGGTCGCGGCCGGGCTGGGCCTCACCGCGGGCGGCGGCGCGAAGAACGGCGCGCCCGCGAAGGCCGGTGCGCGCGGCAAGACCGGCACGCGCGGCAAGAACGGCGCCGCGGCGGCGGCGTCGCCGGCGCTGAGCATGATCGGCGGCGGCGAGGAGGCCGTGCCCACGCCCAAGTCGCGCAAGGTCGCGATTCTGGCGGCCGACGGCGTCGACGGCGCCGCCGTGACCGCCATGAAGGCGGCGCTCGACAAGGCCGGCGTCGTCGGCCTCGTGGTCGCGCCGCACCTCGGCACCCTCAAGTCGACCGCCGGCGAGCCGGTGCCCGTGGACCATACGATCGTCACGACGCCGTCGGTCGACGTTCGACGCGGTGTTCGTCCCCGGCGGCGCGGCCAGCGTGAAGGCGCTCGCCGGCTCGGGCGACGCGACCCACTTCGTCGCCGAGGCGTTCAAGCACGCCAAGGCGCTCGCGGCGACCGGCGACGGCGCCGACTTGCTTGCGGCGGCCGGCGTGCCGGCCGGGAGCGACCCCGCCGTGGTCACCGGCGCGACGGCCGCCGCAGTGGCGAAGCCGTTCCTCGCCGCGATCGCCGCTCATCGGGCCTGGGATCGCGCCGGGCTGGAGGCCGTTCCGGCCTAGCCCTCAAAACGCCGGGGTCCGTGGAGCGCCGCGGGCCTCGGCCTTGACGTCCTTGCGGTGGTCCTGTAGACTATGGCGGTTGTGGTCCACTCTGCGCGCGCCCTTTTCGGCGCTCGCGGTGAAGGTGTAGGAGATACGCCAGGACCCGTGGATATCCGTAAGGGATCGATCAACGTGAAGAACATCATCGGCCGCAAGGTCGGGATGACCAGCGTGTTCACGGAGGACGGCCGGAGCGTTCCGGTCACCGTGATCCAAGCCGGTCCGTGCACCGTGGTACAGAAGAAGACGAAAGACACCGACGGCTACGAAGCCGTCGCGCTGGCGTTCGGCGACATCAAACCGTCGCGGCTCACCAAAGCGCTCCAGGGACACTACAAGAGGGCCGGTCTCGCGCCCAAGCGCGACATCCGCGAGTTTCGCACGGGCATCGACGGCATCGAGCTCGGCGCGACCGTGACGGTCGACGGCTTCGCGCAAGGCGACCGCGTCGACGTGCAGGGCATCTCGAAAGGCCACGGCTTCGCCGGCGGCATCAAGCGCCACAACTTCTCCGGCGGCGGTGCGAGCCACGGCTCGATGATCCATCGCCAGCCCGGTTCGAACGGCGACACCAACGCGGGCCACACGCCCAAGGGTTCGCGCCGTCCGGGTCACTACGGCGTCGACAAGATCACCCATCAGAATCTTGGAAGTGGTGCGCGCCGACACCGAGCGCAATCTGCTGCTCGTGCGCGGTCCGGTGCCGGGGCCCAAGAACGGGCTCGTCATCGTGCAGCAGTCCGTCAAGACGAAGGTGAGCGCGTAATGGCTCAAGTCATCGACGCGCAGGGCAAGGTCGTGCGCGAGCAAGAGACGCCCGCCGCGTTCAGCGGTTCGACCGACGGCAAGGCCAACGCGATCTATCGCGCGGTCTTCCGCGAGCTCGCCAACCCGCGCGCCGGCACCGCGTCCACCAAGAAGCGCGACGAAGTGCGCGGCGGCGGCCGCAAGCCGTGGCGCCAGAAGGGCACCGGCCGCGCCCGCCAGGGTTCGATCCGTTCGCCGCAGTGGGCGCACGGCGGCGTGGTCTTCGGACCGCAGCCCCGCTCGTACATCTCGTCGCTCAACAAGAAAGAACGCCGCGCCGCGATGCGCGCCGCGCTCGCCGACAAGTTCCAGCACGGCGGCATCACCGTGCTCGACACGACGTCGCTCGACGTCACCAAGACCAAAGCGTTCGCGACGCTGCTGTTCGGTTCGCCCAAGGCGGCGAAGACCGGCGTGAAAACGCTCGTCGTGTTCGCGACCGAGGAGCTCGCGAACGTCGGGACGCCGCTGCGCCGCGCCGGCGCGAACCTGCCCAAGGTCGCGGTCACGCACACGGGCGAGCTCGACGTGAAGGACGTGGTCGGTTACGCCCGCGTCGATCCTCACTACCGCCGCGCACGACGCGCTCGTCGGCAAGTACACCAAGGAGTCGAAGTAGTGGAAGCCCGCGACGTCATCATCGCTCCGCTGATCACCGAGAAATCGATGGCCGGTACGGTGATCCACCAGTACGCCTTCGAAGTGAACAAGCACGCCACGAAGACGCAGATCAAGTCCGCGGTCGCCGAGATCTTCGGCGTCACCGTGATCAAGATCAACACCGTCACCGTCGGCGGCAAGAAGAAGAACTTCGCGCGCAAGGGCAAGCGCTCCAGCGGCATGCAGTCCGACTGGAAAAAAGCCATCGTCACCCTCGCTGCCGGCCAGAAGATCCAACTGGGCGGCGTGAACTACTTCGAGCAGTAGATGATGACTTTCGAGACATTTATCAGCAACATCGAGCCGGTTACGGCGGCGCCACGTGTGGCGCTCGTCCTGCGTTGCGGCCCGAAGGGACGCAACTAACATGGCTGTCAAAAAGTACAAGCCGACGAGCGCCGCGCGCCGCTTCATCACCACCGCCGACTTCAGCGAAGTCTCGAAGAAGGCGCCGGAGCGCTCGCTGCTCGAGGTCAAGAAGAAGCACTCGGGCCGCAACAACAACGGCCACATCACGACGCGCCACAAAGGCGGCGGGTACCGCAAGCAGTACCGCATCGTCGACTTCAAGCGCACCAAGGACGGCATCCCGGCGAAGGTCGCGGCGATCGAGTACGATCCCAACCGCACCGCGCGCCTCGCGCTGCTGCACTACCGCGACGGCGAGAAGCGCTACATCCTGGCGCCCGCGCTGCTCAAGGTCGGCGACGTCGATCGAGTCCGGCCCCGCCGCCGACATCAAGACCGGCAACACGCTGCCGCTGGTGAACATCCCGCTCGGCACGGTGATCCACAACATCGAGCTGCAGCCCGGCCAGGGCGGCAAGCTCGTGCGTTCCGCCGGCGGCGCCGCGCAGCTGATGGCCAAGGAAGGCGACTACGCGCAGGTCCGCATGCCGTCGGGCGAAGTGCGGCGCATCCTCGTCGTCTGCCGCGCGACCATCGGCCAGCTCGGCAATCTCGATCACGAGAACGAGATCATCGGCAAGGCCGGCCGCCAGCGCCACCTCGGGAAGCGCCCGTCGGTGCGCGGTATCGCGATGAACCCCGTCGACCACCCGCACGGCGGCGGCGAAGCGCGCTCCACCTCCGGCCGTCCGCCCACGACGCCTTGGGGCCAGATGACGATGGGCAAGAAGACGCGCCGCAACAAGCGCACGACCAAGATGATCGTTCGGAAGACGGAAGAGCAAGTACATGGGTCGTTCACTGAAAAAGGGTCCGTTCGTCGCGGAGCACCTGATGGTCAAAGTCGAGAAGATGAACGCGTCGCGCGAGAAGCGGGTCATCAAGACCTGGTCGCGCTCGTCGACGATCATCCCGGCGATGGTCGGTCACACGATCTCGGTCCACAACGGCCGCGCGCACATCCCCGTGTTCATCACCGAGAACATGGTCGGGCACAAGCTCGGCGAGTTCTCGCCCGACGCGCACGTTTAAGGGCCACGCGGGCGACAAGGCGAAAGTATCATGAGCGCCGCCGTCGCTACCGAAAGAACGCAAGCCGTCGCGCATCTGAAGTTCGCGCGCATCGGGCCGCGCAAGCTGCGCCGCGTCGCCGACGCGATCCGCGGCAAGAGCGTGCGCGAAGCGCTCGTGCTGCTCAAGTTCGCCGGCGTGTTCGCGTCCGAGCCGATCGAGAAGCTGCTGCGCTCCGCCGTCGCCAACGCCGAGAACAACCACGACATGGACTCGGACGGTCTTTTCGTCACGCGCATCACCGTCGACGGCGGGCCGGGCGGCGGGTTCACCAAGCGCCTCGACCCGCGCGCGCAAGGCCGCGCCAACTTCAAGCGCAAGCGCCTCTCGCACGTCACCATCGCGGTCGGACCGCAGCAACCGAAGAACCAGCCGAAGCAGCGCTCGGGCGCGGCCATCGGGATGAAAACGCTGACGCAGCGCCAGGCGAAGGCCGCCACCACCAAGCCGGCCGCGACCGCACGCCGCAAGAAACAACCTGCTGCCGCCGCCGCGGGCGCCGGAGCGTCATAAATCATGAGATTTGAGATGAGTAACGAGATGATCGTGCCGGCTGCGAAGGCGCCACGTGTGGCGCTCGCCCTGCGTTGCGTCACGAAGGGACGCAACCTCTAATGGGACAGAAGATCCATCCCGTCGGCCTGCGTCTCGGCATCACGCGCACGTGGGACAGCCGCTGGTTCGAGAAAAAGAACTACGTCGCGTGGCTGCACGAGGACGTCGCGATCCGCAAGTATTTCGGGCGCATGACGCGCGCGGCCGCCATCTCGCGCGTCGAGATCGAGCGCCGCGCCAATCAGGCGCGCGTGATCATCAACACGGGCAAGCCGGGCATCATCATCGGCAAGCGCGGCGTCGGCATCGACGAGATCCGCCGCAACCTCGAGAAGCTCACCGGCAAGCAAGTGCAGGTCAACGTCGTCGAGATCAAGACGATCGAGCTCGACGCGCGCCTCGTCGGTCAGAACATCGTCGACCAGCTCGAGAAGCGCATCGCGTTCCGCCGCGCCATGAAGCAGGCGATCATGCGCACCATGAAGGCCGGCGCGCGCGGCGTGAAGGTCCAAGTTTCAGGCCGCCTCGGCGGCGCCGAGATCGCGCGCACCGAGCGCAACCACGACGGTAAGGTGCCGCTGCACACGCTGCGCGCGGACATCGACTACGCGCACGTCGAAGCGTTCACCACGTTCGGCCGCATCGGCGTCAAAGTGTGGATCTACAAGGGCGAAGTACTGCCTGAAGGTCCGCGCGGCGAGCGCGAAGGCCAGGGCGGACGTCAAGGCGGCGCAGCGGGCGACGCTGCTCGCTTCCGCGACAACCGTCGCGGCACGCGCGGCGGCCGCGGTCGCGGCGGTGCCGGCGAAGGCGCTCCGCGCACCGAAGGCGCCCCGCGCGCTCCGCGTGCGGCCGGCGATGCCGCGCCCGGCGACGCTCCGGCGCTGGATACTGCCGATGCCATGCGCGTCGCGCAAGCCGATGGACAGTCGCTCGAGTCCATCACCGATGGTGCGCCGTCGGCCGAAGGCAACAAGCCGAACGCGCCGCACGGCGGCGCCGAGACCGGTTACCGCGCGCACGAGCCGCAAGGCGAAGGCGTGACGACGGAGACCTCGGTGGTCAACCCCGAGTCGCAGCACACGACCGATGCAGCGGAACGCC
>CAWBVR010000006.1:0-15757 GCA_963792235.1 Vulcanimicrobiota bacterium
ATGAAGTGGTTGCGATCGGCGCCGCGATCCAGGCCGGCGTGCTGTCCGGTGAAGTACCGATGTCGTCCTGCTCGACGTCACCCCGCTGTCGCTCGGCCTCGAGACGCTCGGCGGCGTGAACACGAAGCTGATCGAGCGCAACACGACCATCCCGACGCGCAAGACGCAGGTCTTCACGACGGCCGAGGACGGTCAGACGTCGGTGGACATCCGCATCCTCCAGGGCGAGCGCGAGATGGCCAACGACAACAAGGAGCTCGGGCGCTTCCGGCTCGAGGGCATCCCGGCCGCGCCGCGCGGCGTGCCGCAGATCGAAGTCACGTTCAACATCAATGCCAACGGCATCGTGAACGTTTCGGCGAAAGATCTGGGCACCGGCAAGGAGCAGCAGATCCAGATCACGGCGTCGACCAACCTCAACAAGGACGAGGTCGATCGCATGGTGCGCGACGCGGAAGCGTTCGCGGCCGCGGACAAGGCCAAGAAGGAAGAGGCCGAGATCCGCAACACCGCGTCGTCGCTGATCTACTCCACGGAGAAGTCGCTCAAGGAAGTCGGCGACAAGGCCGAGGCGGGCGTGCGCGGCGACGTCGAGACGGCGCTCGCGGAGCTCAAGAAGATCAGCGAGAACGGCAGCGCCGAAGAGATCAAGGCGGCGACCGAAAAGCTGCAGCAGGCCTCGTACAAGATGGCCGAGACGCTCTACAAGTCCACCGGGGCCTCCACGGACGGCGGTGCGGACGAACGGCGCGGCGAGCGGTGCCGGCGCAGCACGACGGTGCGTCGGCGAACGGCGCGAGCGCGCCGAACGAAGACGTGATCGACGCCGAGTTCAAGGAAGCGAAGTAACGCGACCGTGAACGAAGACACCGCGACGAGCACGCCGTCTGAAGAGACGATCGTGCAAAACGGCGCGGCGGCAACGGAGCAGAACGGCGAGGGAGCGGATAGCCCTCTCGCCGCCGAGCTCGCCGCGGCGCGCGCCGAAGCGGACGAGAACTACAAGAAGTTTCTCTACGCGATGGCCGATTTCGAAAACTACAAGAAGCGCATCGAGCGCCAGCTCGGCGACATCGCGCTGCACGGCAAGAAGTCCGTGCTGACCAAGATGCTGCCGGTGCTCGACAACCTCGAGCGCGCGATCGCGTTCGAGGACTCCGACGGCCTGCGCGGCGGGCTGCAGGCGACGCTGCGCATGTTCGAGTCGGCGCTGGCCGGCGAAGGCGTGAAGGCGGTGTCGCTCAAGGGCCTGCCGTTCGATCCGCGGCTGGCCGAAGCGATCGCGACGCAGCCGGCGCCCGACGGCGTCGCCGAGGACACCGTCCTCGACGAAGCGCACAAGGCGTACACGATGGGCGACGAGGTGCTGCGGCCCGCGCAAGTCGTCGTCGCGAAAACGGCGAGTTGAGCACGCCCACGGGGGACGTTGGCTTCATCGCTCTCGTGAGCGTGCCGAGGTTGGGGGGGCCCACGCTTTGCGTGGGGGGCGAGGATTCGGCCGTTGGCCGAATCCGCAGCTCCTTCGGAGCGTGGGCGCTCTGCGCCGGGTGCTACGCACCCGAGCCTGGGGCGGAGCACCGTTAGATTGAACTACAAGGATTATTACGCGATCCTCGGCGTGCCGAAGAACAGCGCCGAGAAAGACATCAAGAGCGCGTACCGCAAGCTCGCGCGCAAATGGCATCCGGACGCCAACCCGGACAACCAGCGCGCGGCCGAGGAAAAGTTCAAGGACATCCAGGAGGCGTACGAGGTTCTCGGCGATCCCGAGAAGCGCAAGAAGTACGACGTCCTGGGTTCCGATTGGCAGCGCGCCGCGCATGAAGCCGACCAGCAGCGGTCGTACCGCAGAGCGCAAACCGCCGACTTCGGCGGGTTCAGCGGCTTCGGCGACGCTGCCGGCGGTGCGGGCGCCGCGAGCGGCTTCTCGGATTTCTTCGACATGTTCTTCTCGGGGATCGGCCGCCAGCGCGCGGCCGGCCCGTCCGGGTTCGGCGCGTCACGGCAGCGAGGTGAGGATTTGGAGTCCACCATCGAGCTCACGCTGCACGAAGCGTTCGAGGGCGGTAAGAAATCCGTCGCGCTGCAGGTCGAGGATCTGTGCCCGCGCTGTCACGGCAGCGGCACCGATCGCAACAAGATCTGCACGCAGTGCCACGGCACGGGGCGCGTGCGCGAGACGAAGCGTTTCGACGTGACGATCCCGCGCGGCGTGCGCGACGGCCAGCGCATCCGGCTCGCCGGCCAAGGCGCGACCGGCGCGGGCGGCGGACCACGCGGCGACCTCTACCTCGTCGTGCACCTCAACGGCGACGAGCGCTACGAGCGCAAGGGCGACGATCTGTACCTCGATCTCCCGGTCAGCATCTACGAGCTCATCCTCGGCGGCGAGGTGCGCGTGCCGACCATGACCGGCGACGTCACGATGACGATCCCCGCGGGCACGCAGAACAACAAGATGCTGCGCCTCTCGGGCAAAGGCATGCCCAAGCTCAAAGACGGCGGTTACGGCGATGAGTACGTGCGCCTGATCGGTCAGCTTCCGACGAATCTCACGGACAAGGAACAGAAGCTCTTCCGCGAGCTGTCGGGATCCGCAACGGCAAGGTCCGCTCCTAGCCGAACGTCCACCGGATGACGACCGCGAACGACGGCGTCCGCGCCCTTGCGCTGTGCGCCGCTGCGTGCGGCGCGCTGACGTCATGCGCGCGCGACGACGGCTACCGCGGTGGCGTGTACACGGCGTTCACGTTCCAGCCATCCGCGGCATCACCGTCGCCGGTGGCATGGACGTCGGCGATGCGCCGACTGCTCCGCTACCGGTCGGAACGCGACATGCGACGGGCGAACGCCGGCTGCTCGCTTCCGCCGCCCATCGTCGACCCCATCGCCTGATCGAACCAGCGGTTCGGCGCTAGGGCAGGACCAAGAGCGGCGCCATCTGATTGTCGGGGATGAACGCTGCGATTTGCGCCGCCGGCGTTCCGCCGAGCCCGGAGCGTGGCCACAGGTTCCACGTATAGTTCGACGGCGAGAATCCGGTGGATGGGAGCAGCGAAGCGGGGAAGGTCACTTGGATCGTGTCCCCGGCCGGCAGGATCGGGTTCACGGGTTGAGGCGGGCTCCCGTTGAGCAGGTTGATCACGCCCGTCAGATGCCCGACCGCCGGATCGGCCGTGACGACCATCACCGCATCGAACTTGACGTTCGGCTCGTCGGGGAACGGCGCCGCTTTGGTGCTCCCCGAACCGCGGTCGAAGCCCCACACGTAGTAGTTCGGGCCGCCGTCGAAGATCGCGCCGGCCATCCGCGCCGTGAACGTGAACGACGTCAGCGCGTTGGTGGCGGCACCGTCGGCGCCGACGGGGCTGAGCGCCGGCCGCTGTGGCCCGGTATAGTCCTTGTACCAGGTGCCGGCCGCCTCGGTGAAGCGGAAACCGGTCGCCGGCGGTGTAGCACCGGGCGTGCTCCCGTTCCCGCCGCAAGCGGCGACGACGAGCGACATGCAGGCGACCGCGATTACGCGCAGCGCATTCGCACCCATGGAGGTCCTCCGTAGCAAGGCAATTTGACCGAGCGTAACAGGCGGACGTGAGCGAAGTCTGAAGAGCGCGCGACCGCCGGGAACCTCGCCCGGCGCGCCGGGTTCATACCAACTGATGTTAGGCGGCGGCCCCCCGGTCCACTTGATGTGGTCCAGCATGTTCAGTCCGGATCGTCCGAAGGTGACGAAGCGCGTCGACGTGCGCCGCATCCTGGCGTTCTTCCGCCCGTACCTCGCTGCAGCAAGCGCTCGTCCTGGTCTGCATCTTCGTTGGTCTCGCTGCTCGGGCTGCTGCCGCCGCTGTTCACCAAGTGGCTCATCGACGGCGCGATCCCGGCCCACGACATGCACGGCGTGTGGCTCGACGTCGGCGGCATGGTGGCGACCGCGGTCGTCGCGGGCCTGCTCGGCGTGTACCAGGGCTATCTCAACTCGCTCGTCGGCGAGGGGATCATGCGCGACATCCGCACGAGCCTCGTCGCGCACCTGCACAAGATGCCGCTCTCGTTCTTCACCGGCACGAAGACCGGCGAGATCATGAACCGCGTCTCGAGCGACGTCGACAACATCGACAACGTCGTCACCGGCACGCTGGTGACCATCGTCACCAACGTGTTCACGATGCTGACGACGGTGGTGACCGTGTTCATCCTCGACTGGCGGCTCGCGCTCGTCGCGCTCGCGATCATCCCGCTGATGATCCTGCCGCTGTCGCCCGTCGGGCGCAAGATGTACAACATCCGCAAGCTCACGCGCGAGAAGCGCGACGAGATCGAGTCGATCACGCAGGAGACGCTCTCGATCAGCGGGATCACGCTGATCAAGTCGTTCGTGCGCGAGAACTTCGAGCGCATGCGCTTCTACAAGACCGGCACGGAGCTGATGGGGCTGGAGATCCGGCTCGCGATGGTCGGCCGGTGGTTCATCGCCGTCGATCATGGCGATGGTCATCATCGGCCCGGCGATCGTGTGGCTGGTCGGCGGCTGGCTCGCGATCACCGGCGCGGTCACCATCGGCACGATCGTGACGTTCGTGATGTACCTCGCCCGCCTCTACGGCCCCGCGTCGTCGCTCGCGGGCGTGCAGGTGCAGATCGTCTCGGCGTTCGCGGTGTTCGAGCGCATCTTCGAGTATCTCGACATGGAGCCCGAAGGCGCCGTCAAGACCGAAGGCACCGCGAGCGCCGCAACCGCGCCGCGGACGACCGCCGAGGTGCTGCACGACTGTGCGCGGCGAGATCGTCTTCGACGACGTGCGCTTCGCCTACACGCCCGAGCGCACGGCGCTCGACGGCATCTCCTTCCGCGTCCCGCCGGGCCAGATGGCGGCGTTCGTCGGACCGTCGGGCGCGGGCAAGACGACGATCACGCAGCTCGTCCCGCGCTTCTACGATCCGCAGGCGGGCGCGATTCGCGTCGACGGCCACGACATCCGCGACGTCACGCTCGCATCGCTGCGCGAGAACGTCGGGATCGTCACGCAGGAGACGTACCTCTTCCACGACACGATCAAGGCGAATCTGCTCTACGCGCGCCAGGACGCGACGCGAAGCCGAAGTGATCGCCGCCGCGCGCGCCGCGAACATCCACGACTTCGTCGCGTCGCTGCCCGACGGCTACGACACGGTCGTCGGCGAGCGCGGCCACAAGCTCTCCGGCGGCGAGCGCCAGCGGCTCGCGATCGCGCGCGTGCTGCTCAAGAACCCGCGCATCCTCATCCTCGACGAAGCGACCAGCGCGCTCGACTCGGCCAACGAAGCGGCGATCCAAGCCGCGCTCGTGCCGCTGATGGAAGGCCGCACGAGCCTCGTGATCGCGCACCGGCTCTCGACGATCCTCAACGCCGACGTCATCTTCGTCGTCGAGCACGGCCGCATCGTCGAAGCACGGCACGCACGCCGAGCTCCTCGCGCGCAACGGCGCGTACGCGCGCCTGTACTGGAAGCAGTTCCGCGACCGCGCGACCGCCGAGGCCGTCGTCTGAGCCTCAGCGTTCGCGGGCTCACGAAACGGTTCGACCGCAAGACCGCCGTCGACGACCTGTCGTTCGACGTCGCGCGCGGCGAGATCGTCGCGGTCGTCGGCCCCAACGGCGCGGGCAAGTCGACGACGTTTCTGTGTCTGGCGGGGCTCGTGCGCCCGGACGCGGGGACGATCGCGTTCGAAGGCGCGGTGCTCGGCGCGCAGCGCGGCCGCACGATCGCGCTGATCCCCGAGACGCCCGACGTGTATCCGCTGCTCACCGTCGCCGAGCACCTCGCGTTCGTCGCGGCGCTCACGAAGCAGCCGCGCGGGCTGGGAAGCGCGCGCCGATGCGCTGCTCGCGCGGCTCGCGATGACGGCCGAACGCGACACGCTGGGCAGCGCGCTCTCGAAAGGGATGCGCCAGAAGACGCTGCTCGCCGCGACCGTGCTCGGCGGCGCGCCGGTGCTGCTGCTCGACGAGCCGATGATCGGGCTCGACCCGCTCGGCCAGCGCGAGCTGCGCGCGATCCTCGCCGACCTGCGCGCGGCCGGACACGCGATCCTCGTCAGCACGCACATGATCGAGAACGCCGCGGCGATGTGCGACCGGATGCTGGTGATCGACCGCGGCCGGCTCGTCGCGAGCGGCACGATCGAGGAGCTGCGCGCCCGCCGCGGCGACGGCTCGATCGAGGACGTGTTCTTCGACGTCACGCAGCGCCCGGCGGCGGGCGAGCCGCGCCGTGAACGCGCTCGTCACGCTGTCGTACGGCGACCGCCGCGCGCTGGTCAACACGCTGCGCACGCTGCGGCGCCGCCCGGGCCGCGCGGTGATGTGGGCGCTGTACGCCTTCGCGATCGTCGGCTTCGCGGTGCTGAAGACCGGGCCGTGGTTCCCGCGGTCGCATGGCGCCGCGCCGTCGCCGTTCGCGCTGCAGCTCGTTCGACCTGTGGGTGTGCGGGCTCGCGATCGCGTTCGGCGTCGTGCTCGCGACCGGCACGGCGCGCTGGCTCGGCGTCTTCTCGTCGCGCGCCGAAGCGCTCGCTGCTGATGCGCGCCGACGCGGCGCCGGTCACGGTCGCCGCGTACTTGCAGTTGCGCGCCGTCATCACGACGCTCGCGCAGGGGATCGCGCGCTTCGCGTACCTGATCGTGTTCGGCTTGCCGGGCGGCACGACGTTCGGCGCGCTCGTCGCGCAATTGATCTTTTTCGCGGCGGCCGGCGCGGCGGTCGCGAGCGTCGCGCTACCGCGCGCGCTCGCGCGCGGTGGCGTCCGCGTTGCGATGATCGTCGCAGGCTGGGCGATCGCCGTCGCGGCGGCGCTGCCGCTGATCGGCGACGCGCTCGCATTTCGTGCGGTTCTCCGGGTCGGCCGCGCTGCTGCGCCGCATCCCGCCGGTGCATCCCGGCGCGGTACTGCGCGCGCTCGCGACCGGCGACTTGCGCGCGGTCGCGCTGCCGCTCGCGATCGCGGCGTGCGCGACGGCGGCGTTCGCGTTCGCGGCGCGCGACGCATATCCCGAGCTCTACACGCTCTCGCTCGCGAACCTCGACTGGCGCGAGCGCGTGCGCTCGCGGCGCGGCCGCGCGCGATGCCGGCGCCGGCGGAGCCGCGCGTACAACGCGCGCGCAGCGCCACGCGCACGCGGCTGCGCGGCGCGCTCGCGTTCGTCTGGGTCGACGCGCTGATGTTCGGCCGCCGCGTCTCGCCGGCGATCGCGGCGCTCGTCGCGGCGATCGCGCTCGCCGCCGGCGCCGGCGCTCGGGGCGCTCGCGCGCAGCGACAACGGCGACAAGGTGTTCGGCATCATGCTCGGCGCCGTGCCCGCGTTGTACATCACGATCGCGTCGACGATCGGGCGTTCGCCTCGCGCCCGTGCTGCGGATGCCGCTGTTCTGGCTCGGCGACGTCCCGCTCGCCGCGCGGCTCGCGGCGTGGACGTTCGGCGGGTTCTGGCGCGACGCGCTGCTCGTCGCGCTCGCCGTCGCCGGCTACGTCGCGGTCGCGCACGAAGCGCGCATCCCGCTCGCGCATCTTCGTCGCGGCGCTCGGCCTGCTGGCGCTCACGCGCACGGTCGGCCTCGCGGTGTTCGCGATGCTGCCGAACGCGCTCGATCAGCGCGGCCCGGGCGTGGTGCTGCGCGTGTGGCTCACCTTCGTGCTGCTCGTCCCCGCCGATCGCCGCCGGCACGATCGCCGCGTTGGTCTCGGGCTTCGCATTCGGCCGCCGCCACGATCGCCGCCACGCTCACGGCGCTCGCCGAATCCGCGCTGCTGCTCGCATTCGCGGCCTGGCGCCTCGCGGGCCGCGTCGACAACCTCGCTCTCGCGTAAGCGCGGGTTACGTGCCCTCTTCCCAGCCGAGGACGCGGGCGGTGAGCTCCGTGCGGTTGCGCGAGCTCGTCTTGCGCAGGAGCTGCTTGAGGTGGAACGTCGCGGTGGAGCTGGAGATCGACAGCGACTCGCCGATCTCCGTGCTCGACGAGCCGCGCAGCACTTCGCTCAGGACTTGGCCTTCGCGGCGGCTGAGGCCGTAGCGCGTCATCGCGCGCAGGATCGTCGCGCGGCGGCGCGCCGGTTCGACGGCGACGAGGTAGAACGGCGCCGATCCGCCGGCGAGCCGCGCCAGCCGGACGAACGCGAACGGGAGCGCGCGCGTGACGGCGGCGCCGGGCGGCGCGGTCTCGAGCTCGCGCACGAGGTGCGCGAGCGTCTCGGCGAGCAGCGGCGGCGTGTGGCCGTCGCGCGGGCGGTAGAGCGCGTGCAGCGGCGAGTCGTCGACGGCCGGCTCCTCGGCGAGGACCGGGCGCAGGTGCGCGTCGATCACGAACATCACGGGCGCGCTGCTGCGGCGCCAGCCGGGGGCGGCGCCGTCGACGATCCAGTGCGTGATCGCGGCGCCGTGCTCTTCGAGGAAGCGGCGCGTCTCGGCGATCTGCGCAGGGCGGAAGCCGCGCGTGCCTTCGACGTGCAGGCGGATCACCGCGAGCGGCCCGCCGTGGCGGCCGAACACGAGGAACATCGCGCCGCCGCTGCGGCTGCGAACGACCAGCGTGGGCAGGGGCTCGTCGCGCAGCTGCAGGTCGCGCAACAGCGCGGCAAAGTCGCGGTCCGCCTCGGGGCAGTCGCGCTCGGCGGGGGCGCCGTCGACGAACGTGCGCACGACGTAACGGTCGGCGCCGGCGATCGCGGCGAAGACGTCGGCGGCATAGCCGAGCGCCCCGCCCGACGAACGGTCTTCGCGCACGGTGAACTGCGGCTCGCTCAAAGCGATCGCATCACGGATCATGACTCGCTCCACTCGGTCGTCAGGCTCCTTCCTTGTTCGACTTCGCAGCGAAGGTACCCGAAAACCAGGCGAGCGCCCTATCCCAGTTGGGAAACTAGCCTAGACTTTACAGTCATTCGTCCTAGGAGCACCCGAACTTTCCTGGTTCGGACCTAGTCCAGCTAAAGAGGACCGGGCGCCTCAGAGGCCGTTAAACACTTCCGCTTTCGGACCTGGGCGCAGCCCAGGGAGGACTTGGGCGCCTCGTTCAGAGGCCCTCAAAACACTCCGCTTTCGGACCTGGGCGCAGCCCAGGGAGGACTTGGGCGCCTCGTTCAGAGGCCCTTAAACACTCCGCTTTCGGACCTGGGCGCAGCCCAGGGAGGACTTGGGCGCCTCGTTCAGAGGCCCTTAAACACTCCGCTTTCGGACCTGGGCGCAGCCCAGGGAGGACTTGGGCGCCTCGTTCAGAGGCCCTTAAACACTCCGCTTTCGGACCTGGGCGCAGCCCAGGGAGGACTTGGGCGCCTCGTTCAGAGGCGCCCAAGTCTACCAGGCGTCGCGGACGCCGGAGCGGCCCGAGCGGAGCCAGTCGGCGAAGTCGGGAGCGGTCATCGGCTGGGCGATCAGGTAGCCCTGCAGCTGCTCGACGCCGTTCGGCGACGAGCCACTTCGCCTGCTCGCGGTCCTCGACGCCGTCGGCGATCGTGCGGATCTGCAGCGTCTGCGCGACGCCGATCGCCGCGCGCGCCAGCCGCTTCCACTGGCCATCCTCGGCCGTCGGGTTGGTGACGCGGCGGTCGACCTTGATGAAGTCCAGCGGCAGCGAAGCCATCGCCGCGAGCGAGGTGGGCGCGGCGCCGAAGCCGTCGAGCCCCACCGGTACGCCGAGCCGGCGCGCGTGGCGCACGAACGAGCCGCCGGCGTCGGTGTCGGCCAGCATCGTCGCTTCGCGCACTTCGAGCGCGAGCCGGTCGGGCGCATCCTCGACGTCGCGCATCATCGCTTCGAGCTCGGCCCATACGACCGAGTTGGCGTTGGAGATGTTGACGTGGATGCGCGACGTCGAGCCGGTCGTTGGGCGCGCGCAGCATGTCGGCGATCGCGCGGATGACCTTGACGTCGAGCGCTGACGACGCCATCGCGCCGCCGCGGAAATCCAAGAACGTGCGCGGCGTCAGCCAGCCGCGCGACGGGTGCCGCCAGCGCACCAGCGCTTCCGCGCCGACGACCCGCATCGTCGACGTCGAAACGATCGGCTGGTAGCAGAGCATGAAGTCGCGCTCGAAGTTCGCGTCGCGCAGCCGCTCGCGGAACTCGCGCCGTGCGCGCACCTCCTGGCTGACACCGTCGCGGTACCAGCGCACGCTGTTGCCGCCGCTCTCCTTCGCGGCGTAGAGCGCTTCGTCGGCGTGCTGCAGCAGCTGCTCGGGCGTCGTACCGTCGTCCGGCGACACCGCGATCCCGATGCTCGCGCGCACCAGGCTGGTGAACCCGCCTTCCTGCACCTCGACGAGCACGCGCTCGAGAAACCGCTGCGCCGCTTCGACCATCTCGAGTTCGTCGTCGACGACGGTGAGCACGGCGACGAACTCGTCGCCGCCCAACCGGCCGACGAAGTCGTTGCGGCGCACGCTCTCTTTCATGCGGCGCGCCGCTTCGATCAGCGTTTGGTCGCCGACGGCATGGCCGAACGTGTCGTTGATCGCTTTGAATCCGTCGAGGTCGATGAACAGCACGCCGACCCGGCCACCGCCGCGCTGCGCGGCTGCGAGCACGTTGTCGAGATGGCGCAGCGTCGCCGTGCGCGACGGCAGCTCGGTGAGCGGATCGATGGCGCCGTCGCGCACCGGCTCGACGTCTTCTTCGGTGCGCAGCAGCAGGCGCGCGATGGCGCCGGCGACGGCGCGTGCGACCTCGGGCTGCGCCGAGCGCCCGCGCGCCCAGCGCAGCGCGATGACGTACGGCGCGGTGGCCGTGAGGCGCGCGACGTAGCGGGCGTCGTCGATGCTCTCGCGCACCGCGACCTGCGGCGCTTCGACCGCGAGCGCGTGCGCGGCGTCGTCGTCGACGCCCTCGGACGTGGCGAAGGAGACCAGCGCGCCGTCGGGGCCGCACACGAGCGCGACGTCGGCACCGGCGAGCGGCAGCGCGCCGGCGAGGAGCACGTGCATAAGGTCTGGTGACGAGCGCCGCGACTCGACGGCGGCATGAAATAGCTCAGCGAGGCCGTCGGTATCGGCACGTTCTCGTCGCCGTTCAGGCGTCATCATGTCCACGTCCTTGGGTTTTGTCGTTCCCGCCTCGACGGCGGCGCGCCCGTCATCACGCCGTGAGGCACCCAAATTCTCCCCGCCCGGAGAGGGGCCGATCAGCTCTTTCACGAGCCCACCGAACCCGCATGGTTCCTTGCCCACCGAACAAGCTCTTGCAAACCCATCGCGGGCGCGAGGCCGTCGCCGCGCACCGCCGTCGCGCCGTGCCGTGCGAGCCAGCGCGCGCGCTCGGCGTCGCCGACGCCGCCCGCAACGACGACCGGAGCGAGCACCGACGCGAGCGCGAGCGCCGCCAGCGACCGCGCGTCGGCGCGTTCGTCGACGGTGACGAAGTCGAGCCAGCCGAGGTCGACCGCGTCGAACGGCGGCCGCGACGTGCGCCACGCGCCGACGCCGACGCCGGCGCCCAGCGTGCGCAGCCGGCGCGCGAACGACGCGACGACGCCGGGCGCCGCGCCGTCGGGTGCGGCGAGCTCGACCCACACGCGCCGCATCGCGTCGCCGGCGCCGAACGCATCCGCGATCGCGTCGACCGTCGCGTCATCCTGCGCGGCGAGCGTGAGGTGAACGCGAAAATCGAAGCCCGCCGCGCGCCACGTGCGGTACGCGTCGGCGGCAGCGGCGATCGTCCACCGCTCCAGCGCCTCTCGCGCGGTGCGGTCGGCGTCGCCCGCGAGATACTCCAGCGGCGTCGCGGCAGCGGACAGCTCGCACTGGGGTTGCCACGCCGTCGTCGCGCTGACGGCGCACGGCGCACCGTTGCTCGCGTCGAGGATCGGCTGGAAGCGGAGCTCGACGACCGTCGCGGGGTCGCCGTCGGACAGGTGCGCGCGCAACAGCGAGCGCTGCCGCAGCAGCCGCCCCGCCGACTCGCGGTACCAGTACGGCTGCGTGCCGCCCACCGACGCGGCCGCCATCGCGGCGGCACTCGCCTTTTCGACGAGCGCATCGGCCTGGAGGCCGTCCTGCGGACAAATCGCCACGCCGACGTTGGCGGATGCGTCGGTCGATACGGCCGCGGCAACGCGCTGCAGCCGCAGCGCGGCCGGGTATGCCTCAGACTCGCCGGCACCCAGCGACACGAGCGCCAGAAACGCGTCGCCGCCGAGGTGCCCGATGTGATCGTTCGCGCGCACCTCGCGCCGCAGCTGCCGGGCGAGCACGTCGCGCGCGACGCCGCCGGCGGGCGCGCCGGGCGACTCGACTTCCACGTAGATCACGGCGAACGCGCGCTGCATGCGGCGCGCGTCGTGCACGAGCTGATCGAGCCGCTGCAGCGTGTCGGCGGTGTCGGGCAGGCCTGCCGGCGGATCGGCAGCGGTGGCGGCGCCGTTCTCCAGCGCCCACCCGCAGCTCACCACGATCGCGCGCGCCGCTTCAAGCGACGCGGCGCTGGACGCGCGCCACCCCAGCGCGACGCGCTCGGGCCGCTCCGGCGTGATGCGTGCGACGTAGAGCTCGGGCGTGACGAGCTCGTCCTCGAGCACCGCACGGGCCCGCTCGAACAGGCGCTGCATCGCAAGGCCGTCGGGCGCGCCGGGCGCCGCGGCGAGCACGCGGTCGTCGCCGAACACGAGCGCGCGCTGCGCGCCGGCGAGCGGCCGGGCCAATGCGAGGATCGCGCGAAGTCGCTGTTCGGGCTGTGTGATGTGCTCCAGCGCGCGCATCCAAGCGCGCGCAAGATCACGCGGCCGCCGTGCGTCGCGTTCGTCGCCGGCCACTCGAAGTCGATAGTGTCGCACGAAGTTACCGTTGAGCATACCGGCTGGGGAAGCTTGCGTCACCTCTGCGGGCGGGTAGGCTTTCAAATTGCGGGACCCGGCGCTCGCCGTGGAGCACTACTCGTGCTCGTATGGACAAAGTCGTCGCTTCGTGTGCCGAGGCGGTCAAGGATCTTCCGGGCGGCGCATCGATCGCGGTCGGCGGGTTCGGGCTCAACGGCATCCCGCACAACCTCATCGGCGCCGTGCTCGAAGGCGGCGCCGCGAATCTGGCCATCGTCTCGAACAACTGCGGCGTCGACGGCTGGGGGCTCGGCGTGCTGCTCGACGCGAAGCGCATCCGCCGCATCACCGCGTCGTACGTCGGCGAGAACAAGGAGTTCGAGCGCCAGTACCTGTCGGGCGAGCTCGAGGTGGAGCTGACGCCGCAAGGCACGCTCGCCGAGCGGCTGCGTGCGGGCGGTTGCGGTATCCCCGCGTTCTACACGCCCGCAGGCGTCGGCACGCAAGTCGCCGACGGCGGCTTGCCGTGGCGCTACGCGCCCGGCGGTTCGGTCGCGCTCGCGTCACCGAAAAAAGACGTGCGCGCGTTCGGCGAGCGCGAGTACGTGCTGGAGGAAGGCATCGTGACGGACTTCGCGCTCGTGCGCGCGAGCATCGGCGACCGGCACGGCAACCTGATCTTCCACAAGGCAACGCGCAACTTCAACCCGCTGTGCGCGATGGCCGGCAAGATCACCATCGCCGAGGTCGAGGAGCTCGTCGAACCCGGCGAGATCGATCCGGAGCAGGTGCATCTCCCGGGAATTTTCGTGCAGCGCGTCGTGCAGGTCGGGCCCGGCGGCAAACGCATCGAGCGCGTCACGACGCGCAAGCGCGCGGGAGCGAACTGAGATGGCACTCACCCGCACGCAGCTCGCCGCGCGCGTCGCGCGCGAACTAAGCGACGGCCAGTATGTCAACCTCGGCATCGGTTTGCCGACGCTGATCCCCAACTACGTTGCGCCGGACATCACCGTCGTGCTGCAGAGCGAGAACGGGATTCTCGGCATGGGCCCGTACCCGTACGAGGGCGCGGAAGATCCCGATCTGATCAACGCCGGCAAAGAGACCGTGACGGTGCTGCCCGGCGCGTCGTTCTTCGACTCGGCGACGTCGTTCGGCATGATCCGCGGCGGGCACATCGACGTCGCGGTGCTCGGCGCGATGCAGGTCGCGCAAAACGGCGACCTCGCCAACTGGATCATCCCCGGCAAGATGGTCAAGGGGATGGGCGGCGCGATGGACCTCGTGCACGGCGCCAAGCGCGTCATCGTGATGATGGAGCACACCGCCAAGGGCGGCGCGCACAAAATCCTCGAGCGCTGCACGCTACCGCTGACCGGCGCGCGCGTCGTGCACCAGATCATCACCGACCTGGCGGCGATCGACGTCACGCCCGACGGCTTGGTGCTGCGCGAGCTCGCGCCGGGCGTCAGCCTCGACGACGTGCGCGCGGCGACGGGCGCCCCGCTGCACGTGCCGCGCGACCCGCAAGAAATGTCGATCCCCGCGGGAGCGTAGCGACGGTTTCAGCGCGCGGGCGGCGCGGGCGGCGGCGTTGCGAGCACCGTCTTCTCGGTGCAGAACGACGTGAGCGTCGCGAGCGCCGGCGGATCGGGCGCGGCCGCCGTTGTGTGGATGGACGCGCTGGCGTAGCTGTAGCCGCGGACGACGCCGGGAAACGAAATCGATCGTCTTTCCGTCGCCGGCGTGGCGCGCCTATCGACGTCGGTTTTGCGGCCGACCTGCCGGCCGCGAATTAGCGCGGGTTCGTCGCGTTCGGCGCTGGGGTCGACGCAGCAGGCGGCGTCGCGAGCGCGGCGGTACCGTCACAGAACGATGTCAGCGCGCGCTGCGCGTCGGCGTCGCTGCTTTCCGTTATCGCACGCGTGTAGGTGTAGTTGTACGTGATGCCGTGGCGGTAACCCGAGACGTTCTCGGTGAGCTGCACCGTACCCGAGCGGTCCGGTGCGCTGTAGCGAGCGCGGCGCACCACGATCGCGCCGCACTGCTCGCGCTCGTCAGAAATCAGCGTCGCGTTGCCGGTGAGCTTGTACGGCGCGAGCGCTTCGGCCGCAGCGCTCGGCGGGCGCGGCAGCGCCAGCGCGATCAGCGCGCCGCGCCCGTCCGGCGCAATGAACGCGTCGACGCCCGGGCGCGCCATCGCGCGCAAGCCGCCGCCGCGCCAGCTCGCGGGCGCGCGCATCGCATAGATCGTTTGCGTGCAGAGCGAGCCCATCGCGTCGAGCGCATCGGGCCGGTCGGCGACGTCGGGCGGGTGCCCGTAGCTGACGTCACCCAGCAGCGGGCCGAGATCGACCAGCAGGTGGCGGATGACGAGCGGATGTGCGGGCGTGGCGTCGCTACGATAGGTGTACGTGAACGCCGGCACGTCGCCGCACGCCGTCGCCGGCCCCGATGCGAGCACCGTTCGCCCGGGCGTCTTCGCGAACGCTGCGACCATGGCGGCGCCGAACGCCGCGGCGGGCTGGCCCGCCCGGGTGGCGCTCAGCACCAGCGTGTGCAGCACGGCGCCGTCGCGGTAGCCCCAGTCGTGCCAATATCCCGAAGTCCGCCCCTGGGCCTCGGGGAGCGGCAGATCGGACCAGCCCTCGGGGGGCACGAAGTTGATCTTCATGGCGGTCGGGTCGTCGGCGCGCGTCAGGAGCGGCGCGACGACGACGCAGGCCGCAAGCACGACAGCGAACACACCGCTCGGACGCATGTCGCCCCTATCCGCGTCAAGCGGCGACCGACCTGCCGGGGCCCGCATCGCCGCCGTCGAACCGGTCCGGCTATGTCCATCGCACCGCCGCGCCCCGATACCTCCGACGAAGAGGCGATGATCCTCGACGTCGTGCGCCAGCTCGTGAAGGAGCGCGTGGAACCGCGCGCCGCCGAGATCGATGCGAACGGCGAGTTCGCGTGGGACATCCGC
>CAWBVR010000007.1:0-191486 GCA_963792235.1 Vulcanimicrobiota bacterium
GAGTGGCCCAGCGGGTGTGACCCAGCCCGGTGGTGCCGTGCAGCGACTCGCCGTTGGCGAGCCGCGCGGCGAGGTTGGACAGCTTGCCTTCGGCCTTGGACCCGACGAGGTTGCCGCCGGCGTCGATCACCGCGATCCCGGCGGAATCGTACCCCCGGTATTCCAGCCGCCGCAGCGAGTCCATGATGATGGGCACGCTGTCGCGTTGGCCGATATAACCCACGATGCCGCACATGGTCTAACGGCGCCTAAGTTTCACGGCGCTCCGCTCTCGCTGCGCGCCCCCCACGCCTATGGCGCGGGGCCCCCGGGTCCGACCTCGCAACGACATGCTCATGGATTCGCCATTTCTCCTGTGCTCGGTCCATCACCCAGCGTCTTGACCGCTGGCGCCCGCTACTTGATGCCTTCCTTCGTGCGCTTGTAGGGGATTTTGCCCAGGCGCACTTCGTTGAAGGCCGTCGACACCGGCTTGTTCGGGTTGACGCGCTCCGTGAGCGGGGGCGCCCCGTTGTTCAGCTGCTTGGCGCGCTTGGTCACGACGTTGACCAGGCTGAACTTCGAGTCCACGTGGCGGAGCAGGCCGTCGAGGTCGCCGAATACTGAGTCACTCACGTTAGCTGTCTTCCAATTCTTTGAGGCGGGTGTCGGGGACGCGATGGATGCGGTACCGTTCGGCCCGCACGATCGCTTCGAGGTCGTCCACCGCTTGCTTCGGGCGGGCTTCCTCGTTGATCACGAGATAATCGAACTCCCGAGCGAAGGTGAACTCGTCGTGCGCGATTTCCAGCCGCGCGGCGATTTGCTCGTTCGTCTCGGTGCGCCGCGTCTCCAGACGCGAGCGGAGATACGAGAACTTGTCGGGGACGATGAAGATCAGGACGGCGTCGGGGAATTCTTCCTTGATCGCGAGCGCGCCGTTCACTTCGGGCTTCGCGACGATGTCGTAACCCTCGCGAAGCTTCTGCTCGATGAATGACCGCGGCATACCGTAAAGGTTTGCGTTGTACTCGCGCCACTCGAGGAAGGCGCGCTCGGAAACCCGCCGCCGGAACTCCTCGCGCGGCAAAAAGAAGTAGTCGACGCCTTCGACCTCACCTTCGCGCGGTTCGCGAGTCGTCGCTGACACGGAGTACAAAAGGCGCTCGTGGCGGGCCTTGAGGCCTTCCACCAACGTATCTTTCCCCGCGCCCGACGGTCCCGATACGACGAAAAGCAGTCCGGGGCCGGTCAGGGTTCAGCTCGCTTTGCTTGCTGAACCCATCGGGATGACGCACGAACGACGCGGGTCAGCCTTCCGGACCGAGCACAGGTGTGGGGCATAAGGCGCAAACACGGAGAAATACGGAGGCGGCGGGAAAGCCCCTGCCCGCCATGACGACGGACTGGATTCTCGTGCGCCGCGCGGCGGCGGAGCTGGAGCGCGCCCTACGCGGCGGGCGCGTCACCGACGTGGGCCTCGTAGACGACGGTCGGGTCGCCGTGCAGTTCGGGGGCCTGCGCAAGCGAGGGCCGGCGACGCTAGCCGTGGACGCCTTCGGGTCGCCGCCGCTGGTGACGCTCGACGACGCCGAGCTCGCGCTGGCGGTCGATCCCGGCTGGCTGCGCGCGGCCGGGGCGACGCTGCGCGGCATGCGGCTCACCTCGGTTCGGGCGCGGCACGGCGATCGCGTCCTGGTGCTCTCGTTCGGGACCTCATCGCGGTTCGGGGTGGAAAGCGAGTCCCGGCTCGTGCTGGAGCTCGTGCCGCGCTACGGCAACGTCGTGCTGCTGAACGACCGCACGGTGGTCGCAGCGGCAAAGCAGTTCTCGCCCGCGGAGAACGAGGCGCGCTCGGTCCAGGTTGGCCTGCCGTACGAGCCACCGCCGCTCCAGCAGCCGTCGCTCGACCTCGCCGGGTTCGTGCGCGCGCTCGAAGCGGCCGCGGACGCGAAGGCGCGCACGCGGGCGCTCGGCGGGTACCGGCCCGAGATCCCGCGGCTGATCGCCGCGTCGCTCGTCGCGCAGAGCGACGCGATCCCGTGGCCCTCCGCGACGCGGCTGGCGGAGTGGCTCGACGAGCGCACGCGCGCGCTGCTGTCGGCGACCGGCGGCGAACCCGACGGCTTGGGTGACGTGCACGTGTACCGCGACGCCGCGGGCGCGGTCGTCGCCGCGCACGTCATCCCGCTCGCGCAGTACGCGGAGCTCGCGCACGACACCGTGCCGTCGCTGCTGGACGTGTTTGCCGAGACGCGTTCCGCGACGCTGCGCGCCAAGCGCGGCGACGCGACCGAACGCCGCCGCGCGTCGCTGCTCGCGCGCGTCGCCAAACGCGCGCGCGCGACGGACGAGGAGCTCGCCGCGGTGACGGCGCGCATCGCCGACGCCGCCGCGCGCGATCGCCTGCGCGAGAGCGGCGACGCGCTGTTCACGCACCTGCACGAGATCCCCGCCGGCGCGACGAGCTTCATCCCGCCAACGAATCCGGCACTGACGATCGAGCTCGACCCGGACGAGGACGTCAACGCGAACGCGCAGCGCTACTACGCGCGGTACCGCAAGGCCGCCGACGCGCTGCCGCATCTGGAAAAGCGCCGCGACGCGCTGGCCGCCCGGCGCGACGCGCTCGACGCGCTCGCGTTCGAAGCGGAGCGCGCCGATGCGCCGACGCTGCCGGAGCTCGAAGCCGATCTCGACGAGCTCGAAGGCCGCCCACCGCAGCGCGCCGCGCAATCGAACGCGAAGCGCCGCGTGCCGCTGCGCCTTGACCGGCCGTCCGGCGCGCGCATCTATGTCGGGCGCTCGCCGCGCGAGAACGTCGAGGTGACGTTCAAGATCGCACGCCCCGACGATCTGTGGTTCCACGCGCGCGGCATCCCGGGCTCGCACGTGGTGCTGCAGACCACGCCGGGCGGCGAACCGCTGGACGACGACCTCGCCGCGGCAGCCGACCTCGCCGCGACGCACAGCAAGGCGCGCAACGCGCCGCGCGTCGAGATCGACTACACGGAGCGCAAGCACGTGCGCAAGCAGCGCGACGCCGGTCCAGGGATGGTGTGGTACACCAACGCGCGCACGCGCGTCGGGCGGCCGCACCACGACGGTACGGCCGGCTAGGTCAGGCTCGCGCGGTACGCGCGCACTTCTTCTTCCACGCGCGCGTACGCCGCGCCGATGGCGTGGACACGCTCGCGGGCGCCTTCGAGATCGCCCGTGCGCGCGCGCGCGTCGAGCTCCGTCGCGAGCGCATACACCGTCGTCGCGCCGATCGTCCCGGCGCTCCCCTTGATGCCGTGCGCGGCGCGCGCGACGACGTTCGCGTCGCTCGCCGCCAGCCCGTCTTCAAGCGAACGGCGGTGCTTGCGCCCCGTCTCCATCGCCATCTCGAGCAAGTCGGCGATCCCGGTCGCATCGTCCTCGAACGCCTCTTGCAGGCGCCAAAGGTCGAGCACGGCTTTATCCGGCAACGCCGATCCCGTTCGCGAAGCGCTCGACGACCGCGCGCAGCGCGGCGAGCTGCACGGGCTTCGCGAGGTAGTCGTCCATGCCCGCGGCCAAGCACGCCTCGCGGTCGCCTTCGAGCGTGTTCGCCGTCATCGCGATGATCGGCACGTGCCCGCCGCGCAGCGTTTCGTTGCGGCGAATCTCGCGCGTCGCCTCGAAGCCGTCGACGTCCGGCATCTGGCAGTCCATCAGCACGAGATCGTAACGGCCTTGCGCAACGGCGTCGACCGCTTCGCGGCCGTCCGTCACCGCGTCCGCGCGGAAGCCGAGCTTCTTCAGCTGCTGGAGCGCGAGGCGGCGGTTCACCGGATTGTCCTCGGCCACCAGCACCAGCACGCGATCCGCGCTCAGCCCGGCGACCGCGCCGTTCGTCGCGGGCGGCGACGGGGCCACCGGATCGGCGAGCGCCGCGGACAGCGTGTCGTGCAGCGCGTTTTGGCGCACCGGCTTGCGCACGACCGCGACGAAGCCGTGGGCGCGCGCGTAGTCGCCGTTGACGGATTCCTCGCCGCCCGCGAGCAGCACGATCGGGATGGACTCGCAACCGTCGACCGCGTGCAGCCGCGCGGCGAAGCCGTACGCGTCGCCGCTTGCGCGACGGTCGGCGAGCACGACGTCGAACGGTGAGCCGCGTTCGGCGGCGGCGCGCGCCAGTTCGAGCGCGTGCGCGGCGTTGCCCGTGCTCGATGCGGCAGCGCCCCACGTGAGCAGGTACTGGTCGACGACCTGGCGCGCGACCGACTCGTCGTCGACGACCAGGACGCGCGCGCCGCGCAGCGCGTCGCTGCGCTCGGGCTCCGCGCCGTCGCGCACGCGCAGGAACGGGACGGTGAACCAGAAGGTCGAGCCGCGGCCGGGGCTGCTGTCGAAACCCATCTTGCCGCCCATCAGGTCGACGAGCCGGCGCGAGATCGACAGCCCCAGCCCGGTGCCGCCGAACCGGCGGCGCGTCGACTGGTCCGCTTGGCGGAACGGCTCGAACAATTGCTCGGCCGCGTCTTGCGCGATGCCCGGGCCCGTGTCGGTGACGGAGAAGCGCAGCTCGAGCGCGTCCTCGCCGTCGAAGTGGTCGACGATCGCACGCACCGTCACGCTTCCGGACGCGGTGAACTTGACGGCGTTGCCGATAAGGTTCAGCAACACTTGGCGCAGCCGGTCCGCGTCGCCCGCGAGGCGCAGCGGAACATCAGGCGCGACGTAGGTCGACAGCGACAAATTCTTCTTGCGGGCGGCCGCGGCGAGGATGTCGGTCGCGTTCTCGACGGCGACGACCGGCGAGAACGGCGCGCTGTCGAGTTGCATCCGCCCGGCTTCGATCTTGGAGAAGTCGAGGATGTCGTTGACGATCGCGAGCAGCGATTCGGCCGAATCGCGCACGGTCGTCGCATATTCGCGCGCCTCATCGTTGAGCGGCGTCTGGAGCAGCAGCTCCGACATGCCGACGACGGCGTTGATGGGCGTGCGAATCTCGTGGCTCATCGTCGCGAGGAACTGCGACTTCACCTCAGCCGCCTCGATCGCGCGATCGTGCGCGGCGCGAATGGCTTCTTCGGCCACCTTGCGCTGGGTGATGTCGCGCAAGATGATGATCGTCTCGCCCGAGGCGTGCGTCGCGTCGCGGCCGCGCGCGAACTCCACCGGAAACAGACCGCCGCGCGCGTTGCGGCCGGTCGTCTCGACGATCGTGGCCCGCGGCGTGTCGGTGATGCCTGCGTACTCGGGCAGGATGCGCGAGATCGGCGTGCCCGTGAGATCGTCGGCGACGAAGCCGAACAGCGCGGCGGCCGCGGGATTCACCGACGCGACGGCACCACGCGCATCGACGGCGATCAGCGCGTCGGTCACGCCGTTGACGATGCCGCGCAGGCGGCGCTCGTTGGTCGCCAGCACGCGCGATAGGCGGTTGGTCTCCGCGAGCAGTGCGACGACCAAGAACGTGGTCGCCACGAAGATGTCGAGGCGCGACAGGTACCAGCCGACGCTCATGCGCGAACCGCCCAGCGCGTTGAGCAGCGACTCGATCAGCAGGGCGGCCGCCGGCACGGTGAGCCACACGTCGACGACCGTTCGCCCCGGGCGGCGCTGCAGCACGACCAGCGCGGTGCCGGCGAGCGCGACGACGGCGGCGAGCGCGAGGTAGATGCCGGCGCCATACTGGCTGCCGCGTACGAGCCTTGGCAGCATGTCGGCGAGCGGGAACACGAGCTGGATCGCTGCATAGGCCGCGACGACGGTCACCGCGACGGCAACGGTGGTGCGGCGCGACCCGACGCGGCGCCCGCCGTCGCGCGCGCTGAGCAGCGCGTACACGGCGAACGCACCCGGCAGCGCGGTGTGCCAGACGATCCAGAGATAACCCGACGTGTTCGCGCCGGCACCGAACATCGGCGCGATTCCGTTGCCGGGAAACGTGAGCATGTACGGCACGAAGACGATCGCGCTGAACAGCGTCCCGCACGCGAGCGCCAGCAGCGAGCGGCGGCGCGACAGCGCGAACTGCCCGAACAGGATCGTCGCCGTGATCGCGAGGCCCATCAGCACCGCGCCGCTGTAGAGCGTGGCGAAGCCGGGGAACGTCCCGACGACGACCCGTGCAACGGGGGTTGCGGCTAGCGCGATCACACCGAGCGATGTGATCGCGATGAGCGCCGCTCGACGCTGTTGCGGTGAAGCCGGCAGCGTCGCGAGATCGAGAGCCGGAGTATTCACGCCTAATTCGGATTCTCGGCCAAGCACGTAGCGCCCGTTAGCGGCAGACCGCCGGAGGCTAAGATTCCGTTACTTTACGCGCGCTCGACGAACATGGCGTCCCCGAATGAAAAGAAACGGTATTGCCGCTCGATCGCTGCTCGGTACGCTTGACGCACTCGGCCGTATCCGGCAAAGGCGCTGACCAGAAGCAGCAGCGTTGAACGCGGCAGGTGGAAGTTCGTCAGCAGCGCGTCGACCACCGCGAACGGGAACCCCGGCGTCACGAAGAGTTCGGTCTCGCCCTCGCCGGCGGGCAGGCCGCCGCCATGGAGCGCCGCGCCCTCGAGCGCGCGCAGCACCGTCGTGCCCGCGGCGACGACGCGCCGGCCTTCGCGCTTCGCGGCCGCGATCGCCTCGGCCGTGGCCGCCGGGATCGCGTATCGCTCGGCGTGCATCACGTGCTCGTCGACGCTCGCGCCGCTCATCGGCCGGAACGTCCCGATGCCGACGTCGAGCACCAGGGGCGCGACGACGACGCCGCGGGCGCGAACCGCGTCGAGCACGTCGTGCGTGAAGTGCAAGGACGCGGTCGGTGCCGCGACGCTGCCCGGCACGCGGGCGAACACGGTTTGGTAGCGTTCGGCGCGGGCCGCGTCGCCTGCTCCGACGTACGGTGGAAGCGGCAGCTCGCCGTGTGCGTCGAGCAGCGCGCCGACGTCGACGCCGTCGTCGAAGCGCACGACGCGCGGGCCGTCCGCGAGCACCTCGACGATCGTCAGGCCCGCCGCGCCGATCTGCAATCGCGCGCCCGCGCGCAGCTTGCGCCCGGGGCGCACCAGCGCGAGCCACTCCCGCGCCGACGGGTCGAACGCGGCCTGCCCGCGCGGGCGCAGCAGCAACAGCTCCGCGGTTGCGCCGCCCTCGCGGATCGCGTGCAGCCGCGCGCGCACCACCTGCGTCTCGTTGATCGCGAGCACGTCGCCCGCGCGCAGCAGCGACGGAAAGTCTGCGAACGTGCGGTGCTCGAGCGCGTCGCCTGGGCCGACGACCAGTAACCGCGCCGCCTCGCGCCGCGCCGCCGGCTCGCGCGCGATCAGCGCGTCGGGGATGTCGTAGTCGTACGCTGTGGTCGCGCGAAGGTCGGGCGGGTCGGGCTGTGCTGAATCCACGTCAGCTCATCGGGACGCGTTGGCGCTCGATCTCCAGGAACGACTGCAGCTTGCGCTGGTCTTCGCCCGACAAGTCCACGAAGTGGACGCCGCACTGAAAAGTGTCGCGTTCGAACGCGCGAACCCAGACCACCTCGCCGCGCAGCACGAAGAACGGCGCGCGCTTGAACGTGAACGTGTAGCGCGTGCCTTTGGGCAGATACTGGTCCGAGATCACGCGCATCCCCGTCGCGCTGATGTCCGCGATCGCCGCGCGGAACAGCATGAACGAGAGCTTGTCCTCGACGACGACGTCGATGAACTTGCGCAGCCGCACGGCAGCGATCGCGGGGCTTTTGTCGTCGTCAGCCACTGCTCACCGTGGTGCCGGGGAAGTAGAACGCAAGGATGTCGGTCGCTTGCGCACCCGACGCCGCGAAGAACTTCGCACCCCACTGGCAGAGCCCCACACCATGGCCACGCCCCGAGCCTTCGATGAGCAGCCGCGGCGCGGCCTGCGACGGGTCGATGCGCACCGAGCGCAGCCACAAGCTGCGCACGACGTCGTAGCCGAGCGCGCGGCGGAAGTCGGCGACCGGCACCATCGCCGTCGTCGCGCCGAGCAGCGCGACGCTGCGCGGGCGCCCGGTGGAATCGGGATCGGTCAGCGAAGTGCCCACGAGCGTGCCGCCCGTGCGCGCACCGAACGCCGCCACCGCGCGCTCCAGCGGCACCGCGCCATCCCAGC
This sequence comes from Vulcanimicrobiota bacterium, assembly GCA_963792235.1. GTDB lineage: Bacteria > Vulcanimicrobiota > Vulcanimicrobiia > Vulcanimicrobiales > Vulcanimicrobiaceae > Vulcanimicrobium. Next base: position 8,074 of record CAWBVR010000007.1, read on the forward strand.
GGTATCCGGGCGCTTGCAGACAGTACGGGTCCACGACGCCGCGCAGGTACGGCAGCGGCGCGCCGTTCCAGACCGCGGTGACGTCCGCCGTGTGACCGCCGCAACACGATGAGTAGAACACCGACGCGGGCCCGCCGTTAAAGCGCAGCGTCTTGCCGCGCGACGCCTGGATCGCCGCGGTCGCGGCCGGATGCTCGGCCTCGACGCCGCCCCAGCGCTGATCGGACTCGTTCGCCTGCACGTCGTACGGCCGCGAGAGCGAGCGCCGGCCGAGCGCGAACGTGCGCGCGACGATCGCCTGCGCTTCGAGCGCGGCGGACGGCCACGACGGCGGCGACTCCAGCGGCACGACGCCCTGCAAGTACGCATCGACGTCGATCGTGGTGACGAGCATGAACTTGCCGTCGCCCGTGCCGACCGTCGACGGCGCGCCGCGCCAGCGCTTGCCGCCGAACGCGAACGTCCCGTCGGCGGCGACGTGCGGGATCTCGCCGTGCGTCTCGTTCGCGACGAGCACGCGAATCTGCGGCGAGAGCGGATCCCACACGTCCAGCCCGCCGGTGCCCACGGCCGTCGCGGCGCCGAGCAGCTTTAAAAACGCGGCGCGCGCGATCACAGCAGGCGCGGCTGGCCGCTCTCGCGGGCGCGGACGCCGAGGTGCGCGAGCGCGGCCGGCGTCGTCTTGCGGCCTTGCGCCGTGCGCTGCACGAAGCCGATCTTGAGCAAGTACGGTTCGACGACGTCTTCGAGCGTTTCCACGTCCTCGGTCAACGTCGCGGCGATCGCGTTGATTCCCACCGGGACCGCCGCCGTACTGGTTGGCGATCGTATCGAGGTACGCGCGGTCGAGGCGATCGAGGCCGCGCGCATCGACGCCTTCGCGGCGCAGCGCTTCGTCGGCCACCTCGGCGGTGATGACGCCGTCGGCGCGCACCTCCGCGAAGTCGCGCACGCGGCGCAGCAGGCGGTTCGCGATGCGCGGCGTGCCGCGGCTGCGCTCGGCGATCGTGCGCGCGCCTGCGGCGTCCATCGCAATGTCGAGCACGCGCGCGCTGCGCTCGGCGATGCGCTGCAGTTCGGCAGGCTCGTAATACGCGAGGTGGTGCACGATGCCGAAGCGGTCGCGCAGCGGCGCCGAGAGCATCCCTGCACGCGTCGTCGCGCCCACCAGCGTGAACCGCTTGAGCGGGAGCTTGAGCGTCTTCGCATAGGCACCGCGGTCGACGACGAAGTCGATCTGGAAGTCCTCCATCGCCGGATAGAGATATTCTTCCACCACCGTGCCCAGGCGATGGATCTCGTCGACGAAGAGCACGTCACCGCGTTCTAGCCGCGTGAGGATGCCGACGAGATCCTTCGGCTTCTCCAGCGTCGGGCCGGACGTGGGGTGCATGGTGCCGCCGGTCGCGCGCGCGATCAAGTTCGCGAGCGTCGTCTTCCCGAGTCCCGGCGGACCGGAGAACAGCACGTGCTCGAGCGGCTCGCCGCGCCGCGCGGCCGCGTCGATCGCAATGCGCAAGTTGTCGACGACCTGCTCTTGCCCGACGTAGTCCTCGAACGACCGCGGCCGCAGCGTCGCGCCATACACTTCGTCTTCGAGCGAAGCATCGGCCCCAACGATGCGCACCCCATCGTCAGCCTGATCGCCGGCGCCACCGCGATCGCGCCCGCCGGTGTCTCCCTGAGCGCGCCCGCCAGTGTCACCCTGAGCTTGTCGAAGGGCGCCCTCATCGTCGCCGCCGAGGATTTTCTTCCGCACGGAATCGCTCACGCCGGGGTCCCCGCGGCATTGCGCTGGCGATAGATTTCCGCCAGCAACGCCTCAGCATCGTCGATCTGCGGCGCGCGTTCCAATGTTTCGGCGATCATGGCTTCCGCTTCGGTGCGCTTGTACGCGAGCTGCAGTAACACGGTGAGCGCTTCGCTCGCGAACTCCGGCATCGGCGGCTTGTCGGGGACCTCGCGGCGCGGCGCGTCTTGGATCAGCAAGAAGCGCGCGACCTTGCCTTGCAGCTTGGCGACGATGTCGCGCGCCTTCTGCTGGCCGATCCCCGGCAGCGTCTTGAGAAAGGCGTGGTCGCCCTCGTCGATCGCGCGCGCGATGCGCGCCATCGGCGCGGAAAACGCGCGCGCCGCGGATTTCGGACCGATCGACGCGACCGACAGCAGCGCCTCGAAGAACTCGCGCTCGATGCCGTTGGTGAAGCCGAAGAACGTGAAGCGGCCCGCGTTGCCGTCGAGCGCGAAGTGCGCGTAGATCTCCAGCGTCACCGGGCCGGAATCGCCGACCTTCGCCGCGACGCTGGGCGGCAGCACGACGTCGTAGGCAAGCCCGCCCGCATCGACGCGCACGACTTCGCCCGTGCGCTCGAGCACGGTACCGTCGATGCGGGAAAACACGGTCAGGCGAGCCGGGTGGCGCGGGAGCGGCGCTGGGGCATCACCACGCCGAGTTCGGCGAAGCGGTCCCGTTGTGCTTCCACGTTCGCGAAGGCGATCGCCAGCGCGAGCGCGTCGGACACGTCGTCGGGCTGCGGCGGCGAGGCCAGGGCGAGCAGCTGCACGACCATGCCTTTGACCTGGGCCTTCGTCGCGGAGCCGCTGCCGGCGATCGCGCGCTTCACCGAGGCGTGCGCGAGGTCGTGCATCGCGATGCCGTGCTCGCCGGCCGCGAGCGCGAGCACGCCGCGCGCGTGGCCCATCAGCACCGCGGTTCGCGGGTGCTCGTACGCCGTCCATAGCTCTTCGACCACCATGCAGTCGGGCCGCGTCGCGCGCACCACCTCCACGATCGCGTCGTGCAGCTGCACCAGCCGCCGCTCGAGCGCCGCATGCGGATCGGGTTGCAGCACGCCGCCTTCGATCAGCCGGAACGCGCCGTCGCGCACTTCGACCACGCCGTAGCCCGTCGTGCGCAAGCCCGGATCGACGCCCAGGATTCGCCGCGCGCCCACGCTAGCCGCCGGAGCGCATGACGGTGATGTTGACCGACTCGCCGGGCTTGAGCACGCTGTTCGCCTCCGGCTCGGTGCGCACGACGCGACCGTCTTGCAGCGAGCTCTCCTGCGTCTCGGCGATGTTGCCCACCTGATAGCCGCTCTGGATCAGCGACTTCTTCGCTTCCTCGAGCGGCACGCCGGACACGTCGGGGACGGTGCCCGACACGCTCCAGTAGATCGTAACCGGCGTGCCCTTTTTCACCTTCGCGCCGGCATCGGGTTTCTGCAGCGAGATTTTCCCGGTCGGGTTCGCCGCGTCCACCGTGTACGACATCGTGGGCGCGAGGCCGGCCGCGCGCAGCGCCGCTTGCGCAGCGCCCGGATCGTTTCCGACCACGTTGGGCACCGTGATCGTCGCTGGGCCGGTGGACACGGTGACATTGACGGCGGAGTTCGGCGCCGCAGTCGCGGACGGCGGCGGATCCTGCGATGCGATCGTGTTCGCGGGGATGGTGTCGTTCTCGATCTGCTGCGCGACGTTGAGCGTCAGGCCGAGCGCGGAAACTTTCTTGCGCGCAGCATTGAGCGGCTGCCCGACGAGGTCCGGCACGTAGATCGGCTGCGCGCCTTTGGACACCCTGAGCACGACGGTCGAGTTCTGGCGCAACGACGTCCCCGGCGGCGGGTTGACGTCGATCAGCGTCTTCGCCGGCACCGTGGTCGAGAACGCGTCGACGAGCTTGTACTTCAGCTTGGCGCCGGTGAGCGCGCGCACCGCGTCGTCGACGTTGTAATCCTTGATGTCGGGGACGGCGACGCGCGGCAGCCCGCCGGACACGACGAGCGTGACGACGTCGTTCTTGCCGGCTTGCGTGCCAGGCGGCGGATCCTGGCGGATGACGTGATCGACCGGCACGTTCGCGTTGTCTTCGTTGACGACTTTTGCTTGCAGCCCCAGATCGAGCAGCCGCTTCTGCGCGGTGCTGGCCATCATGCCTTGCAATTTGGGTATCGCGACCTGTTGTGCCGGGCTTGGCGCGCCGCGCAGCGCGAAGTAGCCGATCAGGATCGCAACGGCAAGCAGGAGCGGGAACAGCAACCAGCGGCGGTCGAGGCGGCGCTCGACGTAGTCGGTCTCGACGGTTTCTACGACGGGCTCGTGCTCCGTGCGATCCGGCGCCACCGACCGGCGCGGCGGCGGCGTGACCGCGGCGATGCGCACGGTCGGCGCATCGGCGAACTGGCCGTCCACGGGGTGCGTGACGTTGGGGCGCTCGCGCGCCTCGCGCAGCGCGCTCGCGAGCTCCGTCGCCGACGCGAAGCGCTCGCGCGGGTCCTTGCGCAGCAGCCGCGCGACGATCGACGCGACCGCCGGGCTCACGTTGGCGGCTTTGGGGTCGATAGCCGGTGCGTCGGCCGAGACGTGCTTGAGCGCGACGGCAACCGCGTTGTCGCCGGTGAAGGGCAGCGCGCCGGTGAGCATCTGGTACAGCACGACGCCCACGGAGTAGAGGTCGCTGCGCTCGTCGATGTCGTGGCCTTGCGCCTGCTCCGGCGAGATGTACGCGACGCTGCCCATCACCATGCCGGGCTGCGTCACGCCCAGCGTGTGCTCCGACACGGCGCGCGCGATGCCGAAGTCGCTGATCTTGACGACATCGTCCTTGGTGACCAGAATGTTCGCCGGCTTGACGTCGCGGTGCAGCAGCCCTTGGCGGTGTGCGTAGGCCAGGCCGCTCGCGATCTGGATGGCGTAGTCGAGCGCGACCGGCTCCGGGATGACGCGCTCCTGGCGCATCAGATCGCCCAGCGTCGCGCCGTCGACGAGCTCCATGACGATGTAGTACGAGTGGTCTTCGCGCCCGAAATCGTAGACGTTGACGATGTTTGGGTGCGACAGCTTCGCGGCCGACTGCGCCTCGTACGAAAACCGCTTGACGAAGTCGTCGTCGCTCGCGTACTGCTCGCGCAGCACCTTGATCGCGACCCGCCGCCGCAAAAGCGTGTCCGTGCCGACGTAGACGTTCGCCATCCCCCCGTTGCCGAGGGTGCCGTCAACGCGGTACCGGTTATTGAAAATTTTCTCGGTGGGCGGGTTCATTCTGACGGCGCTCCGCCCCAGGCTGCGCGCCCCCCACGCCTTGCGTGGGGCCCCCGCTCCGAGTTCGCATGAACAACCCGGGCAGGGCGTAATGTTCCTGCGCTCACTCCGCCACCATGTTCTTCGTTAACTTCGCTGGCGGGCGAGCGCGACCCGCAGGACGTCGCGGACGATCGGGGCGGCATAGGTCCCACCGTACCCGACGTTCTCCACGACCACCGCGACGGCGACGCGCGGGGCCTCGGCGGGCGCGAACGCGACGAACCACGCGTGCGAGCGGCCGTGCGGGTTGGTGGCGGTGCCGGTCTTGCCGGCGACCGTCACGTCGGGGAGCCGGGCAGCCGTCCCCGTGCCGCGCTTCACGACGCCCACCATAAGGTCGCGCATGACGTGCGCCGTGTCGGCGGAGATCGGCTGCGCCAGGGTCTCCGGCCGCGCGGCGATGCTCGTCTCGCTGCCGCCGACGCGCCGGACCAGATACGGCCGCGGCGTGGTCCCCTCGTTGGCGATCGTCGCGTCGACGAGCGCCATGCGCATCGGCGTCACCAGCAGCGACGCCTGCCCGAAGCCGAGCTGCGCGAGGATGCCCGCGTAGATGTCTTTCTTGCGTGGTATCCGGTCGCGCGTGACGGAGAGGTCGAAGTCCTCCGGTTGGCCCAGGCCCCACTTGGCGGCGTACTGGTACCACGTGTCGACGCCGATCTTGAGCGCGATCTGCGCGAAGTCGACGTTCGAGCTGAGCGCGAACGCGCCGGCGAGGTCCTGGGTGCCGGTCACTTCTTCTTCGTCGTTGTGCACGGTGAAGTTGCCGATGGTGAGGCCGCCGTAGTCGCTGAACGTGGACTGCGGCGTAATGACGCCCGCGTCGAGCGCGTCGGCGGCGGTGACGATCTTGAACGTCGAGCCGGGCGGGTAGAGCCCACCGGTCGAGCGGTCGAGCAGCGGCGACGCCGGGTCCTTGATCAGCGTGGGCCACAGCCGGTCCAGCGCGTTGGGATCGTACGACGGCACCGAGGCGAGCGCGAGCACGGCGCCGGTGCGCGGATCCAGCACGATGCCGGCCGCGCGCGCATGGCGCGACAGCCCCGCGACCAGCGCGTTCTGCACCTTGAGGTCGAGCGTCGTCACGATGTCGGCACCGCGCGGCTTGCCGCGGGTGCCGCCGATGATCTGCGCGAGTTGCGACAGCGGATCGACCGCATCCGTGTGCGCGGTCAGCACGCGGTCGTATGCGTCTTCGAGCCCTGCGGTGCCGTAGCGGCCCGATGCGTAGCCGACGGCCTGCGCCACCAGCGCGCCTTGCGGGTACGTGCGCTTGGTGCCGTGCGTGACCGCGAGCGGCGTGCCGTCGGATGCGAGGATCGAGCCGCGCCCGACGGCGATCGCTGCGTGGCGCGGGTTGTACTGGTTCGCCGAAAGCTTCGGGCCGATCACGACCTGCAGCCACACCTGGCGCAGCGCCAGCACTGCGAAGAGCACGATGAACACCGCGCCGAGCCGCGCGATCGCGCGATCGGTCAGGACGATCGCTCCGCGCGCTCGCGCAGCAGCGTGTAGCCGCCGCTCGTGCGCACCGCGAGGTGCGGGTGCGGTTCGTCGCCGCCGATCGCCTCGTTGATGAGGCGGTGCGCGAGTTCGTCCTCGAGGCCGTCGATCGCAAGGATCGCGTCGACCGACACTTCGTCGAGCAGCGGGCCCGCCACGTATGCCGCGTGTGGGATCGTCTCCCAGAATCGCTCTTCGTACGGTGCGTCGCGCCACGGCCCGCGCTTGCCGAACACCGTTTGATGGTAGTCCCAGGCGCACAGCCGCCGCTCGTTCCACACGAAGTGGTCGCGCACGCACGTGCGGCGGCAGATCGCGCACTGCACGAGCGATTCAGGCGGATGCGCGAGCGCGTCGAGGATGTCTTCGGGCAGGTCTTCCGGGTTGACGACGACGTCGTCGGTGAGCACCTCGGGGACCGGTGCCGACCAGCCGATGCGCGCGAGCAGCTCCAGTTCGCGCAGCGATGACACGAACGACCGCTCGTCGGCGGGATCGAACGTCTGATCCGTCCAGCCTGCGAGGTTGTCGGCGGCGATGCCGACGCGCTGCCAGTTCTCGCCGAGCACCACGCCGATCGGCGTCCAGGCGAGCGGCACGAGCCACGCGCTCACCTGCCGGTTCTCCGGCACGAGGCTCGACGCGAATGCCAGCGTGCTCGCGTTTCCGCCCAGGATGTACGCGCGCGACTCGCTCTTAGGCTCGGGTGCGCTCGGTGGGTCGATCGGCATAGTCACCGCGCTTCGCGTACGGCGCGGCGTGGGTACGATCCCGCTGCTATGAACGCCATACGTCCACTCAAGCTCCTCACCGGCGCCGCGCTGGTGGGTGTCGGCGGCTCGTTGATCGCCCGCTCGCTCTCGTCGGACCGCGACGGCGACACGACCTCCCGCTCGACAAACGGACGTGCAAGCGTGGCGTACGGCAGCGGCACGCGCATCGAAAAAGTGTTTACCATCAAGCGGCCGGCCTCCGAGCTATACGGCTATTGGCGCGATTTCACCAACTTGCCGTCGATCATGTCGCACGTCGAGCGCGTCGAGGTCATCGACGACCTGCGCTCGCGCTGGACCGCGAAGGGCCCGGCCGGCTTCACCGCAGTCTGGGAGGCCGAGATCATCGACGACACGCCGGGGCGGCGCATCGCCTGGCGCTCCGTGGGCGGCACCGTCCCCAACGCAGGCACGGTGCTCTTCAACGACGCGCCGGGCGACCGCGGCACCGAGGTGCACGTAGAAATCGAATGGGCGCCGCCGGGCGGCGCGCTCGGCAAATCGTTCGCGCACCTGTTCGGCGACGACCCGGGCTTGATCGTGGAAACGGATTTGCGCCGCTTCAAGGCCACCATGGAAACGGGCTCTGTCGCGCTCAACGGAACGGACGTGACGGAATGAGAGCCGTCACGTATCACGGCACCGGCAAGGTGAGCGTCGATAACCATCCCGATCCGACGATCCTCACGCCGTACGACGCGATCGTGCGCGTGACGTCGACCGCGATCTGCGGTTCGGACTTGCACATGTACGGCGGCTACGTGCCGACGGTGAAAAAGGGCGACGTATTCGGCCACGAGTTCATGGGCGAGATCATCGAAGTCGGCAGCCAGGTCACCAAGGTGAAACGCGGCGATCGCGTATTGGTGCCGTTCACGATCTCGTGCGGCAGCTGCCGCAACTGCCTGCTGGGCAAGACGTCGCTGTGCGACAACTCCAACCCCAACGCGTGGATGGCCGACATGCTGATCGGCTACACGTGCAGCGGGCTGTACGGCTACTCGCACGCGTTCGGCGGCTATCCCGGGGGACAGGCGGACTACGTTCGCATCGCCTGGGCGGACGCGAACGCGTTTCCCGTGCCGGACGACCTCACCGACGAGCAGGTGCTGTTCCTCACGGATGTCTTTCCGACAGGGTATCAAGCCGCCGACCAAGCCGGCATCGAACCCGGCGACACCGTGGCGATCTGGGGCTGCGGCCCCGTCGGCTGGTTCGCGATCCAGAGCGCGTACATGCTGGGCGCGGAGCGCGTCATCGCGATCGACCGCGTCCCCGACCGGCTCGAACGCGCGCGAGCGCTCGGTGCCGACACCATCAATTTGGAAGAAGTCGACGTCGTCGAAACGCTCAAGAATCAGACGGGCGGTCGCGGGCCCGACCGCGCGATCGACTGCGTCGGCATGGAAGCGCATTCGCACGCGATCGACGCGCTCGCCGACAAGGCCAAGCAGACGCTCAAGCTGACGTTCGACCGCGCGCACGTGCTGCGCCAAGCGATCTACGCCGTCGGCAAAGGCGGCACGGTGTCGGTGCCGGGCGTGTACGTCGGCTTCATCGACAAGTTCCCGATGGGGATGGTCGTCAACAAGGGGCTCACGATCGTGAGCGGCCAGACGCACGTGCACACCTACGTGAAGCCGCTGATGGAGCGCATCCGCAACGGCGAGATCGATCCAACCCAGGTCATCACGCACACGCTGCCGCTCGAGTCGGCGCCCGACGCGTACAAGATGTTCGTCGAGAAGGCCGACGGCTGCGAGAAGGTGGTGCTCAAGCCGGGCATGGTCGCCGCCTAGCTGCTCGACCGCTCCTGCGGGTTCGGGTTGCGTTCGGCAATCCGGACCCGTGCCGTAGGCGTTTGTAGGCAAACCCTTACGATGTCAGGAGCCTCATGAAGAACATACGTCCCCTGGTCGCCGCCCTGGCGACCTCAGCGCTGCTCGCGTCCGCGGCACCCACGCTCGCCCAGCAAGCGATGAGCCACATGATGAACAACGGGACGAACCCGATGGTCGGCAATCATGCGATGTCATCGACGAAGGACATCGTCGCCAACGCCGTGACCTCCGACGACAACACCATCCTCGTCGCCGCCGTCAAGGCCGCGGGACTCGTCCCGACGTTGCAGGGCAAGGGACCGTTCACCGTGTTCGCGCCGACCGACGAAGCCTTCAAGCTGCTGCCGGCCGGAACGGTCGACACGCTCGTGAAGCCCGAAAACAAAGCGACGCTGACGAACATTCTGACGTATCACGTCGTCGCCGGCAAACTCGACTTCGCCGCGCTGGCCAACCTGATCGCCGCCGGAAAAGGCAAAGCCTCGCTCAAGACCGTGCAGGGCGAAACGCTTACCGTCGAACAGAACGGACCGCGCAACATCGTCCTCGTCGACGCGAAGAACAACGTCGCGCAGATCTCGACCTACGATGTGTACCAGTCCAACGGCGTGATCCACGTCATCGACAAAGTCCTGACCCCGTAGCGCTTTCGCGGGCGGCCCTTCGGGGCCGTCCGTAGCGTTTTTGCCGGGCAAGGCGGCGGGTGGCGGCGGCTCGAAAATCTCCGCCATGGCTGACCAGCACCAGCATCCCCACCAGCACGCCGACGGCGTCGAGCACACCCACGAGCACGGCCACGCCGATCACGATCACAAACACGAGCACGAGGAGCCGGCCGCGCACGAGCACCCACACGGGCACGACGACGGCACGGTGCACTCGCACAAGCACGAGCACGAAGCCGAGCACAAGCACGAGCACGAGCACTAACGCGGGATGGGTCGCGTCAAGGGTTCGGGCTCGATGGGCCCGACCCGTTCGACTCGCCTGCCAGCCGCGCTCGACGAGTGGCTCGAGTCGCGGCTGGTGCTGCATCGCGACAAGTCGGTCAGCGAGATCATGCTCGCGCTGATCCATGGTGGACTGCGCTTGCGTGAAGGCTACATGGCGATCCACCGCCGCGTGCTGGAATCGCGGCTCGCGGACGATCCTGCGGCGTACGACGCGTACCGCGCGTGCCTGCTCGACACGTTCGGGCCCGAATATCTCGACCACCTCGACCGCTGGCTCGAAGCGGACGGCGTACGCAAAACGACGGTCGCACCATGATTCGCAAAAACGTCATCCGAGGCGCAACCGCCCTCGGCGCCGCACTGTGCCTCACGAGCGCGCCGCTCGCCGCCGCCGACCAGCCGGCAGTGACGGTCTTCGCGGCAGCCTCGCTGCGCGAAGCTTTTGAAGCGGTTGCGCCCGCGTTCACCAAGCATACCGGAATCAGGGTGACCTTCGCGTTCGGCGGCTCGGACACGCTCGTGACGCAGCTGAAGCAAGGCGCACCCGCCGACGTGTTCGCTTCCGCCAACGAAGCGCAAATGAAGATCGCGAGCGACGCCGGCCTGCTCGCCGAACCGGCGCGCACCTTCGTGCGCAACCATCTGGTCGTTGATCGTACCGAAAGACAATTCGGCGACGATCGCAGCGCTGGCCGATCTCTCCAAACCGGGGGTGAAAGTGGTGCTGGCCGCGGCCACGGTCCCGGTCGGAAACTACGCGCGCGCCGCGTTGCGCAAGCTCAATGGAACGCAGGGGTATCCGGCGGACTTTGCCGCAGCGGTGGAACATAACCTCGTCTCCGACGAGCTCGACGTGAAGGCGGTCGCGACGAAAATCGCGCTCGGCGAGGGCGACGCCGGCGTCGTCTACGCAACGGACGTCACGCCGAGCGTCGCCGCGAAGGTTAATACGATCGCCTTCCCGCCCGGCGCCGCACCACCAGCGGTCTACCCGATCGCCCCGCTGAAAAGCGCCGCCAATCCGGCCGGCGCGCGGGCGTTCGTCGCGTTCGTGCTTTCGCCCGCGGGGCAGGCATTTTTGCGCGCGCGCGGCTTCGCGGCCCCCTAACGGCGGGGACGAAACCGGTTGAATTCGTGCGGTCGCATTCGCATCAGAACTGCTTGGTTACCGTGAGCCGGATCAGGCGGCGTTCGATCGGATGGAAGTGAACGTCCGGTACTCCGACGCCGCATGCATCGATCGGGCACGCTCCGGCAAACCCCGGCTTCGTGTACGCCGGGTCACTCGGAATCGATGAGTTGTAGTAATAGTCGATATCGCTGGCTTTGGCGCCGAAGAGGTTGAAGACGTCGAACCCGATCTTCATCCCCTTGGACGGCTTGAAGCCGGCCTGCAGGCTCACCGTCGTCGTCGGGTTCGAGTGCACGCTGCCGTCTTCAATGAGCGGGCGCGGGCCAAAGTAGCGCAGCCGAACGCTTCCGTACGCATGGGGCTTATCGACGGCGAAGCCAAAGGTGAGGACGTCTTTGATGGACCCGGGGATGGTTTGCCCGACCGGATCGGCGTTCGTAAACCTCGCCGCGGACGATGAATAATCGAAGTCTAGCGTGACGCCAGGACTCGGTACGTAGAAATTGGCGAGTTCAAAACCATAGCGATGGCTCGGCCTGCCGGGCGTCGTGGTCCCCGCATCGCCTTGAAAGATCAACTCGGAAGCAAGGTTGAGGTTCCACAGCGAAACGGTCGTCCTGAGCTTTTGCGCGACGGCGAAGCGGGCGCCGAGTTCCGCGCCCTGCGCGCGAACGAGCGGCGTGGCACCCTGAAGGATCTGGCCTGTACCGGGGTCGGTCGTCAAGCCGGTGCCGGGATCGACCGTCTCCACGATGCCGCGGGCATCGTTGCTATGGAAACCTTGTCCGTAATCCGCGTACAGCTCGACCTTTGGGCTAACGGCGTACGACAATGCGATCTTCGGGCTGATGATCCCGGCCCGTACGGTACCCGAGTTTTCAGGCCGAAGATCCTTCACGCGAAAGCTGTAGACGTCACCGCGAAGCCCCGCCGTCAATCGAAGCTTCGGCGTCAAGTGCCGAACCGTCTGAAGATAGAGCGCGTTGCTCGTTTCCACGACGTGATCGATGCGCGTCGTTCCAACGACGTTTTGCGCGCTCGTTGAAAAGAGGCCTACGGGTGTGATGTTGTCATTCCGCATCTGGTAGCCGAGCGTATACTCGGCGACCGTCGTTCTCCACGTCTGGCTCGCATCGAGGCCCGTCACCAGTCGCTGGTCCGTCTGCTCGAATTGATCCATGTTGACCGGATCACTCAAGAAGTATGTGAAATCGGAGAAAAGATGCAGGCTATAATCCAGCGCGTATGCGTTTATGTGCGTCGACGACGTACCGGTATCGCGAGCGAAGTCGGTTGAGAGGGCGTAGCGGTGCGTGCGACCGGCATCCGTTGGGTCGATCTGCCCGAAACGGTCGATCACTCCGCGCTGAACGGCGCGTAGAGGAATCTGGTCGGACGACATCCATTTCGCTTCATAGCCCTGTGCCGTCACCCCCCACATCGTGTCTCCAGCCTGATGGCTGTACCGAAGCAGGGCATTGTATTTCCGATAGTTGTCCGGGCTGTCTGCGGTGTTGTTTTCGTGCGCGTATTCGAGCGCGTAGAGGAAGTGGCCGCCGGCGCCTACCTTCGGCGAGGCAGCGAGGAGCACGCGCGCTTGTCCGTAGGGACCGCCGCTTACGCTTGCGAGGCTCTGCGGAAGCACGTTGAAGTACGTCATGTTCACGGCGCCGGCCGTCGAGAAGTCGCCTTGGTCCGCATTGTACGTGCCCTTGCGATAGTTCACGTAATTGACCGTTTCGGGGATCAGCCAATTGATGTCGGAATACCCTTGGCCGTGCGCATGCGTCCGCATGTTCGCCGGGATGCCGCCGATCGTGATCGCAATGTCGGTACCGTGATCGAGATTGAACCCGCGTAGATAATACTGATTCGCTTTCCCCTCACCCGAGTGCTGCGAGATGACGACGCCGGGCACCGTCTCGAGCAGTTCACCCGGCCGCAGGAGGGGACGTTCTTCGAGCTCGGTGTGGCCGACGAAGCCCTCAGCGGCCGAGGACGCCGTACCGATCAGGTTCGAAATTCTCCCACGCGACTGGACGCGCCCGATCGTTGTGAGGCCGGGCGCCGCGGAGGCGCGCGGCGCCGGAGCGATCGTACTCGCTGACGTGGTGAACAACCGCACGACGAACGCGCCTTCGCGCGTCGACACCGACCGTTGCCGCGCGTCCGTGTAGCCGCTACGGGCGATCGAGAGCCCATGCGGCGACGAGTCGACCTCGTCGAATCGAAACGCACCGTCCGACCCGGTCGTCACGCTGCGGTTGGGCTCTCCGGTCAGCGTGACCGTCGCTCCAGCCAGGGGTACTCCAGAGCCGTCGTACACGACGCCCTCGATGACCGCTACGCGCTGGTCGCCTCCGTGCGCAGAACCACGTTCGACCACGTATTCGCCGGCATAGGCGGCCGGAATCTCGCCGCCTCGGTCGATATCGATCGTCGATAGGAGCAGCCCTATGACGACCATAGCGACGCCGCTACGGCGCAGCCCACGGCCCTCGAGAATTGGCAAGGCGACCTCCGCGAGAGTTCTGAACGCGCAACCGCGCTTTCGGAATCTTACGCAACGTGGAGCCCCTCGGATTGTCTATTCTGTAGTCGTTTTCGGGACGCCGTCCGCTTCAAGCCGGTGCACAGCTCGCTCCTACTCCGTTGCGGCGGTCACTTCGATGCGGTCGTAGCCGCGCGCGTGATAGATCAGCGCCGACAGCACCCACGCGGCGACGAACACGCCCACGATCGCGAAGCCGAGGAAGCCGAAGTTGCCGCTCAGCCCCGCGATGCGGTCCCAGAACGGGCCATGCAGGCTCAACCGCCCGCCGATGACGCTCAGCGCCTCCACCGTGCCCACCAGCACCGCGACGAGCACCGAGACGAGCGTGATGGTCATGTTGTAGTACATCTTGCGGATCGGCTTGACGAACGCCCAGCCGTACGCGCCGAGCATCAGGATGCCGTCGGTCGTATCCAGCAGCGACATCCCGACCGTGAACAGCAGCGGAAACAACAGGATGTCGTAGATCGGCAGCGCTTTCGTCCCTTCGACTGCCGCGATCCCAAGGAGTCCCACTTCGGTTGCCGTGTCGAAACCGAGCCCGAACAGCACGCCGATCGGGTACATCTGCCAGCTTCGGCTCACGACGCGCAGCAGCGGCCTGAAGAACCGGCCCATCAGCCCGCGGTCGGCCAGAAATGCATCGAGCGTGCGCTCACAGTACGGCTCGCCGCGGTGCACGCGCCGGAACGTCGCTGCGATCTCGAGGAACACGAGCACGTTCAGAAGCGCGATGACGTACAGGAACAGCGCCGACACCGACGTGCCGACGACGCCGCCGACCGTTTGCAGCCCCGGCATCGCGTGCGTCGCGAACGCCGCCGCGACGGCGATCGCGATCGACAACGCGACGACGACCGTCGAATGTCCCAGCGAGAAGAACAGGCCCACGGAGACCGGGCGCTTCCCCTCCTGCATCAGCTTGCGGGTGACGTTGTCGATCGCGGAGATGTGATCGGCGTCGACCGCGTGCCGCAGCCCGAACGTGTACGCGAGCAACGCGGTCCCCAGCAGCAGCGGCCGCGTCGCGAACGCGAGCAGTGCGAGCCCCCACACGAGCACCGTCGCGCCGGCGAGCATGACGTAGATCGCGACGATCTTCGCGCGCAGGTTTGCCTGGGCGTCGTCGAACACCGCGAGCAGCGCGCGCGGGCTGAACTGGTCGGCCGGCGCCTCGCGCCGCGCCCCGGCGATCATCCGCTGCCCTTCGGACGACGCGCCTCGGGCAACTTGTCAGATCGCGTCTACATTGTAGACGTTATCGCGCTCGTATGCCGGCCATCACCTCAGGCGAGCTTGCCCGAGTACGACTCCAGCAAATCCCACGCGGTGGGGCCGAACTCGGCCTTCCAGCGCTTGTAGTAATCCGGCAGCTTCGCCTTCATGGTCGCGCGGTCGCCGGCGGAGAGCGTGTTCACCGCCATCCCTTGCGACTGCAGCTTGCCGATGAGCGTGTCGTTGAGCTTCATGACGTCGCTGCGCTGGCGGTCCGTGATGCGCGACGCGTTGCGCGTGACGATCGCCTGCACGTCGCCGGGGAGCTTGTTGAACCAGCTCGATTCGGCCAGCAGCCAGTAGCCGCCCCACATGTGGCTGCTCAGGCTCAAGTTCTTCTGCACCTCATAGAACCGCGCGAACTCGATGTTGGCCAGCGGGTTCTCCTGGCCGTCGACGACCTTCGTCTGCAGCGCGGTGTAGAGCTCGCTGAAATTCAGCGGCGTCGGCGCGGCGCCGAGCGACTTGAACACGTCCAGCGCCATGCGGCTGTTCGGCGTGCGAATCTTCATCCCGCTGATGTCGCCCGCGTTGCGCACGGCGTGCGTGCTCGTCGTGATCTGCCGCATCCCGTTCTCCCAGATCTTGTCGAATGCGTGCAGGCCCTTCGTTGCGATCTCGGCGCGAACGTGAGCGCCGAGCTTGCCGTCGAACGCGCGAAACGCGTGGGCGGAGTCGGTGAACGCGAAGCCGACGCTCTGGATCGCCGCGACCGGCACGACGCCTTCGAGAATCCCGCCGTCGAGCGTCATCACTTCCAGCGCGCCGGAGCGGAGCTGCTGCAGCATCGCCGTGTCGCCGCCGAGCTGGTTGTTCGGAAACACCGTCACGTCGAGGCGGCCGTTGGTGTCCTTGCGGACTGCGTCCCAGAGGTCTTTCATCGCGATGCTCAAGGGATGGTCGGCCGGCTGGTTCGTGCCCGCCTTGCCGGTGAACTCCGCCGCCTTGGCGGGCCCGCGCGACGATCGCGATCGACGCGAACGCCGCTGCGGAGGAGGTGATGAACGCACCGCGCTTCGTACCGGTCATGGTTGCGCTCCTGTCCTGAGACGTGATCGACGAGGAGTAGCGTGCCGCCGTGCCTCAATCCTCCGACCGCATGAGCTCTCTTCCGCCGCTCGACGGCATCCGCGTCGTCGAGGTCGGCAACTTCATGGCCGTCCCGTTCTGCGGGATGCAGCTCGCCGATCTCGGCGCGGAGGTGCTCAAGGTGGAGAACCCGCGCGGCGGCGACCTCACCCGCACGACCGGGCCGTTCCTCGGCGACGAGAGCTCGAACTTCGTGCGGCTCAACCGCAACAAGCGCAGCGTCGCGCTCGACCTGAAGTCCGCCGACGGCAAGGCGCTGTTCCGGCGGCTCGCGGCGAGCGCCGACGTCGTGATCGAGAACCTGCGGCCCGGCACGATGGACGGGCTCGGGCTCGGCTACGCGGAATTGTCGAAGGCGTCGCCGCGGCTGATCTATCTCGCGGCAACGGGCTTCGGCAACGACGGGCCGTACGCGCAGCTCGCCGGGCTCGACATCATCGCGCAAGCGATGTCGGGGCTGATGAGCATCACCGGCGAGCCCGACTCCGCGCCGGTGAAGGTCGGCGTGCCGATCGCCGACCTCACGTCCGCGCTGTACGCGACGATCGCCGTGCTCGCCGCGCTGCGCGCGCGCGACCGCGACGGGCGCGGCCAGTTCATCGACGTCTCGCTGTTCGAGTCGGCGGTGTCGTTCGCGGTGTGGGAAGCCGGCCGCTACTTCGCGACGGGCGAGGTGCCCAAGCCGTCGGGCTCCGCGCACCAGGCGATCGCGCCGTACCAGGCCGTGCGCTCGGCGGACGGCTGGTTCACGTTCGGCGCGAACACGCAGGCGCACTGGCTGCGCTGCTGCACGGTGCTCGGGCTCGACGCGCTCGCGAACGACGAGCGCTTCGCGACCAACGAGCGCCGCATGGCGAACCGCCCGGCGCTGATCGCGGCGATCGAAGCCGTGACGACGACGCAGCCGTCGGCGCACTGGACCGCGCGGCTGAACGAGGCGGGGATTCCGAGCGGTCCGATCCAGCGCTTCGACCAGGTGTTCAACGACCCGCACCTCGCGGCGCGCGACTTCTTCGTCGACGCGCCGCACGCGACGCTCGGAGCCGTGCGGCAGATCGGCTCGCCGATGCGCTTCTCGGAGACGCCCGCGCGCATCGAGCGCGCCGGGCCGGTGCTCGGTGCGGACTCCGCCGACGTGCTGCGCGGGCTCGGCGTCGGCGACGGATGAGCTCGCGCGGCTGGCGCGCGACGGCGTGACGGTGCTCGCGTGATCCGCGTCGAGCGGCGCGAGCGACGGGGATCGCGTGGGTCGTGTTCGACCGGCCCGAGGCGCGCAACGCGCTGACGTTCGCGCTGTGGGAGCGGCTGCGCGAGATCGCCGGAGAGCTCGACGCCGACGCGCCGGTGCGCGTCGTCGTGTTCACCGGCGTCGCGGACACGCAGGCATTCGTTTCCGGCACCGACATCGGCGAGTTTCGTGCGTTCACCGGCGCGGATGACGGCGTCGGCGTACGAAGCGCGCATCGAGCGCGGTGATCGCTGCGCTCGAAGCGATCCGCGTCCCGACGATCGCCGCGATCGCGGGCGCGTGCACCGGCGGCGGCGTCAGCATCGCCGCAGCCTGCGACCTGCGCATCGGCGCGCCGTCGGCGCGCATCGGCGTGCCGATCGCGCGCACGCTGGGCAACTGCATCTCGCTGCGCAACATCGCGCGCCTCGCGGAGATCATCGGCTCGGATGCGGTCCAGAGCGCTGCTGCTGACCGGGCAAGCTGCTGAACGCCGAGCAGGCGCGGGAGGCGCGGTTTCCTGAGCGAGGTGGTCGGAGGCCGACGATGACGCTCGCCGCGCGCGCGCAGCAGCTCGCCGAACAGCTCGCCGCGCTTCGCGCCGCTGACGCTGCGCGCGACCAAAGAGATGTGTCCGCCGCTTGCGGCGCCCGCACGGCACCGGCGAGCGTCCACCGGACGACGACGACTTGATCGGGCTGTGCTACGGCAGCAGCGACTTCCGCGAAGGCCTCACGGCGTTTCTCGACAAGCGCAGACCGAACTGGAGCGGCACGTAATCCATAGCGGAGCGTCTCGCGCCTAGCCGTGCGCGGCGATCTCCGCCGCGTGCGCGCGGATGCGCGGGTCTTCGATGCCATAGCGCAGCGCGCGCGCGATCGCGGTGCGCGCGACGTCCCAGTGGCCGGAGCGCGCGGCCGGCCAGCGCGAGCGTATCTTCCGCGTACACGTCGTCGCGCACGGCGAGCTCGCGCTTCGCGATCGCGTAGGCGTCGGCGACGCGCACGCGGTGATCCGCTTCGTACACGGCGATAAGGCGGTCGTTGACGTGCTGCGCGTCGCCGATGCGCTCGACCGCGAAGATCTCGTCGCGCGTCGCTGCCGCGGCGGCGTTCTCGCCGCGCGCCGCTTGCGCGTCGGCTAGCATGCCGAGCACTTCAGGGTTCGGCTGGATCGCGGCTGCGCGCTTCGCGGCGTCTTCCGCTTCCGCGTTGCGCCCGTCGGCGAGCTCGACGCGCGCGAGGATCGTCAGCGCGCGCAGGTGGCCAGGGAAGATCGCGAGGCCGTCGTGCGCGGCCCGGCGTGCCGCGTCGTGGTCGCCGGCCTCGAAGGCGAGCTCCGCGGCGCGCGCATGGAACCAAGCGCGGCGCTCGGCCGGCGTGTCGTAGATCGCGTCGGCACGGCGCATCGCGCCGTCGACGAGCGCGCGCGCGCCGGCGAGACGGCCGGTCTCTTCATCGAGCCGCGCTGCGACCACGTCGAATGCGCGATCGTCGCGGTGCGAGCCGATCAGCCGGCGCGCGCCTTCGACGTCGCCAAGCTCGAGATCGAGCGCTGCTTCTTCCGCCGCGAGCCCGGCGTTGTCGGGCTCCGTACGGCGCGCGTCCGCGATCTCGGCTTTCGCTTCGCGGAAGCGATGGAGCGTGAGCAGGGCGCCCGCGAGCGCTGCGTCGCCCGCGACGTTGCGGCGCGGCATGGCGGCGAGGGAGAGACGTGCGGCGTGCTCGGCGCGCAGCACGTCGCCGAGATCGCCGCGCTCGCGGTAACGCTGCAAATATTCGCCGGAGAGCATGCGCGGCGTGAGCATGTCGCCGCGCACCTTGCCGGCGCGGGACTCGAGAAACGTGATGTTCGCGTCGCGCACGCGCCAGTCGGGCTTCACCGGCGCGGGCGTGAGCACCGCGACCGGCGGGGCCGACGCCGACGCGCGCGCGCCGAGGTATACCGGCCACGCCGCGAGCGCGACGAGCGCGCCCGCGACGATGGCGGTGGCCGGGGAGACGCGCAGCTTAATGCGGCGCCCCGACATACGGGAACACGAGCGGCGTGACGTTGTCCTTGGCGTTCTGCTGCGGAACGTTGTCGGTCGTGAGGCACGGCGACTCTTTGCCGTCGTCCGGGACGGACTTCACCACGGCCGGGATCGTGTTGCCGAACACCGCGCCGAGTGAGATGTCGATGACGTCGTCGGGCAGGCCGCGCCCGCCGAACTTACCGCCGGTCGCACCGCCGGTCTCGACGCCGAGATAGGACGCTTTGTCGGTGAGGTTCGAAAGGTCGGCCGCGATCTCGTCGGGGATCAGGATCGCCTGCAGCGTGGATGCGATTGCGGGCGAGCGTCCGGCGACGGTCGTCGTGAACGAGCCGATCTCTTGATACAGCGTCTGCGACGACAGCGGCTGCTGCGCAGGCGAGGTGCGGTTGGTGCCGTCGTGGTTGGCGAACTGCTGGAACAGCTCTTTGACGGCCGGGCGCGCGAGGCGCTCGATCTGCTGGTACTGGGCGCCGGGGCCCGTGGGTCCGGTGTTGAGGTTGGGGACGTTCGTCGCGCCGCCGTTGCAGCTCGACGTGCCGAGGACGACGGCGTAGATCGCCGCGAACGTCAGAAGTGATTGTCGCATGGTGGGTTAGGCTCCGCTCTGGGTGCTGGTCGTCGTCCAAAGATGGATCATCTGCGAACCGCCGGCCGGGGCGATCAGCGTGCGCGGCGCTTCGATCACGATCGACAGCACGTTGAAGTTGTTGGCCGACAGCGCGTCGACCGGCGTACCTTGCACGCAGCCCGCGGTCGGGCCGGCCGGGGTGGGGAACTTGAACGAGAACGGCGCTTTGGGCGGCGCACCCGCGGTCTGGTAGTTGCGGTCCGGCAGGAAGCTGAAGAACTGGAACAGGTCGAAGAAGAACGGGTCCGCGCGCGGACCGACGAACACTTTCATCCCGTTGGACAACGGAACTCCGGCGGTCGATCCGAACGCCACGCTACCCGCGAGGGCCGCCGTATTGACGGTTGCGAGCGTGCTTGGGCTCGACGTGGTGTACGGGCCGTAGAAGTTGACCGTCTGGTTCGTGCCGGCGCCCGACGCCTGCACCTGGATGACCATGTCTTCCGGGCCCGCGTTCGCGCCGTGCGCGATCTTGAACTGATAGAGCACGCCGGGATCGAGCGATGCTTGCGGCGCGGTAGCCGGCGTCAGCAGCGGATCGAGATTCATCTGCAGCACGACGTTCGCGGGGTTGTCGCCCGCCGGGTAGAGGAAGACGTCGGTGATGTCGGCCGCGGGGCGCGCGACCGTGGTGGGTGAGTCCTGATGGTCCGAACTGCGCGCGGTTTGCACGTTGAACAGGACCCCCGTCAGGACGAGCGCGAGGACGGCGAGGCCGCCGCCGAACGCGCCGGAGCGTGAGTTCATAGGGGTTCTCCTGAGATGACCGCCGCGCTGGGCGGAGCTGCGAAATCGGGGCGGCGCGTACGCGCGAACACGTACGCGAAGACGAGAACCAGGGCAGCGACGAGCGCCGCGCTGACGGTGAGATCGCTCACCGGCGAGTGCCATCCGAGGATTTGCATCAGCTGATAAACAGCGACGACGACCGCGAGGATTGTCACCGACAAAATCCACGTGCGCATGAGCGCAGGCAGCTTGTCAGAACGGTACGAGATCAGGCGATGGACGAGTACCGAGTCGAGCGTGTCGGTACAGATCATGCCGGCCGAAAACATCGCGCCGACGAGGAGGGCGCCCGAAAGCCCGGCGTCCGCGCCGAACGCGACCGCATAGGTCGCGATCTGGCTCGACGTCTCGAAGCCGAACCCGAACAAGAGGCCGATCGGGACCGCGAGCAGCGCGCTCGATCCTTCGCGCAGCCGGCGCGGCAACAGCCGCGTCTTCGCTCCCGCGACGCGCATCGAACCGGCGCGCAGTGCGCGCAGGTTCATCACCGCGATCGCGAGCAGCACGACGATGGACACCCACGTCCCGATCCGCTCGATCGCCGCCCCGTGTGCGGCAAAGCGCGTGCCGATCAACCCGATCAGCGCCGAGATGGCGAGCACCATGACGGTATGGCCGCCCGCGAAGAACGTGCCGACGAAGCGGCTGAGCAGCGGTGTCTTGACGAAGGCGTTGCGGGTGACGTTGTCGATCGCGGCGAGGTGATCCGGATCGGCACCATGGCGCATCCCCAGCACGAACACGGTGAACGCGCTCGTCCCGATCACGCGTGCGCCTCTGCCGGAGCGCGGTGCTGGTGCCACGTGAACGCGTAGCCCGCGACGGCGACGAGCACGAGCGCGGTCACGACGCAGGGCGGGGACGCCGATTCCCTGCGCCGCGAAGCCCTGACCGACCATGACGGCGCCCACGAGCGCGATCACCGAGGCGGTCACGATCGGCGCGAAGCGCGCGACCCGGTCGAACTGCGGCCGGGCGACGAGCCATGCGGCGCTGCGCACGACGGCGATTCCGAGCACGGTAAGCACGAGCGCGAGCCCCACGCTGAACGCGACGATCAGCGCCAGACCGTAGCCGATCCGATGCAGGCTGATCGCCGCCAAGAGCACCACCAGCGCGGCGGGACACGGCGCCACGTTCCCGCTGGCCGCCGCGATGACCGCCGTACGGAACGTCAGCGGAGCGGTGCCCGGGATCGCGTGCGCGCGGGCATGCGCGACATCATCGAGTTGCGCATGGTCGTGGTCGTGCGGATGCATGTGATCGTGCCCGTGATCGCCATGCGGATCGCCGTGGTGATGGTGGACGTGCGTCGCGTGCTCGGCGTGCGTGTGATGCTGATGCCCGAGCCCATGGACGTGATCGTGTTCGTGCGGCTGCGCGTGCTGATGGACGTGCACGTGAACGTGAGCGGTCGGCAACCGCTTGCGAACTTCGCGCGCCACCGCGCGCGCGCCGAGGATCGTGACGAAGACGCCGGATGCGAGGGTGATCCACGGATAGATTTGCTCAGGGACGATCCAGCGCGTCGCAGCGAGCACGACGAAGCCGAGCGCGAGCACGCCCGCGGTGTGCGCGACGGTAAGCGCAACCGCCAGGATGACCGCTTGGCGCGGCGTGGCGCGCGCGCCGACCAGCGACACCGCAAGCAGGGTCTTGCCATGGCCCGGTTCGAGCGCGTGCAGCGCGCCCAGCGCGATCGCGAGCAGCAGCGCGCCGATCACGACGAGCGGATCGCCGGCGCCTTTCGCGAGCACGTCGGACAGCGCGTTGGAGCGCGCGATCGGGGCCGCTGCGGCGGCGCCGGCGACAACTTCGTCGGGGAGGATCACGTTGTCGTCGGCGACGATTCGGCCGGCGGCGTCGACGTTCGCCGCGAGCGCGACGCGCGTGCGCGGCGAGCCTAGCAGCGCGCTCGGGTATGCTTGCAGTTCGCGGGTGGGCTCCGTCTGCGCGCCGGTGACGACGTCTTTCCAGCCGAGGCGGTTTGCTTCGGTTTCGTCCCGATAGACCAGGCGATGCGCGCCGCTGCCGGCCGCGGCATGGTAGGTCGCGGTGAAATAGAGCGTGGGCAAACCGCCCGCACCAGGGCGCGTCCGCACGGTCGATGCGACGGGCGTCAGCGCGACGCTGCGGCCATCGACGACGAGCTTCAGCTGGGGCGCGATCTCGTTCGCGTGCGCGTCAGCCCATGTTGCGAGCGCCGCATGCGTGGGCGTGCCGTGCGCGTCGAGCGACCGGTCGAGCGCGAACGTCGGGATCTCCGCGAGGTCCAGCACGTACCGGACCGAGACGCCGTCGCGCGCGCTGGTGATGCGCGACAGGTGGTTCACGGTAAAGTTCCCCAACGGATGTGCCGCCGCGGCGCTCGCCGTAACGAACATCGCCGCGACCACCATCCCGGCCACCCGGAAGAGACGACGCATGAGCTTCCTCGCTCCGTATTCGTATACGGTTTTGCCGGTCAACGGGCCAAAACGGCCGCCGGATTGCGCCCGGACGCAAGCCGCCGCCGCGCGTCCTCGGCGAAAACGGGGTGGAAACGCGGGTTGAGCGCCAGGGCGTGGCCGAAATCCCGCGTGGCCCCCTCGCGGTCGCCGTCGTGGTCGGCGATCACGCCGGCGTGATACCAGATCCGCGGGTCGGCGGTGTCCCAGCGCGTGGCCTTCCCGGCGGCGGCGCGGGCCACGTCCCAGCGGCCGGCACGCGCCGCCGTCCATGCAAGCGTATCCTCGGCGAACACGTCGTCGCGGACGGCCAGCTCGCGGCGGGCGATGGCAAAGGCATCCTCAACGTGGACGCCGCGGTCGGCGTACGCGAGCGCCACGAGCCGGTCGAAGAGGTGTTGCGCGTTACCGATCCGCTCGACGGCCCCGATCTCGTCGCGCGTCGCCGCTGCTGCCGCGGCATCGCCGAGCTGCTCTTGCGCATCGCCGAGGATCGCCAGCGCCTCCGGCCAGGGGGTGATTCGCACGGCCTTTTCGGCGGCGGCGCGTGCCCCGGACCAGCGGCCGGCCGCCGCCTCGAAGCGCGCGAGATCGGTCAGTGCCGCGACGTCGCCGGGGAACCGCTCCAACGCCGTGCGTTCGTGCGCGCTCGCGCCGTCCACCTCGCCGGCCTCGAACGCGAGCTCGCCGAGCCGCACGTGGAACCATGCGCGGCGCTCGTTCGGCGTGCCGTAGGTCGCGTCGGCGCGCCGTGCTGCGCCGGTGAGCAGCGCGCGCGCAGCAGCCACGTCCCCGGTCAGCTCGTCCAGCCGCGCTGACACGGCTGCGGCGCCGTCGTCGTTCGGCGGCAGCCCCGCGAGCAAGGATTTCGCCCCGGGATAGTCGCCGAGTTCGATGCGGACCGCAGCTTCGGCGCTGCGAAGCGACGCGTCGCCGGGCGCGTCGCGCCGGGCGCGCGCGACCGTCGCGAGTGCGCTGTGAAAACGGTGGAGCGTCAGCTGCGCCGACGCCAGCTCTTGCAGTGCCGCGACATTTCTTTCGGGTTGTACGCGCAGCGAACGCTGCGCCGATGCCTCGGCGCGCAGGACGTCGCCGGGATCGAGCTGCTCGCGGTAGCGCTGCAAGTACTGCGCCGCGAGCATGCGCGGCGTGATCTGGTCCTCGGCGTCGCGTGCGACCCGAGATTCTTCAAATGCGATGGTCTTCGCGCGGATCGTCGCGTCGTCGCGCAGCGGCGCAGGCGTTGGCGCGCCTGCCGGATCACCGGCAGACGCGCTCGATTGCACGAAGGGCCATGCGGCGAGCGCGACGAGCGCGCACGCCAGCACGGCCAACGGGGTGCGGCTCAGAAGTGCAGCCCCAGCCCGACGTACGGTCCCTGATGGTTGAATCCCACGGGCGCGTCCGTGCGCACGTTGCTGCGGTCGCCGAGATATCCGGCATCCAGGAATAGCGGCGAATGGTTCGGCACGATCGATGCGCCGATCAGGTAGCGCACCACCCGGAACGACTCGCCGCGCGAGCCCGCGCCGCCGAGCGCGTACTGCCCGCCGACGTTGGGATAGAAGAACACGCTGCCGTGGAGCGAGAAGTTCTGGTCGACGTCGGCCAGCTTCTCGATCCCGTAGCCGAGACCGCGCTGGCGCGGCTCGCCGCTGTTTCCGCCGCGCGTCAGATACGACACCGCGCCGTAGATGCGCGGTCCGGTCACCTTGATGCCCGCACGCAGGTCTTGATCGTACTCGGTTTGCGTAAACGCGGGCACGAAGCCGCGCCCGCCCAGCGTCGTTACGACGCGCCCGCCGGACGGATAGGTGTATTGACGCGCCTCGGCGCCCACGTAGGCGTTATACTGGCCGAGCGGCACCTCGAACACGGCGCGCTCCGCGCGCGAACGATAGTTCAGCCCCTTGTTGCCGGGCGAGTACGCATTGTACACGATGGGCGGCGCGATGTAGTCGCCGACGACATAGTGTACCGTGCGGTTGATGCGCTGGCCGAGATTTTGCTGCGGCCCCAGCGGCGGCGACGACGTGAAATCGTTGCCGGAGTTGGGATCGGAGCCGTACGTCGCGGGCGCGCTCTGGGACTGCGGCGCCCCCTCGGTGGTATATCCCCCGGGGCCTTTCACCGTCGAAGGATTCGCTTCGGCGGCGCCCGGGTTCGGGGCGGTTTGCGGCGTTTTCGTGCTGGTCTGCGCGGATGCGACCGCGCCACACGCGATGAACGCTGTCAAGGTAAGTGATGAAATGAGGCGCGCGCTCATCGCGGATCTCCAAGGTAGGGGAAGCCGCGCAGCGGGTGCTTCGCAGCAGGAGTCGTGTGGTCGCTCGTGAGGCAGTCCGTCTCGCGATTGTCGTCGGGCGCGAGGCCGAGCTTGGGAATCAGGCTGCCGTAAATCGCGCCCAGCGAAAGATCGATCACGGGGCTCTTCGGATCGCGTCCGCCGAACTGGCGGTAAGGATCGCCGAGCGCTTTTTTGATGCCTTCGATCCCGTCGGGCGGGACCGTGCGGATGATCTGGATCGGCAGACCGCTCTTACCGTTGGTCTCGACGGCGAGATAGCGCGCCGGACCTTCTTGCGAGAGATCGGCCTCGATGAAGTCGGGGATGAGCACTTTGACCGCGGCGTCCGCGACGGCGTTGGAGCGCCCGGCGGTGTGGATCATGTACTCGCGGATCGACTTCGCCAGCACCGTGTCGTCGTTGAGGGCTGCGCGGTTGGTGACGTCGTGGTTGCGGAACGCTTCCGTCGCTTCTTTGACCGCGGGGCGGCCGAGCCGTTCGACTTGCGTCCAGATGCCGCTGTCGTCGGTGGGCGCGCCGGTGCGCGTGTTGTGATTACGCACGACGTTTGCGAGTGACGCGAGCGGCGACTGCGGCGACGCGTCGGGATCGCTCTCCTTGAGCGAGGTGGTGCCCCATACGTTGATGCGGCCGGGCTTGCCGCCCGGCGCCAACAGCGTGCGCGGCACTTCGACCACCAGGGAGAGCACGTTGTAGCCGGCCAAGAAGTCGACGCCGTTCTTGCGGAAGCAGCGCTCGCTGTTCGGCGGCGGGTTCGGCTGCTTGGTGAAATCGCGGTCCGGCTCCAGCTTGGTGAAGCGCGCGAGATCGAAGTAGAACGGGTCCTCACGCGGTCCCGCGAACGCGACGATCCCGTTACCGAGGTCGGCGCGCTGGTTGTACGCGATCACGCCCGTCCGAGCTGCCGTGACGATGCTGGTGCGGGTCCCGACGGCGACGGGTCGCGTGGGACCGTACAGCGCGATCTTCTGGTTCGGCCCGACGACGTCGGGCTTGAACTGCAGCACGAGATCCTCGGTCGTGTCCGAGCCGAGCCCGATCTTGAACTGGTAGAGCACGCCCGGATCGAAAAACGTCTGCGTGGCCAGTCCGGGCGGGATCATCGGGAACACGTCCATGGCCAACACGACTTTTGATGGGTCGTTGGCTGGAAACACGTAGATGTCGGTAATGTCCGTACCGGGCCGGGCGACGGTCAGCGGTGCGTCTTGGTGGTCCGACGCGACGACGCGTACGGTGGCGTACAAGAAAACCGCGAATGCGGCCATGGCAAGCGCCGTGCTTGTGAGTAGTAAACGTGCGAAACGACGCACCGATGCCTCCAGGGGATTGCGAATACTGGCGATGCGTACCCGCGAGTTTCGCAACCCCTTCAGCGTTCGAGCGTGCCCTCAATCGTTCCAAAGAAAATCGTACATTTCGGGAACATCCGGTCAACTCGCGGCGTCGTTCCATACAAGATTATGGATCGTTTGGTGGTGTGCGGATGCGGACACGGTGTGGGTCAGCATGCCGCAAACGGTTGCGATGGCGCGTCCGGGCGAACGTGCTCGTGCAGGCATACGCCGGCCGATGTCGTGGACGCCGCCGTCCGCGACGTCAAAATGTACTACGAACGCGCCTGGCGCGGCGAAGGCGGTAGCGCTTAACCGCCGCCGTCGCCGCTCACGACGATCATCGACTGGACCCATTTGCGCCACGCGGCATCGACTTGGTCGGCGGACAGCGCGCCAGAAAGGTCCGGGCCCTTCTGCATCATCGCGGCAGGGATGTTCTTGCAGACCAGCGCGATTTTCGTTGCGGTCGTCATCGCGGTCGGCGTCTCTTTCGCGGTCGCGGGCCGGCAGATCATCATCGCCGCCGGTGTGGCCATCGCATCGTGACCCTTCATCTCGTCGGCCAGCGCGAACCCGGGCATAGCGCAGATCGCGCTCGCCAACGCGGCGCTCATCAGCATTCTCTTCATCGTCGTCCTCCAAAGCAGGCGCAGATGCGCCCGCCTCAGGCTATCGCACGCGCACGTATTGCGCGGTAAGCGGGCTTACTCAAAACGCGCGCTTCGTGTCCATGAGGATCGTCACCGGGCCGTCGTTGACCAGCTCCACCGCCATGTCCGCGCCGAAGACGCCCGTTTCGACGCGCAGTTCGGCTTCGCGCAAGCGCGCGGCCACGCGTTCGTAGAGGCGCTCGGCGAGATCGCCGCGGGCGGCGGCGATGAACGACGGGCGGCGGCCTTTGCGGACGTCGCCCAGCAGCGTGAACTGCGACACGACGAGCACCGCGCCACCGACGTCGCCCAGCGCGAGGTTCATCGCGCCCTCGGCATCGTCGAAAATGCGCAAGCCCGCGATCTTCTGCGCCAGCGCGTCGGCGTCGGCGTCCGTGTCGTCCACCGACACGCCGACCAGCGCCACGAAGCCGCGCTCGATCGCGCCGGTGATGCGGCCGTCCACGGTGACCGACGCACGCGTGACGCGCTGGATCACCGCGCGCATTGCGGTGCCGCGGCCGAACCGGCGCGAGCCGTCACCAGACCTTCATCGCGCCGGCGAACAGCGCCGTCAGCTCTTCTTCTCCCACCGCTCGCGGCGCGTTGCCGAGCAGGCGCTGCTGCGCAAACGCGCCCGCGACGAGCGCCGGCACGTCGGCGTCGGCGTAGCCCAGCGCGCGCAAGCCGTTGGGCATCGCGGTCGCGCGCATGAGCCGCGCCAGCGCGGCGGCAAGCGCGTCGCCCACCTCGTCGTCGTCGAGTTTGTCCGGCGCGCCCAGCAGTTGCGCGACGCGGCGGTGCTTTTCCGGCGCGGTGCTCGCGGTGAATTTCGCCACGGCCGGCGTGCTGACGATGACCGACATTCCGTGCGGTACCATCGCGTGGTCGGCCTCGTAATCGCGCGGGAAGAAGTCGCGCACCAGGCCCGCGACGGCGTACGCCATCCCGTGCGGCACGTGCACGCCCGCGTTGCCGAAGCCGATCCCGGCCAGCGTCGCGGCGTACATCACCCCTTCGCGCGCGTCGTCGTCGTGCGCGTCGTGCACCGCGCGCTCCAGGTGTTGTCCCAGCAGGCGCAGCGCTTCGACGCACGCCAGATCGCTGTACGGGTTCGCGCCTTGCGAGAGCGGGCGCGCCGAGCGGCGTCGCCGGCTTGCGGCGCTGCTTGTACGGCTTGGCGGTGAAGGACTCGAGCGCGTGCGCGAGCACGTCGAAGCCGCTCGACGCCACCACCGTCGCGGGCAGCGTGCGCGTGGCGTCGGGGTCGACGATCCCCAGCGTGGGCCGCAAGCGGCGCGACGCGATCCCCGTCTTCACGTCGTGCGCCTCGAAGTCGAAGATCGTGATGCCCGTGCACTCGCTGCCGGTGCCCGACGTGGTGGGGCACGCGATGTGCGGCTTGAGCGGCCCCGGCACCGGCGCGCCTTCGCCCAGCGGCGCGTTGACGTAGCGCTCGAACGGCGCGGGGTAGGTCGCGTAGAGGTTCGCCGCCTTGGCGGTGTCGATCACCGACCCGCCGCCGACCGACACGTAGCCGTCGACCTTCGCATCCGTCGCGAACGCCGCCGCGGCGCGGAACGAGCCGTCGGTGGGCTCGATGCGCACCTCCGCGAACTCCGCGAAATCCACGCCGGCAGCGCGCAGCGACGCGCGCGCGCGCTCCACGAACGCGCCGGCCGCGAGCCGCGCGTCGGTGAACAGCGCGACGCGGCGCAGGCCCAGCGCGGCGGCCTCGGGGCCCACCTCGTCGATCGCGCCGCGCCCGAACTTCACGCGGGGGGCTTCGACTTCCAGAACGGTCTCGTGGTCGTGCGGGGTAGGCTCCATCGTTGGTGGAAGTCCCGCTCGTGGCCGAGCCGATCCTCTCGACGCGCGACGTCGCCAAAGTCTACGCGGGGTTCACCGCGCTCGACGGCGTGTCGCTCGACGTCGCCGAGGGCACCGTCCACGCGATCATCGGCCCCAACGGCGCCGGCAAGACGACCCTTTTCAACGTCCTGTCCGGCTTCGCGCCCGCGACGCGGGGTAGCGTGCGGTTCGACGGCGTCGAGATCGCGCACCTCGACCCTGCGGGGATCGCTCGCATGGGGATGGTGCGCAGCTTTCAAATCAATAGCATCTTCCCGCACCTCACCGTGCTCGACAACGTGAAGATCGCGCTGCAGGCGCGCACGCCGCTCTCGCGCCGGTTCCTCGCGTCGCCGTCGGTCACGGCGGTACTCGACGATCCGGCGCGCGCGGCGCTGGACGCGGTAGGGCTCGCCGACGTGGTCGATGCCGTCGCCGCCAACCTGCCGTACGGCAAGAAACGCTCGCTGGAACTCGCGATCGCGCTTTCGCAGGATCCCAAGGTACTGCTGCTCGACGAGCCCACTGCCGGGATGGGCGTCGAGGACATCGACCGCACCGTCGAGCTCATCAAGAAGATCGCCCCCGGCCGCACGATCGTGCTGGTCGAGCACAACCTGCGCGTCGTCGCCGACCTGTGCGACCGCGTCACGGTGATGCAGCGCGGCAAGGTGCTGGTGGAAGGCCCGTACGACGAGGTGCGCAACGACCAGCGCGTCGTCACCGCATACCTCGGCGGAGGGCACCACTAGGTGCTCGAGCTGCACGGCGTCCACGCATACTACGGCGAGTCGCACATCTTGCACGGCATGACGCTGCGCGTGGATACGGGCGAGGTCGCCACGCTGGTCGGCCGCAACGGCGTCGGCAAGACCACGACGCTCCGCACGATCATGGGTATCTTGCCCGCGCGCCGCGGCGAAATCGAGCTCGACGGCCGGTCGATCGCGGGGTTGCCGTCGGACCGCATCGCCAAGCGCGGCCTCGGCTACGTGCCCGAAGAGCGCGGCATCCTCGCGACGCTGAGCGTGTACGAAAATCTCACCCTCGCGCCGATCGTGGGCGACAAGGGCTGGACCGTGGAGCGCATCTTCGCCGAGTTCCCCAACCTCAAGGATCGCGCGAAAGCGCCCGGCACGACGCTCTCCGGCGGCGAGCAGCAGATGCTCGCGATCGCGCGCGTGCTCCGCTCCGGCGCGCGCACGGTGTTGCTCGACGAGCCCACCGAAGGGCTTGCGCCCGTGATCGTGGAGCGCATCGGGGAGCTGATCCGCGCGATGAAGTCCGACGGCATCACGGTGCTGCTGGTGGAGCAGAACGTTCGCTTCGCGACGGGCGTCGCGGACCGCCACCACATCATCGTGCACGGCCAAGTTGCGCAGACGCTGGAGAACAGCGAGGTCATCGCGCGCGAGCGCGAGCTGCTCGACATGCTCGGCGTGTGATGAAGATCGCCGCCGCAGTGGGCGTTCTGCTGCTATCGATTGCCGCCGCGCCGGCAGATCCGGTGCCCGCGCAGGTATCCGGTACGACGACGCCGTGCGGCACCTACGAGCTAGGACGCGCCGCACCGCCGCGCCACGAGGGGAATATCACCTATGAGACGATCGAGGTGACATTCGCCTTCGCCGACGGTCACCACGAGCTCGCGGTCTTTCCGTATCCCTGGGTCTACAACGACCGAAGCGATCGAAATCCGTTCGCCCGGGCGAACGCACCCGGCTCTGTTGATGTCTTCCCGCTGCGGATGCCGCCGAAAGGCGCCGACACGTCGGCATATCAGCCCGCGATGCGCTTTCTGCTCGCGCACATGACGTCCGGCGGCTACGGCACGTTGCCGAATTGCCCCGCCTACGGTTCGCCGACGACCTGGCCCGACGCGGCGGGAATACATTTCGTCGACGCGTCGGCGCCCGACTCACCGGTCGAGATCATCGATCCGCGGGATTATGCTCTCGGTTGCATCGCCTTCCGCAATCGGTCGGCCCGGACGCTTTCGGTCGTGCACTTCACGCTGACCCAGGTCGATTTCGCAGGCCGCAGCAAACCGCCCGATCGGCTCGACCGTTTCGGTTCGTTCGCGCCGGGGGTGCTCATCGCCGGGATTCCGCGCGGCATGAGCTGGGGCCGGACGAGCAACAACATGCTGCGCAACTGCCGCTGGAACTTCTCGTGGTCTCCGGATTTTCCGGTCATCCGCATCGACGTGACGTCCGCCGAGTTTGCCGACGGCTCGACATGGTTGCCGGCCTCCCGCGCACCGGTCCCGGGATCACGGTAGCGTGAAGATCGCGGTTACCGGCGCCGCCGGCACGATCGGCAAGCCGCTGTGCGCTGACCTCGCGCGCGATCACGATGTCGTGCGCATCGACTTGCATGACGCCGGCGTGATCGCCGACGTGCGCGACCTCGGCGCGTTGGAGCGCGCGTTCGCGGACTGCGAGACGGTGATCCACCTCGCGGGGGTGGTGAGCGTCGATGCGTCGTGGGACGACGTCGCCGGGCCGAACATCGGCGGCACGTACGCTGCGTTCGAGGCCGCTCGCCGCGCCGGCGTCAAGCGCGTGATCTTCGCCAGCTCCAACCACGCGGTCGGCATGCACGAAGTCGAGAACGTGCCGGCGATCTACGAGCCCGGCTTCAACTTGGTGGTGCGCACGGAATCGCCGTACCGCCCCGACTCGCTGTACGGCGTGTGGAAGGCGTTCGGCGAGACGCTGGGCCGGTACTACAGCGACAACCACGGCCTGCAGGTGACGTGCGTGCGCATCGGCTCGATCACGCCGCAGGACGACCCGCGCGACCCCAGCGTCGCGCAGAGCTCGGACTGGCTGCCGCTCACCGAAGAACAGAAGTTCGCGCGCTACGCCGCGACCTGGATGTCGCAGGGCGACTTCGCGCGCCTCGTTCGCGCGATCATCGTGCGCGACGTTTCATACGCGGTCGTCTACGGCGTGGGCGACAATGCGACGCGCTTCTGGGACCTCGAGCCGGGCCGCGCGATCTTCGGCTTTTGGCCGCTGGACGGAACGAAGTAACTACAGCACCGCGTAGTGCCCGTGCTCCTCGGCGGGCTCGTCATCGGTGAAGAATCGGACGACGTGATTGGAGAGGGTCTCCGAATGGGCGCGCAGCTCTCTGACGTTCTTCTCCAGCGCGGCGAGCTCGGTCGAAAGGTGCGCGGCGGACTCGGCGACGTCGGCGGCAGCTTGCGACTGCGTCTGCGCCGCCGCCGCGACCGGCTTGATCGTCTCGCGGATCGATTCGGCGGCGGTGCGCATCTCCTCGGACGCCGCGGCGTTCTGCTCGACGATCGCTGCGACGCTGCCCATGCTGCCGGTGAGGCGGTCGCCTGCGTCGCGCATCACGTTGGCCTTGGCGGCAACGTCGTGAACGAACTGCTTCGTGGACTCCAGCGAGACGCCGGCGGAGTGTAGCCCCGCCGTGGCCTGGTTCGCGAGCGTGAGCCCGCCGTCCATCGCTGCGCTCGAGCGCTTCATCGCCTCGGCCGCGCGCACGGTCTCGTTGCGGATCGCGGCGAGGATCTGACCGATCTCGCGGGTGGAAGTGGCCGACCGCTCCGCAAGTTTGCGCACCTCGTCGGCGACGACGGCGAAACCGCGGCCCTGCTCGCCCGCGCGCGCCGCCTCGATCGCGGCGTTGAGCGCCAGCAGGTTTGTCTGCTCGGCGATGTCGCCGATCACGGAGACGATCTCCTCGACGGCGTTCGAGCGCTCCTCGAGCGCGCTCATCGCACGCGCGGTTTGCGCCGTCTCGTCGCGCAGGCGCGTCATCGCGGCGGCGGTCTGCTCGACGGACTCACCGCTGCGCTGCGATTCGGTGGTCGTCTGCGAGACGGCATCGATCAGGCCGGCGGCCAGCTGTGAGAGCGCGGCGATCCCGGCGCTGAGCTCGCGGACCTCGCCCGCCGACGCCTGCACCGCGTTCGCTTGATCGACGGCACCACGCGCGATGAACGACGCGGTCTCGGTGAGGTGGCCGATCGCGATGTCGGCTTCGCGCAGGCGGATCGCCTGATCGATCGCGGAGCTCGCGACGTCCTTGATCGCTTCTTTGATGCGACCCGCTTCGTGGGCTGCTTGTGTCGGTGAAAGGGACGCCTCCGTTCCGACGTTGGACAGCAGCATCGAGGTGGCGGCCATGTCGGTGACGAGGCCATTCAGCTTGCCGCCGACGGCGTTGAATTGCCCCAAGATGGCGCCGACCTGGTCGACGAGCGCATCGTGTGCGGCAGCAATCGCGGCGACATCACGCGCGTCGGCGCCGTCGAGCCGACCCGCCTGCAGCGCCAGCGCCGTCTCGAAGTTCCCGTGCGCGAGCGCGTCGAGCGCCTGCGAGAGCGCGCTCAGGTCGCTAGCGCCTAACGCGGCCAGCGACGACGACACACGCCCGAGCGCACGCTTCCTTCTCCGGTACGCTGAGATCATGATGCAGGCTGCGGCTGCCGCCACGATCGCGCCGACGACCAGCACGACGAACTCAGGACGCATGAAATACCCTCAGCGATCTCTACACCGTCGTTTCTCAGTGTCGGCACCGCCACCGGCTCGCGTGAGGGAGGGGCCAGAAGTTTACATACGCCGTCAGAATTTCGCGTTCGGCGCTAATGGCCGCGGATTCGCCACCCGATAGTCCGCCGGATGGGAGACATTCGATGAGTAAAGGCCTCGTCTTCGGTGCGGCCGCGTTCGCGCTGGTCTACACGCTCGAAGCGGAATGGAGCAAGCTCCAGCGCGACATCGGACAAGTCGATTGGATGCGCTCGATGTCCGACGAAGTGCCGCTCGTACGCGAACAACTTTCACGCCTCACGGGTCTGGCGGGATGGCTTCTTACCTCACAATCGCCGGCGGTCGCGGGTGTCACGCGCGGTCTCGCTCAGAGTCTTCGAGAGGACCTCGTGCGCTATGCCAAGCTCGACGCAATGTAGAACCTACACGGTCGCCGCGGAGTCGTTCCTGGAGATTCGAGCGCACAGCACGCTCCCGAATCCCATTCGCGGGCGCGCGACCGGCGTGACCGGCACGATCGTCGCAAACGTCGAAGACGGGCGGTTACTGCTCGACCCGATGCCCTCGATGCGCGTCGTGATCCCGATCGCCAAGCTCGTCTCCGGCAACGAGTTCCAGGACCGCGAGGTCCGCAAGCTCATCAGCAGCCCGCAAGCGCCGAACATCGTCGCCGAACTGACGCGCGCCGCGGGGACGAGCCGGCCGGGCATCTACACGATGCACGGCGCGATCACGATGAAGGGCGCGCGCCAGGAATACGAAGCCGAAGTGACGATCGGCGTGAACGGCCGCCGCATCACCTTCGACGGCGCGCAAAAGATGGATATCCGCAAGTTCGGCATCCAGCCCCCGCGCATCCTGACGATCCAAATCTTCCCGGACTTCGACGTCACCATGCACTTGGTCGCGGAGCTGGCCGCCTAATTCACTCGCTCTCGTCGGGTGAGCGCGTCAAGTAGCGGAGATAGCGGCCCGGGGCGTTGAGGAAATCGCGCGTTATTCGGACGTGCTCGAGGTCGTCGTAGGGGGTTTCGACGATGCGGTCGCCGTCGAACACGCGAATCGATGCGCCGGGGAACGCGGCGAGGATCGGCGAGTGCGTCGCGATGACGAACTGCGAGCCTGCTTTGGTGGCGTCGAGCAGGATCGTCAGAAGCGTGAGCACGCGCGTGGGCGAGAGCGGGGTCTCGGGCTCGTCGAGCAGGTAGAGCCCGTTCGGCACGATCTGCGCGCGGACGATGCCCAGGAACGTCTCGCCGTGCGAGCGGGCGTGCGGGTCGTCGCCGTACTTGCGCGCGAGTGCACCACGCGAGCTGCGCGTAATGTTCGCACCGAGCCGCCGCCGGAAGTCGCTCCCCTTCGTGTCGTTGAGCATCGCATCGGCGTCCGCGTCGATCTCCTTCATCTCGCGATCGATCCGCTTGGTGAAGCCGAACGAGTCCTCGGCGCGAAAGAACGAGCGCACGCGCGGCCGGCCGCGCTCCTCCACCTCGAACGCATGTGCCAACCGCCGCGCGCCGGCGAGCGTCGCATCGGCGCCCAGCTCCTCCGCGCCGGCCGCGGCGGCCTCCGTCGCGACGGCGAGCGCTTCGAGCAGCGTCGATTTCCCGCAGCCGTTCTCGCCCATCAGAAACGTGACGGGCGCGTCGAAGCGCAGTTCGCGCAACGCCCGCAGCGCGGGGACGGTCCAAGGAAACGCGCCGTCGGTCTTGGCGCCGCGCCGGCGCCGAAACGCGGTCACGAACACGGCGTTATTTCGCCGTGCTAGGGGTCGGGGCGCGGCGCGCGCTGCGCCAGCAACTCGCCGATGATCCCGCGCCGGAACAGCAGCACGCACAGCGCGAAGATCGTTCCCAGCACGATGTTCGTCTTGTCGCCGATGTCGACGACGAACCCGAAGATCTTCGGATGGAAGCCGGGTAGAAAATGATCGAGCGACTGGAAGATCCCGGCGCCGACGATCGGGCCGAACACCGTCCCGATGCCCCCGAGGATCGACATCATCACGACCTTGCCGCTCGTGTGCCAATCGACGCCGTCGAGTCCCGACAAGCGGTTGCCGACCGCGAAGAGCACGCCCGCCAGACCCGCGAGCGTGCCGGAGAGCACGAAGGCGATGAGTTTGTAGCGGTCGACGCGGTAGCCCAACGCGATCGCGCGCTGCTCGTTCTCGCGCATCGCACCCAGCACGGAGCCGAACGGCGAGCGCACCACCCTGACCACGAGATACGTCCCGAGGGCGACGACGGCGAGCACAGCATAGTAGAACGCGACGTCGTTCTCGAGCGGCAGCCCGAACAGCGTGCCGCGCCCGTTGCTGAGCTGCACGCCGTTTTCGCCGCCGGTCCAATCCCCCAGCTGGTACGCGAAGAAGTACTGCAGCTGCGCCAGCGCGAGCGTGATCATCGCGAAGTAGATGCCTTGGCGCCGGATCGCGATCGCGCCGACGATCACCGCGAGGACGGCGGCGTACGCGACCGCGGCCACCACCGCGAGCGGGAACGGCGCGTGCGCCTTCGCGATGAGGATCGTCGACACGTACCCGGCACCGCCCCAGAACATCGCGTGCCCGAACGACAAGAGCCCCGTGAACCCCAGCAGCAGATCGAACGCGACGGCAAAGAGCGCGTACGCGACGATGTCGATCGCCAGCACCGGGTAGACGAGCTTGGGCAACAGCAGCGCGAGCAGCAGCAGCGCCGCCGCGACGATTGCGCCGCGGCGGGTGCCGAGCAGCGCCGTCGTCATTTCGCCGACACCGGCGTGCCGAACAGCCCGCTGGGCCGCACCAGCAGCACGATGATCATCAGCAGGAAGATGAGCGTATCGTTGAACGCCGGGAAGATCACGGCGCCGAGCGTCTGAAGCAGGCCCAGCGCGAAGCCGGTCACCACCGAGCCGCCGATCGAGCCGAGCCCGCCGATCACGACGATGGCGAACGTGTTGATGATGATCTTGTCGCCCATCGTCGGCTCGACGTTCTGGTTGGGTGCGGCCAGCACGCCGCCGAGCGCGGCCAGCGCGACGCCGACCGCGAACGTGATCGAGACGAGCCGCTGGGTGTCGATCCCCAGCGCGCGCACGAGCACCGGCGCTTCGGTCGCGGCGCGGATGCGCGCGCCGACGGGCGTGCGTTCGAGGACGAACCATACGAGCGCGCAGACGACGAACGCGACGACGATGACGAACAGCCGGTAGGCCGGAAACGGACCGAAGCCCAGATCGACGGTCCCCGCGAGCGACGGCGGCGGCGAGTACGGCGAGCCCAGCGCGCCGAACGCCAGCCGCATCGCGTCCTCGATGATGAGCACGAGCGCGAACGTGAACAGCAGGCCGTAGAGC
This sequence comes from Vulcanimicrobiota bacterium, assembly GCA_963792235.1. Classification (GTDB taxonomy): domain Bacteria; phylum Vulcanimicrobiota; class Vulcanimicrobiia; order Vulcanimicrobiales; family Vulcanimicrobiaceae; genus Vulcanimicrobium. The sequence goes on from CAWBVR010000007.1 coordinate 45,423, forward strand.
GGATCGAGGCCGTACAGGCGCCGCAAGAACACGACCTCGATCACCAGGCCGAACAGCCCAACGACGAGCGGCGCGACGATGAGCGACGGATAGAACGGGTGCAAACCCGGGATGTGGATGAACTGCGAGCCGTAATACGCCGCGAACGCGCCGAGCGTGAACATCGCGCCGTGCGCGAAGTTCACGATCCGCAGCATTCCGAAGATGACGCTCAGGCCAAGCGCCAACAGGGCGAAGAACGCCCCGTTGACGAGGCCGTTGAGCGTCTGGGTGAGGACGTAGTCCGGGCTCAGGCTACCAGTCCTTCTTGCACACCGACGCCGACTCCGGACGGAACGCGCGGCCCGGCGGGATGGTCTGCACGATCTTGAACCACGCGTGCGGTTCCTTCACTTGCTCTTTGGGGAGCACGTCCACGACGTACATCTCGTGGATCACGCGGTGGTCGCGCCCGCGCCACTCACCGCCCTTGGCGTAGAAGTCGTTGAACTGGCGGCCGTCGAGGTAGCCCTGCACCTTGTCGCCTTCCGTCGTGCCGACGGCCTTGACGGCGTTGAGCCACTGCGTCGCCGCGGAGTAGTCCGACGCCTGGATGTCGGTAGGACGCAGGCCGTGCATGCGCTTCGCGTACTTGTCGGCCCACTTGCGCGCCGCCGCGTCCTCGTTCCAGTACCACGACGTGGTGATGCGCGAGCCGGCGAACACGTCGGGCAGCGCGTCGACGTCGCTGAGGAACAGCAGGCCGACCGCGACCTTCATGGCCTTGTCGACGCCGAACTGTTTCACTTGCTTCATCGAGTTCACCGTGTCGGCGCCGGCGTTGAACAGCCCCAGCACCTGCGCGCCGGAGTTCTTCGCGGACAGCAGGTACGACGAAAAGTCCGTCGTCGGACCGAACGGGTAGAGGTCGGCTTTTTGGATCTTGCCGTCCTTGCGCGCGATGGCGGCGGTGAAGTCCGCCAGCATCTGCGTGCCGAACGCGTAGTTCGGAACGAGCGCGTACCACGTCTTGCCGTTGGCCTGCGCGGCGATGTTTGCGCCGGTCGACGCCGCGAGCGCGTAGGTGTCGTACGCGTAGTGATACGTGTAGCGGTTGCAACTCGCGCCGGTGAGCGCCGAGGACGCGCCGCCGGTGACGATCGCGAGCTTCTTCTTTTCTTTTGCCACCCCGGCCACGGCCAGCGCGACGGCGGAGTTGGTCATGTCGAGCGCCAGATCGGCGCCGCCGTCGTACGCTTCACGGGCCTTGATGGCAGCCTCGGGGCCGTTGTTGCGGTGATCGATCGCGATCACCTCGACCGGCCGGCCGAGGACTTTCCCGCCGAAGTCTTCGACGGCCATCTTCGTCGCTTCGACCGCGCCCTGACCGGCGAGCGCGGCGTACACGCCGGACATATCGGTGATGACGGCGATCTTGATGGGCCCTTCGGCCGCCGTCGCCGGCGGCGCGACGAACGACGACCCGAGCATCGCAACGGCGAGCAACGCCGGCAGGGAACGAGAAATACGCATTCGGACCGACCTCGTAGGCGGGGCGAGAGTTGGTCGGACGTTACGCACCGCGGTCGGCGTTCCTCCGGGCGACCGAACGAATCGCGGCTTGGCGGGGAACGACCGTACGACCATGTCCAAACCGATCGAAGACTACGCGCTCATCGGCGACACCAGCACCGCGGCGCTCGTGTCCCGCGACGGCTCGATCGACTGGCTGTGTCTGCCGCGCTTCGACTCCGCCGCGTGCTTCGCCGCGCTGGTGGGCGACGAGGAGAACGGCACGTGGACGCTCGCGCCGCAGGGCCACGCGCTTGCGATCAAACGCGCGTACCGTGCGGAGAGCATGGTCCTCGAGACCGTCTACGAGCTGGAGGGCGGCGGGCGCGTGCGCGTGGTCGACGCGATGCTGACCGGGCAGCGAGACCCCGCGGGTTCTGCGCCTGGTGACCGGCGAGGCCGGGCGCGTCGCGATGCGCTCGTCGATGAAGATTCGGTTCGATTACGGGCAGATCGTGCCGTGGATTCACCGCTCGTCGGGGACGGTCGTCGCGGTCGCCGGCCCGGACGCGCTCGCGCTGTACTCCGACGTGGAGCTGCGCGGCCAGGACCTGTCGACGGTCGCGGAGTTCTGGGTCGGCCCGGGGGAGCGGGTCGGGTTCGAGATGGCGTACTTCCCCTCGTACGAGGCGCAGCCCGGGCCGTCCGATGTCGTGACCGCGCTGCGGCGCACCGACGTGTTCTGGCGCGAGTGGGCGCGCACGTGCCGGTACGAGGGGCCGTGGCGCGAGGTCGTGGTGCGCTCGCTGCTCACGCTCAAGGCGCTGACCGACGCGAAGACCGGCGCCGTGCTCGCCGCACCCACGACCTCGCTGCCCGAGCAGCTCGGCGGCGTGCGCAACTGGGACTACCGGTACTGCTGGCTGCGCGACGCGACGTTCGTGCTCGTCGCGCTGCTCAACGCCGGCTATGAGGAAGAGGCGTTCGCGTGGCGCGCGTGGCTGCTGCGCGCGGTCGCGGGCAACCCGGACCAGATCCAGATCCTCTACGGCCTGCGCGGCGAGCGCCGGCTGCCGGAGTTCGAAGCGCCCTGGCTCCGCGGCTACGCCGACTCCCGACCCGTGCGCATCGGAAACGCCGCCGCGGAGCAATTGCAGCTCGACGTCTACGGCGAGGTCGCGGACGTGATGTACCAGGCGCATCGCGCCGGGCTCCCGCCGGACACCGACGAGTGGTCGCTCACCAGCGCCGTGGTGGAGGCCGTCGAGAAGCGGTGGTCCGAGCCGGATCGCGGGCTGTGGGAGGTGCGCGGCCCGTGCCGTCCGTTCGTGCACTCCAAGGTGCTGGCGTGGGTCGCGCTCGACCGCGCGATCTGCGCGATCGAGAAGTTCGGGCTCGCCGGCCCGGTCGACCGCTGGCGCGCGCTGCGCGACCACATCCACGCCGAGGTGTGCGCGCAGGGCTACGATCCCAAGCGCGACACGTTCACGCAGTCGTACGGCTCCAAGGAGATCGACGCCGCCACGCTCCTGATCCCGCTGGTCGGCTTTCTGCCGCCGAACGATCCCCGCGTGGTCGGCACCATCGCCGCCGTCGAACGCGAGCTGCTCGTCGACGGCTTCGTGAAGCGATACACGCAGCCTAACGTGGACACGGACGGGCTGCCGCCGGGTGAAGGCGCGTTCTACGCGTGCGGGTTTTGGCTGGCGGACAACTACGTCATGCAGAAACGGCGCAAGGATGCGCGCACGCTGTTCGAGCGGCTGATCGCTACCGCCAACGACGTCGGCCTGCTGTCGGAGGAGTACGACGTCGAGGGAAAACGGCTGGTCGGTAATTTTCCGCAGGCATTCTCGCACGTCGGCCTGGTCAACACCGCGTACAACCTCGCATCGGAATCAAAGCCGGCGGACCAGCGCCGCGGCAAGCAAGACGTCCCGGCGACGGGCGGCACGCCCGACACGGGCCCCGCGGAATCGTAGCTCACGTCTGTTGGCGCAGCTCTGCCATCCAAAAGCCTTTGCGCTCGAGCTGCACCGGTATGCCGCTCGCAAGCGCGTCCGCCGAGATGCGGCCCTCGTCGACCCACGCGCCGCGCAGGCTGTTGTACGTTCGCAGCACGTACGAGCCGCTCACGCCGTCCGTCACGCGCAGCGCGGTCGCGATCGTCCGATCGACGGTATTGCCCGCGAACACGACGAGGTCGTTGTCCTGCCGCAGCCCCAGCGCGACGGCGGCGTGGTCGACGGTCTGCACGGAAGCGCTCACGTCGTCGCTGTAGGCGACGTACGGCGACGACTGGTGGAACGCGAAGTTGGAGTACATGCGCAACTCCGGAGTGCGCACGACGAACCACGTGAGCGCGGCGCCGCGGTACGGCAGGTTCTGCACGCCCAGCCATTTCCAGTCCGGCGCCAGGCGCGGAGACACCGTCGGGCTCCCGCCCGAGAGGTCGAGCCCGGCAGCGCCTTCGATCGCGGCCCACAGATAGCGCGGCGGAAACCACGGTGAGAGCATCATGCCTTGGTTGACGAGCGTCTCACCGTGCAACCACTCCGAGAACTGACCCGGCACGGTGTTGTTCCGGCGCGGATCGCGGGAGTAGTGGCGAAAGCTCGTGCCCAGCGCGTATGCCATGAACGCAGCGTTGAAGCGCGCCGCCGCGAATGCGTACCAGAACGTGACACCTACCCACACGCCGCCCAGCAGCCCATAGCCGTGCGTCGGGCCGTACTCCGCTGCGTCGCGCGGCACGGTGCGGATCCCGGCGGTGGTCCAGAAGTCATCGCTGCTGAGCCGGCCGATGATGCGCGCCGCCATGTCGTCGTCGGCAACGCCGAACATGACGGGAAACACGAGGTCCGCGGTGAGGTCGCTGCGCGGCTGGCCGTCGACGTCGATGTTGAGGTAGTACAGCCCGTTGTCCGGGTTGACCAGGTGCGTGTTGATTGCGTCACGCAGGTCGGCCGCAGCCTGGGCGAACTCCGCGCTCGCGTCATGTTTTTCCAAGACGCGCGCCATGTGGCCGATCGTCTGCAGCGCCGCAAAGCATTCCGAGTTCAGCTCGGTCGTCGCCCCGGAGAGCCGGTAGTTCTCGATCACGTTGCGCCAGCCGACGATGCCCCAATCCTGGGTCTTCTCGCGATGTGCACCACACCAGGCCCCGCTCGTCGCGCTGGGTGAGGACGTACCGCGCCGCTTTCAGCGCCGCGGGATAGACTCGTTCCAAAAACGTGCGGTCGCCCGTGGTGTTGTAATGATGCCACAGCGCGAGGATGAGCAGCGGCGTGTTGTCGTTGATGTTCAGGCCGTAGTCCGCGGTCTGGCCGGTGCGAACGTCGTAGTATTCGACGATCATGCCGGACGTCTCTTGGCGCTCGACGTACGCGAGCAGCGACTCGCGCGCGAAGTCCGGCGTCAGGTAATCCGCGCCGAAAGCGAACCATGCGGTGTCGCGCCCGACGCTATTGTTAGAGCGGGTCGGGTCGTTGACGAACGACCAGCCCGTCGGCGCTCGCAGCTCGGTGCGGAGCATGTTGGCCTTCGCCCACAGGACGCCGCGGTTCACTTCCGCATCGGGCGTCATTACGACCGCGCGTGCAAGCACCTCCGCATAATGCGCCGTGGTTCGCGCCAGCGCGTCCACCGCGCTGGGCAGCGCCCGGTATCGCTTGCGCGCCGCGTTCGCCCCGTTGAGCGCGAACGTGAGGGTGTACGCAATCCGCGCGGTCTCTCCAGGACGCAGCGCATGGCTCGAATGGAAGACGCCGAGCGGATCGCCGCCGCCGCTGTCCGTCGCGTTCCGCAACGCGGGCCGGCGGTCGGCGACGGCCTTCGCGTGATCCAGCGTCGACTCGTAGCTTGCGGGCGCCTCGGAGATCGCGAATACGCGCACGCAGTCCGGATTCGTCTCGCGGTTGTGCGCGAGGAACGCGCGCAACCGCGGGTCGTACGTCACGACGACGTCGTGTGCCAGGTGGCCACGCAACTGGCAAAAGGCGTACGAGCCGATGCGCACGTCGTCCGTTCCGTCGTTACGCAGCTCGAGCACGTAGTACGCCGCCGGCGGATCGACGCGGCTACCGTCCGGCTTGCCGCTGAGCACGAAGATGGTCTCGTGGACGGCGACGCCGTTGGTCAGCTTGAAATGATGCTCTTGGCGCTCTGGATGGATTTCGAACGTGCCCGGCAGCGCGCTCAAATGAATCCCCGTGCGTTCGTCCCAATGATGCAGCACCACCGTGCCGAGCAGCACCTCGCCGGCGTCGACCGAGTAGAACTTCTCGATGGCCCCCGTTGCCTTGACCACAAGGCAGCATCTTGGGGCGCCCAGGGTGCTCCCCGCCGCCATTTCTCCGTCGGGGATGGCATACGCCGCGAAGCGAGTTCCCGTGCCGGCCGATTGCGCGGAATCGCCGGTCACGCCGTCACAGGCTCCCCGACTGGCGCATCATGCCGCCGTCGATCACATAGGTCGCGCCGGTGATATACGCTGCTTTCTCGGAGGCCAGGAATGCGCAGAGCTCGGCGATCTCCTGCGGATGCGCCATGCGGTGGAGCGGGATGCTGTTGAGCAGCGTCTGCATAACCGCTTCGTCCTGCTTCAGCGAGGCGTCCATCGGCGTGTCGACCGCGCCGGGCGCGATATTGTTCACGGTGATCCCGTGCGGTGCCAGCTCAACGGCGATCGTGCGCATCAGCATCCGCAAGCCGCCTTTGGTCGCGCAGTACGGGGCGTTGGTGGGCATCGTGATGTCCTCGTGCACGGAGGAGATGTTGATGATGCGCCCGCCGCCGCCTTGAGCCACCATCTGCTTGGCCGCGCGCCGGCTGCAGAGGAACGGTCCGGTCAGATTGATCGCCACGACTTCGTGCCAGTAGTCGGTCGGCGTCTCGAGGAACGGGTACTTCTTCTCAATCCCGGCATTGTTGACGAAGATGTCAAGGCGCCCGAACGTCTTGACGGCGTGCTCCACCAGCATGTCGACCTGCTGCTCGTCGCTGACGTCCGCGGCGACGGCGACGGCGCTGCCGATCGTGCCGAGCGCATGCGCGAGGTCGTCGGCTTTGTCGCTGGGACCGACGTAGTCGATCACGACCTTCGCGCCCTCGCGCACGAACTGCGTCGCGATGGCGCGCCCGATCCCGGTGGCCGCGCCGGTGACGACGGCGACGTTGTCTTGGAGGTTCATTCAGTTATCCGATGCTCGCAATGTCGGGTGGAAAGGGAAGGGATAGCGTCCAGTCGAGCGCGACGCGCGTCTTGCGGTACGCGCCGTGCAAGCGAGACAGATAGTACGCTCGCCACAACAGCCACGCCGGAAGCCCGGCGATCAGGCCGCGGCCGGCGATGTCCGCCAGCCCTTCGCGGTCGCCGAGCGAGGCCATCATGCCCAGCGACCGGTAGCGAAATGGGCGCGTCGCGCGACCGCCCAGCGACGCCAGCACGTTGCGCGCGAGCAGCGCCGCTTCGCGCACGGCGTGCTGCGCGGTCTGCGGGTACGCGCCGCCGGCCGGGTTGGGGACGTGCGCGCAGTCGCCGACTGCCCACACGCCGGGCCGACCGGGCACGGAAAGGTCGGCGTTTACCGCGATCGCGTGGTGGGCGGCGTGCGGAACGTCCAGCTTCTCGACGAGCTCGGGGACGCGAACGCCCGCGCTCCAAACGACCGTCTTTGCGGCGTAGCGCGCGCCGGATTTCAAGGTCAGCCCGCCGGCATCGACGGACGCGACGTCGTCGGAGAGAATGACCTCGACGCCGCGCCGCGTCAGCATTGCGCGCGCGCGTTGCGAGAAGCGTTCGGGAAGCTGTTCCAACAGGCGCGGGCCGCCGCCGACGAGCACGACGCGGATGCGGTCGCCGTGGAGCGCGGGGTAGTCGCCCCGGATGCGGTTCAAGTAGGCGAACGTCTCGCCCGCCGCCTCGACCCCGGTGAAGCCGCCGCCCACCACCGCGACGGTCAGCAGCGCGCCGCGCTCGCCATGACCGGCGACAGTCGCCGCTTCGAGCGAGCGAACGAGCTGCGCGCGGAGCCGGGTCGCGTCGTCGAGGGTCTTGAGCGGCAGCGTGTGTTCGTCGGCGCCCGGGACGCCGTGCGTCGTGCTGACGGCACCGAGCGCGATCACGAGCTGGTCGTACGGAATGCTCGTGACATCGCCCGTGACCGAATGGCGCGCGGACACGCTGTGACGCTCAAAGTCGACGCCCTCGACGTTGCCGAGGACGAACGTCGCGCGCGGAACGGCCGTGCGGAATGGCTCCGCAACGTGGCGCCGCTCGATCGCGCCGCTCGCCACCTCCGGCAGCATCGGCGTAAAGAGCGCGTAGTTCTCGCGGTTCACCGCGGTGAGCGCAACCCGCAGTCCGCGCCGCGGCCCGGCGAGGGCGCGCGCCACGGTGAGCCCCGCGAATCCGGTGCCGAGCACGACGATGCGTGCGTTCACGGGTATCTCCTATGCATGTGGACGTTCGGCGTCAGCGAGGTCACGACGTGGCCGTGGACCTACGAGGAAGACCTCACGCGGTACGCGCAGCTTGGCGCGCGCGCGATCGAAGTGTGGGAGTTCAAGCTGGCCAAAGACGCGGGCGCACGGCGCGATCAGCTCGCCGCGGCGCGCGCACAAGGGCTCACGGTGTCGTCGTTCCAAGCCGACGTGCACTCGCTGTTCCCCACACGCATGCAGCCCGAGCCGGCGAGTCCGGAGGCGCGCCGCGACGCGTTTCTGCGCACGCTGGAGTCCGCGGCGCCGATGCTGCCGGGCGCGGTGTTCGTGCTCAACACCGGCATCGCACGCGACGGCGACGTGCAGCGCGCGTTCCACACCACGGTTAAAGCGTACGGCGAGCTCGCCCGGCGCGCCGAAGCCGCCGGCGTGCGGCTCGCGCTCGAACCGCTGCACCCGCTGGCGATGAACGAGGACACGTTCGCCTGGAATCTGGAAGACGCCCGCGACATCGTCGACGCGGTTGCGCACGACGCGGTCGGAATCTGCGCCGACGTCTGGAACCTCGCGGGCCAGCACGACGTGCGCGCGCAGCTCGCGGCGTGCGGCGACCGCATCTTCGTCGCGCAGGTGTCGGACTATCGCCGGCCGCGGTCGTACCTGGACCGGCTTGCGGTGGGCGACGGGTCGATCGACTTCGCACCGTTCCTGGGCGGTTTGCACGAGGCGGGTTTCGGCGGACCGATCGTACTGGAGATCTTCTCCAAAGACGTACCGGACTCGCTTTACGACGGGGACCTTCATGCGGTCGTGTCGCGCAGCCGCGACGCGCTCGCGCGCCTCATCGGCGCCCCGTCGACCGCATGACGCGAGCCACCACGAAGCCGGCGATGGTCAGCGCACCGGCGCCGAGCGCCCAGGCGCCCAGTATCGCGTCGTGCCGCGCACGCGCGCGCTGCGTGCGCACGTCAGGCATCGCGGCGAACTCGGGATAATCACCGGGCGGACCGTCCGGTCCGTATCGCAGCGCCAGCCATACGACGTCCGCAAGATGCAGACCCTGGCGCGCCGTCGTCTGCACGGCTTGCTCGCGGCACGAGAAACCGTCGCCGATGACGATCGTGTCGAGCGCTGCCTCGCGTACCTTCGGGACGTACTCGAGCTCGCCGCACGCGACCGACACGTCGTAATGCTCGCCGGCTTCGAACCCGAACGCACCCGCCATACCGCAGCAGCCGTCGTCCAACTCCGTGAGGTCGACGCCGAGTGCGTGCAGCACTTTGCGGTCGCCTTCCATGCCGAGCACGGACTTATGGTGGCAGTGGCCGTGCAGCAGCACCTTGCGATGCAGCGCCGGCGGCGTCCACTGTTCGTCTTTCGCGAGGAAGTCGCCCAGCAGCATCGTCTGCTGCGACAACCGGCGCGCGTCGTGGTCGTTCGGGAACAAATTCAGGAGCTCGTCCTTGAACACGCTGATGCACGACGGCTCCAGACCCACCACGGGGGTGCCCGCCTCGATCTCGGGCCGCAGGGCCTCGAGGACATCTTCCAGGAGTCCCTTGGCGACGTCGATCATGCCGTAGTCGTACAGCGGCCGCCCGCAGCAGAGCAGCTGTGCCGGCACGACGACGTCGTACTTCGCCGCCTCCAGCACTTCGACGGCATGGCGCGCGGTCGCCGCGTGAAAATATGTGTTGAACGTATCCGCCCACAGGATCACGCGAGGGCCGCCCGCATTGGGGCCCGGCCCACGCGTGCGCCACCAGTCGCGAAACGACTGCTCCGCGAACGGCGGGATCTCACGCTGTGGCGCCATCCGCACGAGCGCTTTCGCGAGTTGCGCAAGCCCCGGCGTCTGTGCCACGGCGTTGATGACGCGGGCAAAGCGCGAGCCGTAGCGCGCCCACCACGGGATCAGGCCGAACGCGTACGCCCAGACCGGCCGCCGGTTGGACTCGTAGTAGTGCGAAAGAAACTCCGCCTTGTACGTCGCCATGTCGACGTTCACCGGGCAGTCGCCCTTGCAGCCCTTGCAGGCCAGACACAAGTCGAGCGCGTCTTTCACCGCTTCCGATTTCCAGCCGCCTTCGAGCGGCGCGCGCTCCAGCATCTCGAACAGCAGGCGCGCGCGACCGCGCGTGGAGTGCTTTTCTTCCTTCGTGACCCGGTATGACGGGCACATCGTGCCCTTGCCGTCGTGCCGGCGGCAGTTTCCGACGCCCACGCAGCGGTTCGCCGCGTACGCGAACGAGCCGTAGTCGTCTGGCTCGTACGTGAACTTCGTGTCGGGCTCCCACGGCCGGTAGTACTGGCCCATCCGCAAATTCTCGTCGGGCGCGTACGCATCGACCACCTTGCCCGGATTCATCTTGCCGTCGGGATCCCAGATGCGTTTGTACTCCCGGAACGCCTGGTAGATTTCGTCGCCGAACATGATCGGGAGCAACCGCCCGCGGGCCTGGCCGTCGCCGTGCTCGCCCGACAGCGAGCCCTTGTACTTGGCGATCAGGTGGGCAGCCTCGTCGAGGAAGCGCATCCATGCGGCCACGCCGGCCGCGCTAAACAGGTCGAAGCTGACGCGGCAGTGGATGCAGCCTTGCCCGAAATGTCCGTACAGCGCGGCCTCGTAGCCGTACTTGTCGTACAGGGCGCGCAGCTCTCGCAAGTAGGCGCCGACGTCCTTGGGTGCGACGGCGGAGTCTTCCCAGCCAGGCCAGTTCGCCGGCTCGTCCTTGAGCTTTGCCGTCGCACCCAGACCCGACTCGCGCACCGCCCATAGCATCGCCTGCTGCGCCTCGTCGGTCACGAGCTTCATCGACTTCGCCTTGCCGCGCATCGCGTCCATGCACGCTTGCGCTTGCCGCTTGGACTCGGCGACGTCGTTCGAGCCGAACTCCGCCATCAGCCAGCCGCCGCCGTCGGGCAGGAGCGCGATGTCCTCCGGCTTCATGTTCTTCTTGCGCATGTAGCCGATGAGGATGTCGTCGAGTCCTTCGAGCGCGATCGGCTTGTGTGCGTTGACGTCGGGGACGTGGTCGCCCGCCGTGTAGATGTCGTCGAACCCGAGCACGAGGATGACGCGCTCGGACGGGTTCGGGATGAGCTTCACCTTCGCGCTGAGGACGACTGCGAGCGTGCACTCGGTGCCGACGAGCGCGCGCGCGACGTTGAACCTGTTCTCAGGCAGCAGCTGCTGTAGCGGGTATCCCGAGACGAGCCGCGGGATGTCGGGAAAGCGCGCGCGGATGGTGTCCGCGTAACGATCGCGCAGATCGCGCAGGCCGCGGTAGATCTCGCCGACGCGATCCTCGCGCGCGCAGTATGCGTCGAGCGCGGCGTGCGACGTCTCGCCGACGGTCATGCGGACGCCGTCGTACGTGAGAATATCGAGCTCGTAGACGTTCTCTTCCGTCTTGCCCGCCATCTGGGCATGCATGCCGCACGAGTTGTTGCCGATCATCCCGCCCAGCGTGTTGTGCGTGTGCGTCGCCGGATCGGGTCCGAACCACAGCCCGTACGGGGCGGCCGCCGCGCGCAGATCGTCGAGCACGATCCCCGGTTCCACGCGCGCCCAGCGCCGGTCCGCGTCGATCTCGAGCACGCCGTTGAAATACTTGGAGCAGTCGAGCACGACCGCGACGTTGCAGCATTCGCCGGCCAGCGATGTGCCGCCGCCGCGCGCGAGAATCGGCGCGCCGTAACGGCGGGCGACCTCGACCGCGGCAATCACGTCGTCTGCAGTGCGCGGCACGACGACCCCGATGGGAACCTGCCGGTAGTTCGACGAGTCCGTCGCGTACAGCGCGCGGCTGCCGTCGTCGAACCGCACCTCGCCGGTGATGCGCGCGCGCAGCGCAGCTGCAAGCGCGTCCGCGTCGCCGTTCCACGCGCCGCGCTGATCGGGGCGCACGCCGGGCGGCGTCGCCGGATCGTCGGACCGAGGCGTCGGGCCGACGCCCGTGATGAGATCGATGAGCACGCGAGCGTCCTCGGTGAAGCTAGGTGATTGAGAATTTCGCCGCGTCGGCGTGCTTGAACGTCAAGCCATGCCCCGGGCGCGACCGGTCGGGCCGCAGCGCGCCGCCGACTGGCTCCACCACGCCGTCGAACAGCATGCGTTCGATGCGCACGTGATCGTGAAAGTACTCCATGTGCCGCAGCCGCAGGCACGCGGCAGCGGCGTGCAGGTGCAGCGCCGGCCCGCAGTGCGTCGAAAGCGGCAGGCGGTTCACTTCGCAGAACCCGTCGATTGCGAGCAAACCCGTATAACCGCCGCAGCGCGTCGCATCGGCTTGCAGCACGTCGACGGCACTTGCGACGGCCGCAGCGTCCGCGGTGTCGGTGATGTACTCGCCCGACGCGATCGCCATCCCGGGCGGTGCGTGCTCGCGTACGCGGCACGTTCCGTCCAGATCGCGGTGATCGACCGGCTGCTCGAACCAGGTGACGCCGAGTTGCGCGAACTCCTGGGCGATCGCGACGGCTTCTGCGACGCTGTAGCCGCCGTTGCCGTCGACGAAGAGCTCGCACTGCGACCCGATCGCCTCGCGCGCGCTCGCTACGCGCGCTACGTCCCGCGCGTGGTCACGGCCGACCTTCATCTTCACGGCGTGGAAGCCGGCCTGCGCCCAGCCGCCGAGCTGGTCTTGCAGCGTGCGCTCGTCGTACGACGTGAAGCCGCCGCTGCCGTATGCCGGCACCGTTTCGCGCACCAGGCCGATGAGATCGCACAGCGCGACGCCGTACAGCCGCGCGCGCAGATCCCACAGCGCCACGTCGACCGCCGCGATCGCATACGATGCGATGCCCGAGCGGCCGGCGTTGCGCACGACGCCGGTCATGCGCGCCCACATCGCGCGCGTGTCGAGCGCGTTGCCGTCGCGCAACACGGGGATCAGCATTTCGTCGATCACCGTCGCGGCGGCGACGCTCGCGTACGACCAGCCGGTCCCGCGCTCACCGCCCGCGTCGATCTCGACGAGCACGAGCGTCGTCGAATCCCACTTCGCCGTTCCGTCCGACTCCGGCCGATCCGTGGGGACGCGGTACGCCGAGACCGCGAGACGATCGACGGGAACGTCGCTGCGGCGGCTCGCTGCCGCCGCCATCACTGGCTGTGGCGCGTCGGGAAGAGGCCCGCCAGCACGCCCTTGACCGATTTCACCAGCACGGGCCCTTCGTCGGGATCGCCTTTGATCATCGCGCTCGTGAACGCCTTGACCTGCTCGGTCGTCACGTGCGGCGGCAGCATGGAGATGTTGGCGTCGGTGAGCACCTCGAACACGGCGGGCCGGTCGGCGTGCAGCACCTGCTCCCAGCCGGCGGCAAGATCTTCGGCCTTGTCGACGCGCACGCCGGTCAAGCCCAGCATCTTCGCATAATCGGCGTACGGAAAGTCGGGCAGGTCTTGCGAGCCGGGAAACTTCGGGACGCCCGTCTCGATGCGCATCTCCCACGTCACCTGGTTGAGGTCGCGATTGTTGGCGACGAAGAACACCAGGCGCGGATCGCTCCAGCGCTTCCAGTATTTCGCAACGGTGATCAGCTCGTTGATGCCGTTCATCTGCATCGCGCCGTCGCCCGTGATTGCGATCACCGGCCGATCCGGGAACGCGAACTTCGCGGCGATCGCGTACGGTACGGCCGAACCCATCGTCGCCAGGCTGCCGGAGAGCGACCACTTCATCCCGCGGCGCATGTCCAGGTGGCGCGCCGACCAGTTCGTCGACGTGCCGGCGTCGGCGGTGAGGATCGCCCGGTCGGGCAGTTGCCGGTTCAGCTCGACGAACACGTCTTGCGGATTGACTGGGTTGCCGGAGATCGCCGCGCGCGACGCATCGACGCGCGCGTCATGGCGCTCGGTCTTCGCAATCGTTTCGCGCCAGGCGGTATCCGTTTTCGGCTGCAGCAGCGGCAGCAGCGCCTCGAGCGTGTCGCGCGCCGAACCCTGCAAGCTCACCTCGGTGGGATAGCGGATTCCCAGCCGCGCGCCGTTGATGTCGATCTGCACGCCGCGCGCGGCGCCTTCCTTGGGCAAGAACTGCGCGTAGGGATAGTTCGTGCCGACCATCAGCAGCGTGTCGCACGCGCGCATCATGTCACTCGACGCCTTCGTGCCGAGCAGGCCCAGCGTTCCTGTCACCCACGGCAAATCGTCGGGCAGCACCGCTTTGCCGAGCAGCGCTTTCGCGCAACCGGCTTGCAGCCGGTCGGCGACGGCGATCAATTCCTCCTCCGCGCCGAACGCCCCGGCGCCGGCGAGGATGGCGACCTTCGAACCGGCGTTGAGCACGTCGGCGGCGCGTTGGAGATCGGTCTGCGGCGGGATCATGCGCGCGAGCGCGATGCCGGTGCTCGACGCGTTGTGGCTCATCGCGTGCGGCGGATGCGCGACCGCTTTTTCTTCTTGGATGTCTTTCGGGAAGATCAGCGCTGTCACGGTGCGCGCGGACAGCGCCCCGCGCACCGCGCGATCGATCGCATGCCGCACCTGCGCCGGATTCATCAGCGTGACGACGTACTCGCTCGCGACGTCTTTGTACAGGTTCTGCAAGTCGACTTCTTGCTGGTACTCGCTGCCCATCGCAGTCGTCGCCGACTGACCCGTGATCGCGAGCACGGGCGTGTGATCGTTCTTCGCGTCGTACAGGCCGTTGAGCAGATGGATCGCACCGGGGCCTGACGTGGCGAGGCACACGCCCAGCTCGCCCGTGAACTTCGCGTGCGCGCACGCCATGAACGCCGCCTGCTCTTCGTGGCGCACCTGGACGAAGTCGATGACGTCATCGTGCCGGTCGATCGCCGCGATGATGCCGTTGATGCCGTCGCCCGGATATCCGAAGATGCGGCGCACACCCCAGGCGATCAAACGCTCGATGAGAAAATCGCTGACGGTCGTTGACACGATGTTCGCTCCGTTACGCGGCGGGGTAGGCCATGGTGGTGATGAGCGCGTTCTCTGACTGTCGGGAGTCGAGCCGCGTGTGTTGCACGACGATGGGCACGTCGGAGACGATGACGCTCGCGTAGTCCGTACCCCGCGGAATTGGCTGCGGATCGTGAAGATCGTTGAACCGCTGATGAAGCGTGCGGCGCGCCGGAACCGTCACGCGATATGGTCCGACCGGCTCGCGGTCTTTGAAGTACGCCGTGATCTCCACGTGCGCATCGCGGTCGCCGGCGTTCAGCATGCAGGCGGTTTCATGGCTGGTGAACTCGGGCTCGGGCCCATTACTCCATGCGGGGATGTAGCCTTCGGCGATCACCCACACCATTGCACCGAACGTCTGCGTCATGTTCAAACATGTACCCCTCCCGGGAGGGGTCACACGCGGTCGCCCGCCCTTCAGTCGATCTGGCGCAAGAACGTCAGCGCGTTCATCAGCTCGTCGAGCGCAGCCTCGGTCTGCCCCGCTTTCACTGCGTCGACGAACGCATGCTCGAAATAATGCCGCAGGGCGGCGCGCACGGTGGCATCGAGCGCGCCGCGCACCGCGGCGATCTGGCGCAGCACGTCGACGACGTACGGGTCCGTGTCCAGCAGCGCGATGATGTGGTCGAGATGCCCGCGCGCCGTCTTGAGCCGGTTCACGACGTCCGATTTGCGATCGGCCTGGAGCGGCTGACGAAAGACGTCGAGCCGGCGGTTTCGGCGCACGTTCCGTGATACCATATGCGCTAGCACCGTTCCCCTGGGGGGCAGGGCTCAGTTATCGAGCGCAAGGCGTGTGCCCCGCATGGATTCGAACGCCGCTCGGCTGTTACAGGTGCTTGCCGACGAACGCGAGCAGCGGCGCCGCGCTCGTCCGCCAGAACCCGTCGTCATGACAACCGCGCTGAACGCGCACGTCGGCTGTCGGGCACGCGCGCGCGAACGCGCGCACGCCGGGCAAGAACGGATCGCTGAGACCTGCCATGACGCGCACGTGACGCCCGCGCAACGCGCTCGCATGCGCGAGCACGTCGTAGCGCGCGAAATCGGCCGCGGAGTCGAATGCGTCGCCGACGCTGCGGTGCTCGTCCTCGTACGACGGGAAGATGGCCGGGCCGGCGACTGCGACCGCGCGGTAGCGCGCCGGGTGGCGTTCGGCAGCGAGCAGGGCGCCGTAGCCGCCCATCGATTGCCCGATGAGCGCTTCGCGCACGCGCCGCACGCCCAGCGCATCAAGTACGATGGGCGGGAGGTCGGAGGTGACGACGGCCAAGCGGTCTTCGCCCGAGGCGCGCGGGTGAAAGTACGACTCGCCTGCATCGACGGCCGCGAGCGCGAATGGCCGCCCGCCGGCGCGCAGGTAGGCGGCGAGAAACCCGTCCAAGCCCAGTGCGATCGCAGAATTCGCGTCGCCCCCGCGGCCGGGCAGCACGTACGCGACGCGATCCAGGCCGCGCGCGCCGTCCGGCACGACGAGCACGTAGCGCACGGCGCGCGCGGCGACGTGCCGTGACGCGAATGCGCCGCGTACGACGTGAACGCCGGTCGCCGGCGGCACCGCCGTATCGACGCACGCGTTGCCTCGTCCCCCGGCTTGCACGATCCGGCGCGGCACACCGCAGCCGCTCAGCGCGAGCGAGGCGAACGCGGTCAGCGCGGCGGCGCGCGTCGGCCGCGCTACGACGCGGGTGCTCCCAGGTGCGTAGCCTGGTACTCTTGCAGCGAGCGCGGCGGGCCCGACTCCGACTCGAGCGCGGTCACCAGCGCCTGCGCCGTGTCGAGCGACGTCAGCGATGCGATCGAGGCTTCGACGGCGGCGCGGCGGATGCGGTAGTTGTCGGTCTGCTCCTTGCCGCTCTTGAAGTCGTTGATCACCAGGTCGACGGAACGCTGGCGAATCACGCCCAGCACGTCGGGCTCGCCTTCACCGATTTTGTTCACGCGCTCGGCGGCGATCCCGTGCTCTTGCAGCAGCTCGAACGTGCCGGGCGTTGCGACGAGCGTGTGGCCCAGCGCGACGAGCCGCCGCATCAGGTCGACGGCGTCTTTCTTCTCCTCATCGCTCACGGAGACGAGCACGCGACCGCCTTCGTGCGGCAATCGAATGCCCGCGCCGACGAAGCCCTTTCGCAGCGCGCCGGCGTACGTCGTATCGATCCCGAGCACCTCGCCGGTGGACTTCATCTCCGGGCCGAGAATCGTCTCGACACCGCGCATCTTCGCGAACGAGAACACCGGCACTTTGACGACAACGTAGTCGGGTTTCGGCCGCAAGCCGGTACCCCAGCGCATGTCGCGCAGCTTCTCGCCCAGTGCGATGCGCGTCGCCGCCGACACGAGGTTGATCCCCGTCGCTTTCGAGATGATCGGCACGGTGCGGCTGGCGCGCGGGTTCGCCTCGATGATCAGCAGCTCGTCGGTGCCTTCGGGGATGACGAACTGGATGTTGATGAGGCCGCGGATGCCCAGCTCGCGCGCGATCGCTTCGGTGACCTCGACGATGCGCGCTTCCATGCCGTCGGAGACCGTCTGCGTGGGGAACACGCTGATCGAGTCGCCGGAGTGGATGCCCGCGCGCTCGACGTGCTCGAAGATGCCGGGGATCATGATGTCGTCGCCGTCGAACGCGGCGTCGACCTCCACCTCGCGGCCGCGCATGTACTTGTCCACCAGCAGCGGCGAGCCCGGCGTGATCGGCGGCGCGCTCTCCACGTACGAGGCGAGCTGGCCTTCGTTGTACACGATCTCCATGCCGCGCCCGCCCAGCACGTACGACGGCCGCACCAGCACGGGGAACCCGATCTCGCGCGCGATCGCGCGCGCTTCGCGAAACGTGTTCGCGGCGCGGCCGCGCGGGCGCGCGACGCCGAGCTTCTCGAGCGCCGCGTCGAACTTCTCGCGGTCCTCCGCCATGTCGAGCGAACGCCGGTCGCTGCCCACGATCGCGATGCCACGCTTCGTCAACTCGCCCGCCAAATTGATCGCGGTTTGGCCGCCGAACGCGAGCATGACGCCGCGCGCGTTAGTCGCGCGCGCCGTCGCCTCCACCTCGTCGGCACCCGGCGGCTCGAACACGAGCACGTCGCTGATGTCGAAGTCGGTCGACACCGTCTCCGGGTTGTTGTTGACGACCACCGCCGAGCGGCCCGCCTCGCGCAGCGCCCACGCGGCGTGCACGCAGCTGTAGTCGAACTCGATCCCCTGCCCGATCCGGATCGGCCCGCTGCCGACCACGACGACCGCCTCCTTCTGCGGCGTGCGTATCTCGTCGTTCTCGAACCGCGAGAGGTAATAGTACGGCGAGGTCGCGGGGAACTCGGCGGCGGCGGTGTCGACCATGCGAAACGAAGCCCCGTCCCCGCGCGCGTGCAGTTCACCGCCGAAGAGCGAGTTGATGCCGCGCACGCTGTAGCCGCTTTCGAGCGCGCGCCGCACCAGTGCATCGGGCGGGGCCTGGCCGAACAGCGGGCCCGGCGCCGCGTGCGCGCGGAACTCCTCTTCCAGCTCGACGAGCGCCTTGAACTCCCACAGCCAGAACTCGTCGATCGTCGAGAGCTCGTGCAGCTCGTCGACGGTGCGGCCGCGGCGTAGCAGCTCGCACACCGCGAACAGCCGCTCGTGCGTCGCCGGCTGCAGCGTGCGCAGCAGCTCGTCGTCGCTCCACTCCGCAAACGCGTTGCCCGTGAGCGTCTCGAACTTGAGGTCCAGGCCGCGCACCGCCTTCATCAGCGCGGCGGCGAACGTGCGACCGATCCCCATCGCCTCGCCGGTCGACTTCATCTGCGTGCCCAGCCGCGTGTCGGCCAGCGGGAACTTGTCGAACGGCCAGCGCGGGATCTTCACCACGCAGTAGTCCAGCGTCGGCTCGTACGCCGCTTTGGTGCGACCGCCGGTGACCGGGTTCGGGATCGTATCGAGCGTTTGGCCGAGCGCGATCTTCGTCGAAATCTTGGCGATCGGATAGCCGGTCGCTTTCGACGCGAGGGCCGAGCTGCGCGACACGCGCGGGTTGACCTCGATGATCATGTACTCGGAGCTGTCGGGGTGCAGCGCGAACTGGATGTTGCAGCCGCCCTGCACGTTGAGCGCGCGGATCACGTTGATGCTCGACGTGCGCAGCATCTGGTAGTCGAGGTCGGAGAGCGTCTGCGACGGCGCGACGACGATCGAATCGCCGGTGTGCACGCCGACGGGATCGATGTTCTCCATGTTGCAGACGATGATGCAGTTGCCCGCGCTGTCGCGCAGGACTTCGTACTCGAGCTCTTTCCAGCCGAGCAGCGACGTTTCGACGAGCGCTTGATGGATCAGCGATGCTTCGAGCCCGGTTTGCAGCGTCGCGCGCAGTTCGGCCTCGTCGTACACCACGCCGCCGCCCGTGCCGCCCAGCGTGTACGCGGGCCGCACGACCAGCGGGTACCCCACCTCGCCCGCGAACGCGACGCCCGCCTCGGCATCGGTGACGATCAGCGACTTGGGGACGGGCTCGCCGATCTCGATCATCTTCGCCTTGAATCGCTCGCGGTCTTCGGCCAGCTTGATCGTGTCCAGCGGTGTCCCGAGCAGCTCGACGTGGTACTTTTCGATCACGCCCGCTTCGGCGAGCTCGACGGCGAGGTTGAGCCCCGTCTGGCCACCGAGCGTCGGAAGCAGCGCATCCGGCCGCTCGCGTTCAATGATGCGCTCGACCGAAGCCACGGTCAGCGGTTCGAGGTAGACCGCGTCGGCGATCTCGGGGTCGGTCATGATCGTCGCGGGATTCGAGTTGACGAGGACGACCCGGTGGCCTTCCTCACGCAGCGCCCTGCACGCTTGCACCCCTGCGTAGTCGAACTCGGCGGCTTGCCCGATGACGATCGGACCCGACCCGATCACCATGATGGTACGCCGTGACACTGCCCGCCATCATACGGCGGTGGGGCGGGGAGTCCTGGAGAACGACGCGGCGATGCGCGCCGTGATCACCGCGGGTGGCCTGGTGGAGGGAGCGTTCGCGGAAGCGATCGGGACCCAGGTGAAAGCCCTAGCCCCGCTTGGCCCGCAGACGCTCGGTGCGCGGACGCTGCTCGACGTCGCGCTCGACGCGTGCGCCGGCGCGGGGATCGACGGTGTCGCCGTGATCGGCGATGCGGAGGTGCGAGCGCATCTCGCAGGTCGCGACGTGCGCGTGATCGATGCGGCGCTCGACGGGGCCACCAACGTGCTGCGCGCGCTCGACGCGTGGCCGGGCGAGCGCTTCGTGTACCTCACCTCGGACATGCCGTTCGCGAGCGCCGCGGGGCTCCGCGATCTGATCGGTCGCAGCGAAGCGTATGCGCTGACGATGGCGCTCGCGGCGGTCGACGCGTACGCGGCGCGTTTTCCCGGCGCAGGCGAGCACAGCGTCGCGCTGGGCGGCGAGCGCGTCGCCAACGGCAACGCGTTCGTGATCGCCGCGGACGCGGTCGAGCCGGCGCGCGCGTTTGCGACGAAGCTGTTCGACGCGCGCAAGAGCTTGCCGCGGCTGGCGCTGCTGCTGGGGCCTGTGCTCTGTCTGCGGTTCGCCACGAAACGGCTCACGATCGCGGAGTTGGAAGCCTTCGGGCGCCGCAAGCTCGGCGTCGCGGTCGGCGCGCTGCGCGACTGCGATCCCGGCCTCGCCTACGACGTCGATTCGCTCGACGACTATCGGTACGCATGGACGCTTTTCGGTGGTGGTGCATGAACGGCAACGGGCCGCCGAAGGCGGTACTCTTAGGCACGTTCTGGTTCGGAATTCAAGTCGTGTGGACGGCGGTGCTCGGCGTCGTGCTGCAGGACCGCGTGTCCGCGCTCGCCCCGCACGCCGTCGATTCGTTCTGGGTGCTCGCGGCGGCCGGGGCGGCCGTCGGCGCGGCCGTGCAAGTGGGCGCGGGATTCTTGTCCGACCGCCACCGCGCGCGCGTCGGTCATCGCCGGCTGTTCTATGGCGCCGGCATCGCGCTCGCCATCCCGGCCATCGTCGCGCTGCCGCTCGCGCCGTCGATGGGTTCGCTGTGGGCGGCCTGGCTGGTGCTGCAAGTGGGGATGAACGTCGCGGGCGGGCCGTATCAGGGGATCGTCGGCGATTACGTCGAGCCGGAGCGCGTCGGGCGCGCGTCGTCGCTGATGAGCGTGCACCAGTTTTCGGGCAGCGTCGTGGGGCTGCTGCTTACGACGCTGCTGCGCGGCGCGCCGCTCGGCTTCGCGCTCGCGGCCTGTCTCTTGATCGGCTGGTGGGCGACGGACTCGTACGTGGTACGTTTGCCGCGCAGGCGCGACGCCGCGGCGCCGCTGCGCGTCGACCGCAACATGTGGACCGTGCTCGTGTCGCGGGCGCTCATCAACGTCGGGTTCTACACGCTGTTCGGGTACTTGTTCTTCTTCGTGCGCGAATCGCTCGGCGTCGGCGCGAGCGAAGCGAAAACGACGACCGGGATCCTGTTCCTCGCGTTCACCATCGCCGGCGTGTTCGGCGCCGCATTCGCCGGCAAGCCCGCGGACCGCATGGACAAGCGCGTGGTCGTGAGCGTCGCGTGCGGGGCCATCGCCATCGCGGTCGGCGCGTTCGCGTTCGCGCCGACGTTCACGGTCGCGCTGGTCTGCGCGATCGGCTCGGGCGCTGCGTGGGGCGCGTTTTTCACCGCCGACTGGGCGATCGCGTACGCGGTGCTCCCGCGCGCGGCGCTCGCGTCGGCGATGGGCGTGTGGAACCTCGCCGCCGCGCTGCCGCAGATCGCCGCCAACGCGATCACCGGCCCGGTCGTCACGTTCTTCGACACGCGCAGCCTCGGGCTCGGGCCGCGCGTCGCGCTGATGCTCGTCATCGTGGAATTCGTGCTCGGGACGGCGTGGCTGTGGCGGTTGCGGCTCGCCGCCTCGGCCGAGACTACGACCGTTCCTCGATCGTGAGCACCGTTCGTAGGCGGAACCTCTCCGGGACACTGTAGATGTCGTTCGGCGGCAGGCGCACCGCAAATCCGGTCGAGGGACCGCCGGCGAGGTTGAGCGCGCGCTCGACGCGGTCGACGCCGAACACCTGCGGCGATGCGAGCAGCGCCTGCGCGAGGTCGTAGAGCCCGCATGCCGACGTGATCGCGAACGCGATGCTACCGTCGGAGACGACGACGAGCGAGCGGCGCGCTCGCGAACCGTCGTCGCTGCGGATGCCGTTGGCACCGCCGGGGTCGACGACGAACGGACCGCTTTGCACGGCGTCGCGTATCGATCCGGCGTCGACCTCATCGGGGCGCGCCACGATCGGAGTGCCGTCCTTCGTGCTGCCGACGACCCCCGACAACCCCGATCGGGCGGGCTGCCGCACGCGGCCGTCGATCTCGTACAGCCCGTCGGGCGCGAACCGGCCGGTGGAATAGCCGCCATTGATCGCGGCGAGCGCCTTCGGCTCCATCGCGCGCCGAACGATCTGTCCCGGCGGACCGCCCAGCGGCCGGTCGACGACGCGGATCGTCACCCGGTCGCGCGGAAACACGGCGGCCTCGACGTGGACGACGTCGCCGCGCGCCGTGACGAACTGCGAGACCACCAGCGAACCGAGCGCGAGCGGTTGAACGGACGAACTCGGTTCCGGCGCGGCGCCGAGCGCCGCAAGCAGGAGCAAAGCGGCCGTCACAACCCGCGACCGCGTCCTCATGCCAACACCGTCTCGCGCAAAATGATGCGGCTGTGTGTTTCCGACGCGCCGCGCGCGCGAAGCGCTTCGATCAGCGCGACGAGAGCGGGCTCGTCGGCGACCGCAACGCGCAGCGAGTAGTCGAAGTTACCGGTGGTAAGTGCGGCCGACGTGACGCCCGGCATCGTGCGCAATGCGGCTTCGAACGCATCAGCAGCAATCCCCGTCGCCAGCCGCAAGTCGACGAACGCGGCGAGCAGCGCGCCGTCCGCGCGAGGGTCGATCACGGTTCGAAAGCTGCGGATCGTCCCCGCAGCGAGCAGGCGGCGAACGCGCTCCGCGGCGGCGTTCGCGCTCAGCCCGACCGCTTCGCCCAGGTCGCGGAAGCTGATCCGCGCGTGGTCTCGAAGTCGGCGGAGGATCGCGCGGTCGATCTCGTCCATGCCTGAGGAAAACGCCGCGAACCGAGACTTATCCTTTTAAGATCAGTGTGAACCGCAGCGGAAACCGCGCTATACTCCGGTCATGAAGTGTTCGATCGCCGTCGCTTTCGGGTTCGCGCTGCTCGCGGCGAGCTCCGGTCCTCGGCGCGGACGACCCCGCCCGCGCCGTCGCTGCCGGTGCGGCCGCCAAGCTCGAAGCTTTTTACGTCTACCCGTCGCGCGCACGCGCCGCCGGCGACCTGCTTCGGAAAAACGCGGCGGCGGGCACGTACGACGGCCTGCGCGACGCCGCGCTCGCGACGCGGCTCACCGAAGACGCCGGCGGCGTGCTGCACGACAAGCACGTGCGCCTGCGCTACTCCGCGGAGGTCAACCCGCCGGACGATCCCAACAGCGGCAAAGCGAGCGCCGCGGAGAACGCCGCGATGGCACGGATGTGGCGCGAAAGCGGCTACGGGCTCGGGCGCGTCGCACACTTGCCGGGCAACGTCGGATACGTCGACCTGCGCAACTTCCCCAGCGCGAGCGACGAGTTGAACGCGGTCTTCGACGGTATCGCCAACAGCGTCGCATACTCGCGCGCGGTGGTGTTGGACCTGCGGCGCAACCACGGCGGCGACCCTGACGCCATCGCGCGGCTGCTGAGCCACTTCCTTCCGCCGAAGACGCATTTGAACGATTTCGTCGGGCGCGGCGACGGCGAGCCGCCCGTTCGAGAGTCGACGTACACTGCCGACGTACCGGGCCCACGCATCACCGCACCGGTGTACGTGCTCACCTCGGGCGAGACGTTCTCGGGCGGCGAGGAGTGCGCGTACGACCTGCAGGCGCTCAAGCGCGGGACGCTGATCGGCGCGGTCACCGGCGGCGGCGCGAACCCCGGCGACTCGCGCCGCATCGACGATCACTACTCGATCTTTGTGCCCGACGCGCGAGCGCGCAACCCGATTACGAAGACGAACTGGGAAGGCGTCGGCGTGAAGCCCGACATCGCGGTCCGCGCGACCACGCCCTGATCACGGCATACGGCATGGCACTCGACGAGCGCCTGCGCGACACGTCGCTCACCGCGGGCCAGCGCGACGCGCTCACGAAGCTGCGCGCGCGCATCGACACGCTGACCGATGCGGAGATCCTCGCGCTCTAAGGCGAGAGCCGCACGATCGTCCAGCCGTCACCGCCGCGCTCGTATGCGACGCGGTCGTGCACGCGGTTCGGGCGGCCTTGCCAGAACTCGAACCGGTCGGGGACGACGCGGTAGCCGCCCCAGAACGGCGGGCGCGGTACGTCGTCGCCCGCGAAGCGCGCGTCCGCGTCGGCCATCGCGCGGTGCAGCGCGTCGCGGTCGGCGACGACCGCGCTCTGCTGCGACGCCCACGCGCTGAGCCGGTGCCCGCGCGGCCGCGAGGCGAAGTAGGCGTCGCTCTCGACGTCCAGCACGCGCTCGACCGCGCCTTCGATGCGGATTTGCCGCTCGAGCCCGCCCCACCAGAACAGCAGCGCCGCGAACGGATGCGCGGCGAGCTCGTCCCCTTTGCGGCTGCCGTAATTCGTGTAGAACACGAACCCGCGCGCGTCCCATTGCCGCAGCAGCACGACGCGCGACGAGGGCCGGCCGTCGGGGCCGACGGTCGCGACGCTCATCGCGTTGGGCTCGACGATCCCTTGGGCGTGCAGTGCCTGTTCGAGCCACACGCGAAATTGCTCGAACGGATCGCGCGCCACCGTGTCCACGTCGAGCTCGCCGCGCTCGTAGCTGATGCGGCGGTTGTGGATGTCGCGTTCGGGGGTGTAATCAGACATCGTATGCCGCCCTATGGCCACCGGCCCGCGAGCATGCCGCCGGCGAGCGCGAGCACCAAGACGACACCGCCCGCGATTGCGAGCGGCAGCGTTGCGTCGATGCGCTTCTTCTGCGTCGTCGTGCTGCCGGCGAGTGCCGCAAGGCGGCTCGTCAGCGTGCCGGCGTCGTTCGCGCGCGCGTACGCGCCGCGGCCGGACGAGGCGATTTGCCGCAGCGCGTCCTCGTCGATCGAGGCGGCCTGGTCGGTGCCGGGGACGAGCTGGCCGCTGTCGTTGGTGCCGATGCCCACGGTGTCGATCTCGACACCGCTTTGGCCGATCTGCGGCGCGACTTGCAGCGGGTCGGCACCCAGGTTGTTCACGCCGTCGGTGATGAGCACGATCGCGCGCCGGCCTGACGGCGGGAGCAGCCGCGCCGCGGTGGCGAGCGCGTCGCCGATCGCGGTACCGCCGTTGGGCGGCGGGATGCGCGCGATCGCGTCGCGCACGGCGTCCTTGTCGTCGGTGAGCGGCTGCACGACGCCGGCGCCGCTCGCGAACGCGACGATCGCCAATCGCGTGCCGTCGGGGACCGCGTCGACGAACGCGCGCACGGCGGCTGCCGCGGCATCCGAGCGCGTGGGCGCAACGTCGGTCGCGCGCATCGAGCCCGACGTGTCCACGCAGAGCACGACCGCGCCGCCACGGACCGGCACGTTGGCGACGAACCGTGGCCCCGCGAGCGCCGCGCCGAACGCCGCGATGCCGAGCGCGCCCGCCACCGCGAGCAGCACCGCCGGATCGATGCGCTGCTTCGCCACGGACTCGAAGAATGCGAGGTCGCTGTAGGCGAGCGCGGACGCCGACGCGCGCCGCGCCGCCACGCGCGCGGCGAACCAGAACGCGGTGCCCAGCAGCACGCCGAGCACGAGCCAGAGCGGGTGCGCGAAGCTCATGCGTGGATACCGAACGCGCGCAGCAGCGACGCGCGGCCGTCGGCTTCATCGAGCGTGCCGACGCGCCAGCCGGCGTCGCGGAAGCGCGCGTGCAGCGCCGCTTCGCGCGCGTGGGCGGCGGTGCGATAGCGCGCTCGCGTGCGCGCGCCGACGAAGACGCGCCCCACACGCCCGCTCTCCGCGTCGCGCAAGCGCACGAAACCGCGCAGCGGAAGGTCGTCGCGCCACGGGTCGCGCGCAAGCAGCACCGTCGCGTCGAAGCGCAGCGCGGCGCGCACCAGCGCGTCGTCGGCCGGCAGGTCGAAGCCGTCGCCGATCGCCAGCAGCGATGCACCCCGCGGCAGCGCCCGCTGGGCGATCGCAAGCGCGGACGCGAACCGGAACGGCGCCGACGCACGCACGAGCGGCGCAGCGCGGCGATCGCGCACGATCCGCTCGTCGACGATGCGCGCGGCAGCGTCGTCGCCTTCGAGCGCGCCGAACCACGCGCACACGGCTTCGTCCGCCGCCGCCGCGAGCGGGCGCTTGCGGCCGACCTGCATCGAGCCGGATTCGTCGACGATCGCCGCGAGCACGAGGGCGGTCTCTTCGAGGTAGACGCGCGTCTGCAGCGCGCCCACGCGCGCCGTCGCCGCATGATCGATGCGCCGCGGGTCGTCGCCTTCGACGTACTCGCGCAGCTGCGAGAACACGAAGCCGTCACCCGCGCGCGTGCCACGCACGGCGCCGCCGCGGCGCGGCGTCGCGCGCGCGCCCCGGACGATGGCGTCGCGCAGCGCGTTCACGGCGCCGGCACCGACGCGATGATGCGCCGCACGACGTCCTCCGGATCGCCGCCGTTGATCGCGATGCGGTCGTCGTACGAGATGCGGTGCCGCAGCACCGCGGGTGCGACGTCGCGCACGTCGTCGGGCACCGCGAACGTACGGCCTTCGAGGTACGCGCGCGCCCGCGCAAGCGCCACGAGCGCCAGCGCCGCGCGCGGGCTCGCACCGTGCGCCACGAGGTCCGCCGTGCGCGTGGCGCGCGTGAGGTCGACGGCGTAGTCGCGGATCTTCGCGTCGACGAACACGGCGTGCGCCTCGCGCTGCCAGCGCAGCACGTCGTCGAGCGTCGCAACGTCCGCGCGCAGCGGCGGCTCACCGGCGCCGAAGCGATCGACGATCGTGCGCTCGTCCTCGCGCGACGGGTACGCGACGACCACCTTCGCGAGAAAGCGGTCGAGCTGCGCGAGCGGCAGCGCGTAGGTGCCTTCGGTGTCGTACGGGTTCATCGTCGCGAGCACCACGAACGGCGCGGGCAGGTCGTGCGTCTGCGGGCCGATCGTCACGCGCCGCTCCTGCATGCCTTCGAGCAGCGCGGACTGCACCTTCGCCGGCGCGCGGTTGATCTCGTCGGCGAGCACGACGTTGGCAAACAGCGGTCCGAAGACGGTTGCGAACTCGCCGGTCTTCTGATCGAAGATGCGCGTCCCGACGATATCGGACGGAAGCAGGTCGGGCGTGAACTGCACGCGCCGGAACACGCCGCCCACCGCGGCCGCCAGCGCGCGGCACGCGAGCGTCTTCGCGACGCCGGGGGCGCCTTCGAGCAAGATGTGCCCGCCCGCGATCACCGCGAGCACGAGCCCTTCGACGACTTCGTCCTGCCCGACGATCGTCGCATGCAGCGCATCGAGGACAGCGCGGGGGCCGCTCACCGGATATTTCCCGCAGGCGCGGCGGAGAGCCACGTTTCGGTCGCGTCGATGAGCTCGGCCGACGCCGCGTCGCGCTCGTGCGCGGGCCCGAACGCGGTCCGCTCCGCGGCGAAGAGCGCAACGGTGAGCGCGTCGTCCCGCGTCGCCGCCAACGCGTCGCGCAGCGTGGCGCCTACGGTCGTGCCCGCCGCAACGAGCAAGCCACCGCGCAGGCGCATCAGCGCGTCGTTCGCCGGCGCGGACCGGTAAGCGCGCAACGCCTCGGCGACGACCTCCCGCGGCGTGCGAGGCATCACCGGCGGAGGCGGCGCGACACGTGGTGGCGGCGTGATCGCCGGCACTCGGCCGCGGCGCGACCGCACGATCGCGAGGAGCACGCCGAGCACGGCCAGCACCACGAAACCGCCGAGTGCGATCGCGAATAGCAAACGCGCGAGCGCGCCCAAATCGCCCGCGGACGCAGGCCCGGCCGAACCCGCCGCGATGACGACGACGCGAACGGTATTCGCCGAGAAGCGTGACGGCTTGTGCGTGCGCGCGTCGATCGCGTCGAGAAACGCGCCCTTGAACGTGAACGTGCCGGGCGCGGTCGGCTCGAGCGTGAGGGTCTCCACCACGTCGGTGCCTGCGGGCGAACTGGTCACGCCGCGCTCGTTGCCTTCGAGCTTCATGGTGCCGACGTCGGGGACGATCAGCTCGTCGAGCGCCGCGACCCGCTCACGCACCCGCGCGTGGATCGCGAGATGGAACACCTCGCCGACCGCCACGTGCGTGCGGTCGGCGCGCATCGACAGCGCGTCGACGTGCAGGGTGCGCAAGCCGGCCGCGCCCACGGGCGCTGCGAGCAGCGCCGCTATCGCGAGGCCGAGCGCGGCTCGGCCGAAGCTCACTCGACGCGGTCGAGCCATCGCGCGAACAGGTTCCGCGCGTCGAACGGGCCGGGGGACGCTTCGGGGTGGAACTGCACCGCCTCGATGGTGAGCGTACGGTGGCGGAAGCCTTCGTTGGTGCCGTCGTTGAGGTTGACCATCGTCGCTTCCAGGTCTGCCGGCAGCGAGTCGCCGTTGACGGCGTAGCCGTGGTTGTGCGCGGTGACGATCACCTCGTCGTGCACGAGATCCTTCACCGGCTGGTTGCCGCCGCGGTGCCCGTATTTCAGCTTGTACGTCTCCGCGCCGCATGCCAGCGCGAGCAGCTGGTGGCCCAGGCACACGCCGAACAACGGCTTCTCGCCGATCAAGCCGCGCAACGTCTCGACGGTATCGCCCAGATCGCGCGGGTCGCCGGGGCCCGGCGAGATCACGACGGCATCCGGGTTCTCCGCCAAGATGTCGGCGCGCGACGCGCCGTACGGCAGCACCGTTACGCGCGCATCGAGCGCGGTGAGATCGCGGATGATGTTGCGCTTCACGCCGCAGTCCAGCAGCACCAGGTGCTTGCGGCCGGTGCCCACCGTGTCACCGGGTTTGTACGCATCGGCGACCGACGCCACGAGCCCCTTCGTCGTCGCGTCGAGCACGTAGCGCCGCAGCGTCTGGTCGACCGTTGCGATCGCCTCGTCGCCTACGGCCAGCGCGGCGGCGATCGTGCCGTGTTCGCGCAGCGCGATCGTGAGCGCGCGCGTATCGATGCCGAGGATCGTGCGCACGCCTTGCGCATCGAGCCACGAGCCCAGGTCTTGCTTGGAGTCGTAGTGTGACGGATGGCGCGAAAGGTTCTTGATCACCGCGCCCGCGGCGCACGCATGCGGGTGCTGCGACACCGTGCCGCTCACGCCGTAGTTGCCGATCAGGGGATACGTGAATGCGAGGATCTGCCCGGCGTACGATGGGTCGGTGAGCGCCTCTTCGTAGCCGGTCATCCCGGTGTAGAAGACGGCTTCGCCGAGCGCGGTGCCGGTCGCGCTCAGCCCCTCGCCGTCGTAGCGCGTACCGTCGGCCAGCAGCAGCGTCGCGCGGTTCGTCATGCGGGCACTTCCTCACGCGGCATCACGCGGCCGTGCTCGAACACGACTGCCCCTTCGACCACCGTCGCGACGGCGCGGCGCGGCAGCGTCATCCCGTCGAACGGCGTGTTCTTCCCCTTCGACTGGAACATGCGCGCGTCGACGTTCCAGGGCCGGTCGGCGAACACGGTCACGTCGCCGGGGCTGCCGACGTCGAGCGTGCCGCCCGGCACGCCGAGGATGCGCGCCGGGTTCACCGACAGCAACTCGACGAAGCGCGCGAGCGGTAACTCGGGCAGCGCGAACGCGTACGCGCCTAGCGCGATCTCGAGCCCGCTGAACCCGACGGGCGCTTGCGAGAGCAGCTGCGCTTTCTCGTCGAGGCCGTGCGGGGCGTGGTCGGTCGCGAACGCGTCGATCGTTCCGTCGAGCACCGCGGCGCGCAGCGCGTTGCGGTGGTCCGCGCTGCGCAGCGGCGGATTCACCTTGAAGTCGGCGCGGTAGTCGTCGAAGCGGTCGTCCAGGAACACGAGGTGGTGCGGCGTCACCTCGCAGGTCACGAGCACGCCGCGCGCGCGCGCCCAGCGGATCAAGTCGAGCGACGTCGCGGTCGACACGTGCGCGATGTG
Source organism: Vulcanimicrobiota bacterium (assembly GCA_963792235.1). Taxonomy (GTDB): domain Bacteria; phylum Vulcanimicrobiota; class Vulcanimicrobiia; order Vulcanimicrobiales; family Vulcanimicrobiaceae; genus Vulcanimicrobium. Next base: position 75,373 of record CAWBVR010000007.1, read on the forward strand.
CCACGCCTTGCCGGAATCCGCCGCAATGAGCAAATCGCGCGCGACGATCACGTCTTCGGCGAGCGACGGCGAGCCGTCGAGCCCCAGCCGCATCGACGACGGGCCTTCGTTCATCACCGCATCGCCTTTGAGGTCGTCGTCCTCGCAGTGCGAGATGAACGCGAACGGCAAGTCGGCGGCGTAGCGCGCGGCATTGCGCAGCACGCGCGCGCTGCGCACCGTCGAGCCGTCGTCGCTGAACGCCACGCAGCCCGCGTCGCACAGCAGATGGTACGGCGCCAGCTCCTTGCCCGCGCGCCCGCGGGTGAGCGCGCCGACCGGGTACACGCGCGCGAGCCCGGCGGCTTCGGCGCGCCGCACGACCTCGCTGACGATCGCCGCGGAGTCGAGCGCCGGCTCGGTGTTCGGCATGCACGCGACCGCGGTGAACCCGCCGGCGACCGCCGCCGCCGTGCCGGTCGCGATCGTCTCCTTGTGCGTCTGCCCCGGCTCGCGCAGGTGCACGTGCATGTCGATGAAACCCGGCGCGACGATCGCGTTGGACGCATCGACGACACGCGCAGCGTCCGCGTCGAGATGCTCCCCGATCCGCGAAACAAAGCCGTTCTCGATCAGCACGTCACGCTGCGCGTCGATCCCCTGCGCAGGGTCCACCAGCCGGCCGCCACGAACTAATGTCTTCACGAAGGCACCGGGCATTGCCAACAGCGTGCCGGCCGCGTCAGGCGCGCGGGAGCGCGCAACATCGTCGCAAGTTGCGCTTTGCGCAACTCTGCTTCCTTATTCACGCGGCCACCGGGGCGCCGTTCACGAGCAGATCGAGCACCGCCATGCGGACGAAGACGCCGTTGTGGACTTGCGCGACGTAGCGCGAGCGCGGATCGTCCAGCACGTCGTCGGTCAGCTCCACGCCGCGGTTGTACGGGCCGGGGTGGAGGATGACCGCGTCGTCGCGCAGCGAGCTCAGGCGCGCGCGGTTGAGCTGATAGCGCTGCGTGTAGTCGTCGAGTGTCGGCAGCAACCCCAGTTCGATGCGCTCGCGCTGGATGCGCAGCATCATCACGGCGTCCACGCGCGGCAGCACGGCGTCGAGGTCGCGCTCGATCCCCACACCCGGCGCGGCGAAGTCGTACGGCAGCAGCGTCGCGGGCCCAACGAGCGTCACGTCGATCCCCAGCGCGCGCATCCCGACGATGTTCGAGCGCGCGACGCGCGAATGCAGGATGTCGCCCACGATCGCGACGCGCAAGCCGGCGAAGCGCCCGAACTCCTGGCGCAGCGTCATGAGGTCGAGCAGCGCCTGGGTGGGATGCGCGTGCGTGCCGTCCCCCGCATTGATCACGTTGCCGTCGAACGCGTCGGCGAGCCGGCGCGCGAAGCCGGATTCGGGATGGCGCACGACGATGACGCGCACGCCGATGCCGCGCAGCGTCAGCGCCGTATCGGCGATCGTCTCGCCTTTGCCGAGGCTGGACGCGCCGGGCGCGAACGTGATCACGTCGGCCCCGACGCGCTGCTCGGCGAGCGTGAACGACGTCGCGGTGCGCGTGGAGGCTTCGAAGAACAGGTTGAGCACCGGGACGCCCGCGCACAGGTCGCGCTCCGGCAGCGTATCGCGAAACGACACGGCGCGGTCCAAGACGGCGACCAGCTCGCCGGGGGCGAGGTCGTCGACGTCGAGCAGGCTACGGGGCGGCACGGTCCTCGTCGTGCACCGTCACCACGTCGGCGTCGGAACGCTGCGCGGCGAGAAGGACGTCGATGTGCTCGCGCCGGCTCGTGGGGATCATCTTGCCCATGTAGTCCGGCTGGACGGGCAGCTCGCGCAGCCCGCGGTCGACGAGCACGGCGAGGCGGATGGCCCGCGGGCGGCCGAGGTCGGTGACGGCGTCGAGCGCGGCGCGCACCGTGCGCCCGGTATACAGAACGTCGTCGACGAGCACGACCGTTTGGCCGGTAATCCCGCTGCGAATCTCCGACTCGGGGAGCTCGCGCGCGACGTCGTCGTCGCGGTAGAGGTTGACGTTGAGGAACCCGAGCTGGGGGAGCGAGCCCCGGATCTCGGCGATCTTCGACGCGAGGCGGCGGGCGAGGGCTTCCCCGCCGCGCCGGATCCCGATGAGGAGGAGCCCGTTCTGGGCGTCGTCCGGCTCGACGATCTGGTGGGCCATGCGCGCGATCGCCCGGTCGATCTCGTCCGGCGACATCAACACCCGTCGCCTCGCCACCGCGGTCTGCATCGAGCGGACCTTCGTCGTCCCCGTCCGGCTTCGCCTTCGTCAGGTCACCGGCGCAGGATCGCGCACGCGGTCGTCCCGGTACCGAGGAGGCGGCGGTCGCCGTCGTACAGCTTCGCCTCTGCAACCGCGGTGGAACGCCCCACGTGCACGGCGGTGGCCTCGCAGCGCACGGGGCCGGTGTCCTTGGTGATGCCGCGAATGAAGCGCACCTGAACGTCGGTCGTCGTGTAGGCGACGCCTGCAGGCAGCGTCGTGTGGACCGCGCAGCCCATCGCGGAGTCGAACAGCGTCAGCGCGAAGCCGCCGTGCACGACGCCGATCGGGTTGTAGTGCTCTTCACCGGGATAGCCTTCGAACACGACGCGGCCTTCTTCGACCTCGACGATGGTGAAGTTCATGAGCCGGGCGATCGGCGGCGGCGAGACCCGGCGATCGCGGACGGCCTGAATGGCCTCGAGCCCGGACATGCCCCGCAGCGTGCCCGCTGCGGCGAGCGGGTCTTCCCAGGTGACGAGGCGCTCGCGAGTGACTTGCATCATGCAAGGAACTTCAGACCTTCGCGTCGATGTTTCCTTCTCGGACGGAGGTGATCGGACATGGCCAAGCGCCGCAGCTTCGAGGAGATGAACTGCTCGATCGCCCGCGCGCTCGACGTGCTGGGCGAATGGTGGACGCTGCTCGTGATCCGCGAGTCGTTCCGCGGCGTGCGCCGGTTCGACGGCTTCGTGGAACGGCTCGGCATCGCGCCCAACATCCTCACCACACGCCTGCGGCGGCTGGTGGAGCACGGCGTGTTCGAGGAGCGCGCGTATCAAGAGCGCCCGGTGCGCGTGGAGTACCGGCTCACCCCGAAGGGGCGCGATCTGTATCCGATCATCGTCGCGCTGCTGGGTTGGGGCGACCGCTGGTACGCCGAGGACGGGCCGCCGGTCGTGCTGATGCACGCGACGTGCGAGCACCGCGCCGATCCGAAAACCGTGTGCGGCCACTGCGGTGAAAAGCTCGACCCGCGCCACGTCCGCGCGGTCCCGGGCCGCGGCGCGGACGAAGCGGAACCGAGCCTGGTCGCAACGGCAGCGCGCTGAACGAAGGCTAGTCCGGCAACTCGCCCAGCGCGGTGCGCATGCGCTCCAGCTCGCGGCGGTATTCTTCGAGCTTTGCGCGCTCGCCCGCGACGACGTCCGCGGAGGCTTTGGCCACGAAGCTTTCGTTCGCGAGCTTCTTCTCCGACCGCGCGACCTCGGCTTCCAGGCGCGCGATCTCGCGCGTGTAGCGCTCGCGCAACTTCGCGGTGTCCGCGACGCCGCGCACGGCGAGGATGCGGTCGCGCACGCTGCCGTCGCCGCCGTCGTAGGTGGCAATCTGCGCGCGCGCGAGCGTTGCGATCGTGTCGACGATCCCGCGTTCCTCGGCGAGCGACGCCGGAATCTCGACGCGCATCCAGTCCTTTGGCGCGATCCCCCACTCCGAGCGGGCGTTGCGCAGCTGCTCGACTTTCTCGGTCACGGCACGGAACACGGCCGCGTCATCCGGAAACGACGGGATCTCGGCGAGATCCGGCCACGACGCCGTGACGATCGTCGCGCCGTCGTGGGGGAGCGTCTGCCAGATTTCTTCGGTGACGAACGGCGCGATCGGGTGCATTGCGCGCACGAACGTGTTGAGGACGAACGACAGAACTGCACCGCGCGTGTGTTCTTGGCCCGGGGCCTTCGTCGCTTCGACGTACCAGTCGCAGAACGTGTACCAGCCGAACTGCAAGAGCGCGTCGGCCGCGACGCCGAGCGCAAAGCCGTCGTACGCCTTGGTCACCGTCTCGGCGCACGCGCGCAGCTCGGTGAGGATCCACTTGTCCGCAAGCGTGAGCTTGTCGTGCTTCGGCAGCACGGCCGCGCCCGGCAGCCCCTCGGGCAGGGCGCAGGTGTAGCGCAGCGCGTTCCAGAGTTTTGTCGCAAAGCGCTTCGCTTCGTCGCAGTACCGCTCGTCGAAGCGCAGCTCTTGTGACTCCAGGCGCATCTGGCGCAGGATGCCGAACCGCGTGCCGTCGGCGCCGTACTTCGGCACGAGGTCGACCATCGGGTCGATCGCGTTTCCAAGCGATTTCGACATCTTGCGGCCCTGCGCATCGAACACCAGCGGCGTCACGAACACCGTCTCGAACGGGATTTTCCCGGCGAAGCGCAGACCCAGCATCATCATGCGCGACACCCACAGGAAGATGATGTCGCGGCTCGTGACCAGCACCTGGTTCGGGTACCAGTGGTCGAACTCGGGCGTGTGCTCCGGCCAGCCCAGGATGGAGAACGGCCACAGCCCCGAGCTGAACCAGGTGTCCAGCGTGTCGGGATCGCGCCGCAGCTCGTCGGTCCCGAAGCGCTCGCGCGCGATGCGCTTGGCTTCTTCTTCCTCGCGCGCCACGACGACGTCGTCGTTGGGCGTATACCACACCGGCAGCTGGTGGCCCCACCACACCTGGCGTGAGATGTTCCAGTCGCGGATGTTTTCGAGGCCGGCCGCGTACGTGCGCCCGAAGCGTTCGGGCACGAAGCGTAGCGCGCCGCTGCGGTAGGCTTCGAGCGCCGGTTCCGCGAGCGGCTGCACGTTGACGAACCATTGCAGCGACAGCAGCGGCTCGATCACCGCGTGCGTGCGCGAGCTCAGCGGCAGCGTCGTGCGGTATGGCTTTTCGTCGACGAGCGCACCCAGCACGCGCAGCTCCTCGATGATGCGCTTGCGTGCGTCGAAGCGGTCGAAGCCGATGAACGCATGCATCTTCTCCGCCTGCGCGTCGATGGGGGCGCGGCGTTCGGGCGTCTCGTCGTAGCGCCAGATCGGCGCCGCAACGCGGCCGTCGAAGTCGATCACCGTCGGCATCGGCAAGTCGTGGCGGCGGCCGATCTCGTAGTCGGTCGCGTCGTGCGCGGGCGTCACCTTGACCGCGCCCGTGCCGAAGCCCGGTTCCACCGCGGCGTCGGCGATCACGGGGATCGCGCGGTCGATGACCGGCAGCACGACGTTTCTGCCGATCAGGTGGCGGTAGCGCTCGTCGTCGGGATGCACGGCGACCGCGACGTCGGCGAGATACGTCTCCGGGCGCGTCGTCGCGATGACCAGACCCTCGCCGCCGTTCTCCGCGAGGTAGCGGATGTGCCACAGGAACGTGTCGCGCTCTTCGTCTTCGACCTCCGCGTCGGAAAGCGTCGATTGCGCTTGCGGGTCCCAGTTCACCAGCCGCGTGCCGCGATAGATGAAGCCGTCGTTGTAGAGGTCGACGAACACCTTGGTGACCGCGGCCGACAAGCCGGCGTCCATCGTGAAGCGCTCGCGCTGCCAATCGGGGCCGAAGCCCAGGCGGCGGAACGATTCGTTGATCTCGCCGCCGTACTGTTCGCGCCATCCCCATGCGCGCGCGAGAAACGCTTCGCGCCCCAGCGAGTCGCGCGTCGCGCCTTCTTTGGCGAGCTCGCGGATGAGCACGGTCTCCGTTGCGATCGCGGCGTGGTCTTGGCCCGGAATCCAGTTCGCGTTTTCGCCGAGCATGCGGTGGTAGCGCGTGAGGACATCCTGCGGCGTGTACGTCGAGCCGTGGCCCAGGTGTGCGCGGCCGGTGATGTTCGGCGGCGGCATCGACACGATGAATGGCGGCCGCGCGGGATCGGGCTCCTCGTGGAAGACGCCCGCCTGGAGCCAGCGCGCATATAGGCGCGGCTCGACTTCGGCGGGATCGTAGGTCTTCGGCAGCTCGGGTCGGGCGGGCGTGGTCACGTGCGTCCTTTACCGACCTGCGTCACCCTGAGCCTGTCGAAGGGAGCCAGCCGTACAGCCACTCGACGTGGGTGAAGTCGTCGTCGCGGCGTGGCGCCAGCATCGTGTCGCGCAGCGTCGCGCCCACGTCGCCCGCGTGCCAAATCTCGCCGAACACGCGCGCGCTGTACTGCACGCGCGCCGTGCGCAGGTAGCGCCGGTCGCGGTAGGCCAGGAACGCGGCTGCGGGATCGTCGTAGCCCACGAGCGCGTCGGCGAGCACGACGGCGTCTTCGAGCGCCTGGCAGGCGCCTTGCGCGAGATACTGCAGCATCGGATGCGCGGCGTCGCCGAGCAGCGCGAGCCGGCCGCGGCTCCAATCGGCGATCGGTTCGCGGTCGTACATCGTCCAGCGGCGGTCGCGGCGGATGCGCGCGATCCCCGCCTGCACCGGCGCGCAGCCGACGGCGAACGCCGCATCGAGCTCGTCCGCCGTCCCCCAGTCGTCGGAATCGGGCCGGTAGCGGTGGCTGCGGAACACCGCGACTTGGTTGAAGAGCTGTCCGCCGCGGATCGGGTACTGCACGAAGTGCAGGCCGGGCGCGGTCCACACCGTCACGTCGTCGAGCCCGGCGCCTTCCCACAGCTCCGCGACCGGCAGCGTGCCGCGGTACGCGACGTACTGCGCGGCGACCGGATCGCCGTCGTCGTGCACGAGCTTGCGCAACCGCGACCACAGCCCGTCCGCGGCAACGATCGCTTCGCCTTCGTACGATGAGCCGTCCGCGCATACCGCGCGCATGCTGTCGCCGTGGTCTTCCACGCCGACCACGTCGCGCGACGGCTCGAGCACGATGCGCGCGTCCGCGCGGCATGCGCCGAGCAGCACGTCGAGCAGATCTCCGCGGTGCATCACGACGTACGGATGGCCGTAGTGCGCGCGAAAGCGCTCGCCGAGGTCGAGTGCGGTCACCTGCGCGCCGCTGCGCGCATCGCGCCACATCAACCGGCGCGGAAACACTGCGTGCGGTGCGATCGCGTCGAGCACGCCGAGCCGGGCGAGCGCGTGCGATGCATTGGGCGCGAGCTGCAGCCCCGCGCCGATCTCGCCGAACTGCGCGGCGCGTTCGAGCACGTGCACGGGCCGGCCGGTGCGCGCGACCGCGAGCGCCGTGGCGAGCCCACCGATCCCGCCGCCGGCGATCAGCAGCGGGCGCGCGCTCATGCGACGGGCTGCAATCCTTTCAGCTGCGTGCGTTCGTCGGCGACGCGCACGCCGTAGTGGTACGACAGCATCCCGCCCAACCAGCCCGACGTGCCCAGCAATCCCAGCGCGAGCAGCGACAACCCGATCTCGTTGCCCGACACCGCGGCTTCGCGCGTGTCCGCAGCATGCAAGCGGCGTTCGCGCTGCGCGAGGTTGAGCGAGTACAGCGCCATGCACGTGAGGTTCAGCGCGAGGTGGGTGGTGGCGGTGACCCCGGCCTTGCTCTTCTTCGGAATCTTCAGATAGTCGAGGAAGCCCAGGAATGCTGCGCCCGCACCGCCGACGAGCCCCGTCTTGACGAGCTCGGCGCTGCCGCGCGCGAACACGCGCGGCTCGTTGCTGCGCTGCGACGCGACGTCGAAGAGCAAACTGGCGACCCACGTGCCGATCGGCAGCGTCACCGCGATCGGGTGGAAGGGGTGGCCGTACGGCCCGGCGACCGGCGTCGCGGGCTCTTTGATCTGCCGAAGTTCGGCTGAGCCGTTCATCGGGATACTACTTCTCCTCGCTGCCGTGATGATGACCGTCGTCCGCGCCTTCTTCTTCCGCGTCCGCCGTGTCGCCGGCGGGACCGTACGTCGGCGCAGCGCCGGTCGACTGCGTGCCGAGGTTTTGCTCGCCGCCGATGGTCGCCGTGTTGCGCTGCGTCAGCGCGGGCTCTTCGCTGGTGCCGGCGTCCGGGACGCCGCTGCCCGAGTTCGTCAATCCGTCCATACCCGAGGGTGTACCCTTACTGAGCGCGCGCCACGAACGCTGGGAGCTCGTGCAAGCCGGCGAGCGTCGCCTCGGGCACCGGTGACAGTGCTTCCGGCGTGTTGCCCCCGCGGTTGCACCATGCGACGCGAAAGCCGAAGGTTGCCGCGCCCCACGCATCCCAGGGATTGGACGACACGAACACGATGTCGCCGGGCGCGCATGCGAAGCGCGCGGTGGCGAGCGCGTAGACGCGCGGATCGGGCTTGTACGCGAGCACGCTGTCGACGGAGAGCACGTCCGTCAGCAGCGCGCGCACACCGGCGTGCTCGAGCGCGGTGTTTGCCGACGACGGCGTTCCGTTGGTCAGCACTGCCAGCGGGATGTTCCGCGCGGCCAGCGCTTGGAGAACGATCGGGACATCGCCGTACGCGGGCATCGTGCGCCACGCGTCCGCAAGCGAGCGCAGGCGGGCGGGATCCACCGTTGCGTTGCGCTGCGCGCACGTGAACGCCAGCGCGTCCGCGGTGAGCTCGTCGAAGTCGCGGTACGCGTTCGCCAGCGACGTGAGGAACGTGTATTCGAGCTGCTTGCGGCGCCAGTCGGCGACGAAACCAGCCGGATCGCGAATGCCCGCCTCCGCGACGTGCGTGCGCATGGAATCGATGGCCAGCAGCGTTCCGTAGAGATCGAAGACGACGGCGGCGACGGCCACGGTCAGGTTCGTCCCGCAATGGTGCGCTCGAGAAACCGCAGCAGGCGCGTGAGCGGAAAGTCTTTCTCCACCAGCGGTTTGGTCAGGATCGTGCGCAAGCCCAGAAACTTCGCGCCGAGCACGTCGGTGAAGAGCTGGTCGCCGATGACCACCGTCGCGCGGCGCGGCGTCTGGAGCAGCTTGAGCGCGCGCAGAAACGCGAACGGCAGCGGCTTGAGCGCGTTCGGGACGACGGGGATTCCGAGCTGCGCGCCCACGGCGGTGACGCGCTCCGTGAAATTGTTCGATACCAGCACGAGCGCGAAGCCGCGATTGCGCGCCGCAGCGACCCAGTCGGCGACGCCGGGGGCGAGCTCGGGCCGGCGGTAGGCGCACACGGTGTTGTCGAGGTCGACGACGATCCCGCGCATCCCGCGCGCGGCGAGCTCGTCGAGGGACACGTCGGGCAGGGTGTCGGCATGATGGTCGGCCCGGAATCTCTCCACGCTATCCCCGGTTCCGTCCACAGCACGCTCACCCCGCTCGCAGCGGGCCGCAAAGCGCCTGCTTGTAATCGTCCACCGCGGGTCCACCGGAAACTTCGCGCCGTCCACCTGGATGCACAAGGTATCCCGAACATCTTGTGTCCTAATCCGCCAAGGGGTACAATATCTAGTACAGCCCGGAGGGGACGGCGCACGAGACGGTGTGCACGGACCGCTCTTCGGCACCCCCGGAGGTTGACGAAATCGAACGAACGTTCGATACTTCGAAGTCTCCGCCACGTTAACTTCGCGACCATGAGGACGCAGCCCGAATGAAGTTCTCGCGCACATACTCCGCACCCGGCGACCCCTACGCGGGCATCGGCTTCGAACCGCGCACGTCGCGGATCGTCAACCCCGACGGCAAGCTCGTCTTCGAGGCCAAGGACATCGCGATCCCCACGGGCTGGTCGCAAGTCGCCACGGACATCCTGGCCCAGAAGTACTTCCGCAAAGCCGGGGTCCCCGACAAGACGGTCCGCGTCGAAGAGGATGGCGTCCCGGAGTGGCTGTGGCGCTCGGAAGCGGCGGACGACGCCAAATTCGGGATGGAGACGGATGCGCGCCAGGTCTTCAACCGCCTGGCCGGCTGCTGGACGTACTGGGGCTTCAAGCACGGCTACTTCGACAGCGAATTCGAAGCGCGCGCGTATTACGACGAGATGTGCGCGATGCTCGCGCGCCAGATCGCTGCACCAAACAGCCCACAATGGTTTAACACGGGACTGCATTGGGCGTACGGAATCTCGGGCCCGGCTCAGGGCCACTACTACGTCGATCCGAAGACAGCCGAACTGGCGGAATCCACTTCCGCGTATGAGCACCCAGCCCCGCATGCTTGCTTTATCCAGAGTGTAAGCGACGATCTCGTCAACGAAGGCGGCATCATGGACCTGTGGGTTCGTGAAGCGCGCATCTTCAAATATGGAAGCGGAACGGGGTCGAATTTTTCGAAGATTCGCGGCGAAGGCGAGAAGCTTTCCGGCGGCGGTACGTCGTCGGGTTTGATGTCGTTCCTCAAAGTCGGCGATCGCGCTGCGGGCGCGATCAAGTCCGGCGGCACGACGCGCCGCGCGGCGAAGATGGTGTGCCTCGATCTCGATCACCCCGACATCGAAGAATTCATCACGTGGAAGGTCACCGAGGAACAGAAAGTCGCGGACCTCGTCACGGGATCGATCACGAGTGAGAAGCACCTCAACGCGATCATGAAGGCGGCGAACACTGAGTCGCTGCCTGAGTCCGCGCGCCTCGACCCCGCGCTGAATCCTGCTCTGAAGACGGCGATGCGCGCGGCCCTGGGCGTGGGCATCCCGCAGGCCAGCATCCAGTACGCGCTCGACTACGCAAAGCAGGGCTACAAAGAGCTCACCATCGAGACGTACGACACGAACTGGGATTCAAAAGCGTACGCGACCGTTTCCGGCCAGAACTCGAACAACTCCGTTCGCATCCCGAACGAGTTTTTCGCGCGCCTCGACGCGGGCCAAAGCTGGGATCTCGTGCCGCGGCGCCGAGACGGTAATCCTAAGCCGAAAGTCGTGCCGGCTGCGGATCTTTGGGAAAAGATCGGACTCGCGGCATGGCAGTGCGCTGATCCCGGCTTGCAATTCGACACGACGATCAACGAATGGCATACGTGCCCGGTTGATGGGCGGATCAATGCAAGCAACCCCTGCTCCGAATATGTCTTTTTGGATGACACCGCATGCTTTGCGCCGGAGACGCGGATCAGCACACCGCACGGACTTCGCACCGTCGCGGACCTCTTCGCGTCGCAGGAAGCCGGCGAACGTGTCATGATCACGACGGATGTCTACGGTGAACGCGATGATCGTCGTCTGACCGCATATCGTCGCGCATTCGTCACCAAAGTCGGCACGCGGCAAGTCTTCAAGATGACACTCAAGGATGGCCGTGTGATCCGTGCGACGGGCGATCACAAGTTTTTGACGTCAACCGGGGACTGGAAGCGCCTGGATGCGCTCAAGCCGGGTGCGGACCGGATCGCCATCCGCGAAAGCGGTGACGTCGTCGCGTTCTCGTCTGATCCACTCGAAGCAAAGCGCTGGCAGATGCTCGGGTGGCTCACGGGCGACGGTGTATTCAGCAAGGATACGGTGGCGCTCGTATTTGGGCCCAGCGAGACGACGACGTCCGACGCGATGACCGCGGAGCTGAACGGTCTCAAGACCATCGCAGCGGGCGTCGGATCGCAAACGTTCCCACCCAAAATGAGAACATCGATCATCTCCAGGCAGCGGAACGGTGTGATGCAGACCAGCGCGTCCCAGGCGTCTCTCGTCACGATGCTGCAAGATAACTACGGGTTTAAGCAAGGTATTGCAACGGCCAAGGATGTTCCGAGTGCGATCCACGGTGTCGCTAACGATCTCAAGATCGCGTATCTGCAGGGTCTGTTCTCTGCGGACGGATGCCTTCGCAAAGAACCCGGCGCGACCGAAAAAAACGTCATGCTCGCTTCGTCGTCCCCGGCGCTGCTTGGTTCCATTCAGCTCCTGCTCTCCGACCTTGGCATCACGTCGCGACAGACCTGGTCGCATCCCGAAGGGCGTAAGAACCCGCAGGGACAGCTGCGGATCTACAATCAGCAGGCTCGAAAGTACCTGAGCCTGATCGGCTTCCCGTGCTCCTCTGAGAAAGACGCAGAAGCGCGCAAAATACTGGACCGCCCGTTCCTCGGTGCACTCAAGAACCCGCGTGCGCCCAAGGTGCTGTCGATCGTCCCCGATTGTGAGGAGATGGTTTACGACATCACCGAACCGGTGACGCACTCCTTGATTGCGGAAGGCATGATTGCGCACAACTGCAATCTCGCATCACTGAACCTCGTGAAGTTCCTCGACCAATCCGGGCATTTTGATCCGCGGCGCTATGCCGAAGCGTGCCGCATCTGGACTTTCACGCTCGAGCTCAGCGTGCTGATGGCGCAGTTCCCGAGCCGTACCATCGCGCAAAAGTCATACGAGTTCCGAACCCTTGGACTCGGCTACGCCAACCTCGGAACGATGCTCATGCATCTCGGGCTTCCGTACGATTCGGACGAAGGACTCGGCTGGTGCGCTGCAGTCTCAGCGCTGATGACCGGCGCGGCATATAAGACTTCAGCGGAGATCGCGCGCGAGATTGGGCCGTTCCCGAGATATGACGCGAACGCCGAACACATGGGGCGCGTGATGCGCAATCACCGCCGTGCGGCGTATGCTGCGTCGCCCGAAGAGTACGAAGAACTGACGATCACGCCCAAGACGCACGCGCCTACGCTGTTCACGCAAGAGACGTGGGCGCTTGCGCGATCGATGTGGGACAATGCGCTCGCGATCGGCGAAGTTGCCGGCTACCGCAACGCGCAAGTCACGTGCATCGCACCAACGGGCACCATCGGGCTCGTCATGGATTGCGACACGACGGGGATCGAGCCCGACTTCGCGCTCGTGAAGTTCAAGAAGCTCGCCGGCGGCGGGCATTTCAAGATCGTCAATCAGTCGGTCGAACCGGCGTTGCGGCGACTCGGCTACAACAACGAGCAGATCGCCGCGATCGAGACGTTCGCCAAAGGCACGAACACGCTCGAAGGCACGCCGCACATCAACAAAGCGACGCTGCGCGCGAAGGGCTTCGACGACGAGACGATCGCGAAGATCGAGTCCCAGTTGCTCGGCGCGTTCGAGATCGGCTTCGTGTTCAACCAGTACGTTCTGGGCGAGGAGTTCTGCCGAGAGAAGCTCGGTATGACCGATGCGCAGCTCAACGACTGGAACCACTCGATCCTGCGCGACACGCTCGGGTTCACGCAGTCGCAGATCGAAGAAGCGTCCGACGTGATCTGCGGGCGCATGACGCTCGAAGGCGCGCCGTTCCTCAAAGAAGAGCACCTACCGGTGTTCGACTGCGCGACGCCGTGCGGAAAGCATGGAGCGCGATACATCCGCCCGCTCGCGCACGTCGACATGATGGCGGCAGCTCAGCCGTTTATTTCCGGCGCAATCTCGAAAACGATCAATTTGCCACAGACGGCGACGATCGCGGACGTCAAAGAAGCCTACCGCTACGCCTGGGAAAAGATGGTCAAGGCGGTCGCGCTCTACCGCGACGGCTCGAAACTCTCGCAGCCGCTCGCCGCGAGCTACGACGTCGGCGGACCCGAGGAAGAAGACATCCCGCAAAGCGCCTACGACACGCCCGTCCGCGTGGCGGAGCGCGTGGTGTACCGCTACATCGCGAAGCGCCGCCGCATGCCGGATCGTCGCAGCGGCTACACGCAGAAAGCTGTCGTCGGCGGGCACAAAGTGTACCTGCACACCGGCGAGTACGGCGACGATTCGCTCGGCGAAATCTTCATCGACATGCACAAGGAAGGCGCCGCCTTCCGGAGCTTGATGAACAACTTCGCGATCGCCGTGTCGCTGGGGCTGCAACACGGCGTTCCGCTCGAGGAGTATGTCGACGCGTTCACGTTCACGCGCTTCGAGCCCAACGGCCCCGTCGTCGGCCATAGCAATATCAAGATGGCGACGTCGATCCTGGACTACATCTTCCGCGAGCTCGCCGTCAACTACCTAGGCCGCTACGACCTCGCGCAGGTGCAGCCGTCGCAATCGGTCGACGCGATGGGCCCGGAACCCGAGTACATCGGCGAAGAACTCGGCGACGTGCACTATGTCTCCCCGACGGCGCTCGGGCCCAAGGCTGTGCCGCCCAGCACGCCGGCGATTGCGACCCGCGTGCCGGAACCGGTAGGCGTGGTCGCAACCGCACCGTCCGAAGCGGCTGCGGGCATGGTCGTTAGAGGCCAAATCGTCGCGGCAAAAGCGCGCGAAGCGGTGGCGAAGGGCTACGCGGGCGACGCCTGCACGCAGTGCGGCCAGTTCACGCTGGTCCGCAACGGCACGTGCTTAAAGTGCGACAGCTGCGGCACGACGAGCGGCTGTTCGTAAAAAGATCATTTATTGCACCAAATGCAATAATGATTAAGGCGACGTAGCGTTCATCTTCGCAGACGCGCCGGCGATCGAGGTTCTCGGTCGCCGGCGTTTTTCTTGTAGGGGGAGGGGACCACTGGGCTGAGGGCGATGAGGGGGCTTCGAGGCCTCCCGGACACCAATGCGGCCGACGAGCGGCTTCAAGGTTGCGCGAAGCCGTTTACCACACTTCGCATCGCTTGGCGCGCACCATCGCCGACGTCGCCGGACAGGAGAACGCTTTTGCGAACGGCGGGAAATTTGAAAGCGTCCCGATCGCGCGCCATTTGTTGAGCGGATGCGGATCGGTGTTCGCGATCGTCTGCGCGATTTCGGGGCGGAAAGCGCCTTCCCACAGTTGGGCGTAGGCGAGAAAGAATCGCTGTTCGGGCGTATAACCGTCGATCTTCTTGTGTGCCTTGAACTGTGCGGTTTTTTCGAACGCCCGATAAGCCAGCGTTAGTCCGCCGAGGTCGGCTATTGCCTCACCCTCCTCGAGCTTGCCGTTGCCTTTTGTCCCTGGGACCACCTCGAAGTTGCTGTATTCATCGATGATACACTGGGCGCGCGCGTCGAACGCGGTGCTATCCGCCGCGGTCCACCAATCGACTTGATTCCCGTTCGCATCAAACTTGCGGCCCTGATCGTCGAATCCGTGCGTCATCTCGTGGCCGATCACGGCGCCGATCGCGCCGTAGTTGACCGCGTCATCGGCTTTCGGACTAAAGAATGGTGGCCGCAGGATACCGGCTGGAAACGTAATGTCGTTATACGGGGGGCTGTAGGACGCCTCGACCATCTGCGGGGTCATGTTCCAGGTCGTGCGGTCCGTCGGCTTGCCGATGCGCCGCTTTTGGCGATCCGCCTGGAATCGCGCCGCCGCGAGGCGATTCGTAACGAATGAACCATCGCTCACGGTCAACGCGGAGTAATCAATGAACCTATCGGGGTAGCCGACCTTCTTCCCAAGCGCACCAAGCTTTTTTGCCGCGAACGATTTCGTTTGCGGGCTCATCCACGCGAGTTTTGGAATGTCGTCGCGCAACACGGTTTGCAGATTATTGACGAGCGCAATTGCGCGCGCTTTTGCGGACGGCGAAAAGTGGTTCTTCACGTATACGGCGCCGAGCGCCTCGCCGAGATTCGCATCGGTCACCTCGACGCAGCGTTTCCAGCGCGGAAGCTGTTCGGTCATCCCTCCGAGCACTGACATCAGCTTGAAATTGGCATCGACGTAGCGCCTCGGGAGTGCGTCGCTGTACTCGCTGAGCAGAAAGGTGCTGAAATACGATTTCCAAACGGCGATCGGCGTTGAAGTCAAGGCCGCGTCGTAGGCCGTGATCGACCCTGGAAGCGGCACGTTGAACGTCGTATCCGGCGTCGGGAGATATTGCGAGAGATAGGTCGACCACGCAACGTGCGGCGCAATCCGGCTCAAGTCGGCGACCGTCATCGGGTGGTAGGTAGCCGCCGGATCGCGCAAATCCGCGGTGGTCGGGCGTGCCCTGGCGAATTGCGTTTCAAGGGCTACGACGCCTTGCGCATCGAGCTGTGCCTTGGCGCTCGGGACACCGCGAAACGTTTCCAGCGATGTAAGATAGTCGAGGTAGGCGGCTCGCACCGCTTTCGTGCGGTCGTCGTTCTTGAAGTAGAAGTCACGGTCTTCCATACCGAGGTCCGCCGGCCTCACGAAGAGGATCGTACGCCTCGAGTCCTTGCGATCGGGCGTGGGGCCGAAACGCCAGCCGACCGGCGACCCGAGCTGATCGAGCCGGACCGCTTCGGCGTTGACATCGTCGGTCGTCGACATTGCGTCGATCCGTGCGAGTTCCGGTTCGAGCGGCCCGATATCTGCCCGTTCGACCGCCGCTTCGTTCATGCAAGAACGATAGAACGAACCGATCTTCTGCTCGTTGCTCCCCGGCGCGGCCGCCGCGTTTGCAGCTGACGTCTCGAGGATCGCATGAAGCGCGTCTTCATTCTGCGCCTGAAGGATTTCGAAATTGCCCCAGCTCGGGTACGCTGCCGGGATCGGGTGCATCTTGGACCAGTTACCGGTGGCGAACTGATAAAAGTCATCGCAGGCCTTACACGTCCGGTCAATGTTTGCAAGGTCGAGACCTGGCTTGATCGTCGGTGTCGACGAACTCGTCGCCGATAGGCCGGCATTGATGGTAAACAAGGTGACGGCGACGAGAGCCGCGGCACGAACGGCTAATCGAGCAATACGCATGAACACTCCTCGTAGGGGCTATTGTCTTTGCGTTGAATGCGGAAGATCCCGGCCCAGAAACATCATGGCGACCATTCCTGGCAGTAACCAAAGTCTTATCCGACACCCATGAGAAATGATCGTTACAGGGCCCCCCTTACTGTTAACCGATGCTCTCTCATCCAGGGGAGCGATCGAGGAATCGGACGTCATCATGGACGACGCCAGTAAAACCTGTCGATCTGCGAACGCTATGAAGCGCCGATTATTGATCGCGGTAATGAGTGCCCTCATTGTCGCCTGCGTTGCGCCGGCGGACGCCGCCATATGTGCACCGAAAAAGCTTGTCCACCTGGTCATCGTGGACATCACTCCCGGTATTCCCGTCACATCCTTCGCTACGAAACCCAAAGGGGTCTATCGCATCGGGAGCGATCGGCTTCGGACCGAAGAGGCAGCCGACCCAAGCAATGGGATTCACGGGCTCATCGTCGTCTCGGAACCGAATATTTGGATGGCGAACCTCTACGATGGCACCGGTAAGCATATCGTAGACCCAGGCCCGACCTACTTTGGGAAGGCGCCTTTATTTGGGGAACTCCTGCCGGGAAAGCTTGCGAGTTTGGAGCTCGGCTGCGAGGCAGCGTTTATGGCTGAATTCGCACCGAACCCCATCCGGCAAGAACAGGTCGGGAGTGCGCTTTATGAGGTCTACCGCGTGGAAAGGATGGAGCCAACGCGGTTGAGCTTCTCAATGTGCCCGGCACCAAAGTGCCATCATTTGCACGGTACTTCCGCGATGGGAAGCTCCGCGTCGCCCTTCGCTACGATCTCTACGCCACCGATCTACCGGAAAATCCGAAGCTGTTCGTACGCCCACCCGGAATCACGTACGAAGAAACGAAGTAGCGTTAACACAGCCGACACGACGACCTAGTCCGCCGGGAAGTCCTTTCGGCGCTCAGCGATGTGCCACAGGACACCTGACGGATCGACAACGTACGCGACACGCAATCCCCAGGGCTGCATCTTCGGGGCCTTCGGTGGATCGACGCCGAACGCGCTCGCCAGGTTGAGCGCTTCGATATGCGCCCACCACGCGTCGAGGTCGTCGACCATGAGCCGCGATGTTCACCCCTCGCGATACGCCGCCCCAAAAATGGACTCCCCTGTTCGATACCGTACGAAGGGACGCTCGCCCATGGCCGACCATGCCGGCGGCACAGGTTTCCGTGCTCCGGCGTGGCAAATGGGTGTCCCATGGGGCGCATATCAATCAAGGGCGTCTTGATCGGCGGCATCGTGGACATCGTGGCGACGAACATCTTTGGGATGTTGGTTTTCATGGCGTTCGCCCTCGGTGAGTGGTCGCGCTTGTCGGGGACGGACACGCACACTGCGGCCGGAGCGGTCCTGGCGAGTCCTGGATTTGGGCCTGCGGCCTTTTGTGCGGGTGTCCTCGCCTCGGTGTTGGGTGGTTACGTCGCGGCGCGCATCGCGAAGCACGACGAGCTGATCAACGGTGCGCTTTCGGCGTACCTATGCGTGGCTTTCGGTCTCATCGGCATGGTGACCGCAACCCACGGCAATCGCGTGCTCGAGCTCCTGACGCTTCCGCTCAGCCCGTTCCTCGGGCTCGTGGGCGGTTATCTGCAGCTCGCGCTGCGGCGACGCGCCACCCGACAGCTCGTCTGAAGCCGCGCGCGCTAGTGCGCGCGGTTGAGCTCGCCGGCTTGCGTTTCGGTAAATTTGCTGTGATCGACGCTGAGCGGTAGATTGAGATTGTTCACCGTCCGGCAGAACACCGCGATCAGCGTATCGCGCTGCTTGAGCGTCACCGTGAAGTTCCACGTTTCGACCCACGTGCCCTCATTGTCGTTACCCGAGTCCATCGCGACGACGACCCCGTTCGGGCCGAGCCGCGAAACGTGGAACGCCCCCGGCTTCACCTCCTGGTACGGATCGCCGCTCCGGTAACGCCCGAAGACATGCGCGGCCGTACCCGCGATGACGATGCGGATGACGTAGGGCGGGCCGGGTGCCTTGAATCCGGGCGCGCCGATGACGGCAAGGCTGCCTTCCCACGTGCCGTCGAGTGTCCCGAGATCGTCCGCCGCGCGCACCGGCAGCGCGACGAACATGAAGGCGAAGCCGAACACGAGGATGCGCAGCAAGACCCCGCTCATGCGGTCATCCTCGTCGCCGCGCTACCGAAGAGTTCGGCCGACGGAACGATTTCGGCGACGCGGCCGCGCAGCACGCGGTGGACGTGGTCGCGAATCTGTTCTTCCGTCGCGCCGGTCACCGGCAACGTCGCGTGGCCATCTTCGGCCAGCGTCACGCGGTAGCCACGCCGCTCCGCCTCCCGCACCGTCGCATCGACGCAGAACTCCGTCTGCATGCCGCAGGCGACGATGTGATCGGCCCCCAGCCGGGCGAGCACGTCCGCCAGATTCGTTTCCCGGAATGCGTCGCGGTGCTGCTTCTCGACGATCGGTTCGGACGGTCGCGGAGCGATCTCGCCGGCAATCTCCCAAGGCGGCGTGCCCGGGACGAACTCATCGTCCCGGTGCCTGATGTACACGACCGGGATATCCGCCCGGCGCGCGCGGTCGAGCAGGCCTTTGAGCTCTCGGAGAAACTCCGCGCGCCGCGGCGCTTCGAGCGAGTCGACGAGCAAACGCTGGACGTCGATGACGAGGAGTGCGGTAGCCATCACGACGGATTTCGCGCTCGGCTACCGGCACGACCTCGTCGCCGATGACGAATCGCGCCAATGCGAAGCCGTCCGAACCCCTTCAGCCCAAGAGCGCCTGAAGGGACGCGTTGGCGCTTGCGTGCAGCGCGCGCGCGAGTTGCGCGCACGAGCATGGCGCCTTGCTCGACACCCACGCCTCAATCAGACCAAGCTGAGCGCCCGCGAGTTGCGCGGCGACCAGCGCAACGGGAACGGCCGGCAGCGCGCCGCGCGACGCCGCCGGAAGCGCGCCCAGCCGCTCTTCGATGAGGTCCGCGAGGATTTGTGACACCAGAAAATGCGTCGAGCCTCGGAACACGCATCGCCGGACGCGATGAAGTTCGCCGTCCAAGCGATCTCCAACGATGCCGCAACGAACCAAATCTTCGCGAAACTCGGCGTGATCGGGATGTCGCTAGCGATCGTCCTGTGGTCCGCCGATCTCGTGCGCACGGCCGGGTTCGTGCGCATGACCGGCATCCTCGGCTTTGCGGCCGGAGGCGCTCGCCGCCGGAGTGCTCCTGTTCGGCGGCCACCTCACTCCGCCGACGCTGGGGATCATCGTGCTCGGCCAAGCGATCTGGTATTGCGCGATCGGCACGCTGCTGATCCGGGACGTGCTTTAACGGCGACGATGCCCGGGGATCGTCAGCGGGAACTCACCGTGCTCACGCTGATCTTCGCGGCTTTGAGCGCGGCCAAAGCGCCTGCCTCGGCTGCGTGATCGACGCTCAAACACAAGTTTGCCGCGGATTGCACTCCGGCCGGCGTGGGCAACATCTTCGCCTGAACGCCCGAGTCGCGCAGCGCCTTCGTTGCGATCATCGTGCCCGAGTTGGACGGGAACAGCAGTAT
This sequence comes from Vulcanimicrobiota bacterium, assembly GCA_963792235.1. GTDB lineage: Bacteria > Vulcanimicrobiota > Vulcanimicrobiia > Vulcanimicrobiales > Vulcanimicrobiaceae > Vulcanimicrobium. The sequence continues at coordinate 95,342 of CAWBVR010000007.1, forward strand.
GACGTTCGTCATCTACGATTGGGTCAGGCTCAAGTGATGGTCCAATTGCGCCTGCAGGCTCGCGTTCGTCTCCATCTCGCGGGTGAGCGCCTCCGCGGTCTCGCGCGACGTGAAGTCGACCAGCTCTTCGAGCCGTTTGAACAATCCCTGGATCGCGATCGTCAGCCAGAACAGCACGCCGCACTCGATCACGACCGCTATCGCGTGCAGCGCGACGCGGTCGATGCCTTCCTCCGGGAACACGTTGGCGGGCACGACCAGATCGAGGAGCAGATGATGCACGGCGGTCAGCGCGGCGGACACCGCGATCGGGCGCCAATCGATGAACGCCGCGAGCATCGCGAACACGCCGAAGAAGTACATGTGGTAGTCGATCTGCCAGTCGCCGTTCCCGGCGATGCCGCTGGAGTGGCCGCGGGCCGCGTACACGAACACGATCGGTCCGAACGTGAGGCACACGGCGATGATCGAGCGCAAGATGACGCCTTCGCGCAGCTTCCACGCGGCCAGCGTCGCGATGAGCGCAATAGCGAGCGTGACCGCCATCGGCTGCTGCCATGCATTACGTGCGAGCAGCGCGACGCCGGCCGCGAGCAGCACGTGCGCCCAGATGACACACACGAAAATCTTGGTCGCGGTCGTGCGAATACCGCCCAGGGTAAATGAGTTGGACAAACCGAAATCCTCTCCGTCGTAAAGGCGCAGCCCGCCCCTACGGTATCGGCTCTCGGGATCTGATCCTTAGCCTTCCGCGACAGCACCCGAGCGACGGCCGGACCGCAGCGAGGACCGGCAACGCCCGCCAACAGTACGGTAACGTACGCAATGGACGGCCTCGGTGGTCACGCGCCGCGCTCCAAACTCTGCGCGAGCTCCGCGAGCTTGAGCACGGTGTTCCAGTTGCGCGCCGTCCCGGCGATGCCGAGCTTCTTCTCGATGAGCGCGCCGGTGAGTTTCGAGCGGCCTTGCCCGTCGGGATACGTGATGTAAAGATGGCGTGTGCCCACGCGGATCACTTCGCGGCCGGCGACCGAAGCGCGCAGCGCTTCCACCGCGGAAGCGACGGGAGCGGCTTTCAGAAACATCGCAACGAGCCGCGCCGGATCGCGCCGCGCTTCGACCGGGAACGGGTTGCGCGCGATCATGTCCGCCCACTCGTCGACCGAGCGCAGGAAGAACGCCGGCCGCACGCCGCCGAATCGCTTTGCCGCCTCGTCCTCCAGCCGCGTCTCGAGCGCGGCGCCCGACCGCGCCCTGCCGGAGAACACCGCGTTGCCGCTTTGCAGTAGCGTGCGCGCGTCGCCGAATCCGAGCTCCGCGAGCAGCGCGCGCAGATCCGCCATCGCGACCAGCGCGTGCCCGCCGACGTTGATGCCGCGCAGCAGCGCGACGTGCACGCTCACGCGCGAACGGTCACGCGCCGGTGCGGCCGAGCGGGACCCGCCGGAACTCCGCCTGCTGCAGCGGCCGGCCCGCGTGCATTTTGCCGGCGGTGTTGTTCACGATGCGGCGCTCGATGAGGTTGCGGCGCATCAGGTCCTTGAGCCGCGCTAGCACGGTAAACGGCTTCGCGCCCAGCCGCGCCGCAATCGCGTCGGCGCTTTGCCACTGGTCGGTCAGAAGCGGCAGAAGCCGCTCGTCCCAGCTCGATTCGGTCGACTCGTTCGGCACGTCGCTCCGATACCGCGCACGGCGCGGGAAGCCTGCGCGGCGCGGGGAAGACCACGCGGTGAGACGCTCGCTTCGTCGCCGCGACTTCACCGCGCTGGTCGGCGCGTCGGTGCTCGCGAGCGCGTTGCCGGGCTGTACGAGGTCGGTGCCGGACATGGCAACGACCTCGCGGTCCCGCCCGCCGGCGACGTACGACGAAGCGGTGCAGACGATCCGCAACCTCATCGCGAGCGACGCCGCCGATCCGGCGATTCTCCCCGCCGCGCGCCCGCGGCTGTACGTGCACGACAAGCCCGTGGAGCGCGCCGTCCTGCTGTTTCACGGGTTCACCAACTGCCCGCAGCAATTCGACGAGCTGGCGCGCCGCTATCACGCCCGCGGCTGCAACGTCTACGTGCCGCGCATCCCGCACCACGGCCTCAAGGACCGGCTCACCCGCGACCTCGCGAACATGACCGTTGACGAGATCGCGGACTTCGCCACGGCGTCGTTCGCGCTAACGCGTCTGCTAGGCACGACCACCAGCGCGCTCGGACTATCGCTGGGCGGGACGATGGTGATGTGGCTCGCCCAGACCGCGCCGCTCGATCTCGCCGTACCAATCGCGCCCTTTCTGATCCCCTACCCGTTTTCGCCGGCCCTCGGCCAGTTCGCGATGCGGCTGCTCGCCACGCTGCCGAGCATGTATTTTTGGTGGGATTTCCACGTCAAGGAGAGGTCCTTGCCGCAGTACGCATATCCCGGTTACCCGACGCACGCGCTCGCCCGCACGGCCTTGCTCGGCGACGTGATCTTCAGCGCGGCCGAGAGCACGAAACCGCGGGCGCAACGATGCGTCCTCGTGCTCAACGAACTGGACAACGCCGTCAACAACGGCGTCGCGCGGCACCTGAACGCGCTCTGGAACGCACACGGCGCCGGGTACGGCGAGCTGGTGCTGGCCGGCCTGGGTCCGCGCCACGACGTGATCGATCCGACGACGTTCCCGAAGGGACGCACGGCGGTGTATCCCAAGCTGGAAGCGCTGGTGCTCGATGCCCGCTGACTGGCGCGTGGTCGTTACCGCGCGCGGTTTCGACAGCACGCCCGAAGCTGCCGCGCTCGTGCGCGATGCGGGCTGCGAGCTGATCGCGACGCCGTACAGCGGCGCCCGGTTCGACTACGAGCTCGGCGGCGACGAGCTCGTCGCGCTGCTCTGCGACGCCGACGCGTACATTGCCGGGTCCGCGCGCGTGTCGCGAGACGTGCTCGAGCGCGCACCGAAACTCAAAGTCGTGTCGCGCCGCGGCGTGGGCTACGAGCGGATCGACCTCGACGCCGCCCGCGAGCGCAACGTGCTCGTTACGATCGCCACGGGCACGAACCAGCACGCCGTCGCGGACCACGTCTTCGCGCTGATGCTCGCCGTCGCGCGGCAGATCCCCGCCGCGAACCGCAGCGTCGCCGGGGGGCGGTGGGAGTCGTTCATCGGGCCCGAGCTGCGCGGCCGCACGCTGGGCATCGTCGGCCTCGGGCGCGTCGGCAAGGGCGTGGCCGTGCGCGCGCATGGCTTCGGGATGCGCGTCATTGCGACGGACCCCGTGCGCGACGAGGAGTTCGCGCGCGCGAACGGCGTCGCATACGTCCCGCTCGACGAGCTGCTCGCCGCATCGGACGTCGTGTCGATCAACGCGTCGCTGAACGACACGAGCCGCGGCCTGCTGGGCGCACCGGCATTCGCGCGCATGAAGCCCGGCGCGATCGTGGTGAACGCCGCGCGCGGCGGCATCGTGGACGAGCGCGCGCTGGCCGATGCGCTGCGCGGCGGAAAGCTGCTGGGCGCGGGAGTCGACGTGTTCGAGCGCGAGCCGCCCACCGGCTCGCCGCTGCTCGGCTTACCGAACGTGGTGCTGACGCCGCACACGGGCGCGTACACGCACGAGGCGATGACGGCCGCGAACGTGCTCGCCGCGAGGATCGTCGTCGACTACATGCGCGGTACGCTGCCGCACCCCGACTGCATCGTGGTTCCCCCCGCGGCGGCCGGGGATCCCGTCTAGAACAAGTTCCAGAGGTACTGGTTGTAGACTTCGTGGTGGTACTGGACTTCTTGTGCCTTCACGAAGGTGCCGAGTAGCCGCGGGCAGCGGTCGGCGGCGGCCTGCTTGAGCTCGGCGTAGCGTTCTTTTACGCCCGCCGTGAGCAGCGTCGTCGTCCACTCCGCCTTGCGGAAATTCTCCAGCGCGTCGTAGATGTTGTCCGGTAGAAAGCGTTCGAACGTGCGCGCGTCCGCCGCGATCGTGCCGTCGAGCCCGGTCTTGAACACCGACAACATCACCATATAGGGGTTCGCGTCGGGCGCGACGGACCGCACCTCGAGCCGCGAGCTGCGCTCGTTGCCGATCGGGAAGCGCACCATCGAGCCGCGGTCGACCGCCGACGCCTTGATCTGGTTGGGCGCTTCGAAGTGCGGGTCGAGCCGGCGGTACGCGTTCACGCTCGCGTTCAGCAACAGGCAGATGTCGTTGCCGTGCGTGAGGATGCGGTCGGCAAACTTCCAAGCGAAGTCGCTGAGGTTCTCCTTGCCCTTGGGATCCCAGAAGATGTTCTTGCCGCCCTTGGTCACCGAGATGTTGGTGTGCATGCCGTTGCCGTTCACGCCGACCACGGGCTTGGGCAGGAAGCTGGCCGTCATGCCCAGCCGCGTCGCGACTTGCCGGCAGATCAGCTTGTAGAGCTGAATCTGGTCCGCCGCCGCGACGACCTCACCGTAGCTGTAGTTGATCTCGAACTGCGCGGGCGCGACCTCGGGATGGTCCTTCTCGTTCTCGAAGCCCATTGCACGCTGCACCTCGGCCACCGTGTCGATGAACTCGCGCAGCGGATCGCCCGGCAACGAGTGGTAGTAGCCGCCCGTGTTGACGTACTCGAACTTGCCGTGCTCGTGATAAGACTGCTCCGCGTCGACGCCCTTGAACACGAAGCCTTCGATTTCATTGGCCGCGTTGAGCGTGTAGCCGTGCTTCTTGTACTGTTCGTCGGAGAGTTGCTTGAGTTTGCCGCGGATGTCAGCGTCGAACGGCTTGCCGTCGCGGTCGAGCACGTCGCCGAACACGAGGATCTTGCCGGCGCCGAAGATGTCGGCCGGAGCCCAGTAGAACGCATGCCAATCCAGCACGAGGCGAAGGTCGCTCTCGCGCTGCGGCGTGAAGCCGCGGATCGACGAGCCGTCGAACGTGAGGTTGTCGGCGGACTTCACCAAGAACTTCTTGTCGTAGTCGAGCATGTGCAGGCGGCCTTCGAGGTCGCTGAACAGGACCGTCACCGCCTTGATACGGTTCTCGCCGGCTAGGTACTTGAGCCGTTCTTGCTGGATCTTGTCCGGCGCTACGCGGTCTTTCCGCTGCTGCTTGGCCTTGAGGTTCAGCTCTTCGAGCTCGGTGTACGAGAGCGTGAGAAAATCGCGCAGTTCATTCGCCATGGATGCCCGCTTTGGCGCACTCAGGGGGGCTGCCTTTCGATATTTGGCCAATCAGTCTCGGGCCCGGCTCGCCGGGGCGCGGTTGCTCGCTAGGCCTCGTACCGGTTGCTGAGCGTGCCGATGCCGTCGATCGTGACGTCGATCTGCGATCCCGGCTTCATCGTGCCCGCCCCGACCGAGGTGCCGCACGCGATGACGTCGCCGGGCACCAGCGTCATGTCGCGCGAGAGCAGGCTCACGAGCCGCGCAGGCTTGAAGAGCATGTCGCTGGCCGGGTACGACTGGCGCTCCTCACCGTTGAGCACGGCACGGATCGTGAGCGCGCCGGGATCGAGCCCCGTCGCGATGACGGGGCCGAAGACGCCGAACCCCTCGAAACTCTTCGCGCGCGTCCACTGCGCCGAACGACGGGTCTTCGTTGATGATCTCGAACGCGGTGACGTCGTTGATGCATGTGTAACCGAAGATCGCGTCGCGCGCTTCGGCTTCGCTCGCGCCCGTGCAGCGCCGGCCGATCACGATGCCCAGCTCCGCCTCGAAGATGACGCGGCCGTCGTACGCGCGCGGTTTGCGGATCACGTCGCCGCTGGCGGCGTACGAGCTTGCAGCCTTGATCAAAAACAGCGGCGTCGCCGGCACCGCGAGGCCTAGCTTCGCGCCCAGCGCCGCGAAGTTGTTCCACAAGCAGACGTACTTCGACGCGTCGGTCGGTGTCCGTATCGTGACCGCGCTCAGCGGCACCGTCTCGCCCGTCGCGACCGGCGCACCGAACATGTCGCCCGCGTGCACCGCGATCGTGTCACCGTCGAGCGTGCCGAAGCCGCGCATGCCCGCGTGTTCGTACCGGATCCATCGCGCGCCGCGGGTCGTCGCGTCCGGCACCGCCGTCAAGCGGTGACGGCCTCGCGCAAGCGGTCATCCGCGAGAATTTTCAGCGGCGCATAGTTGCGCGACACGACGTAGTCGGGGCGCGGGCTCGCGGGCACGGGGTTCGGCCGGTTCGCCGATGGGTTGTACGCGACGTACACGTGCCAGCGATCGTTCGCGGTGAGGTTGTGGCCGGAGCCGTGCACGATGTTGCAGTGGAACAGCACCGCCGTCCCGGGCCCGCCGGTAATCGCCTGCGGCTTGGGATTATCGCGCAGGAACGCGCGCATCGGCTCCTTCTCGACCGTCCACTGCGGGTACGACGTCGTCGTCTCGTCCTTGTACGCGGGCAGCGTGCCGCGCTTGTGCGAGCCCGGCACGAAGTACAGACAGCCGCCCATCTCCGTCGCCTCGTCGAGCATCACCAGAAACGTCGCCATGGTGCCGGTCGGGACGCCGTCGTGCTGCCAGTAGCCGTAGTCCTGGTGCCACAGCCACACGGTGCCGTCGATCGCGGTCTTGATGTTGCTCTTGCAATGAAAGACGTAGAGCTCGTCGTCGTGCAGCACCTGTTGCGCGGGGCGCAGCAGCCGCGGGCTGCGGATGAGCCGGGCGAACGCCGGTGAGTACGTGGGCCCGTCGGGCTCGTGCGAGCGGTACACGGTGCGAATCGAGCCCGTGCGCTCGCGGATGATGGCATCCGAATCGGCCGTCCCGGTGCGCGCGATCTCTGTCTTCAGGAGCGCGATCTCGTCGGGCGCGAAGAGGTTCTCGAAGCGCAGGAACCCGTCGCGGTCGAACTGCGCCAGCTGCTGCTCGGTGAGCGTCATGGGACCGGTTTGCGAGCGAAGCCTCCGATATCCCGTCGGCGCATGCCGCCCGGCAAGTCCCCGCTTGCCGGGTCGGCGGAGGAATACTCACGGCGCAGGCGGCAAGCGCGCGCCATGGCAGTCAGCGCGCGCAATCAGAAGCGGATCGAGCTTACGTACCGGGGGATCATCCTCGGTGCCCTGATCACGGTGGTCTTCACCGCGGCCAACGTCTACCTCGGCCTCAAGGTCGGCCTGACCTTTGCGACCTCATTGCCGGCCGCGGTCATCTCGATGGCGGTGCTGCGGGCGTTCCGCAACTCGACGATCTGGGAGAACAACATCGTCCAGACGATTGCATCGGCGGCCGGGACGCTGTCGTCGATCGTCTTCGTGCTGCCCGGGCTCGTGATGGTCGGGTACTGGACCGGCTTTCCGTTTTGGCAGTCGTTCGGGATCTGCGTGATGGGCGGAATCCTGGGCGTGATGTACAGCGTGCCGCTGCGGCGCGCGATGGTGACCGGCAGCGACCTTCCCTATCCCGAAGGCGTCGCTGCTGCCGAGGTGCTGCGCGTCGGTGCGGCGGCAACGAGCCGTGAGGGCGCCGATCCCGCCGCGGCCGCGGAAAACAAGGCCGGCTTCACGACCATCGTCTGGAGCTCGGTCGTCAGCCTCGCATTTTTCATGGTCATCGCGACGAACTTCTTCGCCGGTGAGATTCGCCGGTACGTTCGCGTCGGCTCCACCGCACTGACGGGCATCGACGTGGGGCTTTCCCTGGCGCTGATCGGCGTCGGCCACCTCGTCGGCGTTACCGTCGGTATCGCGATGCTGGCGGGTATCGCGCTCGCGTGGCTCGTGCTGATGCCGATCTTGAGCACGCTCCATCCCAGCACCGCGCCCGACATCGCGGCGATGGCGAACGACGTGTTCCGGCATCAGGTCCGTTTCGTGGGTGCCGGCGCGATCGGCGTCGCGGCGATATGGTCGCTGGGCCGGCTTGCGGGCCCGCTCGTTCGGGGCGTGGTCGCATCGCTCGCGGCGTCGCGCGCACGCGGCGCCGGAAGCGATGCGCTGCCGATCACGGAGCAAGACATCCCGTTCAACATCGTCATCATCGTGAGCGCGATCTGTTTGGTACCGATCGGCCTGCTGCTGGCGGTGTTCCTCAGCGGCGGCGTCCTCGCGAGCGCCGCGATCCCGCTCGTCATCGGCGCGCTCCTCTACATCGTGCTCGCCGGGATCCTCGTCGCCGCGGTGTGCGGTTACATGGCGGGCTTGATCGGTTCGTCGAACTCTCCCGTCTCGGGCCTCGCGATCCTCACGGTCCTGGGGGCGGCGCTGCTGCTCGTCGCGCTGGCGCATCCGGGCGATCCGGCCGCCGGCAAAGCCCTCGTCGCGTACGCGCTGTTCGTCACGGCGATCATCATCAACATCGCGACGATCTCGAACGACAACCTGCAAGATCTCAAGACGGGCCAGCTCGTCGACGCGACGCCGTGGCGCCAGCAGGTCGCGCTCATCATCGGCGTGGTCTTCGGTGCGCTCGTCATCCCGCCGATCCTCGTGCTACTCAACAACGCATTCGGATTTCAGGGATCGCCGATCCACGGGATCACGTCCCAACCGTTGGCCGCGCCGCAGGCGACGCTGATCTCCGCGCTCGCGCAGGGCGTGATCACCGGCAACCTTCCGTGGAATCTCATCGGCTGGGGAGCGCTGATCGGTCTGGTCGTCGTCGCCATCGACGAAGTGCTGCGCCGAACGGCGGCCGCAGGCAGTTCCCCCCGCTCGCGGTCGCGCTGGGCATCTACCTGCCGATGTCGGTGACGTTCATGGTCGTCGTCGGCGCGTTCATCGGCAAATACTACAACAGCTGGGTGTCCGCAAAACCGAACGGCGACGCCGCGAAACGGCTGGGCGTCCTGCTCGCTTCCGGTTTCATCGTCGGTGAAAGCCTTGGCGGCGTCATCCTGTCCGCGATCATCACCGCGACGAACAAAGACGCACCGCTCAACGTCGTCGGCCCCGGCTTCGAGTTCGCGGCGCTCTGGATCGGCGGAATCGCCTTCGTGCTCGTGACCGTGGCGATGTACCGCTGGGTCGCGGGCCTCGCCCGCCGGATCACCGCCTGACGGTCGCCGGCAAACAAGCAGGGATGCCCTCGTGAGGAATATCCCGCCGGAACGGAGATAGTCGCGTCCATGGGATCTCTCGCACCGGAACGCCTGACCGAGCTCGAAGAGCACGCGAACGACGTCCGCCAAGGCATCATTCGCTCGCTCGTCGCGGCCGGGTCGGGGCATTCGGCCGGCTCGCTCGACATGGCCGACGTCTTCACGGCACTGTACTTTCACGTGATGCGGCACGATCCGAAACGGCCCGACTGGCCCGAGCGCGACCGCCTGCTGCTCTCGTGCGGGCACATCGCGCCGGTGCGCTACAGCGCGATGGCGTACGCCGGCTACTTCCCGGTCGAGGAGCTGCTGACGCTGCGCAAGTTCGGGACGCGGTTACAAGGGCACCCGGAGCGCGTGTCGCTGCCGGCGCTCGAGACGACGTCGGGGCCGCTCGGTGAAGGTCTCGCGCAAGGCACCGGGATGGCGCTGGGCGCGAAGCTCGACGACGCCGACTGGCGCGTCTACGTCATCACCTCGGATGCGGAGCACCAGTGCGGCCTGCACTGGGAAGCGATGATGACTGCCGCCAAGTTCAAGCTCGACAACCTGACGTGCATCATCGACCGCAACTTCATCCAGATCGACGGCAGCACCGAGGACATCATGCCGCTCGAACCGCTGGCCGATAAGTACCGCGCGTTCAACTGGGACGTGTTCGAGTGCGACGGCAACGACATGGCGGCGCTCGTCGACACGATCGAGCGTGCCAAAGCCGTCAAGGGCAAACCTCAGGTGATCATCGCGAACACCGTGCCGGGCAAGGGCGTGTCGTTCATGGAAGGCGACTACCTGTGGCACGGCAAGCCGCCCAAGCAAGACGAAGCGGACCTTGCGCTGCGCGAGTTGCTCGCCGAGCGCGAGCGGATCGGAGCGCACCGTGGCTAGCACGAGCGTGAACACCACGGCCGCCGCCGCGGCGATGCATCTGGTCGATTACACCGATGCGTCCGCCGTCAAGCAAGTTCCGACGCGCAACGGCTTCGGCACGGGCTTGATCGAGGCGGGGGAACGCGACCGCAACGTCATCGCGATCTGCGCCGATTTGTCCGAATCCGTGCGCATGGAAGCGTTCAAGAAAAAATTCCCCGACCGCTACGTCGCGATCGGCGTCGCGGAGCAGCTGCTCGTGGCGATGGCGGCCGGCCTTGCGTCGGTGGGCAAGATCCCGTTCATCGCGAGCTACGCGATGTTCAACCCCGGCCGGTCGTGGGAGCAAGTGCGCACCACCATGGCGCTCAACGAGACTAACGTGAAGATCGCCGGCGCGCACGCAGGCGTGTCCGTCGGCCCCGACGGCGCGACGCACCAGGCGATCGAAGACATCGCGATCATGCGGGTGATCCCGAAGATGATCGTGGTCGTGCCGTGCGACGCGAACCAGGCCCGCAAAGCGACGCTCGCCGTCGCCGAGACGTTCGGTCCGACGTATCTGCGCTTCGGCCGCGCGGAGTCGGCCGTGATCACCACCGACGAGACGCCGTTCGAGCTCGGCAAGGCGCAGACGTTCCGCGACGGCGGCGACGTGGCCATCGTCGCGTGCGGCATCCTCGTCTACACCGCGCTCATCGCGGCCGAGGAGCTGGCGAAAGACGGCATCCAGTGCCGCGTCGTCAACAACCACACGGTCAAGCCGATGGACGAGCCCGCGATCGTCGCGGCCGCCGCGAAGTGCGGCGCCGTCGTCACCGTCGAGGAGCACCAGGTGGCGGGCGGGATGGGCTCGCGCGTCGCGGAGATCCTCGCCGAGAAACATCCGGTGCCGATCGAGTTCATCGGCGTGCACGACCGCTTCGGCCAGTCGGGCTCGCCGCAGGAGCTGATCGAGCACTACGGCATGGGCGCGGACGCAATCGTGGCCGCGGTGAAGCGCGCGCTGGCTCGCAAGCGCGCACGGTGACGCAAGCGCAGACGCTCGCGCGCGCGCTCAACGCGCTCGCGAAGTCGTCGCAGTTCTCCTACACCAAGGCGCGGGCCGCGGCGCGCCAAGACCCCAACGTGGACTGGCCGCGCACCAAGGCCGAAAACGAAGGCTTCAACCCGGAGGTGGACGGCTGCGAGACCTTCGTGCTGCGCGACGGCAGCACGTGCGAGTGGATCTCCGGCACGTTCGCCTACGTCGCGCGCCCGGCGCGGTAGCGCGCGCCGGCTAGAGCCCCAGCCCGCGCGCCATGAACACCGCAGCCAGCGGGATGAGCGCGAACAGTCCGACCTGCAGCCACAACAAGCCGCGCAACCGGCCGAACTCGGCGTCCTCGAGCACCAACGAGCCGTCGTTCTCCTTCCGCATGTTCCAGCGCACGTAGGCGACCGTCGGGCCGATCGAGATCAGCGCGACGATGACGAACAACGCCATCTTCGTCCAGAACACGGGGTTGTGGTTGTAGAACGCCGGACCTTTCAAACCGAAGAACAGCCGCCCGAGCCCGCTCGCGATCACGAGCCCGGCGACGATGCCGTACCACCGGTCGATCCCCTGCATCCGCCGCACAAGATCGGCCGGCAGCGTCTTGCGCAAGAGGATGAGCTCGCCTACCAGGAGGCACGCAAGCGTGAAGATGCAGATGAAATGCGCATAGGCCAGCAGCGCGTCCCGGGTGAGCATGTCAGCGGACCTCCTGTGCAACCAGTTCCGAGAGTTGAGCGCGAATGGCGGCCGCTTCGGCTTGCTGCACCGCGGTCGGCGCCTGGAACGACGACGAACTCACGCGCGACAGCAGGTCGAGGAGCCGTTCGCGGAGCCGCGGCGGCGTCTTGAGGTCCTCGATGTTGCGCGGATCGAGCGTGAGCCGGTGCTTTTGCGCCTCGAGCACGGGCCGCTGCGACGGCGCCGCGCGCGCGATGCGCGCGTCGAGCGCGTTGAGTTGCGTGTCGACGATGCCGATCTCGCGGTTGAGCTCCGCCAAGAAGGCATGACGGCGCGCGTAGTCTTCGGCCGGCGCAGGATCGCGCGGATCGCGCTTTACGACGACGGGCTGTGACACCGGCGTGCCGTCGACGATCACCCGGGCGGTATACGTGCCGGGGATCGCCTCGGCGCCTTCCTTCGGCCCGCGGTTCTGTTCGTACGTCCCGGCCCAGCGGACCGGCCCTTCTTCCGCCAGGTCCCAGGCGTACCGGTTGAGCCCGGCATGGTGCGGGATGCGCTTGCCGGTGTAGCGCCGGATCGTGCGGCCGTTGTCGTCGGCAATCTCGATCGCGACCGCGCGCGACGGTCGCGCGAGATAGTACGTGAGGATCGCGCCGTATGGCCGGTTCTCCCCGACGAAGTCGCCTTCCGGAAGCGTACCATCCGTGAACGAGTTGATGGGCGACGTGCGCCACATCAAGTACGCGTCGCGCGGCGCGAAGAGCGTCACCGGCGCGGATTGCGCCGCCATCCATTGCTGCAGCGGGCGCAGGTCGTCCAGGATCCAGATCCCGCGGCCGTGCGAGCCCACGATGAGGTCGTTCGCCTCGGGCTGGATCTGCAGATCATAGATCGCCGTCGCGGGCATGTTCAAGCGCAGCGAATGCCAGTGCCGCCCGCGGTCGAACGACGTCCATACGCCGCGCTGCGTCCCCGCATACAACACCGCGCCGTTCTTGGGATCTTCGCGCACGCTGCGCACGAATTGGTTCGGCGGCAAGTCGCCCGAGATTGACGTCCACGTCGCGCCGTAGTCGTCGGTGACGAACAGGTACGGATGCTCGTCGCCGCTCATGTGGTGGTCGACGGCGATGTACGCCGTCGCCGCCGACGCGTGGCCGGGCTCGATGGTATAGACGCGGCCCCACTCCGGCATCGCCGGCGGCGTGACGTTCTTCCACGTCGCGCCGTCGTCGCGCGTGAGCTGCACGAGCCCGTCGTCGGTGCCGATCCAGATCAGGCCCTTGGCGAGCTTCGACGGGACGATCTGCAGGATCGTGTCGCCGTTCTCCGCGCCGGAGACGTCCTCGTCGATCGGCCCGCCCGGCGTCTGCTGGTGCGACTTCTCGTTGCGCGTGAGGTCGGGGCTGATCGGCGTCCAATGCTGCCCGCGATCGGCGCTGCGGAACACGACCTCGCCGCCCACGAGCGCGTTGCCGGCGGCGTCGAACGCGAGCGGCGTGTCCCAGTTGAAACGGTGCGGCAGCGTCGCGAGCTTGTCTTGCAAGTTGCGTGCCGACGGCGACACCTCGCGCGTCTGCTTCGTGCGCATGTCGTAGACGTAGACTTGGCCGGGGCTGTTGTTCGTGGACGTCGTCCACACCAAGTTCGGATCGCCGGGATCGAATAGCGCCCACATCCCGTCGCCGGGTCCGGCGGTGTACCAGTCGCGATTGAGCACGCCGACACCGTTGTCGCTCGTCGACGGCCCGCACCACGAGCCGTCGTCTTGCAACCCCGTGCACACCGCGTACGACGGCATCACGGCATCGAACCCAACGTGGTACGGCTGCGAGAACGGCAGCGCGTACGGCTGCGACCAATGCCGCCCGCCGTCGGCGGACAGCACGACGCCTTCGTCGTTCGCGACCGCCACGCGCCGGCCGTCGGCCGAGAACCACGTCGTATGATAATCCCAACCCGCATTCGTCGCGATGGTGTGGAACGAACGGGCGCCGTTGGTGCTCATCGACAGGATGAGCGACACGTTGACGACGCGGTCGCGGTTCGCCGGATCGACGTAGAGCCGGCTGAAATAGAACGGCCGCGCGCCGACGAGCGCGCTGTGCGGCATCGCGCGCCAGGCGTCGCCTCCGTCGTCGGACCGCCAGATGTCACCCGCTTTCGATTGGACGATCGCGTACACGCGCCCGCCGGTGGCCGGCGCGACGCCGATGCGGCCGGTGACGCCGGCCGGCAGACCGTGACCGGCCAGCTTGCGCCACGACGCCCCGCCGTCGTCGGAGCGAAACAGCCCGCCGTTCGGTCCGCCGCTCGACATCGTCCACGGCTGGCGGCGGAACTGCCACACCCCAGCGAAGAGCGTCGCCGGGCGATCCGGCACGCGCGCGAGATCCGACGCGCCGCTCGACGGGCCGAGGTACAGCGTGCGCGCCCAGTGCGCGCCGCCGTCGTGCGTCACGAACACGCCGCGCGTCGTGCCGTCGCGAAACACGTGCCCGAGCACGCCGACGACGACGGTGCGCGAATCGCGCGGGTCGATCGAAACCGCGGAGATCGTGCCCGCGTCGTCGAGGCCCGCGTGCCGCCACGTTCGGCCGCCGTCGGCGGAATGCCACACGCCCGCGCCTTCCTCGACGGTGTTGCGCGGGTTCGCTTCGCCGGTGCCCACCCACACGTCGTTCGGATCGCGCGGCGACACCGCGATCGCGCCGACGGGTGCGACCCGTTCGCGATCGAACGTCGCCCGCCACGACACGCCGCCGTCGACGCTCTTGAACACGCCGCCGCCCGCGCCGCCCGCGTAATACACCATGGGATCGCGGTCGCTGCCGACGATCGCCGTCGCACGGCCGCCCGAGATCGCCGGCCCGATCGGGCGGTACGTGAGCGAGCCGAAACCGTCCGACGTCGCATCGGCGCGCGCAACCGACGGCAGCGACACCGCAAACGCGAACGCAACGGCCGATACCGAGCCGCAGCAAGAGCGAGGCCTTGATCATGCTGCGCCCTTCGCGCGCGCACGAGCGAAGACCTCACCAGCTCGTGCGGTCACCGGAGTGCCCGCGCTCACGGAATCCCGCGCCGGCTGGAGTTCGCCGCCGCCGCCGCCGACGACTCAATCGCCGATGCTTTTCTCTCTCGGTCCCTTTTCGCGCAGGTCGGCCGGCGGTGTGCTGGCGCTCGGAACGTTTGCGTTCGGCTGCCTCGCGCCCGCCCGCGCCGACGCGAGCGAGACCGCGATGGCTGTCCCGACCATCGCCCGCTATGCCGATGCGCTCGGAGCCGCGAACGCGCGGCTGCCGCGCGCGGTGCGGCGCGATCTCGCGGAGCGCGTGTTGCTGCTGTCATCGTACTATAAGCTCGACCCCTGCCTGCTCGGCGCGCTCGTCAGCGTGGAGTCGGCGTGGCGCTCGCGCGCGGTGTCGCCGGTCGGCGCGATCGGCTACGGCCAGCTGATGCCGGGGACCGCCGCGACGCTCGACGTCAACGCACTCGAGCCATACGAAAATCTCGATGGTACCGCACGCTACTTGCGGCGCATGCTCATCAAGTTCGCCGGCCGCGACGTGCAGACGCGCATGCAGCTCGCGCTCGCGTCGTACAACGCCGGTCCGGCCGCCGTCGCGCGCTACCGAGGGATACCGCCGTACCGCGAGACGCATGCGTACGTCAGCAACGTGTTGCGCACGCGCAGGGCATTCGTCGCGGCCGTCGCGCCGCCGACCACCGCTGCAGCGCCTCGGCGGCTGCGCGCCGCGCACACGCCGCGCGTCGTTGCAGCGAGCGCTCGTTCGCAGCGCGCGCCGAAGGTCGCGCTGGCCGACCTCAGCGCGGCCGCCGTCGACACGCCCGCGCCCGTTCGCTACGAGACGTCGCGCTCGTTCGTCGCGCGCATGCTGGGCTTGCGCCATCGCGTCGTCGCGGCGCCCGCCGACGCCGCGCCTGATCCCGCCGCCGTCGTCGTGCACTGACGGTCTGCCTCCGCGGGCTGACGAACCGGACTTCGTTCGGAATCTGTCCTGGGGTGGTGGCGTTGAGGCGTCGACACCGGGCAAACGTAGTGCGAATATTCGCCCGCACGCCTTCACACCGCGCGCCCGACCGGTTAGACTCCAACAGCCGGACCACGGACAGGTCTCGAGCCGGCATTTCTACGGAAGGACTTTTTTCTTGCTCACCGCGTTTCGCTCCATGCTCGGGAACGACGACGGGGCCACCCTGGTCGAATACTCGCTGGTCGTCGCGCTCATCGCGGGCGTCGCGATCGTCATCATCGGCAAGCTCGGCATCAGCATCAACTCGCTTTTCGGCACGGTGAAGAGCAGCGTCGACACCGCCGGCAACAACGTCGGCCAGTAACCGCCGGGTTTACTGCGCCGTCAGGCCGCCGTCGATCACCATCTCCGCGCCCGTCACGAACGCGGACTCGTCGCTGAGCAGGTAGACGATCAGGTCGGCGACCTCGCGCGGTTGCGCGACGCGGCCTAGCGGCACTTGCGCGACTAGCGCCGTGCGGATGCGCTCGGGCTCCCGCGCGGCGGCGAGCGTCGACTGGTACATCGGCGTGTCGACGAACGTGGGATGGACCGAGTTGCAGCGGATATCGTACTTCGCTCGCGCGCAGTGCAGCGCGACGGACTTGGTCAGCAGCCGCACCGCGCCTTTGGACGAGTTATAGGCCACCACGTTGTAGCCGCCGACGAGGCCGCTGACCGACGACATGTTCACGATCGAGCCGCCGCGCGCTTTCATCGCGCGCACGGCGTGGCGGCACCCGAGGAACACGCCGTCGAGATTCACGGCGTGCGTCTTGCGCCAGTCTTCGAGCGAAAGGCGCTCGATGTCGCCGATAATGAACACGCCCGCGCTGTTGACCACGCCGTCCAGCGCGCCGAAGCGCTGCTGCACGGCGTCGATCGCCGCGCCCCAGCTTTCGTCGCTGGTGACATCGAGCCGCACAAACAGCACGCCGGGCGACTCGGCCGCGAGTTGCTCGCCGGCCGCGACATCGATGTCCCCGATCGCCACGTTCGCACCGTGCTCGAGCGCGCGTTCCATCGTCGCGAGGCCGATACCGCTCGCGCCGCCGGTGATCAGGATCGTTTTGCCGGCGAGCCGCTTCGTTGCCATGGGTCGACTGCTGATCATCCGCCGGCGCCGACCTCGAGGATGAGCTTGCCGGTGTTCTCGCCCGCGAACAGCTTGAGCAGCGTCTCGGGGAACGTTTCGAACCCTTTGACGATATGTTCGTTCGACTTCAGGCGACCTTCCTTCAACCACTGCGCCAGCCGGCGCGCGCCTTCGGTGTACCGCTCGGCATAGTCGAACACGACGAAGCCTTCCATGCGCGAGCGCGTGACGAGCAGCATCATGTAATTTTTCGGGCCTTGCACGGCGGTCGTCGCGTTGTACTGCGAGATCGCGCCGCACAGCACGACGCGCGCGCGGCGCGCGAGGTTCACCAGACACGCGTCGAGTATCTCGCCGCCGACGTTGTCGAAGTACACGTCGATGCCTTTGGGGCAGTGCGCGCGCAACGCTTTGGCGACGTTCTCCGACTTGTAGTCGATCGCCGCATCGAAGCCGAGCTCGTCGACGATGAACTTGCACTTCTCCGCGCCGCCGACGATCCCGACGGCGCGGCAGCCTTCGATCTTCGCGATCTGTCCGACGATCGAGCCTACCGCACCTGCCGCGCCCGACACGACGACCGTCTGGCCCGGCTCGGGCTTGCCCACGTCGAGCAGACCGAAGTACGCGGTCATCCCGGTCGCGCCGAGCACGCTGACGTAGACCGGCAGCGGCACGGTGCTGGGATCGACCTTCGTCACCTTGGCGCCGTCGATCGCCGCGTATTCCTGGACGCCGAACACGCCCGTCACGTAGTCGCCGCCGGCGATGCCGGCATAGCGGCTCTTCAGCACGCGCCCGGCGCCCATCGCGCGCATCACCTCGCCGATCCCGACCGGCGGGATGTAGGAGCGGCCCTCGTTCATCCAGCCGCGCATCGCGGGATCGAGCGAAAGGTACAGCACCTGCACCAGCACCTGGCCTTCGCCGGGCTCGGGGACCGGCTCGGTGGTGAGCTCCCAGTCGCTGCGCTTTGGCATGCCGACGGGACGGGCGGCGAGCCGGAATTGACGGTTGGTCGTGGCGGTTGACATCGGGGCCGTGCTTCCGCGGCGAGACCCGGTTTTCAGCCTATCCGCGGCGGGCCGGGGCCGTCAGGCGTGATTGCACGCCCGCAGCAACGCCAGCACGATCAGCGTGAGAATCGCGGACACGAGCAACGAGCCGCCGCAGCCCATCCGGTTGTTAAAAAAGAGGAACACGACGTGCTTGTTCCCGCCCGGCGGCGCCGCGAAGCCGTGCGCTGCGCGGGAGGACGCACTCCGGTGCGTGACGGACCACGGGCCCGATGGCAAAGCGAACCGGTGGCCGCGCGATCGTCGACGCGCTCGCGCTCAACGGCGTCGATACGGTGTTCTGCGTCCCCGGCGAGAGCTACATCGCGGTGCTCGACGCTCTGTTCGACGTGCCGGAGATTCGCGTGATCTCATGCCGTCACGAGGCCGCGGCGGCGAACATGGCCGAAGCGTACGGCAAGCTCACCGGCCGGCCGGGGATCGCGTTCGTCACGCGCGCGCCGGGTGCAACGCACGCAAGCATCGGCGTGCACATCGCGCGCCAGGACTCCACGCCGATGATCCTGTTCGTCGGGCAGGTCGCGCGCGGGATGCAAGGCCGCGAAGCGTTTCAGGAGATCGACTACGCGCAGGTGTTCGGCGGCCTCGCGAAGTGGGCGGCGGAGATCGACGACGCGACGCGCGTGCCCGAGTTGGTGTCGCGCGCGTTTCACACCGCGATGTCGGGGCGGCCGGGACCGGTCGTGCTCGCGATGCCCGAGGACATGCTGCGCGACGAGGTCGACGTCGCCGACCTCGCGCGCACGACGCGCACCGCGGCGCATCCCGGCGCGGACGAGCTGGCGCGGCTGCGCGCGATGCTCGCAGAATCCGAACGCCCGCTGGTGATCTTGGGCGGCAGTGGTTGGGACGAGGACGCGCGCGACGCGCTGACGCGCTTCGCCGCGCGCAACGAGCTGCCGGTGACGTGCTCGTTCCGGCGGCAATCGCTGTTCGACAACCGCGACCGGCACTACGCCGGCGACGTCGGCATCGGGCCGAATCCGGCGCTCGCCGAACGCGTCCGTTCTGCGGACCTCATCGTTGCCGTCGGCGGGCGCTTGAGCGAGGTACCGACCAGCGGCTACACGCTCATCGAAGCGCCGTGCCCGCGCCAGCGCTTGGTGCACGTGCATTCGGATCCCGACGAGCTCGGGCGCGTGTTCCACGCCAACCTCGCGATCAACGCGGGGCCGGCGGAGTTCGCGCGCGCGCTCGACACCGTTGAACCGATCGCGTCTCCGCGCTGGATCGAACACACCGCCGCGGCACGGCGCGACTACGAAGCGGCGCTGCAGCCGCCGCCGTCGCCCGGTGAGCTCGACCTCGCACAGGTCGTGCGCTTTCTCTCCGACCGCCTACCCGATGACGCGATCGTGTGCAACGGCGCCGGCAACTACAACACCTGGCTGCACCGCTTCTTCCAGTACAAGAACTTCGGCACGTCGCTGGGCCCAACGGCCGGCGCGATGGGCTATGGCTTTCCGGCATCGATCGCGGCGAAGCTGCGCCATCCCCAGCGCATCGTCGTCGCGTTCGCAGGCGACGGCTGCTTTCTCATGAGCGGGCACGAGCTTGCGACGGCGGTGCAGTACGGCGTCAACGTCGTCGTGCTCGTGATCAACAACGGCATGTACGGCACCATTCGCATGCACCAGGAGCGCCACTATCCGGGCCGTGTCGTAGGGACGGACTTGTTCAACCCGGACTTCGTCGCGCTCGCGCATGCCTACGGTGCGCACGGCGCCCTCGTGGAGCGCACGGCCGAGTTCGCGCCGGCGTTCGAGGCGGCGCTCGCCGCGGGCAAGCCCGCACTGCTCGAGCTGCGCACCGACCCCGACGCGATCACGCCGCGCACCACGCTGACCGCGCTGCGCGCCGAAGGCGCCCAGCGCGCGGCGCGCGCTCTCGTCTAGAGGAGCGAGACAAGGGGCCTGAAGCGCCGCCTCGAACGCCCGCGCCATGGCGCATGGCGACGGGCGTCGCGCCCGAGGTTCGTACTTCGCGTTGACGACGTGGGCGCTCGCAGCAACGGCGTGCATCGTCGCGACCGCGCGGATCGCGAACGCCGAGCAATCGCCGAAACCGATCCCGGGTGCGCTCCTCGGGTTTGCCGTTGAAAACGCAAAACCCGGAACGATTTTCGTGAAGCGCGCAGACGGCGTCTACGCATACGTCGTGCGGCGTGGCGGTACGCTGATGGGGACCAGCAACGGGTCGGCGCTCAAAGTTTTCAGCGAGGTGTCACGCTGTCCGTCGCCTGGTCCCTCACTGTGGAAGGCGACGACGTTGACGCCCCGTACGAACGCCAGGCCATCGCCGATTGGATCGTGCTCGTCCTCGTGATCGTCATCGTTCTCGGCGGGCTCGCGCTTTCGGCGTACCAGATTTTCAAAGGCCCACGATACGCCAACGCGCTGGCATCGGCGGCGAACGCGAGCGATACGGCGACCGGCGACGGGAAGGCGGCCCCTTACCTCGTGACCGAGTTGAAGCTTTCGTTTCAGAACATCGAGGTGCGCTCGGCCTCGATCGGATTTCTCATCCTGGCCCTGAGCCTTGCTTTCTTCTTTCTCTACCTGACGTTCGTCTACCGGGTTCACGCCACCGGAACCTGACGGGGGCGGCGCGGAGGTGAATCGTCGCGCGGCGCGCGAATCCTTCGGCCTGGTGGAGCAACCTTTGCTGGACGTTGCGGACGTCACGCTGCAGTACAAGACGCGCGATCACCTCGTGACCGCGACGTACCGCGTCGGCTTCCAAGTATTCGCTTCGGAGCGCTACGTCGTGCTCGGGCCGTCGGGATGCGGCAAGTCGACGCTGCTCAAGGCCGTCGGCGGCTACATGGCCCCCACCGAGGGGACCATCCGGCTCAAGGGCGAGGTGGTGCATCAGCCCGGGCCCGATCGCATGATGGTGTTCCAGGAATTCGACCAGCTGCTGCCCTGGAAGACCGTGCGCGAGAACGTGATGTTTCCGCTGGTGGTGAGCGGCAAGATGTCGGCGCAGGACGCGAGCGAGCGCGCGCGCGAGTACATCGACAAGGTCAACCTCACGCGCTCCGCCGACCAGTACCCGCACACGCTGTCGGGCGGCATGAAGCAGCGCGTCGCGATCGCGCGCGCGATGGCGATGGAACCCGACGTGCTGCTGATGGACGAGCCGTTCGCCGCGCTCGACGCGCTGACGCGTCGCAAGATGCAAGACGAGCTGCTCGAGCTGTGGGACGAGATCCGCTTCACGATGGTCTTCGTGACGCACTCGATCGCCGAAGCGATCAAGGTGGGCAGCCGCATCCTGCTGCTGTCGCCGCATCCGGGGCAGGTCAAAGCCGAGCTGAACAGCGTGCCGCGCACGGGCGCCGGGCCCGACGACGCGCGCCTGCTCGAAGAGCGCATCCACGAGATGCTGTTCGCCGAGCCGGTGGAGGCCCTCGTTGCGAGCGCCTGAGCGGCCGGCACTCGTCGAGCAGCGCCCCGAACGTCTCGCGAGCACCGTCAACGCGCGCGACTTCGCGATCGCCTCCAAGCCGCTTTCGCCGTTCGAGACGGTCGTCAACAACACGCTGCTGCGCAAGGTCGTGATCCTGATCGTGCTGGCCGCGATCTGGGAGCTCTACGCACGGCGGCTCAACAACCAGTTGCTGGTACCGACGTTCAGCGCGACGGTGACCGCGTTTTTCGCCGCGATCCTCAGCGGCGAGTTGCTGCCCAAGGTCTGGGTGTCGATCAAAGTGCTCCTGACCGGATACGCCGCCGGCATCGCGATCGCCGCGCTGCTGACGACGTTCGCCACGACGACGCGCATCGGGTCCGATCTGCTCGAGACGCTCACGGCGATGTTCAACCCGCTGCCCGCGATCGCGCTTTTACCTCTGGCACTGCTGTGGTTCGGGCTCACGCCGCTGAGCTTGTCGTTCGTGCTGATCCATTCGGTGCTGTGGCCGATGGCGCTCAACACGCATTCGGGCTTCGTCTCCGTGTCGCCGACGCTGCGCATGGTGGGCAAGAACTATGGCCTGCGCGGCTTGCGCTACGTCGCAAAGATTCTGATCCCGGCGGCGTTTCCGAGCATCCTCACCGGGCTCAAGATCGGCTGGGCGTTCGCCTGGCGCACCTTGATCGCCGCGGAGCTGATCTTCGGCGTGCAGTCGGGCGGCGGCGGCCTCGGGTGGTTCATCGTCAACAACAAGAACATCCTCGACATCCCCAACGTCTTCGCCGGGCTGCTCACCGTGATCATCATCGGGCTGCTGGTGGAGAACGTCATCTTCCGCACCATCGAGAACCGCACGATCCGCCGCTGGGGAATGGCGACGTCGTAGGCTTCGGCCCTTTCACCACCATTCATCGAAGGAGGTACGCTTTGCGAACGCTCATCCGCATCATCGTCGCGCTCGTGCTCGGCATCACCGTGATCGCGCCCGCGTCGGCCGACGTCAGCGAAGTCCGCATCGCGCGGCAACCCGGCCTCGTGTACCTCCCCATCATGATCATCGAGCAAGACGGGCTGATGCAAAAAGAGGCCAAGAAGCGCGGCCTCGGCGACATCAAGGTCACCTTCAGCGTGTTCAACAGCGGCGGCGCCGCGGTCGACGCGGTGCTATCCGGCAACGTCGACATCGTGACCAGCGGCGCGACGAATTTGCTTACGGCATGGTCCGCCACAAAGGGAACGCCCAACGAAGTGCGTGGCGTCGCCGGCAACGGCGCGCTGCCGATGTTCCTGGTGTCGCGCAACCCCAACGTCCGCACGATCAAGGACATCAGCTCCGCCGACAAGATCGCCGTCCCCACCGTGCGCGTCTCGACACAGGCGATCGTGATGCAGATGGCGGCCGAGAAACAGTTCGGTGCCGCCGACGAGCACAAGCTCGACCAGTACACGGTCGCGCTCGGGCATCCGGACGCGATGCTCGCGCTCGAGGCGAACAAGGACGTCAACGGCCACTTCTCGCTCCCGCCGTACCAGTACGAAGAGCTGAAGATCCCGGGCGTACACGTGGTCCTCAATTCGGTCGATATCACCGGCGGACCGGCCTCCAACGGCGTGTCGTTCGCCACGACCAAGTTCCACGACGCGAATCCGAAGATCATCGCGGCGTTCCTCGCCGCGATGGCGACGGCGGAAGACACCATCAAGAACAACCGCCGGCACGCGGCCGAGCTGTACCTGAAGGAAACGAAGGAAAAGCTCACGGTCGACGAGCTGGTGAAGATCATGAGCGACCCGAACTTCGTCTACTCCACCGCACCGCAGCAGTCGATGAAGTTCGCCGAGGCGATGTTCCGCGGCGGCACGATCAAGAACAAGCCGAACAGCTGGAAAGATTACTTCTTCTCGGAGGTTCACAATCTCAAAGGGTCCTGAACAGCTGCGCAGCCACCGCTGGCTGGGCACCGCGGGGCTGCGCTCGTTCGGACACCGCTCGCGCCTGCTGCAGATCGGGTACGACCGCGACGACTTCGCGGGCAAGCCCGTCATCGGCATCATCAACACGTGGTCCGACATCAATCCGTGCCACGTGCACCTGCGCGCGCGCGCCGGCGAGGTGAAGCGCGGCGTGTGGCAAGCCGGCGGATTTCCGCTGGAATTGCCCGCGATGAGCCTGTCGGAAACGATGATGAAGCCGACGACGATGCTCTATCGCAACTTCCTCGCCATGGAGACCGAAGAGCTCATCCGCAGCCAGCCCATCGACGGCGTGGTGCTGCTGGGCGGCTGTGACAAGACGCTCCCCGCGCTGCTGATGGGCGCAATCTCCGCTGGTGTGCCCGCCATCGCCGTGCCGGCGGGACCCATGCTGCGCGGCAACTGGCAGGGCAAGGTGCTCGGCTCGGGCACCGATAGCTGGAAGTACTGGGACGACTTGCGCGCGGGCCTCATCGACGAGGACGACTGGCACCAGATCGAAGGCGGGATCGCGCGCTCGTTCGGCACGTGCATGACGATGGGCACCGCCGCAACGATGATGTCGATGATCGAAGCGCTCGGCTTCACGCTGCCGGGCGCGTCGTCGATCCCCGCCGCAGACTCCGCGCACCCGCGCATGGCAACCGCGTCGGGCCGCCGCATCGTCGAGATGGTGTGGGAGGATCTCACGCCCGACAAGATCGTCTCGCCGGGCGCGCTCGACAACGCGATCGTCGCACACGCGGGGCTGGGCGGCTCGACCAACGCGGTGATCCACCTCGTCGCGATCGCGCGCCGCGCGGGGATTCCACTGAGCATCGACCGCTTCGACGAGATCTCGCGCCGCGTTCCGGTGATCGCCGACATCCGCCCCTCGGGCCGGTTGTTGATGGAAGACTTTTACTACGCGGGTGGCTTGCCGGCGTTCTTGAACCGGCTGTCGGAGTTTCTGGAACCGTCGTGCATGACGGTATCCGGCAGAACGCTCGGCGAGATCGTCGCGGGCGCGCACGTGTGGCACGACGAGACGATCCGCCCGCTCGACCGGCCGGTATCGCCGACGGGCGGCACGGCGGTGCTGCGCGGGAACATCGCGCCGGACGGCGCGGTGATGAAGGCATCCGCGACACAGCCGGGACTGCTGCGGCACCGCGGGCCGGTGCTCGCGTTCGAGAGCTATGACGAGATGGCGGCAGCGGTGGACCGCGAGGACCTCGACGTCACGCCCGAGCACGTGCTCGTGCTCAAAAACGCCGGGCCGCAAGGCGGCCCCGGCATGCCGGAGTGGGGCATGCTGCCGATCCCGCTCAAGCTGGTGAAAGCGGGCGTGCGCGACATGGTGCGCATCTCCGACGCGCGGATGAGCGGCACGTCGTACGGCGCGTGCATCCTGCACGTGGCGCCGGAAGCGTTCGTCGGCGGCCCGTTCGCCTTCGTGCAGACGGGCGACGTCATCGAGCTCGACGTCGCCGCCCGCCGGCTGCACCTGGATATCTCGGACGAGGAACTCGCACGCCGTCGCGCGGCGTGGACCCCGCCGCAGCCGCGCGCGGAGCGCGGCTACGGCGCGATCTTCTCACAACACGTCGGCCAGGCGAACGAGGGCTGCGACTTCGACGTGCTCGGCCCGGGCGCGCCGCTCATCGAACCGGAAATTCACTGACGGCGGTCGAAGGAATACCGACATGGTCGCGCGGTCGGGACCGCGTCATAAGGACGGCCTGCCCGCGAAAGGTTGAGCTTCCTTGGCGACGTGATACCGGCACATATACGAAGCTTCCGCGCTTGGTGTACGCGACATCGTGCGCCGCCATGGCCATAATTTCCCAGCGTTCAGCTCTATAGTTGTCTTAGTTGCCGATGAATTGCGTAACGGAGGGTTCGAATTTGACGCCGGGTCTTCTATGGCGAGAATGGGACTTACAAACATTATCGACTGAATTTGATATCGAGCCGACCGAGATTCCTATCGACTCAAATGACCCAGAGCAAACGGGGGCCGTGGTGTGGTTCCCGTTGTAGTCGCACTCTAAGCCGTTCGTATAAAAAGTGACGACACAACTAATATTCCCTGGGAATGCATAATAGCCGGCGCCCTTGCTACTGGGATTACCGGTGCCGAAATCATCACATGTTCCAGAGATCAGCTCTGGCCAACAGAGTAGATTGCCGTCGAAAGTTGGCGGAAGCATTGCGGGGTCAGGTGCGCCAGGTGAAGACCCGCAATCAGGACAGAGGTCGCACGACGGGCTCGACGCGTCACAAGTCGTATTTACGAGGTCCGATATTCGGCGCGAAACCCCCGAGTTTCCGGAACCGACGAACCGGTAGTGTGGCGTTGGCACGGAAGCGATCTCAATTTTTTCCCACAAATGCTTAGACATATTTAGGTGTGAAAGCTCTTGAATGGCAGACGCGGCAAAGCCGCTGACGAATGGCGTTCCGTTCTCGTCGCGACCTTTCACGATCAAATTGTCGCCTCGGCGTTGCAATGCGGTGCTTTCCGTCGCACGCCGCCGGGCGGCGTGGACCCCGCCGCAGCCGCGCGCGGAGCGCGGCTACGGCGCGATCTTCTCACAACACGTCGGCCAGGCGAACGAGGGCTGCGACTTCGACGTGCTCGGCCCGAGCGGGCCGCTCATCGAACCGGACATCCACTGACGCCCGCGTCCGTTCAAACCCCTTACCTTCCGAAGTTATCCACCCTGAACCCGGCCGAGAACGTCGTGCCGCTCGACGTGCTCGCACTGATCGAGATGGACGCGGAACCGCCGAGCGGGATCGTTGCGCTGTTCCAACCCGTGGCGTAGCCCGCAACGCCGTTTCCCCATTGGTCGAACGACCAGGTCTGTACGGACACCGTCCCGTTCGCAAGCACCACCTGCGTCATCAACTGGCCGGAATAGTATTGGCCGTCGTTCGGGATATTGTAGTTCATGTCGTAGGTGGAGCCGGATCCGTCGGAATTGTTACCCGCGGTGCCGCTCGTCGCGGTTCCGGTCGTCGTGCTCGTCTGGTTCTGACCGCAGCTGACACACATACCACCGCCGTCAGGATTGACGATCGTGACCTGATTGATGGCGTAGGTCGGCGACGCAGTTGCGAGCAGTACGAGGCATATCGAAAGAGAGGCGACCGCGAAGCGGCCACCGGCATTGATCGCTTGCATG
Source organism: Vulcanimicrobiota bacterium (assembly GCA_963792235.1). Lineage (GTDB taxonomy): Bacteria > Vulcanimicrobiota > Vulcanimicrobiia > Vulcanimicrobiales > Vulcanimicrobiaceae > Vulcanimicrobium. Next base: position 121,686 of record CAWBVR010000007.1, read on the forward strand.
GCTCCCTACTTCTGCGGCTTTTCGTACAGGTGATAAGAACCGGTGGTGACCCTTGCGGAGGACGAGAACGTGCGCGTCACCCCGCGGTATGTCACTTCGATCCCGTTCGTCGTACGCTTGAGCGTCGCACCCGGCGGGAACCCGATGTGGGAGTTTCCTTCGCTGACCATCAACGTCGGCGCGCTTTCGATCTCAGCGCCATGTGCGAAGTTCGCCGGCATCCCGGCCACGTGGCTGGTCGCTCGAGGCGGCTCGGCGCTACTGCGCGTATTCGCGCCGCAAGCCGACAGCGTCGTGACGGCTATCGCAGCCGCCATCGTTGCGATTTTATTCATACACCCTCACCCCAAGAATAGTGGAAATCGAACGTCGTGCACGCGCGCGATAGCACTGCGGCAAACAGCATGCCGGCGCCACGAAGCCGTCTCGATATCTCGGAAGCGCCGCGCGGTCGAGCACGACTGCAATCAATCTCATCGTAACACCCGGAAACGGCTCGCGCCGCTTGTTCACCCCAGTGATACTAGTTATCCCACGCCCAGGCCATCTTGTCAAGTGGTTCGTAGAGTTCTATGGCCATTCCTTGTTACGACGCTACGGCCGGGTCGCGCAAGCGCCAAGCGGCCGGGCGCCGTGGCGGCATAGCACCTTCTCCGATGGGCACCGACGTCGTCGTAGCACCACCGGAGGACGACCGTGCACCACACAGCACCGCGCGAAAGCGAGCGCGGCTTTACGCTGATCGAACTGATGATCGTCGTCGCGATCATCGCGATTCTGGCGGGGATTTTGATCCCGAACTTCGTGAACGCGCGCTCGCAAGCGCAGACTGCAGCATGCGAGTCGAACCTGCGCGCGATCGCCACCGCTTTGGAACTCTATTACGCGGACAATCAAGTGTACCCGACGGCGGCGGGCGCGTCGGTGCAGCCCGCGCTGCTCACCGTCAACGGCGTCGCCTACCTGAACAATACGCCCAAAGACCCCGCGGCGCAGAACGCCGCCGCAACGTACGCGCTCACCACGACGCAAGCCGGCGGCGGCGGGCCGGCGGGCTACACGGTCGTGTGCCCCGGCGTGCACACCGGCTCGACGCTGGCGAAGATTCCGCTGACCGGCGGCACGAGCGGCAGCGTGTGCGGCACGAACTGCACCGCGACGAAGATCGAGTACGTCGCCGGCCAAGGTCTGCAGGTCGCGCCGTGATCGACGCCGTGAACGCCGGGCTGCATGCGGTTGCGACGCGGTCGCCGTTCGCCTATCCGCTCGTGTTCGCAGCCGGCGCCGTGACGAGCATCGGACCGTGCGCGGCGCCGCGGTATGTCGCGCTCGCTGCGCTCGTGAACGCGTCGCACCGGCCGTGGCGCACGATCGCCGCGTTCGTCGCAGGGCTCGCAGGCGCGTACGTCGTGCTGGGTCTCGGCGCCGGTGCGGTCGGCGTGCTGTGGTCGGCGTCCCGCTTCGTCTATGCCGCGCTCGCCATCGTGCTCGCGGTCGCCGGCTTTGCGACGCTCGTGCGCGGCGCCGGCGCACCGCACGTGCATGCGACCGGCGGCGCCGAGCACGGCGCGCGCACGAGCGCCGGCGGGACGTTCTTGCTGGGTGCGTCGAGCGCGCTCATCGTGTCGCCGTGCTGCACGCCGATCGTCGCGGGGATCGCCGGGCTCACCACCGCCGGCGGCCACGTGGGAACCGGCGTTGCGCTACTCGCGGCATTCGCGTGCGGTCACGCGCTGCCGGTCGTCTTCGCGGGGGCGCTCGGCACGCGGGTCGCACACACGCTGCGCCATGTTGCCGCGTCGCATGCGCCCGCCGTCGTCGCGGGCACGCTGATGCTAGCACTTGCCGTGTACTACGGAGTGCTCGCCTGATGACGGCGACGCTCATCTCACCGCTGCGGCGCGTCGCCGTCGCGGCGCTCAGCCTTCTCTGCGCCGCCGCGCTGTTTCGCAGCAACGTCGCCTCGGCGCTCGTCACGCGCGGCGACGACGTGCTGCGCGCCGGGGACGTCGACGGGGCCGTGCGCGCCTACACCCGCGCGACGCGGCTCGACGCGGCCTCCGCGGTCGCCGCCGACCGGCTCGCCTTCTTCTTGCTCGTCCGGAGGCAGCCCGGCGACGCCGCGCGCGCGTACGGTATCGCCGGAACTGCGCTTGCCGCAACGCCCAATGCGCCGGCGCTGCTCGCCGACCGCGCGTTCGCCGCCGAGCGGCTCGGACGCTGGCGCATTGCCGAGCGAGACTTCGCCGCGGCAGCGCAAGCCGCGCGCGACCCCCGTTACGCACACCTGGCTGCGCGCATGGCGCTGCATGCGCACGATCGCGTCGCATCGCGCGCGCATCTGCGCACGGCGCTCGCGCTCGACGCCGCCTATGCGCCCGCGCGTGCGCTCACTGCGAGGCTCGGCCGATGATCGCGCCGGCCGCACTCGCCGCGCTCGCAGGCACGCTCGTCGCCGCCGTCGTCGACGCGCGCACCGGCTTGATCCCCGACACCCTCACGCGGACCACGGCGCTCGCCGCCCTGGCCTGCACGATCCCGCCCGGAGGTGCGCCGTTCGCGTGCGGCGGCGCGTACGCCGTCGGCGGCGCGCTCCTTGCGCTGCATCTGCTCACCGGCGGTCGCGGCCTCGGGCTCGGCGACGTCAAGCTCGGCACCGCGATCGGCATCGGCTTCGGCCCGATCGCCGGGCTCCTCGCGCTCGGCACGGCATTCGTCCTCGGCGGCGCGTATGCCGGCTGGCTGCTGCTCGCGCGGCGCGCGCGCCGCGGCGATGCGGTTCGCTTCGGACCGTTTCTCGCCGCGGGGACGCTGCTCGCCGCACTTCTCCCCGCGACGGTGCTCGGATGAAATCGCGCCGCACGCTCCCCCTTGGCGTCGACGTCGGCGCCACGCGAACGCGCATCGCGCTCGCCGAACTCGACGCGACCGCCACGCCGTGTCTCGTCGCGGTCGCTAGCCGTCCGACGGGCGACGATGCTTTCGCCGCGATCGCTGCGGCGCATGCGGAGCTCGCCACCCGCGAGCGCCGCTGCGTTCTCGCGCTCGGCCCCACCGATGCCCTCCTGCGAATCGCTGCGTTTCCCAAGCTGCGCCGCGCCGAACGCTTGCGCGCGGCGCGGTTCGAGGCGTCGCGTTTCGTTCCGTATCCGCTCAGCGATGCGACGGTGCGCGTGCACGGCGAAAGCGGTGACCGCTGCATCGTCGGCATCGCGCGCCGGTCCGCGCTCGATGCACGCGTGCTCGACGCGAAGCGCGCGCGGTTGCAGCCCGTCGCGGTCGACGGCACCGCGTTCGCACTGATGCGCGCGTTCCCGTATGCTGACGCGATCGTCGATGTGGGCGAGACGGCGACCGTGCTGGTGCTCCCGAACGATCCCCTGCCCAGCGTGCGAATGTTTGCCACCGGCGGCAGCGCGTTCACCGAAGCCGTGGTCGCATCGCTCGGCATCGACGAAGCGGCCGCCGAGCAGCGCAAACGCAGCGTCGGCCTCGCGGGCGCGGGCGAGTGCGTTCGCGACGCGCTCGTCGCGCAACTCGCGACCGCGCTCATCGAGCACCGCGCGAGCGCGCGCACGGAGCCGCGTGCCATCGCGCTCGCCGGCAACGGCGCGCGGCTGGCAGGGTTCGCCGAGGCGCTGGAGCGCGCGGTCGCGATCCCCGTCCGCCTCGGCGCGTTGGCCGGCGGCGCATCGTGCGGGCTGCCGTCCGACGTCGTGCGCGCGGCGTCGCCGGACTGGGGCCTGGCCTTCGGACTCGCGCTCTGGGACGCCGCCGCATGAGGCGCAGCAACTATCTCCCGAGCTGGAGCGAGCGCCACATCGGCGTCGCGTTGCCGTCGCTCGCCATGGAGTTGCGCGTGCCGCTCGCCGCGCTGGCCGGCTCCATCGCGCTCACGGGCGTGCTCTGGGGCGTGCAGTCGACGCGGTTGCACGGCGCCGAGCGCGACGGCGCCGTGTACGCAGAGCGGCTTGCGTCGATGCAGCTCGACGTCGCTCGCGTGCGTGCCGTCGAACGCGACGCCGACCGGCTGGACGCGCTCGCCTCGCGCGTCGCGACGATCCGCCGCTCCGGCGCGGTGCGCGCGAACGAAATCGCGGTGCTCGGCAACCGGCTTCCGCGCGACGCTTGGCTGAGCTCGCTGCGCGCGGACCGCGGGACGCTCGCACTCGAAGGGCACAGCGCGCGGCTTGCCGCCGTCGGCACGACGATCGCGTCGCTCGCGGCGCTGCCCGCCTACGGCACCGCTCGGCTCGTGGCGGTTCACGACGATCCGGTTCGCGCGGGCGTGACGTATGCGCTCGCACTGGAACCGAAGCGATGACGGACGCGAAGCTGCTGCGGTTCGCCGCGGTCGTCGTCGTGCTTGCCGCGTATGCCTTCGTGTTTCGTGCCGGCGAAACACGCATCGCGGATCGGCTCGATGAGAATGCGCGCATCCTCGAGCGCCTGCACGCCGGCGAACGTACGCTCGCATCGAGCGGACGCGCCGAAGCACGCCGAACGCAGCTGCGCAAACGCCTGCGCACGGTCGAGCTCGACGCGGGGCGCAGCGCGCTGGTCGCGCGGTTCCTGCGCGACGCCGCGCGCATCGCCGCGGCGCATCACGCGACGATCCCCACCATCGCCGCCGCGGGACCGCAAAACGCGCCCACCGCCGCGCCGAGCGAAGGGCACGATCTCCTCGAGGCCATCCCGCTCGACGTCACGGTCGAGGGGCGGTATGGCGACGTGCTCGCGACGATGCGGGCGCTGTCGGCGTCGCGGGTGCTCGCGGCGGTCGACGTCGCGTCGCTCGCGCGCAAGCATGCCGACGGTCCCGATGCAACGCTCACCGCGGCACTGCACGTCGTCCTCCAACGCCTCGCTCCCGCGACGACCACCACCGACGGCCCGGCCGATGCTCGCGCTGCACGCGGCTAGCCGAACCCTGCTCGCCGCGGCAGCGTTCGCGTCGTTCGGCGCCGCGTTCGTCACGACGCCGATGGTCGCGCGCGGTGACGCCGGCGTTTCCGCCGGGCTGCAGCCGCCGGTCACCGTGCGTCCGGTTACGACCATCCTTACCGAGATCGTGCCGCAACGCGATCCGTTCGCCGGCGGCGACGCGCCCGCACTGCATTCGAGCGCTGCGCCGCAGCAAGCGCCGGTTACGATGCCGGCGCTTCCGCTGCCGCAGATACCGGCGGCGCTTCGCGCGCTGCCGCCCAATGCGGGTGCGGGCGACACTGCGTTCCCGTTCGGCGCCGCCGTGGCGCGCAGTTCGGCCGTCGTCACTGCCGTCATCACCGGCCCACACCCGTACGCGCTCGTCGACGAAGGCGGAACGACGCGGGTCCTCACCGTCGGCGACCGCATCGACGGCGACGCGATCACCGCGATCGGCGCGGGCGGCGTCCGCTTGTCGCGCGGAACGCTGCTCGCGGTCGCTCCCGCATCGGGCACGGTGCTACCGCCGCAGCTGCCCGCGCCCGCCGTCGCACCCGCCGTCCCCGTTCCGACACCGCTACCGCCCAACCCCGGAGGCCGCTGACGTGAAGACTCTTGCGACATTGCTGCTCGCTGCGCTGATGATGAGCGCGCCCGCCGTCGCGCAAACGGAGCGATTCACGCTCGATGCGCGCGACGTCGACCTCGCCGACGTGATCCGCCTGCTCGGCGCGCGCTCGGGGCAGAACGTCGTCGCCGACGGCTCGGTGAAACCGCAGCGCGTGACGCTGCGCCTCAGGGGCGTCACGTTCGACGAAGCGCTGGCGACGCTGCTTGCCGCGTACGGTCTGCAGACCCATCGCGACGGGCGCGTCGTGATCGTCGGCGACGCCGCCTCGATGAACCGCCGCTACCCCGACGACGCGACGCCCGGCGGCACCCAAACCGCCGTGTTCGCGCTCGCGCACGCGCGCCCGGACGATCTCGCCTCCGCGCTGCAGAACGCGCTCGCGCAAGGCACCGTCGTCGTGGGCGACAAGCGCACCGGCGCGCTCGTCGTGACGGGTAGCCCGTCGACGGTCGCGCGCGCACGCCGGCTGGTCGCGGCGCTCGACGCGCCCGGCTTCGGCGCCGGCGGCACGATCGCCACGGCATCGATTTCACTGCACAACCTGCGCGCCACGGAAGCGGTCAAGACGCTGCGCGCGGCGGTGCCCGAGAACACGTTGTTCGCCGACGACCGCCAGAACGTCGTCGTCGTCAGCGGCAACAGCGAGCTGCAGACGACGGTCCGCACGCTGCTGCACGATCTCGACGCGCCGGGGCGCCAAGTCATGATCGAAGTGCGCGTGGCCGACGTGCAGCCGGTCAATGACACCACCAACGTCGGCGTGCAGTTCGGCGGCACCGGCTACGGCTCGGGCGCGCTCGCGCAGTTCCCCTACACCTTGACGAAGAGCTCGCTCGTGGTGAACGCACAGATCGACGCGCTGATCCAGCGCGGCCGCGCATCGATCCTCGCGCAGCCGCGCATCGCGACGCTCAACAACCGCGAAGCGTCGCTGCTGGTCGGCGAGCAATACCCGGTCGTCACGGTCAACCAGCAGACGGGCTTCCCCAGCGTGCAGACCATCGACGTGGGCGTACGCCTTCGCGTCACCCCGACGATCGGCGCCGACGGCACGATCACCGCCGACCTCCATCCGGAATATTCGCAAATCATCGGCTTCAACAACAACTTCCCGATTGTGGCGAACCGCAAGGTCGATGCGACGCTGCGCGTGCGCGACGGCGAGACGATCGTGCTGGGCGGCCTCTTCCAAGACGTCGACTCCGAAACGGTCACGAAGTTCCCGGTCCTCGGCGACCTGCCGGTGCTGGGCGGCTTCTTTCGCAACCGGCAGACGACGCACAACAAGGACGAGGTCGTCTTCTTCATCACCCCACATGTCCTCGACACGGACACGAAGATCGTGCGCTGACACGTCGAAGACCGCATCCGATGAAGCGCCGTCGTGCACGCCGCCGTTCGCGCCGTTCGATATCTCCGATCGTCGTGCTGCTGCTTGCGTCGGCGGTCCTTGCCGTCGCCGTCATCTTGATCGCCCGCGGCGATACCAGCTCGCGCGGCATGCACGTCACGCAGCGGCAGCATCGCTCGCATGACGTCGCGGTCGAGGGAGCGCCCCAGACGCTCACGCCGTCCGTCGCCACCGCGTCGCCATCCTCCGCGATCGCATCGGCGCCGCCGCTCGCCGAGCCGAGCGAAGCTCCGGAAGCCAATACGCCCGCGAACACGACCAGCGCCGCGCCGGCGGCGACACCGCGCGCCGGTGCGCCGCGCCTCGCGATCATCATCGACGACTGCGGCCAGTGGCCCGGCACCGAGCACGGTTTCATCGCACTTCCGGCCGCGCTCACGCTCTCGGTGCTGCCGCACGTGCGCTACGGCACGCAGATCGCGCACGACGCCGACGCGGTCGGCAAAGGCGTGATGCTCCACTTGCCGATGGAGCCGGTCTCGGGCGCCGATCCCGGCCCCGGCCGCATCACCGTCGCGATGAGCGACGACGCGATCGCGGCTCAGGTGCGCGACGACCTCGCGTCCGTTCCGCTCGCCGCGGGCGTCAACAACCACGAAGGCAGCCGCGCAACCGCGGACGACCGCGTGATGCGCGCGGTTACCGCCGTGATCGCAGAACGCAAGCTCTTCTTCATCGACTCGCGCACCGGCAGCGCATCGGTGGCCGAGCGCGACGCCGTGGCGGCCGGCATCCCAACCGCCGGCCGGGACGTTTTCCTCGACAACGTCGCCGACGTCGACGCCACCGAAGCGCAACTCCGCCGCGCGGCTCAGCTCGCGAAGGCGAACGGGAGCGCGATCGCGATCGGCCACCCCCGCCCGACCACGCTCATCGCGGTGCGCACGCTGCTCCCCGAGCTGGAACGCGCCGGCATCCAACTCGTCCTAGCCCGAGACCTCGTGCATTGAACCTTTTTCGGAAGTCTTAGACTTATAAGCCCCCCCGTACCGAGCTCCCCGCCCGGACAGTTCATCCAGGTGCCCTCCAAATGAGTTTGATTGCGATCCAGATCACGCATAAGATACAGGTTCCAACAGACTTGAGATAGATTGCGCCGCCAGCTTCATCCAATCCAAATACGTGATATCGCGACAGGTACGCGAGAATTCCACTAAGCGCAGCGAGCACGAAGAGTACAGCAAACTCCCATGCTGGTCGTCCTTTGTTTAGGTCGTGCTTCATGATATCGTTTATGGTAACATTGCTCTTCTATTGGCTGTAACGGATATCGCCGATGTGCTTCGCAACTTTTTGGATTACTCGCTTTCCCACACCCGCGAGTTTGCGCGCGGCCGCGTTCGCAAAGTCACCCGCAGACTTGCCATAACCCGCTATATTAAGCCAGTGATACCCGGCCTCAACTGCCGGGTCAACCGGGCCGGGGTTCTTACCGGTGTATCCCGCGATTGTGCCATACACCTGTTCACCAGCTTTTTCGCCCGCGGCCTGAAGGTATTGGCTGGCCACGGCCACGCCAATGGTACCCAAGGGTCCAGTTTCGATTTGACCGGCAACAACTGCGGAGGCAGCGGTCACAAGTAGACCGCCATGAATCTTCCCGTGAGCGCCGGCATTCGCAGCGGCAACTTGGTTGAACGGGAGCCCGTCTCGATTCATAACGCGTTGACTGGTTGGTGTGTTGAACACTACTTCTCCCCCGTCCCTCGTCCATCCCAACCTCGGTCGCTCGTCATTGTCGAATCCGCTCGGATCACTATACCGGTACGGATTACCCCGCTCGTACATGAACGGCATTTGTGAGACTGGGTCGCCGACTGTACCTGCGAATGCGTCGGGGGTCGTCCAATGTCCCAGCGAGCTGTCCACTCCGCGCACCCCTTGTAACGCTTCGCCTCCGGTTAACCCGCCTAGACTTTCCGGTGTCGGTTCTGTGATCGCGACGCAACCCGGTGGGCCTTGGAAGCCGTTTACGGCGCAACCCATTAACAGTGTTCCGCCACCAAACGAGTCGTTATAAGGAATATTTGGCTGCCTCCAGAGGGTTGTGTGTACCTCCATAAAAACTCCGGACGCAATGCGATCGTACACAGCGATATTACCGTCCCCGGTCGTCATCTCCGCAAAGCCCCCAAGTTTTATATCGTGAACAGCAGAGGTGGGGGAGCCGCTCGTGAAGAGCAACGTGTCGCCGTCCCAGTGCAGGTATTCGGTCCTTGTCCCGCCGCCCCCGGCCGTGTCGCTCCGAATCGGATGATTGTTGGTTCCCCACGTCACGTCGTAAGTTTGCATTTGCATACCCTGCGTGCCGACAAACGTGCAGTCGTAGGACGAGCTGGTCTGGCCCTGTGTTTCTCCGACTGCCCTATGCGTCGTATGGTTTTCCGCGTCATACGTCGTTTGTCTAATGTCCTCGCTCCACGTGGTGATGTTGGTCGGCGAGTAATCCGGGACGCACTGCTGCAGGTCTGAACTCGCCAAGCGGCCAGACGCATCGTAAACGACGTTGCTGTTGAACGGGCCTAGGTAGTTCGAGCCGCTGCTCGCCATTTCGAACCCGTCGAGCGGATGTAACGGCGAGTTGGGCAAAGAAAATTCTGCGAGGTACCCATGAAACGGACCTCCGCTTGGAGCACCAGGTACGCTGATACCGTTGGCCTGCTCGGTCAGCGAATCACAGCACGCCAGGTTCGTAGTCGATGGACCCTCGAAAGCGAGTTCGTCTCGCGCCGAAAAGCGAAGGCCCATCGAGGCGTGGGTGCTCACATATTGCCCGGTCGACGCCATAAAGGTCTTGCTATCTACCTCCGACGATTGGTTTTCCTCAAGGTCCGTGGAAATATTATTGACGACGTGGCCATCGCTGTACGATATGCCTGACTTGTATCCGTAGCCACTGTACGAATACGTTAACGGCTGAAAGCTCGTAGCAAGCCCGAAATTCTGCTTGACCGTCGGGTCTGCATTCACCGCAGTGAAGGTCGCGGGGTCAGTACGCTGAATAAATCTTCCACCAGGCGTCGCGCTCCACGTAAATGACTTCCACCCATTGTCATTTAGCTGCTGCTGCACCAGCAGGCCATCCGCACGATAACTATATTTAAACAGTTGCTCGTTAAGGGCACCACTCACGGTTAACGACGTGCGCCAGCCATTTCCGGTATATGCGTAGGAAATTGTGCTGCCGCCTTGACTTGCCGGCTCGGTGTCAGTGAGTTTATTGTTCATCGCGTCGTATGTATATGATTCAGTTCCTAAAGACGATGTAATACCGGTAACTCGACCCCCTGCATCATACGAGTACATACGCGATGGCGCGGCCCCCGCCGGAGCTGCGCCCGGATATGAGTATGATCGCGACGCCAGCTTGCCATTGGGATCATAGTCGTCGGTGATCCCTTCGCCTGTAGGCTTTGATTCAGACGATTGAAATCCTAACGTTGTTGATGATTGATCGTAGGCAAACTGATGAAGCGGGCTCACGCCGAGCGCCACGTCGAATGCCGCTGTCTTCCGGTCGATAGCGTCATACGCCGCTCCGAGATGATCGACCCACTGGGGCGCACTGTCATCGGACGAAAAGCCAAGGTCGACGTAGCTTTGCGTATCATAAAGATTCCCATACGCGCCAAATGCTGCGGTTGCGGCAGCTCCGCTCATCGAGGATGCTGGTACCACGAGGCTCTGAGTGCCGCCCATCGACAGGTCGTAGCGATATCTCGTCAACCATTTATATGTATGAATATCGACTGTAGCGTCGTACGGCTGCATGACCTCGATAAGTCGGTCCGCGCCGTCGTACCACTTCGTCGTAACACCTGCCGTACAGTTCGCAATTGCGCCACAACCATGATGATGCGTTTCCGTCGTCACGTTTCCGTCAAGATCGTAGGTGAACGAGTTTGCCGCCGCCATTGAATTCGACGCGGTATCCGCGGCGTGTTGAAGGGGGTTTTCTTGGTATTTCACTACTCCGTTAGGAAAAAAATAGCGGTAAGATGCTGTCTGATACGATGAACCCGGTTTTCCACACCCTGAGATGGAGCTATCGTCGCCGTCAGCTTCGACTGCCAGTTGATTGAGGTTCGTGTACTGCATCAGTGACGTTCCGGATCCGTTTGAATGGCATACTGTATTGCCATTCGCATCATACTGGAACGTCTGCATCGGCGAGAATCCTGATTGCGCTTGTCCGCCGGCGACTTGTGTAATCGGGTCACCAACAACGCTCGTCGCGAGCCCATAGTCCATGCCGCCCTGCGCCGCCGGGGCGTAGGAGAATGTCTTCCGATAACCAGTCGGCGCGGCGGGGGTACCCGGCGTAGTGATGCTCAGGAGTTCGCCGTTCGGTTCGGCGGGGACCGTCGTCTGCGCTGACGGGTTCGCACTACTCCATTGTAGACGTGTTGCCGCCGTAGAGGTTACCGGACACAGACCTTGACCGACGGGCGGCTGAGCTGGTGTTGCACTCCAATCGCCGCCCATTTGATGGGTCGCCACCGGATCGCAATACGCGATAAGATTGTTCAAGGTATCGTACGAATACAGACTCGTAGGGCGGAAGACGCCTTGTGACGTCGTGGTTTGAGGACCAGCTATGGCGATCGTGTTTCCGGCGCCATCGTAAGCGTAGTCGACCTTGTTACCACGGGCGTCCGTTTGTTGCGTGCGATTGCTGTTGGCGTCCCAGGTTTCCGCCGTGATCAGCCACGTTCCCGTGCACTGCTGGCCTTGACTTGTACTCGCCGTGCACTGTTGCATCTGGGTTGGCCGCCCTAATTGATCCATGACCCAGTTCGTCATGTGTCCGTCAGTGTCGCGAAAAGTCGGCGTCGGTACGCCGGTGGTGTAGTACTCCGTCAAATATTGATATGGGTTCGTCGGCAAGCTGGGCTGAGATGGGGAAGCACTCACGCCGTCGGGAATTATCGGATTGACGTTCGCGAAGTATGCGATGGAGGTTAAGCTTGGAGGCGTGACGGCGGTTGCGTATGAGAACGCGACGTACCCACCGTCGGACCCGCAGGTTGGAGCGCAGGCATTGAATCTGGGGCTGGCGGCCCATTGCATCAGGTAGATACTACCTGATGCCTGGTACCCATAAGATTGCTGCGGCCGGATTCCGGAGGCGTTATTCGGCGGCTGTGAAACATTGGTTAGGTTGCCTTGGCCGTCGTAGCCGTAAGACACGAACGTGATGCCGTCCGGTAGAGTCATTGACTGCAGTAGACGACGGCCGGCAACATCGCCAAACGAAAAGACCGCCGCTAATCCGGATTCAGCTTGAACGCTGATCGAACTGATCGTTCCAGTTGCCGAAGCGTCGCCGCGGTCCCAAGCATAAGTCAGGGTGAGGACCGTATTACGATTGCGGCCGATGATCTGATACAAACGTCCGCCGTAGCCGCCGATCGGCGAGAGGCTTGGACACGTCGTCGAAGTTGGGGAGGATCGCCAGAAATAGTATGTCGTGCCGCTCTTCTTCGTCCACAGCCATCCACACTGGCCATCGAAAACCAGGGTCGCGTAATTACCGGGGTCTTGTGGGACCCACACCGATCCGTTCGCGACATAGTCGTACCGAGCACCGTCAACATCGTACACGCTGTAGTGGGCGACGGACGTATAGACGAGATGCGCGTCGAACGTGTTTGTCCACCCGTTGCCGTATAGGCTCTGCCGAGTGGCGATGGTCGACGTATACGATGAGGGCATTTGCGAGTTATACGTGCGCCGGAATGCCATTGCGATACCCTTGTGCGGCACGGACATGTCGTCGTCTTGAACGACAACATTCCCGGTCCCAAGGTTGACCATCGCGCGCCCTGCACCCGGGATGCTCGTTTCCTGATAATGCCACCACGGATTGATGCCGGTACCGCTTTTTATCCCCGCCGGGAGCGCTTGGGGAGAACGCGAACCGGCCAATGGTGCACCCAGCCCTCTGACCGGCGGAACGGCACGAGTTCCGGGTCTGACGAGAACTGGAGCTAGTGATTCTTCGCTCCGAACGCGGATGCGACCCTGAAGTATGGCGTCGATTTCGAGCGGCCGCAGCATCGGTGGCGCTGGCACTCGCTCGCCGCTTCCAGCGCGTGCGCGTGCCATGACGATCGGGCGGACGGTATGGGGCTCAGCGGCGGTGGTGAGCTTGATGCGGACTGGCTCCGCTACTGGAATCCGAGGTCGCTGGATGATGCTGGTCCGAGAGCTGATGGAGCGCATCGCGTTGAGTGGCGGTCGCATCGAGCGCGGCTTTATCGTGAATCGCGGTCGCGCGTGCACAAAATCCGGCGCACGGCTTGAGATAGGGGGCGCCGGCGCAGCTCCCGCGATGCTCTGTTGCGCCGTGGGGATCAGAGGCTGTATCGGAGCGGCACCCGCCACGGCGGGTACCACGAGCGCGAAGCACATCAGCGCGACTGATGCTGCACGGCGATTCGAATCCACCACGAGGCTCCTCCCCCACCCAGGGGACTGCACTTCTCAAGTTCACCCCGTTCGTTGCCGCAGCGGAGGTCGAAGCTCTTACGGCATCGTTTAGCGGACTCCAAAACACCGTACATCTGCTCAGCCTCACTGGTCAAGCAGGTATAATTATCGATGCGACGAGTTTTGTGCAAGCTTGCAGCGGTGGAGAAGTTAATCTGCACGAATGATGGGCCCGTGCCGCTCCCATTGCATCGTAAGGTTCGTTCAAGCGGACGCGAAATCCGCACATTTTCCGCCGTCGAAGTGATACCGGCGGTTAACTATTGGGTGCCGGCGCGAGTACAGACGGCAGCGACGGATCGGCCAGCCGCAGGTACACGTGACCGATGCCGGCGTTGCCCATCATCAGGCCGTCGATCGGCTCGTGCGTGAACAGCCCCGACGGCCACGGCCAGTCGGCGAAATGATGCCGCTGCGCGGTTTCGGCGACGCAGCGCGCGATGAGCGGCTCGTACTCGTCGCGGCGTGCGCGCACGCCGTCGACGAGCGCGTCCACCGAGCCGAACAGACCGTGGCATAGCGTCCTGTCGCCCGCGGTATCGTCGAGTTGGCGTTCCGCATGGCGCGCGGCGGTGCGCAAGCCGATGTCGACCTCCTCGCTCACGCCGAAGCCGCGTGACTCCGCGTACATGCGCGAGCGCACGATGCCGACTGCGCCATGGCACCACGACACCGGATAGTTCGCGACTTTGGGTCCGCTGCCGAACCAGCGGTAGTCGGGCCAGTTCTGCTCTTCGGGCGAGAACACGGAGCGCTCGTACGCGAGCGCGCCTTCCACCGCGTCGGCCAGCGTTGGGTCGGGCGCGACCGCGTGCAGCGTAAGCAGCGCGTGTGCGATGCCGGCCGCGCCGTGGCCGAATCCGGTCAGGTCCGCGAGCCGGTCGCGCATCGTGCTCCACGACAGCGAGCCGTCGTCGTTGTGCCGCGCCAAGCCGATCACGATCCCCGCGGCGTCGTGCGCGCGCTCCAGCAGCGCGGCATCGCCGAGCGCCTCGTGCGCGAGCACGAGCGACAGCAGCGTCCCCGCCGTCCCGCCGATGAGATCCGTCGCGTCGGGGTCTTCCAGCGCCAGTGGCGCGCCGGCGAGCAGCGCGCGGCCGCGCTCGACGAACTCGTCGTCGCCCAGCTCGCGACCCGCCCAGATCGCGGCGACTCCGGTGCCTGCAGTGCCCGCGTAGAATCCCAGCGGGAACGGCGTCCGCTCCACCGATGCGAAGGCTTGGCGCAGCGCGGCGCGCGCGGTGCGCCGCAGCGTCGCGTCGTCGGCGCGCGCGACGAGCTGCGCGAGGAACAGCGCGATGCCGGTGGTGCCACCGTAGACGTCGCTCCCGAGCGCGCCGCTCTTGGCCTCGGCGCCCGGCCCCACGGGGATCGCGTCGAACCACGTGCAGCGATCTTCGTGCCAGAGCGCGCGCCGCGCGATACCGTAGCCGATCTTCAGTGCGACGTCGAGCGCGAGCTCCGGCGTGATCTCGGTCGTCGTCGCGCTCATGCCGCGATTCGGCTGCCGAACGCGTCGAGCCGGTACGGATAATGCGAGTGCTGGTTGAAGGCCAACCGCTCCACGTCCAGGCCGTACCGCGTCAACCGGTCCTTCACGACCGCGAGCCGGGCGGCAGGCTCGGTGACGCCGTGCGCGTGCGCGCGCGCGAGCCCTTCTGCGATCAGGTCGCAGCGGTGCATGCCGAAACTGTCGCCGGTGGGCGGGCTTTCGGCGAAGCTGAGGCCCGGCGCGAGCTCGAGCGTGAACAGCGGCACGTCCGGCCGCATCGCATCGCCCAGTGCGGCGTACGTCGCGGCGATCGCATCGAGCGCGACCTCCACGTCGTCGTCGCTGAGGTACAGCACGCCGGTGTCGACGCGCGCGAACGCCGAGGGCAACACCGGCAGCTTCGCTTGAAACGGGATGTGACCGCGTTCGAAGCGCGTCGAAAGCTCGCGCACGAACGTCGCACCGCCTGCCGGCGCGATGTTCCAGTAAAAGCGCACTTGGCGGCCCGTCAGCGCGTCACGCACCGGTCGACCGAGCAGCACGTAATGCCCCGCGGGCGCCGTCACCATGTCACGCTGGATCTCCGTCCCCTCGAAGAACCGCTGCGGGATCGCGTTCGCAGCGCGCAGCGCAGCTTCGAATCCCTCGGGCTCCGCGTCCGAGGTCGCAACCGGCGTGCGCGGCGCATTGTAGAACGCGCCGTATAGCACATCGGCCAGACCCAGGAACGGACCGCGCTCGTTCGCGACGGTCGTCCGCAGCACGCGGCCATCCGGCGTCGCCACCTCGGCCACGCCGGGTTCCACGATCGTGACCGCATCGGCGATTGCGCGCAGTTGCGCGTCGTACACGGCGGCGCTCACGCGGCGCGCTCCCAGCGCTCGCGCGACTGCTCCGGGCGCGTCATGAGCTCGAGCCCCATACGCAGCATGCCTTCCGACATCGGGTCGAGCGTCGAGCGGTACAGCGCGCCTTCCAGACAGGTTTGCACGAGCCGCGTCCCCGCCAGGCGCAGGATGATGATGCGAGGATCGTCGCCCACGGGCAGCTCGACGGGCCCGCTCACGTAGCCGTCCCACAGCGCGTCGAGCAGCGGGCGCGCGCGCAGCTCCGCCGCGGCGAGATCCTCGACGTGCAGCGTCGGGATGAGCAGCGAGTGGAACATTCCAGCCACGTCCCACAAACCGTCGCCGACGGCCGCCAGCTCCCAGTCGATGATGCGCACGGAGCCGTCGGGACGCACGAGCACGTTGGTCGACTTGGCGTCGCCGTGGATCAGGTGCACGTCGCGCCACGCCTCTCGCGCGCGGGCGAGCGCTTCCGGTGCATCGGGATACTCCATCAGGCGCGACAGCACCGTTTTGGCCGCGTCGGTGGTCGCGACGAACAGTTGCTCCGGCGTTCCGAGCTTGAGCGCCCACGCCGGACCCGTGCGGAACAGCTTGCGCGTGCGCTCCGCCTGCAGGCACGCCGACGCGGGACCGTGCAGCGTGGCGAATGCGCGGCCAAGCTCGTGCAGCGTCTCGGGCCGCGGCTGCGGCCCGTTCAAAAGCGCCGCATAGAGCGACGCCGCCGGCATGACGCGCTCGGTGGTGAGCAGAGAGTTGGTCTCGTCGTAATGGAAATAGCGCGGCATCCGCTGCGCGATCTCCGCGAACGCCGGATCGTTCGCCGCCATCCAGAACAGCGCTGCTTCGGTCCACATCGTCGCGGCGTCGGGCGTTCCGAGCACGTTGGGCTGCTTGAGGACGTATCCGCGCGCGCCGCTCACGTCGACCTGCACGACATGGTTGCGCCCGACGTACTCGGTCGCCGTCACGCTGCCGTCGAGCACGTCGGCAACGGTGATCTCGCCGAGGCGCAGCAGATGATGAACCGCGTCGCGGCGCGTCAGCACTGCGAACGGTGTCCCGGGAAGATCATACGGGGCGGCTCCGGAGCGACGTCGCGAAAGAAACCGAGGCCCCGCGGCCGTGACCGCGGGGCCTCGCGACGAACGGCGTCAGTCGTCGCCGTAGGGGTTGTACGTTCCGGTTCGACCACCTCGGTAGAACTGCGGACCACCGCTGCCCTGTTGGTGCGGCGGACCGTATCCCTGTCCGCACGCGGGATGACCGCTCGGTGGGCAAATCCCCGTGAAACCGGTGGGTTCGCAGCCGGGGCCGCGGCTCGGGCAGATCGTGGCCGGACCCGAGATGTAGCACAGGTGCGGCGCGGTCGGGTAGACCCCACATCCGGGCAGGTGCGTCGGCAGCACGGTCTCCGTCGGGCAGAACGGAAGCGTGTGCGGCGGGCATGCGACCGTCTGCGGGCAGCCGAGCAGCGTATGCGGCGGTTGGTAGCCGCACTGCGTGGACGGGCACGGGTGGCATGAGACGTTCGGGTGCGATGGCGGGCAGTGCGTGGCCGGGCACGTCAGGTTGTGAACCGTCGGGCACGGGAAGCACGAGTACGCCACATGGGAAGGCACGCACTGCGGGCAGGTGATGTTGACCGACGGGCAGTTCGGTGGGGCCGACAATGGCTGCTTGCCGTAATCGTCGGTCTTACACTGCTCCGGCGGGCACGTGACCAGATGCACCGTGGGACATGGCAGATGGGATAACGTCTGGCTGCTGTCGCTCGATCCCGAGCTCGAGCTTGAACTCGAGCCGTAATCAGAGCCGGAGCTAGAACTGGACCCGTAGCCGGACCCGGAGCTCGAGCTCGACGATGAACTGTAGCTCGACGACCCCTTCGATGGTTCGTTCGACATAAACACCCCATGGTCACCGAGAGCGGATGCGGCGACGCGGAAACGTGCATGCAAGTCGATGGGGCCCCGGCGTCGGACCCGCTCGATGACGCCGGCTTTAGAAAAGGCGAGCCGCCCGCGATCCGGGCGTTTCGAAAGCGTACGCGCTGAGCATTCAACGGCCCCTGCTCAGCCCCCTCATGCGAGCATGAAATTTCGCTCATCGCCGGGTGAAGGCGCAGAGCAAGCGAAGGGTGTATCGCGCAAGGGGGGGTGCCGAACCATGAGCTCGAGTCCGAGGACAGCGATCGACGCCGAAGCCGCCGCGGCGGCCCTGCCCGGCATGCTGCGCTGGCGCGCGATCGGTCCGGCGCGCGGCGGCCGCACCATTGCGGTTACGGGCGTCCCAGGCCGGCCCAACGAGTTCTACGTGGCGGCCGTCAACGGCGGCATCTTCAAGACCACCGACGCCGGCCGCAGCTGGACACCGATCTTCGACGACCAGCCCACCGCGTCGATCGGCGCGCTCGCCGTCGCGCCGTCCGCGCCGGACACGGTCTACGCGGGGAGCGGCGAAGGCCGCCTGCGCCCGGACCTCGCGATCGGCAACGGCATCTACAAAACCACCGACGCCGGCAAAACGTGGACGCATCTGGGGTTGCCCGACGCACAGCAGATTCCGAAGATCGTCGTCGACCCGCACGACCCGGACCGGCTGTACGCCGCCGTGCTCGGGCATCCGTACGGAGCGAACACCGAGCGCGGCGTCTACCGTTCCACCAACGGCGGCGCGACGTTCGAGCGCGTGCTCTATTTCGACGAGAACAGCGGCGCGTTCGACCTGTCGATGTCGCCGTCCGAACCGCACACGCTGTACGCGACCCTCTACGCGGCGCGGCAACCGGCGTGGGAGGCTCCCGGCAACAGCGGGTTGACCGGCAAAGGCACCAGCGGGCTGTTCAAGTCGACCGACGGCGGCACGTCGTGGAACCGGATCGACGGCGGCTGGCCGCGCACGCCGGCCGACGGCTTGTACCGCATGGCCGTCGCGGTCGCGCCGAGCGATCCCAAGCGCGTGTACGTCTCCGTGAGCGCGGCCGGCAACCGGGGCGCGGGCGTGTACCGCTCGGACGACGCCGGCGCGACGTGGACGCTCGTCAACACCACCGCTCCCATCCTGGAACGCGGTACCGATCTGGTGACGCTCGGCGTCGATCCGCGCGATCCCGACGTCGTCTACGAGACGAGCGTATCGTTGTACAAATCGATCGACGGCGGCAAGAACTTCACGGTGCTGCGCGGCGGGCCGGGGGGCGAGGACTACCAGAACATCTGGATCGCGCCCGACGATCCGCGCACGATCGTGGTCGGGGTCGATCAAGGTGCGGCGATCACGGTCAACGGCGGTAACACGTGGAGCTCGTGGTACAACCAGCCGACGGCGCAGTTCTACCACGTGATCACCGACGACGCGTTTCCATACCGCGTGTACGGCGCGCAGCAGGAGAGCGGCAGTGCGGCCGTGCTGTCGCGTGGCAACAACGGGGCGATCACGCTGCGCGACTGGCACCCCGTCGGCGTGTACGAAACGGGCTATGTCGCCCCGGACCCGCGGCACCGCGGCATCGTCTTCGGGGCTGCGTACGGCTGGGTTTCACGCTACGACGATCGCAGCGGCCAGATACGCGACGTCGGCCCGAACGCGAACGGCACGCAGTCGGCCCAGATACCGAGCCGCCGCACGACGCCGCTCGCGTTCTCGCCGGCGGATCCGCACCGGCTGTACGCCGGCGGCGACAGCGTGTACGAGTCGACCGACGACGAGCATGTCACCTGGAAGGCGATCAGCCCCAACCTCAAGCGGCCGAAAACCGAGGCGCCGCCGAACACGGGCGCGTTCGCGAGCACGCCGTCCGCGGTGCCGGTCGACGGCGTGGTGTACGCGCTCGGCCTCTCACCGCGCGACGCCAACGTGATCTGGGCCGGCACCGACGACGGCCTGCTGTGGCACACCGCCGACCGCGGCAAGCACTGGAACGACGTCACGCCGCCGGGCGTCGGGGCGTGGGCGAAGATCTCGGCCATCGACGCGTCGCCGTTCGACGCGAAGAGCGCATACGTCGCGGTGAACCGGTTCCGCCTCGACGAGCAGCGCCCGCAGTTGTTTCGCACGCACGATGGCGGCGCCACGTGGACCGCGATCGATGACGGCATCGACGCCGCGCCGACCAACGTGGTGCGCGCCGATCCGCAGCGGCCCGGCCTGCTGTTTGCGGGCACCGAACGCGGCGTGTGGGTGTCGTTCGACGACGGCGATTCGTGGTCGTCGCTGCGCCTGAATCTGCCGGCGACGTCGGTGCGCGATCTCGTGGTACACGACGACGATCTGGTGATCGCCACGCACGGCCGCGGGTTCTGGATCCTCGACGACATCACGCCGCTGCGGCAAGCGGAGTTGCTTGCGTCCACGGAGGTCACACTGCTGGCGCCCGCGCGCGCGTGGCGCGTTCAGCGCGACACGAACACCGACATGCCGCTTCAGCCGGAGGAGCCGTTCTTCGTCAACGCGCCGAACGGCGCGGCGCTCGACTACGTGCTGCCGGCCACGGCGACGAGCGTGACGCTCACCATCCGCGACGACCACGGGAACGTCGTGCGCGAATACCCCAACGACGATCAAGCGGCGACTGACCAGGTCCTGCTCGACTTCAAATCGTCGTTGTGGCTCGCGCCGCCCGCACGCCTAGATGCGAACGCGGGGGCGCACCGCTTCGTCTGGAACTTGCAAGGACCGCCGCCGCGGGCGTTCGGCCGCATTCCGAGTTACGGCGGGATCCCGCACGCCACGCCGTTATGGCCTGAAGGCCCGACGGTACCTCCCGGCACGTACACGGTGACGCTCGTGGTCGACGGCGTGGAGCGATCGCGCGAACTTCTCGTGAAGCAGGATCCGCGCGTGGACGTTTCGCAAGCCGACTTGCGCGAACAATACGCGCTGGCAAAGCAGCTCGTGGAACAATCGAACCTCGCGTACGACGCGTCCGCAAAAGCCGGCGACGTGAAGCTCCCGGACGGCTCGAAGCTCCAAGACGCGCTCGAGAACGCGAACGGCAACCTCTGGAACCTGCTCGTCTCGGTGGAGCGCGGCGACGGCAAGCCGACGGCCGGGCAGCGTGCCGTCTTCGAGTCGCAGTCGAAAGCGCTCGCCGAGCTTCTGAAGCAGGTTCCGCCCTCGTCCTAGCGCCGGGCAGGCAACTCCGGCGCAATCGCGCATCCGGCCACTCGATGGCCAACCTGCACCGCTGCTTCGCCGCTTTCGTGCTGACGCTCCCGGCGTTCGTCAGCCCCGCCGTGACGGCCGCACCCGCGGTTGCGGCCGATTCGGCGGCGGCGCTGAGCGGCGTGCTGCACTGGCGCGCGATCGGGCCTCCGCGCGGCGGGCGCACCATCGCGGTGACGGGCGTCCCCGGCCGACGGCACGAGTTCTACATCGCCGCCGTCAACGGCGGCATCTTCAAGACCACCGACAGCGGACGCGTCTGGACGCCGGTCTTCGACGATCAGCCGACCGCGTCGATCGGCGCGCTCGCGGTCGCGCCGTCCGTGCCGGACACGGTGTATGCGGGCAGCGGTGAAGGCCGCCAGCGGCCCGATCTCGCCGTCGGCGACGGCATCTACAAGTCGACCGACGCGGGCGCGCACTGGACGCATCTCGGGCTCCGCGACGGGCAGCAGATTCCGAAGATCGTCGTCGATCCGCACGACGCGAACCGGCTGTTCGTCGCCGTGCTCGGTCATCCGTACGGACCGAATCAAGAGCGCGGCGTGTATCGCTCGACCGACGGCGGTGCGACGTTCGAGCGCGTGCTCTACATCGACGAGAACAGCGGCGCGTTCGATCTTGCATTCGATCCGTCCGATTCGCGCACGCTGTACGCCACGCTATGGGCCGCGCGCCAACCGCCGTGGGAAACCACGGACGGCGGCTCGTTCGGCGGCAAAGGTACGAGCGGGTTGTTCAAATCCACCGACGCCGGCACGACGTGGAAGCGGCTCGACGGCGGCTGGCCGACCGTCGCGCAGGGCTTGAGCCGCATGTCCGTCGCGGTCGCCCCGAGCAACCCAAAGCGCGTGTATGCGTTCGCGACCGCGCCGGAGAAAACAGGCGTCTACCGCTCCGACGACGCGGGCGCAACGTGGGTGTTCGTGAACGGCGCCGATCGCATCACGGAGCGCGGCGACGATCTCGTGACGCTCGCCGTCGATCCGCGCAACGCCGACGTCGTGTACGAAACGAATACGACGACGTACCGCTCGGCCGACGCGGGCAAGACGTTCGTGCCGCTGCGCGGTGCCCCGGGCGGCGACGACTACCAAAGCGTGTGGATCGCACCGGACGACCCGCGCACGATCCTGCTCGGCAGCGATCAAGGCGCCGTGATCAGCGTCAACGGCGGCGAGACGTGGAGCTCGTGGTACAACCAGCCGACGGGCCAGTTCTACCACGTCATCACCGACGACCGCTTCCCGTACCGCGTGTACGGCGCGCAGCAGGAGAGCGGCAGCGCGGGCGTGCTGTCGCGCGGCAACGACGGCGCGATCACGTTTCGCGACTGGCACCCGGCCGGCGTCGAAGAGTACGGGTACGCTGCGCCCGATCCGCTCCATCCCGGGATCATCTTCGGCGGCAAGGTCTCGCGCTGGGACGAGCGCACCGGCCAGGCGCGCGACGTCGGGCCGGTGGTCTCATGGCGCAACAACCCGCTGTACCGCTTTCGCCGCACCGCGCCGCTCGCGTTCTCGCACGCCGATCCCCACGCGCTGTTCCTCGCGGGCAACGTCGTCTTCAAGTCGGCAGACTACGGCGCGCGCTGGGATGTCATCAGCCCCGATCTGACGCGCCCCGAACCAGCGACGCCGCCGAACGCGGGCGTGTTTGCCGACACGGCGTACGCCAAGCGGCCGCATCGCGGCGTCGTGTACGCGCTCGGGCTCTCGCCGCGCGACGTCAACGTGATCTGGGCCGGCACCGACGACGGGCTGGTGTGGCGGACCGCCGACGGCGGCAAGCACTGGCGTGACGTCACGCCGCCAGGCGTGGGCGCATGGGCGAAGATCTCCATCATCGACGCGTCGCCGTTCGACGCGGCAAGCGCGTACGTCGCGGTGAACCGCTTCCGCCTCGACGAGCAGCGCCCGCAGCTTTTCCGCACGCACGACAGCGGCAAGACCTGGACCGAGATCGACCGCGGCATCGAGGCGGCACCGACCAACGTCGTGCGCGCGGACCCGCAGCGCCGCGGTTTGCTCTACGCGGGCACCGAGCGCGGCGTGTGGGTGTCGTTCGACGACGGCAACGCGTGGTCGTCGCTGCGCTTGAACTTGCCCGCCACGTCGGTGCGCGATCTCGTGGTGCACGGCGACGACCTCGTGATCGGCACGCACGGCCGCGGCTTCTGGATCCTCGACGACATCGCGCCCCTGCGGCAAGCCGACGCGCTCGCATCGTCAGGCCCCGCGCTGTTCGCGCCCGCCCGTGCGTGGCGCGTCCCGCGCGACACGAACACCGACACGCCGGTGCCGCCCGACGAGCCGTTCTTCGCCAACCCGCCGCACGGCGCGGTGCTCGACTACGTGCTGCCGCGCGGTGCGTCGCGCGTCACGCTCACCGTCACCGACGGCAGCCTGCGCGTGGTGCGCCGCTTCGCGAGCGACGCCGCACCGCCGCAACCCGACCTGAACGCGCTCGACGTACCGGCGTGGTGGATCGCGCCGCCGGAGCAGCTCGACGCGAGCGCGGGCGTGCACCGCTTCGTGTGGAATTTGCAAGACCCGGCACCGCGCACGTTCTCACCGTATGCGACCATCGCGGCGATCCCGCACGACACGCCGCTCGAACCGGTAGGCCCGACCGTGCCGCCGGGAACCTACCACGTCACGCTCGACGCCGACGGCGTGAAGCAAACCGTGAGCCTGCTCGTGCAGCAGGATCCGCGCGTGAACGTCTCGCCGGACACGTTGCGCGCGCAGTACGCGTTCGCGCGCCAGATCGCGGCGCGCGTGAACGACGCCTACGCCGCATCCGAACGCGTGCGCGCGAGCAACCCCGGCCTCGCGGCCAAGCTCGCGCGCGTGAACGCCCAGCTCGCGCAAACCCTGGGTTCGGTGGAGTACGGCGACGGCGCACCCACGCAGACGCAGCGCGCCGTGTTTCGAACGCAGTCCGCGGCGCTCGACGCGCTGCTGAGCGGCGTCCGTTAGACGACAAGCCGCCCCAAAGCGCGGGCGGGGCCGCGCGGCGCCGCGCGGAACCCCCAGGCATGAACGAGAGCGGTCAGCCCGGGGTCCCGCACCCGCCCTACGACGAGCTTCGGGCGGCGGCCGGCACCGACGCGCAAGCCGGCGCGTCGGTCGACGCGCTGCACAACGAGCTGCATTCGGGCGACCCGGACCCCGCGGTGGTGGAGCGCCACGTGAGCGGCCTACGCGGCATCCCGGTGCTCGAAGCGCGGATCGCGAACTGGTGGGACGACCCCAACACGCAGCGCTGGGTCAAAGCGATTACCGACGCTGGGCTGTAGGCGCGGGGGCAGATGACACCAGCGGCCACGACGGCGTCGCGGGGATCGCGGTGCGGCGCGGGCGCGGCGCGCCGGTCGCGATGACACGCGGCGTCGGCGGCGCCGGCTCGGGCGTGAAGATCGTGGTCGGCGCGACGCGGGGCGCGTTCGGGTCGTACGGCGGTAGCGTGCGCAGCTCGACGGGTCCTCCGAAGGCGAGCAGCAGCGACTTCCCCCGACCGTCCCACGCGACGTGGCCGCCCAGGCAGCGCACGAGCGGCGCCAGGACCACCAGCGCCGGGTCGCTGCCGGGCAGCGGTTGCGCAATGCACGCGCGCTCGCCGCGCCGCACGGTGACGCTGCCGTCCGGCGCCACGTCGATGCGGTCCGCGAAGCGCGCGACGAGCATGAGCGGGCCCACGACGCGGCCATCTCTCAGCGACGCCGGAGGATCGCTGGGAACGAACGAGCCGTTCAGCACCACGATCACGAGCGACGCGAGCGCGGGGAGGAGGTGAGCACCAGGTGTCAAGGCTGATTCGGGTCTTCCGTGCGGCGGGGTTGCGCTTCTCCGCCGAAGGCTCCGCGTTCATGGCGCAGGCGATCGCGTTCACCGCGCTGTTTGCCCTGGTCCCGCTGTCGCTGGTGGCAGTGGCCATGCTGGCGTTCATCTTCGGCACCGACGAAGGCATGGCGCGCGCGAACGCGGCGATCGGCATCTACGTTCCGGCGCTGGGCGAGCTGCTTTCCAACAACCTGGCCGCCGCCGTGCGCTATCGCGGCTTCAGCGGCGTGATCGGCCTCATCGGCCTGATCTGGTCGGGGAAAAACCTGTTCCAAGCGCTGACGTACGCGCTGAACCGGTCGCTGGGGATCACGCACTACCGGCACATCATCTGGGACATCCTGATCGCACTCGTGCTCGTGCCCGCCGCGGGGATCGTGTTCATCGTTGCGACCGTGCTGCCCGTCGTCATCACCTTGATCGTGCAGTTCGCCCACCTCGAATACCTGCGCTGGGCGCCGCAAATCGCGTCGTACGCCGGGTCCGCGGCGCTCGTGTTCGTGGTGTCGTCGTTCATGTACGCGTATCTGCCGAACCGGCGTACCGACTGGCACTGCGTGATCCCGGGCGCGCTCACGTTCGCGATCGGCTACTCGATCGCGCAGATCGCGTTCGCCGCCTACACCACCTACGCTGCGAACGCGTTTCAGATCTACGGCGCGCTGTCGGCGCTGTTCGTGCTGCTGCTGTGGCTCGACCTGATCGGCGTCGTGTTCCTGTTCGGCGCGCACGTCAGCGCCGCGTGGCAGAAGGACTGCGAGAGCGCCCAGCTCCCGCTCGCCTCGTAAGGGATCGCCCCGGCGGCGGCCGAACGCCGCCTCGTGCGCCGTCTGCTCGTCGTCCTGCTCGTTACGTTCCTGGGCCTACCGCTCGTCGCCGCGACGCCGCCGCCCTCGTTCTACAGCAAGCCGAACGTGATCGTATTCCCGTTCAGCGCCACGGGCAGCTCCGTCGACCGCGAAGCGAGTTCCCGGCTCGCGACGATCATCGCGACGTCGATGGCCAACACCGGCCTCGTGACCGTCACCCCGCCGCCGCCGGGCACCGAGCGCAAGGACTATCTCACCGTTACGCGCCGCAACCAGTCCGACTACTACGTCGCGGGCTTCATATCGCCACTGGGTAACGGCGTGTCGATCGTCGAGCAAGTCGTCAGCGCGGCCACCGGGATCGTCGTTTATAGCCAGAGCACGCAGCTCAACACCTACAACGACGCCGCGGGCCAGGGCGACGACCTTGCGAATTTCATCTCGCGCCACGCGAACCGCGGCCTGGCCGCGATCGGGACGGCGCCGCCGGCCGCCTCGCCCACGCCCGCCTCCAGCAACGGCCCCGAAGCGAACCTCGGCAAGCTCTTCAGCCGCAAGAAAAAGAACGCCGCGACGCCCAAGCCCACCCCGACCCCGCGACCGCTGGTGAACGCGACCGCCCCGGCGGCGGCGCTCGTGAACGTCACGACCCCGCCGGCGACGCCCGCGCGCGCCACCGCACCGCCGGCACCGCCCGCGCGCACGACACCGACGCCCGCTCAGGCGCCCCGCCCGATCCCGCCGCCGGCCGCCGTTACCGCCGCCGCGGCGGCGCAGACGTACGCCGTCGTGCCGGTCACCGGCACCGCGGACGCCGCGCTGCGCGGGCTGGCGGAGACGCGCCTGATCGAACAATCGCACGGCGAACGCGCCGCATCGGCCACGGCCGCATGCACGGGCCACCCGGTCCACGCCGTCCTCTCCGGCGCGCTCACCGTGACCCCCGAGGCCGCAGCGGGCGGGGGCGCCGCAAAGTTCGAGCTCACCGCCAGCGACTGCGCCGGCAAAACGCTCTGGCGCCAAATCCACGGCGGCGAGGGGACGGGCCAGCAAGGCTTGCAAGTCGCGACGGAACGCGCGGTCGACGGCGCGATCGGCGCCTATCTCAACCCGCCGAAACGCCGCCGCCGCTAAGCTTCGTCGGCCTCCGCGGAATCCAGCAGCCCGGGCGGCAGCTCCACGGTGATCCGCCGCGCGCGCACATCGACGTACTTCACGAACGCGCGGACCAGCGGCACCATCGCGCGCGGCGCGCCTGCGCGCGGCAACTTGACGATCACGACGTCCTGCGCGGGATAGTGCTCGACGGCGACGACCTCGCCCAGCGCCGTCCCGGCGGCATCGACGAGCACGCACCCGACGAGGTCGTCGTCGAAATACTCGTCCTCATCCAGCGCGACGTCGTCGCGATCGATCGCCAGCATCGCGCCGACCAGCGCTCCGGCGGAAGTCGCGTCATCGACCCCTTCGAACGATACGAGCGGCCGGCCCTGATGCCGGCGCAGTGCGCGCACGCGCAATGCGCGCACGGTGCCGTCCGCCAACGTCGCGCGCACCTGGACACCGGCATCGAGCGCGTCGTCGCCGATGCGGCTCGGCGCGACCTTCAGCTCGCCGCGCAGCCCGAAAACGCCGGCCACCCGGCCGGCGTTCGCGTCATTCTTGCTCGTCGCCGGGATCTTCGCCGCTTGCGACATCCGCGTCAGCCGCAGCTGAGCCCGCAGGCGCGTGCTCGGCTTCACCTTCGAGCACTTCGTCCTCGAACGAGATGATGTCGATGCTGATGCGACCCTCGGCGCTCGCGCGCACCAGCGTGCGCAACGCCTGCGCAACGCGTCCGCTGCGCCCGATCACTTTGCCGAGATCTTCGTGCTCCACGACCAGCTCGACCACGGGCCCCTTGTCGGTCTGCACTTCTTCGACGAGCACGTTCTCCGGCCGAGACACGAGCTTTTTCGCCAAAAACCCGAGCAAATCCAACGCGCGCTGCTGCGCGACGGCAGGGTCGTCGGTCTTGCGCGCGCCGCGGTCGCCGCCGTACTCACGCCGCGGCCGGCCGCCCTCGGCGCCGCCGCCGGTGCCGCCGGACGTGCGATCGCGCCGGTCGGTGCGCGGGCCGCGCCGCGGCCGTTCGTCTTCCGGCTCGATGTCATCGTGCGCCGCTTCGTCCGACGCGATGCGGCGCGCGCCCAGCGTGGACGTGCGCTCTTCGTCCGCCGGCTTGTCGTCGTCGCCGAAAAGGCCGAACTCGTCGTCGAACGCGCTCATGATTCGCGCCCGTCTGGTGCGCGCACGGCGCTAGCTCTTCTTCGCCTTGGGCGCGCGCTTGGTCTCCGAGATGAAGCCCCGCTCGACGAGCCCGAGCTCAGCGAACAAACGCCGCACGGGATCGGAAGGCTGCGCGCCTTTCTCGAGCCACTGCTTCACCTTCTCCTGGTCCACGACGAGCGTCTTGGGCTCCGTGCGCGGGTTGTAGTGCCCGAGGATCTCGATGAACCGCCCGTCGCGCGGCGACTTCGAATCGGCCACCACGAAACGGTACGTCGGCTGTTTCTTGGCGCCCATGCGCCGCAATCTGATCTTAACCATACTGACTTTCTAGGAAATCCCGCACCGTGCGGTGCGGGCGGTTGGAGTAACAATCATCGTCCCAGGCCCACGGGGAGCTTCGGGAACCGGCCCTTTTTCATGCCGCCGAGCTGCTTCATCATCTGGCGCGCCTGATCGAACTGTTTGACCAGCTTGTTCACGTCGGAGACTTGCGAGCCGGAGCCCATCGCAATTCGCTTGCGCCGCGAGCCGTTGAGGATCTCGGGGCGCTCGCGCTCGCGGCGCGTCATCGAGCAGATGATCGCCTCGATCTTCGAGACGTCTTTCTCGTCGACGGTGATGTCCTTGGGCAGCGCCTTCGACAGCCCGGGGATCATCTTCATGATGTCCGTCATCGAGCCCATCTTGCGCACTTGCCGCAGTTGTGCGAGGAAGTCGTCCAGCGTGAACTGCGACTTGCGCATCTTCGCGGCGAGTTCTTCGGCCTGCTGCTCGGAGTAGACGGACTGCGTCTTCTCGATGAGCGTGAGCACGTCGCCCATACCGAGGATGCGCGACGCGAGCCGGTCGGGATAGAACTGCTCGAGCGCGCTGATCTTCTCGCCGACGCCCACGAACTTGATCGGCGCGCCGGTCATGCGGTGGATCGACAACGCGGCGCCGCCGCGGGCGTCGCCGTCCATCTTCGTGAGGATCACGCCCGTGACGCCGAGCCGGTCGTTGAACGTCTTGGCAACGTTGACCGCTTCTTGGCCCGTCATCGCGTCGGCGACGAACAATATCTCGGTCGGCTTCACGGCCGCTTTGATCTTGTCGAGCTCGTCCATGAGCCGCTCGTCGATCTGCAAGCGGCCCGCGGTGTCGATGATGACCGTGGGGATGCCGAGGCGGCGCGCTTCGGCGACGCCGTCGCGCGCGATCTTCACCGGATCGCCCTGGCCCTGATCGTACACGGGCAGATCGATCTGCTTGCCAAGCGTCTTGAGCTGTTCGATCGCGGCGGGGCGGTACACGTCGGCCGCGACGAGCAGCGTGCGCCGGCCCTGTTCTTTCAGACGCAGCGCGAGCTTGCCCGCGTGGGTGGTCTTGCCGGAGCCTTGCAGGCCCACCATCAGGTACACGGTCGGCGGCGCATCGGCATACGTGAGCCGCGCGGCCGCGCCGCCCATCAGCTCGACGAGCTCGTCGTACACGAGCTTGATGACGGTCTGCGCGGGCGTCAGCGAGGTGAGGACGTCGGACCCGACGGCCTTGTCCTTGATCGCGTTGACGAACTCTTTGGCGACCGGCAGCGCGACGTCGGCTTCGAGCAGCGCGATGCGAACTTCGCGCAATACCGCAGCGACGTCCGACTCGGAGAGTCGGCCGCGATTGGCAAGCTTGTCGAAGATCGCGCCTAAGCGCTCGCCCAGAGCTTCGAGCATCGGTTCCTTACGGCGCGTCCTTGGCCGTGTTCACGGCTTCGATCTTCGCGACGGCGTCGCCGACGGTCTTGATCTTCTCGGCCTCTTCATCCGGGATGTCGATGGCAAACTCGGTCTCGAACGCCATGACCAGCTCGACCTGGTCGAGCGAGTCCGCGCCGAGGTCGTCGGTGATCGATGCTTCGGGCGTGACTTCGTTGGCCTCGACGCCGAGTTGCTCGACGATGATCTTCTTGACGCGTTCGAAGGTGTCAGCGGGCATTTTGGTTTCCGTTTCTCCTGACGGTAGAGAGCATGGTGTTGCGCGCATCCTCGGGGAATCGCGCTCTGTGGTTCTCGCGAGTGCGCGCGATTTCCGGGGGCCCCACGAAGTGGGGGGCAAGGATTCGGCCCGCGGCCGAATCCGCAGGTCCTTCGGACCGTGTGCGCTTTGCGCAGGGCGCTTCGCACCCAAGCCTGGGGCGGAGCGCCATTAGAACAGGAAGCCGCCGTCGACCACCAGCGTTTGGCCGGTGACGTAACGGGCGGCGTCGGAGGCGAGGAAGGTGACGACGGGGGCGACGTCTTCGGGCGCGCCGGCGCGTCCGAGCGCGATGGTCTTGAGATAGTATTCGCGCGCCGCAGCGGGCATCTCAGAGGTCATCGCGGTCTCGATCAGACCGGGAGCGACCGCGTTGACGCGGATGTTGCGCGACCCGAGCTCTTTCGCGAGCGACTTGGCAAGACCAAGCAGGCCCGCCTTGGTGGCCGCGTAGGCGCTCTGCCCGGCGTTCCCGGCCAGCCCCACGATCGACGACACGAAGACGATCGCGCCACCGCGCTGCTTCATCATCGGCTTGGCGACGGCCGCGCTCAGGTAGAACGCGGACTTGAGGTTCACGTCGATGAGGCGGTCGAGATCGTCGGCCTTGAAGCGCAGGATCAAGCCGTCCTTTGCCTGCCCGGCGTTGGCGACCGCGATGTCGATGCGCCCGGTGGCGGCGAGGATCTCGGCGACGGCGCCGTTGACGGCTGCCTCGTCGGTGACGTCAACGACGTGGGTCTTCGCGCGCGCACCCTCGCGGGCAGCGACGCACGCCGCCGCGGTTTCTTCGAGGGCAGCTTCGTCGCGGCCCAGCAACGCCACGTCGGCGCCGGCGCGCGCGAGGTCGACGGCGATCGCGCGGCCGATGCCGCGGCTTGCGCCGGTGACGACCGCGATCTTGCCGTTCATGCGACGGGCGTCGCCGCGAGCTGTGCGCGCAGTTTCTCGACGCCGGCGGCGTCCGAGACGGTGATCGCCTTGGGCGCGCCGGGGATGCGCTTGAACATCGGTGCGAGCACCGCCGACGCGCCGAACTCCACGATGAGGTCGAGCTCCATCGCCGCCATCGCGACCGCGGCATCGTGCCAGCGCACCTCGTCGGTGACGGAGCGGATGAGATTGGTCTTGATCTGCTCGACGTCCGCGTACGGCCGCGCGTCGACGTTGGAGATCACGGTGAAGCGCGGCGGCAGAACCGTCGCGTCCGCGACGTGGCGCGCGAACCCTTCACGTGCAGGGTTCATGAGCACGCTGTGCCACGCGCCGCTCACGTTGAGCGGCACGACGCGCTTCGCGCCGGCTTCGGTCGCGAGGTCACCCGCGACACGCACCGCTTCGGCGTCGCCGCTGATCACGATCTGCCCCGGCGCGTTGAAGTTCGCGAGCTGCACGCGGCCCGCGCCGCGTTCGACGGCGTGCGCCACCGCGGCGCGCAGCGCATCGGGATCGAGTCCGAGCACCGCCGCCATCGCGCCCTGCGCGTGCGTGGTCGCGCGCTGCATCGCCAAGCCGCGCTGGTTCACCAGCGTGAGCGCCGACTCGAACGTCAGCGCGTCCGCGAGCGTGAGCGAGCAGTACTCGCCGAACGAATGTCCCGCGCTCACGACGGGCTGCAGCGCATCGGCGGCGGCCTTCGCGAGCGCCACGTTGGTGACGAAGATCGCCGGCTGCGCATAGCGCGTCTCGCGCAGCTGCTCCTCGGGACCCTTCTCGCACAGCGCGAGCAAATCGTAGCCCAGGATCGTCTTTGCGCGGGTGAAGCACGCGGCAGCGGCGGGATACGCGCGCGCGGCGTCGACGCCCATGCCGACGACCTGCGAACCCTGTCCCGGAAAAACCACGCCGACGCGCATCAGGGCCTCGCGCCGTTGCCGTTCCAGCGCCATGCGACGGCGCCCCAGCTCAACCCACCGCCGAAGCCGACGAAGAGCAGCACGTCGCCGTCCTTGAGCTTTCCCGCTGCGGCGGTCTCGGAGAGCGCGATCGGGATCGACGCGGCGCTGGTGTTGCCGTAACGGTCGATGTTGATGACGACGCGCTCGGTGGGGATGTCGAGCCGCTTCGAAGCCGCTTCGATGATGCGCTTGTTGGCCTGGTGCGGGATCACCCACGCGATGTCGGCCGGCGTGAGGCCGGCGCTTTCGAGCGCGTGCGTCGTCGCCTGAATCATCTTGGTGACCGCGAACTTGAATACTTCGCGCCCGTTCATCGTGATGCGGTCGCGCTTGTTCGCAAGGTCTTCGGGCGTGACGCGCGCCGCGCCGGTGCCGCCGACGGGGAGGTAGAGATCCGTCGGGTTCGTTCCGTCGGCGCCCAGCTCTGAACCGAGGTACGAGTCGCTCGCGCTCGCTTCCAGCACGACGGCGCCGGCGCCGTCACCAAACAGCACGGCGGTGTTGCGGTCCTCGTAGTCGACGAGCCGCGAGAGTTCCTCGGCGCCGATCAGCAGAATGCGCTTGAATATGCCGGTGCGGATCATGCTCGACGCGACGGTGAGGCCGTAGATGAAGCCGCTGCACGCGATCTCCATGTCGAACCCCGGCACGCCTTGGATGCCGAGCTTCGCGCCCACGATGCACGCGGTCGCCGGGAACGCGTAGTCCGGCGTGACCGTGGCGACGATGATGCAGTCCAGATCGGTTGCCGCCAGCCCCGCGTTCGCGAGCGCGTTGCGCGCCGCGGCGACCGCGATGTCGCTGGTCGGCTCGTCGGGGCCGGCGATGTGCCGCTCCTTCATCCCGGTGCGCGTGACGATCCACTCGTCCGACGTGTCGAGCATGCGCTCGAGATCGGCGTTCGTAAGGACCTTGGCGGGCACCGCGTGCCCGACGCCCGCGATGCGGACCCCGGTCTGATTCAACCGCTAACCGTGGCTGTGACCGGCGTGCTCGTCCTTCGCCACGACCTGCCGGCCGTCGTACGTCCCGCAGAAGTCGCACACGAAATGCGGCCGCTTCGGCTGGTGGCACTGCGGGCACTCGACCGTCGTCACGGGGTTGAGCTTCCAGTTCGCAGCCCGGCGGCTACGCGTCTTGGACCGGGGGGTCTTCCATTTGAGGTTCGCCATGATCGCCTTCCGTCAGCGCGGGGCAGGTGCACCCACCGCCCGCGTTCTTGCTCTTTCCACACGTGTCGCAGAGTCCGCGACAGTCCTCGCCGCACGTCAGGGTCAGTGGCAGCGCGCTGGTCACCAGTTGTCTAACCAGATCGGCCACGTCGAGGTCCGTGCCGCTCAGTACGTTGTTCTCGCCGAAGGGGTCGCTCGTTCCGCCCGGCGGATCGAAATGTTCCTCGACGTCGACCGTCATCGGGACGAGCACGTCCTCCAGACACCGGCCGCACGGCCCCTCCACGTCCAGTGCGACGGCCCCGCTGATGTCCAGCCCGCGCTCCACGCGCCGCAGATCGAGGCGGACGTGCGCCGGCTGCGGGAACGTGAACTCGGAGAACGGCGGAACCTCGACCCGTTCGTCGAGGGACATCGGACGGCCCGCGAACAGGACGGAGCCGATGTCGATGACCAGTGAAGAACCCATACCATAGAACGGGGTCCCCCGCGAGGAGAACCCGATGCAACTGACCCATGGTAGACGACGCCGGGGTCCTTGTCAAACGCCTTCGTCGCCCCCTTGCCGACCGCCGCCGGCGCGTGATCGACAGGGGCCATGAATACGAATCTCACCGTCGCCTTCGGCGCCCAGATCGCGGCCGCGGCGAACCGCCACCACCTCGAGCCGCGGCTCCTCGCGGCCGTCGCCGCCCAGGAGACGGGCGGGCCGGGCACCGACTCCGGCCGCAACATCGTCGGCGACGGCGGTCACGGTCGCGGCGTCTTCCAGATCGACGACCGCTGGCACGCCTTTGCCCGCAGCCCCGCCGCGATGGACCCGGGCCGCAACGCGGACTACGCCGCCGGGATGCTCTCGTCGAACCTGCAGCGATTCGGCGGCAACGTCCGGGCCGCGCTCTCGGCCTACAACGCCGGCTCGCCGACGGCCACCGGGACCCGGACCGACTGGGGCGACGGCAAGCCCGTGGGCTATGCCGACTCGGTCTTCCGCCACTACGCGCGGCTGGGCGGCGACCCGGCGGCACCAGCCGCCCCGGCGGGGACGGCCGGCGCGGCCGATCCGCGCGATTCCGCCGCGGCGGTCGACGAGCTGCGGACCCTCGTGGCGCAGTACGGCACCACGGGGACGCCGACGCCGGCGGCCCCGCTGCTGATGCCGATGATGCCGCCCAACCTCCCGGCGTACCGGCCGCTGCCGCAGGCCGACGCCCGCGATCGCGACCTTGCACCGTCGAGCGCCATCGGCGGCGACGACACTTCCGACTAGGAAAGGACACCAGACATGGGCTTCAACCTCTTGAGCGCAGCCGCCGGAGCCGTGCAGGGCGCGGCGATGGGCGGCAACCCGTTCACCATCGGCGCCGAAGCGCTGGCCGGCGGCTTCGGCGGCAGCGGTGCCGCCACGGCGGGCGGCTTCAGCAACGGCGCGCAGAACATGGTCAACGGCGGCTACCTGGCCGGCACCGAGGCGCTCAACGCGCAGTCGATGATGTTCCAGCTCCAGCTGCAGGCACAGTCTCAGCAGTTCGACGAGATGACGTCCGAGCGCTCGGAACTGCTGCGCGAGACGAACACATTGCGCGACGTCGCCATGCAGCAGCGCAAGGCGGACAATCAAATCGTCAAGGAATTCATTCGGTCGATCGGCTGATGGACGCGCTTCCGATCCGTCCGCCTGGTCCGCACCACGCGCCGCAGCGCGGCGCGCACAAGCCGGCCCACCGCGCTGCGGCGCATCCGGCCGCGGCGGCGCACCCGGTCGGAGCGGCGCACCCCGGTCACGCGGCGGCCGCTCCGG
This sequence comes from Vulcanimicrobiota bacterium, assembly GCA_963792235.1. Taxonomy (GTDB): domain Bacteria; phylum Vulcanimicrobiota; class Vulcanimicrobiia; order Vulcanimicrobiales; family Vulcanimicrobiaceae; genus Vulcanimicrobium. Next base: position 156,452 of record CAWBVR010000007.1, read on the forward strand.
CGACCCCCGCGGACCTGGCCGCGCTCGCCGAGCAAGCGTCGTTCGACGCCGTGGCGAGCGCGCGCGCCGAGCAGCAGCGCGAGATGAACGTCCTGCGCGACCTCGCGATGCAGCAAGTGAAGCGCGACGATCAGGTGATGAGCGAGTGGATCAAGCTGATTTGATCCCTCGTTGACAAGGGCCCGGTGCTCCCCTAAACTAAGCGCCGACGCCCCGGGCCATTAGCTCAGCTGGTTAGAGCGCATGCTTGATAAGCATGAGGTCCCTGGTTCGAACCCAGGATGGCCCACTACGACCGCAGGAGCTTGCGCACTTCAGCGCCCTTGGTGCTCCGGCGAAACACCGCGAACGTCTCGGCCGGACGGCCGCCGCGTTTCCACAGGTTGTATTCGGCCGCGACGAACTCGAGCGCGAATCGGCGATGCGCTTCGTCGGAGAGATCGTAGTTGTCGAAATATGCCGCGGCGAACACGCGCCACAAGAAGCAGTTGCGCCGGACGATGCGCACCGGCTCGAACAGCGACTGCACGATGCGCTCGATCTCGGAGCTGCGGATCCCCTCGAAACAGCTCGCCGCAAAATCGACGTCCGGGATGGCTTCGTCGATTTGCCCCGTGTGCGCATTGCGGCGCATCGCTTCGGGCAGCGCGGAGAACACCCGGTTCGCGGCTTCTTCGGCTTCAGGCCAAAGACGGTTGCCGTCGCGGCCGATCTGCTCGCCGATCATCCAGAGCTCGCCGTCGTCCGTGAGGAGCTCGGAGACGGTTCGCATCACCTGTTCGAGCTCGACGAGATGATGCAGCCCCGACACGCACACCACCACGTCGAAGTGCCCGTCGAATTGCGCCGCCGACATCGCGTTGACGTCGCCCACGATGCGCTGCACCGGGCCGAACGGCGACAACGCGGCAGTGGCCTGATCCAGCAACTTCTCGTTGATGTCGTACAGCGTTATCTCGACCGGGACGGTAGCCTCCGCGAGCAGGTTGCGCTCGATACCCGCGGCACCCGAGCACAGCGAAAGGAATCGCACGGGACGCTGCAATGCGCCGGCGATCTCTTTGAGCCGCGCGGCGAAATCGATCTCCGAACCTTGGCCGATGAGCGCTCGCAGGACGCGGTTCGCGTAGTTGAACACGTCCTCACCCGGCCGCACGCGCGCGAGCGCGTGGTCCACCAAGTCGGCCGCGCGTAAGTCCGGCTCGGCGGGGCGTGCGCCAGGGACGTCGCGCGTTGGCGCGCGTTCGCTCGGCGCGGAAACCGCCTCGCGCTCGCCGTCCACTGCACCGCGCACGGCGTACATCGGATGATCGTACACCGTGTCGAAGGCGGCGATCTCGTTCTTGATGCGCCACGACGGATGCGAGCGCCCGTTCAAGAGGCCGAGCCGGTCTTCGCGTGCGACGACCCACTGCACGATTGCGAGCCAGTCGCTGAGCGGATTTCCATCCGGCCCGGGCTTGCACCGAATCCCCAACCGTCCGCGCATCCCTTCGAGCTGGCGCAAATCGAACGTCGCCCCGAACTCGTTGTGGCGCCCCGGCGTCATCGGGACTTCGAACAGCGCGGTCTCCTCGGCGCTGTCCGCCGACCGGAAGAACAGCTCGGCCACGAGCCCGTCCTCGCTCAGGGTGTCGAGCGCCTGCATGAAGCGGCAGCGCAAAAACACGTCGTGCCCGAACGCGATCACCGGCGAAAGCGCGGCCTCTTCGGCGATGATGACCAGCGCCAAGTACATGGTGCCGCGCTGCATCACCGGCATCCAGCGCCATTCGCCGACCAAGCCTGAGTCGTTCTCGATCTCGATGTCGCCGGCGTCTTGGCTGAGAACGAACTCGTGGACTGCCGAGACGGACCCGTTCACGCCCCAACCTTGTCCGCGGAGGCGAAAGAACCTCGCCCGAAGACGTCCCCGCCGCTACGACCGCAGGAGCTTGCGCACCTCGGCGCCCTTGGTACCCCGGCGGTACACCGCGAACGTCTCCGTCGGGCGGCCGCCCTGTCGCCAGAGGTTGTAGTCGGCTGCAACGAATTCGAGCGCGACACGGCGGTGCCACTCGTTCGACAAGTCGTAGTTGTGAAAGTACGCGCCCGCGAACACGCGCCAGATGAAGCAGTTGCGGCGAACCACGCGCACGGGCTCGAAGAACGATTGCACGACGCGCTCGATTTCGGAGCTGCGGATCCCCTCGAAACAATTCGCTCCATAGTCGATGTCGGGGATCTCCGGGTCGATCATCCCGGTATAGGCGTTGCGCCGAAGCTCTTCGGGCAAGCGCGAGAACACGCGGTTCGCCGCTTCGCCGGCTTCGGGCCACAGCCGGTTGCCGTCGCGGCCGATCTGCTCGCCGACCAGCCAGAACTCTCCGTCGTCCGTGAGGACGTCCGCAACGGTGCGAATCACGTGCTCGAGCTCGACGAGATGATGCAGCCCTGAGACGCAGGCGACGACGTCGAATTGCCCGTCGAAGTCGGCTTTGGACAAGGTGTTCGCATCGCCGACGATCCGGTGCAACGGACGAAAACGCGTCAGCGCGCTCGTCGCTTGGTCGAGCAGCTGCTCGTTGATGTCGCAGAGCGTGACCTCGATCGGCACGGCGGCGGCGGTCAGCAACTCCCGTTCGATACCTGCCGCACCGCAGCACAGCGACAGAAAGCGCAGCGGGCGGTTGACTGCGGCGGACATCTCCTTGAGCCGCGTGGCAAAGTCGATCTCGGCACCGTCGCCGATGAGCGCGACCAGCACGCGGTTGGTGTAGTTGAACACGTCTTCGCCCGGCAGCCGCTGCGCCGCGGGCAGATCGATCAGATCGTCGGCGGTCAGCTCCGGTTCTGCCGGCCGAACCGCGAGCGCGCGCGGTGCCGCGACGCCGTTGGCCGGCGGCAGCGCCGCTGCATCGTCGTCGTTCGCCGGCGAGATGCGCCTCGTATAGATCGGGTGATCGTACACCGCGCTGAACGCGGCGATCTCGTTCCTGATCCGCCACGAGCGGTGCGACCGCGCGTTCAACAGCCCCAGCCGGTCCTCGCGGCCGACGATCCAGCGCGACACCGCGAGCCAATCGCTGCGCGCATCACCCAGCGGGCCGGGCTTGCAGCGAATCCCCAATCGCCCGCGCAGCCCGATGAGCTGGCGCAGGTCGAACGTCGCCGCAACTTCATTACGACGTCCCGGCGCCATCGGGATCTCGAAGAGCACGAACTCGCTGCCGGTCTGCGCCGATCGAAAGAACAGCTCGGCAACGAGGCCGTCGTCGCTCAGCGTGTCGAGCCCCTGCATGAGATGGCAGCGCCACACCATGTCATGCCCGAACGCCATCGTCGGCGACAGCGCTGCCTCGCCGGCAATGACGGCGAGCGCCAGGTAATGCGTACCGCGCTGCACGGCCGGGATCCAACGCCAATCGCCGACCAAACCGCGGTCGTTCTCGATCTCGATCTCGTCGCCGTCCTGGCTGAGAACAAACTCGTCGACCGCGACCGCCCCGTTCACGATCCAAGTCTTGCCCGCGAAACGGAAAGAATCTTGCTCGGCGCGAAATCGGAGCGACCGAGGAAACGGAGGCTACGTGAAGACGGTCGCGCCGCACTGGGCGTTCATGCCCCTGGTGGTGATCCTCGCGCTGCAAGCGCAGACGCCGGCGCCGAGCCGTGCACCGTGGCAGCCCCGGCCCGTGATCATCGTCGATCCGCGGCCATACCTAAGCTCGCCGTCACCGCATCCGCATCATCACGCCACGCCGCGGCCGAAGCATCGCGCGATGCCGCTCGCAACACCGGTGCGACGCCGGCCCGTGACGGCGCCGACGCCCGAAACCTTCGAGCGGCTCGACACGTCGCCCAGCCCTGCGCCGCCGCACGGGCGCGCCGGCTAGTTGATGATCAGCGACCCGGTCGCGGTGCAGTTCACCGAAACGCTGCTCGCGCTGCGCGTGCCGATCGGCAGCACGGCGTTCGGCGGCGGATACTTGCTCGGATCGTAGGTGTAGCCGGCGACCTGAATCGTCGGCGCACCGCCGACGAGCTGCAACTGCAACTGCGCGGTGCCGCGCTTGACGCATTGCACGTTGAACGTGTTGCCGTACGTGCCGGTCGCCGCCGGAAACGCCGCGCCCGGGCTGGACCACGGTCCGCCGGTGACCGACACGATCGGAGGACTGTCGCCCGGCGATTCGATCACTTTGTACGCGCCGTTCGCAAACGGGGCCGGCGCGCCGTTCGCGAGCTGCGCGCCGATCGGGTAGCCGCTCGAGTCCGCAGCGACGGCGGTGAACGTGTACAAGCTCGTGTTGCCGTCGAAGTTCGCGTAGTTCGCGCAGTTGTTGCCCGCCGCGACCTGCTCGGGCGTCGCGCACTCGATGTAGCCCGACGCGATTCCGCCGCTGAGCGGCAGCGTGACCGCATTCGTGCTGCCGCTGCCGCCGCCGGTGAGCGAGTACGTGCCCTGCGCGCTCGCGAGAACCGTGCCGTCGACGGCCGTGATCACGACGCCGAACGTGTGCGACCCAGCCGCGGTCGCGACCGTGATCGTGACGGTAAATGCCGCGTTGCCCGACCCGGCGGTGACCGTCGCCGTGGCCCCGCCGGCGCCCGTGTTCGTGCCCGGCTGGAGCGACACGTCCGTGAAGAGCGCGGCGCCGTCTTCGAAGATCGAGAACCGCTGCGCCGGCGCGGCGACGTCCTGAGGTGCGCGGCCGACGTTGGCGACGTGTTGCGTGCCTACCGGTACCGTGAACGCGATCGATGCCGTCGCACGGCCGCCCGGGCCGGGTTGCGGCGCCGCCGGCGCGCCGCTGCCGCCCCCGCCGCCGCAGGCAGCGAGGCCGAGCATGGCCAGCGCAATGATGAGCAGGTGTCGCACCATCCTGGTATCGGTCGCGCCGGAAGCCCGCTTAACAGTGCGCAGGTAGCTCGCTGCGCCTGTCCGACCTCATAGTTCTTGGTCAAGAATGCGATAAATCGTGCGCTCGGCTGCTTGAGAAGCCGCCGCGCGCGCGTATTATCGGCGGACAACCGGAAAACTTTAGCTGGCCCTTCTTTGCGCGGTCTCCATGTGAGGCCGCGTTCACTTGCCTTGAAAGACTCTATTGTGAAAATCCAACTCTTTGGCCTTGCCGCGCTGACGCTCGGCCTCGCCGCGTGCGGCGGCGGCAGCAGCGGCTCGGGCCCCAGCGGGATCACCACCCCGCCGACCACGATCCCGACGACGGCGCCGAAGGGCGACCGCGCCACGACGACGATCACGATCTCGCTCCCGCCGAGCGACGCCACGACGTCGACCTCGTCGTCGCAGCGCGGACCGCGATTCGTGTCGCCCGGTCAAGACAAGATGACCCTGATCGTCGATGGTGCGAAGGTGCTGGACCGCCACAAGACCGACGGGACCCTCGCCGGAACGTACGCGAGCCCCGACGGCAACACCTCGATCAACGTCAGCTACGCGAACCCACAGCCGCCGTCGCTGTACTACACGTTCACGGCCGTGATCGACACGCTCCCCGGCAAGCACACGATCGGCGCCGAGATCCTTGGCGGCGCGCCGGCGATCATTCAGTCGGAAGCGCAGCAATCATACACGCTGCAGCCCGGACCGAACGCGCCGTCGACCATGACGCTCAAGGGCGTCGTCGGCACCGGTTACATCATGTGCGACACCCTCGCCAACAATGCGGCGAACAACGGCTGCGCGAACTCGTTCGTCACCGATAATACGCCGAACACCGGCGGGACGTACACGCTGACCGCGGTCGCTGCGGACTTCAACAGCTTCCCGATCGCGGATCAAAGCGTCGCGCTTGACAACGGCGCGTACTCCGTCTACGAAGTAAACCCGACCGGCATCGTGACCATCGGCGTGTCCAACGGCGATGCGCCCCCATGGACCACCCCCGGCAACCAGCTGCAAAACGCTCCGAGCGGCGGCTTCTTCGTTGCGACGAAGGCGAACTACGGCCACCCGTTCACGGTGCACTGCAACAAGCTCGGCACCACGCAGCTGCGGCTCAAGAACACGCAAGCGGGCCCGATCCAGGCGCTCAACGGCCAGGCATATAACCTGTTCGACCCGTCGAACAACTTCCCGCCGCAGACCGGCGAGACGCCGAACTATCCCGGCGCGGGCAACCTCGCCGTCGGCGACAAGGTCGCCGGCAACCCGAACTACCACAACGGCAGCAACCCGAACGCGGTCTACAACCTCACGACGGTGAGCTGCGACGCGAGCCTGAACCTGACGATCAACTGATCCAAGCGCAGGCCATAGCACCGAAAAGGGCACCCATGACGGGTGCCCTTTTTTCGTGCTACGGCTCCATGCCGAGCACGTTGACGAGAAACGCGTAGCGGTCGGCGATCTCGTCGATCAGCTTCGCGGTCGGTTTGCCGGCGCCGTGGCCCGTCTTCGTTTCGATGCGCAGCAACACCGGCGCGGTGCCGCCTTGCGCGTGCTGCAGCGCGGCGGCGAATTTGAACGAGTGCGCCGGAAACACGCGGTCGTCGTGATCGCCCGTGGTGATCAGCGTCGCCGGATAGTGCTCGCCTTCGCGCAAGTTGTGGTACGGCGAGTACGCGATCAGCGTCGCGGCGTCCGCCGCATCGTCGGACGAGCCATAGTCCGACGTCCACGCCCAGCCGATGGTAAAATGCTGGAAGCGCAGCATGTCCATGACGGCGACCGCCGGGAGCGCCGCGCCGAACAACTCGGGGCGCTGCACCATGACCGCCCCGACCAGCAGCCCGCCGTTGGAGCCGCCGTGGATGGCAAGCTTCGGCGGCGACGTCCATTTCTGCTCGATCAGGTATTCCGCGGCCGCGATGAAGTCGTCGAACACGTTTTGCTTGCGCTCTTTGATGCCGTCGCGGTGCCAGGCCTGGCCGTACTCGCCGCCGCCGCGCAGGTTCGCGACGGCGTACACGCCGCCCATCTCGAGCCACACCATGACCGCGGACGAGAACGCGGGCGTGAGCGAGATGTCGAACCCCCCGTAACCGTAAAGGATCGCCTGCGCGCTGCCGTCGCGCGGCGTGTTTTTCTTCGCGGTGATGATCATCGGCACGCGCGTGCCGTCCTTGGACGTGTAGAAGACTTGCTCGCTCGTAAATGCGCCCGCGTCGAACCGAATCTGCGGCGCGAACACGCGCGTCGAGAGACTGGTCGCGACGTCGTAGCGGTAGATCGACGTCGGCTCGGTGTAGCTGGTGTAGCTGTAGAACGTCTCGCGCGCGCTGCGCTTCCCGGTGAACCCGGCGACGCTACCGAGCCCCGGCAGCGCGACCTCCGACTCCAGCCGTCCGTCGACCCCGTACACCGCGGCGCGCGCGCGCGCGTCGCGCAAGTACGTTGCGACGATGCGGTCGCCGAAGAAGGATGCGCCGTCGAGCGAATCATCCGTTTGCGCGACGATCTCGCGCGGCGCGCGGTCGTGCAGGTCGATCGCGACGATGCGCGAGCGCGGCGCGTCTTTGGTAGTGAGGAAGTAGAATGTCGTAACGTCGTTGGCGAGGTACACGTAACGCGCGTCGGCGTCGGGCAGCAGTTCGACGACCGCGCCGTCGGCGCTGAGGTCCTTGACGAAGATGGCGTTCTCGGGCGCAGTGCCGCGGCTGACTTCGAGCACGACGTAGCGCCCGTCTTCGGTGGTGATCGCGCCGAAGTTCCAGTCTTTGTGATCGGGGCGCTCGTACACGAGCATGTCGGTCGACTGCGGCGTGCCGAGCCGGTGGAAGAACACCTTGTGGAAGTAGTTGGCGTCCTTGAACTTGCTGTCGGGGGACGGCTCGTCGTAGCGGCTGTAATAGAACCCGCTGCCGTCGCGCTTCCACGCCGCACCGGAGAATTTCGACCAGCGCACGATGTCGGGCCGGTCGGTCCCGGTCGCCACGTCGCGCACGTGCCATTCCTGCCAGTCCGAACCCGACGACGACACGCTGTACGCGAGCAGCGAGCCGTCGAATGAGAACGCGCTGACGGTGAGCGCCACGGTGCCGTCGGCGGAGAACGTGTTGGGGTCGAGCAGCACGCGCCCCGGCTCGGCGAGATCGCGCGTGACGTACAGGACGGCTTGATTCTGCAGCCCGGTGTTGCGGAAGTATGCGTACTGGTCGCCGACCTTCTCGGGCACACCGCGCCGCTCGTAGTTCCAGACCTCGGTCAGCCGCGAGCGGATCGCCTCGCGCTGTGGCACGGTCGCCAGGACCGACTCGGTGAGCGCGTTCTCCTCGGCGATCCAGCGCTGCGTCTGGGGCGAGTCGACCTCTTCGAGCCAGCGGTACGGGTCGGCGACTCGGGTTCCGAAGTACTCGTCGATCTGGTCGACGCGCGGAGCGTCCGGATAGGGGAGGGGCATGGTCGCGGCCGGAGACATTCGCCCTTTATAGCACGCCGAAGGCCGTCGGCCCCTGTCCCGGCGAACCGTGCACCCCGGCGGGGACGTAGCTCAGCTGGTAGAGCGCCTGCTTTGCAAGCAGGATGTCAGGGGTTCGAGTCCCCTCGTCTCCATAAGTTTGAAAGGCCCGCTGTAAGCGGGCTTTTTCCACAAGAGTCGATTGCGATTCTCGCGAAAGCGCGCTCGATGAGCGGCCCGTCGATGCAAGTTTCGTTTCGGGGTGCGGTTCTCGCCTTCGCTGTTTTCGCGCTATGCGGCGCAAGCGCGTCCGCGCAGGTTGCGCAAGGGGGTCCCGGCGATCAGCCGGCCGTCGCCGTCGAAAAAGTGCGCGTGCACGTCAGCGGCCGCGTGAAAACCCCCGGGATCGTCGAGCTCGACGCCGGGGCGCGGCTGTCCGACGCGCTGAACGCATCGGGCGCCTTCGCGTTCGAGACGCTCGTCGCGCGGGTGGGCGGCACGCCCGTCCCCGACACGGCCTGCATGCTGGGCGGCCCGAACTTGCGGACTGTCGTCCTCATCCGAACCACGGCAGCGTCACGCCCGGTGTTTTCCATGATTGACGTCAGCCTCGCGCGCCAGCAGCACGACCTGCGTTACGATCCGCTGCTGAAAGCGAACGACAAGATCGTCGTCCCGGAATGCCCGCCGAAGGTCAAGATCATCTCGACACCGCCGATGTTCCCCACGCCGGCTCCCTAGGACCGAGCCGCGAGACGCAGTCGCTGCCAGGACACGGCCCCGGGCGTCCGGAATGCACGTCGGTCGGCCCGGGGGATTAGCTCAGTTGGTAGAGCACTTGCATGGCATGCAAGGGGTCAGGAGTTCGAGTCTCCTATCCTCCACCAGTTCGCTCCCCGAACGCGCGCGCGTCTTCCGCGTCGAGGATGTCGAGGATCGTCGTCAGCTCCGGCCGCTCGTGCAGCACGGGGTGGCGCGCCACTAAGAGCTCCCGGTCCGCCGGCGTCATGCGCTCCGACGTGAAGGATTCGAGCTTGCGGTTCGTCTCCTCGACCGCGGCGGGATCGATGCGCTCGCGCAGCCACGCGACAACTTCGTCTTCGTCGCGCGCGCGCGCGACGACGGCGCGGAATTCGCCCATATCGAGTCCCAGCCGGCGCACGACGTACGCGCTGAAGCCGCGGTCGTGGTTCATGTACGGGCCCATCGTGCCGCCCGGCAGCTCGGCGCGCAGCTTGTCGATCGTGCGCGGCAGAAACAGCGCGCCGAGCAGCGAAGCGCGCGCCGCACGCGGCGCGCGCTTCGTCAAATCGAGTGGTTCCAACGCGATCTCAGCTTTGCTCCTCGCTGTCGCCTCTGGCCCCACCGCGATGGGCCCCGCCGCCTATCTGGCCGCCACCTTTCTGTCCGCCGCCTCCCTGGCCGCCGCCTTTGATTGCGCCGCCTGCGGGGAAGATCTGCTGCAGCGCTGAGGCTGCGTCTTGCTCGCCTGGGCGGCGGTTGTTCACGATCTCGCCCGCCACGAGCTGGCCCAGCACGCTGAACCACGGATCCCACGGCGGGATGCGGATGATTCTCCCGCCGACGAACACGAGGCCGCCACCGTCCTGGACGACGCCGGCGAGGATCTCCACGATTTCGCGATACCGGTCGATGTCGGTGTAGACGAGCTTCGTTCTCACCTTGACGACGTCGCAGAACAGCTCTTGCACGCTCGTACGTGTATCGGTCCACACGACGACGATCGATTTGTCGCCGGCGGCGATACCGAAGTAATCGCCGATGAACGTCGTCGCCGGGTTGCCGTGCGACCACGGCGCGTTCACCGCCGGGTCCCATGGTTGGTCGGTGAGCACGATGGGGACGCTGAACGCGTCGCCGTCGCTGCACGAGAACGACAGCAGCGTGTCGATGAGCGGCGTCGACGGTTTCGGCCCGAGTTCGTACCACGCGCAGCCGACCGCGTTGTCTTCGGCGGTGGTCAACTGCGGATGGAAATGCTGCTGATCGGCGCGGGTGGTGCCGGTAAGCAGCGGTTGACCGTCGTTCGGGCCGATCCACACGGCGCCGTTATTGGTCGCCTTGCGGTAGTAGATGCGCGACACGCCCTCGCGGTAGTCCGCCCAGGCGATGATGAGCTTGTCGCCCGCCACGATGGTGCTCGTGACGACCGTCATCACGCGGAACGAGCTGCCCGGGAAATACGGGAAGCCGCCGGCGCTGCTTGGGAGGTAGTTCGAGAGGCTGCGCACGCCCATGACGACCGACGTGACCGGTGAAAACGTCATGCCGCCGTCGATGGACCGCGTGTACTTGACGTCCGGATGGCCGGGGTAGTGCCACGTGATGTGGATCGTCCCGTCGCTGCTCAGCGCGATCGAGGGCGCATAGCATGTGTCCGCCGGGTCCGGCCACACGTCGGCGCCGGACGGCAAGACGCCGATGCCGCGCCAGGTGACGCCCCCGTCACTCGAGCGTGAAAACCGCAGCGGCGTGTTCGCGCCCCAGATCGCGTAGACGTTGCCGCGATACGGGCTCAGCGGGCTGACGTCGCCTTCGATCCACTGCTTGTCGTCCGGGTGGTCGCCGTGCAGGAACACCGGCGTCTGCCAGCTCGCGCCGCCGTCGAGCGACTTGTACACCCACATGCCCTGCCCGGTGATGTCCGTGGCCCCGAAGAGAAGCGGCTCGACGATCAGATAGGCGTGCCCCTTGTCGTCGAACGTCACGTCGGGATCGGTCATCCCGTCCCAGCCCGGGTGCAGCGGCGGCTGCGACTCCGTCCACGTCGCGCCGCCGTCCATCGAGTACGACGTCGAGATGGTGAAGTGGTACTTGTGCGGGTCGATGAATTTCTTCGAGCCGCAGATCATGTTGTTCTTGTTCAGCGGGTTGACGGCGACGGTCGACTCGCTGCGCGACTGGTTCGCGTTGCTGTGCGTGACGCGGACATCCGGCCCGTCGTCGTGGATGTAATACTCCCGGTCGGGGGAGAGCGGCGGACACGGCATGTAACGAACCTCCCACACTGAAGCGCCCTGTTCCAGGGGCATCTTACCACTTGCGCCGCCGTTCGTCTTGGGGTACTGTACGAACGCGGAGGGCGCCGGGTCGTCGCGGCGCGGAAGCGCCGAGGAACGTCCGGGCTCCATCGGGCAAGGTGCAGGATAACGTCCTGTCGGGGCAACTCGAAGGAAAGTGCCACAGAAACATACCGCCTCGGGCTCGAAAGAGGCCGCGGTAAGGGTGAAATCGTGCGGTAAGAGCGCACGGCGCTCCGCGGTGACGCGGGCGCGGGTAAACCCCACCTGGAGCAAGACCGCTCGATTCGTGTCCCTTCGTGGACACGTCGCCTGCCCGGCGAAACGAGCAACGTCGCAACGAGGTATGCCGCAAGGCATGCCCCAGAGAGATGGCGACCACGGCTTCTTCGGAAGCTTGGACAGAATCCGGCGTACAGGCGCCCTCCGCTCATGACCGCGAACGTCGCGACCGTGCGGTGGCAGGTATGGCGGATCGCAGCGGTTCTCTTGGCGCTGCTGAGCTTCGCCGGCCTGATCGACAACGCGCTGTCCCCCTCCGGCTCGTGGGGCTTCGAACCCGCGCTCGTCGGGTCTGAGGCGGACGGGACCTACCGCGTGACCCGCCTCTTGCCGCAGCGCGACATGCGCCCCGATCTCCGCGTGGGCGACGTCGTGCGGCCCCATGACGCTACGCTCACCGGGCGCCTGCGGCTGATCCGGAGCCGCCCCGGCGATACGGTCGTGTTCGACCGGCTGCATGGCACGCCGGTCACGATCCGCGTCCTCGCCGAGCCGAACCCACCGGTGAGCTGGATCTTCGTGGTCATCAACCTCGCGTTCATCGCGATGGGCGCGCTGCTGGCGCTGCGGCGGCCGCAGCTGGGCGAAGTTCGGGCACTCGCGGCGGTGCTGCTGCTCTTCGGGTTCTTGCTGACGCTCACGGCGCAGTTCTGGATGCCGCTGTGGCTGGTCTTCCTCATCGCCGTCGCGGTCATCCCGGTGCAGGTGGTCGCCCTCGCGACCGCGGTCGAGCTCGCCACCACGTTCCCCGATCCGGCGGTGCGCGGTGCGCGGCGGATCATCCGGTGGTCCTGCTACATCCTCTCGCCGCTGTTCGTCGCGCTGGGCCTGTGGTCGAGAATCGGTTTTCTGGTGTACGGGCACGCATTGCCGGACTGGGCGCGCGTCATCGGATCGTATCCGTGGCTCTATTACGCCGTCGCGATCACGGCGGCGTTCTGGATCGCGAACGTTCGCAGCGAAGCGGCCGAGCGCCGGCGCGTGCGCTGGGTCTCGACGAGCCTCGGCGTCGGTTTCTGCGGGGTCGTCCTCTTCATCGCACTCACCGTCATCGGTCACGTTCAGGCGGCGTGGACCAGCTTTCTCACGCTCACGATGGTCGCGATCCCGTTCGGGCTCGGGTATGCGATCGTGCGCCATCGCGTCGTCGACATCGGCTTCGTCGTCAACCGCGCGCTGGTGTTCGGCATCATCTCCGGCGTGGTCATCGTCGCGTTCATCGTGCTGGAGTGGGTGCTCTCGACGGTGTTCGTCAAGGTGTCGCACCTCACGTCGACGACGCTCGAACTCATGCTCGCGCTCGTGCTGGGCTTCTCGCTGCGCGGCATCCACAGCCGGGTCGATGCATTCATCGACGATCTCTTCTTCCGCTCGCGCCACGAGGCTGAGCGCGCGCTCAAGACGTTCGCGCGCGAGGTGCACTACGTCACCGACCCGCGCGTCGCGGTGGCGCGCACCGCCGCCGAGCTGGTGGCGCACACGGGTTCGCCGGCGGCGGCGGTCTACGTCGTCGCCGGGCGCGATGCGCTGCGCATCGATGCGGCGGAGTCCGCGGCGCCGGAGCGCGCCGACGTCGACGATCCCGCGCTCGTGCGCATGCGCGCGACCCGCGCACCCGTCGCGCTCAGCGGCGTGGCGAGCGCGTTCGCCGGCGACTACGCCTTTCCGATGTACGTGCGCGACGCGGTTACCGGCGCCCTGGTGCTCGGCGCGAAGACCAACGGCGAGGCGTACGCGCCCGACGAGCTCGCGACGATCGAGACGGTGGTGCTCGCGCTTGGCAACGCACTCGACGCGCTGCAGACGGCCGCGCTCAAGGCCGAGATCGCGCGCGTCCTCCTCGACGGCGCGCCCGTGGAATCGCTCCGCCGCACCGTCGATGCCGCCGCCTGGGCGCGCGGCGTGGCGTCGTCCTGAGCTCGTTGAAGGGCGCAACCGGCGGGGTCGTTGGCCGGTCTCGGTGAATGATGTCCACCGTGGCCCACTTCACCAAAGACCTCACCGTCGAGCAAGCGTTCAAGACGCACGCCGGCGCAAAGCGCGTCTTCGCACGTTTTCATCTCGGCGGCTGCTCGCACTGTTCGATCAGCGAAACCGAGACGATCGAACAAGTCAGCGAAGGCTACGGGATCCCGCTCAACTTGCTGATGGCGGACCTCGAGAAGCTGTTCGACCAGCCAGCGCTCGAGGTCGGCGACACGGTCAAGCTGCCCGACGAGATACGCGCGAAGATTCCGCAGCTCGCGAGCGTGCCCGAGTACGGCAAGGTCACCGACCTGGCCGCCGGCGCCTACACCGTCGTCTTCGGCGAGGTACGCCTTCAAGGGTTGGCCGAGGACTTCATCAAGGTCGACCCAGCCGCCGTCCCCGCGTAGAATCCCGAACGCCGGCCACCGTCCAATCGCCCACTCGTGAAGGCTGCTCTTTCGAGCAGCCTTTCGCTATAGCGGCTTGCGGTCGACGAAGCTTTCGTCGGTGCCGTGCCAGTGGGTCAGTTCGGGCTCGCCGGCTTTCCAACAGAGATACACGGGGCGCCCGTCGCGCATCGACGGAAAGTCGAGCAACCCGATGTCGATGTTCTTCACCACGCAGCCGTGGGCTTCGATGCGATTGATCAGCCGCACGATCTCCGCTTTGAGCTCGGTGAACGCGCGTGACCGCCGCCGGTCGCGCAGGACGTCCGGACGCACCGCGCGCAGCGCGGGATCGGTCTCGAGCAGCTGGATCGCCAAATCGCGGCGCTTCGCCCACAGCTCTTCGAGCAGGGGCTCCAGCACCGGGATGAGGGCGTTGGCTTTGTCGGCGGAAAAGAGCTTCATATGCGGCGTCTCGTCATCGTAACGGGGCTCTCAGGCGCGGGCAAGAGCCAGGCCATGAAATCGTTCGAGGACTTCGGCTTCGCGTGCCTGGACAACGCGCCGCCGGTCCTCGCGCGCCCGTTCGTCACGCTCGCCGAAGCGTCGGGGAACCCCGCCGCCGCGGTCGCGCTGGACGTCCGCACGCTCGGCCCGTTCGGTGACGCCGTCGCCGCCGTCGAGGAACTCGCCGACGCCGGCTTCAAGCCCGAGGTCCTCTTCCTCGACGCCGAGGACCAGACGCTCATCCGGCGCTACAGCGAGACCCGCCGCCGACACCCCTACGGCGAGGACGGGCTGGGATTGGCCGAGGCGATCGCCGCCGAGCGCGCTTCGCTAGCCGGGATGCGCGACCGCGCCGACGTGGTGTGGGACACCACGCGGCTCACGCTCGGTCAGCTCAAGGACCGCATCGGGACGACCTTCGCGGGTTCGGACGCGCGGCGCTTGCGCGTGTCGGTCGTCGCGTTCGGGTTCAAGTACGGCGTGCCGCTGGACGCCGACCTCGTCTTCGACGTGCGCTTTCTGCCGAACCCGAACTACGTGGAAGGCCTGCGCGAGCTCACGGGCGCCGACGCACCCGTCGCAGCGTATCTCGAAGCGATCCCCGACACCGAGGCGTTCCTCGCGCATGTGTTTCCCCTGCTGGACTTCTTGGTACCGCGCTACGAGGCCGAAGGCAAGTCGCAGCTCACCGTCGCGATCGGTTGCACGGGTGGGCGCCACCGCAGCGTGTACCTCGCGCGCCGCATCCGCCACCACCTCGCCGAGACGACGAACGCCAGCGCGACCTACGACGCGCGGGACGTGAACCGGTGAGCGCGCGCATGCGGCGGTCGATCGACCTCGCGCGCTGGCTGCAGCCGGGCCTGGGCGTGAAGCGCTGGCTGCTGCTCGCCGCGCTCGGCGCGACGCTGTTCGTCAATGGCGTGTCGCGCTACCTCACCGACGAAGGCGTCACGTTGCAGGTCAACGAGTTCGTCGACTCGATCGTGTCGGAGTTCATCTCGCCGGGTTACCTGTCGTGGATCTTCATGACCATCGGTGCAACGTTTGTTGCGCTGGGGATCTGGCGCTGGCTCAACGCGATCGTCACCGCGGTCGCGCCGCACGGTACGAGCAAGGTGATCGACGCGATCCGCGACAAGAAGCTTACGCGCGGCTACAAGATCGTCGTGGTCGGTGGCGGCACGGGGCTTTCGACGATGCTGCGCGGCCTCAAGAAGATCACCACCAATTTGACCGCGGTGGTGACGGTGAGCGACGACGGCGGCTCGTCGGGACGCCTGCAGAAAGAGCTCGGCGTGCTGCCGCCCGGCGACATTCGCAACTGCCTCGTCGCGCTCGCCGACGACGAAGCGCTGGTCACCGAGCTGTTTCGCTACCGCTTCATGGAAGGCGAAGGGCTCACCGGGCACTCATTTGGGAACTTGTTCCTCGCCGCGATGACCGGCATCACCGGCAACTTCGACGAGGCGATCAAGGTGTCGAGCCGCGTGCTCAACGTGAAGGGCCGGGTGCTCCCGTCGACACTGGCGGTCGCGCGGCTGTGCGCGAAGCTCAGCGACGGGCGCGTGGTGGAAGGCGAGTCGCAGATCACCGCCGCGCACGGCACGATCGACCACGTGTACCTCGACCCGCCGTTCGCCGCGCCGCTCGACGAAGTCATCACCGCGCTGCGCGAAGCCGACGCGATCGTGCTCGGGCCGGGCTCGCTGTACACGTCGATCATGCCGAACCTGATGGTCGACCGCGTCGGCCGCGAGATCGAAGCATCCAACGCGGTGAAGATCTACGTGTGCAACGTGATGACGCAGCCCGGCGAAACCGACGGCTACAGCGCTTCGGCGCACGTGCGGGCGCTGCTGCGCGGGGCGGACGCAAACGTGTGCGAGGTGGCCGTCGTCAACGACGAACTGCCGCGCAAGCTGCTCGACGAGTACGCGGAAGAGGGTCAGTTCCCGGTGCACGTCGACGAAGACGAACTGCGCACCCTCGGCGTGCGCGTGGTGCGCGCGAACGTGATCAGCGAGACGCAGACGGTGCGCCACGACAGCGACCGGCTCGCGGTCGTCGTCGTCGGCATCATCGACGAAGCAGTCGCCGAGCGCGCGACCTACGTGCGTCTGAACAAACCGGCGACGGGGCCGTCGACGGGTCCGGCGACGGCGTCATGATCGCCGCGGGCAACTAGGCGCTACACGCCGGAATCATGCGCCAGCGCCACGACGACGCCGTCGCGGTAGAACACCCACAGTTCCGCCACGGACGCGCGCGGCTCGCGCTGCGAGTAGTGCGCGACACCGAAACCGCACAGCACCTTCGCGCGCCCCGTGCCGAGCACGGCTTCGACCGCGGCGCGCGTGCTGCCCAAACCGATGCCGCCGGCACGTGGGACGGCACCGATCGCCGCGACCGTGCGCGGCGGCGCGGTCGTGCCTGCGATCACCGCCGTGAACGTGTCCTCACCGCTCGCGCCGTCGAACGCAAGGACGGCGTCGCCGCTCGACGGGACGCGCGCGAGCGCGTACTTGTCGCTGTCGCGCCCGCCGGCGACCACGGTGAACTTCGGGGACGGAGCGAAAGCGGCGCGCGCAAGCACCGCGCCGCCGATCTCCGTGACCGGCACGCCGCTAACGTCGGTTCGCGCATTTGACCAAGGGCCGAACGCTGCCGGGACGCACCGCACCGCCGGGATCGCTTGCGCCCAGCGCATCACCGCCGGCGCGGGCGCGCTCGTCTGCGGCGCCGAGACGGCGGGCTGCGGCGCGGGCGTGTGTGTGGGGACGATGAGCGTGCGCGCGCCGGTGTCAATGTTCACGCGCGCATTCTCCGCGAGCACGTAGCGGCCGCCGCGATACGCGTATGTCTCCTCGAAGCTGATCGCTGCGCTGTCGTGGGACCGCACCACGATGCGCGGCAGCGGTGCATCCGCCTGCGTCTTCACGCCGTAGCCGAACGTCGTCATCAAGATGCGCGGCTTGCCCGCGGTGAGCTCGAGCGCGTACACCGGGCAATTGTGCGCGCCGCACAGGCAGCCGCCGCTGAGGTGCGCGACCACGACGTCATTTCCGTTCACGCGGCCGACGCGTTCGATCGTCGCGTCTGCTGCCTCCGCGCGTAGCGCGGCGATTGGGCAGCCCGTCTCGCCGCCGTCGCTCACGATCGCGATGAGCAGCGCGGCGTAGCGAGCGTCGAGCGGCGCTGCGGCGAGCAGTGCGGAGCCGAGCAGAAGCGCGTGCAGCATGAATCAGCCTCAGGAAAGGAAGGCCGCTACCCGCGCCGCGGCTGCCCGCAGGTTCGCGCCCGCGTTGCGCATCGCTTCTTCGAGCGCCAGCGGACCCGGCACGATGGGCACGCAGCGCACGCCGCGCGCGCGCAGCGCCGGCTCGACCGCCGGGTCCACGCTCCCGCCAAACGCGATCACGGGAACGCCGGCGGCGCGCGCAAGCACGGCGACCCCGTCGACCACCTTGCCGCGCAATGTCTGCTCGTCGATGCGGCCTTCGCCGGTGAAGCACCAGGCGGCGCCGTCGAGCGAGCGCGCCAGCCCGCGCACTTCGGCGACGAGCGCAACGCCGCGCTCCAGGCGCGCACCGCACGCGCTCGCAAGCGCCCAGCCCAGGCCGCCCGCCGCGCCCGCGCCCGGCAGCGCGCGCAGGTCGCGCCCCGTCGCGGCGGTCATCGCGTCGGCGAGCCGCGCCAGCACGCCGTCGAGAAAAGCCACGTCGTCCGGCGACGCGCCTTTCTGCGGGCCGTACACCGCCGCGGCACCGGTGGGCCCGAGCAGCGGGTTGTCGACGTCGCACGCGATCGCGAGGTTGACCGCGTGCAGCCGCTGGTCGAGCGCGCTCACATCTATTCGCGCGATGCGCGCGAGCGATTCGGGGTCCGGTTCCAGCACGGCGCCGGCGTCATCGAAGAAGCGCGCGCCCAGCGCTGCGAGCGCACCGGCGCCGCCATCGGTCGTCGCGCTGCCGCCGACGCCGAGCACGATACGCGCCGCGCCATGGTCGAGCGCGTCGCGCAGCAGCTCGCCGGTCCCGCGCGTCGTCGCGCGCCGCGCGTCGAGCCGGTCGCGCACGAGCTCCAGCCCCGACGCAGCGGACATCTCGACGATCGCGACGTCGCCGTCGCGCGCGTACGTCGCGTCGACCGGCGCGCCGAACGGCCCGGTGACGCGCACGGTGCGCCGCGTCATGCCGCTCGCGAGAAAGGCGTCGACGGTGCCGTCGCCGCCGTCGGCCATCGGCACGAGTTCGCACACCGCATCCGGGAACACGTCGCGCACGCCGGCGGCGATAGCCGCCGCGGCCGCGGCCGCATTGAGGCTGCCCTTGAACTTATCAGGCGCAACAACGACGCGCAATCCAACTCCTCCATCAGAGCGCCGCAAAGCGGCGCGAGGGTTTGCACGCTCGTCAAGAGCGCGCAATTCAACTTCCGTCTCCGGAGCGCCGCGCAGCGGCGCGAGGGTTTGCACGCTCGTCAAGAGCGCGCAATTCAACTTCCGTCTTCGGAGCGCCGCGCAGCGTCGCGAGGGTTTGCACGCTCGTCAAGAGCGCGCAATTCAACTTCCGTCTTCGGAGCGCCGCGCAGCGGCGCGAGGGATTGGGCGCTCGTCAAGAGCGTACAATCCTCAGCGGTGGACGAGCGGTATGTCGATGACGGCAGTTTCGCCCGACGCGACGCTGCCGTTGTACTGCGGCTGCGGCGGCGCGGCGTAGCCTTGCGGGGGCGAGACGATCAGCGTGTACGACCCGATCGGCACGTTCACGATGCGGTAGGTGCCGTCGGCGCCCGTCGTCGCGGTGAGGATGGTCGACACGGTGACGGCGACGCCCGCCACGGGCGCGTTCGTGGCGCTGTCGTACGCCCGGCCGCGGATGGTCGGGTAGTTCTGCGACGGCGGGACCTGCGGGTTGCCACACGCCGAAAGCACGGCGAGCGGAAGGGCGAGCAGAGCGAAACGCGCGCGGGTCACGCGAGCCGCGTTCGCGTTCGTCCGAACGTGAACCCGCTAAGCCGGGACGACGCCCTCTTCCGCATCCTGGCGATCCAGATTGGCGCTCTTCTCCTCGAGCAGCCACCGGTTGGCCTCGTCGCGCCTGGCGTCGGGGACGCGCGCCCGCAGCCAGGTCACGATCTCGTCATCGGTCTGGCACGTGTCGAGCGCCGCGTCGAACATCCGCGAGGTGATCCCCCAGCGGTCGAAGATCGCGCGGTCCATCGGGCACGGATAGATGTAATCGAAGATCGTCTCGTCGCGGGCGGCCCGAGCCTTGTCGAACACGCGCGCAAGCCATTTATAGCCGCCCAGCTCGTCGCGGCCTCGACGCGGAAACTCACCGTGACGAAAATCGGTGGCCATTCTCTCCCTCATCAATGGAACGTTGCTGCACTGTCTTGGACGCAGGCTGGCCCCCCGAAGTTGCGGAAGGCGACCAGCTCATGGCCCTCACGCAACCGACTCCCGTCGCCGGGATGACATACTACCAAAACGCCCTCGACGCCGTGGGTCATACCCCGCTGGTCAAGCTCAATCGCGTCATCGACGGCGCGGCGTGCCTGGTTCTGGCCAAGGTGGAGTACGTCAACCCGGGCGGGTCGGTGAAGGACCGGCCTGCCGTCGCGATGATCGAGGACGCCGAGGCCACCGGGGTGCTCAAGCCCGGCGCGACCATCATCGAGGCGACGTCCGGTAACACGGGAACCGGTCTGGCCATGGCCGCTGCGATTCGCGGCTACCGCTGCATCCTCGTGATGCCCGACAAGATGTCCAAGGAAAAGATCGACCTCTTGCGCGCCTACGGCGCCGAGGTCGTCATCACGCCGACCAACGTGCCCAACGACTCGCCCGAGTCGTACTACGGCGTCGCGAACCGGCTCACCGCGGAGATTCCCGGCGCGATCCAGCCCGACCAGTGGCACAACGCACAGAACCCGGGCGCGCACTACAAGACGACGGGCCCGGAGATCTGGGAGCAGACCGCGGGTAAGATCACGCACTTCGTCAGCGGCATGGGCACCGGCGGCACGATCTCCGGCACCGCGCGCTTTTTGAAAGAAAAGAATCCGAACATCGTCGTCGTCGGCGCCGATCCGGAAGGTTCGATCTACAGCGGCGACACGCCCAAGTCGTACAAAGTCGAAGGCATCGGGATGAGCTATCTCCCGCAGACCGTCGACATGCGCGTGATCGACCAGATCATCCGCATCACCGACAAAGAGAGCTTCCTCATGGCGCGGCGCATCACGCGCGAGGAAGGCCTGCTCGTGGGCGGCTCGTCGGGGACCGCCGTCGCCGCGGCGGCGCGGGTGGCGAAAACGCTGCCGCCCGAAGCGATCCTGGTGGTGGTGATGCCGGACTCCGGACGCGGCTACATGTCGAAGATCTTCAACGACGAGTGGATGCACGCGAACGGCTTCTTGGAAGACGACCGCCGCATGGACACCGTCGGCGACGTGCTGCACACGAAGCGCCCGCTCCCGCCGCTGATCACGGTGACCGAAGATCAACCCGTGAAAGAGGCGCTGGACCTGCTGCGCCGCTACAGCATTTCCCAGTTACCCGTCGTCCGCGGCAACGACGTGGTCGGCGCGATCAACGACGTTGCCGTGATGCAAGCGGTGTTCGACCACGCGGACATCGTGCACAAGCCGGTCGGCGAGGTGATGGGCCGCGCGTTCCCGGCGCTCGAGTACGACGTCGAGGTGACCGTGGCGTACAAGCTGCTGACGATGGCGAACTCCGCAATCGTCGTGACGCAGGACGGCAACCCGCTGGGCGTCGTGACGCGCCAGGACATCATCTCGTTCCTCTCGGCGCAAACCGCCTGACCACGGGAACCTTCGCGCCGCGATCCGTATCGTAACCTTCATGGACTTCGCGACGCGCGCTATTCATGCCGGGCAGGAGCCCGACCCGACCACCGGGGCGACGATCGTGCCGATCTACGCGACCTCGACCTACACGCAAGCGGGCGTCGGCGAGCACAAAGGCTTTGATTACTCGCGCGTCGCCAACCCCACCCGCAGTGCGCTGGAGATACAGCTCGCCTCGCTCGAAGATGCGCGGCACTGCATCGCCTTCGCCTCGGGGCTCGGGGCCGAAAACGCGATCACGAGCTTATTGAGCGCCGGCGACCACGTTGTCGTCAGCGACGATACCTACGGCGGTACGTACCGGCTCTTCACGCAGGTACTCGAACGCTTCGGGCTGACCTCGACGTTCGTCGACATGACCGACCTGGCTGCCGTACGCGCGGCGACTCGCCCGAACACGAAGATGTTCTGGATCGAGACGCCCACCAACCCGATGCTGCGCATCGTCGATATCGCGGCGGTGAGCGCGCTCAAAACGCCGGGGCAGCTCATCGTCGTCGACAACACGTTCTGCACGCCCTACTTCCAGTCGCCGCTCGCGCTTGGGGCCGACGTGGTCATCCACTCCGCCACCAAATACATCGGTGGCCACAGCGACGTGATCGGCGGCGCCGCGATGACCAACGACGACGCGCTCGCGGCCAACCTGCGCTTCTTGCTCAAGACGCTCGGCGCGAACTTGAGCCCGTTCGACGCGTTCCTGATCTCGCGCGGCGCGAAGACGCTGGCCCTGCGCATGCGCGAGCACGAGCGCAATGCGTTTGCCGTCGCAAACTTTCTCACGGAGCGCGACGACGTCGCGCAGGTGCTCTACCCCGGCTTGGCGTCGCACCCGCAACACGAGCTCGCGCGCAAGCAGATGCGCGGCTTCGGCGGGATCGTCTCGGTGACGCTGCGCGGCCCCGAGACGCGCGCGCTCGAATTTGCGAAGCGCACGAAGCTCTTCTCGCTCGCGGAGAGCCTGGGCGGTGTGGAGTCGCTGATCAACCACCCCGCGCGCATGACGCACGGCTCGATCCCCAAAGACGAGCGCGACCGCCGTGGCATCACCGACGGGTTACTGCGCCTGTCGGTCGGCATCGAAGGCGCACACGACCTCATCGCGGATCTGCGCCAGGCACTCGACGCGACGCTGTCGCTCGCGGGCGCGTCGGCACGCCGCGACGCCGACATCGGCGATCCGCCAAACCCCGACCGCATCCCCGCTACGCAGAACGAAGGGGCACCGACGTCCTGAATGCGATCACCGACAACCGCCCCGCGGGTCGCGCACCGTTAAGCGCGGTAAGCGGAATCCTCATCATCCGCTCACCGCGTTCCCAGGCTTTCCCCGGCGATCACCCGCTAGGGTGGGGGTATGAAATTCTCCCTACCAGTGCTCGCCCTCGTCGTGGCGACCGGGTTACCCATCGCCGCATGCGCACAGCAGAGCAACGCGGCGGAGAACGGCCCGCCACCTGAGATCCGGGCGCAAATTCAAGCGGCGCGCGATAGTGCCAAGACCGCCGCATTCAACGACCTGAGCGCGGCCGATCGGACCAAAGTCCAGGCCATCATCGATCAGGTCAACAACGGTCAGCTCACCGACCTGCGTACCGCGGCGCAGCAGATCGACGCCGCGCTCACGCCGGCTGAAGCCAAAGCCGTGCTCGGCGAGCGCGACAAGCTGATGGCGACGATGCGAGCGAACATGCCCGCCCGCCCTGACGGCGCGATGCCGGCTCCCAACGGCCCCCCGCCCAACGGCCCGCCACCGAATGGCGCGCCGCCCAACGGCGCAGGCCCCAACGGCGCAGGCCCACAGCACGGTGCCGGTGGCCGCATGAGCACTCCGGGCGGCTTCCTTCTCTCGCTCGGCGTGAGCCGCGAGAAGATGCGCGAGCTCCGTCACAACGCGATGCAGCAGAATCAGGCCGAGCCCAAACCCCCGGGCCGCTAACCCGCCCCGCACCACACCACACACCGTAAACCCCCACCCCACGGCAGAAGTCCTCGATCTCACACGATCGAGGACTTCTGTTCTTCTGCTCCGCTCATTCGCGGTCGAGGACTTCGGCTAACGCGGGGAGCGAGATCTCGTAGCGGTAGCCCACGTTGCGGTGGTCGTCGTCGAACTCTTCGTGTCGCACCTCGAGGCCCAGCTCGCGCACGCGTTTGGTGAAGACGCGCGCGCCGACGTCGAGCCCGTACTCGTCTTTGCGCCCGCAGTCGAGATAGCGCAAGCGCAGGCGTTCGAGCGCTGCGCGGCCCGATGCGACGCGCTCGCACGGGTCGAACGCGAGCCAGCGCGCGAACACGTCGTCGCGAACCTCTCCGGTGGCGTCGTCCCACGGCAGGTCGATCGCCCAGCGCTCCTTCGCGCGCGGCGAATACGCCGACGCGTAGCCGAGCATCTCGATCGTTTCGTAGAAATGTTGCGGGCGCTTGGGGCGGCGCTCGAACTCGGCGACGAACGCGGTGATGGAGCCGTACTCGTCGAGCATGCGGTGCGCGGTCGGGAAGCCGCGCAGGCACGCGTAGGGGAAGTACGTGTCGCCGCTGTGCGACGCGAACGCCGCGAAGGTGCCCGGATGCGCGAGCACGAGGTGCAGCGAGCCGAACCCGCCCGACGACTTGCCGAGCACCGCGCGTCCACCTTCGCGCGCGATCGTGCGGTAGTTCGCGTCGACGTGGCCGACGGCGTCGCGCACCGTGTACGTCGCGTAGTCGCCGTTGTGGATCGAGTCGATGTACTGCGAACCGCCCAGGCGCGTGTTGCCGTCCACGATCGCCAGGATCGCCGGCGGCATACGACCGCCCGCAACGAGCCGGTCCATCCACTGCACGACGTTGGTCTCCCACGGTCGCGTCGAGATGAGCGCGCCCACGTCGCCGGTGTAGCCGTGCAGGCAGTAGAGCACGGGATACCGCGGCGACCCCTCAGGGTCGTAGCCGGGCGGCGTGTACACCGCCAGCGGGCGCACGGAGGGATCGCCGAGCGCGTTGTCGCGCAGCGCCGGGCTGTCGATGAAGTCGATCCGCAGCGTGCCGCGCAAGCCTTGGAGTTGCGAGAGTTCGTTCACGGTGACGGCGAAAGGCGTTCGAATGATTCGAGGCGTGGGCCTGCGTTCGGCGGTCGCGATCAACGTCGCCACGATGGTCGGCGCGGGCCCGTTCATCACGCTCCCGCTGGTCGTCGTGGCGCTCAACGGCTCGGTTTCGGCGCTCGCGTGGGTGGTGGGGGCGCTGATCGCGCTGTGCGACGGGCTCGTGTGGGCCGAGCTCGCGTCGCGCTACCCGCGCAGCGGCGGAACGTTCACCTATCTGCGCGAGGCCTTCGGCGCGCACGGCCCGGGCCGGTTCGTCGCGTTCCTGTTCGTGTGGCAGTTCATGTTCTGGGCGCCCCTGATCCTCGCGTCGGGCTACATCGGCTTCGCACAGTACGCGGCATATCTCGTGCCGGCGCTCGGCGACTTCTGGCCGACGCATCTGCTCGCCGCTGCGGTCGGCGTCGTCGTGCTCATCGCGCTCTACCGCGCGATCCCGCAGATCGCGCGCACCGCGCTGGTGCTCGGCGGGATCGCGCTCGCGACCTTGCTCGCCGTCGCCTTCGCGGGGCTCTCGCATCCATACGCGCCGATCGGCGGTACGGTCGCGCTGACGCTCACGCTCGGCGTCGGCGTCGCGCCGCTCGGTAGGGCGCTGATCCAGACGCTGTACGACTATAGCGGCTATGGCGACGTGTGCGCGCTCGGCGACGAGGTGATCGCGCCAGCGCGCACGATCCCGCGCGCGATCCTGCTGTCGGTCGCGTTCGTCTGCGCCGCGTACGTGCTCCTCAACCTCGGCGTTGCGGCCGCCGTCGCGCCTAAAGACATCGCAGCATCGACGGCGATCGCGTCGCTGGTCGCCGAGCGCGCGTTCGGCACGCCGTTCGCGATCGTCATCACGCTCGCCGTGATGCTCACCGCGTTCGCCTCGACGTACGGGCTTTTGCTCGGTGCGTCCCGCGTACCGTACGCCGCCGCGCTGAGCGGCGACTTCCTGGCCCCGTTCGCGCGGCTGCACCCGAGCGGCAAGTTTCCCGCCTTTTCGCTGATCGCGATCGGCGTGCTCGCGCTCCCGGCGTCGCTGCTGCCGCTCGATGCGGTGATCAACGCGCTGACCGCGGGGATCGTGCTCATCCAAGGTGCGGGCCAGATCGTCGCACTCGCGATCGTTCGCCGCGCGCGGCCCGAGGCGCCGTTTCGCGTGCCGCTCTATCCGCTGCCGCCGCTGATCGCGCTGGCCGGCTGGCTGTATCTGTTCGCGTTCAGCGACCGGCGCTCGCAGATTTTCGGCATCGCGACGCTCGCCGCCGGCGCCCTCGTGTACTTGGTGCGCGCGAGAATGGTGCGCGGCTGGCCGTTCAAGGCGGCGGCCGCGACCGCGTCGCTGATCGCGCTGACCTGCTTGGGGGCACCGCACGCGGCACGCGCGCAAACACCCGCGCCCACGTTCGGGCATGCGGTCATCGTGCGCGACGCGCGCAACGAGCCGGTGCTGCACGTCGACGGCAAGCCGTTCTTCTTCCTGGGCGGCGCGTTCTTCTACGAGCGCATCCCACGCTCGCAATGGCGCGCGTCGATGACGCGCATGCGCGACCTCGGTGCGAACACGCTCGACCTGTACGTGCCGTGGAACTGGCACGAGCTCGCCGACGGCGACTTCGATTTCGACGGCCGCACGAGCCCGCGCCGGGATCTGCGCGAAGTGCTGCGGCTCGGCAAGGAGCTGGGCTTCTTCTTCATCGTGCGACCCGGCCCCGTGATCCGCAACGAGTGGCGCAACGGGGGGTATCCGGCCTGGCTTCTGCAGCGACCTGAGTACGCGATGGAGCTCCACGACGTCCTCGAAGGCCGCTATCCCGCAACGGCCACGCTGCAGAACAGGCACAGCGACGACGCCGCGGCGGACTGGCTCAACAACGACACGCACCTCCGCTTTGCCGGGCGCTGGCTGCACCGCGCGCTCGACGCGTTCCGCCCCGTCGCCGACCGCGTGATCGCCGTGCAGCTCGACGACGACCAGGGCGCGTATCTCGACAACGACACGTTCCCCGGGCCGCGCTTTCACGCATACCTGCACTGGCTCGACACGCAGGTGCGCGACGTCGTCGGACCGCTCGTGCCGACGTACGTCAACACGTACGAGCCGAAAGTGCCGTGGGCGCTGCCGGTGTGGGCGATGGGAAACTGGTACCAGAGCGACGCGAACCTCATCGGCGACCACGATCGCGCGGAGCTCGCATTCGCGACGTCGATGCTGCGCACGCAAACGGCCGGACCGCTCGCGTACAGCGAGTTCCAAGCGGGCTGGCTCGCGGGCCCCGGCGATCCGCAGCCGCGCCCAGCCGATCCCACCAACACCGCGCTCGCGCTGGGCGAGCTTGCCGGCTGGGGCATCAAAGGCCTGATCGATTTCCCGCTGCAGGACACGCTCGCGCCGTTCGGCTGGGAAGCGCCGTTCTCGAACGCGCTGTATGACTGGGATGCGGCCTTGGCGCTGACGCTGAACGACCAGCCGCGCGCGCGCACGACGGCGGAGATGTTTCGCGCGTTCGCGTTCTACGGGCCCGCGCTGGCCGAAGCGCATCGTGTCGCGGACGTGGCGGTGCTCTACGACGGGCGCCACGATGCATTCCGCGCCGCCGGTGCGCTCAAAAGCTCGCTCGCGGGGTGCCGCGCGCGGGAGATCGTCTGCGACGTCATCGACCCGGCCGTCGTGACCAACGGCCGGCTGCGCGCGTTTCGCTACGTCGTGGTACCACGCGGCACGTATCGTGCGCTCGCCGAGCGCGCGCAGAAGCTCGGCGTGCGCGTCGCGGCGTCGGTCGACGCGGTGACCGCCGTCGCACACGCCGCCGGCGCGACGGTCCTGCGCAGCGCGCACGGCACGTTCGTCGTGGTCGAGAACTGGAGCGATCGCAGCGTGCGCTACGGCGCACAGGATCTCCCCGACGCCGGCACGCCGATCCCACCCTTCGTGCTCGGTCCACGTGACGCGCGCATCGTTGCCGTCGACGCAGACCTCGCGTTTCTTTCACCGCGGTTCGGCGCCGGCGACCGGCTCACGTCATCATGCGGCTTCACGGAGCCCGACGCCGGCATGCCGCGCTTCACGGGTGAAATCCACGTCGCCCTCAACGAAGGTGCGACGGGTCAGAGCTGCGGAGTCGAGGCGACGCTGGGCGGACGCCGCCGCCGTTGGAATCTCGACGATACGCACCAGGTCGCGATTCGCGCGGCGGCCGAACCACGTGACTTTCGCACGTTCGATTCAACGTACTCGGTGCCCGACACGGGCATTCGGCTTGCGCCAAACGCCCGCGTGCGCGAGCCGCGCGGCGTGCCCGCTGCAATGCCCGGCTCGCACGCATTTCGCGCTGACGTCTTCGAGGACGGCGCACAAGACGTCGTATTGCAGAACGATCGCGTGCTGGCGGTCGCGGTGCCCGGCGGCGGCGGGCGCGTCGTGTCGTTCGGGCCGTATCGCCGTGCCGGCGACGATCCCGCCCAGGTGATCTACGAAAATGCTTTCGACGCGACCGGCGCGCTGCGCGACGACGTGTCGATTCAGCCGCCGCCGTCCACGACCGACCGCATCGCGAAGTTCACGCACATGTACCCTGCCGGCACGTTCAACCGGCCGTACGACGCATGCACGTTCGAATCGGCGCGCGGCGCCGGAGCCTATCTCAGCTACGACGCGCCCGACGTCGTGCCGAGCGGCGCGCTGTTCGAGCGCGTCATCGCGATCGGCACGAACGCCGACCGGCTCGTCGTCGACGAGCGATTCACCCCGCACGGGAGCGGCACGGCGCAGCGGCTCGTGTCACTCTCCGCGATCGTGACGGGCCGCGGCCCCACCAGCGGCCAGGTCACGTTCGATCCCGCCGCCGGGGGGCTCACGATCGACCCGCCGCTCGAGTCCGGCAGTCTCCCAGGCCGCCAGATCGTTTCGGTGGCCTGGCGCCCCGGGGACGTGGAGGCCGTGACCTGGACGAACGACCGGAGCAATCGCACGGTGCGGCTCGTCCTCGCGGCGAACGGATGGCGGCGCGTGACCTACGCGTCGACATACGTGAAGACGGACGCGGAGGCGCAGCGGTTCTTTCAAGCGGAGCGCGCCTGGGTGGCCGCGAATCCGGCTCCGGCCAGCGAAAGCGGGGAAGTGGCGAAACGGTATACGCAGTCGCCTCAAAAGCGACCGAGTGAGAGCTCATGTGGGTTCGAGTCCCACCTTCCCCAATGACGAACGTGTCGGATTTTCAGCGCGAGTCGTACCGGATCGACGAGCAGATTTGGGCCTCGCTGGCGCTGCGCACCGGTGAGCGCGCGCTGTTTTTGGGCGTGGCGAACGAGGGTGCGTGGATCGCGCGCGCCGTCGAGATCGGCGTCGATGTCACCGTCGTCGTCACGTCCGACGCCGCCATCACGCTGATCGAAAAGCTCGGCGCGACCGCGATGCGCGGCAGCGCAACGATGATCCCCTCGACCGCCAACGCCTACGACGTCGCGATCGCGATGCATTTCCTGCACGAGATCGATCCCGGCTTCCATGCGCAGGTGGTCGGCGAGCTGGCACGTGTCGCGCAACGCGTCGCGATCGTGGAGCCGTCGCCGCCCGCCGACGCGCTGGGCAAGCGCATCGCAGCGCTGTACGCGCGCGCCAAGCGCGATTCGGGGCAGTTCGAGGGCTATCAGCCGATCGAGTACTGGCGCAAGCTGCTCGCGGTCGTGAAGGCAGACGTGTACCAGAACTTGGTCACGTTCACGCGGGTCCCGCCCAAAGAGGCCGTGACCGAGACGGTGTCGCTGATCCTGGACGCGATGGCGATCGAGGAGATGCCCAAGGAGTACCTCGACGAGTTGCGCGGGCTGGCCGCGCACCGCGACGCGCAGCTGCTGCCGCTGTCGCGCATCGTGCTCGTCGGCACGTCCGCCGGCGTCCCGCTGCCGCAGGGCAGCGGCGCCGCATTCCGGCCCAACGTCACCCCGGCGCCGCCGCCTCAGGCGGCGCAACCGGCGCCCGTGGCGTTCGCCGCAACCCCACCGCTGCCGGCCCTGGCCGACCCGTTCACGCCGACGGCGCCGCAGCCCCTCGGGTTCGGCTTCGCGCCCGATCCGCCGCCGCTACCGTCCGGTCTGCCTACACCACCCGGCCCACGGGACACCGCGCCGCCGCCCGGTTTCTCCGCAGGCCCGGCGCCGGCGCCGCCGGCGGCGGGCGCGCCGTTCGGGGCGCCGTTCGCGCTACCCGAGGACCCCGACGGGGAAGCCCCCTTCGGCGGCGGCACCGAACCGCGAGCAGGATTCGGCTGGGCCTGGGAACCACCCGAGGCCGAGCGCGAGCCCGAGCCTTAGGGCAGCGCGGCCTGCGCGGTCTTTGGATGCTCGCGCAAGGGCGCAATTCCTCGTAATGACCCAGTCCGAACGCGATCGCGTTATGAAAGCTTGCTAGGGCGGCCGAGAATATGCTATAGCTAAAGATAGCTATCGGTGAGACCCTAAGGAGCCGAAGAATGCGCCGGGAATTATTCTCTCTGTTTTTCATTGGGCTCACCGCGATAAGTTTGTCGTCATGCGCGACAAATCAAGCGTCGATGCTTCCGAGCCCGAGCGGCGTCCAAGCCGTTCAGCGAGGTGAGTCTCGCTCAGTTCACTTGAACCAGTCCTACTACGGCCGGCAAAGTGATATCATGCCCGATGTTTCGGATGCAAACGACGTCTTGCACATCGGGCTTGCTGATGGGCGAACCCTCAATTTTCCAGGCACCGCGAGGATCAGCCATGTCGGAGATCGCTGGCGTGTCAACGGTCCCGGCTATCAAATCGCGATGTCCAGTGGCGGAGTCACCGAGATCCGTCACCGCACGAGAGGCAAGGACATTCCTGTCGTGGGCGGCCCGACTCGAGCCGGCGCTGCAGGTCCGACTGGGACCGCTTTGATGAATGCATGCGCAGGCCTCGACAATTGCTGTACTTTCAACTGCGGAGGCGGCGTCGGCGGGTGCGATGCAGCTCACCAAAACTGCGGGCCTTGCCCCGATTGTGGCGGTCCGATACAGAGCAGTCTTCAGGATCAGCTGGATTGTTACTACAGCCCTGCGGGCTCGTGCGGAAATGACGCGCTTGGGAATCCTTTCGGCACGCTTGTCATGAAGTTTCCCGGCGCCTTCGGATCCGGCGGTATCACGTGTCTATGGAACATATCGGATCAAGCTTATCTAGACGGCACCGATCTGAATTGCGCGGACGACGAACCTAATATTCTAAACCTCCCATTTAATGGTAATGTCACGATAAGCTATACGTGGTCGAGGAATCTCGGTCAAACAACGATTCAGTGCGGCCCTGCGAGTCCGAATGCGGTGACTCAGGCACTATTCAGCTATAAAGAAGTCGAGGGAAACGTAAAGCTAACTGGTGAACATGTGGAACGCAACATCCTGCCAGGCACGCCGATTACGGTGCGCTTCAAGCCCTCGCTGAGCATAAATTCACTTACAAATGGGACATACACGTATCGCGCGTTCGCCATCAAGATCGCAGCCTTTTGCAATGGTGCCATTGCAACGCCCGTTCTTTGACGGTTCACGCGTCGCGGATGAACAGCGGTTCATGCCTACAACAAATTTGAACGAGTTCCCAAGTCCCGTCAGATTGGCGTGCAGCGACGCACGAGATAAGCGATTGCAGCTCTTGCACGGCGCGATTGTAGGCCGCAAGTCGTGCCGTGTAAGGACCGCTCAAAATCTCGAAGGTCGTTGCCTCGAGCTTGTCAACCAATCCAAAGCAATCCCACCGGCAATGATCGGCGCCTTGAGACGAGCCGGGCACTTCGGTTTCGATCGTGACCGAAACACGGTGGTGTCCGTCACCGGTGGCTGTAGGGTGCTGCACTCCGTCGATCTCTGCGGAGTACGGTCTGCCGATCAGGCTGATGAACGTCTCCAAACGTTCTTTCGGTGCATCCACTCGGATGACAGCAAAGACGACGCGCGCGTTCAGCGCGACGCGAAGGTGCGTAGCGCGGCGATCTCTGCGCCGACGCGTTTCGCTGCGGTGATGAGCTCCGGTGGGATCGGGCCGCGGCGGATGATCGCCAGCGCGGTCTGCGCGCGCGCGACGAGTGGTGCGAACTGGTCGGACACGCGCTCGAGCCGATGGGCCGACATCTCGGCGCGTTCGACCGCCGCGAACAGTGGGAGCTCGGCGTAGCCGGCGACCCGCTCCTTGAGGCGGGTGAGTTCGCGCAGCGCGCGCGCGACCTGGGCGCCCGCCATCGCGAGAACGATCGCGGTCGCGAGGAGCGTCACCCACCACACGAGCGCGTTCGCCGACATGGCTATGCGGCGCTCGACTCGCTCTTTTTCGAGCCGGATTCCCCGCCCGACGACGGGGCGGGCGAGGCGGGCGGGGCGGACGCCGGGGTCGACGACGCCGACTCGGCGGGCTTCACCGCTTCGGCCGGTTTGGCGGAATCGGACGACGAGGAAGTGCCGCTCGAGCTCGAGGCGGACGACTTCGCCGCTTCGGACGCCTTGCGCGAGTCGGTCAGGTAGAAGCCGGACCCCTTGAACACGATGCCGGCGGGCGAGAACACCCGGGCGAGCTCGCCGCCGCAGGACGGGCAAGCGACCTGGTGCGCTTCGCGGAAGGCGTGGCGAACCTCGGTGACTTGCGAGCAGGCGCGGCAGCGATAATCGTAGAGCGGCAAAAGGATCTCCGGCGGGAAGGGACTCCCGCTTAGTTTACCCGGTTTTAGCAGATCGCGTCAACGAGTGCTAAAAGTCGTCCAAAATCCCGCCGGGCTCCTGATCGAACTCGCACAGCCCCTTGAAGTGGATGAGCGAGTGGTTGAGCGCGACGTCGAGCTTGCGGCGCCGGGTGAGCCGGTCGAAGAGCGCGCCGAGCACGCCGCCGTAGGTGGGATAGTCGACCCGCACGACGAGCTTCGATCGCTCGGACTTCTGCTCGATGCGAATGTCGATGCGGCGGCGGACCGAAAAGGCGCCCACGAGCGAGAGCTGGTGCCCCGGGATGAACCGGTCCACTTCGAACAGCTCTTCGTCCTCGCCGGGCAGGTTCGAGCGGATCGCCACCTCGCTGCCCAGGCCTAAAGGCTCGGACGGCTCGACGCGTCGCGCCGAGCGAAGGAAGCTCAACCAAACCGGCCACTTCTCCACCTCGCAAACGAGGTCGAAAGCGGTGCGCGCGGGCGACGCGACGTCTTGGCAGCGGTGGAGGGCCCGCGGCGACGGCCGGTCGAGAGACACGGACGGCATTGCCATGGGCTGTGACGTTCGTCGCCTTGAGCCGCCATAACCTCCCGCCCAAACACTAGATCTTGTGCACGCCCTCCACTTTTCGCACCACACGTTGTGGACGAGGCTGGGGATGCGGTGGACAGCTTACGCCGCGGCGACCACCCCGAGCTGCGGCCGGAGCACTTCCTTGAGCCGGGCCCGCGCCCGCGAAAGCCGCGAGCGGACGGTGCCGATCGAGATCCCGGTCTGCAGCGCGATCTCTTCGTAGGACAGGTCGTCGACCTCGCGCATCGCGACGACGTCGCGAAACGGCTCGGGCAGCATCGCGATCGCGCGCGAGAACGTGTCGGTGGTGAGGCGCTCGAACGCCGCCCGGAACGGGTCGTCTGCTTCGGGCCGGCTGTTGGACACGTCGACGATCGCGTTCTGCAGCCGCTGCAACCGCACGTCGGCGCGCTTGCGCTTCTTGGTGTGATCGAAGAAGACGTTGACCGTGATGCGATAGAGCCAGGTGTAGAACGACGACTGGCCGCGAAAGCGGTGCAAATTGCGGTAGACGCGCATGAACACTTCCTGCGCGAGGTCTTCCACGTCGGTCGGCGCGACGTTGAGCTGCGCTAGAAGGCGCTGCACCGTCGGCTGGTACGCGTGCACCAGATCGTCGAACGCATCGGAGCGCCCGCCGCGATACTCCCCGATCAAGCGCAGGTCGCGCTCCGCGCGCAACTGCTGCTCGACCCCAAGCGGCTTTCGTTGAACCTGTGGCATCCGGTCTCGCTCCTCCATCCGGCGCAAGGGCGCCGACCCATGGAACGGACGATAGCGGCAACGGGATGACCGATCTGTAAGATGGGCTACGGTTGGCGGAGACGCCGCCGCGGCGTCAGCGCGCGGGCAGCGGCACGTCTCCCGAGCCGACCGCGCGCGCGAAGGCCGCCAGCGTCGCGATGCCGGTTGGGATCGCGCCTTCGTCGAGGCGGAACTGCGGGCTGTGCCCGGAGTGCACGCTCCCGACCGCCTCGTTGTAAATGCCCAGGCGCACCAGCAGACCGGGCACGCGCTGCGCGAAGTAAGCGAAGTCCTCGGCGCCCATCGTCGCCGCGGCGCGCACGACGGTGAACCCGCGCTCACGCGCGTACGCGGCGAACGACTCGGCCAGGTCGCGGTCGTTCAGGACCGGCGGATAGCCCAGCGACATCTCGAGGTGTGCCGTCGCGCCGTATGCCATGGCCACGCCGTCCACGATGCGCCGCAGCTTGTGCTCGAGGCCGTCGCGCACCGCGGGATCGTGCGTGCGCAGCGTCCCGGTCATCGACACCTTGTCGGCGATGACGTTGTTGCGGTAACCGCCTTCGATCGTGCCGATGGTGACGACGACGGACGCGAGCGGGTCGGTCTCGCGCGCCGCAACGTTCTGCAATGCGAGGATCGTCGCGGCCGCGCACGGGATGACGTCGACCGCTTTGTGCGGGTACGCGCCGTGACCGCCTTTGCCGCGAATCGTCAGCGTGAACTCGTCGGACGCCGCGTTCACCGGCCCCGGCGTGATGCCGATCGTGCCGGTGGCCAAGCGCGGGTCGACGTGCAGCATCGCCACCGCGTCGACCTTCGGGTCGTCGAGCGCGCCTTCGTCGATCATCGGCTGCGCGCCGCCCGGTCCTTCTTCCGCCGGCTGGAACAGCAGTACGACCGATCCGTGCAGCGCGTCGCGCGACGCCTGCAACTCGCGCGCGGCGCCGAGCAGCATCGCCGTGTGCGAGTCGTGCCCGCACGCGTGCATCTTGCCGGCGATCTGCGACGCGCACGCTTCGCCGGAATCTTCCGTGATCGGCAGCGCGTCCATGTCGGCGCGCAAGCCCGCAACGCGGCCCGCAAGCGCGCCGCGAATCACCCCGACGACGCCCGTGCGCGCGACGCGCCGGTGCTCGATGCCCAGCGCATCGAGCTCGCGCTCGACGATCGCTTGCGTGTTGTGCTCTTCGAAGCCGAGCTCGGGATGGCGGTGGATCTCGCGGCGGATCGCGGTGGCGCGGGCAACGATCTCGTCGGGAAGCGTCGTGGCTGACATCGGAGGCGACTTTCGCAGGCGGTGCTAGCGAACCCGCCTACCGAGGAGGAATAATGAGCCGTCGTCTACCCTGGCTGGCTGCGCTTTCGCGGTTCTTCGCGGTGGGAGTAGCCCCGCCGCCGGCACGCGAGCGCGGTGTCGGCACGTGCACATGTACGCTGAACGAAAAGAGCGCCGGTCTGTAACCGGCGCTCTATCGTGGCGCATCCTTCGACAAGCTCAGGATGACATTGGGCCAGTTAGCTACGGTACCGCAAGAACGCAGGAACTTC
>CAWBVR010000008.1:0-55808 GCA_963792235.1 Vulcanimicrobiota bacterium
ATCCGTGAACCACACGTTCCCGTCGGGACCGGCGGTGACAGCGCCGACTGCATTAGACGTTCGCGTGATCGGAAACGAGGTGAAGGTGCCGCTCGGCGTCATGCGTGTGACGAATTGACTGTTCGCGGTCCAGATATTGCCATCGGCACCAGCCGCGATGAAGCTAATGTTTGCAGTTGAATTAATGAACTCCGTGATGGCGCCATCCGGCGTAATCTTCCCAATGCCCGAAGGGACCGTGAACCAGAGATTGCCGCCGGGACCCGCCGTGATATCGATTATATTCGCGTCCAGGTTTTTCGGGATCGGAAATTCGGTAATCGTGCCGCCCGGCGTAATGCGAGCGATCGCGGAAGAATAACGTTCCGTGAACCAGAGATTGCCGTCGGAACCCGTTGTTACCCTCGTCGGACCGTTACCGTTTGCAGAATGCGCAGGCGGGACGAATTCGGTGATGATGCCGGCAGGCGTGCTGCGTCCGATCTTGTTTGCACTAAATTCGGTAAACCAGAGATTGCCGTCAGGGCCTGCGGTGATGCCCTCCGGACTGCTACCTGCGGTCGGAATAGGGAATCCCGTGACCGTGCCGCTCGGCGTGATGCGACCGATCTTGTTCGCAAGTTCTTCGGTGAACCAGACATTTCCGTCGGGGCCGGCCGTCATGACGCTGGGACGGTTGCCGATGGAACCACAAATCTCGTAATCGCCCCGGCGGCTGCGAGCGCCCCAGATTTTTGAGGTCCATTCGAGGCTGTACCCGTGACCGTTGCGCCCGTGAACGAAGCGCTGCCGTTGTACGCCAAGGTGATGCCGGAGGTGGGCTTCGCGATACTCGCCTGCGACAGCGTCGTACTCTATGACGAGTCGGCATCGGTCAGGGCTATCGTAACGGGATTTCCGCCCGCATCCACGTAGCCGTCCGGGCCGACGATGGTGTTGTTGCTCGGATCGAGCGCGTTGACGATCACTTGCACGCTGCTCGCCGTTCCCGTCGCGACCGACATGGGATTGAGCACCACCGAGACGGCCGCAACGACGCCGCCCAGGGTCGCATTGATCGCGTTGGCCGCGCCGGATACGACCGTCGTCGTGACCGTCCCCGTGGAAAGCGGGACGCCGGTACCTGCGGCGTTCGCATACGTGGAGATGGCGATGACTTCGTTCTGACCCGCCGGCAACGAGGCACTGAAGGTGCACGTCAGCGCCCCGCCGCTGCTCGTGCAATTCGGTGAGTTGGCCGCGATTGCGAAGACTTGCGGCATGCCACCTTGCGGCGTTACGGAGACTGACTGGGTCCCCGGCGAAACATAGGCGGGCCGGCGGCCCGTCGACCGCGTCGTCGAAGGCGGCACGGTAATCGTAAGGGTGACCAGGCCGCTCTTGGACGTGTTCGAGTCGGCGGGTGGAGTTCGCGTTGGAACGGTCACGGCGCCGCCGCATGCGGTCAGCGCGGACGTCAGAAACAAGCTGGCTACCATGCACTTCATCTGACGATTTCTCTCTCTCAATGGAACTCTCTCGCATCACAAGTCATGGTCTCTTCACCGAGCTTGACTCGTGTCGTGACATTACGCGGCCAAGTCGAGAAGCAGCATGGGGAGAAACCCGACTTTATCGACCGGGCAAGCAGAGCTGCTGTGGGGGTCGGCGTCGGCCGAACGGTCGGCAGCGGTGTTGGCGTCGGCAGCGGCGAGCCGGTGGGCTGCGGGGTCGAGGTCGATATAGGACTCGGCGACGGCGTACCGGTCGAAATCGGGGCAACGCACGCGGTCCCACCGGGGCCTCTGCAGCTCACAGTTCCGACTGCAGCACCGACGGCGCGCTCCGAACGTTAGCGGAATTCGCACGGAGGCGGGGAATCGACGGCTCGTGATGGTACGCGTCGTCTGCCGGCCGTTCATCGGCCGGCATGAGGAGTTGGCGTACCTTCACGAGCGACGACTCGAGGCGTCGGCCGGGCGCGGTGGGGTCGTGCTCGTGGCCGGAGAAGCCGGCGTCGGAAAATCGCGGCTGATCGCCGAGTTCCGTGGATCCCTTGCGAAATCGCGCGTGCGCGTCGCCCTTGGGCAATGCCTCGAATTCGCGCAGCGTCCATACGGACCGGTTCTCGACGTGCTGGCACGATTCGATCCCGAGCACCTCGACCTGGTGCCGGCGGCAAGCAAAGTCGAACAGTTCGACGCGATCGTCGAACGCTTCAAGCGAGCCGCGTCGCGAACGGCGCTGATCGCGATCGTCGAAGATCTCCATTGGGCCGACGCAGCGACCATGGAATTCCTCGCGTATCTCGCGACGAAGCTCGACACGTTGCGACTTCTGGTCGTCGCGTCGTATCGCCCGGAGAATCTCGAACGCGGTGACGCGGGGTCGAGCCTCGCCGACGCGATCGCCCGCACCCGACGCGCCGGGCGCGTCGATGTGCAACCATTGAGCGGCCCCGAACTGCGCCAATTCATCAACGAAGCGCTCGGCAATGTCGAGCTCGCTGCGGAAACGCGGCGCGCCGTCGCACGCGCCAGCGAAGGCAACCCGTTCTTTACCGAGGAGCTGCTCAAAAGCGCAGTCGAGCAAGCCCAATCGTTGGGACGAACGGGTGCGGGCCGGCATCTTCCGGGGACCATTCGAGCCGCCGTTATGGAGCGATTGCAGCCGCTCAAAGAAAACGATCGCCGCATCATCGCTCAGGCGGCGGTGATCGGGCGCCGGTTCGCGCTTGGTCTTCTTTGCGCAACGGTCGACGAACGCGCGGAAGCGGTGTTAGCAGCATTGCAGCGGGCGCGCGACTTGCAGCTAGTCGACGAAGAGGCCGGCGATTCGTTCCGATTCCGACACGCCCTCACACGCGAAGCGATATACGACGGGTTCTTGACGGCGCAGGTGCGGCCGCTGCATCGCAAGATCGCGCTCGTGCTCGGCGCCGCGAAGGACCCGAACGATCATCTCGAAAGCCTCGCCTACCATTGGTGGGCGGCGGGCGATCGCGAACGCGGTGCGCTGTACAACGAGCTCGCGGGGGACGCGGCGGGGGCGGTGTTCGCGCACGACGACGCGATCGCGTCGTACGAACGCGGACTGCAACTCGTCCCCGACGAGTCGCGCGAACGTGCGACGATGCTCGTCAAGATCGGTCACCACACGTCGAGTGTGGGTTCGCATGCCGTGGCCGAGGCCATGTTCACCCGAGCCGCTGATATCCTCGAACGACTTGGCGATCGAGAGAGCGAGGCGGCGTATCGCTGCTCCGCGGCGCAAAATGGCGTGATCGCGGGTAGCCCCCACGCCGTAGCCCCGCTCGAGGCCATGCTCGCACGGCTCCCCGCCGATGCGCATCGCGCCCGTAGCCGAATACGCTTGGAGCGGGCATTTCACGAAGCCGGTTTTGCGTTCCGTCCCGGCGCCGCCATCGCCCACCTCGCGGAAATCGACGAGGCGACCGTGTTCGCGGACCCGGAGCTGAGCCGCACCTACTACTCCGCCAGCGCGCTGGTGCATTGCTTGACCGGCGACGTGGCCGCCCTGCATGCGGACATCGAAAAGGCGCTGACCCAAAGCCTTGCAGCCCCGCACACCGACCGTACGGTGCATATCCAAATCAACGCTGCGATGGAGTTCGCTTGCTTAGATCAGCGCGACGAGGCGCGAAGGTTCTTCCACGATGCACGCGGGTTGGCGGTCGCGCGAAAGAGCCGAAACCTCGAGGCGCACATCCACGCCATGTCCGCCTCGGTGTTGTATATCGACGGCGACCTCGACGGCGTTCGACGCGCCGTCGACGCGGCTGCCGCGCTGCGGGTCGATAGCGCGATCGTCGCCGGCCATTGCGCGGCGTGGGGAACGCTCGCCGGGCTTGCGCTCGGCGACCAGCTCCTCATTGACAGGTGGTTTGTTGACAGCCCTGATTCGATGCGCGCGCCCGAGATGGATTACTTCGCAGCGGGCTATGCTGAGATATTGACGCGGCGCGGGCGTGCGACCGACGCCCAAGACCTCCTCCACCACGCGATTCGAGGCGGGGACATCCGCCGAGGCATCGTGTGCACGCTGATCGCGGTCGCGCGCCTCGGGAACGAGAACGATTTTGCGCGCGCTCGGGCCCTTCTCGTAGCGGCGACGAACGCGACCGTCGAGGTCCTCGAGCGTCCCGCGCTCGCGCTGTTCGACGCGCTCACCGCGCGGCGCGTCGGTCGCACGGCGGCCGTCGTCGCGGATCGCGCACGCGAGGCCGCCGCCGGGTTTCGCGGCCATCGTGCGCCGTTGCTCGAGGCCTCGGCGCTCGAAGTCGCCGGAGACATCACGGCGGCGGCGGCGATCTACCGCGGGCTCGGCGCGGACGGCGAGCTAAAGCGAATCGGCGCCCGGTCCGACGCGCCGGCGCCGTCCGGCGACGGACGCGACGACACTCCGCTTTCGAAACGAGAAGCGGAGATCGCTCTGCTCGCCGCGCGAGGGTCCGCGAATCTCCAGATCGCGCAACGGCTGTCGATCAGCCACAAGACCGTCGAAAAGCACCTCGGCGCGGTGTATCAGAAGCTCGGCATCTCGTCGCGCGCCCAACTCGCAACGTGGGTTACCCAAAGGGACAACCGGTAGAAAGGCCCGTCGTCGAGGCCGCTTGCGGCGGCGGAGCCGCTGGCGGTGGGGGTCTTCGATCGACAAGGTAGGGTTTCGCCCCATGCCGCGCGGCGGTTCCCTTCGGTACGGTGGCCTCACCGCGCCGACTGATCGTCGGGGCGATGACTTCCGTTGCTCAGATTGGAACGCGCATGCCGAGATCAGTCAAGAGATTGCCGAGTCGCCGGTCAGCTCGTGTCCGTCGAGCCGCGCGGAAGATGCTTCTGGTCATCGGCATGGCGGGCGCGATTCTTGCCGCCGGATGCGGCGGAGGTAGGTCCTCGAGCGTCCCTCGAATCCCGGGATCGACCTCGCCGCCGGCCGGTGCGGGTTCAGCGACCACAATCTCCGCCGATCAAGTCAACGCGGCGTTGACCGGCGTCCAATCCGCGTTCGAGAGCCTTTCGCATGTCGATCTCACGGCCGATTTGCAGGCGCTCGCGGCAACGATGGTGTCGTCCGGGACTTTTGCAGCCGCGACTGTTGGGCCGGGGGGTATCACGGCGACTTTTCCCGATGGAACCACAGCTTTCGTTTTTGCCGATCAACTTATGGACTCAGCTGGAAAGTATGCCCCCGCTTCGCTAGGGCGCGCGAACCAGACGACACGGCGACCTTCATTTTTGCCGCTTAGTCCGGCGAATTCGCATGACGTTGTGTTTCTCGTAGACGGCCAGGACCCGGATCATTTCCGTGCGGACGTTCAGGCCGCTGAAGCTTCCGCCTTTCAGAGTGCGGGTTTTGGAGCGTCCGCGGGCGGTGTCGACGACCTCGATGTGTCGCTTGAAAATATCATCGCGCTCGGAAAAGACCATAGCGTCGACTTTCTCGATATCAATACAGCTGGCGGCGTGGTGGGACGGAAGCCGGACTTGTTCTACCTCTTTCAATCCATGACGCCCGTTAATGGGACGAGTCTTGCGACGTATCAGGAAGACCTCCGCGCCGGAAATCTCTACGTTTCCGTGACACTGTACCGCCCAGGAGGGCCCGGCAATGGGAACACCAAGGCGCAGACCAGGATCGCCTTCACTCCGCGGTTTCTTACGAAGTACGTCCATTTCACTCCCGGCGCAATCGTCATCAATGGGGCGTCCTTCGGCCAGGACCCGGAGATTGCGAGTGGGTTGACGACATCGCTGCGGAACGCCGGCGTCGGCAGATACTACGGCTGGACGAAAATAGCCGAAGGTGGGGACCGCGAGCAAACCGAAACGTTTCTCGTCGACCGTCTCCTCGGGGAGCAGGCGCCGAGCGTTACCGGCCTCAGTGCATTTGCGGTACAGCAAATACCGCCGCAGCGCCCGTTCCCGCTCAACGACATTGATGCAGTCATGCAGACAGAGATCCGACGCGGGACGTCGGCATTCAACTTCCGTACGTCCGCGTATACCTATTCGGTCTCGGATATTGGCTATGAGCCGAACACCCATTATCTCCCGCTCGAAGATGGTACCGCGGCTAAATTTGTGATCAGCGATCTTGGTGGCGGCAGTGTGCCGGATCGGCTCGTCGAATATGCACTACCTTCTATTTTATCGATGTCGGTCGACGAGCCAGCGGCAACCAATCCAGCCACGACCTATGCGACGCTGACCATCAAGGGTAGCTTTCCCAGCGCACAAGGCACCGTATCGTTGACCGATTCCGCCGGGGTGTATGCGTTAAAGACGATGTCGTGGACCGCGACGAGCATCACCGCACAGCTGCCCTATGGCGGTGCTGGTTCCGCCGGACTTGTGCAAGTGGCGACGGCCGGCGGGGTGCGGAGCAACATCGTGCCGCTCACCCAGTGGAAAGGGACGCTCGTCTACAAAGAGAGCGATACGATCCCGGATTTCGGTTATCGTACGGGCTCAGGGTCGGGAAGTCTGACCATCACGTACAACATCACGTTTCGTGCAGACGTCCACCGCGTCGTGCAATCAATCGACAAGCCACCCGTATCCCAGAACTTCGCGTTCTCGAGCGTTCAAGCCGACTCGAAGGCCGTGCTTTGGCCCTTCACCGGATCGTTCACGGCGTCGGATGGCATGAAAGACACGTACACGTTCTCGCTGATCGGGAACGTCCCAGAAACAATGGATACCGCTCTTCCGCCGATCGGCCCCACTGAATTCGAGTTCCGCGCCTTTCGCGAAGGCGTCCAGCCTGCTCCATGCAACAACGGTCTTCCCGGCGTCCAGGGCGCCCCCGGGAATATCTTCTGCCCCATCAGCACGTGGTACGCACAAAACCCCATCTACGGTGGCGGCGCCGTCTTCACCAACGACTTTGAAACCGGGAGTTACGGCGTGCCGTCCCGCGACGCCGGCGGACTCATCGTGATGACGATGGATCCGGCGACCTACGCCGTCAGTATGCCGGATAGTACGACGACGTATAAGAGCTCGCACTTCGGTGGACGAACCGCGGATACGGCGAGATTCAATCGGCCGGCTGTCGCCACGATGACCGGAACCTTTCAGGCGGCATATACGCCGGGTGCGAGTACGACGGCGGCTTCAACCCGTCGCGCCGCGCCGTAGCCTGGACGCGACGCGTATCGCTAACCGGCAGAAATGGTAGGGTGTCTCCCCATGTTGCCGGCGCCGGCAGCGCCGTAATCTATGCTCAACTACGATACGGCGCTGCCGGAGGTTGTTCATGTTTCCACGCGCTCGCGTTTTCTGTGCGCTGAGTCTGGCTACGGTCCTCATGCTGGGGTCGTCCGCCCAACCCGCGGCGGCCGACGATTCCGGCCAAGCGTTCAAGCTCGACGTGCGGGCGGGTTCGGCCGTCGGCGCGTTCCGCGAAGCCGTCAGTGCATTGCGCGGCGACCGGCTCAAGGGGCTGACCGTCCGCTCCGCCATTTCGGACCGCCACGACCGATTCGTCGAAGCATTCTTTACTGCGAACTTCGGCGTGACGCCCGTGGTGGGCTTGCTCTTCGCAGGCTCCGACGGCTTTGCCGGCGGCATCATCAACACACCCGGACGGTTCCGGCAAAGTCTGCCGTCGCTCGTCCAGCGTCTGCAAGCACTCTTGCCGGCCCATTCCGATAGTGAACGTGGCTACGGGGTCCAACCGCTGCGCCAGGTCTCCTTCGACGGCGGCTCCATCGCATTGCCGGCGGGCTGGAACGTGATGGGCGCGCACCAGGGGTGCGTCGAGGCGGGTTCGCAGCAGGATCACAGTTACATCGGGCTTGGCTGTCAAAGCCCGGGTGTCGTGCCACCGGGTTTGCCGGGCACCGACCCGCGGATGTTCCTAATTGCTCCGTACTCGAATCCGCCGCAGATTTTGGGTGCATATATGCGCAACAATTACGGCGCCGAAGGCTTCCGCGTCATCGAAGCCAAGCGAATCGAATCGAGGCTGCCCTACGGTCAGGCAGGTATCATTCTGTTCGACTATCAGATCCGCGGAATTCCCTTCCGCGGTCTGGCGATGGTCAATATCGCCCCGAGCGACCAGATGAGTTACCTGATTTTCAAGTCGATGTTTTTGACGCCGGCGGAAAGCTTCGCGCGACTCGCCCCGACGCTGTGGCGCTCCTGGCAATCGTGGGGCGTTAACAGCGGCGTACTGACGGGACGCATGATGGATGCGGCCCAGTCGATGCGTGCGACGGGCTCGCTCA
This sequence comes from Vulcanimicrobiota bacterium, assembly GCA_963792235.1. GTDB lineage: Bacteria > Vulcanimicrobiota > Vulcanimicrobiia > Vulcanimicrobiales > Vulcanimicrobiaceae > Vulcanimicrobium. The sequence goes on from CAWBVR010000008.1 coordinate 8,234, forward strand.
TCAGCAGTTCGAGCGGCTCCTCGCAGCGGGGCGGATCAAGCGACGGTTCCGCAGGCTTCGATGAGTACATCCGCGGCACCGCGACCGTCCAAAATATCACGACGGGCGAGCGCGGCGAGGGAAGTTACCTCGACGCAAGAGCGATCGTCGACCATGATCCGACGAAGTTCGTCATCCTGCCGAGTTCGAACTACAAATGATTCGTTTCACCGATGTTTCGAAAGGTGTCTTGCACATAACGACCAGCCCAATTTTTTCAGGCAAACGGTCGAGTCGGAGTTCGACCTCAAAACGCTCAACCCGAACAAGCCGATGACGGTCATCGTTGCGAACGTCGCGCTGCGCGCGATCGGAACCGCCGCTCCGCGCCGCGAGATTCATCACACGCTCAACCCTGCCCTCGTGCGATAGTTCGCGGCGGAATGCTGTCTCGGGTCTGCGATTCCGCGGCGACGGTGCGACTGCGCGAGCCGCGGCCGCGATCGCGATCGCGAACGCGGTGCGCTGTACAACGAGCTCGCAGTGGATTATGGCTGGTGCGGAGTGCGCGTACGACAACGCAATTGCAACGTACGAGCTAGCCCTTCAGCTTATCGACGAAACGTCGAGAGACCGCGCGGCGCAAGAGCACCTCGACGCCTCGTCGTGCGTACGGCTCGCCGCGCGGGTCACATGGTCGCGAGAAGGCGACAGGCAGTCCGCGGGCGCGATCGCGCCGATCTTCCGTTCGATGCGCAAGCGCGATGCGGAGCGCTTTCCAATGACGTCGAGTGCCCGGTGATAGTACGCAAGCGCCTCGACGCGCGCGTGTATTGCGTATGCGCGATCGCCAGCGGCTTCATTATAGCGCGAGCCTCGCGCGCGGTCACCTGCGGACCACCAGTGGAACGCCAGCTGTTCGATCGTCGCCGCTTGCTTCCCGGCGCCCTGCTCAAGCGCAGTCCCGATGCGACGATGCAGCGGTCGGAGTTGAGCGGCTACCAACTCTTCGTAGATCGCGTCTCGCGTCAGCGCGTGCCGAAACCGAAACGCGTCGCGGCTGCCGTCGACCGGCTCGAGCAAGTCGTGCGCGCACGCCAGCCGCACCGCCGGCCGAAGCTTCGACGCCGTTCGCCCGAGGACGCTCGCAAGCACGTCGAGATCGAAACCGCGTCCGAATGCAGCCGCGTGGATGAGCAGCTCACGATGCGCTGCGGTAAAAGCGCGCAACCGCTCGTGCATGGCTTCGCGCAACACGTCTCTCTGAGAAGCCATCGCGTCCCCTTCCGTCGAACGACATACGCTGAGTGAAGCGTGTCGCGCCGGCTGGGAGCATGGGGCGAAACCCTACCTTTTGCTCGCCTACTGGTTGCTGCTGAGGTCCAGACGCCGCTGCGACTGCGTCTCGGCCAGGAGCCGGTCGTAGTTCATCTGGCGGCGCAGGGCCAACTCGCCGAAGCCGAGCTTGCCGGCGTACATCAGGCGCGTAATCGCTTTCTCGCGATCGGCCCAAGCGAAGAATGCGCGGGCGTCGTCGTCAGTCATGACGGGCCCCTCGCCCAAAAACGTGCAGCATCGTGCTGTTTCCCTTCATCCCTGATCCCCCGGCAAAGATACTATCGGCGCCCCCCAAAAGCGGCCTTAGCAGCGGAAAGTCACAATTCGGGCCGGTTGCCGTTGGCCCAGCGCGTGCCCGCCCGCAAGCCGGCGTCGGGATCGGGCGGCGCGGCGTTGGCGCAGCGCCCCGCGCCGTCGCGGCATTCGTAACGGACGTGGATCAGCGTCCCCCCGACAGGCCATGAGCCCGACGCCGCGGGCGCGGGGGTCGTGCCAGGTTGCGCGGCGGCGCACCGCTGACCGTGCCGCCGCCCAGATCGCCTTCGTGCGCCGGGGCGGCGAGCGCAGCCGCGCCGGCGGGGTCGTCGGCGCTCGCGTCGGTCCGCCCCACGACCGCGCTGTACGGCGGCTCGCCGAAGAGGCGCAGCGTGACGTACTGCTCGCGCCGGGCGAGCGTCTCGGTGCCGGCGGCGTCGAGCACCCGCACGACCACCCGCAGCGACATGCGCGACTCGTGCACGAAGCCGCCGCACTGAAGCCACGCGATCGTGTCGGGCCCGGCCGACGGCGCGCTGCCGCCCTGCGGGCACGCCGGCGGCGCGAGCGTCGTGGGCGTGACGGCGTACGCCAGCGTGAACGCCCGGTCGGTCGCGCCGCCGTTGGGTTGCGGCGGGAACGTTCGCTCGAGCGGCGCCGCCGGCGTGCCGGCATGGTCCCCCGCAGCCTGCAGCCGGTTCTGGTAGTCCGCGACGGCGTCGTGCACCGCGGCCTCGACCGCGTGGTCCGCCGCGGCCTGTACGCCGGCGCGCCCGAACGCGGCCGCGCCGTTCATCAGCGCGACCGCGAGCAGCCCGATGGCGACCACGAACCACAGCGTCGTGCCGAGCACGCTACATCCGAGCCGGCGGGGCGACGTCGCGGTGGATCGTCTGCCCGGGCGGATACGCCGACGGCGGCAAGGTTTCGGCGAGCGTGACGGTCGCCGCGTCGCCGGGCGGGATCGTGCCGTCGCTCGCGACACGGCACGGATCGCGCGGGTACGTCACGACGGCCGTGAAGCGCTCGTCGGCCGCGTCGTACGTCACCGTTACGGGCAATCGAAGCGTGCGCGGTTCCGCGGCGCCGCAGAGCAAACCCGCTCGAAGTTGCGCGCCGGCGACGTACGAGGTGTCACCGGGCTGCAGCGCCCACGTGCGCCCGGCGAGCAGTGCGCTCGCGTCTTGCGACGGCGACGATGCATAGGCCACGGCGGCGCGCGCGCGCGCCAGCGCGTTCTCGCCCGCCATCAGCGCCACGTCGCGCACCGTACCCGGCGTCGCGTTGCGCGCGAGCGCGGCGAACGCGCCGCACGCCGCCGCGCTGACGACCGCGAGGATCGCGACGCACACCAGCACCTCGAGCAGCGTGAAGCCGCGCTCAGCCGTTCGCGTAGAATCCACCGCTCGTTCCTTGCGCTTGCACGGCGTCGCAGCGCTGCTGCTCCGAGGCGATCGGCGCGCTCTCACCCGCCGCGAGATACGGCATGAAATCGTTGAGCCATGCAGCCGGCGCCTCGGCGCGCACGTCCCACGGCGCGAAGCTGCCCGCGCGCGAGCCGTCCGGCGCCGCGCGGTCGGGTGGAAACGCCGCGTAGTCGCGCGCCGCGTCCCAGTTCGTTGCGGCGTACGGTTTCGCGAGCGTGTCGGTGCCGCCGTCCGACGCGCGCGTCCCGGCGTACGTGAAGACGAACGTGCCCGCGATGAACCAGCCGCCGGGAAACGTCAGCGTGCCGTCGGGGTTCGTCGCGAAGTCGTTCCAGCGCACGAACGTGCTCCAGCCCGGCTGCCACGCCAGCGTGCAGCTCGTCAGCGTTTTCGGCGCGGCGGTGTCGTGCCCGACGTCGCAGCGCTCGCTGCACGTGTAGCGCAGCACCTCGGTGAAGCCGTTCGGGAACACGCCGGGCAGCAGGTCGACGACGCGCGAGCCGTCATCCGTGTCGAGCCTCACCTCGACGACGGTGTTGCCGCCGCGCACCGGCGCACCGCCCGCATCGAGCACGCCGAGCGCGATCGGCGGCGTCGCCGGCACGCTCGCGCCGACGAACGGCGAGTCCGCGAGTGCGAGATAGCCGTCGCGGTGCGCGGCGAGCGCGTCGGGTGCGATCGCGGCGGCGGACAACGCGCGTACGTGCGTCAGAACCACCGTGCCGCTCTGCGCGGCGTCGCACGGCGCGATCGGCGACGTCGCGGCGAGCCGCTGCAGCGCATCGTTCACGACGGCGTCCGCACCGGTGTGGTTGGGGAACGTCCGATAGCTCCAGAACTTCGGGCCCGCGGCATCGGCGGTGAAGAAATCGACTTGCACGCAGTCGTCGTGGCCGGCGCCCGCGCTCGGCGCGCTCGCCCAGATCGCGGTCGCGCTGCGCGCTTCGGCGCGCAGCTGTGCGGTGGTTCGCTCCAGCGACGCGTATGCGACGTGCCGTGCGGTCAGCTGGCGCGCGCTGCTCGCGAGCTGGCGCACGGCTTCGAACGCGCCGAACGCGACGACGGCGAACAGCGCCGTCGCGATGACGATCTCGATCAGCGAGAAGCCGGCTTGCGAACCCCGCACGCAGCATCGGGTGCCCGCCTCCCGGGCGATGTATGCGGTGGCGCGTGCAGCCGCAGCTGTGGGTTGCACAGGATGTGCAACCCAGGTGGCGGCGTTTTGCCTTCCGAAAGCCGACCAGATATGCCCAATGCGTTCGACACGTCGATCTTCAAGAGCTACGACGTCCGCGGGATCGTCGGCACCCAGCTCACCCCCGAAGTCGCGTATTGGATCGGGCGCGCGTTCGTGCAGGCCCTCGGCCGCACGAACATCTGCATCGGCCGCGACATGCGGCCGTCCGGCGAAGACCTGCTCGAAGCGCTCACGCGCGGCGCGACCGACGGCGGCGCCGACGTCACGCACATCGGCTTGATCTCCACCGACGCGCTGTACTTTGCGGTCGGCCACTACGGCTTCGACGGCGGCGTGATGATCACGGCGTCGCACAACCCCGCGCAGTACAACGGGCTCAAGTTCTGCCGCGAGCAAGCGCAGGCGATCTCGCTCGACACGGGCCTGGGCGACGTGCGCGATCTCGCCGTCTCCGGCGATTTCAAGGACGCGGGCCGCAAGGGCAGCGTCAGCTCGCGCGAGGTGCTCGACGACTTCGGCAAGCACTGCGTGTCGTTCATCCGCGACGTCACCAAGATCAAGCCGTACAAGATCGCGATCGACGCCGGCAACGGCATGGCGGGCCTCACCGTGCCGTACGTGTTCAAGTACCTGCCGCAGTGCGAGGTGATCCCGCTCTTCTTCGAGCTCGACGGCACGTTCCCGAACCACCCGGCGTCGCCGATCGAGGACGAGAACAAGCTCGCGCTGCGCAAGGCGGTGCTCGAGAACCACTGCGATCTCGGCGCGGCGTTCGACGGCGACGCCGACCGCATGTTCCTCGTCGACGAGAAGGGCGGCTTTCCCGACGGCAGCATCGTGACCGCCGCGGTCGGCGTCGCGACGCTCAAGAAGTATCCGGGCTCGAAGATCCTCTACAACCTGATCTGCTCGCGCAGCGTGCCCGAGGCGGTGCTCGCGCACGGCGGCGTCCCGGTGCGCTCGCAAGTCGGGCACTCGCTGATCAAGCCGGAGATGCGCGAGCAGAACATCCCGTTCGGCGGCGAGCACAGCGGGCATTTCTACTTCCGCGAGAACTGGTTCGCCGACTCGGGGATGATCGCGCTGCTGCAGTGTCTCGACCTGTTCAGCGAGATCGACGGCTCGATCACCGAGGCGATCGCGCCGTACGACACGCGCTTCCGCTCGGCGAGTAACCTGCCCGTCGCGGTGCGATCGCGGCGGCGGACAACGCGCGTACGTGCGTCAGAACCACCGTGCCGCTCTGCGCGGCGTCGCACGGCGCGATCGGCGACGTCGCGGCGAGCCGCTGCAGCGCATCGTTCACGACGGCGTCCGCACCGGTGTGGTTGGGGAACGTCCGATAGCTCCAGAACTTCGGCCCCGCGGCATCGGCGGTGAAGAAATCGACTTGCACGCAGTCGTCATGGCCGGCGCCCGCGCTCGGCGCGCTCGCCCAGATCGCGGTCGCGCTGCGCGCTTCGGCGCGCAGCTGTGCGGTGGTTCGCTCCAGCGACGCGTATGCGACGTGCCGTGCGGTCAGCTGGCGCGCGCTGCTCGCGAGCTGGCGCACGGCTTCGAACGCGCCGAACGCGACGACGGCGAACAGCGCCGTCGCGATGACGATCTCGATCAGCGAGAAGCCGGCTTGCGAACCCCGCACGCAGCATCGGGTGCCCGCCTCCCGGGCGATGTATGCGGTGGCGCGTGCAGCCGCAGCTGTGGGTTGCACAGGATGTGCAACCCAGGTGGCGGCGTTTTGCCTTCCGAAAGCCGACCAGATATGCCCAATGCGTTCGACACGTCGATCTTCAAGAGCTACGACGTCCGCGGGATCGTCGGCACCCAGCTCACCCCCGAAGTCGCGTATTGGATCGGTCGCGCGTTCGTGCAGGCCCTCGGCCGCACGAACATCTGTATCGGCCGCGACATGCGCCCGTCCGGCGAGGACCTGCTCGACGCGCTCACGCGCGGCGCCACCGACGGCGGAGCCGACGTCACGCACATCGGCTTGATCTCCACCGACGCGCTGTACTTTGCGGTGGGGCACTACGGCTTCGACGGCGGCGTGATGATCACGGCGTCGCACAACCCCGCACAGTACAACGGGCTCAAGTTCTGCCGCGACCAAGCGCAGGCGATCTCGCTCGACACGGGCCTCGGCGACGTGCGCGATCTCGCCGTTTCGGGTGATTTCAAGGACGCAGGCCGCAAGGGCACCGTCAGCTCGCGCGAGGTGCTCGACGACTTCGGCAAGCACTGCGTGTCGTTCATCCGCGACGTCACCAAGATCAAGCCGTACAAGATCGCGATCGACGCCGGCAACGGGATGGCGGGCCTCACCGTGCCGTACGTGTTCAAGTACCTGCCGCAGTGCGAGGTGATCCCGCTCTTTTTCGAGCTCGACGGTACGTTTCCGAATCACCCGGCATCGCCGATCGAGGACGAGAACAAGCTCGCGCTGCGCAAAGCGGTGCTCGAGAACCATTGCGATCTCGGCGCGGCGTTCGACGGCGACGCCGACCGCATGTTCCTCGTCGACGAGAAGGGCGGCTTTCCTGACGGCAGCATCGTGACCGCCGCGGTCGGCGTCGCGACGCTCAAGAAATATCCGGGCTCGAAGATCCTCTACAACCTCATCTGCTCGCGCAGCGTGCCCGAGGCGGTTCTCGCGCACGGCGGCATCCCGGTGCGCTCGCAGGTGGGGCACTCGCTGATCAAGCCGGAGATGCGCGAGCAGAACATCCCGTTCGGCGGCGAGCACAGCGGGCATTTCTACTTCCGCGAGAACTGGTTCGCCGACTCGGGCATGGTCGCGCTGCTGCAGTGCCTCGACCTCTTCAGCGAGATCGACGGCTCGATCACCGAGGCGATCGCGCCGTACAACACGCGCTTCCGCTCCGGCGAGATCAACCTGCCCGTCGCGGACGCCGACCGCGAGATGAAAGCGCTCGAGGAGCATTTCAAGGAGGGCAAGATCGATCACCTCGACGGCGTGACGGTCGAGTTCCCCGACTGGTGGCTCAACGTGCGCAAGTCGAACACCGAGCCGGTGCTGCGCCTCAACGTCGAAGGCGACACGCTGCCGCTGATGGAGAAAGGCCGCGACGAAGCGCTGGCCGTGATCCGCGGCTCGGCGCTCCCGGCGCGTTAGGCGCGGTCGACGTTCGCGACGGCGATCTGCGCGTTCACCTGGATCGGCGGGCCGTCGCCCGGATCGAACTGCCCCTTCGGCGGCGCCGGCGCCGTAAAATGATCGATCGCGCCGTGCTCGAACACGAGCGCGAGCGTGGAGCCGCCGTAGCTGAAATAGCCGAGCTGGTCGCCTTTCTTCACCTTGTCGCCGGCCTTCACGGTGATCTCGACCGAGGAGATCTCGGTGATGCCGATCGGGATGACGCACACCATGCCGACGGCCTTGTTGTCCGCTTTGATGAACACCAGGCCGCGCGTGTTCACCGACGCGTAGTAGCCTTCGGCCAAGTCGGCGCCGGGGTCAGGCCCGGCCGACTCGGCGTCGCTGAATTGCAAGCCGTCGACGACGTACGCCTCCTCGATAATGCCGGCGACGGGCGCGTGCCAGCGGTGGTAGTTCGCGCCGCTCAAGAACGACTGGAACACGTAGCCGTTCACGAAGCTGTCGACGTACTTGCTGCGGTTCAGCATGTCGGCCAGCGAGTACGGCTCGCCCTTGAGCCAGAACTTGTCCGTCCGCTTCACGCCGCGCGCGATCGTGAGCACGTGGCCGTCGTTGGCCGACACGATCACCGACGGATCGTCCGGACCCGCGACCGGCCGCGCCTCCGGCTTGATCGCGCGGTGGAAGAAATCGTTGTACGACTTCCAGCCCCAGTGCGGATCGGATTTGTCGGTGACGAACTCGTACAGCTTCATGTCCTGGTACGCGAACGGCGACAGCCAACCGTGCGGGCTATGATTGAGCGTGTGCCGGCTCTCCGGCGTGTTCAGGTAGCGGCACCACTCCTTGAGGATCTGCCGGATCGCCTCGTTGAACGCCGCGTTGCGGAAGATCGCCTCGCCGGCGTCGGTCATCATCATGTACGAGAACAGGGCCGACATCGGAAACGCGACGCTGTGCGTGTCGTAATACGGCGCCATGCGCGTGATCTCGTCGAGCGCGATCAGCAGCTCCTCGACGCTTTGCGGCGACGCGGGAACGTCGGGGATGTCGCATACTTGCTCGAGCATCTCGCTCACGTACATCCGCACCATCGGGTCGCGATCGATCAGCCGCCCCAGCTCCTTGACGGACTCGCTCTTGATCTCGACCGGGCCCTTCGCCTTGACGCCGGCGACCGTCGCCTTCATGTCGGTATGCCATCTGTGGAGCGACTCGCGCTTCTTGGGCAAGTAGCCGGCGCGCACGCCGAACTGTCGCTTGTAGCGCGCGTCGACGGTCGCAGCATCGTGGTGAGCCATGGCGCACAGATAGCCGCCGTGCGCCGGAGGTTCCTCCAGCGGCCGACCCGAGCGGCGGCGGGGGACCGCACACCGTTCGCGAAACGGCGCCGCGTGAGCGCCGCGTGAACGATCCGCTCGAACGCTACCGGAGCGCGCGCGACGACGTCGCCGCGTGTCTGGACGAGCTGCGCGAGCTCGTCGGAGCCGATTCCGCGCGCAGGCACGACGAAGCGGAGGATGCGGAGGCGCTCGCGCGCACGACTGCGCGCTTGCGCGACGGCCGCTTCGTGCTGGCGGTCGTCGGCGAATTCTCCAGCGGCAAGTCGTTCCTGCTCAACGCGCTGCTCGGCAAAGTGGAGTTCGAGGAGCGGCCGGGCGGCAAGCGCATCACCGGCCTGCTCGCGACCGACATCAACCCGTCGACCGCGACGATCACCGAGCTCACGTACGCGCGCGACGAGACGGCGGCGGCGGTGTACGCGAACGGGCGCGAGGAACGCATCCCGCTCGGGCGCCTGGCGCGCTTCATCGCGGTCGGCGAAGAGGGGAAGCTGCACGACGCGACCGACGACGAAGACGCGGGCGCTCCGGTGCTCGTGCGCATCGCGGTCGACTCATCGTTCCTGAAGAGCGGGTTCGTCGTCGCCGACACGCCGGGCCTCGCGTCGATCAACCCCGCGCACCGCCGTGCGACGCTGTCGTATCTTCCCGGTGCGGACGCCGTGCTCTACCTGATCGATACGCAGCAGCCGTTCACCGAAGGCGACGCGTCGTTTCTCGGCATCGTGCGACGCTACATCGAGTCGGTGTTCATCGTGCAGACGAAGATCGATCTGTGGCGCATGCGTGAAGGCGACCGGGAAGGCTGGCAGGTCGCCGCACAGCGCATCGTCGCGCAGGCTGCCAAGCACGCGCCGGGGACGCCGGTGTTCCCGCTCTCCGCGCGCGAGTACGCCGAAGGGCTGCTCAACGAGGACGAGCCTTTGATCGCGCAGAGCCGCTTTCGCGAGTTCCTGGGCGCGCTCGACGCATCGCTCGTCGCAACCACGGGGCGTTCGCGGCTGCGGCGCGCGGCCGCGGAAGCGCGGCGCGTCGCGACGCGCGCCGCGGACGCGCTCGCGTTCGAGGCCGACGCGCTCGAGATCCCGCTGGACGCGCTGCGCGCGCGCCGCGCCGCCGTCGCGCCGGCGCTCGACGCGTTCGACGCGGCCACCGGCACCGCGCACGCGCGCCTCGCCGAAGCGGGCGCGAGCCTGGCGAACGACGTGCGCGCGCAAGGCGACGCGACGCGCAGCGCGCTCGCGCGCACGCTGGCGCGCGCGTTCGACACCGCGGACGTCGCGCGGCTGCGCGACCGCGCCAAGCTGCACATCCTCGTCGACGACGTGCTCGCCACGGCCGTCGGGCGCTTCGCGGGCGACGCCGCGGAGCTCGTCGCCAAGCGCTTGCGCGACGAAGCGAAGGCCGCGTCGGCAGCGGTGGTCGCGGCCGCGCGCGACGCCGACCGCGAGCACGCCCTCGCGCCGCTGCTCGACGCGATCGCGGCGGAACGGCTGCCGGTCACCGAAGACGCCGCGCGCGCGTTCGGCGCCGACGCGTCGAGCGGCGCGTGGAGCACCGACATCGAGACCGGCTTGCGCAGCTCGATCGTGCTGGGCGCGCTCGGCGGCCCCGCCGTCGGCCTGGTCGACGCGATCGCGCGCCGGTTCGCCGCCGCGCCGCCCGGCGCGTACATGAAGCGCGAGCTGCTCGCCGACCTCGACGCGGGGATCTACGCCGCGTTCGACGCCGAGCTCGCGCGCTACGTCGACGGCATCGCGGCGCGCGTCGAGACGATCGCGCGCGGCCTCGGCGCGCGCGTCGCCGCGCTCGCGCCGCGCGTGCGGGCGGAAGCGCTCGGCCCGCTCGACCGCGCGCTCGCCGCGCACGCGGACGGGACGGATCGCGCCGCCGCCGCGCGCGCGGCGTGCGAGCGCGCCGACGCCGCGCGCGCGCTCGCGACGCGCATCGAGACGCGCACCGAAGCGTTCGCGCGCGAGAGCCGCGCCGAGCGCGCCGAGCTCGCCGATCCCGCGGTGCCGCTCGATCCGCACGCGGGCCGCGAGCGCGTCGCGCCCGACGGCGCCGCGCGCTTCGACCCGCACACCTACGAGCACGGCCTGCGGCCGGAGCGCTGGCGCATCGCGGTGCTCGGCGCGTTCAAGCGCGGCAAGTCGAGCCTGATCAACGCGATCGCCGGCTCGCGCGTGCTGCCCGACGAAGGCGCCGACGTCGAGATGCACTTTCCCGTGCACGTGCGCTACGGCGAGCGCCACCGCGCGTACGCGCTCGGCGACGACGCGGGCTGGAACGAGATCGCGCTGGACGAAGCGCTCGACGCCGCGACGCGCACGCCGCTGCTGATCGAGACGCCGTGGACGCTGCCGCGCCAGCTCGTGCTCGTGCACACGCCGGCGTTCGACTCCGGCTTTCCGCTCGCGAACGAGATCGTGCGCGCCGCGGCGCAGTCCGCGAGCGAGATCGTCGCGCTGTTCTCGCGCCAGCTCTCCGACCGCGAGCTCGAGCTGTACGGCACGATCGCGCAGGACGCGAAGCCGATCACGTTCGTGCACACGATGGCCGATCACGAGGACGCGGCGGAGCGGCGCAACGTCGTGATGCTCGCCGACCGCTACCTGCGCGAGCGCGCGATCGTCGCCGCAGCGCATCTTCACGACGTCGACGCTGGAATACCGCGAAGCGCTCGACGCGGGGCGCGCGCCGGCGGGCTGGAACGAGCTCGTCGCGCTGCGCTCGACGCTCGAAGCGCACGCGGAGGAGCACATGGCGCGCCTCGCGCGCGGCGAGCGCGAGCGCGCCGAAGTCGAGCGCCTCGCGAAACCCGTTCCGCCGCCCGCAACGCCCGCAGCAAGCGAGCGCGGGTCGTTGCTCAAGCGCCTGTTCGGCCGCCGTTAGAGCGCAGTTTTCGAAAGGGGGTCGGCCACCGGTCGTGGCCGAATCGAACCGGACGTGTCCGACACCTATATCCTCGGGCCGGCGCGCATCGCGCTCGGCGACGGCACGCTGACGCACGGTCGGATCGCCGTCAACCGCGGGCGCATTGCCAGGCTGCTCCCAGAAGAGGGCCCGACCGACCTGCGTCCGCCGGACGGCGCGATCATCGCACCGGGTCTGATCGACGTTCACACCAACGGCGCCGACGAGTTGCTGTTCAACCGCGATCAAGGCAACGCGGTCGAAGTCGCGTCCCGCGCGTACGCGCGGCAGGGTGCGACCGGCTATCTCGCCGGCGTCATGACGGCGCCGTGGGAGTCGATGATGCACGCGGCCGCCGAAGTGTCGGAAGCGGCAAACCAGCTCGTCGAAGCCGGCGATCCGATCGGCGCGCGCTGTCTGGGCATCCATTTCGAAGGCCCGTTCCTCAACCCGAAGTTCCGCCGCGTGCACCGCGCCGAGTGGATCGTGCCCGCGACGCTGGAGCGCGCGCAGGAGATGGTCGAAGCGTGCCGCGGCGCGCTCGTGATGGTGACGATGGCGCCCGAGGTCGACGGCGTCGACGAGATCGCGCGCTTCTTCTTCGATCAAGGCATCGTGTGCTCGGCCGGACACACCGCCGCGCACTATCGCGAAGGCATGCTCGCGATCGGGCTGGGCTTTCGCACGGTCACGCACGCGTTCAACGCGATGCCGCCGCTCGATCACCGCGACCCGTCGATCCTCGCCGCGTTCATCCAGGAGTCGCGCACGACCGTGCAGCTGATCTGCGACGGCTACCACGTGTCGCCGCCGATGGTCGATCTGCTGTACCGCACGCTGCACGACCGGCTCGTGCTCACCACCGACAACATGCCGCCGGCCGGCAGCGGCTATCGCATCGAAGGCGGCGTCGTGCGCGCGGAGGACGGCACGATCGCGGGCAGCGCGCTGCTGATGGACCAAGCGGTGCGCAACCTGATGGTGTACGCGGAGATCCCGTTCGAGACCGCGGTCGTCAACGCGACGCGCAGCCCCGCGCGGCTGCTCAACCTCGACCGCGAGCTCGGCACGATCGAGCCCGGCAAGCGCGCCGACCTGTCGGTGTGGAGCGACGACCACCGCGTGCTGTCGACGATCGTCGGCGGCCTGCCGGTGTTCGGCTCGGCGCACCTCTACCGGCCTTCGCGCACGGCCAGCGCCTGATCTGATCGTCCGATCCTAGGCGCGGTCATCGCCGGGCTGGCGCTGCTCGGCGTGCTGTTTCGCCCGTGGCGCGTGAACGAGGCGTGGTGGGCCGCGGGCGGCGCGCTCGCGCTCGTCGTCGCGCGCGCCGTCTCGCCGCACGCCGCCGCCGCCGCGCTCGGCGCGCGGCGCTGCACGTCTACCTGTTCCTGATCGGGATGATGGCGCTGGCGGAGTTCGCGCGCGCCGAAGGCGTGTTCGACTGGATCGCGACGCGCGCCGTGCACGCCGCGCGCGGCTCGCGCTCGCGGCTGCTGCTGCTCGTGTACGGCGCGGGCGTCGTCACGACGGCGTTCCTGTCGAACGACGCGACGATCGTCGTGCTGACGCCGGCGGTGCTCGACGCGGTCGCGCGCACCGACGCGCGGCCGCACGCGTACGTGTTCGCGTGCGCGCTCGTCGCCAACGCCGCGAGCTTCGTGCTGCCGATCGCGAACCCGTCGAACCTGCTGTTCTTCGCCGACCGCATGCCGCCGCTGCGCCCGTGGCTCGCTTCGTTCGCGCTCGCGTCGGTCGCGTCGGTCGTGCTGACGTACGCGGCGCTGGCGCTGCTGTTCCGGCGCGACGTCGCGGCGCCGCTCGTCGTGCACGACGGCCGTGCGCCCACGCCGCGCGCGCTCGCGTTCGTCGTGCTCGCGATCAGCGCGGTCGTGCTGGTGGTGACGTCGTCGCTGGACGGGCCGCTCGGGCACGTGACGTTCGCGTGCGGCGCCGCCGCGGCGCTGCTGTGCGGCGACGCGCGAGCGGCGCGCGCCGCTGCGGATCGTGCGCGGCATCGCGTGGCCGGTCGTTGCGCTGACGGCGGCGCTGTTCGTGCTCGTCGAGGCGCTCGACGCGGCCGGCGCGGCGTCGCTTGCCGCGCGCGCTGTTCGCGTGGGCCGCGCACCAAGCCGCGCCGGTCGCGCAAGCTCGGCGTCGCGCTCGCCGCGGCGCTGGCGTCGAACCTGGTGAACAACTTGCCGGTCGGGCTCGACCTCGGCAAGTACGTCGGCGCGGCGCATCCGCCCGCCGCGCTGAGCGCCGCGGCGCTCGTCGGCGTGAACGTCGGCCCGAACTTCACCGCGAACGGCTCGCTGGCGACGCTGCTGTGGCTCGCGATCCTGCGCCGCGAGGGCGTGCGGATCGGTGCCGCTGCGGTTCGCGCGCGTCGGCTGCGTCGCAACGCCGCTCGCGCTGATCGCGGCGGCGCTGCTCGCGCGTTAGCGCCTAGACGCCGCTGCAGCCGCCGAGCTGCATCGCCGCGTTGCCGTGCTGCGCCGCGTCCTTGAGGTCGTCGCGGATGAACCGCTCCGCGCCGAACGCGGTGAATAGGTCCTGCGATCCGGTCGTGGTCCGCGATCGCATCGGCAGTCGCTCGTCGATCTGCACCGGGCGCGCGCCGATGCGTCGTCCGGTGCTTGCGGGCGCTGCATCGCGACTTTCCACGGTGCGATCGCCCGACGGGCCTTGATCGTCCGCCGCGCGTGTTCGCGATGTCGCGGACCGGCGATTCCGCCAAGCACCGCGTACGCGCGCGCGATCGATTTGGCGAGCTGCATCTGCCGTGCTTTCGCACCGTCGAGCGCGTCGGCGAACGCGAGCATCTCCTTGCGCTTCGCTTCGTCGACGCCTTCGGCGTTGGCGGCCGTCGCGCAGCGCGCGCACGTCGTCGCGGCCCGCGACCGCGAGATTCCACAGCCCGGTGAGATCGCGCTCGGTCTTCTTGAGCGACTGCTCCTTGGTCAAGTCCGAGTCGAGCCGAAAGCGCCGCAGATCGTTCGCCAAGATCGGCGTGCTGTACTCGAACGTGATCGCGGAGTCGATGCCGGCGCGCGCACGCGCGAGCGCGCCGCAGTACGGCGTGCGCGCGCGGACGCGGCCGATCTCGGATGAGCGGCTTGACGATCGCGGCGTTCTCGTCGGCGCGCGATCGCGGGCGCCGGGCTCGGCAGCGACTGTGCGCCCGCGCTCGAAGCCGGCGCGCTCAACGCGACGGCGAGGGCTGTTCCGGCCAGGCCGGGGCAAAGACGGCGGCCAACCATGGATGCCGCGTTCGCCCGGTCGCCTCGTTCTCCTCGGGTGACGAGAGGGAACGGTGCGGTATCGCGCGGAGTGCGCGGGATGATCTCCATCGGCATCTCCGTCGAAGACCGCGAGGGCGTTCGTCACGTCGTCCTCGACCGCCCCGACAAGAAGAACGCGCTGACCGCCGCGATGTACGCCGTGCTGGCGGACGCGGTGACGTCGGCCGCGCACGACGACGTCGGCGCGCTGCTGATCGGCGCGCGCGGCGACACGTTCACCGCCGGCAACGACCTGCGCGATTTCCTCGACAACCCGCCGCACGGCGACGACGCGCCCGTGTTCCGCTTCCTCATCGGCCTGGCGACGACCGACGTGCCGGTGATCGCCGCGGTGCGCGGCGCGGCCGTCGGGATCGGCACGACGATGCTGCTGCACTGCGATCTCGTCTACGCGTCGCCGACCGCGAAGTTCAAGGTGCCGTTCGTCGACCTCGGGCTCGTCCCCGAAGCGGGCAGCAGCGTGCTGCTGCCGCGCCGCATCGGGCGCGCGCACGCCGGCGGCGCGCTGTATCTGGGCGAGCCGATCTCCGCGGAGCAGGCGTACGCGGACGGCATCGTCACCAAGGTCGTCGCCGACGACGCGCTCGACGCGGAGGCGGACGCCGCCGCGCGCGCGATCGCCGCGAAGCCGCGCGAAGCGGTGCGCGCGACGAAGCGGCTCGTCACCTACGACCGCGACACGATCGTCGCCGCGATCGCGCGCGAGGGCGTCGCGTTCCGCGAACGGCTCGCGCTCGGACGAAGCGCGCGCCGCGATGAGCGCGTTCTTCACGCGCGGCGCGCGCGGATGAGCCTCGCCGGCAAGACGCTGTTCATCACCGGCGCGAGCCGCGGGATCGGCCTCGCGATCGGCTTGCGCGCGGCGCGCGACGGCGCGAACGTCGTCGTCGTCGCGAAGACGGTCGAGCCGCACCCGAAGCTGCCGGGGACGATCCACACCGCCGCGGCGGAGATCGAAGCGGCCGGCGGCAAGGCGCTGGCGGTGCAGTGCGACGTGCGCGACGAGGCGCAGATCGCGCACGCGGTCGCCGCCGCGGTCGAGCGCTTCGGCGGCATCGACGTCGTCGTGAACAACGCGAGCGCGATCCGGCTGGGCGGCACGGCGCAGGTCGACGCGAAGGCGTTCGACCTCATGACGGCGATCGGCCCGCGCGCGACGTACCTCGTCACGCGCGCCGCGCTGCCGCACCTGGAGAAATCGTCGAACGCGCACGTGCTGACGCTCTCGCCGCCGATCGCGCTGGCGTCGAAGTGGGTCGGCGGCTCGCCCGCCTACACGTTCAAGAAGTACGGCATGACGCTGCTGACGCTCGGCTTCGCGGCGGAGTTTCGCGAGCGCGGGATCGCGGCGAACGCGCTGTGGCCGAAGACGGTGATCGCGACCGCGGCCGTGCAGAACCTGCTCGGCGGCGACGCGGTGATCCGCGCGTCGCGCAAGCCCGAGATCGTCGCCGACGCCGCGTACGCGATCCTGGACGCCGACGCGCGCAGCACACCGGCAACACGTACATCGACGAGGACGTGCTGCGCGCGCACGGCGTCAGCGACTTCGCCGGCTACGCGATGGTGCCGGGGACGCCGCTCGGCGACGACATCTTCTTGGACTAGACGTGCGCGTCGAGCCAGGCGAGGACGTCGCGCACGACCTCGTCGCGGTTCGTCTCGTTGAGCATCTCGTGGCGCGCGCCCGGATAGAACGTGACCTGCACGTCGCGCAGGCCGAGCGCGCGATAGCGCTCCGCGAGCGCCGTCACCGCGCGCGTGTTCGCGCCGACCGGATCGCAGCGCGCCCGAGAAGAACAGCACCGGCAGCGCGACGGGGATGCGGCGCTCGTTCGCGGGCTTCCACGGCTGTCGACGTAGCCGCGCAGCATGTCGACGCAGCAAGCGGTTCGAGAACGTGAACCCGCAGCGCGGGTCGTCGGCGTACGTTCTGCACCTCGCCGTCGTCGCGGCTCAGCCACTCGAAGCCCGTGCGCCCCGGCGCGAACGGCTTGTTGAAGCCGGCGAACATCGTGCGCTGCAGCGGCGACGGCGCGCGGTCGCCGCGGAGCAGCCGCAGCGCGCTCGCGGCGGCGATCCCGGCGCCGATGTTCGGCGCCGCGCCGAACGTGCCCGAAAAGATCAAGCCCGCGAGCCGGTCGCCGTGGAGCTGCGCGAAACGCTGCGCGAGCACGGACCCCATGCTGTGGCCGAACAGCACCAGCGGACGTGCCGGGATGGCGTTCGCGCACGAGCGCGCTGAGCCGGTCGAGATCGCGCAGCATCCCGTTCCAGCCGTCGGGGCCGGCCCAGCCCAGGTGCTCGTCGCCGCCCGCGGTGCGCCCGTGCCCGCGATGATCGGGCGCGTACACCGCGTAGCCGCCGGCCGCGAGCGCATCCGCGAAGCGCCCGTAGCGCGCCGCGTGCTCCGCCATGCCGTGCGCCACGACGACCGCCGCCTTCGGCGTTCCGGCCGGCAGCCGGCGTTCGCCGCCGATCTCGACGCCTTCGTTGACGAAGCTGAACGTGGTCGGGCTCGTGTCGTGCATCGTGCTCTTCAGACGAAACCGCGCGCGGGGAACGCCGCGTCGCGCTGCAGCCAGTTGGCCGGCGAGTAGCGCGTGCGCGCGTCGACGGCGTGCAGCGTGTACGCGTGCCGCGACGCCGCGGAGCGGTTCGGCGCGCTGTAGTGCGGGAGCCGGCCGTGCATCACGACGAGCGTGCCGGCGTCGACTTCGACGGGCTCCGCCGCGTCCTGCGACGGCCACGGCGTCGCGTCGATGCGTTCGAGCCGGCCCGCGCCGCCGTCGACGACGAAGCGCTCGCGCAGCGGCGTGCGGTGGCCGCCGCGCTGCACCCACAGGCAGCCGTTGGTGCGGTCCGCGCGTTCGAGCGCGAACCACAGCGTCGTCACGCTGACCGGGTCGGTGTCGAAGTAGGTCGCGTCCTGGTGCCAGCGCACCTCGCCGCCGATCCGCGGCTGTTTGAAGATGTACATGCTCTGGTACACGCGCGGCTCCGCCAGGCCGAGCTCGAGCGCGAGCGCGTGCAGCCGCGGATCGCGCGAGAAGCGCTCGAACACCGGGTCGAGATCGTGCATGGCGTGCCCGATCTTGTTGATCGAGAGCTCTTTGGGCTGGCGCAGCGCGCCCGATTCGTCGAACGCCTCCTCTTCGAAGAAGCACCGGATCTTGTCGCCCGACGTCAGGAAATAGTCGTTCGATTTGGTCGGACTCGTCGCGCGTCGTGAAGATCGCCGTCGATTCCGCCGGATCGAATGCGCTGACGATGTCCGCCGCGCGGGCGCGCAGCTCGGCCACCGCGGCGGGCGTCTTGAACGCGGGGATCACCACGAAACCGTCTCGCTCGAAGCGTTCGCGCACGCTCACGTGGCGGTGTCGGTCGAGGCGACCGCGTTCGGGTGTCCGACGCCGCCGGCGCTCCGCTTGCGCCGCGGCGACAGCACGACGCGCGCGTGGGCACCGCCGTCGGCGCGCTTGGTGACGTTGAAATCTTCCGACATCGACCAGATCAGGAACAGCCCGCGGCCGCGCTCGCTCAGCAGGTCCGACGGTAGCCGCGGCATCAGCACGAAGCCGGGCCCGGCGTCGAGAAAGTGGAGGATCGCCGTCGACGACTCGCTCCAGTCGAGCACGACCTCGACGGGACCGGGCGCGTAGCGGACCGTGTTGCTGAGCAGCTCGCCGAAGATGAGCTCCGAGGTGAACACGTCCTCGTCGAGCATCCCGCCGGCCCCCAACACCGATGCGAACACTGCGCGCGAACGCTGCGCGGTCGCATGGTCGTCGCGTATCGAACGCCCAGCGGCGAAAGTGCTGGCCGACGACTTCGGTCGACGCGCCGGCGCGGCTCCCGTCGAGGCGCATCGCCAGGATCGCGACGTCGTCGTGGGTGCCGTCGCGCAGCACGTCGTCGTAGATCGCCTGCGCCAGGTTCGGCTGCGACGCGATCGCCGGGTCGGCGAGCGCTTCGCGCAGACGCTGTTCGCCCGCGACGACGTCGCGCGTCGACTCCGTGAGCCCGTCGGTGTAGAACAGCACGGTCGCGCCGTCGGGGATCTGCGTCGTGCGCGCAGTCGACGTCGTCGCGCGCGCGAATCCCGAGCGGCAGCCCTTGCGAGGGCAGATCGAAGACCGTGCCGTCGAGCAGCCGCAGCAGCGGCGGCGGGTGACCGGCCGAGCAGTACGCCAGCGAGCGCGCGATCGGGTCGAACACCGCCACGAACGCGGTCACGAGACTGTCCGGATGCTCGGACTTGAGCGTGCGGTCCGCGGCGTCGATCATCGTCGCCGGATCGGCGTACACTTGCGCGACGCCGCGGATCACCTCGCGCATCGCGGCCATGATGACGGCGGCCTGCAAACCGCTGCCGGCGACGTCGCCGATCGAGACGAGCACGCGCCCGTCGGCGAGCCGAACCGCGTCGTACCAGTCGCCGCCGACCTGCGCTTCGCTCTTGCCCGGCTCGTAGACGCCGTCGAACTCGATGCCCGGGATCTCCGGCAAGCCTTGCGGCAGCAGCGCGCGCTGCAGCGTCGACGCGACGTGATGCGCGCGGTCGTAGGCGGCCAGCGCCGCTTCTTTCTCGTGCAGCGTCTCTTGCAGCCGCCGCGTCATCTCGTGGTAGGTCTTGTCCAGGTCCGCGATCTCGTCGCTGCCGCCGATGAGTGCGGTCTCCTCGCCGCGGCCGAGCCGGCGCGCGTTCTCCGCAAGCTGCCGCAGCCGGCGCGCGATCCGCAACCCGAAGCGCGCGGTGACGAACAGCGTCAAGCACGATGCCGGCGATCGACGACGCGAGCAGCACCCTGCCGAGCCAACCGAAATCCCGGTGCAGCGCATCGTAGCGGCTCAGCGCCCGCACGCGCTCCGCTTCTTCGAAGTCGTGCCGCGCCGCGGTCCATTCGTCGACCCGGCGCGCGTCTGCGCCGAGCTGACCTCGCCTGCGCCTGCGCTTTTTTTCCCGCTTGCCACAAGTCGGCGTAGCGCGTGAGCACGCCCATGAGGCCGTGCGCGGCGGCGCCGAAGCGGACCGCTCGCGCGTCTTGCCCCGGCTCGTCGCGGACGAGCCGGCGCAGCTCGGCGACCTGCGCCGGAAGGTCGCTCAGCGCCGCGCGATAGGGCGCAGGGTCGCCGGCGACCTGTCTCTTGGTGGTGTACTCGACGATGCTGTTGTTGGCGTCGCTGATCGATTTTGCGATGTGCTCGGACTGCTTGAGCGCGTTCGTCGAGCGCTGCGACCAGGTCGCGGTCTGATCGGTCTTGGTCTGGAGAACGGTGGCGATGAGGAAGAGCACGATGAGGAACGTCAGCGGCACGACGCTCAACAGCACCGCTTGGGTCCGGATCCTCACCTCGCCGGCCTCACGCCGTTCCGTTCCCTCCTGCGCCGCGATTATGCCGTCCCGAGCGCCGGAACCTCTGCCGCACCCGGCCCGGCCGAGGCTCGCTCAGCGCTCGACCCGCTCCTCGATCCCGACGTTGTAGAGCGCGAGGTACTTGCCCCACTCGTCGGGCGCCGTGTTGCGGCGAACCACGACCCAGGGGATGAACCGCGGCTCGCGCGGCGCGCGGCGCAGCGGCATGCGCGCCTCGGCCGGCGTGCGGTCGCGCTTGCGCGCGTTGCACGCCGAGCAGCACGCGACGAGGTTCTCCCACGCCGAGCTGCCGCCGCGGCTGCGCGGCACGACGTGGTCGACCGTCATGTCGTGGCCGCCGCGCGTCACGCAGTACGCGCAGGCGTAGTCGTCGCGCAGCAGCACGTTCTTCTTCGTCAGCGCGACGCGCTTGCGCGCGCGGCGAACGTAGTAGAGCATGCGCACGACCGACGGCAGCGGAAACGCGATCGACGTCGTCCGGATGTCGCGGTCGCCGCGGTGGACGACCTCGACCTTGCGCGCGAAGAGCAGCCGCACGGCCCGCGCGAGATCGACGATCCCGAGCGGCTCGTACGAGAAATTGAGCAGCAAGACCGAATCCACGATATCGCCCTTTTTAAAAACATCCTTTTTGTGATGTTGCACCATAATGCACAGCTATATGCCGCGTAAGCGATCTGCCGACATGTCCAACACTTTGAGTATTCTAGCACACCGCGTGATACTGGGACGGGAGCACCCAATCCGGATCGCCGCTTCGCGATGCGTGAGCCCGCTCTTCAACAGTGTTTCGATTAGATCGATTTTAGACAATGCCTTGTGACGCTTGTCAGGAATGCTTGCGCCTTCCGCCCTCAGTCGTACTGCATATTTTGAGATGTTCTGAGGGGTACACCCAAGCACGTATGCGACTTCTGCGTGCGTCTTGTCGTTGCTGAGCATCGTAATAACGGTATTCTTATTTCGCGAACATGCCCTCCGCAGCGGGCCACGGTAAGCCGTGATTGCGGATAAGACCTTTGCCTGCCGCCGCAGACCTAAGAATGGGAGCATCGCCTTCATAAGCTCGAACGGACGTTGCCCGCGCGCATAAGTGAGATACATCGGTTTGGCTCGAGCGTTCCGCTTTTGCCCTGATACGTCGCGGCGGTATGTACTACCAAAGAGACGTGCGGCCCTAGCAACGACGTCTTCGTCCGTCATACCGAGCGCGATCATAATTGCATTCGGTTGTCGAAACGAAAAGCAGCCCTCACCTTCCAACAACCCGACAAGCCAATAAAAATCACGATCGTCCATGTCGATTATTATGACATTTCACGGTGCCAACGGGGTGGCCGAGAGCGCGGACGTTACAACCGCCATTGGTCAATCGATAAGAAAACGACGCATTAAACGACGTTACGGTTCGATGAGATGGGCCGGCGGCGGGAATCGAACCCGCGACTTCTGCTTGGAAGGCAGCGGCATT
The DNA here is from genome assembly GCA_963792235.1 of Vulcanimicrobiota bacterium. Taxonomy (GTDB): domain Bacteria; phylum Vulcanimicrobiota; class Vulcanimicrobiia; order Vulcanimicrobiales; family Vulcanimicrobiaceae; genus Vulcanimicrobium. The sequence continues at coordinate 29,962 of CAWBVR010000008.1, forward strand.
GCCACTATGCAACGCCGGCATGGTCCGGACGGCGGGAATCGAACCCGCGCTCGAGCCTTGGCACGGCCCCAGGCTACCACTACATCACGACCGGAAAATGGTGGGCAGTGGGTGATTCGAACACCCGACGCTCGGTGTGTAGGACCGACGCTCTGGCCGCTGAGCTAACCGCCCGAATTGGTCCCGCCCGCGTGAATCGAACACGCTGTCTCCGCCTTATCGGGGCGGTGCTTCGCCATCAAGCTGCGAGCGGGATGATTGGTACCCGGTGCGGGAGTCGAACCCGCCTCTACTGCGTGAAAAACAGTGGTCCTACCGATAGACGAACCGGACTGGCGCTCCCGACGAGGATTGAACTCGTACTCGCGGATCGACAATCCGCCGTGCAGACCACTACACTACGAGAGCATGGCGGAAGGTGTAGGTATCGATCCCACGCGGGTCTGAGCCGCGTCCTCGGCAGTTTTCAGGACTGCTTGCCCGGCCACGGGCGGCACCTTCCAAATCAAAGCCCGTGGTCGGATTCGAACCAGCTATTTCCACTTTACGAAAGTGGCGCTCGTCCTAACGAGCCACACGGGCATGGAGTCCACGGCCCGATTCGAACGGGCGAATAGCAGTTTTGCAGACTGCGGTGTTGACCGCTTCACCACGTGGACGTGTTGGTGCGCGCGGTCGGATTCGAACCGACCGTATCCGGATTAAAAGTCCGGTGCAATTCCTCGTTTGCTTCGCGCGCGTGTTGGCTCGGGAGCGTGGAGTCGAACCACGTCATAGCGGGGCCAAAACCCGCTGCCGTCCCGGCTGGCTCCTCCCGATCGATGGGCTCCCCGGCGAGAATTGAACTCGCGCTCATGCGCCTCGGAAACGCACGCTCTTCCACTGAGCTACGGGGAGATGGTGCCGGGTGAGAGACTCGAACTCCCGTAGCGCTTACGCGCAGCGCGTTTACAGTGCGCCCCGATTGCCGCTCCGGGCAACCCGGCATGGTGCGATCGACGAGACTCGAACTCGTACGCCGTCGCCGGCGCCTGCGTCTCGGACAGGTGGGTCTACCGATTCCCCCACGATCGCATTGTTTGGTCGGCGACGAGCGACTTGAACGCTCACGTCCGCGAGGACGGCGGGGTCTGAGCCCGCCGGGTCTGCCAATTCCCCCAGTCGCCGATGAAATCTCCCCGGCAGCGATTCGAACGCCGATTGACGGATTAACAATCCGCTGTCTTACCATTAGACGACCAGGGAATGTGGAGCCCCCGGGGAGATTCGAACTCCCGGTTTGACGGATTCGTAATCCGTCGCTTTTCCGCTTAGCTACAGGGGCATGACACGGCGAGCTGCTCCGGTCGCGGACCATCGCGACACGGAGCGTTGCGCACGTCGCCCCACGACTGCGCCTTCGGATCGCACGGCTCGCCGTGAACGCGCGATCCTGGGTGACGACCGCAACTCATCGTCGACGAACATTGGTGCGCGCCCCGGGGCTCGAACCCGGACACCTCCGATCAAGAATCGGATACCCTGCCGCTCGGGCGCGGCGCAGCATGGTAGAGACGGCCGGAATCGAACCGGCGACTCTCCCGCCCGAGGGGAGCGCGTTACCACTACGCTACGTCTCTGTGGTTGCGGTGGGCGGACTTGCACCGCCGCCGGTACGGCTTATGAGGCCGCTGCCCTGCTGCTGGGCGACACCGCATCGATTGGTGGACCGCTAGAGAATCGAACTCTACGCAGCCTCATTGCAAGTGAGGCTCGCCGGCCTTGGAACATGGCAGCCCGTGTTTGGTGGGAACGGACGGAGTCGAACCGCCTTCTTCTCGGCTTCAACGAGACGCTAGAACCGTTTCAGCTGCATTCCCGTGGCGGAGTGGGCGCGAGTCGAACGCGCTCGTCGCCTTCGCGACTCATCGATGTAGCAGATCGACGCCTTACCGTTCGGCCACCACTCCTCGAATGCGATCTCGCCGCGGTCCGTCTCGCTCAGGAGACGCGGCGTTGCCCCGATCGCTGGAGCGCGTGAGGCGGCTCAACGAGCGCGGCGCGTGCCAGCACGCCGCGCAAGAACCTCACGCAAAGATTTCGATGAACGATGTTCAGTTTTCAAAGGACGCGCTGAACTAGACGTGCACGACCGCGCACGTAATGAAATTGGGGTGATCGACGAGACTCGAACTCGCTTCACCCGGCTCCACAAGCCGGTGCCTCGACCGCTTCGGCCTCGACCACCATGCAGGCTCGGACGGAGTCGAACCGCCTTCGTGCGGTTTGGAATCGCACTCGTCGCCATGACACGAACCCGTACAAACACCGAGGGGACCGGCTTGCGCCGATCCCCTCGTGGAACTCACAAGAGCTTCGGTGCAAGCGTTATGACGTGGCGATCGTACCTTCCGGCCGCGCGACGGACCAGCCGAACGCCTTGGCGTTCAGATGATATGAACTCGAGAATTGCTCGCTGCAATCTCGGAGTCGAAGTCCGGGTCGGGTGGATGCGATTCGCTGCATCATGATTTGCCGATCCTAAAGCCTTGCCGCGCCGCTTGTCAAGCGGTACGGCGAAAATTGTTTTCAATTCTTATTGACAAACGTCGCACCGGTCGCGTAGTCTCGTATCGGGATTATGCAAACACGCAAACACGTCGCCGGCACCGATCCAAATTCAGACTCCTTGACGGGCAGTCTGCCGGCGTCGTTTTGCCTCGTCGGGACGAATCCGGCGTAACTCACGAGCACGCTCCACGAACGCTGATCGAAGCGGGGTGAGCGATGCGCTCACCCCGCTTCTGTTATCTCAGCGAAAGGAGGTCATCACCGTGGAAGTGTTCGAGACGGCCGGCGCGCCGGTCAAGGCGTGGGTCAAGGGCGTCGAGTTCGACGAGAACGCGCGCAAGCAGGTCGCCAACATGGCGTCGCTTCCGTTCGTGCACTCGCACGTCGCGGTGATGCCGGACGTGCACCTCGGCCGCGGCGCGACCGTGGGCAGCGTCATCCCGACGCTGGGCGCGATCGTGCCGGCAGCGGTCGGCGTGGACATCGGCTGCGGCATGGTCGCGCAGAAGCTCACGCTCCGCGCCGAGGATCTTCCGAGCGATCTGCGCGGCGTGCGCAGCGCGATCGAACGGGTGGTTCCGGTCGGCCGCGCGCAGCACCGTGACGCCACGGCGTCCGCGGACCGCGCGTGGGAAGACGGTCTCGGCGAACGCTACGCGCGGGTCAAGGAGCGCGCGCCGCAGATCTCGACCCGCAACGTGCGCGAGCAGCTCGGCACGATGGGCGGCGGCAACCACTTCTGCGAGGTGTGTCTCGACGAGTCCGGCAGCGTCTGGCTCGTGCTGCACTCCGGCTCGCGCGGCGTGGGCAACCGCATCGGCTCGTACTACATCGAACGCGCGCACGAAGAGCTCGCGCGCGCCGGTGTGACGATCGCCGACCGCGATCTCGCCCACCTCACCGAGCACACGCCGGCGTTCGACGCCTACGTCGAAGCCGTCGGCTTCGCGCAGGACTACGCTCGCCTCAACCGCGAGATCATGATGGAGAACGCGCTCGAAGCGCTGCGCGACCGCAAGGTCAAGCTCCCGCGCTTCGCCCGCGCCGAGATCGCCGTGAACTGCCACCACAACTACGTCGCGCGCGAGCGGCACTTCGGTGCCGACGTCTACGTGACGCGCAAGGGTGCGGTTCGCGCCGGCCTCGGCGAGCTCGGCTTCATCCCGGGCTCGATGGGTGCGCGCTCGTTCGTCGTGCGCGGTCTCGGCAACCCGGACTCGTTCGAGTCGTGCTCGCACGGCGCGGGCCGCCGGATGAGCCGGGGTGAGGCGCGCAACCGTCTCACGCTCGCAGATCTCAAGCGCGAAACGCACGGCGTCGAATGCCGCAAGGACGCGGGGGTGCTCGACGAAGCACCGTCCGCGTACAAGGACGTCGACGCCGTCATGCGGGCGCAGCACGATCTCGTTCGGATCGTGCACACGCTTCGCCAAGTGGTCTGCATCAAGGGTTGACGCGCCGGCCGTGGGCCGGACGTTTCGGGTTATCGACAGGTGCTCACGCATCGCCGGGAGGATCGCAGCGAAGGCCTAACGGCCCCGCTGCGATTGGCGGAAATCGAAATCCGCACGCCGCCATGCGGCGCTCCCATCCCGGAACATTTTGCCCACGGCTCGCGGGCCGAACGGCAGCGGTTATTTGGGTCCGCCGGTTCGATTCCGTAACGGCTCGCCGTCAACGGTGAGCCGGAGGAGATACCGCTCCAACCACTCGTCCGCGAAACGCGTCATCTCACGAAAACACAATCCGGCCGCCGTTGGGCCGGACGTTCGAGGTTACCGCTCGTCTGAACCACGATGTCCGCACGGACAGGGTGAAGCCGCGGGTCGGCTTCATCCTCGAACACCTTTCGTCCAACGGTTCGGCTCGCGGGCCGGACGTCCGAGGTTATCGCTGCTAAACGAAGAGGTCGCGGGTTCGAATCCCGCCGCGTGTTCGCACGCGTAGCTCAGCGGTAGAGCACTGGGGCGCAAGCCCGTCCTCGGACACCATTTGCCCGCGAGCACCGGCGGCTCGCAATCATTCATCACGTTCGATTATCGCAAATGAAGGGAGGGAACACATCATGAACATGCTCGCACGCATCTTCCGCGGCCGTGCCGCGGGAACGCTGCAGACGCAACCGCAGGCCGGCCGCACGCAAGTGCGCGCCGACAACGGCGGCTACGTCTACCCGCTCGACCGCTGGGCGCGCGTCGACCGCTTCCTGATCCTCGGATCCGAATCGGGAACGTTCTACGCGTCCGAGCAGCGGCTCACCAAGGAGAACGCGGTCAACCTCGTCGAGGCGGTTCGCGAGGACGGCGCACGCGTCGTCGCGCGCGTCATCGCGCTCTCGGAGAGCGGTCGCGCGCCGAAGGTGCAGCCGGCGATCTTCGCGCTCGCGGCGTGCGCCGGCTTCGGCGACGACGCGACGCGCGCGCTCGCGCTGGGCGAGGGCCTGCGGCGCGTGTGCCGCACGGGCTCGCACCTGCTGACGTTCTGCTCGTACATCGAGCAGTTTCGCGGCTGGGGCCGCGGCCTGCGCAAGGGCCTGCGCGGCTGGTACGAGGCCAAGCCGGTGCGCGATCTCGCGTACCAGGCGCTCAAGTACCAGAACCGTGAAGGCTTCACGCACCGCGACGTGTTCCGTCTCGCGCACCCGCTCGCGACGGACGCGGAGCGCGCGGCGCTCTACGCGTGGATCGTGAAGGGCGACGTCCCGGGCGACGAGCACGCATCGCTCGCGCTGCTGCGCGCGCACGCAACGGCCAAGGCGTCGGAAGACGCCGACGCCGCGACGTGCGCGGAGCTGGTGCGCACGAGCGGTCTCCCGCGCGAGGCGCTTCCGAGCGCGTGGCTCAAGGAGCCGCGCGTGTGGGAGGCGCTGCTCCCGGCGCTGCCGATGACGGCGCTGATCCGCAACCTCGCGACGCTCACGCGCGTCGGCGTCCTCACGCCCAAGGGCGAGGCGACGGCCGGCGTGATCGCGCGCATCACGGATCGGGCGGCGCTGCGCAAGGCGCGCATCCACCCGATCGCGCTGCTCGCGGCGCTGACCACGTACAAGAGCGGTCGCAGCGCGCGCGGCTCGACGACGTGGAACCCGGTGCCGGCGGTGGTCGACGCGCTCGACGCGGCGTTCACGCTCGCGTTCGAGAACGTCGAGCCGACGTTCGCGCGCATGCTGATCGGTCTCGACGTGTCGGGCTCGATGAGCGGCGGCGAGATCGCCGGCATCCCGGGCATCACGCCGCGCGTCGGCGCGGCGGCGATGGCGCTCACGCACGTGCGCACGGAGAGCGACGTGCACGTCATGGCGTTCGCGGACGGCTTCGTGCCGTTCGCGATCGGCAAGGACGAGAGCGTCGCATCGGTCGTGCAGCGCACGGACAACCTTCCGTTCATGGGAACGGACTGCTCGCTGCCGATGCTCTACGCGCTCGAGCACCGGCTCGCGATCGACCTGTTCATCGTTTACACGGATTCACGAGACGTGGGCCGGTACCATCCACGCGGACGAGGCGCTGCGCCTCTACCGCCAGCGGATGGGCATCGCGGCGAAGCTCGTCGTGGTCGGCATGACGTCGAACGGGTTCACGATCGCGGACCCGAACGACGGCGGCATGCTGGACGTGGTCGGCTTCGACGCTGCGGCGCCGGCGCTGATCGCGGACTTCGCGCGCGGCGCATGACACGAGAGCCGCGGGCGGGATCAGAGGAGCGGTGTAGAGGAGTAGGCGCTTGGCGGAGTGGAGTATCCGCCATGCGCCTGCTTCGCATTGTCCCCGTCCTATTCGCGAGTGCTGCTCGGCGGCGCCCCCGCGAGCGCCCAGTCCGACCGGGATGCCACCCGCGAGAAAGTCCGTCAGGTGCTGACGACGGCGGGAGCGCGCTCCGACGTCAACGTCGACCTTCCGGCAGAGCACGAAAAACCCGTACAACTTCGTCGGCTCGATGACCGGCTTGAAGAACGTCGGACAACTTGGAGATCGTCGTGAGCGTCACCAAGAGCGACACGATCGGTTTCCGCATCTATCCGCACTATAAGGGCGGCTACATCAACCTCGGCAAGGCGCGCGACACGAACGGCCTCATGCGCAAGCTGCTCTACTACAGCGACCAGAACTTCTTGTTCTGGGGCGCCGACGACACCGCCGACGTGTTCTGCGGCTATACCGTCACGCTCGAATCGGGCTTTCCCGTCGGATGCGATCGTCGTGATCCTGCGCAGCATCAAGAACACCGACAAGTTCGTCGGCGAGATGCGCCCGTTCATCGACGGCACGACGTCGCGACGCTGACGCCTGAGCGCGCTCGGCGTGCCGCGGTCGGCTTCGTCGTCTCCGGCGCGAGGCGGTCGATCGCGCGGTGGAACTCGACCGCGACCACGATGAACGCCGCGGTGACGAGCGCGAGCAGGCCGGCGTTGAGCTGGTACTGCGTCGCGCCGGCGTCGCGCCTGCGCCGCGCGAAGCGAACCGCGCGAGCAACCGCAGCACGAACGCGGCCGACCCAGACGATGACCGTCTTGATGCTGCCTTGCGCGATCACGGCGCCGCGCTCGCCCGCGGGCGCGAAGCGTCGTCATGCGCGCGACCAGCACGCCGACGCCGATCCCGAACGCCGCGCCGACCAGCACCGACAGCGCGACGACGCCCATGCTGACGCGCGGTATCGCGAACGCCTCAGCCGATCAGCACGAGCGTGAGGACGGCCAAGATCCCCGGCCGGATCCACAGCGTGCGCACGCGAATCTTGCGCGCGCGCAGCTCGCGGAACAAGAACCGCACCACGACGAGCGCGACGAGCGCGAGCGTGAGCCACGTCGTGTTCATGCCCGGCGTCCCGTTGGTCATGCCGCTCCTCCCAGATATGCTGCGCGCACCGCTTCGCTCGCCGCGAGCTCCGCGGCGGCGCCCGCGTGCGCGATCGAGCCGACTTCGAGCACGTAGCCGCGCGCCGCGACCGCGAGCGCTTGGCGCGCGTTCTGCTCGATCAGCAGGATCGTCGTGCCGCGCGCGCTGATGTCGCGGATCACCTCGAAGATCGTCTGCACGAGCTTGGGCGAAAGCCCCAGCGACGGCTCGTCGAGCAGCAGCAGGCGCGGGCGCGACATCAGCGCGCGCGCGATCGCGAGCATCTGCTGCTCGCCGCCCGACATCGTGCCGGCCTTCTGCTCGTAGCGCTCCTTCAGCCGCGGGAAGATCGCCAGCACCTTCTCGGTGTCGTCGGCGATCTCGGCCTTCGCGCGGCGCGTGTACGCGCCCAGCTCGAGGTTCTCGCGCACGGTCATGCGCGGGAACACGTGGCGGCCTTCCGGCGAGTGGCTGATCCCCGCGCGCACGATCTCGTTGGGCGCGAGGCGCGTGATGTCGCGGCCGGCGAACCGGATCGTGCCCGACGCCGGGCGCACCAGGCCGCTGATCGCGCGCAGCGTCGTCGTCTTGCCCGCGCCGTTCGCGCCGATCAGCGTGACGATCTCGCCCTCGTCGACCGTCAGCGACACGTCCTGCAGCGCGGTGATGCGCCCGTAGCGCGCGACGAGGTTCTCGACTTCGAGCAGCGCCATGCTACGCCGGCGCTCCGAGGTAGGCTTCGATCACGCGCGGGTCGTTGCGCACGTCGGCGGGCAGGCCTTCGGCGATCTTCTCGCCGTGGTCGAGCACGGTGATGCGCTCGCTGATCTCCATCACGAGCCCCATGTCGTGCTCGATCAGGAACACGGTCACGCCGCCGTCGCGGATGCGGCGGATCAGCGCGACGAGATCCTGCTTCTCGCTGGGGTTCATCCCGGCGGCCGGTTCGTCGAGCAGCAGGATCTTCGGGTTCGTCGCGAGCGCGCGCGCGATCTCCAGCCGCCGCTGCGAGCCGTACGGCAGGTTGCGCGCGTACGTGTCCGCGCTCGTCTCCAGCCCGACGAAGCGCAGCAGCTCCAGCGCTTTCGCGCGCGCGGCGGCTTCTTCGCGGCGCTGGCGCGGCGTGTGCAGCAGCGAGTCGACGAGGTTCGCGTGCAGCCGCGCGTGCTCGCCGGTCATCACGTTCTCGAGCGCCGACATGAACGCGAACAGCCGGATGTTCTGAAACGTGCGCGCGACGCCGAGCGCGGTGATGCGCTCGTCGACATACCCGGTGAGGTTCGAGCCGTCGAGCACGATGCGCCCGGCCGACGGCGTGTAGATGCCGGTGATCAGGTTGAACACCGTCGACTTGCCGGCGCCGTTCGGGCCGATCATCGCGACGATCGAGCCGGCCTCGACCTCGAAGCTCAGGTCGTTCACCGCGACGAGCCCGCCGAAGCGCTGCGTGACGTGGTCCAGCGCGAGCAGCGCCATCTAGTGCACGGCCTCCGTGTAGAGCGCCTGCTCTTGCGCGGCCGCGCCGGCGTCGGTGTCCGCGGCGTGCAGCTCCGCCTTGCGCTGGCCGCTCGGGATCAGCCCTTCGGGCCGGAACAGCATCATCATCACCAGGATGACGCCGTAGATCAGGAAGCGCGAGTTCGTCAGGTCGACGTTCACGCCGATGCCGTGCAAGAAGTTCGTGCCTTGCGGCAAGATGAAGCGCTCGAGCGCGGAGAGGATCAGGCTGCCGACGATGACGCCCGGGATGTTGCCCATCCCGCCGAGCACCAGCATCGCGAGGATGAACACGCTGACGTTGAACCCGAACTGGTCGGGCGACACCAGCTGCAGCTTCGACGCGAGCGCGCAGCCCGCCAAGCCGCTGAACGACGCGCCCATCGCGAACGCGGCGAGCTTGGTCGTGGTCGTGTTGATGCCCATGTGCGCGGCGGCGAGCTCGTCCTCGCGGATCGCCATCCACGCGCGGCCGAGCCGGCTGTTGCGCATGTTGTTCGCGAGCCACACGGCGAGCGCGATGAGCGCGAGCACCATGAAGTAGTACGGCAGCGCGTCGAAGCCGAACTTGAACGCGCCGATCGCCGGCTGGTCGAGCAGGTTGATGCCGTTCGGCCCGCCGGTGAACTGCGTGAGGTTCAGGAACGTCTGCGGCACGATCTCGCCGAAGCCGAGCGTCACGATCGCGAGGTAGTCGCCGCGCAGCCGCAGCGTCGGCGCGCCGAGCAGGATGCCGAACACCGCCGCGATCCCCGACGCGACGAACAGCATCACCCAGAACGGGATGTGGATCGCCGAACTGCGGCGACGCGAGCATCGCGTACGAGTACGACCCGATCGCGAAGAACGCCGCGTACCCGAGATCGAGCAGCCCGGCGAAGCCGACGACGATGTTCAGCCCGAGCGCGAGCAGCACGAACGCGCCCGCGTCGGCGAGGAAGTTCGTGAACCCGCCGTTGTTCTGGCGGAACAGCGCGGGACGAACGGCAGCACGATCGCGACCGCGAACCAGAGCGCCGCGATTGCGCGCGCCGCCTTTGAACGCCATCAGACTTTGTTCGGCAGCGACTCGCCGAGCAGACCCGACGGCCGGAAGATCAGCACGAGCACGAGGATGGAGAACACCATCACGTTGGACCACTGGTCGCCGATGAACTGGGTCGTCATCGCCTCGATCAGCCCGATCAGGAAACCGCCGAGCATCGCGCCCGCGAGGTTGCCGATCCCGCCGAGCACCGCGGCGGTGAACGCCTTGAGGCCCGCGGCGAAGCCGTTGAAGAACCACGTCGAGCCGTAGTACACGCCCGACACGAAGCCCGCCGCGCCCGCCAGCGCCGAGCCGATCAGGAACGTCAGCGCGATGGTCGTGTTGATGTCGATCCCCATCAGCTGCGCGGCGTCCTTGTCCTGCGCGGTCGCGCGCATCGCCTTGCCCAGGCGCGTGTTGTACACGAACGCCTGCAGCGCGAACATCAGCACGACCGCGAGCAGGATCACCATGATCTGCTTGGTCTGGATCGAGACCGCGCCGAGCGCGAAGCTCGGGTTCGGGATCACCTGCGGGAACGGCACCGGCGAGGGCCCGCGCCAGTACTGCATGATGTTCTCGAGGATGAACGACATCCCGATCGCCGTGATCAGCGGCGCGAGCTTGGGCGCGTTGCGCAGCCGCCGGTACGCGAGCCGCTCGATGATCACGCCGGTGAGCCCGCACAGCAGCATCGCGCCCAGGATCGTCACCGCGACGACGACGATCAGCATCGGCCCGGTCACGATCCCGGTCACGCCGAGCAGCGCGAGGATCGCGAGCGAGAAGAACGTGCCGAGCGTGTAGACGTCGCCGTGCGCGAAGTTGATCAGCTCGATGATCCCGTAGACCATCGTGTAGCCCGAGCGCGATGAGCGCGTAGATCCCGCCGAGCGACAGCCCGTTGATGAGCTGCTGAAGGAAGAGGTCCAAGCCGGCTAGGTCTTGACCGTGATCGTGTCGACGGTGACGCGCTTGCCGCCCTGCACCTTGAAGCAGCGTCAGGATCGGCGCCGTCGTGTCGCCGTTCGCGTCGAAGCCGACCTTGCCGATCGGCGAGTCGAAGTTCGTCGTCGCGGCGACGTTCTTGAGCACGTCGGCGCGCGTCGGCATCTTGCCGCCGTTGTCGTTGATCGCTTTCTCGATCGCCGCGATCTCGATCTTCGCCGCGGTGTACGCGTTGGCGGAGTACGGGCCCGACGTCGCTCTTGAACCGCGCCTTGTACGCGTCGACGAACGTCTTCGCCGACGGCAGCTTCGCCGCGTCGGGCGCGGCGAACGTCATGTACGCGCCGTTCGCCATGTCGCCGGCCTGCTTCTCGAACTCGTCGTCGCGAGATGCCGTCGCCGCCGAGGAACGGCGTCTTCGCCATCCCGACGTCGGCCATCTGGCGGCGGATCAGCCCGCCGCCGGTCGACGTGTTGCCGCCGAAGAACACGACGTCGGGGTTCTGCGACTTGATCTTGGTGAGCAGCGCCTTGAAGTCGACCTGGTTGGCGGTGATGTGCTCGTGGCCGAGCACCGTTCCGCCGAGCTTGCGGTACTGCGCGTCGAACACGTCGGCGAGGCCTTTGCCGTACGTCTCGTTGTCGTCGATGATGAACGCTTTCTTGAAGCCGAGCCGCTGCGCAGCGAACTGCGCGAGCGTCTGGCCTTGCTTCGCGTCGCGCGTGCAGACGCGGAAGTACGCGTTGGTGTCGGGGTGCGCCGTGCGCAGCTTCTTCGCGTCGTCGCCGACCGTCAGCCCGTCGTTGGTGTTCGAGGGCGAGATCTGCACGAGCCCGGCGTCGTTGGTCAGCGGGATCTCCGCCTTCGCGACGTTGGAGTTGAACGGCCCGACCATCGCGAGCACCGCGTCGTCCGCGATGAACGTCTTGACGTTCTGCGCGCCCGCGTTCGGGTCGTGCTTGCCTTGCACCGCGTCGTCGAGCAGGGACGCCTCGAGCTTGAACTTCCCGCCGGCGAAGCCGTTCTTGTTCGCCTCCTCGACCGCCAGCACGGCGCCGTTCTGCGTCGGGATGCCGATCGAGGCGTCGGCGCCGCTCACCGGCAGGTCGACGCCGATCTTGATCGTGCCCCCGGAGGCGCCCGACGACGACGACGAGCTCGACGACGAGGTCGAGCTGTTGCAGCCCGCGAGGAGGGCCGCCAGGGCGAGCGCGGCGACGGCTGCGCGAGACGGACGATGGACGCATACACGACTCCTGGACCGGGAGCGAATCGGCCCTGAGTACGCCCGTCGTCACCGGGCCGCCCTGCGCCCGGTCACGGTGCTACGCGAGGCGCACGGCGGCCTAGACGGCCGCCAGCTCGCGGACCGCGGCGGCGTTGAAGTAGGCTGCGCGCGGGTGGTGGATCACGATCGCCGCCGTCGACTGCTCGGGCATGATCTGGTGCGCGCTCGTCAGCGACGCGCCGATCGCGTGCTCGACGTCGAGCAGCCTCCACACGATCTCGTGCTGCGTCAGATCCGGGCACGCGCCGTAGCCCCACGAATAGCGCTTGCCGCGCTCGTCGCGCAGGCCCAGCTCCTCGCGGATGCGGCGGTGCGTGCGCTCCGCGAGCGCTTCGGCCGACTGCACGGAGAAGCCGTGCAGAAAGTACGCCTCGCTGTAGTCGCCGCGCGCTTGCAGCGCGTCCGTGCGCTGCGTCGCCGTGCCGCCGATGGTCACGACTTGCAGCGCGATCACGTCGCTCGCGCCGCCGTCCTTGCGGCTCCGCGACGTAGTCCGCGAGACACAGGTGCTCGCCGCCGACCTGGCGCGCGAACGTGAAGCGCGCGAGCTCGCGCGTGCGGTCCTGCGGATCGAACACGATCACGTCGTCGCCGCTGCCCGCCGCGGGGAAATAGCCGTACACGACGCGCGGCTCGAGCAGCGGCTCGCGCTCGGCGAGTTGCTGATAGCGCTTCAGCCGCGGCTCGAACTCGTCGCGACGAGCCGCTCCCAATCGGCGCCCTTCGTGCTCGCGCCGCCCCACGACAGCCGGTACAGGCTCTTGAGGTCGAAGCAGTCCCACAGCTCGCGCGGGTCGACGTGCGCCAGCGTGCGCGCGCCGAGAAACGGCGCCGCCGGCACGTCCGCCGCGCCGACGTCGGCGCGCGCGGTGCGCCCGTCGGCGACCGGCGCCGCGAGCGCCGCGGCGTCTTTCATGCGCAAGCGTCGCAGCTTCGGCGCGCGCGCGCTCGACGAGCTGCGGGCGCGCGTCGTCGCTGGTGAGCCCGTCCATGAGGTCGAGCCCTTCGAACGCGTCCTTCGCGTAGAACACGCCGGGGTCGAAGAAGCGCTCGTCCGCGGCGTACGCGATGCGCCGGCCGAAGTCGCGGTTGATCGCCGCGCCGCCGATGACGACCGGATACGTCAGCCCGCGCGACGCCTGCTCCTTGATCAGCGCCGGCATCTGCTTCGACGTCGACACCAGCAGCGCGGACAGCCCGATCGCGTCGGCGTTCACCTCGACGGCTTTGTCGAGGATCGTGTTCACCGGAACCTGCTTGCCGATGTCGTGCACGGTGTAGCCGTTGTTCGACAGGATCGTGCCGACGAGGTTCTTGCCGATGTCGTGCACGTCGCCGAACACCGTCGCGAGCACGACGACGCCCTTGCTGACGCCTTCCTTGCGCTCGAGGAACTGCTCGAGGTGCGCGACGGCCTTCTTCATCACCTCGGCGGACTGCAGCACGAACGGCAGGATCAGCTCGCCCGAGCCGAACTTGTCGCCGACTTCCTTCATCGCCGGCAGCAGCACGTTGTTGAGCACGTCGACCGGATCGCGCTTTTCGAGCGCCTCGTCGATCTTCGCCTCGATCCCGTCCTTGCGGCGGCGCAGGATCGCGTTGTGGATGCGCACCTCGACCGGCGCGTCGGCGTCGTCGTCGACCTGCGCGGCCGCGCCGTTCGCCGACACCGTCTGCGACTCGAAGTGCTCGATCACGCGCTGCAGCGCGTCGGGGCGGCGGTTGAGCACGAGGTCGTCGCACAGCTCGCGCTCGACCGCGCCGATCTCCGCGTACGGCGTGATCTCGGCGGCGTTGACGATCGCCATGTCGAGCCCGGCCTCGGTGCAGTGGTGCAGCATCACGGAGTTGAGCACGTGCCGCGCCGCGGGCTTGAGCCCGAACGACACGTTGGAGACGCCCAGCGACGTCAGCACGCCCGGGCAGCTCGCGCTTGATGAGGCGGATGCCTTCGATCGTCTCGACGGCCGAGTCGATGTACTCCGCGTCGCCGGTCGCCAGCGTGAACGTGAGGTCGTCGAAGATCAGCGCGCCGTCGGGGATGCCGTACTCGTCGACGACGATGTCGCGGATGCGCTTGGCGATCTCCAGCTTGCGCTGCGCGGTCTTCGCCATCCCCGTCTCGTCGATCGTCAGCGCGACGACCGCCGCGCCCGCTTCTTTCACCAGCGGCATCACCGAGTCGATCTTCACGCGGCCGTTCTCGAGGTTGATCGAGTTGACCACCGGGCGGCCCGCGTAGATCTTCAGCGCGGCTTCGATCACCTTGGCTTCGGTGGAGTCGATGACCAGCGGCGCTTCGACCGACTGCGCGAGGCGCTTGACGATCGTCGCCATCTGCACGTCTTCGTCGGTGCGCTCGGTGAGCGCGGTGCAGATGTCGAGCAGGTGCGCGCCGCCTTCGACCTGGCCGCGCGCGACGAGCGTGATCTCGTCGTAGTCGTTGGCGAGCAGCAGCCGTTTGATCTTGCGCGAGCCCTGGCTGTTGACGCGCTCGCCGATCAGCAGGACGGTGCCGTCCTGCTTGAGCGCGACGGCGGTCATCGCGGACGCGGCGAACTGCAGCGGCTTGGGCGTGGGCATGCGCGGCGTGTAGCCCGACGCCGCGAGCGCGTCGAGCCCGGCGCGGAACGCGGCGATGTGCGCGGGCGTCGTGCCGCAGCAGCCGCCGATCGCGTTCACGCCGAAGTCTTTGACGAACGCGCCGAGCTCCGCCGCCATCTCGGCGGGCGTCTCCGGATAGATCGTCTCGCCTTTGGGGCCCATGTGCGGCAAGCCCGCGTTGGGGATGACGCTCACGAAGCAGCGCGAGTTCTCGACGAGAAAGCGAATCGGGTCGCGCATGTGCGACGGGCCCGGTCGAGCAGTTCAGGCCGATCACGTCGATCGGCAGCGCGTCGAGCGTCGCGCACACCGCGCTGATGTCGGTGCCCAGCAGCATGCGGCCGGTGACGTCGAGCGTCGCCTGCGCCTGGATCGGCACGCGGCGCACGCCCTTGGCGAACGCGCGCGTGATGCCGGCGATCGCGGCCTTCATCTCGAGCAGATCCTGGCTGGTCTCGAGCAGCAGCAGGTCGACGCCGCCTTCGATCAGTGCCGTCGACTGCTCTTCGTACAGATCCGCGAGCTCGTCGAACGTGATCTTCGACAGCGCGGGATCGGACGACGAGATCAGCATCCCCGTCGGCCCCAGCGAGCCGGCGACGAATTTCGGCCGCTCCGGCGTCGCGAACGCGTCGGCCGCGCGGCGTGCGATCTGCGCGGACGCCAGGTTGATCTCGTGCGTCTTCGCGCCCAGCCCGTACTCGTCGAGCTTGAGCCGCGACGCGGTGAACGAGTCGGTCTCGACCACGTCGGCCCCGGCCGCGAAGTAGTCGCGGTGGATCTGCTCGATCACGTCCGGGCGCGTCAGGACGAGCGCCTCGTTGCAGCCGTGGTAGGACGCTCCGCCGAAATCCGCGTCGGTGAGGTGCAGGTCCATGACCTGCGTGCCCATCGCCCCGTCGAAGAGCAAGACGCGGTCGCGCAGGGCTTCCAGATAATCCGCCATTACCGCCCATCGTATCGGCTGCAGAGGCCGGAATCGCCGTCTGGATGTCCAATGAAGCCAAGATGGAGGCGATTGGACAGATCGCGACGCGGATCGACATGCTGGCCGCCGTCGTGCGGTCGGCCCCGCCGTCGGCGACCCTGCGCGACACGTTCGCCGCCCTGCGGCTCGACGAGATCGTCGGCTCGGCCCGCCTGGCCGGCGCCCGCCTCGACGTCACCGACGTGCGGGCGCTGCTCGACCGCGGCCGCGCCTTGGGCGGCCACCGCTTCGAAGACTACCTCACCGTCCGCGACTACGCCGACGCGGCAGCCTGGGCGGCGCAGCACGCGAACCGCCGCGGCCCGGTAACGACCGAGGACCTCCGCACGCTGCACCGGCTCGCGCTGCGCG
This sequence comes from Vulcanimicrobiota bacterium, assembly GCA_963792235.1. Taxonomy (GTDB): domain Bacteria; phylum Vulcanimicrobiota; class Vulcanimicrobiia; order Vulcanimicrobiales; family Vulcanimicrobiaceae; genus Vulcanimicrobium. The sequence goes on from CAWBVR010000008.1 coordinate 46,054, forward strand.
GGATCGCCGACGATGCCGGCGCCTGGCGCACGCGAACCGTCCCGCCGCTCGCGGACGGCACGGTCCCGCCGCCGCACTGGATGGTCCCGTTCGAGACCGAGACCTACGTTGGGCCGCCTCGCGCTGGGCGCCGACGACCCGGCGCCGCTGGCGCTCGCGCGCGCCGCCGCCCGGCTCGTGCGCCTGCAGCCGTTCGCGAACGGCAACGGCCGCGTCGCGCGCCTGGTCGCCAACCTGCTGGCCTACCGCCGCGGCCTGCCGCCCATCGTGCTGGACGCGCGCGCGCGGCGCGCGTACGGCGCCGCGCTGCGCGCCGCCCTCGCGGGCGACGCGACGCCGCTCGCCCGCGTGTTCGGCAATGCGCTGGCGCGCGGGCTCGAGCGCCTGCGGGACGTCGTCGAACCGGTCGACGAGCTGCACCCGCTCGCCGCCTTCGCAACGAACGGCCGTCCGGACCGCCTCTACAAAGCAGCGCAGCGCGGCCGGCTGCGCGTCGTGCGCCGCGACGGCCGGCTCTACACCACCGCCCCGTGGGTGGCCGCGTACGCCGCGCAGCCATCCGCCGAATCCGCGTAAACGCCGACACAGGAAGAAGCCATGCCGAACCAATCGTCGCGTACGTCTCGATGGAGATCGCGGTCGCGTCGACGATCGCGACGTACGGCGGCGGCCTGGGCGTCCTCGCCGGCGACGTGATCCGCGCCGCAGCCGACGCGGGTTATCCGATGGCCGGCGTGACGCTGTTGTATCGCGACGGCTACTTCCGCCAGCACCTCGACGCGTCGGGCGCGCAGCACGAAGAGCCGCAGAGCTGGCAGCCCGGCGCGGCGCTCGAACAGCTCGCGCCCGTCGTGACGATCTCGATCTCCGGCCGCCCGGTGCACGCCGGCGTGTGGCGCTACACGGTGACGGGCGTGGACGGTCACCGCGTCCCGGTCTACTTCCTCGACACGGACCGCGACGACAACGACGACGCGGCGCGCGCGCTTGACGCGCGCGCTCTACGGCGGCGACGCGCGCTACCGGCTCGAGCAAGAAACGCTGCTCGGCCTCGGCACCGTCGCGATGCTGCGCGCGCTCGGCCACGACCGCGTCGGCACGTACCACATGAACGAGGGCCACTCCGCACTGCTGATGCTCGCGCTGCTGGAAGAGACGCGCACCGCCGCGCACGGTCCGCCGACGCACGACGACCTCGCGCGCGTGCGCGAACGCTGCGTCTTCACGACGCACACGCCCGTCCCGGCCGGCCACGACTGCTTCGGTTTGGACCTCGCGCACGAGGTGCTCGGCGGCGACTACGCCGCGACGCTGCGCGCGCTGAACCTCGCCGAGTACGACGTCCTGAACATGACGCACCTCGCGCTGCGCACGTCGCGCTTCACCAACGCGGTCGCGATGAAGCACGGCGAAGTGTCGCGCGCGATGTTCCCCGACACCGACCTGCACGCGATCACCAACGGCGTGCACGCGGGGACGTGGACGTCGGCGCCGTTCCAAGAACTGTTCGACCGCCGGCTCCCGGGCTGGCGCCGCGACAACTGGCAGCTGCGCCAAGCCGTCGGCATCCCGCTGCACGAGATCGCAGACGCGCACGCCGCCGCAAAGCACGCGCTGATCGAACGCGTCGCGCACACGACGGGCAAGCTCCTCGACCCGAACCGCTTCACGATCGGCATCGCGCGCCGCGCGACGGCGTACAAGCGCAACGACCTGATCCTGCGCGACATCGGCCGCCTCGCGTGGATCGCGCAAAACGCGGGCGGCATCCAGCTCGTGTTCGGCGGCAAAGCGCACCCGCGCGACTGGGACGGTAAAGCGATGATCCAGCACATCGTCGGCAGCGCGCAGCGCATTGGCAGGCGCGGTCGACATCGTCTACGTCGAGAACTACGACATGAGCTGGGGCGCATCGCTGACGTCGGGCACCGACCTGTGGCTGAACACGCCGCGCCCGCCGAACGAAGCCTCCGGCACGAGCGGCATGAAAGCCGCGATGAACGGCGTCCCGAGCCTCTCGGTGATGGACGGCTGGTGGATCGAAGGCGCGCTCGACGGCATCACCGGCTGGTCGATCGACGAGCACACGGGCCACGACGACGACGCCACGGCAAACGCGCTCTACACTCTACTGGAACACACGATCCTCCCGGCCTACACCCACGACCGCGACCGCTACCTCGCGGTGATGCGCGGCGCAATCGCATTTAACGCAAGCCACTTCAACGCGCAGCGCATGCTGGCCCAATACGCGATCGACGCCTACACGGGACCGCCGCGAAGTGCTTCGACGATCGCTTCATCGCTCAGCCCGGCATCGTGAAGAATCTCGCGACCATGCTCTCCGAGCCGGGGCGCATGGCGTAGCGCCGCATCACCGCCGCGGCTGAACCGCAACGGCCGCTGCACGGAGCGCAGCGCCCCTTCGGTCGGATGCACGTCCGCCGAGAAAAACCCCGTCGCACGCAGATGCTCGTCGTCGAGGAGATCGGCGACGTCTTCGAGCGGAACGATGGGGATGTCCGCCGCCGCGAGCGCCGCCAGCCACTCCGCCGATGGACGCGTGGCGATGATCTCCGCGACGACCCCATACGCAGAATCATATTCCCGCCGCCGAACTTCCGGATCGGACAACCGCGGATCGCCGGCGTACCGGTCCTGCTGACCGACGATCTCGAAGAACCGCTCCCAATGCTTCTCGGTATACAGCAGAACGCACACGTAGCCATCGAGCGTGCGCAGCGGCCGCCGGTTCGGCGCGAGCGCACGATTGTACCCGAACTCCCCGGCGGGCGGATCGAAGAGATGCCCGCCCATATGATCGGACAGGACGAGCTCCGCCATCGTCTCGAACATCGGCACCTCGACGTGCTGCCCGAGCCCCCCGGTGCGCTCGCGCGCGAACAATGCCGCAATCACGGCGTGCACGGCATTCATCCCCGTGATGCGATCCGCGATCAGCGCGGGAACGAACCGCGGCTTGCCGTCCCCAACCCGCCGAAACGTAGCAGCAAGCCCGGAAATTCCTTGAATGAGATCGTCATACGCAGGCTTGGCAGCATACGGCCCATCCTGCCCGTATCCCACGAGATCGACGTACACGATGCGCGCATTGACGGCGGCGACGTCGTCGTAGCCGAGCCCAAGCCGCCGCATCGCAGCCGGCCGAATGTTCGTGATGAACACATCCGCCCGCTCGCAAACCGCCAACAACGCATCGCGCGCCTCCGGCCGCTTGAGATCGAGCACGATGCTGCGCTTCCCGCGGTTCATGAACATGAACAGCGACCCCATCCCATGATGCCGCGAAGGACCCGCATACCGCATCACATCACCATCGGGCGGCTCGACCTTGATGACGTCGGCGCCGTATCCGGCGAGGATGTAGGTAGCCCACGGCCCCATCACGACGGCCGAAAGATCGACGACGCGAATCCCCGCCAGCGGCAACGCACTCACGCCACGCTCTTGCCCAAGAATGGCACGTGGCACCGCACGAACGGAAGCGTCGCGCTATGGGCGGGCCCCCGACTCGACTGCTACTTCAGAAACCGAACGATGACGAAAGCATAGACTGTTTAGCGGCCCTTCGGCACTACGGTCACGGTGACCCACGGTGACACGACCGTCGCGTGAGAACCGTGAAGGGTCAGCAGGGCACGAACCTGATACGTTCCCGGTTCGGTGATGTCGTACGTCTCCGAGAGATCGCTCGCCGAGGCCGATGAGTTCCCGATCGGAATGCCGACCTCGCGGTTGTACACGCCGGCCCGGTCGAAACTGTGCAGACCGTAGCTTTGGTGCCGTATCATACCACTCGCGCCGGTGACTTCGAAGCGAAGCTCCGTCCGCGACCGGAACGAGGCTGGCTTGCTGGTGCCGTTGACCGTGTACAAGCCGAAGTACATCTGACCACCCACGTGATACGGCGCGGCTTGTGGCTGCAGTGCCAGCGAGACGCCGTCAACGGTCGCACCGGTCGGCCCGGGGGACGCGAACGGCAACGGCCTTTTTCCGTGACCATGCAACGGCGTCGACCGCGGCCTCGGCACGTTGAGCACGGTTTGCGATGAGGCCGACGCGGCGGTGATGCAACATTGCAGTACCGTGATCGCGCCGACCGCGCACCCCGCGGCGCCGATCCGGCGGGAGGATCGAATCGTTCGGCTGTTTAGCATGGCCCATTCCCCAGGGACGTTTGCGCGAATGCACCCTATGTCGATAAGATCGTTGAAGCGACGTGATGGACGTCATCGTCGCGCTGGTCGTTGGACTGGACATAACTGTCCACGTACATCGTCGCAGCCGGAGACGGTTTTTTAGCCCTAGCACGATTGTGGCCGAGAAGTCTAGACCCGCACCGGCCAGGCGTGAAGAACGTGTCGCTCGTCAGATATGAACAGGCTGGGGCGAAGACGGCACGCCGCCGACGCCTTCGCTCGCCCCGTTCCCGCCCTTCGCCGCGGCGTGCTTCCCGCGCCCGAACCCAAGCCGGTCCTCGAACCCGGTGATGAACACGTAGAGCACCGGCGTGATGAACAGGTTGAGCACCGTCGAAAGGATCATCCCGCCGAACACCGCCGTGCCGAGCGAGTTCCGCGCCCCGCTCCCCGCGCCGGTCGCAAAGACGAGCGGCGTCACGCCGAGCACGAACGCGATCGACGTCATGAGGATCGGCCGCAACCGCGTCTCGGCCGCGCGCACGACCGCGGTCACCGCATCGACACCCTGTTCGCGCTGCTGATTCGCGAACTCCACGATCAGAATCGCGTTCTTCGACGCCAACCCGATGAGCATGACGTACCCGACCTGCGCGAACACATCGGAGAACGTATGGCGGATCGCCAGCCCGCCGAGCGCGCCGAGCAGCGCGAGCGGAACGGCGAACAGGATGACCAGCGGATCGCCGAACGACTCGTACTGCGCGGCGAGCACCAAGAACACGAACACGATGCCCAGCGCGAAGATGATCGCCGCGGTCGCGCCGCCCTCGATCTGCTCGCGTGAGATCCCGCTCCACTCCGTCGCGAACCCCGGCGGCAGATACGTCGCGTAACGGTCCATCGCGGCAAGCGCCTCACCGGAGCCGTGACCCGGCTTCGGCCCGCCGGAGATCTCGATCGAGCGGTAGAGGTTGAAGTGGTTGATCACCGGCGGCGCCTTGATCTCCGTGATGGACACCAAGTCCGTGATCGGGATCGCAGGCGCCGTGCCGAGCTGTCCGTTCACGATGAACGGGTTGCCGCTGCGGACGTAGATGCCTTGAAGGTCGGAGATGCGCGAGCGGAACGGCGTATCGGCCTCGACATAGACGCGATAGCCCTTGCCGTTCATGTCGAAGTCGTTCACGTAGACCGAGCCGAGATACACCTGCATCGTGTTGAACAGCGACGGCAGCGATACGCCAAGCTGCGACGCCTTGTCGCGGTCGACGTTGGTGAGGATCGTCGGCTTGTCGGTGCGGAACGTCGTGTAGACGCCGGCCAGCGGCGAGTCGGGCGCGTACGCGGGCCCGATGAGCGCGCCCGAGGCGGCGGCGAGCGCGGGGATCCCCTGATTCGCGCGGTCTTCGAGCTCGTACGCAAAACCGGCCTGGAACCCGAGCCCGGGGATCGACGGCGGCTGCACCATGAACGCGAGCAAGTCCGGGTGCCGCAGCTTGAAATCGCTGAAGAAGTGCGCGTTGACGCGGGCGGTGATCGCGCTGAGCACGTGGTCCTTGCCCGGCCGCTCGCCCCACGGCTTGAGCCGGATGAACATCGTCGCCTTGTTCGATCCCGCGCCGGTGAAGCTGAAGCCCGCGACGTCGAACACGTCCGAGATCTCCGGCTGCTGGCTCAGCAACTGCTCGACCTCGCGCTGAATGCGATGCGTGTAGTCGATCGAGCCGCCCTCCGGCAACTGCATGCTGACGATCGCGAAGCCCTGATCCTCGTCGGGGATGAACGCGGTCGGCGTCGTGGTGTAGACCCAGCCCGTGAAGCCGAGCAGGACGGCGAACACCGCCAGCGCGAGCCAACGGCGCCGCATCACCGCGGGCAGCGCGCGGTGATAGCCGCCGCGCATCGCGTCGATGACCCGGTTCACGGGCTTGAAGATCCCGCGCTCCTTGTGCCCCGTGCGGCCGAGCAGCAGCGACGACAGCACCGGCGTGAGCGTCAGCGCGCAAAACAGCGAGATGGTGATCGAGCACGCGATCGTGAGCGCGAACTGCTTGTAGAGCTGGCCCGTCGTCCCCGGGAAGAACGCGACCGGCACGAACACCGCGAGCAGCACGAGCGACGACGCGAGCACCGCGCCGGTGATCTCGCGCATCGCCTCGCGCGCGCCCTCCAGTGGCGACATCCCCTTCTCCTGGATGAAGCGCGCAATGTTTTCGATGACGACGATCGCGTCGTCGACGACCAGTCCCGTCGCCAGCGTCAGCCCGAAGAGCGTAAGCGTGTTGATCGAGAAACCGAGCACCTTCATCAGGAAGAACGTGCCGATCAGCGAGACCGGGATGGTGAGCGCCGGGATCAGCGTGGTGCGCCAGTCTTGCAGGAACAGGAAGATGACCAGCACGACGAGCGCGATCGCGATCAGCAGCGTGATCACGACCTCTTTGATCGACTCGCGCACGAACTCACTGGTGTCGAAGGCGACTTTGTAGCTGACGCCCGCGGGGAACTTCTGCGCGAGCTTGTCCATCGTCGTGCGCACCTGCTGCGACACCGCGAGCGCGTTGCCGGTCTGCAGCTGCAAGATACCGAGCCCGATCCCCTCGTGGCCGTGCCCGATGTCCGCGCCGCTGCTGAACCACAGCGAACCGGCGTAGTTCTCCGCGCCAAGCACCACGCGCCCGACGTCGCGGACTTTGACGAAGCCGCCGTCGGCGTTCGTCTTGAGCACGATGTTCGCAAACTGCGCGCTGTCGTGCAGCCGCCCGGTGGCGAGCACGGAGTACTCGTACGGCTGGTGGCCGTTGGTCGGCGGCGCGCCGATCGCGCCCGCCGCGACCTGCACGTTCTGCGACTGCAGCGCCGTGACGACGTCGCCGGCCGTGAGGCCATAGTCTGCGAGCCGCTTGGGATCGACCCAGAGACGCATCGCGTACTTGCGCTCGCCGAACACGCGCACGTCGGAGACGCCGTTGATCCGCTTGAGGTCGTTGACGACGTTGTTCTCGAGATAATTCGTCAGATACGCGGAGTCCCACCGCGAATCGGTCGACGTCACGCCGAGCGCTGCGACGAACGTGCCCGAGTTCTTCGAAACGGACACGCCGATGAGCTTGACCTCGGCGGGCAGCCGGCCCTGAGCGAGGTTGACCGCGTTCTGGACGTCGTTGGCAGCCTGATCCAGATTGCGGTCGAGGTTGAACGTCGCCGTGATCTGCGAAGAGCCGTCGCTGCCGGAGGAGGACTGGATGTAGCGGAGGCCCTGCACGCCGTTGATCGCTTCTTCGAGCGGCGTCGTCACCGACGACTCGACCGCTTCCGCGCTCGCACCCTGATAGATCGCCGTGACGCTCACCGTCGGCGGCGCGATGTTCGGAAACTGCGCGATCGGCAGGGTAGGAATCGAGATGATCCCCAGCAGCAGGATCACGAGCGAGAACACCGACGCAAAAATCGGGCGCCTCAGGAAAAATTCGACCACGACGCCTTCGACCTCGCGGAGGGGAGAGTGGTTGCCGCCCCGAGCGGCGCGGCTCGACTCCCGCGTTTATCCGGCGGGAGCGTCCGGGATCCACCCATCGAGCGCGGCGACTTCGCCCACCACCCGGCCGGCGACGTTCTTCACCGGGACCACGGCGTGCGGCCGCAGCGCCGCGCGCGCGGCGGGGTCGAGCGCGCGCAGCGCGTCAAGGATCGCCAGCGTCGCCGGCGGCGCCGCCCGGCGCGAGCCGTCGATCACCTTGAGCGCGAGGCCGACGCCCAGGTCGAGCAGCGCGTCGCAGTGGACGCCCTCGGCCCCCGCCTTGCAGACGATCCGCCCGCCGGTCGCGCGCATCAGGTCGGTGTCGAAGCGACCGGTGCCGCCGACGTACCACGGCTCGGCGGACATCGCCGCGGCGACGCGCGCGAGCGCGGTCGCGTCGTCGTCTTCCAGGCCGCGCAGCGTCGCGAAGCGCGCGAACGAGACGGCAGCCTTGCGCAGCGTCGTCGCGTAGACCGGGATGCCGCAGCCGTCCACCGCGAGCTTGTCGCCGTCGAACACGTCGTCGCTCACGCGCTCGCACAGCGCGAGGATCGCGCGCTGCGCCGGATGCGACGCTTCGAGATAGCCCGCGAACGGCGCGCCGAGCACCTTCGCCAGCGCGAGGATCCCGGCGTGCTTGCCGCTGCAGTTGTTGTGGAGCTGCGTCGGGCGCTCCCCGCGTGCGGCGAGCGCCGCGGCGGCCGGTTCGTACGACGGCGCGTGGGTGCCGCAGCCGAGGTCGTTCACGGTCGCGCCGATGCGTTCGAGCATCGAGGCGACGAGCTCGACATGGCCGGGCTCGCCGTTGTGCGACGCGCACATCACCGCCAGCTCCCGCTCGGCGAAGCCGAACCGCTCCAGCACACCGGCGCGAACGGCCGCCGCCGCGACGAACGGCTTCGCCGACGAGCGCAGGAACACGGGCTCCTCGACGGTGCCCACGCGCAGCACGATCTCGCCGTCGACGTCCGCGACGCACGCCGCGACATGGTGGATCGACTCCACGCGCGCGCCGCGCCGAACGGCGACCGCCGGTACTCCGGCCAACTCCCAGAACATGACGGGGACGGCGCGTTCGCTCCCGGGCGCATCGATTCCGGCGCTGAGCGGTTCAGGGCTTGCGTGAACGGATGGACGCTCGCCGGAACCAGCTTCCTCGCCTCGGGCGTGGAGGCCGTCGAAGCGATGACGATCGTGCTGGCCGTGGGGGTCGCGCGATCGTGGCCCGTGGCGCTGCGCGGCGCCGCCGGCGCGCTGGCGGTCCTCGCGCTGATCGTCGCGCTGTTCGGTCCGCTGCTGCACCTGATCCCGATCGATCAGCTCAAGCTCGTGGTCGGGATCGTGCTCGACGCTGTTCGGGCTCGCGTGGCTGCGCAAGGCGATCTTGCGCTACGCTGGCCGCAAGGCGCTGCGCGACGAGGACGCCGCGTTCGCGCGCGAGGTGTCGGCGCTGCGCGCCGCCGAGGACGTGCAAGCCGACCGCATCGGTTTGGTGACCGCGTTCAAAGCCGTGCTCATCGAAGGCTTGGAAGTCGCGATCATCGTCGTCACGTTCGGTGCGGCGTCGACGGCCGCGCTCGGCTGGTCGGCCGCGGGCGCCGTCGCTGCGGTGCTGCTCGTCGTCGCGCTCGGCTTGGCGCTGAAGCACCCGGCATCGCGCGTCCCGGAGAACACGATGAAGTTCGTCGTCGGCATCATGCTGACGTCGTTCGGCACGTTCTGGACGGGCGAAGGCTTGGGCATCGCGTGGTGGGGCAGCGACCTGTCGCTCGTGTTCTTGGCCGCGTTCTATCTCGCCGTGTCGGCCGTGCTGATCACCGCGGCGCGCGCACCGCGACCGGTGCGCGCGTGAAGCTCGGGGCGATCTGGGAGTTCATCGCGGGCGATTCGCGCCGTGCGCCCATCGCCGTCGCGCTCGCGGTGCTCGTCGCCGTCCTGCTGCTGCGCGCTTCGGTCGCGAGCGGCGTCGTCGCCGCGGCGTTCGCGTGCATCATCGCGCTCGGTCTCGCAGCCGCCGTCTTCGAGCGCACCTGAGCCCTTCGAGCTCGGGTGCGCGAGCGCTCGCTACGCGA
>CAWBVR010000009.1:0-72386 GCA_963792235.1 Vulcanimicrobiota bacterium
CAGTACCCAAGGCGTCCGACGAGCCCAACACCAAAGCGATCCGCGCCTTCAACAAGACCTTCCTCAACTATCCGGGGCTCGACGCGACGATCGTGCCGATCGGCGACGGGATGGGCATCGGTGCCCGCGTCGACTGAGGACTTCCTCGCCGCGATGCGGCGCTTCGTCACGGGAGTCTCCATCGTGACGACCGCACTCGACGGCCGCATCCACGGCTTCACCGTCAACGCGTTCGCGAGCGTCTCGGCGGAGCCGCCGACCGTGTTGATCTGCGTGAACCGCGTCGCGACGGCGCACCCGCTCATCGCCGCGTCGCAACGCTTCTGCGTGAACATCCTTGCGCTCGACCAGCGCGAGCTGGCGCAGCGCTTCGCCGGCGGCGAGCCGCGCTCGCGTTTCGACGGCGTCGCGTACCGGATCGGCCCCAGCGGCTCGCCGGTCCTGGAAGGCACCGTCGCGCACCTCGACTGCCGCGTGACCGAGGAGCTGACCGCGTCGACGCACACGATCTTCTTGGGCGAGGTGCTCGATGCGGGCTCGCGCGACGGCGCGCCGCTGGGTTACTTCAACCGCACCTACCGCGACTTGGGGATCGCACCATGATCGTCGAAACGTTCCCGGTCGGCGCGCTCGGCTGCAACTGCACCATCCTGGGCGATCCCGAAAGCGGCGAAGCCATCGTGATCGACGGCGGCGACGAGGTCGGCGAGATCGCGGACCGGCTCGGCGCGCGCGGCCTGCGCCCGCGCTACCTCGTGCACACGCACGCGCACGTCGATCACATCGGCGCGCTCGGACCGTTGCGCGAACGCGTCGGCGGCGACGGGCTGCTGCACCACGCGGACCTGCCGCTGTACGGTACGCTCGCCGAGCAGGCGCGGTTCCTCGGCATGCCGGCCGCGCCCGAGGCCGTCGCGCTCGACGGCGACCTCACCGACGGCGACGTGCTGCGCGCCGGTGCGATCGCGTTGCGCTGCATCCACACGCCGGGGCACACGCCGGGCTCGACGTCCTTCGCGCTCGACGGCGACGACGGTGCGATGCTGTTCACGGGCGACACGCTCTTTCGCGGCGCCGTCGGCCGCTGGGACATCGGCGGCACGTCGCTGGAGGACATCGTCGACTCCATCCGGCGCAAGCTGCTCGTCCACGACGACGCCAGCGTGGTCGTCCCCGGCCACGGGCCCGCGACGACGATCGGCCGGGAGCGCCGCACGAATCCGTACCTTCTCTGAGCTTGGGCCCGCAGGGAACAAACCGCCGCCGCCCGTACGCCGCGACGATATGCTTTACTCGCCCCGCCGCGCCGCCGCCGCTGCTTTGATCTCGAGCCTGATGGGGTCGATTGCCCTGACGGGATGCTCGACCGGCTCGAACGCCACGGTCACGCACAACCCGCCCCTCTCGACGTTCGGCGGGAAGAGCACCGCGCGCAGTTCCGTGCAGACCGCCATCCTGGTGGCCAACACGTCGAACGGGCTGGCGTTCCCCGGCGGCCCGACCCCGGCAGCGATCGGCCGGCGCGTGCTGGACGTGATGGCCGCGCACGGGCGGCGCATCTCGGCGGCAACCGGCGCGTGCACGAATAGCTCGAAGACCAGCCAGGTCAACAACGCCGACGGCACAGCGACGGTCACGACGGACCTGTACTACGACCCGCTGTGCGCCACGCTCGAGGAAGAGCAGGTACTCATCGTCGCCAAGCCCGGCGATCCCGAGACATCCGCGGCGGGCACGATGACCACGTACGACCGCGCCGGCGCGGTCACGAGCTATCACATTCTGACGATCACCGCGTCGGCCGTCGCGGCCACGTCGACCACCCCCGCCTCGCAAAGCGTGGTCTACAACGACGCTGCGTCGGCGACCGTGAAAGGCACCGTCATCGCGGCCGTCGGCGCGAGCTGCACGGGTGCGCCCAACTCGCCGACGATGAACTGCTCGATCGCGATGTACGGAACGGCAGCGCCTGCAACGTTCGGCCAAACGGTCGCGACCGCCGCCACGGCGGGAACCGGCGGTGCGAACACCGGCGAGACGGTGTCCGTGAACTTCTTCGGCAGCGGAATCACCGGGGTCGCATTGTCCGGGACGGCCTGGACCGTCACCGGTCCGTCCGCCTTCAACGTCGGCACCGGCACCTACAGCTACGCGTCGACGGGCACCACGGGTAACGGCACGTTCTCGCTGACCGATACGCTCTATACGTACACGGTCACCGCGAAGCTGACGGCGACCGGGCTCGCGGTCACGATCGTGCGCAACACGGACCCGATCGCCACGGCCGCCGTCGACGCTGCGGGCAACGGGCTCATCACGTACGCCGACGGCTCGACGGACACGATCGCGGGCGGGGTCATCGACGTCTGAGCGCGAGGACGTTCGTCCCTGCACGCGTATGACGTTGGCATGTATGCCGCCCGGTGCAGACGGGTAGGCCTAGATCATCCGAACGTTGCCAGGAGGTCCGGCTCGATGCTCTCTCGCTTGCGCCCGTTTTTCGCCGTGGTCGGCGCCGCATTGTGCCTCTCCGCCTGCGGCGGCGGGAGCAGCAGCGGGACGCCCGTCGTTGGGCCCGCGACGACCCCGCCCGGCGGCGGCGGCGGGACGCCCGGGGCCAACAGCTCGGTCGCGGTGACGCCGAGCGCGCTCGCGTTCAGCGGTGCCGGCGCGGGCGCGCAGACGTTCACGATCAGCTCGTCGACGCCCAACGCGCCCGCCCCGGCGGTCGATCAGTTCGGCTGCGGTTCCGTGGCGACGATCACGACGAATTCGACGACGCTGCCGGCGACGTACACCGTCACCCCGACCGGTAACGGCGTGTGCACGCTGGTCGTGACGATCGGAAATCGGTCTGCGACGCTTGGGATCAACGTCGGCGGCGCATCCGGCGGCACGTTCACGACGAACGCGACGGCGCTGACCTTCACGCTCGGCGGAGCCGCGCAGACCTACACCGCGACCGCGACGAGCGGCACGCTCAGCGCAGACTCCACCTCGTGCAACGGCATCGTGACGGTGAGCGGGGGCGGCGGCGCGTCGCCCCAGACGTTCACCATCACGCCGGTCGGGGTGGGCTCGTGCACGCTGAGCATCGTCGACGGCGCGAGCGCGATCCTCATCCCCATCGTCGTCAAGGCGCAGAGCATCGCAGGCAACGCCGTCTTGGTCTCGCCCGCAGCGCTGAGCTTCTCATCGCCGTACGCCGCGACGCAGCAAGTGTCGATCACCACCCAGGGCCAGCCCGGGACGATCACGATCGACGAGAGCTCGTGCATCGCCGCGAGCGCGAAGATCGCCTATCTGACGCTCAACGGTGTCCCGCCGGGTCAACAGGTCAACCCGCCGGTGACCGCGACCGTCACGCCGTACGGAACCGGCGGATACAACGTCCCGGGCACCGGGTCGTGCACGATCAACTTCAACGCGACGAACGGCGCGGCGGCGAGCCTCACGATCACCGTCGACCGCTAGCGCACTAGAGGTCGGGCAAGATCTTCCCGTCGTCGTCCGCGCCAAGCAAGAGCGGGCGCAGCAGCGGGATCGCAGGATCGCCGTACTGCAAGAGGTCGTGGTGGAAGCGCGCTAGGGTGAACGCGCTTCCCAGCTTCTTCTGGTAGTCCGCGCGCAGCTTGTAGATCTCCAGCTTGCCCAGCGTGTAGTAGCCGTAGGTCGCGTCCTGCGTGCCGCGCTTGGCCTCGGCGCGCGCGCTCGCCGGATCGAGGAACGCCTGCGTTTGAAAGAACGCGATCGCCTGCGGCACCGTCATGCCTTGCGTGTGCATCTTCACGCCGGCGACGTAGCGCGCGTTGCGCCAGATCGCCTCGCGCAGTTGCATGATCTTCACGCGCGGGTCGCCGTTGCCCCAGCCCTGCTCCACCATCATCTGCTCGTCATAGTGCGCCCAGCCTTCGACGAACGACGTCGCGGTGAGCAGCTTCTCGCTCAGGGTTAGCGGCAGGTGCTTGTCGATCGCAAAGTTGGTGAAGTGCCCGGGGTAGACTTCGTGCGCGGAGATGATCGGCCGTTCGAAGTCGTTGAACGCTTCGAGATATTGCGCTTGGACTTGCGGCGAGTCGTGCGGGTTCACCGGGGTGACGTTGTAGAACGCCTGCTTGGCGATGCGCTCGAGCGGGCCGGGCGAGTCCATCGACGCTTCGGTCGTCGCGCGCAGAAACTCGGGCGTCTCGGTGACCTTGATGTTCGCGTCGGGCGGCAGGTCGATGATGTGGTGCGCGATCACGAACGCGCGCAGCTTCACGAGATCCGCTTGCGCCGCGGCCATCAGGTTCGCGGACGACGGGTGCACTTTGTAGAGCCGCGCCAACACCTGCTCGGTGGTTGCATGCGGGTCGATGCGCTTCGCGGTCGCGACCATCTCGGCGTGCGTTTTCGCGAGCGCCTTCTCACCGATCGCGAGGTAGCGGTCGAGGGGCATGTCGATCCCCTCTTCGTACTTCAGCCGCGCGCTGTAGTTCGCCGCCCCGATCGCGTAGGTGCCGGACGGGTGCGCGATCCAGCGCGTCTTCAGGTACGCGGCGAACGCGTTGGTCGCCGCGACCGCCGTCGCGGTGGAACGGCGGAAGCGCGCGCGCATCGCGGGGTCGCCCGCGCCCGCGAGCGCTTGCGGGACGGTCTTGGTGAAGAGCGCGACGCTGCCCGCGGCGTCCTCGGCGGCGATCGACGCAGTGTCCTTGTCGACGGCGCTCAGGTTCGCGCGCGCTTGCGCGAACAGCCGCGGGATCTGCTCCTCGCGCGCGATCACGGCACGCAGGCGTTCCGGCGCCGGCGCGAAGTTGCGCGAGATCAGCACGAACACGCCGCCGCTCGCGGTCTGCACGTAGCCGTCGGGCTGGTGCTTCCAGAGCTGCATCGTGTCGTTGAGCAGCAGGTCGTCGCGCAGCGCGTTCTCCAGCATGCGCCGGTCGAGCCCGCCGCGGGGCGACATCGACGCCGGGTCGAGCGGCGCGAGCTGGTCGAGGTAGCGGTGGTCGCGCGCGATCTGCGCCGCGTAGTCGGACGCGCCGTACGAGCCCAGCCGCGCGTCGTAGGCGTGGACCCCGGCCGCCGTCGCGCCGACCGGATTGGCCCGGAAGTTCTCGTCGAAGTACGCCTTCGCGAGCGCGGTGTATGCGGCATCCGCGCTTGCGGCGGTGGCGGTCGCGCTCGGCTCGGGCGACGGTGCTGGCGCGACCCCGAGCAGCGCGGCGAGCGCAACGATCGCGAAGAATCGGCGTTTCCAAAGCATCACGTCAGACTTCTCTCATCATCGGGGTGTACCATGGCGGTCACCGCGTTCGCCTGTGTGGAGGCTCCTTTGCTTCGTCATTCCATCGCCGCCGCCGCGCTCGTCACCGCGCTCGCCGCGCCGGCCCTCGCCGCCGACTTCGCGGTCGACCCGGCCCACACGCAAGCGGAGTTCACGGTCACGCACCTCGCGATCTCGCACGTGCGCGGGCAAATCCCGGTCGCATCCGGCACCATCGCGATCGGTGCCAACGACGTGCCGACCGCGATCAACGTCACGCTGAGCGCCAAGGACATCGACACGCATGACGCCGGCCGCGACAAGGACATGCGTGGCGCGGACTGGTTCGACACCGACAAGTACCCCACGATGACGTTCGTCGCGAAGAAGATCACCGGCACCGCGCAAAATTTCAGCGTGGTGGGCGACCTGACGCTCCACGGGGTCACCAAGCCGGTGACGCTCGCTGCGAAGGAAGAAGGCCGCACGACCGACGCGCGCGGCCGCACGCACATCGGCTTTACCGCGACAACCACCATCGACCGCCGCGACTGGGGCCTCAATTGGGGCCGCACCACGCCCGGCGGCGCGCTGATCGCAGCCAACGACGTCAGCATCAACCTGAACGTCGAAGCGGTTTCCCGTAGAAGGCGCTCACGCACCAGGCTGCGCGCCCCCCGCGCTTCGCTCGGGCCCTCGTTCCGAGCTCGGACCCACAATCCGGGCGCGGGACGATTACACTGCGCTCGGTCGCGCGAAGCAGGGTTAGGCCTCGACGACATAATCGCGCAGTCGCGATTGATCCAGTAGTGCGCGTCGCGCGGGTAGCCCGGTTCGACGACCGGGATGTCGGTTTCGTAGAACTGCGTGCTTTCCAGCGTCGTGCGCGGACCGCTCACCAGGCCGAAGCGCTGGCCGAGCGTCGCGTCGAACGTGCGCGCGCGCACCGGGCGGTCGGTGCCGCTGAGGAACACGTACAACGGTGCGCGGTTGCAGACGACGCTGAGCGTCTGCCCCGCGGGGGACGCGCTCGGTGCGGGCGAGGGACTCGGCGCGGCGGCGATGAGCGCGAGGGCCGCCAGCGGCGCGAACAGCTGCTTCACATGTGATAAAACGGCCCGCGCTATGCGGGCCGTTTCAGTTCGCGCGAGTTTTCTCAGTGCAGCTTGATGGTGAGGACGCCGGCGGTTTCGAGCACCTTGGGGCCCGCCTTGGCGTCTTCTTCGGTCGTGCCGTTGCCCGCCTGGTTGGCCGCCGCGGCGGCCGCCGAGGCCGCGACGGTGGCGCGCGCCTCTTCGAGCATCGCGTCGGTGATCTGACCGGCCGCGCGCTTGGCGCGGTAGTCTTCGACCGCCGCCTGCAGCGCGAAGCGCGAGCGCTCCGGGTAGTCTTTTTTCTTCTCGGGATAGCCGTCGAGCGCGGCCTCGATGTCGGCGTCGGAGATCGCAAGCGCCGCGTCGATCGTCTTGCCCTTCGCGAGCTCGACGAGCAGCGAGCACGTCGCCGTGCCGAAGCCGCAGCCGGTCGTGAAGTACGAGATGTCCTCGATGACGTCGCCGGGGCCGACCTTCAGGTAGAACGTGTACAAGTCGCCGCACGAGTCGCTGAAGTACTCGCCGCTCGCGGTCGGACTCTCCATCGTCCGAAAACCGGTGCGGTGCTCGACGAGCGCTTGGAATTTCGCGAAATTCATGCGGTTGCAGCAGTCTCTCTGGCGGCGGGGTTCACGTCTATCTCGAAACGGCATTCGGTGCCGCCGGTTGCGAGGCTCTCCACTTGGGCGGTCTTGCCGGGGACGACGGCGTCGAGGATCGTGTGGATCGCGCTGCACGCCTCGGGGTTCTCCGCGACGACCGACGCGTAGGGGCACGAGTGCTCGTGCAGCGTGATCGTGCCGCGCTCCGTGGTGCGCAGCTCGGCAGTGACGCCGGCCGACTTGAGCGACTCCACCAGCGAGATCAGCTGGCCTTCGGGCTGGGCCGGCCCCTGGGCCGTTAGCCGGTCCGCGGACCGCTTTCCAATCCGCTCGAACACCGCTTTGACGGCATCGTCGCCCCCCGCCGTGCGAATCTCGCGCAGCACCGCGTTGAGCATCTTGTCGTACCGCTGCGGGAAGAACCGATCGGCGTCGGGCGTCAGGGAGTATTCGACCGTCGGCTTGGTCTTGCCGCGGCGCACGCTGCGGCCGGCGATGAGGCCGTCGCGCTCGAGGAGAACGAGCTGCTGGCGGATGGCGTTGGGCGAGAGCCCGAACTGGTTGGCCAGGTCGAATGCCGACGCGGTGCGCCGCTCACGGAGGGCGGCGACGATCTTCCCTCGGGCGGACTCGAAGAAGCGGTCGTGCATGCGCCCTCACCCTACCACGAAAGTCGGAGATAGTCCAGGACTTCCTTGACTTTCTCGGCCCGCCAGCCTACGATAACCCGGCATGTCTTCAACCGTTTCTTCGCGCGGACTCGTCGTGCGCGACCTTCGCGTCGCCGTCGAAAACAAAGAAATCCTCAAGGGCATCGACCTGACCGTCGAGCCGGGGCGCGTCCATGCGCTCATGGGCCCGAACGGCAGCGGCAAGTCCACCCTCGCGTTCGCGCTATCGGGGCATCCGGGCTACCAAGTCCTCGGCGGCTCGGCAACGCTGGATGGTGAGGAGCTCCTCGAACTCGCGCCCGACAAGCGCGCGAAAGCCGGATTGTTCCTGTCGTTCCAGTACCCCGCGGCCATCCCGGGCGTATCGGTGGCGAACTTCATCCGCACCGCGCGCCAGTCGGTGCGCCCCGAAGACTTGAACCCCGCGAAGTTCCGCAAGCTCGTGTTCGACAAGCTCGACACGCTCGACATGGATCCGGCGTTTCTCGGCCGCTACGTCAACGACGGCTTCTCGGGCGGCGAGAAAAAGCGGCTCGAGATGCTGCAGATGGCGATCCTCGCGCCGAAGTACGCGGTGCTCGACGAGACCGACTCCGGCCTCGACGTCGATGCGCTGCAGTCCGTCGGGCGCAGCGTCAACGCGCTGCGCGAGAGCGACGAAGGCAAGGACATCGGCTTCTTGGTGATTACGCACTACCCGCGCATCCTCAAGCACGTCCCGGCCGACGTCGTGCACATCATGATCGACGGGCGCATCGTGAAGAGCGGCGGACCCGAGCTCGCCGACGAGATCGAGCGCGACGGCTACGACGGCGTGCGCGATGCTTCGGCAAGTTCAGCACAGGCTAGGGTTACCGCGGCCCGTGCCTAGCGGCACCGAGACGCCCACGGCGGTCGCGTTCGCTCCGAACGCCGCATCGCTCGACGCGGCTCTCACCGTTCTCGCGGAGCGCGGCGAGCCCGACGACGCGGCGCTGCGCCGAGAAGCGCTCGCGCGTTTCGAAGAATTGCCGGCGCCGGGCGCCCGGCCCAGCCGCGGCTGGAAGTACGACTACGCGCAGCTGCCGTACGACGATCTCGTGTGGACGTCGGGCCGGGTCGAGTTGCCCGCGATGCCCGCGCGCCCCGTCGCGCAGCCGCGCCCGTCGTCCGACGAGACCGGCGACGTCGACCGCCCCGCGCTCGCGACCGAGAACGCCGGCGGCTTGTACCATCTCGGCGGCACGTTCGTCGATGCGCCCGGCAACGTCGACCCGCGGGTGACCTTGCTGCCGCTCGACGCGACGAGCCGGCGTGACTTCGCCAACCAGTTCGCCCCCGTGATGCACGAGATCGTCGACTGGCGCGCCGACAAGTTCGCGGCGCTCGCGACGGCGTTTCGCAACTGCGGCGCGTTCGTGTACGTGCCCGCCGGCGTGCAGATCGACTTGCCGCTCCAGCTCGTCTTCGCGAACTCCGAAGCGCGCGACGAAGCGGTGTTCCCGCACGTCGTCGTCGTGCTCGGCAAGGGCGCGCGCGCGACGGTCATCGAGCGCCAGGTGGGCGACGGCGATCCGTTCGTGTGCGGCATCGTCGAGGCACACGTCGCCGAAGGCGCGGAGCTGGATTACGTCGCCGTGCAGCAGGCCGGCGAAGCGGCGCGCGTGATGTTCTCGCGCGGGGCGCGCTGCGAGCGCGACGCGCAGGTTCGCTGGCACCTCGCCGAACTCGGCGGCGCGCTCGCGCGCACGGTGCTGGGCGCGAAGCTCGTAGCGCCCGGCGGGCGCGCCGAAGCGTCGGCGCTCTTCTTCAACACCGGCACCCAGCACGTCGATCTGACGTCCGGCGTCGACCACACGGTCGGCCCCACGGCGTCCGACACCGTCGTGCGCAGCGCGGCGACCGGCCGCGGCCAGGGCCGCTACGTCGGCAACATCGTCATTCGCCCCAAAGCGCACGGGAGCGATGCGTCGCTGCGCGACGATGCACTCTTGCTCTCGAAGCGCGCGCACATCGATTCGATCCCCGCGCTGGAGATCGCCGCCAACGACGTCAAAGCGTTCCACGGCGCGACCGTCGGCTCGCTCGACGAGGACGCGCTGTTCTACGCCGGCAGCCGCGGGATCGCGCGCGCCGAGGCGCTCCGCCTGATCACGCTGGGCTTCTTCGAGCCCGTGATCTCACGCTTCCCCGGCGAAGCGCTGCGTGACGAGGTTCGGACCGCGCTCGACCGCAAGCTCGACGACGCCACGGAGCTAGGCGCATGATCGCCGCCGCCGATCCCAAACAGGCGCGCATCGTCGCGGACTTCCCGATCCTGGCGAAGCCCACGTCGCGCGGGAAGCGGCTCGTGTACTTGGATTCAGCGGCGTCGTCGCAGAAGCCGCGCGCCGTCATCGACGCGCTGGTGCATTACTACGAGAACGACAACGCGAACATCCACCGCGGCGTGTACGAACTGGCGGCGCGCGCGACCGAGCACTTCGAAGCGGCCCGCGCGAAGATCGCGACGTTCGTGAATGCCGCGCATACCGAAGAGATCATCTGGACTCGCAACACCACCGAGGCGATCAACCTCGTTTCGTTCTCGTGGGGCCTCGCCAATCTCGGCCCGGGCGACGCGATCCTGACCACGCAACTCGAGCACCACTCGAACCTGGTGCCGTGGCAGCTGCTGGCAGCGAAGACGGGCGCTGAGCTGCGCTACATCAAGGCCGATGCGAACGGCGTGCTGGTGCTCGACGACCTCGACGCGCTCCTTGCCGGCGTCAAGCTCGTCGCGCTCACCCACGTGTCGAACACGATCGGCTCCATCGCGCCGCTCGACGCGATCGTGCCGCGCGCGCACGCCGCGGGCGCCGTCGTGCTGGTCGACGCCGCGCAGTCGGTACCGCACATGCCCGTTGACGTGCAGGCGCTCGACGTGGACTTCCTCGCCGCGAGCGGCCACAAGATGTGCGGTCCCACCGGGATCGGGTTCTTGTACGGCAAGCGCGCGCTGCTCGACGCGATGCCGCCGTTCCTCACCGGCGGCGACATGATCAAGCGCGTGTCCTACGAGACCACGTCGTTCAACGAGCTGCCGTGGAAGTTCGAAGCCGGCACGAGCAACATCGCCGACGCGATCGCGCTCGGCGCCGCGGTCGACTACCTGACCGAGGTCGGGATGGACTGGGTCCGCGCGCACGAGAAGCGCATCACGGCATACGCGCTCGAGCAGCTGCGCGCGTTCGAACCGCGCGGCCTGGCGATCTACGGCCCGCCGTCGGCCGGCGACCGCGCCGGCGTGATCTCGTTCAACTTCGGCGACATCCACGCGCACGATCTCGCGTCGATCCTCGACACCGAGGGCGTATGCGTGCGCGCCGGCCACCACTGCACGATGCCGCTCATGGAAAAGATGGGCTGGCCTGCGACGGCGCGCGCATCCTTCTACCTGTACAACACCGAAGAGGACGTCGACGCGCTGGTGCGCGCGCTCGACAAAGCCGCGGACGTGTTCCGGCTGTCATGATACGAGTGATGGACCGAGCGCAGCAAAATCATGCGCCGCCCGGATTGTCGTTGCGAGGTCGAATCGGGGGGGCCCACGCAACGCGTGGGGGGCGCGCAGCGAGAGCGGAGCGCCTTTAGAGTGGACGATTTCTACAAAGAGTATATCCTCGACCACTACCGCAATCCGCGGAACTTCGGACATCTCGAGCGTGTGGATGCGACCGCCGAAGATCTGAATCCACTGTGCGGCGACACGATCAAGATGGAGCTCGCGCTCGACGATCAAGGCCGCGTCGAGGACATCAAGTTCAGCGGCAAGGGCTGCGCGATCTCGCAAGCGTCGGCGTCGATGCTCACCGACGGCGTGAAGGGGATGAAGCTCGAGGACGTTGCGCGGCTGTCGCAGGACGCCGTGCTGGAGAACGTCGGCATCGGGATCAGTCCGACGCGCATGAAGTGCGCGATGCTCGGCCTCAAGGTGCTCAAGAGCGCCGCGCTGGGCGAGCTCGCGTCCTGGCCGGACGAGAGCCCCTAACCTTTCCGTGCTTCGTTCGCTGCCGGCTCTGCTCGGGCTCGCGCTCGCGCTGACGTGCGCGGCGAGCGCGGTGGCGCAAACGCCGGCCGCCGAGCGCCACGCCGTGACGTCGCATCCGCACGTGCGGGGGCGCGCGCACGTCGTGCGCACCAACGTGCCGAACGCGATCCCCGATCCCGGTTTCGAATCCGGTGCCTTTTCGTACTGGCAGCAATGCGGCACCGTGAACGCGTCGATCACCGGCGCGCGCGCGCATTCGGGCAAGTACGCGCTCAAATCGGGTTCGAGCGCGGGCGAGCCGCTCGGCGATGAAGGCGTATGCCTACCGCTGATCATCCCGCCGGGCGCGACGCTCACGTTCTGGGTGTATCAATACTCCACCGAACGCGACACGACGTACGCCTATCAAGAGGCGCAGCTCTTCGACGCGGCCGGCAACACCGTCAAGCAACTGTATCAAACCGCAGCCAGCACCGACGGCTGGGTGCAGCAGAGCTACGACCTCAGCGCGTTCGCGCGACAAAGTCTGTATCTCTATTTCGGCGTGCACGGCGACGGCTACGCAGGCGCGTACACGATCCAGTACGTCGACGATGTCTCGCTCACCAGCGGCCCGGCGCCGTGATGAGCGGCGTCGTGGTGCTGCGCTTCGCGCTGGCCATCGTGTTCGACGCGCTCGCGTTCACGGTGTGGGACGTCGGGACGCGGCCGCCGCTACGGCTGGTCCGCGACGTCGCACGCGGCGTGCGCGTGCCGCGCGCGCTGGCGAACGGGTTGCTGCGCTTTCTGATCGGGTTGGGGCTCCTGGTGCTGGCCGCGCTGGTCGCGCGCCCAGCGATGCCCACGATGCGCGCGTTCACGCTGATCGAGACCGGGATGATCGTCGCGGCGCTGCTGGTGGAACAGCTCGTCGGCCCCGATCTGCGCGGCCGCTGGCCGCGGCGCCGAACGGCCTAGATCTCGCGCCGGCCTTCGATGCAGACGTTCTGCACGTCGTAGGCGCGCTCGAGCACCACGGCGTCTCCGGTGGGCGTCGCGAAGGTCAGCCACACCGGGCGGTACGGTGCTTTCGGTGACGGCGTGACCTGATTGGTGATGACCGCGCGCTTGAGCGTGAGATTACCGCTGACGCCGAGCGCCTTCGCGGTATCCGGCGCGGGAAATTGCTGATCGCGCCAGTACGCGAACACGCCCCCGCCGGACTTGATCGCCTTGCGCAGCACGGCGTCGCCCGGGTAGCGCCCCGCGCGGACCGTGTCGTCGACCGAGGCGACGATGGAGTCGATCGCCGTCTGCTTGACCGCGCGGCTCTCGCAGTTGGCCTCGACCCGAATCGGAAGCTGCAGGCGCGGCACGGACGGCGCGCACGCGGTCAGCACGAGCAGCGCGAGCGAGAGGAGACGCGACGGGTTCACGTCGCTTCCGCTTCGCCGCGTTTACGCGAGCTTCCCGGACGTCTTTTCCAGCAGCGACCAGGCTTGCGCGCCGAACTTGCCGCTCCACTTGGTGTAGAAACCGGAGCTGCTGAGCTTGGCGCGGAAACCGCTCGTGTCGGACTTGTTGATCGCCATGCCGCGGCGCGACAGCTTCTCGGAGAGCGACTCGTTGCGCAGTTGCGTGTCGCGGCGCTGCTGCAGCGCGTATTTCGTGAGGTTGCGCTCGACCACCGATTGCACGTCGGGCGGCAGCGCCTTCCACGCATCCTGGTTGCCAAGGAAGTGGTAGGCCGACCACATGTGGTTGGTGACGCTGAGGTACTTCTGCACTTCGTAGAGCCGGCCGACGTCGATGATCGCGAACGGATTCTCCTGGCCGTCGAACACGCGCGTCTGCAGCGCGGTGTAGAGCTCGCTGAAGTTCAGCGGCGCCGGCGCGGCGCCGAGCGACTTGAACAGATCCACCCAGAGCTCGCCGGCAGGCGTACGAATCTTGAAGCCCGAGAGATCGGCGACGGTGCGCATCGGCTTGCTCGATGACGTGATCTGGCGCATCCCGTTCTCCCACATCTTGGGATGCACGTACAAGCCCGCGGTGCGGATAGCGTCGCGCACGTGGTTGCCGAGATCACCGTCCATCGCACGGAAGGCTTCGCCCGAATCTTTGAACGCGAACCCGACGCCCTGGATCCCGGCGAGCGGGACGACCGACTGCAGAATACCGCCGTCGAGCGTAAAGAACTGCAGCGCGCCGGAGCGGAGCTGCTGCAGCGCTTGCGTATCGCCGCCGAGCTGGTTGTTGGGAAACATCGCCACGTCGAGGCGACCCTTCGTCTGCTGCTTGACTGCGTTCCAGCACTCTTTCATCCGCACGTTGAGCGGATGGTCCACCGACACGTTGCTCGCGTACTTGTACGAAAAGTCCGCGGCGCGCGCCGGCGCTTTGATGATGGCGATCGACGCGAACGCCGTTGCCGTTCCGGCCACGAAACGGCCGCGTGAGATTCTCTGATCGGTCATGTGATGGTCCTCTCGGCGTTCGGGTGTTCGTGCGATGCCTTTCAGCGATCTGTTAGTCGAGCATCAGGCCACCGTCCACCGTCAACGTCTCACCGTCGACGAAGGACGAGCGCGGCGACAGGAGCCACGCGATCGCTTCGGCGATCTCGCGCGGTTCTCCCGATCGTCCGAGCAGCGTCAGCGACTCGACGCGCCGGCGGTGCTCGGGGTTGCTGAACGCGTCGTCCAGCATGGGGGTGAGCGTCGGTCCCGGCGCGACGCAGTTGACGGCGATGCCGTTGGGCGCGAGCGCGCGCGCCGCGCTGCGCGTGAGCGCGAGTACGCCGCCCTTGCTCGCCGCGTATGCCGCCGTCCCCGACAGGCCGCCCCCGCGCTTCCCGGCGACGCTTGCGACGGTGCAGATGCGCGCGCCCGGCCGCATCCGCTTCGCGGCTTCGCGGATGCACAGGAACGTGCCGATGACGTTGATGTCGTTGACGCGGCGAAACGTGTCGACGGTGAGGTCCATGAACGGCGTCGTGTCGGCGATCCCGGCGGGCGTCGCGAGCGCGTCGAGCGTGCCGCCGAACACCTCGAGCGCACGGTCGAACAGCGCGATGACCGACGCCTCGTGGGCGACGTCCACCTCGAACGCATGGCCGTCGATGTGGTGCGCGACCTCGTCGGCACCTTTCTTGTCGCGGTCCGCAACGGCGACGCGATAGCCTTCTTTCGCCAGCAGCTCGCACACCGCACGGCCGATGCCGCTGGCCCCGCCGGTAACGATGGCAGTCGGCGGATTCTCGCCAAACCATTCCATTCTAATGGCGCTCCGCTCTCGCTGCGCGCCCCCCACGCTTTGCGTGGGGCCCCCCGGATCGACCTCGCAACCGCAATCCGGGCAGCGCGCGATTACGCTGTGCTCGGTCCATGACCATTGCCCTTGAAATCAAAGCAGTACTCCGGGGGCGGTGCATGCGCTTGCGAATGCTGCGAGGAAGCGTGCGGCCGGGGCTCCGTCGACGAAGCGGTGGTCGAACGATACCACACACGTCAGCATCCATGCCGGGACGAGCGCGCCTTCGACTATTGCAGGGCGCTGCGTGGCGGCGCCGATGCCGAGGATCGCGGTTTGCGGTGGGTCCGGCAGCGGTGCGACGCGGTCGACGCCCTGCGGCCCCACATTGGAGATCGAGAAGCACGCGCCGCCCACGTCGGCGGGTCCGATGCCGCCGTCGCGCGCGAGCGCGGCAAGCCGGACGATCTCGCGCTGGATCGCGGCGAGCGAACGCGTATCCGCGTCGCGCACAACCGGCACGATGAGGCCGTGCGGCGTGTCGGCGGCGACCCCGATGTCGATGCGCGCGAACGGCGCGCCGGTCGTCGCGTCGGTGCGCAAGTCGGCGTGCTCGCGCAGCAGCCGTGCGACGGCGAACACCGCAAACGCCGTCCAGCCGAAATCGCCGCGCCGATCGATGAGCGCTTTCACCGCATCGACGCGTGCGACCGTTTCGACCTGCGCGAGCGGAAGCTGCGCGACCTCGGTCATCTTGCGGTAGATCGCGCGCCGCGCGGCCGGCAGTTGCGGCGGAAACGATGGTGGCGCACCCTTCGACAAGCTCAGCCGCGGCTGACAACACGTCAGGGTGACATTGTCTGGTTGCGTGCTATCCTGGGCCGCCGCGTCACCGTTGGACGAGTTCGCCCGAACGGTGAGCACGTCCGACATCGTGATGCGGCCGCGCGGCCCCGTGCCGCGCACGCCGCCGAGCGCGACGCCGTGTTCGCGCGCGAGCCGGCGGGCCGCCGGCGACGCGATCACGCGCAAGTCATTCCCGGCGGCGGCCGGCAACCGTTCCGTGGCGGACGGGATCGTGGGCGTAACCCCGTTCCCTGCCGCCGAGATGCGCGGCGCCTCGACGATGCGCGGTGCACCAGCCGTGGCGATTGCGTCCGGCGCGGTGCTCGCCGCGATCGTCCGGGGCGCCGTGGCTGCAGGCGCTGCATCGGTAGGAACCGGCGTATCCATCTCGCCGGCGAGCGCGATCGTTGCGATTACATCGCCGCACGCGAACTCGTCCCCGTCGTTGCCGAGCGCGCGCCCGACCGTGCCGCTCGCCGGCGACTCCACCTCATAGGTGATCTTGTCCGTCGACACCTCGACCAGCGGTTCGCCTTCGCGCACCGCATCGCCGGGGCGCTTGATCCAGCGCGCGATCGTCCCGCTCGCCATCGTGAGCCCGAGCTTGGGCATCACGACTTCAACCGGCATGGCGCACCACGATCAGATTTCCCGCCGCACGAGGCGCCGCACCGCGTCCGCGATCATCGGTGCTTTCGGGTACATCGCTTCTTGCAGCACCGGCGCGAACGGCACGGGCACGTGCGCGGCGCCCAGCCGTACGACGGGGCCGTCGAGGTCGTCGAAGCACTGCTCGCCGATCCACGCCGCGAGCTCGGCGCCCACGCCGCCCACGCGCACCGCTTCGTGCGCGACGACCACCCGGTGCGTGCGCGCGACGGCGTCGGCGATCGCGTCGTAGTCCAGCGGCCACACCGTGCGCAAGTTCAGCACCGTGACGTCGATCCCGTCGGCTTCGAGCTGCTTCGCCGCCTCCAGCGCGCGGCCCACGGTGATGCCGTAGGTGACGATCAGCGCGTCCGCCCCGTCGCGCATCGTCTTCGCCTTGCCGATCGGCACGACGAAGTCGTCGTCGTCGGGGACCGCGCCCTTCTGCGGGAACAGCGCCTTGTGCTCGAAGTACAGCGTGGGATTGTCGCTGCGGATCGCGGCTTTGAGCAGCCCCTTGGCGTCCTCGGCATCGGCGGGTACGACGACTTCGAGCCCCGGCGTGTGCACGAACCACGATTCGAGCGCTTGCGAGTGCTGCGAACCGGCCGACTTGGTGATACCGTCGGGCGCGCGCAGCGTCATCGGCACGACGCACTGCTCGCCGAACATGTACCGCAGTTTTGCAGCCTGGTTCACCAGCTCGTCCATCGAGCAGGTGATGAAGTCGGCGAAGTGCATGTCGACGACGGGCCGGCAGCCGGTCAGCGCCGCGCCGACGCCCGCGCCGACCAGCGCCGCTTCGGAGATCGGCGTGTCGCGCACGCGGTCGAGCCCGAACTCTTGCGGCAAACCGCGGAACTGGCCGAAGATGCCGCCTTGCTTGGCGATATCCTCGCCCATCAAAAACACGGTCGCGTCGCGCCGCATCTCTTCTTGCATCGCTTCGAGCGTGGCGTCGGTGAACGAGATCGTTCTCATTCTAGCGGCGCTCCGCCCCAGGCTCCGCGCCCCCCACTTCGTGGGGCCCCCAGACCTCACGCGCGCTCACGATTTCGATCGTGTCAACAGACCCCGTGGGCGCGCTCAACAACATCATCTCAGTGGCCTGAGCCTTGCGAGCCGGCGCCGATCTCGGGTGCGAACGGCATGAACGCGTCGCGCTCGCGTGCTTCGATCACGTGCACCGGGTCGTGCGCGTCGCGGTCGCCGGTGTACGCGCCGAAGAACGCCTCGTCGCGCTGCGGCGACGGCGAGCTGCGCGCGAACGCGACCGCGTCGGCGAACTCCGCGCGCGCCTCGGTCCACAGCAGCTCGAACTGTTCGGGCGAAATCGCGGCGGTGAGCTGCGCCTGCATGCGCACGATGGGATCGGACGCGCTCATCACGTCCTCGACCTCGGTCTTCTGGCGGTAGCGCTCCGGGTCGCCGATGAAATGCCCGCGCGCGCGGTATGTCTTGCACTCGACGAACGTGGGCCCACCACCGGTGCGCGCGCGCTCGACCGCGGCGCCGACCGCGTCGTACACCGCGAACGCGTCGAACCCGTCGACGATCGCGGACGGCATCCCGTACCCGTCCGCGCGGGTCGCCACGTCTTTGATTTTCATCGTCTCGGCCGTCGAGGTCGTCGACGCGTACTGGTTGTTCTCCAGCACGAAGATCGCGGGCAGGTTCCATACCGCACACAGGTTGAGGTTCTCGTGGAACGGGCCGCGGTTGGTGGCGCCGTCGCCGAAGAAGCACACCGCGACCTGATCGGTCTTGCGCTGCACCGCACTCAGCGCTGCGCCCGCGACGAGCCCGAAGCCGCCCGCCACGACGCCGTTCGCGCCGAGCATGCCGACCGAGAAGTCGGCGATGTGCATCGAGCCGCCCTTGCCCTTGCAGATCCCGGTCGCGCGCGCGAACAGCTCGGCCACCATGCCGCGCATCGGCGTGCCCTTCGCGAGCGTGTGGCCGTGTCCGCGGTGCGTGGACGCGATGGCGTCGTCGCGGCGCAGGTTCGCGCAGGTGCCGGCGGCGACGGCTTCCTGGCCGATCGACAGGTGTGCGAAGCCGGGGATGTCCCCGGCGAGGAAATGCTTTTCGATGCCCTCCTCCAGCACGCGGATGCGGATCATCGTGCGCAGCAGCGCGATCCCGAGGTCGCGGCGCGCGCCGTCGACCGGCGCGGACAGGAGCTTAGCCAAGGGACACTCTCCGATGGGCGGTTTCCAGCGCGCCCGTCGCGGCGCGCGCGGCGTGCACGACGGCATCGCGCAGCGCGGTGCGCACGGTGCGGTAGCGGAAGGACGGCACGGACACCGACAGCGACCCGGCCGGGCTGCCGTCGTGGGCGAAGAACGGCGCGCCGAGGCAGCACACGCCTTCGCAAAACTCTTCGACGTCCTCGCTGTACCCCCGGCGCCGCACGCGCTCCAGCTCGGACTCGATCGCGGTCATCGTCACCAGCGTGCGCGGCGTGATGCGGCGCGGCGGGTGCGTGGCGAAGTGACCGCGGACGGCACTGGGCTCTTCGAAGGCAAGGACCGCCTTGCCGAGCGCGCGAGCGTGCAGATCGGCCGAGTAGCCGCGGTGCAGCGCGTGGACACGCACGCGCTGGCGCGATTCGACGATGTCGGTGATGACGACGGCGCGCCCGTGGAGCATCGCGAGGTAGGCGTTCTCGCCGGTGTGCGCACCGAGGTCGGCGACGATCGCGCGCAGCTCAGGCTCGACCGGCCACGAGCGCGTGTACGCGTCGCCCAGCCGCGCTGCCTTGGCTCCCAGGCCGTACGCGCCCGTCCGCTCGTCGCGCGTGACGTACCCGTCGACGGCCAGCGTGTTCATCACGTGATACGCGCTGGAGATGTTGAGCTCGAGCTCGGCCGCGAGCTGCTTGATCGGGACCGGGGCCTCGTTCTCGGCGAGATAGTCGAGCACGCGCAGCGCGCGGCGAACCGTTCCCAGCAGCTCCGCCATTTCAGTATTTGAAATCTCGTTCGAGATGTCTGAACACGTGCCGCGACGATACCGCTCCGGCACGGTGCTGTCAAGACTTTTGCACAACGGCCCGCTTGGGACGGAGGGAAGTTTCCTGGGGGTGACCTAAATCGGACCGCCACTATCTCACGCCGCTTCCCTATGGGAGTTCCGCTCGTGAAGCAATCTCTTTCGCGTGGTCGTTTTGTCGCCGGGACCGCCGGTGCGGCCGCGCTGACGTTCGGAGGCGGGCCGTACGTCATCGCCGCGCCGACCAAGGAGATCGTCATCGGTCTCAACGTGCCGCAATCCGGCCCGTACTCGGATCAAGGCCAGGATCAGCTCAAGGCATACAACCTCGCGATCGACGAGGTGAACGCTAAGGGCGGGATCATGGGCATGAAGGTCAAGGCCACGATCGGTGACGACCAGACCAAAGCGGACGTCGCGCGCGACAACGCGCAACGCATGATCGAACGCGACGGCGCGGTGATGATTACCGGCGGCTCGTCGACCGGTACCGCGCTCGCCGTCTCGGCGCTGTGCCAGTCGAAGCATACGATCTTCATGGCGACGCTTACGCACGGCGATGAAACCACGAACCAGAACTGCCACAAGGTCACGTTCCGCCGCTACAACGACGCGTACATGAGCGCGCAGTCGATGGCGAAGACGCTGCTCTCCAAGTACGGCACCGGCAAGTGGTTCCACATCACGGCCGACTACGCGTGGGGGCATTCGGTCTACGACAACTTGACGTCGGTGGTCGAGCCCAAGGGCGCGAAGACCATCAAGAACGTGCTGCTCAAGCTCGGCACGACCGACTTCTCCTCGGCGCTCGCCGAGGCGCAAGCCGCGAAGCCCGACGTGCTCGTGATCACCGAGTTCGGCAAGGACATGGTGAACTGCGTCAACCAGTCGGCGCAGTTCGGTCTCACCAAGTCGACCAAGATTCTCGTGCCGCTCGTCGACGAGTACATGGCCAAAGGCGCCGGCGACAACTTCGACAACGTCGTCTCGACCGCGCCGTTCTACTGGAAGTACCACGCCGAGAAGTACGCGGGCGCGAAGCGCTTCGTGGACGCGTTCACCAAACGCTACGGCGTGCCGCCCTCCAACGGCGCGGAGACCGCATATGCCGACATCCTGATCTACAAGATGGCGGTCGAGAAAGCCGGCTCCACGGACGCCGCGAAGGTCGTCGCGGCGCTCGAAGGCGTGAAGTTCCAGTTCACCAAGGAAGAGGAGTGGTACCGCAAGGAGGACCACCAGGGCGTGAACTCGTGCCTGGTCGTCGAGGGCATCCCGACGAAGCAGCGCGGCGCCGGCGGTTTCGAGTACGCAAAGGTGCTCGAAGTCCACGCGGGCCCGTCCTGCGTGCAGCCGATCGCGGGCCTCGCCTGCAAGATGGACGCGGCAGTCTGAACGTAGGCTCCGGCGAATAACCCACGGGTCGGCGCTCGGTGCGCCGGCCCGTTTCCATATCCGCAGCGAACGGGAGTCTTGTGGAAGCGCTCATTCAAGCTATCCTAAACGGGCTCGTCCAGGGCCTGATCTACGTCGCGATCGCCGTCGGCCTCACGATCGTCTTCGGAACGCTGCGGCTGGTGAACTTCGCGCACGGCGCGTTCTACGCGATCGGCGCCTACGTGGGGCTGCTGGTCGCGCAGCGTTACGGCATCGTCGCAGGGCTCATCGCGGCGCCGATCGCGGTCGCGATCTTCGCGATCTTGCTCGATCGGCTGCTCCTGCGCCAGTTCTACGAGAAGACGCCGACCGCGCAGATCCTCGTGACCTTCGGCATCGCGCTCGTGGTCGAGGAGTCGCTGCGGCTGATCTTTGGCGGCACGACGCAGCAGTTTCCCACACCCGAAGCGCTCAAGGGCGCGGTGAACGTGTTCGGCATCATCAACTATCCGGCGTACCGCCTGCTGTTCGCGGCGGGCGTGCTGGTGATGATCGCGCTGGTGTGGCTGTTCCTCATCCGGACCAACTACGGCCTGATCGTGCGCGCGGGAATCCGCGACCGCATCATGGTGCAGCTGCTCGGGGGCAACATCCGCGCGGCATCGACCGTTGTCTTTGCATTGGGCGCCGCGCTGGCCGGGCTGGTCGGCGCCGCGGCGTCGCCGATCTACTCGGTCGATCCGGGCACGGGTTTTCTGTTCCTCGTGCCCTCGTTCGTCGTCGTGGTCGTCGGCGGGCTCGGTAGTTTTTGGGGCGCGGTCGTGGGCGGTTTGCTGATCGGCGAACTCTATAGCCTCACGACGCTCGTGTACGCGCCGGCTGCCAACGTCATCATCTACGTGTGCATGGCGGTCGTGCTGCTCCTCCGGCCGCAGGGGCTGCTGGGCGAGAGCGAGGTCATCCGCCAGTCATGACGACGACAGAGGCGCCGCACGACGGGGTCGCCGCCCGGCCGCCTAGCCTCCTCGGGGGCGACCTGCGCTTCATCGTGCTGACGGCGCTCGGGCTCGCCGTATTCCCATTCGTGCTGCACGCAATCGGCGGCTACGCGGGCCTCGCCACGCAAATCCTCATCGTCAGCATCGCGGCCGTCGCGTTCAACCTGCTGCTCGGGTACGCGGGGATGCTCTCGTACGGTCAGGCGATGTTCTACGGGGGCGGCGGTTACATCGCCGCGATCCTGTTATTGCGGGCAATGCCGCAGCACCCGAACCTGTGGCTCGCGGTGCTCGGCGCAACCGTCGTCACGGCAACCCTCGCGCTGCTGGTCGGCGCGGTGACGGTGCGCCTGTACGGTATCTACTTCGCCCTGCTCACGCTCGCGTTCGCGCAAATGGTCTTCTTCATCGTCGAGCAGGCCAAAGACTGGACGAACGGCGACGACGGGCTGCAGTCGATCCCGAACGCGCTGCTGCCGATCGGGGCCTGGCACGTCGACCTGCAGACGACATTGCCCAGCCTCGATCTGGGCATCCTGGGCAATCTGGGCGAGATCAAGCTGTGGTACGTGTTTGCGGCGATCGTGCTCACCCTCGTGCTGCTGTTCATTCGCATGCTCACGCGCTCGCAGTTCGGCGAAGTGCTCACCGCGATCCGCGAGAACGAAGAGCGCAGCGGACTGATCGGCTTCAGCGCGCCGCTCTACCGCTTGGCGGCGTTCGGGATCGCAGGCGCGCTGACCGGATTCGCCGGCGCGCTGCGCGCCTGCCTCGACGGAACGATCGCGGTGGAATCGCTCTCCATCGAGCGCAGCGGACAGTTCGTGATCTACACCGTGGTCGGCGGCGTGCAGACGCTGTTCAGCCCGGTCGTCGGCACCGCGATCATCATGTACCTCGAAAACGTGCTGTCCGGCAAGACGCAGGCGTGGCGACTGATCGAAGGGCTCGTGTTCGTCGCGGTGATCGTGTTCTTGCCGCGCGGCGTACTCGGCACGCTGCTGAACCGGCGCGAGAAGAATCCGCGCGCAATCTTCGCGCGCTCGCTGCGACCGCGCACCGAGGAACCGAACCCGCTGCTCAAACCCGGCGCCGAAGGCCACCGCGCCGGCCCGATGAGCATCATCGAGACGTTCAAGGCGGGCAAGCTCTTCGGGCACTTCGCCGCCAACCGCGACATTGATTTCAAAGTCGATCCGGGCGAGCTGCGCGCGGTGATCGGCCCCAACGGGGCGGGGAAGACGACGTTCTTCAACCTGCTCGCCGGCACGATCGCGCCGAGCTCGGGGACGATCAACTACAAGGGGCGCGACGTGAGCCGCGTGAGCGGGACCTCGCGCGTGCACCTCGGCATCGCCAAGGCGTTCCAGACGGCGAGCCTGTATCCCGATCAAACCGTGCGGCAAAACTGCCGCCTCGCCGCGCTGGCCCGCGTGCAAGGGCCGTTCGCGCTCCAGGTATTCCGCCGCTCGACGCGCCTTGACGACGTCGACGCGCTCGCCGAGCGCGCCATCGCGCGGCTCGAGCTCGACAACGTCGCCGAGGTGCGCGCCGGCGACCTCTCGCACGGTGACAAGAAACGCCTCGACATCGCCATCGCGCTGGCGACGCAACCGCAGATCCTGCTGCTCGACGAGCCGGTCGCCGGCATGTCGAAGGACGAAGCCCGGAAGACGGAAACGCTCATCCGCAAGCTGTCGCTGGAGATGACGGTGCTCGTGATCGAGCACGACATGGAGATGGTCATGGGACTCTCGGACACGATCACCGTGCTTCACCAAGGCACCGTCCTGGCAACCGGCACGCCCGCCGAGATTCGCGACAACCCGCGGGTGCAAGAAGCCTATCTCGGCGGCCACTCCGAAGCGGAACTCGCGCACTGATGAGTGCTGCCGCCACGACACCTCCAGCCGCGACGCAGCAGCGCCTGCGCGTCGACGCGATCAACACCTACTACGGCGACAGCCATGTGCTGCGCGACGTGTCGCTGCACATCGGCGCCGGCGAAACCGTCGCGCTGCTGGGCCGCAACGGCGTGGGCAAGACGACGACACTCAAGAGCATCGTGGGCTGGCTCAAACCGCGCACCGGCAACGTCACGCTCGACGGCGAAGAGCTCGTGGGCCGCGACATGATGACGATCGCGCGCAAGGGCGTGTCGCTGGTGCCGGAAGAGCGGCGGATTTTCACGAACCTCACGGTCGCGGAGAACCTCAAGCTCGCGCAGGTGACGGCGCGAAAGCCGGGCTGGACACTCGACCACGTCTACGAGAAGTTCCCGCGCCTGCGCGAGCGCCTCACCCACAAAGGCGACGAGATCAGCGGCGGCGAGAAGCAGATGCTCGCGATCGCCCGCGCCCTGCTGCAAGACGTGAAGGTGCTGCTGCTGGACGAGCCCACGGAGGGTCTGGCTCCCCTGATCGTGCGCGAGGTGGAGAACGTGATCCGTGAGATCAAGGCGGCAGGCATCACGACGCTGCTGGTGGAGCAGAACCTCTACTCGGCGCTAGCCGTGGCGGACCGCTGCTACATCATCGACCAAGGCGAGATCAAGTTCGAAGGCACCCCGGACCAGGTCCGAAGCGACGAGGACCTGCGGCGGCGGTATTTGCACGTGTAGACGAGGTAAGCGATTAATTCGTAGCTAATCCTCGTTACACGGAGGGTGTGGTTTCGCCAACTCGGCGCACCATAACTGAGAATTATGCGTGGGAACCCGGCTACGAGCGAGCTTCGCGCCGTCTTCGAATGGATGCGCGCGGCTGCGGAAGACCTTGCCGTCATTTTGGTAATCAACGTTCGCGGCGAAACGCTGATCCGCACCGATTATGACTCCTTCAGCGTCGCGGCGAGCTTCCTCCATGATTTCGAGATCGACGATATCATTCGGTCGCTGCGCTCGTACGGTATCTACACCGTCCACTTCGCCGATGAAGTCGACTTCATCAGGTGGTACGGAAGCGGCGGCTACGCGGCGATACCTCGCCGCCGAAAGCTTCTCTACTCGTCGGCGATAAACGGAACCGGACCCGGGCGCAAGAGCCTCGTACCGGCATTCTGCTCGCTGGAGCGAATCCCGACGGTGAATTCGAACCCGCACGTCTGTAGCTTGACGCGGCACAAATTTCACTGGAACCGGCTCTTGCACGGACTCGGCCTGCCCGTACCGCGCTGTTGGGCTTACGACGCCCGAACCGGCTGGTTCATGAACGAGTCTCCTCCTGTTGGTCTCCACGTCATCGGCAAAGCCAGCTTCGAGGGTGGCAGCATCGGCCTACGACCCAACACGGTCGGGGTCTACGATGCCGAGCTCGAGTCGGCATTTGCGGAGACGAGCCGGAAGCTTCGGCAACCGCTTACGGTGCAGGCGTTCATTCGCGGCGAGGAGCTGGAGGTGCCGCTCATCGAGCTGTCGAGCGGCGTGTCGGCGCTTCGCCCCGTCGTCATCACGAAAGGGGCCGGTGGAACCATGCGCGACGACATTTTGGCGTACGACGACATGTGGGACGATGAGTACGCCTTCAGCGACCTTCCCGGGGACACCGACTGGGCCGATACGATCCCGGAGATCGCCGTCACCGCCTCGCAAGTCTTTCCGCTAAGCGGGTTCAGCCGCATCGACTTTCGGGTCGATGCGAGCGGGCGGCCGTACATCATCGATATCGCGAGCACGCCACATCTCATCGCAAAATCGTCGTTCGCCTACCGTTTCAAAAACCTCGGCTACTCGTATGGTGACATGCTGCTGCTCCTGTTCGGCGTCGCGGCGCAACGCCATGGCTGGCTCTATTCATCCGCCAAGAGCTGAAGCTCGGAGAAGAGCATCGGGTGCCCGAAGTGCCGCCACCCATCACCCATCTCGGCACGTTGCAGCAGCAAACTGCGACACGCGTCGAAACTTGCGTCCGCTACTTCGAGGTGTCGCCCGATGAGCTCGTGTCGCGGTACCAAGTATTGCGCGGCGGACGGCGCCGCGCAGACGGGCGACGGTATCGACTTCCAAACAGCGCGCGCCGAATCCAGGTCGCCCGCACCGAGCATAGCCATGGTGAGGTTGCTGCCGACGTAATACCGGTAAAACGCGTCCATTTCGCGGACAGCGTGCAATGCATCGTATGCGGTGCGAAGAATCTCAACCGCTTCGGTAAAGCGGTCCGACTCGGCCAGATATACGCTTTGGTTATTGCGATGCAGGGGGCGGTCCTTGGTCGCTGGGATCGCGGCGATGACCTCAGCCATGACCTGCAGACAGCTTGCGGCATCTTGTACGCCCATGCGGTACGATGCGATCAACCCATTGCTGATCAGCATGTCGGGTCTGGGGAACGTCATGTCGTCGACCGTTCCTCTGACCGATTCGAGATAGTAGCGGCAAAGGCCGACGGTATCGAGCGCCTCTTGGAACTCGCCGCGTAAGATGCCGTTTCCCGCAAGATTCGTCAATGCGATGTAATAGTTCAGCGGGTCCCGGGCGACCGCATCTTGTGCTGTCGGGCCAAAATAGACGACTGCGTCCTTGAGTCCGGGGTACGCTCCATCTGCCGAAAGATACATGTCGCCGCGCAGTCGAAGCCGATTGAATGTGCGCGTCGCGTCGAGGTCGTATGGCGCCGCGCGAAGCGAATGACCCAATTCAGCCGCCGCGCTCCTTGCATCCTCCATCTTGCCCATGAACGCCAAAGCAACGACGTACCACAGCATAGCGCGTTGCCAAATATCGCCCTCAGCGTCTTTGCATTCGGTGACTTGGCGGAGAATCTGGACCGCCTTGCGCTGGTCTTCTACGACGAGGAGCTTGACGTAGCAGCGCGC
The DNA here is from genome assembly GCA_963792235.1 of Vulcanimicrobiota bacterium. GTDB lineage: Bacteria > Vulcanimicrobiota > Vulcanimicrobiia > Vulcanimicrobiales > Vulcanimicrobiaceae > Vulcanimicrobium. Next base: position 26,531 of record CAWBVR010000009.1, read on the forward strand.
GATCAGAATGTCGGCTTCCGCCCCGATCGACTTGGGCAGCAGCGGGTCGACCTTGCCGAGCAGTGTAAGAGCCCGGTTATAGTCGCCGTCGTCATAGCTCGCATACGCTTGGATGATCGCGCGCACGGAAGTCGAAAGCAGGCCTGCCTCCCGATAGTGGTCAACCGCTTCTGCAACGGACAGGCGCCGGGCGCGAACCGCCGCGATCGTATAGTGGGCGCGCATCGTGCTCGCGCTCTCGAAGTCGCCGCCGGCTTCGTAATGCGCCGCGCGCGTACCGTAGTCACCGGGCCGGATCAGCCTCAAGCAATCGGCGAAAACCCGGTGACGGTTTTCAAAGTCCGCGTCGGACGTGTCGCTCAAGACTTTCGGAAAAATCTCGTGGCAGAACTCGAAGCGCCCCGGCTCGTCACCCGTCCGCACGATGTTCAACGCCGCGACCTTGCGAAGTGCGCGCGCCGCATCGGCGGCGTCGCGCCCGCTGAGACAGGTGACTTCTTTCAGCGTAAACGTCCGGCCGATTGTCGAGCACTGGGTCAAGATGTCCAGTAAACGTTCATCCGAGATGTCGTATGCAGCCAGTTTGTCTCGCAGCATCCGCCGGCAGAACTCGTCGAGCCCCCCGCGGTGAACGATCTCTTGCACCTGGCCCACGCTGCGGAGATATCCCGCAAGCTGCTCGACGACGGCCAGATGCCCGTGTGTGATCTCATAGAGTTCGTGCAACACCGCGGGCGGGAGTGCGATCTGCAACCCAAAGCCGCGCAAGGCACCCGCGAGATCGACCTCGCTGCAGTATGAAACCCGTGACGGTGCTGCAGCGATTTGGCTCTTGATTCGCTGGAAGTCGGTTGCCGCAGTCACGCCTTGCTCGGGTGTCACGATGGCGAGATACGACGTCGTATTGAGGAAGGGGAACACGTCGCCAAGGTCGCGGGACCACATCTCGTTCAGCAACTGCAACGATGACGCATCCCACAAATGCAGGTTATCGAGGACGAGCAAGAAACGGCGCCGATGAGCAAGGCGCTGTAGGTTGAAGAGGTACTCGCGCGCGCTCACGTCCAGAAAGCCCGCTCTGCGAGCTTGCTGCGTCTCCTGGCGGTTGAGCGTGAACTGGACGAGCCACTTCAACGCGGAACCTGCTTTTGGAACCATCCCGGTCACTTCGACCGTGGCTTGTTTGGCATCGTCGATCAGGCGCGATGCGCGGTACACCGGGCGGAAGGGATAAAAGTCGCGCGTTCCGCCCGCCTTGTCGCCCGTGAGCACGAGCGTCTCGAAGCGACTGCGCACGGATTCGACGAGCCGTTCTGCAACCCACGTTTTGCCACTTCCCGAGGGACCTTCGAGCAACCGAACGTGTTCGAGATCGATTCTGGCCGTGCTGAGCCATTCTTCCAGGTCGCGAAGCGCTTTCTGCTGCCCCGTCAGCGCTGCGATATCGGCCATAATTCTCAGTTATCATCGTTGGCGTTACCGGGGCGTTGCCGCGAAATGGCCGAGGACGTTCGCGCGGGCCAGGGCGATTTGAAGGGCCCGGTCGCTGACGTGAGTGTAGATTTGCGTCGTCACGATGCTGCGGTGGCCCAGGAGGCGCTGGACGAAGCGGATGTCCGTACCGGATTCGAGCAGCATCGTCGCAGCGGTGTGGCGGAGCATGTGCGGCGTCAACCGCCGCGCGACGCCCGCGGTCCGGCCCAGCCCGGCGATCGCGTGCCGGATGCGGGCGGCCGACAACGGGCGAGCGCATTCGTCGACGAGGAGCCGGGATTCCGCGCGCTCTCTCGCACCGGTGTGCCGCAACAGCACGTACCCCCGCAACTCTTCCCGCAAGCGAGTGTCCGTAACGAACACCGTTCGCTCGCGGCTTCCCTTCCCGAAGATTTTCAGTCTACCGGCCGCGGCGTCGATATCGCCCACACGCAGCGCGGCCAGCTCCCCGACGCGCATCCCCGTCGCGAGCAGTAGCGCGATCGCCAAGGCGCAATCCGGCCCTTGCGCCGTACGATGGCGCATCAGCCGCCGCAGGTCGCGTGAGTCCAAGCACCGCGGGAGCCGGGCCGGTAGCCGAATCCGGAGCTCGGTCTTCGCGAATGGCGAGCCGTCGAGGACGTCCCGCCGCACCAGCCACGCGAACATCGCTCGCAAGCACGCGAGGCGCCGTTTCACCGTCGCCGGCGAAAGGCGGCGCTCCGCTGAGAGGCGATTGCGATATGCCAGGATATCCGGCGCTCCGATCGCGCGGACGTGACGCGCTCCCGCAACGTCGCGCGCGAACTCGGCGAGGTCTTGGCGGTAGGCGTTGACGGTATTGGGGGCGAGCTGTTTCTCCTCGGTGCAATAGCGGAGAAACGCTTCGGTCGCTGCGGAAACGCGCAAGGTTCAGCCTCCGGGGTACGGGCTAGAAGCACCGGTGTACACCCGACCGGCTGTTCGTTGTCTGAAACGCGCGTGAGCCGTCCCCTGCGACCAGTTCTCGCTGTGGCCGCAGGGTGGCGACGGCGACTACTCTTCGAGCGTCGTTACGTCCCCGAGTTCCTGACCCGTCTCCTGGGCTTTCAACAAGCGCCGCATGATCTTGCCGCTGCGCGTCTTCGGTAATTTCGCCGTGAACCGGATCGCCGACGGCGTCGCGATGGGCCCGAGTTCGCGGCGCACGTGCGCGACCAGCCGGGCAGCCAGCTCGTCCGATTCCTGAAAGCCGCTGCGCAGCACCACGTACGCCACGATCGCCTCGCCCTTGATCTCGTCCGGCACCCCGCACACGCCGGCTTCGCCGCACGCTTTGTGCGACACCAGCGCGCTCTCCACGTCGGCCGTCGCGATGCGGTGGCCCGCGACGCTGAGCACGTCGTCCGCGCGGCCGCGCACGGTGACGTAGCCGTCCTCGTCGATCGTCGCCACGTCGCCGGCGACGTACGCGCCCCAGCGAAAATATTGCGCGAACCGGTCCGGGTCGTTCCACACCGTCGCGAACATGTACGGTAACGGCGTCTCCACCACCAGCAAACCGCCCTGATTGGCCGGCAGCACCGCGCCGTCGGCGCCGCGCACGGAAAACACGACCGGGCCGAGCGCCTTACCGCTGCGATCGGGATGCACAGGCGACGTCGGGAACACGCCGAGCGTCGGCGCGGCGAGTTCCGTCTGCCACCACTGGTTGCACACGGCAACGTTGCCGCGCCCGATCACGTCGTACAGGAACCGCCACGCCTCGGGGTTCAGCGGCTCCCCCGCGCAAAATATCCCTTGCAGCGCCGAGAAATCGTACTGCGCGGCGAGGTCCGCGCCGAGCCGCAGCAGCATGCGCGCGAGCGTCGGCGCGGTGTAGAACTTCGTCACGCGCAGGCGTGCGAGCAGTGCGTACACGGCGTCGGGCGTGGGGAAGTTCGGCGCGCCTTCACGGAGCACGCAGCAATAGCGGTTGGTGAGCGCGCCGTACACCATCATCGTGTGGCCGACGATCCAGCCGATGTCGCTCGTGCACCAGTACAGGTCGTACGGCGTGATCCCCGTCGTCTCGGCCAGCATCGCCGCCGCACCGACCAGATAACCGCCGTGCGTCATCACAACGCCCTTGGGCTTGCCCGTCGTGCCGCTCGTGTACAGGATGAACAGCGGGTGCTCCGAGCCGACGATCTCGGGCTCGCACTCGGTGGGCTGATGATCGCAGTACGCCTCGAAGCTCATCTCGCGCGCGTCTGCCGGCGGCGCGCTCGCCTCGCGGCGGTGCACGACGACGCGGCGAACCAGGTCCAGCTCGCGCACCGCGTCGTCGACGATGCCTTTCAGGTCGACGGCCCGGCCGTTGCGGTACGTCACGTCGCTGACGATCAGCACCTGCGCGCCCGCATCGACGATGCGGTCGCGCAGCGCCGTCGCGCCGAGCCCAGCATACACCACGGAATGGATCGCGCCGATGCGCGCGCAGGCCAGCATCGCGACGATGCCCTCGATCGTCAGCGGCATGTAGATGCACACGCGGTCCCCGGCTCGCACGCCGTCGAGCCGCAGCGCGTTCGCGAGCTGGCTCACCCGCGCGAGCAAGTCGGCGTACGAAATTCTGCGCTCGTCGCCGTTCTCGCACACGTAGTAATACGCCGTCGCGCGGCCGTGGTGCGCGATGTGGCGGTCTAGGCACGACACCGTCGCGTTGAGCCGCCCGTCGGGGAACCAGTGCGGGTCGTTCAGCGCGCCGCTGAACACCGTCTGCGGCTCGGTCTCCCACGCGACGTTTCGCGCGCGCTCGCGCCAGAACGCGATCGGATCGCGCAGCGCCTCGGCGACGTACGCATCTTGGCCGGCGATCGGGAACCACGACGACGCGCTCGGCGGCGGCGGGATCACTTCGCCGGTCGACAGCAAGCCTTCGATGTGCGAGGTCGTGTTCACGGAAAAGCCGTCCCTTTGCGAATCAGACTTTGATGTAGTCGTGCTGGTCGATGATGGGCCCGCTCGAACCGTTCGTCACGTGGTACGTCGCGTAGTACGAGCCGCGCGACGACGTGAGGCCCACCTCGACGGTCGCGCCGTTGGCGTCGCTGGACGTCGTGCGAATGGACGTGATGCGCGTGCCGCGGTCGATGAACGCTTCTTCGGCGAGCGCACCGTCGCCCGGCGATTTCCCGAGCTCCGCGTACGCGGCATTCTCGTTGCCCGCGATCAAGTCGCTCAAATACCGGCGCACGGTGTTCTGCGCGATCCCCGCGAACGTCAGCGGCGTAGCGGGCGCCGCCGTCGGGCGCGGCGTGGGCCGGGGGGTTGCGGGATGCGGCGTTGCTGGATGCGGCGTTGCGGGTCGCGGCGTTTCGACGGCGCGCGGTGTCTGCGTGGCGCGCGGTGTCACCGTCGCGCGCGGCGTCGCGGTCGCGCGCGGCGTCGCCGTCGCGGCCGGCGTCGGCGTCGCGCGCGCCGTCGGCGTCGCATGCGGCGTCGGCGTTGTATGCGGCGTCGGCGTTGCATGCGGCGTCGGCGTTGCATGCGGGGTCGGTGTCGCGGCCGGCGACACGGTCGGTTGCGGACTCGGCGTCGGCTGCGGCGTCGCCGTCGGGCGCGGCGTATCCGTCGCGTGCGGGACCACCGTTGCAAGTGCGACCGGGCCGCGCGTCGGTCGGGCCACCGGCGTCACCACCGGCGCGCCGTGATTCGCCGTCGTCGTCGTGGTCGCGCTGCGATGCTGCACCGCCGACAGAAACGCGCCAATGCCGAGCCCCGCCACCACGACGCCGACGCCAAGCGCGACCGTCGGCAGCAGGCTTGAGGACTCGGACGAGCGCCGCGACGGCGGCTGCGTGGAGCGACGACGGCGAGGCGGTTCGGGCATCGCGAGGAGGTTCCGCGCGTACCGGGAGGCCCCCCGCCCTTGGGGGAAGAGCGTCGTCGGTATGCTCCGGGTTGCCGTCCCGATCGACGTCTCCGCGGTCTCTCGCACCGCCTCGACCGCCTTCGCGCTCGCCACGCCGCTGCGCGTCGGCGACTTGCTGGCCGCTGCGGTCGTCGAAGCGCTCGGCCCGCGCGCACCGCAAGACAAGCGCGATCGCGTCATCGGCTACACGCTCGAAGGACTGCTGTCCGGCACGTACGTCGTCGAGATCGACGGCCGCGTCTACACCGATCCGGACGACGTCGCGGTCTGCTCGGGCACGGCGACGCTGCGCTTCTTCCTCACCGCACTGCGCGCCGCGTGAACGAAACCGGCGACATCCCGCAACTCCCGCGGACGATCGGGGGGCTGCTCGGGTTCGCCCTGCGGGCGTGGGCGGCCAACGGATGGTTCTATCTCGCGCTACAGATCGGCGTCTTCGCCGCATACACGCTGGCGGAGATCGTGCTGCCGGCGGCGGCGGCGTCGTCGCGGCAGGGACAGTTCAAAGAGGTCGTCCTGATCTGCACGGGGCTTTTCGCGGACGCGTTCGTCATCGCCGCCGTCGCGATCGGCGTGGCGGCGCGTGGCGCCGGAACGCGCGCGCCGTCGAGCGCGCTGGCGACCGCAGCGATCGAGCGGTGGCTGCCGCTGATCGCCGTCGGCGCGTTGGCGCAGTACCTGATCTTCGCGACGGCTGATTTGAGCGGGCTCGGTCCGCCGTCGGAGCCGCGGTTCTTGCAATTCGCGACGGCGCCGATCATCTGGATCTTCTGGGCAATCCTGGGCCTCGCGGCTCCGTTCGTCGCGCTCAGCGCCAACCGCCGCCCCTTTTCGGTGATCATCGGCTTCGCGCGCGCGTTCACGACATCGCTGCATCGCGGCAACTTGCTGCGGCTCTGTGTGCTCGCGATCGTTACGGTGTTGCCGACGGTGCTCCAGACCATCGCGGAGAGCGCGCTCATCGCGCATCACGTGGCGCGGCCCTTCTTCTGGGCAAACGCTCCGATCGACGCACTCACCATCGCTCCGCTGGCGGCCGTGCAGACGGCGTTCGTGATCGACTTCGCACGCCGTGCCGGCGCCGAAGCGCCGCCGGGCTAACGCTGCCCGTTAACGCTCGGCGTAGGTCTGGCCGCGCCGCGTCATGATCAGCTCGGCGTAGAGCGCGTTGGGCCAGGCGAAGTCTTCGCGCGTGTACGACTCGGGCCACTCCGCGTTGAACGACTCGTGCAAGCGGTGGTCGCCCACGTCCGACACCGCGATCCAGCCGAACAGCTGATCGATCTCTTTCTGGTCGGTCGCGGTCAGCGCCTGAACGCACAGCGCGAGCGGCCACACGTAGCCGTGCGGCGTGTGCGGGCTGCCGACGCCTTCGGCGTACTTGCCGCGGAAGAAATACGGGTTGCGGTCGGATAGCGCAAAGCGACGCGTCGCCAAGTACAGCGAGTTCGTCTTGGGCAGGTAGCCGAAGTACGGGATCGACAAGAGCGACGGAATATTCGCGTCGTCCATCACGTTGAAGTGCCCGCGGCCGTCGACCTCGTAGGCGTAGATGCGGCCGAACGGCTTGAGCGCGAGCGTGCCGTACTGCTCGATGCCGCGCTGGATCTCGACGGACATGCCCCAGGCGTTCTGCGCCATCCGGTTGTCGTGCCACACCTCGCGCGCGATCGAGGTGAGGTCCTTCATCACCACCGACGCGAACATGTTCACCGGGATGTTGTAGTGGTAGCGAACCGGGTCGTCCGACGGGCGAAAGCCGGTCCACACCATGCCCGTGTACTTCACCGCGCTGCCGTGGCCGTTGTTCGCGAGCTGGGGGTGGGTGTAGTGCGATCGTTGCGTGTGGTGCTGCTCGTTGCGCATCGTGACGAGGACGCGGTCGAACGCGCGGCGGACCTCGGGCGTGAAGATGCTGCGGTCGCCGGTCTGCTTGTAGTAATCGTAGGCGAACCAGATCGGGTAGAGCAGCGAGTCGACCTCGTACTTGTGCTCCACCACGTGGTAATTCGAAGAGAACGCGTTCGCGTAGGGGTCGATCAGGATGTATTTCGCCTGGCGCGCGACCACGCCGCGCAGCGTCCGCTGGACGTCGCCGTCGCGCTGCGAGAGGCCGATGTACGGCCGCACCGTCGCGCTGGCGTCGCGGAGCCACTCGGCGTTGATGTCGCCCGTCGACACGTAGGTCGTTCCGTCGCGCTGGGCGAGCGCGTGGCGCTGGATCGTTTCGTCGTACGCGGTGAGGTACAGGCGGTCGAGCTTCGCATTGAGCGTCGGGCTCAGCGTCAGACCGTCCGCGGCGCGAACGGGAACAGCCGCGCCGATAAGCGACAGCGCGAGCACCAACGCGAGGAACCGGCCGACGACGCGATTCAGCAACTCATCATACGTATCGGCACGTTTCCGTAGTACCATAATCCGGGAACGTAATCACCCCCGCCGTCAGTCCGAGGCCCCAGATGAACATCCGCCGCGCCGTGGTCGCCGCCACGTTCGCGCTCCTCACCGCAGTCGCGGCGTCCGCCGCGGCCGCGCTCGCGGATCAGGCCTATGCGGTTGAGGGACGTGACGTTTTCCGGCTCGGCAACGGGGACTCGCAAAGCAAGACGATCTATCGCGGCGTCCAGCGGCTGACGGTCTCGCGGAGTGCGAACGGCGCAACGACGTACGTGGCGCACGTCGAATACGAGAAGGACGGCGACGGTGGGAGGCAACACCAGCGCGCTTCGTTCACGTCCACGCTCCTCCCCTCGGGTCAGCAAAAAGACGGCCCCGCGTCGGACCCCGATTACCTCACCGTGCTCAACCAGCCGTTCGCGGTGCAGCTCGACGCGGCAACGATGCGTGATCTGCGTCACGTCAAGCGGCCCGTGCCGTTCGACTTCCCGTCCCCGATGACGGCGGCGAAGCTGCACGGGACGCTGCGCCGGCTGCCCGACGCGCTGGTCGGCGGCGGGCGCGCGATGGGGATCGCGTTCGAGGCGAAGGGGCCGTTGCACGGCGCGCTGCCCGACCGCCCCGCGATGGCGCTTGCCGGCACCATCACGATGAAGGGGACGGCGTACTACGACTACGCGACGGCGCTGCTCGTCGCGCTCGACGCCACGCTCGCGATCGACGGCAACATCGACGACAGTGCGCGCCGGGCCCCCGTTTCGATCGTGTACGCGCGGTCGATCCGGTCGAGCCCCAGGCTGGAATCCGCGCGCGTGGTCCCGGCACCCCGCCGCACCTAGGGCCCCGTAGCCGAGGGCGAAGGGTCAAGAGAAGGGAACAGCCGCAACCGGCGCTCGTCGGTGTCCGGTTGAGGACCCTGATGAGTGCGCTCGCAGCACCGATCTTCGGAGATCACTACCGCGTGACCGCACCGGCGACGGTTTCCCAGCCTATTCCGGGCCCGGAAACCTTCGAAACGATCGTCGACGACTACCAGCGTCGGCTCTACGGGTTCGCGCTGCGCATGACCGGCAACCGCGAAGACGCCGAAGAGATCGTGCAGGACGCCTTCGTGCGCGCCTACCGGGCCCTGGCCAAGATGGACCCGCAGCAGCGCTCGGAGCTGCGCCTGCAGCCCTGGCTCTACACGATCACGCTGAACGTCACGCGCAACCGCCTGCGCTCGAAGCGGCCGACCAACGTGGCCCTCGACGCCCTCGCCGATCCGGACGCGCTTCTCAACGAAACCCAAGAGGGCCCCGACCAGCCGGAGCAGATCGTCACCCGCGCGGCCGATATGGTACTCGTGGAGCAGGCGCTGCTGCAGCTCCCGATGCACCTGCGCGCGGCTGCGACGCTGCGGTTCATCGAGGGCCGAAGCCACCCCGAGATCGCCGAGATCCTGAACCAGCCGATCGGCACCGTGAAGTCGCATGTGCACCGCGCCGTGCGCATCCTGCGCCGTATCCTCGGGCCCCAAGTCGGACGGATCGTGCCGAACGACCGTCCCGCCGCTACCGAGGAAGAGGAGTGATCGCCATGCGCTGCGTTGACGTCCAACGTCTATGGGACGAGATGCGCGAGGGCGTCGAGCCGCAGCGCGAGCACGTGCTCGCCCATCTGCGCGCCTGCCCCGAATGCCAGGAGATCTACCGTGAGAACGAGGGCATCGCGTACTGCCTGACCTGCCTGCCGCCGGTCGACCCGCCGCAGCGCCTCGTGCCGAAAATCCTCGAGCACATCAAGCTCACCGTCAAGATCGTCGCGCCCGACTCGATCACCACGGTCGAGTCGCCCATCGGCCGGCTGTACGTCGCCTTCCGGCACAGCGGGATCACCGCCGTCGCGCTGGACCGCGGCGAAGGCGAGGAAGCCGTATTCGCCAAGCTGCAACGCCGGCTGGGCCGGGGCCTGATCCCGTCGCAGACGCCGCAATGGGTCAGCGACACCGTCGCGAGCTTCTTCCGCACGCACCGCACCGATCTCGAAAAGATCGACATCAGCGAGCTCAGCCCGTTCGACCAGTCGGCGCTGCGCGCCGCGGCCACGATCCCGCCCGGCGAGGTTCGCTCGTACCGCTGGATCGCCGAGTCGATCGGCCAGCCGAGCGCCACCCGTGCCGTCGGCCGCGCGATGGCGCGCAATCCCGTCGCGCTGCTCTACCCGTGCCACCGCGTGGTCGACGCGAACGGCGCGCTCCACCAATACGCCTACGGCGTCGAGCTGAAAGCCCGATTACTCGAGCTGGAAGGCTATTCGCCCAAAGCCGCGTTTCGCGGCGCGCCGGCTCCGTCCGTCACCGCGCGCAGGCCTTCGTAAGCCCCATCCGCCAGCCGTTCGCCAGCTCGTAGAAGCGCTCGATCATCTGTCCCTTGAGGACGCTGACGTCGACGGGCGCGGGATTCCAATCGACGTTCGCGATCTCTTCGAACCGATAGACGCACACGAGGTCGTCGAGCGCTGAGAACCGCTCGCGGTCGGACGCGTGCGCCGGCTCGTCGTTGATCGGATAGAAGACGACGACCGGGATACCCATGGCAATCGCCGGCAGCGCGCAGTGCAGCAGCGTCGTGACGATGAGCTTGGCGCGCGAACGGTAGGTTTCGAGCAACTCCTGTGCCCGCGCCATGTTCGCCGCAAAGTCGCTCGAACCGGAGTAATGGCTGACGAAGGTATACGGGCCGATCGACTCGGGAAGCCGGGCTTTGATGCGCTCGTCGCGCGACACCACGAACACGTCGGTCTGCGTCTGAGGTCGCTCGATCCGGCGCGGAAACGTCAACGAGAGGCAATTGGTCGTGAACGCGTCGACGCCGTGCGACCGCAAGAGGCTCTCGGTGTACGTGTCACGGCAACCGATCGGCTCGTGCCGGCGGAAGTAGTCGATCGACGCATCCGACACGAGCTCGGGGCACTGGAACAGCCGGATGTGAAAGCCGAAGAACAGCGGCGCAAGGGCCCGGTGAGGCGGCCACTCGCTTCGATTCGTCTTGAACCAGCCGTTGAGCAGGATCCCGACCGGGCCGTCCCCATCCGCGAGCCCCGGCGCCGACGCGATCTCATCATCGCGGTCGATGTACCGGGCCGGCTCGATGCCGATCCGTGCGAGCAGTTGAAGACCGGCCAAGATTTGGATGTGATCGCCCAAATTTTCCGTCGACACTTTTAGCGCCGCAAAGCTCACCGGCGCCGAAATCGCCTTCGTCATCCCGCGACCTATGCCGGCTCGGGTGATCGCCGAAACTCCATCAGGAATTCCTCGAACTCGTCGACCGCTTTGAGGAGTCTGCTCGACGCCAGCTCGTGGCCGTGGCGGGCGAACATCGCGACGAATTCCGCTTCCGTGAAATCGTTGAGCCAGCCGTGGCTCCGGCGGTTCTCGCGCACGGCGTGCGCGGGCAGCGCCGCGCGACGACAACAATAGGACACGATGACGCGCGACGCCGCATCGCAGTATCTTCTTCGCGGCACCTTCGGGCTGATGGAGGTAACCGAAAACGCCGAGCAGCACGGCACAATCGAACGGCTGCTGCGGCAGCGGATCGCGGTCCAGATCGATCGCCAGCGTTGCGGCGTCGAGCGGCTGCAGGTCGGCGCCCACGTACGCGGTTCTGCCCTTGACGAGGTCGCGAAAGACGCCCAGCCCGACGCCGATTTCCAGAACCGACGCGTTCGTTTCGATCAGGCTCGCCGCAATTCTCGCGCGTTCGTCCCAGGCGCGCTTATAGCTCGCGGGATCGCCCCATCGCCGGCGGTCCGGCTCCGGCAGCTCGTCGGCGTGTCGCTCCGCGGCGTCGTTCATGACCGCCGGAGCTGCCGTTCGTCTTCTCCGATGAGAACACGTCCTTGCGGCGCATTGACTAAACACGCGGCTCGTTCGGCCGCTATCCTGCGGTCGTCGCCCCCGAACTCGATCAAGGGATGTAAACGAAGCTTCGACTCGATCGCGTCGAGGAGGTCGGTGAACGGGGGAACCTCCTGCTTCTGACGGCGCAACGTCTGCCACGTGCCAAGTTCGTCGCGGTTCACGTAGAACATCACGAGCACGTCACGGTCGATGGTGGACGAGAACCCGTGGTAGGTGTGAAAGTGGGGGACAAATACGCAAACAGAGTTCGGCTTGAAGCGCGCCGGGTAATGCGGCTTGAGCGACTTGTCGTAGAGGACCGTCGCGTTCCGCGCTTCCTCCGCGGGCGGCACGGCGCCCTCCGGGATGTAGAACACGAACGACATGAACTTCGGCGGGATGTCGACGTGGATGTTCTGGAATCGCCCGGCTTCGGTGAAGAAGTACTCGAACTCGTCGTGAATTGAGAGTGATTCGGCGAATTCCGGTGACGGCGATATGTAGAACTTGTCGAGCAGCCGCTGCTTGACCTCGCGGTCGGAAAAGATGGCTCGGATGCACGCCGCGACCGCGTGCGAGCTGTCGACCAGACTGAAGCGCTTGTTCAGGAACGCCGGATTGTCTTGGTAACGGTCCTGGATACCGTCGCCGTATTTGCACGCCAGCATGTGGGCGCGAACGGCGTCGTACAGATCGGCCGGAAAGATCTGCTCGATGAAGGCGTGACGAAACGGCTCCTCGCCGATGACGACGTCGTCGATGCGCGAGAGGACGTGAGAGCGGTATCGTTCCGTGCCGGCTGCTTGCGCGGCCGGCGCTCGCGAATCCATCGGTGTCAGGCTCGTTTCCAGCTGCACAAAATCCTCGTTCGACCACGAAGTACGACGGACGGACCCGAGCCAACTGCGGCTCGTCGCGCGCGAGGCACCGCCGGAACATGCGCCCGCTCGAACAGCCCGGCCGAGCGCCCTCAAAGGCACTCCGCCCGGACGCCGGTGCCGACAGAAGGAACTTCTGCAAACGATTCGCGAAAGCGGGCCTCACGATACGTCCGCGGCTCCTTCAGACACATACGAACGAAGGTTAACAGGCGGACAAGAGGAGGTGGTCATCGTTACTACAGACGGTCCTAAACAGTGTCTCACGATGATCGGAGGGCTCCGGACCTAGTCCGGCCTCCGCGAACGAACCAACCTTGTCCGCCGCCCCACCGGGGGCGGCTTTTTTTTCGTGCAGTGCCTCCGGCGAAGCCGGAGCGCACGGCTCCGCGCACTCTGCGCGGAGCCAACAGGTTCCTTGCCTTTCTTGCAGAAAACCTCGGGTTCGTGTCCCGGCGGCGAATTGATTGAACGATAACAACGAGCGTGACCCGCGCCTGTTCGCGATACCCGACACACACGGGCACGCGAAGGGCGAGCACAAACCGTACGCGGAGGAACGCCCGCTCCCGCTCACCGCACGGATGCTTTTCCTGTGGTTCTACCATGCGTGCCGGCGCGGGTACCCGCGCTTCCTCATGGTCGCGGACCACATGAACTACCTCACGTTCGAGGATCCCGCGGCGGTGAATCTCGTGCGCCGGGCGCTCAAGCTCGCGCAGGCAGGCGACCTGTACGGGGCCGCGGAGACGGCCACCGTCGACGTCGGACACGCCGCCGTGGTGAGCGAGGGCCTGCGGCGCGGGATGCGCTACTCGATCGGCGCCGAGGTCGACAACGACCCGCGCTCGCGCCCCGACGCGCAGAACATCGTCGACGCGATGCGGCCCGACGCGATCATCCGCTCGATCCACTTCATCCCGATCACGCACCCGGTGCTCGGCGAGAACTGGCCCTGGCCGTTCGACAACCCCGAGTTCAAGGATCTCTTCGAGACCGTCGGCACCGAGCAGACGTGGGAGACCTACGTCGCGGCGCTGGTCGACGCGATCGAGCGGCTGCCCGGCCACATCGTCGGCCATTTCTTCGTCCCCGCCGTGTTCGGCCACTGGCCCGACGACGCGAAGCTCGACCAGTATGAGGACCGCGTCCTCGAGGCGGCGGGCGCGCGCGGCATGGCGGTCGAGTTCAACACGCGGTTCCTCTACCGCGACCATTCGGACGAAGAGCGCCGCCGCTACCTCGACGCGAACAAACGCTTCCTGCGCAAGGCGAAGGACCGTGGGGTGATGATCGCCATCGGCTCCGACGCGCACTCGCCCAAGGACCAGGGCGGCGCCTTCGAGACCGTGCTCGAGGTGCTCGACGAACTCGACATCAACGAGATCGTGTTCCCGCTCGCCGGCACGCTGCGGCGCGTCGCGCTGCGCGTCGTGCGCGAGCCCGAGCCCGAGCCCGAGCCGCCGCCGGCACCCGAACCCGCGCCGGAGCCTCAGCGCGCCCACGAGCGCGCGGCCGCGGCGAGCGACGGCCCGGGCGCCGAGCCGGCGAAGCCGGTTCGCAAGGCGCGTCCCAGCGCGAAGGCGACCCGCCCGCCCGAGACCTCGCCCGAACGGCCGCGCGAGCGCCCGGAGACCTCGGTCGCTACGGCCGAACCGGCCGCGCAAGAACCGGCCGCAGAGGAGCCCGCGCCGGGCTCGCCCCGCGACGACGGACAGGCCACGATCGCACCCGCGACCGGCGTGACGCACCAGGAGCCGGCCGGCGACGCCGTCCCCAACGGCGGCCAGACGCCCGACGAGCCCGCGCGCGCAGCCGAACCGCCCGCGGCCGCCGCGCCGCGCCCCGCTCGGGTACGCAAGAGCCGCGCGAAGCCGAAGCCGGACGCCGCGCCCGACGGATCGCCGACGGACGTCGAACCGGCCGAGGCCGCGCCTGCCGCGGACGAAGCGCCGGCGGCCGTCGAGCCGCCCGCGGCAGCGCCACCGCCCACACCGGAACCCGCCCCGAAGCCGGCACCGCCCGGCGCCGCGATCGCGAAGACCGCCGCTGCCGTAAAGACCGCCGCGGCCGCCGTGAAGACGATCGCTGCCGTCGTGAAAGCCGTCGCACCGAAAACGCCGCCGCCCGCCAAGGCCGGCGCGGCAAAATCGCAGGCCAAGCCTCCGGCGAAGACTGCCGCGTCCAAAGCGGCGGCACCGAAGGTCGCCCCCGCCGCTCGCCCGGCGAAGCCGGCGGCGGGCGCGAAAGGCGCACCGGCGCGGGCGACGTCCGCGAAGGCGTCGCCGGTGAAGGGCGCGGCTAAGAAAGCCGCGCCCGCCAAGACGCCCGCGAAGAAGGCCGCGCCGTCGCGTGGCGCCGCCAAGAAGGCGGCGCCAAAGAAGGCGGCGGTCGCGAAGAAAGCGCCGCCGAAGAAGGCGACGCCGGGGCGCGCGGCAGCGAAAAAGGCCGCACCCAAGAAAACGGCCGCGAAGAAAGCTCCGCCCGCGCGCAAAGCGCCGGCTCGCAAAGCGGCCGCCAAGAAGACCGCGAAAAAGACGGCGACGAAGCGTCGCTAGGAGGGATGCCGTTGCGTACACTCGTGATCGGTGCGCTCGCATGCGCGCTGTCTGTGACCGCGTGCACGAGGCTCGGTGATACGACCAGCGCCGGGGGAACGTCGCACGGAGCGGGGACCGTCCCCGGTGAGCTGCGCGTGGCGACCCAGCGGTCTCCCAACACGCTCAACCCGATTCTGTCGGCGTTCACCACCGAGGGCTTCATCAACCGGCTTTCGTTCGACACGCTGGTGAGCGTCGACGGCTCGGGCAAAAAGACGATCCCGATCCTCGCGACCGAGGTGCCCACCGAAGCCAACGGCGGGATCAGCAAAGACGGCCTGACGATCACCTACCACTTGCACTCCGGTGTGAAGTGGCACGACGGCGTGCCGTTCAGCAGCAAAGACGTCAAGTTCTCGTGGCAAGCGATGATGAACCCCGCGAACAACGTCAACGAGCGCGTCGGCTATGAAGAGGTGAAGTCCGTCGACACGCCCGACGCCACCACCGTCGTCTTCCATCTCAAGCGCAAGTTCGCGCCGTTCGTCGACACCGTGTTCGCTGAGAGCGACAGCCCCGTGTGCGTGATCCCCGAGCACCTGCTGGCGAAGTTTCACGACATCAACCGCGTCCCGTTCAACCAGCAGCCCATCGGCACCGGCCCGTTCAAGGTGGCGCGCTGGGTGCGCGGCGACCACATCGAGCTCGTCGCGAACGACGACTACTTCCTGGGCAAGCCGAAGCTGCGCCGCATCATCATCCGCGAGATCCCCGACGAGAACACGTCGCTCAACGCGCTGCGCTCGCACGACGTCGACTGGATCTTCGAAGCATCGGAGCAGCTGTACAAGACGCTCAAAGCCCAGCCGAGCAAGGACATCGACCCGATCCTTCAAGACAAGCCGCAAACGCTGCAGATGCTGGTGAACTTGTCGCACCCGCCGCTCGACGACATTCGCATCCGCCAAGCGCTGGCGTATGCGACCGACAAACAGGCGCTGGTCGACAAGAACACGGGCGGCAGTTCCGTCGTCGCGTGGGCCGATCAGCCGCCCTTCCAGTGGTCGTACACCGACGACGTGATGAAGTATCCGGCCAACGCCACGAAGGCGCGCGAGCTGCTCACCCAGGCGGGGTACAGCCCGGGTCCGGACGGCATCATGCGCAAGAACGGCAAGCCGCTGTCGTTCACGCTGAGCACCAACCAGGAGAACGCGACGCGCCGGCTGGTGCTGGTGCAGGTGCAGTCCATGCTCAAAGCCGTCGGCATCGACGCGCAGATCAAGATGTATCCGGCCAACCTGCTGTTCGCCACGTACGGTCAGGGCGGCGTCCTGACCACCGGCAAGTACGACCTGAACATCTCGGGCTGGGTCGCAGG
This sequence comes from Vulcanimicrobiota bacterium, assembly GCA_963792235.1. GTDB lineage: Bacteria > Vulcanimicrobiota > Vulcanimicrobiia > Vulcanimicrobiales > Vulcanimicrobiaceae > Vulcanimicrobium. The sequence goes on from CAWBVR010000009.1 coordinate 42,981, forward strand.
ACAGGATCCGGACGACCACTCCGAGTTCATGAGCGATCAAATTCCCAGGCCCTCGCATCCCGACGGCGTCAACTACACGCGTTACCAGAGCAAAGAGATGGACGCCGCGCAAACGGCGGCATTGGACAGCTACGACCAGGCGAAGCGCAAGCCGTCGTACGCCAAGATCCAGCAGCTGCTGGCGCGCGATCTGCCGATCGTCTATATTTGGTTCCCACGCCAGGCGCAGCCGATCAGCGTCGACTTCAAGAACTTCACGCCCAACCCGGTGAACGAGTCGTGGAACGCGTACCAATGGGAAATCTGACGGGAGGCGCGCGCTGATGTTCGACGAGCCGTCGTCCAGCCCCATCGCACGCATCCCGGAGCTGCGGTGGCTGCGCAGCGTCATCATGGAGAAGGCGCTGACGCGCGGCGACTACCTGCTCTCCGGTGGCGCGCGCAGCGACTACTACATCGACAAGTTCCGCTTGTTCGCCGACCCGCACGTGCTGCGCCGGATCGCGCGCATGTTCGCGCCGGTCATCTCCGAGATCAACCCCGACGTGATCGGCGGCACCGAGCTGGGTGGCGTGATCATCGCGACGGCGGTTTCGCAGATGACCGGGCTGCCGATGATCGTGGTGCGCAAACAGCCCAAGCAGTACGGCGCGTTCGCCGAGGAGTACGTCGAGGGACCGTTCCTGCGCGGCCAGCACGTGTTGCTGCTCGAAGACGTGGTCACCAGCGGCCGCGAGCTGCTCACCGCGAAGGGGCGGCTCGAGGAGCTGCACCTCAAGGTCACGCCGCACGCGATCATCTCGCGCGGGTTGGCGCCGATCAGTTCGCTGATCCAGTTCTCGCTGCCGCGCGGCGAAGGCGGCCCGCGGCAGAACTAATGTCGGCTGCGGCCGGCGCTTAGGTAAGAAAGACCGTGTCGTCGTCGTCGGCGACGAGGATGTCGCCGCCGAAGACCGCGCGCGCGGCCTCGTCGAGATCGCGCGACGTCGACTCCGCGCCGTAGTGTGAGAGCACGAGCCGCCGCACGCCGGCGTCGCGCGCCATCGCGGCCGCATCGGCCGCCGTCGAGTGACCGCGCAGGCCCTGCTCGACGGCGCCGTGCAGCAGCGTGGCCTCGCACACGAAGACGTCGCACTCGCGCGCGAGCGCGACGACGCGTTCGTCGGGCGCGGTGTCGGCGGAGTACGTGACGCTCGCGCCGTCGCGCTCCCAGCGCATCGCGAATGCGGGGATGTAGTGCGCCGTGTGCGCGAAGCGCAGCGTCGCACCTTCGATGGCGAGCGGCTGCGACGGATCGTACTCGGCCAGCGCGAAGACGTCGTCCAGAAATGCGCCAGGCTCGGCGGGGAACGCGTCGACGACCGCGCGCAGCATCGCTAGGCCGCCGGGCGGCAGGTACACGGGCAGCTTGGCGGGGCGGCGGCGCGGGCCGTACTTGAGCGCGTAGCGCAGCGGGATCAAGTCGATGAAGTGGTCCGCGTGCATGTGGCTGATCACCACCGCGCCGAGCCGGTCGTAGTCGGCGTAGCGGCGCAGGTTCGCGAACGCGCCCGTGCCGAGATCCATGACGATGGGCGTCTCGCCGTCGTCGAGCAGGTACGAGCTGCACGCGCGATTGGGCCGCGGGATCGAGGAGCTCGATCCCGCGACGGTCAGCCGTGCCGTGGCGGTCAGAGCGATCGGACTGCCTCGAGCACGGCGGCGCCGTGGCCCTCGACGGAGACCCGCGGCCACGTCTTCGCGACGACGCCGTCGTTGCCGACGACGAACGTCGAGCGCTGGATACCGATGCTCTTCTTACCGTACATGTTCTTCTCGACGATTACCCCGAATGCGTCGCAAATGGCGGACGTGACGTCCGCGAGCAACGGGAAATTGAGCGCATATTTCTCGGCGAACTTCCTCTGCGCGGGGACTGTGTCGCGGCTCACACCGACGATATCCGCGCCGGCCGCCGCGAGATCGCCCTTGAGGTCGCGGAACGCCTGCGATTCGGCCGTGCACCCGGGCGTGTCGGCTTTGGGATAAAAGTAGACGACGAGCTTGCGGCCTTTGAAATCGCGCAGCTTGACGGTACGATCGTCCTGGTCTTGGGCGCCGACGTCCGGTACCTGCGCACCCGCTTCGAGCACTGAGCCTCCTTTTCGCGCAGCCTGCTTTACGCGCAGCCTGCTTTTACGCGCAGCCTGCTTCGATTCGCCTAGGTCGTCCACGCGGCAATCGTTTCCCCGTTCTGCGAGAGGACGGATTTGAACTGCGAGAGCGGCACGAGGAAGAGAACCCGGTCGAAAGGTTCCGTCTCCTCGAACGCGCCGATGTGGCGGAAACTGCCATTCCGCCAGACGCCGAGCGGGATGCAGCCCTGCGCCATCGGCGTCTGCGGCTCCTCCGCCCGGGGCCATTCGGCGACGTTGTAGGCGTGGTCGCCCAGCGCGATCCGCCCGCGCGTCTGCGGGAACCGCGAGATCATCGCGAACACCGGCGCGGCGAGCGCCGCGGTCGAGAACGTTTCGATGGCCTCGAAATGCCGCTTGATCGATTCCGCGAACGTCTGGTCTTGCACGCGCATTGCCACGGGGACGTTCTTGTTGCGCGCGCGCACGCCCAGCGCGACCTCCAGGTTCGCCGTATCGCTGTCGGTCACCGCGATGACGGCGCACGCGTGCGCGATGTTGCACAGGTCGAGCGTCGCGTCGCGCGTGGCGTCGCCGGTGACGAGCTCGATCCCGCGCCGGCTCGACATCTCCTCGAGCATCGGGTCCGACGTGCGCTCGACCACGACGACGCGCCGATCGAGGGCGCGCAGCAGCTCCACCACTCGCGTCCCGACGTTGCCGCAGCCGAACACGAGCACGTGACCGCGCGTGCGAATCTGCCGCAGGCCTTGAAGCGCGGTGAACTGCGCGCGCGTCAGCGCGCTCGTCGCGAACGCGATGAAGATGCCGATCGCGGCGACGCCGCTGAACATCAGCAAGCTCGCAGCGATCATCGCGACGCGGTCCGGGGACGGAAGCCGCGTGCCGCCCGGCGCGAGCGGTGTGATGTCGCCGTAGCCCGTGCTGGTGAACGTCGTCGCCACGAAATACAGCGCGGTCACCGGATCGAGCCGCAGCGCGTATGCGAAGTACACGATAGCGGCGACGAAGATTGCCGCCGCCGCCGTGACGACGCGCAGCACGATCGGGTGCCGCGTCCAGGCAAGCCGCAGACGCTCCGCGAGGGTGGCGCGCTGCCGCCCGACGCCGTTGCGCTCGGCGCGCTCGCCGGCGGCGTCGCCGCGCGTCTCGAGCCGGTCGATGCGCGCGAACACCGTCACGTCGTCCTGCGGCGCGAACGCGTGACCGGCCGCCACCGCCGGCGAACCGTTGAGCGCGACGATGCGCGCCGACAAGCGGTGCTGCGCCTGCGCGGCGGTGAGGCCGGCGATGCGCAGCGCCGCGGCGGTGCGCGTCGCGAACGCCGTCAGCACGCCGCCCGGGTCGGGGAACTGCAGCGCGCCGAAGCAGCGCGGGTCGACCGACGCCGCAGCGAACGCGGCGGCGGAGTGCGACGCCAGCGACAGCACCGAGCAATTCGGCAGGTTCTTCTCCAGCTTGACCCCGAGCGTGCGGCTGAACTGGCGCATCACGATGCGAATCGCGGGATTGAGGTCGCGCGCTTTCAACGCGACCTGGAGGTTCAGCGCGTCGTCGTCGGAGAGAACCATGATCGCCTCGGCTTCGGCCGCGCCGGCATCGCGCAACGCGCCGTCGTCGTTGGGGGCGCCGGGCACGTAGCGGCAGTCCTCGCCAAGGCCCGCGACGCGCGCGGCCAGCGCCGTATCGTGCATCCAGACGACGGCCGCGCGGTGTCCATGCGTTGCGAGCAGCTCCTCGCACACGCGAATCGCGAGCCCGTCGCCGCCCACGACCAGAACCAAAGGGACCGCACTCATGTCATCGTCTTCGGCACCAACCGCGCACCCGCTCGCCGAGCGTCTCGTCGCGAACGTCCGCGAGCATCCGCTCGACGGACCGGTGATCGAGGTAGGCACCGGTTCGGGGCGCAACACGCGGGCCCTCGTCGCGGCGGGCATCCCGGTGCAGAGCGTGCCGGACGACGTGCCCTACACGCAGCTGCCGGGCAGCCGCGAAACCTACGGCGCGGCGCTCTCGACGCACGCGTACTTGCACGGCACGAGCGCGAAGCTGCGTGCCGGGATCGCGGAATTGCGGCGCGTGCTGAAGCGCAACGCGCCCGCATTCATCACGCTGGGCTCGTTCAAAGACGCGCGCTACGGCCTGGGGATCCCGTTCGACGACCGCAGCTTCGCGCCGGGCGAAGGCTCCGAGCTCGGAATCCCGCACGCCTACTTCGACCGCGACGGCGTCATCGAGCTGATGCTCGGCTTCACGATCGAGTCCATGGAGGAAGCCGACGTCGACGAGATCGTCGGCCGGTGGGCGCACGCGGACGACGAAATCGCCGGCCGCGTGCACTGGTTCGTCGTCGCCCGGCGCAGTTGACGTTCAGTAACGCGGGACGTCGGAGTCGATGACGCGCGACCACGCGTCGATGCCGCCGGTAAGGTTGACGGCGTCGTAGCCGTTCGCCGCCAGAAACTCCGCGACGGCCTCACTACGGCTGCCGTGATGGCACATGCACACGATCTGCACGTCGCGCGGGAGCTCGCCCATGCGCGCCGGAACCTCGCCCATCGGGATCATGGTTGCCCACGGGATCGACGCGGTGGCGATCTCCTCGGGCTCGCGCACGTCGAGCAGGAAGAACGGTTCTTCCGCCGCGTGGCGGTGCTCGAGTTCGTCGACGGAAATCTCGCCGGTCACGCGCGCTCGCCGTGCTTGGTGGCGATGAGGTCTTGCATCGGGCTGGACGCGTTGGCGTAGAGGCGCTTCTCCATCCGCCCGGCGAGGAACGCGTCGCGGCCCGCTTCGACCGCCAGCCGCATCGCGCGCGCCATGCGAACGGGATCGCGCGCCGCGGCGATGCCGGTGTTCATCAGCAGCGCGTCGACGCCCAACTCCATCGCGAGCGCCGCGTCGGACGCCGTGCCGACGCCCGCGTCGACGATCACCGGCACGTTCGCCCGCTCCTTGATGATGCGGATCGAGTACGGGTTGCATACGCCCAGGCCGCTGCCGATCGGGGCGGCGAGCGGCATCACCGCCGCGCAGCCGGCCTCTTCGAGCCGTTTGCACGCGACGGGATCGTCGACAATGTACGGCAGCACCGTGAACCCCTCGCGCACGAGCTCTTCGCACGCGAGGATCGTCTCGCGCGTGTCGGGGTAGAGCGTCTGCGGATCGCCGATCACTTCGACCTTGATGAGATCGGTGCCGAGCGCTTCGCGCGCGAGCTTCGCGGTGAGCACCGCATCCTTGGCGGTGTAACAGCCGGCGGTGTTCGGCAGCAGCGTCATGCGCGTGCGGTCGATGTAGTCGACCAGCGTCTTGCCGCTCTTGTCGTCGAGGTGCATGCGGCGGATCGCGACCGTCACCACCTCGGCGCCGCTTGCAACGTGCGCTTGCTGCATGATCTCCAGCGACGGATACTTTCCGGTACCGACGAACAGCCGCGAGGCGAAGGTATATTTCCCGACGCGCAAGCTGTCGGTTTGCATCTCCACGTCAGCCTCCCGCCACCGCGACGATGATCTCGAGCCGGTCGCCGCCGCGCAGCACGGTCGCCGCTTGGCGCGCGCGCGGCACGACGTCGTCGTTGAGCGCGACGGCGGTGCCGTCCCGGCGCACGGCGAGCGTGTCGAGCAGCGACGCGAGCGTCGTGTCCGGCGGCAGATCGCGTTCCTCGCCGTTGACCGTGATCGTCACGCCGTCAGGTTCGCGGCGGCGGTCGCGGCCTCCGTTCCGGCGCGCGACGGGGCGAACGGCGCGAGCGCGCTCGCGTCGCCGTCCATGACGAGGTTCGCGATCAGCCGCGCGGTGATCGGCGCGAGCAGGATGCCGTTGCGGAAGTGGCCGCTTGCGACGACGTAGCCGTCGAGCGCCGTCGCGCCGAGGTACGGCCGGCCGTCGTGCGAGCCCGGCCGCAACCCGGCCCACGTCTCGACCACCGCGAAGCTCGCCAGCGCGGGCGCGACGGCGAGCGCCGCGTCGAGCAGGTCGTGCATCCCCGCGGCGGTGACCCGTGCGTCGAAGCCGCGCGCCTCGACGGTCGCGCCGACCAGCAACCGGCCGTCGCCGCGCGGCACGAGGTAGCGGTGGCCCGAGCCACACGACCGCGCGCACCGCGTCGCGCGGGACGGCGAGCGCGAGCATCTCGCCCGCGACGGGCCGCACCGCCACGCGCGCATGGTCGGGCACGCCGTGCAGCTCGCCCGCCCACGCGCCGGCGGCGTTGATCACCGTCGCGGCGGTCGCGAAGCCGTACGCGGTGCGCACGCCGCGCACGCGGCGCGCGTCGCATTCCAGCGCGACCTGTTCGACGCGCTCGAAGCGCACGCCGAGCGACTTCGCACGCCGCGAGCAGCGCGCGCCCGAGCCGGCGGTTGTCGACCTGCGCCTCGTTCGCGACGAACAGCGCGCCGGCGAGATCTTCGGCGAGCATCGGCTCGCGCGCGAGCACGTCGCCGCGGTCGAGCAGCGACACGTCGCCGCCGTTCGCGCGAAACGTCTCCGCGCGCGCGGCCAGCTCCGCGAGCGCGCGCGCGGTCGAGCGCGACGTGCAGCGTGCCGTCGCGGCGAAACCGCGCGTCGACGCCGGTGCGCTCGCGCAGCTCCGCGACGAACTCCGGATACAGCGCGAGCGAGTCGCGGCACAGCGCGAGCATCGCGCGCATCCGGCGTCGCCTCGCTGAACGGCGCCAGCATGCCGGCGCCCGCCCACGACGCGGCGCGCGCCGGCTCGTCACGGTCGTACACCGTCACCGCGGCGCCGCGCTTGCGCGAGCTCGTACGCGATCCCGAGACCGATCAAACCCGCGCCGACGACGATGACGTCAGGCATCGTCGCGCACCGGCTACATGCCGGTGTACACCGGACCTTCGCCGCCTTGCGGCGGGACCCAGGTGATGATCTGGTACGGGTCCATGATGTCGCACGTCTTGCAGTGCACGCAGTTCGCGAAGTTGATCTGCAGGCGGCCTTCCGCCGGCGCGCTGCCGTTCTTGGTGAAGTGCGGCTCGTACACCGCCGCCGGGCAGAAGTACTGGCACGGGTTGCCGTACTCGACGGTGCACTTCTCCGCGCAGATGTTGGTGTCGGACACGTGCAGGTGCGCCGGCTGGTCCTCGTCGTGCATCGAGCCGCTCTTGAAGACGTCGGTCACCTTGTCGAACGTCAGCTTGCCGTCGGGGACGACGCGTTTGGTGCGCTGCATCGGCGTCAGCTCGGAGAGCTTCTTCATCCGCGCGTAGCCGTGCTCGCCCGCGAGCTTGTCCTTGATGCCGAAGCCGCGGCCGCCGCTCATCATGCTGAGCTGCGCGTTCATCAGGCCGCCCCACATACCGCTGCTGAAGCCCTGGTGGAAGTTGCGCGCGGCGTGCAGTTCGGTGCGCGCCCACGAGTCGCGCGAACTTCGTCTCGTACGCGCTGAGCGCGTTCGCGCGACGTGTCGCCGGCTTGCACCGCGTCGAAGATCGCTTCGGCCGCCATCATCCCCGACTTCATCGCGAGGTGGATGCCCTTGAGGCGCAGGCCGTTGAGGAAGCCGGCGCTGTCGCCGACGATGCACAGGCCGTCGGCGTAGAAGCGCGGCATCGCGTGCAGCCCGCCTTCGGGGATCGCCTTCGCGCCGTAGCGGATCATCTCGCCGCCCTCGAGCAGCGGGCGGATCGCGGGGTGCAGCTTGTAGCGCTGGAAGTTGTCGTGCGGATCGGTCGTCGGGTCGGCGTAGTCGAGCCCGGTGACGAGCCCGATGTCGATGACGTCGTCCGTTCATCGCGTAGATCCAGCCGCCGCCGAACGTGTTCCACAGCGGCGCGCCCAGCGTGTGGATCACGCTGCCCGCCGGCGAGCCGGCCCGGCACTTTCCACAGCTCTTTGATGCCGACCGCGTAGACTTGCGGGTCGCGGTCCTTGTCGAGCTCCAAGCGCGCGATCGCGGTCTTGGTGAGCGTGCCGCGCGGGCCTTCGCCGAGCACGACGACCTTCGCCATGAGATCGGGGCCGGGCTCGTAGTTCGACTTGTGCGTGCCGTTGCTCGACGACGCCCTTGTCGCCGACGCGCACGCCGATCACGCGGTCGCCGTCCCACAACAGTTCTTGGCCCGGAAACGCGGGGAACACGTCGACGCCGGCTTCTTCCGCTTTCGCGGCGAGCCACTTCGTCAAGTTCGACAGCGACGCGACGTACTTGCCGTGGTTGTTGAGCACCGGCGGCACGAACGGCGCTTTGATTTTCCCGCTGTTGGTGAGAAACCACATCGCGTCGCTCGTGACGGGCGTGTCGAGCCCGCCGGTGATGTCCTCGCCCGGGAACAGTTCGCGCGAGCGCTTTCGGATCGACGACGGCGCCGGAGAAGCCGTGATTGCCGATCTCGCCGCCTTTCTCGATCACCATCACGGCGATCTCGGCGTTCGCGGCCGCGGCGAGCTGGCGCAGCCGAATCGCGCCGGCGAGCGACGCGGGGCCGGCCCCGACGAACAGGACGTCGACTTCGAGGGAATCGCGCTGTGGCATGACCCGTTCGCGTTCGCGAGCGCGCGGTACGGCTCCCCGCGATCTTCGTCGTACTAGAGGGCCGCCAGCGCCGTCGCCACCGCCACGCGGTGCGCCGCGATACGCTCGTCCCACGGCCGCGGGCGCGGCGTCTCGAACGTGAGCGCCGCCGGCGTGCCGCGGTACATGAGCGCGAGGCTGCTCGGCAGGCCCTCGAACGCGGCGCATCTCGGCCTCGTAGTCGACGAGCACCGTGCCGCGCTCCAGCCGGTACATCGTCGGCGGGATCGAACCCGGGCGGCGCGCCGAGGTCGAAGCCGCTCTCGATCGTCTGGACCGGGAAGCCCGGCGTCGTCGAGCGCCTGCACGATCGCGCGGCGAGAACACCGGCGCGAAGCCGGGCCGCAGCGGCTCGTACACGTAGCAGCCGTCGGCCTCGAAATCTTCGTGCAGGTCGATCGCGAACGCGAACCGGCGGTCGCGGTTGGCCGTGAACACCGCGCGCGCTTCGGGCGTGGTGCCGCCGCGCGAGAAGCTGCGGTTGACGTCGCGGCCTTCGGCGTTGCCGCGCGTCCCGGCCGCGTAGCCGCTCGGGTTCAGGCACGGCCAGATGCGGTACGCGAAGCGGCCGTCGAGCAACCCGTCGCGCACGAGCGACAGCAGCGCCCACGGCGCGGCGGGCTCGTCGCCGTGGACGCCCGCCGAGAGCGAGACGGTCGGCGCGGTGGCGTCGCCGAGTTCGGCGACGAGCAGCGTGCGCGGCGCGCCGACGCACGCGATCTCGCGCACGCGCACGCCGCGCCCGCGCAGCTCCCGCCAGGCGGCCGCCAGCTCGGCATACGGCGGCGGCACTGTCCATGGCTCAGGCCAACGGCCTCCCGCTGATCGCGGCGTCGAGCAGCTCGATCGGGTGCGCGGCGCGCAGCGTGACGCCGCGCTCGCGCAAGATCGACTGCATCTGCAGCGTGCAGCCGGGATTCGCGCTCGCGACGAGGTCGGGCGCGACGCGCTGCACGTTGTCGACCTTGCGCACGCCGATCTCGTGCGCCGACTCCGGCTCGAACAGGTTGTACGTGCCGGCGCTGCCGCAGCACTGATCGCCGTCGGGGATCTCGAGCAGCTCGAGCCCCGGGATCGTGCGCAGCAAGTCGCGCGGCTGCGCGCGGACGCGCTGCGCGTGCGCGAGATGGCACGCGTCGTGATACGCGACGCGCAGCGGCAGCGGCTTGCGCGGCGCGCGCGGCTCCAGCGTGGCAAGATACTCGTTGATGTCGCGCACCTTCGCCGCGAACGCGTGCGCGCGCTCGCGCCACGCCTCGTCCTCGCGCCAGGAGGTCGCCGTACTCTTTGAGCGTCGAGCCGCAGCCCGCCGCATTGATCAGGATCGCGTCGACCTGCTCCTTCTCGAAGCTCGCGATAAGCGCGCGCGCGAACGCCTTCGCCTCGTCGGGCCGCCCGCTGTGCAGCGACAGCGCGCCGCAGCAGCCCTGCCCGCGCGGCACGACCACCTCGCAGCCTTCGGCGCTGAGCACGCGGATCGTCGCGGCGTTGACGTTCGGAAAGAACGCGCGCTGCACGCAGCCCGCGACAAGCGCGACGCGCGCGCGCCGCTGCCCTTTCGCGAACGTCAGATACGGCAGCGACGAGAACGCGTCGCGCAGCGAGATCGGCGGCGCCATCGTCACGAGCTGGCGCAGCCGCGCCGGCAAAAACGTTCCGAGCGGTCCCGCCGCGGCGCGCGCGACGCCGAGCTTCGTGCCGAGCCACAACCCCGGGATCAGCGCACGCAGCCGCTTGGGATACGGAAACAGCGCGAACACGAGCTCGCGAAACGCGCGGTCGCCCGGCGAGCGCGTGATCGCGTCTTCGACCTTCGCGCGCGTCGCTTCGATCAGCAGATCGTAGCGCACGCCCGACGGGCACGCGGTAACGCACGCCATGCAGCCCAGGCACGCATCGATGTGCCCGGCGACAACCTCGTCAAGCGGGATGATCCCGTCCTCGACGCCCTTCATCAAGTCGATGCGACCGCGCGGCGAGTCCATCTCCTCGCCCCAGGAGTTGTACGTGGGACACGCCGGCAGGCAGAACCCGCAATGCACGCAGTCCGAGATCAGCGAGTCGTACGTGCGCGGGCCTGTTTGCTTGGGAGAATCCGCTTCGCGCGTATCCGTCACGTCGGGCATCAGCGGCGCCTTTCAAGAGCCGCCATGAAAGGTCCGGCCTGGCCTACAAGCCTCCGATGAAGCGGCCCGGGTTGCAGAGGCCTTGCGGGTCGAAGTTGGTTTTCAGCGCGCGCATCAGCGCGAACGACGGCGGGGGCGGGCCCCACGCGTCGACGCTGCCGCGCGCCGCGTCCGGCATCGCGGTGATGACCACGTGGCCTGCGCCGCGCGTCTCGGCGGCGACGCGCTCGCGCACGCCCGTCGGCGCATCGGCGTACGCGTGGTACGCGACGCCAAGCAACGGGTACGCGACCGGCACCGCCAGCGGCGGCGCTTCCACGAACGAGCCGAGCGTCGCTACCGCGGTGGAGGGCGGCGCGGCGATGCGCACGCGCCACGCGCCGTCGCGGCGCACCGCGCGCTCGCGCTGCTCGTAGGACTGGCGTTCGAGGTCGCTCAGCTCGCGCGCGCGCGCCGCGGTTGCCGGCGCGATCTCGTTTAGCAGCGTCGCCATCTGCGCGTCGACGCCGCGCTGCGTTCCCCCGATGCTGACGACGAGCGTATCGTAGTTGTAGAGCGCGACCGATTCCGGTTCGAGCCGCCGTTCGAGCAGTGCCCGCGTCGCGGCGGCGACGTCCACCGCGTGCTCGAAGGTCAGCGCGGCCGCTCGCGTGGTCTGCGGGATCGGGTACAACCGGAACGTCACCGTCGCAATCGCGCCCAGCGTGCCCAGCGATCCGACCATCAGCTTCGGCAAGTCGAACCCCGCGACGTTCTTGACGACCTTGCCGCCGCCGCGCGCACGCACGCCGTCCGGCCGCACGATGCCGACGCCGACGATCAAATCCTTGACGGTTCCGTAGCGTTGGCGGCGCCGGCCGTACGCATTGGTCGCGACGAGGCCGCCGACCGTCGCGCGCTCGCGGTCCGCGACGTCGAGCGGCAGCATCTGGCCGTGCTGCGCGAGCATGCGGTCCAGCTCGGCGAGCGTGATGCCCGCCTCGACGGTGATGGTCTGGTCTTCGGGCGTGTAGTCGACCACGTCGTCGAGCGCGGTCATGCGCACGACGGTGTCGAGCGCGCGCGGCGCGTTGCCGAGCGCGAGATGCGTGCCGCCGCCGACGAACGCGAACGGCTTGCGCGCGTCGTGCAGCTCGCGCACGACCGTCGCGAGCTCGTCGATGCTGCGCGGCGTGACGACGTCGCGCGGCACGACGCCGGCGATGGCGATCGTCGTCATCCGCGGCCTGCTTCGCCGCTGATCTCCGTCGCGTGCGCGACGTACGCGCCGGGTTTGTCGCCGCACAGCCGCGGCGTCGGAAACACTTTGTCGGGGTTGAAGCGCTGCTCCGGGTCGAACGCGGTGCGAACCGCCTGCATCGTCTCGAGGTCGTCGGGCGTGAACTGCTCGCCCAGGTAGCACACCTTGTCGTGGCCGACGCCGTGCTCGCCGGTCACCGAGCCGCCGTAGCGCAGGCAGATGCGCAGGATCTCGCCCGCAACCTGCTCGGCGTTGTGCTCCTGGCCTTCGATGCGCGCGTCGTAGAGCACGAGCGGGTGCAGGTTGCCGTCGCCGGCGTGGAACACGTTGGCGACGCGCAGCCCTTCGCGCGCCGCGAGCGCGCTGATCTCGCGCAGCACCTTCGCGATCTCTTTGCGCGGGATGACGCCGTCCTGCACGTGATAGTTGGGCGAGATGCGGCCCATCGCGGCGAACGCGGCCTTGCGGCCTTTCCACGCCAGCAGCCGTTCGGCTTCGTCTTTGGGCGCGCGCACTTCGATCGCGCCGGCCGCCGTCAGATGCTCGCGCGCGCGCGCCGCGGTGTCGTCGACTTCCGCGTCGACGCCGTCGACGTCCATCAGCAGCAGCGCGCCGACGTCGAGCGGCCAGTCGACGCCGACGGCGGCGACGATCGCCTCGATCGCGAGCTGGTCGCACATCTCGATCGCCGCGGGCACGATCCCCGCGCCGATGATGCGCGACACGGCGTCGCCCGCTTCGTCGGTGGACGGAAACGTCGCGAACAGCGTCTGCGTGCGCTCGGCGGTGCGCAGCACGCGCACGAGCGCCTCGGTGATGATCCCCGTCATCCCTTCGCTGCCGACGACGACGCCCACGAGGTCGTAGCCCAGCGCGTCGGGCTCGCCCGCGTGCGAGCCGAATTCGACGACCTCGCCGTCCGGCAGCACGATCGTCAGCCCCAGCACGTGGTTCACGGTGAACCCGTACTTGAGGCAGTGCGCGCCGCCTGAATTTTCCGCGACGTTGCCGCCGATCGTGCACACGCTCTGCGAGCTCGGATCCGGCGCGTAGAAATAGCCGTCGGCGCGAAAGCGCGCGCGTGATGTCGAGGTTGATCACGCCCGGCTGCACGCGCGCGACGCGGTTGGGCAGATCGACCTCGAGGATCTGCTTCATCCGCGACAGCCCGATCACGACGCAGCCTTCGCTGGGCAGCGCACCGCCGGACAGCCCCGTCCCCGCGCCGCGCGGCACGATCGGCATCCCGAACTCGTGCGCCAGCTTCACGCATGCAGCGACCTCCGCCGTCGAGCCCGGCAGCACCACGATCTCGGGCCGCACGCGGTAGCCGAGCAGTCCGTCGCACTCGTACGTGCGCAGCTGCGCAGGCGACACGATCGCGTTCTTCGCGCCGACGATCGCGACGAATCGCGCGTGCAGCGCGTCGCCCGTCGCGGCCGGGACCGGCGCCGCCGTCGTCGTCACCCCCGCGCGGGCCTCAGTGACGGCCCTGGAGGTGCAACGCGGTGATCGTGCCCGTGACGGCGACCGTTGCGGAATTGCCTGACGCGTCGCTAACCGTGATCGAGGTGTTGCCCGCGCCGACGGCGGTGACCGTGAAGCTTCCGGACGACGACGACGACGGATCGACGGTCGCGATCGCCGTGTTCCCGCTGCGGGCCGTGAACGCGCCGCCGTAGCCGCTCTCGGAGACGGTCAGCGGTTTGGCGTACGACGGACCCGTCGCCACGAACGACAGCGCCGACGGCGACGGCATCACCGCGCTGCTCGTGCGCCCGGTCGACGACGCCGGCGTGGGCGGCGTCGTGTACGGGATCCCGATGCCGATCGGCTGCTCGGCGCCGCCGATCGTCTTGTTGTCGACGGGTGCGACGTTACCGTGCTGCGACGGCGAGAACGTCGACACGCGCGTGATGACGCAGCCGTCGTTGGAGTGCGTGCCGGCGCCGTACTCCACGTAGACGTTGCCGCGGTCGTCGAACGCCATCGACGTGAGCATCGGCGGGAAGAGATTCGTGCCGCCGGACGTGTTGAACGCATTCTGGCCGTAGAAAACGCGGTCGGCCGTCGTGGTTCCGGGTGAGAACCGGCTTGCGCCGTTGCCGTCGATCGGTTGCTGGTTGGGCGGCGGGACGGTCGTGTCACCCGGATAGATGGTCACCGGGTATGCCCACACGGCGTCGGTGTGCTGGTCGATGGAGATGAACTGAACGCTGCCCCCACCGAACGCCGCGACGGTGCCGGGGTAGATGAGATAGCTGGCCAGCGGCGTCGCGGTGCCGGTCGAGCCCGCGGCCAACTCGTAGATGCGTCCGCCGCCGGTTTGCGCGTCCATCGCGAACGTATAAACGTTGTCGTGCGAGTCGACCGCGACCGTCCGCGCGGTGAACGTGAGCTTCGGATCCATCCCGGCGATCGCGGTGATCGTGCGCACGGGCGCCACGTTCCCGGTCGCGGTCGGCCCGAATTGCATGAGCATCGCCGGTCGCGTGGCCGTCGCGGGTTGCGCGACCCAGACCGCGCCCGTGGAGTCGGCGTCGATCGCCACCGCGTTGGAGAGCAGCGTGTTGGGCCCCGTGATCTCGTAGACGGGGTTCGTCAGGCCGGTGTCGGTCTGCCGGTACCGCGCGACGACGTCGATCCCGCCGTACGTTTGATCGGGCGAGGCCAGCACGTCTTCGTAGCCCTTGCGATCGATGGCCACCATGACGGCCTTCGGCGAGCTCAAGATGTGCTTTCCGCCGAGCGGCCCGATCCCGCCGCCGGGCGATGAGAGCGCCGCGTAGGCGTACACGTCGCCCGCATCGCTCGAACCGCAACGGTTGTTGCGCGTCGAGACGAACGCTTGCTGCGTGCCGGGCGCGTTGATGTGGAGCGACGCCGTCGCGCTGGTCACGTTCGGCGCCGAAAGGGTGAGCGTCACGTCGGCGATCGACGCGCCGTTGTACGACATGGTGACGGCCGCCGAGGGCGGCGCCGTGAACGTGGTCTGCGAGAGATGCGTCGCGCCGGTCGTATCGGAGTCGGTCAGCGTCAGCGTCAGCGTGTTGCCTTGCGCGTCGACGTAGTTGCCGGGACCCGCGATGACCGCGCCGCCCTGATCGAAAGCGCTCACCGAAACGTTCACCGTCGCGGCGGTGCCAGCGGAAACGGCCGTCGGCGTTACCGAGACGGCAACGGTCTTCACGACGCCGTTCAGCGTCACGGTGACGTCGTTCACCTGGCCCGCGGTCACCGTCACCGGCACCGTCGCGACCGACAGCGGCGTCCCCGTGCCGTCGGTGCTCGCGAACGTCGCGAACTGCACCGACGTGGTCCCGACCGGCACCGGGAACGTGATCATGCACGTCAGCCCTGCGCTGCCCGATGTGCAGTTGGGCGAGCTCGTCGTCAGCGAGAACGTCGTGCTCGCGCCGCCGGGGACCGCGATCGTGACCGACTGCGTGAGCGACGAGATGTAGCGCGGCGTGCGCTTGACCAGCGACGACGACTTCGCCGGGATCGTGATGGTCAGCCGCTCCAGCCCGGTTTGGGCCGCCGGCGGCGGGTTCACGGGCGCCGACCCGCCGCCACCACCGCCGCACCCGCCGAGGGCAAGGGCAAATGCGAAGGCAAGACAGCCAGTGCGTAAGCGCGACGCGGTCATGCGCTGCGATTCGCGATAGCGCACAGAGACTACTGGCGCCAACAGTCCCTTCCGTTCATTGAGAACAGGGACGTAGCACGGTCACGCAAGCGTCGTCTTTTCGCCGATACCGTACGCCAACTCGTGCAAGCGCATCCCCTCGCCACCGAAACGGCACAAATATCGCGCCGGGAGCGCAGCGAGATCGCCAAGCGTGCGCACGCCCAGCAAGCGCAGCCGCAACGCGACGTCGTCGCCGATGTTCATCAACTCGAGCGGCGCATCCGCGATGAACGCTGCTTCGCGACCGGGGCCACACACGGCGTCGGCCGCGCGATGCGTCGCGGCGAACGCGACGAAGCGGTTCGTGCCGGCCCCGCAGCGCACGGGCAAGCGGAGCCGCTCGAGCCGGTCGCGCACCCGGTGGAACCAGCGCTCCGGACGGTCGCCGCGCGGGATCGTCAGAAATGCAAGTCCGGGGCCGCCGTCGTCAACGGGTACCGGAAGCGCCGCCAGCACGCCGAGCACCCGGCGCCAGGTCCGCGCGGCGCGCGGCGCGTCGTCCAGCACCAAGGCCGCGCGCGGCAGCAGCCGCGCCGCGGCCCGCAGGGTCATGCCGGGGCGCACGCCCACCCGCGCGGCGGCGTCGCTCGCTTCGACGACGCACCGCCGGCTACGATCGATCAGGAACGCGGACGCGTCGGGGGCCAGGGTGTGTCGCAGCGCAGCGGCGAGCCGAAAGCACGGCAGCCGAACGCCGACGGTCCATCCCGACCCCGGGCTCGGGGGATGCATCGGAGCATCACCCTATCGAACATATGTTCGATGGTCAAGGGCAAAAACCGGCTATTCGGCGGTCCAGTCGAACAGCTCCCGCCGATGGGGCTTCGGGAACCGTGCCTTCGTCTTGATCGCGTCGAGATAGCGCCGTTTGCCCGCCCGGTTGCCCTTGCCGATCAGCACGGCGCCGACGAAGCGGTCTTCGAGGAAGTAGAGCGCGCGGTACCAGCCCTTGTCACGGTCGATCTCCATCTCGGTCTCGATGTCATCGCGATACTCGGGCGACAGGCCGAACTGGGTGATCGTCTGGCCGCTGAACACGAGCGACGAGTACTCGGGGACCGTATCGAACTTCTTGCGGTCGGCATCGGTGCCCGACACGGCCATGTTGTGCGCCGTGAGCTTCCCGTGCGCGCCCGCGCTGTTCCAGGTGCCCATGCGGTAGTGCTGCTCGGCGATCGGGTCGTAGAACTCCGCGCAGTCGCCCGCCGCGAAGATCCCCGGCACGTCCGTTTCGAGATGCTCGTCGGTGATGATCCCGGTCTTGACGCGGATCGGGGTGCCGTCGCACAGCTCCGTGTTGATCGTGAGCCCGAGCCCGACGCCGACGAGGTCGGTCGCGATCGTGTCGCCGCTCGTCGTGATCACCTTGGCGACCGCGCCGTTGGAGCGCACGAACTCGCGGACTTCTTCGCCGAAGTGCAGGTGGACGCCGTCGGCGCGCGCGGCGTCGTGCAACAGCTCGCCCGCGGCTTCGTCCAGCATGCGGCGCAAGAAGCGCGGCCCGCGGATGAGCCAGTGCGTCTCGACGCCGCGCGCGACGAACGCCTCCGCCAGCTCGTATGCGATGAACGAGCCGCCGACGGCCACGGCCACCTTCGCGGTCTCGAGCGCGTGCGAGATCGCCTTGGTGTCGTCGAGGTACTGGAAGTTGTAGACGTTCTGCGCGCCGGCGGCGCCGGGCGCCGTCGCCGGATTGGGCCGGCCGCCGGTCGCGAGCAGCAGCGCGTCGTACGGCTCTTCGCGACCGCCCGTGACGACCGTCTTCTCCGCCACGTTGAGCCGGTCCACGCGCGTCGACAGGCGCAGGTCGATGCGGAGCTTCTCGTGCCAGGCCAGGTCGCGCATGATCACCTTTTGCTCGGCGACCTGCAGCCGCAGCATCGGCGGCAGCGCGATCCGGTTGTAGAGACAGTACGGCTCATCGGCGAAGAGGACGATCGAGCACGACGGGTCCGCCTTGCGCAGCTGCTCTGCGCACGTGGTCCCAGCGAATCCGTTTCCGACAATAACGTACCGACGATCAGCCACGGAGCCCCAGATTAGAGCCCGCACCTCGTGAATCCCCGATTGGTCAATCTTCTCGCGAGCTTCATCCGCGGCACGGGCGATTATGCGCTCGCGCGGCTCGAGTTCAGCATGCGCTTCGGCGGCCGGCCCTCACCGCCAGTGCTCGAGCGGCTGCCCGACGCCTCGGAGGCGACGCTGCGCGAACGGTGGGACGGCATCGAGACTCAGCTCGGGGCCATCGTCGCGTACGTGCGCCAGATCGAGTCGAGCTCGCGCGCCGAGGAACGGGCCGACCCCGCGTTCCGCTGGTTGCGCCGGACCGTGCGGGAGCTCGACCAGTACGCGCGCGCGCTGCGCTGGGTTCTCACCGTCCACGGCGGGGATGCCGCCTCGTAGCGGACAAACACGGCCGCATGGATTTCTTCAACAAGGCGATCGAGCAGGCGAAGCAGCTGCAGCAGCTCGCGGCCGACGCGCTGCAAAAGGGCGTCGAGCAGGCGCAGCCGCTGGTCAAAGACGCGGTGGCGAAAGCGCAAGACTTGCAGAAGACCCTCGTCGAGCAGGCGCCGACCGTGACGGCCGCCGCGCAAGAGCAGTACAACGCCGCGCTGCACCACGCCGGGACGTTCATCGCGACGGGCAAGACCGTGCTCGAAGCCGGCGCATCGCAGGCGCAGCAGGGCCTGAGCGTCTTCGCCGACCAGGCCGCGAAGGCGGCCGACGCAGCGCGCAGCGCCGTGCACGCGGCGACCGCGCCCAAAACCGACGCCGCCGGCGGCGCCGATGCGTCGGGTGCGGCACAGCCGGGCGCCGCTAGCGCACCGCCGCCGAACCCGCCTCCGCCGCAGTAACCGGCACGACGACGCCGTCGTCGTCGTCCACCTCGAGCCCGAACCAGCGCTCGAACTGCGCGGCCGACGCGGCGTAGATTCCGAGCAGGACGATGCTCAGGCCGACGACGAGGAGCGCAAGCCACGCCGAGCGGTCGACCAGCGCGTCGTAGAGCCCATGGAAGATCGCCGGGATCGTGATCGCGAGCACGAGCAGGCCGGCGCGCGCGGACGGGATGCGCGCGCCGAACCAGATGAGCCAGGCCGCGATGCCCGTCCACACGGCGTGAAAGAACGGTAGCGACGTCAGCCGCGTCACGCTCTCGAGGTAGAAGCCTGCGAACTCGCCGCTGCGTGACGCGGCCGCGGCGTACGGCCCCAGCTGGTAGTGCACGCCTTCTTTGATGCCGAAGCCGAGGCCCGAGATCAAGCCGTAGAACAAGAACGCGCGCAGCGGCGGCAGCGGTCCGAAGAACCGCCAGATCGCGAAGAGCACGAGCGCTTTCGTCAGCTCTTCCGGATACCCGATGAACGCGATCGCCGACGGGATCGCGATCCAGAGGCTCTTCGCCGCGACGAACGGTGCGCGCAGTAATTCGACGTTCACTGCGAGCGATGCCAGCAGCAGCGTCATCGCGACGATCGTCGTGCCGAAGTACGCGAACAGACCGAGCCGCCAGCGGATGCCGGTCGCGCGGAACGCCGATGCAAAGAACAGCGCCCACAGAGCGGAGAAGAACAGGCCCAGCGTGCGAAATGCGTCGACCGGGTCGTGCACGTTCTCGAAGTACGACACGAAGGCGAGCGGCGCGATGCCCATCGCCGCGACGAGCGCGACGTTGCGCCAGCGCCCGGGCGCGATCGCGTCGAGGTGGCGAAACGGTTCGAGCAGGACCGGGAGCAGCGCGCGAATCTCGCGCGGCGCGCGGCGGTACAGCGCTGCGTTGCGCGGGCCGAGATAGATGCCGTCCTGCCACGAGCCGGTCCCGGCGGCGAGTTCGACGCCGCACGTGCCGCAATAGCGGCCCACCGGCGGCGTGCCGCACGACCAGCACGCGTTCGGCGCGACGGCCGTCATCGCATCAACCTGCGCGCCGCAGCAGCACGAGCGATACCACCGCCCAGACCAGCGTCATCACCAGCGTCGGCCCGAGCAGCACCCCGCCGGCGATCGCCCACGCGCGCTCGACGTCGCGAAATTGCTGCGGATCGCGATACCGCCGCCGCTGCAGCGCGACGCGGTTGCCGTTGAAGAACAAGTAGACCGCGATGCCCAGGGACACCGGCGGCAGCGGCAGCCAGAACAGCCAGTAGAGCGTTCCCAGCACGGGTGCGCCGTGCGCGAAGGCCCAAAAACCGGGCGCGCCGCCGCCGCCGAGGCTGATGCCGCGCATGAGTTCCGCCACCGCATTCGACGTGCGCACCAGCGGGAAGCTCGCGCCCGCCGCGTCCGCGCCGCAGTCGACGCAGAACGCGGTCGTGACCTGCGCGTGACAATGCAAGCACGGGCGTTCGGTCGCGCTCGAAGCTCCGCCGGCGGCCGTCATCGCCGCGAAGGTGCGCTCCGTCTAGCCGGGGGTCCTCTTACTGGGCGATGGCGAGCGCCGCGGGCTGCTGAACGGCGACGGCGAGTCGCACGAAGGCGGCAAGCTCCTCGGGACCGCCGTCGAGGTACGCTCGCGCGCGCTCGGAGCCCGTCGCGGCCGCATGCCGCGCGAGCAGCGCGCGCAGGCGGTCGAGCGCGTCGTCGTCGAGCTCGTGCGCGACGAGCGGCGTCGGCCCCAGCCGCGCGGCGTGCGCGCGCAGCACGAACAGCTCGCCGCCGGTCATCCCGCTCGCGAGGTTGCGGCCCGTCGCGCCCAAAATCGCGACAATGCCCTTCGTCATGTACTCGCAGGCGTGATCGCCCGCGCCTTCCACGACGATCGTCGCGCCGCTGTTGCGCACCGCGAGCCGTTCGCCGGCCGCGCCGCGCACGAACGCGTCGCCGCCCCGCGCGCCGTAGAAGCACGCGTTGCCGATCGCCGGCTCGTCCGCGCGCCCGGCGCCGCGCACCACGAGCGTGCCGCCGCTCATGCCTTTGCCGACGCCGTCGTTCGCGTCACCATCGATTTCCAGCGCCAGCGGCGCGGCGAGGAACGCGCCGAAGCTCTGCCCAGCGCTGCCGCGGTAGCGGTACGTCGCCGGCGCAACGTACTCACCGCGCGCTTTGCGCACGACGACGTCGTACGACAGGCGCGCGGCGACGGCGCGGTCCGCGGGCGCGATGCGCTGCGTGCCGCCGGAGATCGCCTCATCGTCGAGGTGCGCGTCGTCGACGCGCGCGAAGTCCAGCGGCGCGCGCGTCTCCGGCAGGCGCAGCACTTCATCGAGATCGATGCCGCGCGCACGCTCGTAGCGTGGGCGTACCAGATCGCTGCGGCCGTGCACTTCGTCGAGCGAGCGCGCGCCGAGCGCCGCGAGGCGCCGCCGCACGTCGCGGGCGACGAAGCGCAGGAACGTTTCCGCATCTTCAGGGCTGCCCGGGAACTTGCCGCGTAACGCGGCGTCCTGCGTCGCGATGCCGACCGGGCACGTGTTCTGATGGCATTGGCGCGCGTAGATGCAGCCCAGCGCGACCAGCAATGCGCTGCCGAAGCCGAACATGTCGCCGCCCAGCATCGACGCGAGCACCACGTCGCGGCCGCTCTTGAAGCCGCCGTCGACGCGCAGTTTGACCCGCCCGCGCAGCCCGTTGGCGACCAACGTGTGATGTGTCTCGATCAGACCTAGCTCCCACGGCAGCCCCGCGTGCTTGATGGAGCCGAGCGGCGATGCGCCCGTGCCGCCGTCGTGGCCGGCGACGTGCACCACGTCGGCCCACGCCTTCGCGACGCCGCTCGCGACGTAGCCGATCCCCGACTGCGCGACGAGCTTCACGGCGATCTTCGCCTTCGGGTTCGCGCGGCGCAGGTCGTAGATCAGCTGCGCGAGGTCTTCGATCGAGTAGATGTCGTGGTGCGGCGGCGGCGACACCAGCGATTGGCCCGGTGCCGCACCGCGCAGCGCCGCGATCTCCGCCGTCACCTTGAAGCCCGGGATCTGGCCGCCTTCGCCCGGCTTCGCGCCTTGCGCGATCTTGATCTCGAGCTCGTCGGCGGTCGCGAGATAGTCTTCGGACACGCCGAAGCGCGCGGAAGCGACTTGCTTGATCGCGTTGAGCGTGCGCGCCGGGTCCTCGCCGCCTTCGCCGCCGTTGCTGCGCGCGCCGGCGATCAGCGCGCCGCGCGCGACCGCTTCGTGCGCCTCGGGTCCTAGCGCGCCCAGCGACATCGCGGCGGTGACGAATCGTTTGAGGATCGCGTCTTCGGGCTCGACTTCTTCCAACGCGAGCGGGTCGCCGAGCGCGACCGGCTCGACGAGATCGCGCAGGTTGATTGCAGGACGCTCTTCGAGCGCGTCGGACAGCGCGAAGAACGCCGACTCGTCGCGCGCGACGATGGTCTTGCGCAGATTCTTGAGCAGCGGCGGGTCGAACGCATGGCGCACGCCGTCGCGGCGGTAGCGGAACAGGCCGCGCTGCGGCAGCTCCGTCGCATCGCGCGCGAGCGCGTCCCACGCGCGCACGTCTTCTTCGAGCTCGTCGAAGCCCAGCGACTGCACGTGGACGGCCATGCCGGGGAAGCACGTCTCGACGATCTCGCGCTTGAGGCCCAGCGCCTCGAACGTCTGCGCGCCGACGTAGGAGCGCAGCGTGCAGATGCCCAGCTTCGCGAGGATCTTCACCAGGCCGGTGCGCAGCGCGTCGAGGAACGGCGCCGCGGAGCCGGTCTCGGCGATCGCGGCGCGCGCCGCGAGCCACGGCGTGACGACGTTCGCGCCCGCAGCGATGAGCGCCGCGCACGCGTGCGCGTCGCGCGCGGCGCCGTCGCACGCGGCGATCGACGCCTGCATGCGCAAGCCTTTGTCGGTGAGGCGCTGGTGGATCGCGCCCGCCGCGAGGATCGCGGGTACCGGCAGCGTGGCGAGGCGGTCGTCGAGCACGAGATAGCTCGCGCCTTCGCCCACCATGCGCTCGGCCTCGGCGGCGATCTCCGCGATGCGGGCGCGCAAGCCGGTCTGCGCGCAGTCCAGCGCGATGCGGTGCGTGACGAGCCGCGTGTCGTAGGCCAGCGCGTCGAACGCGCCTTCCTCGAGCAGCGCCGACTCGATCGTGACGATGCTCCCGGGCGCCGGCACGTCGCCGTTGGTGGCGCCGCTGCCCACCCATGCGCGCATGTCGAACACGAAGCCTTCGCGTAGCGCGTCGATCGGCGGGTTCGTGACCTGCGCGAAGCGCTGGCGCAGGTATTCGGTCACCGGCATGCGGCGCTCGAGGAACGGCAGCGCCGCGTCGTCGCCCATCGACGACACCGCCTCGGTGCCGTCGGCGAGCGGGCCGACGACGCCCAGCAGCTCGTCCTTGGTGTAGCCGAAGCGCACGAGGTCGCGGCGCAGCGCTTCGGGCTGCGGCGGCAGCGACGTGATGTCGGCCGGCGGCTCGAAGCGCCACGACCGCACCGTCGCGCGGAAATCCGCGCCCTGGCGGCGGAAATCGCGGAACGCTTCGGGCCGGATCAGTTCGCCCGTTGCGAAGCGCACCGTGATGCGCTCGCCGGGGCCGAGGCGTCCGCGCTCGACGATCTCGTCGGCGCCGAAGTCGATCACGCCCGTCTCCGACGCGGCCAGCACCTTGCCCGATGCGGTGCGGCACCAGCGCAGCGGCCGGAAGCCGCTGCGGTCGAGCGCGGCGCCCACGCGGTCGCCTTCGGCGAACACGATGGCCGCCGGTCCGTCCCACGGCTCGACGGTCGGGACGTGCGCGTCGTAGTACGCGCGCAAGCGGTCGTCGTCGTCCACCGCGGGCGACAGCATGAAATCGACGGCTTCGTCGACGCGGTAGCCCGCGCCGATCATCGCGTCGACCGCGACGTCGAACTCGAGCGAGTCGCTTGCGCCACGCGGCGACACGATGCCGCGCGCGCGCATCCACGCGCGGTTGCCGGTGATCGTGTCGATCTCGCCGTTGTGCGCGATGGTGCCGAACGGCTGCACGAGCCGCCAGCTCGGCGAGGTGTTGGTGCTGAAGCGCTGGTGGAAGGTCGCGTAGCGCGACATGCACAGCGGGTCGCGCAGGTCCGCGAAGTACGCACCCAGCTCGCTCGACGAGAGCAGGCCTTTGTAGACCACCTTCGTCGTCGACGCACTCACCAGCGTCGCGGCGTCGTTCTCCGCGCGCAGCGTGGTGATGACGGTACGCCGCAAGGAGCGCATGCGCTCGCGCGCGTTGCCCGGGCCGACGTCGACCAGCAACTGCTCGTAGGAAGGCGCGGTTGCCGCGGCCTGGGCGCCGAGCACCGCGGGATCGACCTTGGGCACGCGCCAGCGCATCGGCTTGACGCCTTCGCTGCGGATCGCTTGCTCGATGCGACCGCGCATCGCCGCGGCGAGCTCCTCGGCGCGCGGCAAGAACACGCACACGGCCGCGAGGTGCTGATCGGGGACGCGCACGTGCGCCGCCGCGAGCTCGCGCTGCAAGAGCGCGCGCGGGGTCTCGATCAGGATGCCGGCGCCGTCCCCAGTGCGCCCGTCCGCCGCCCGCGCGCCGCGGTGCTCCATCGCGCCGACGGCTTCGAGCGCGAGGCGGACGACGTCGTGAGAGGCCCGTTGATCGAGGTCGGCGAGGAAGCCGACCCCGCACGCGTCGTGCTCGGAGCCCGTGCTGAGGTCACTCGACGCATGGCGCATACTCCACCATACGGCCATCGCGGAGTGCCTGTCATTGTCCAAACGGCGAATCATCGGCCGGTCCGGCGCGACGTAGGTCAGCCCGTTGGAGGTCCTTCGGGCGTTATCTCGCGCGGCGCTTGCGCACGCTGTGCGCGAGGATCACCGTGCGGCGCACCCCGGAACCCAGTTCCGAATCGACGGCAGGCATCGCGGGAAGTTCTTGCTTCGCGATGCGGCGCCAGGCGAGGCTGCGCGTGTCCAGCCGCACGTCGCGCCCTTCGCAGCGCGCCTTGCGCACCGACGCGATGAACGCCGCAAGGTCGGTCTCGCCGAACAGCTCGAGATCGCGGACGTCGACGATCACCGTCGCGTGCTCCAACGCGACCATGCCGCGCACGAGCGCCGTGAACGCCGTGACGAGGTCCGCGTCGAGCACGCCGATCAGGCGCAGAGCGACCGGGGCGGGAACGGGCTGAGTGCGGGGTGCGTACACGATCGCTCCTCGGGAGAAGGGTTGGTTCTACCTTATGTACGCTCGCTTCATGAGAACAGTTTGAGTCAGGGATGAGTCCACGATGAGATTTGGCTGAGAAAGCGAGCGCTCAGCCTTGGAGCCCCAACGCCGTCATCATACGGTAGCCCACGCCGAGCGCGCGCTCGTCGATGTCGAAGCGCGCGTTGTGATGCGCGACACCAGTCTGGGGCCCGCCGCGCGCCCCGACGATGAAGTACGCGCCCGGGCGCTCTTCCTGCATGAAGGACATGTCCTCGGCCCACATGACGATGTCGTGCTCGACGACGTTGTCCGCGCCAAGCTCCCGGCGCCCCACCTCGCGCACGACGTCGTTGATGTCGCGATCGTTCACCGTCGGCGGGTACGACCAGTGGTAGTCGAACTCGTACTCGAAGCGCAGCGACTCCGCCAGCCCGCGGATGATGCGCTCCATCCGCTCGGGCATCGACTTGCGCACGCCGGCGTCGAACGCGCGCACGGTGCCCTTCATCTTCGCCTCGTCGGGGATGACGTTGAACGTCGTGCCGCTGACGAATTGCCCGACGGTGATGACGGCCGGGTCTTTCGGCGCGACCTCGCGCGAGACGATGCTCTGCATCAGCGTGATGACGTACGCGCCCGCCGCGATCGGATCGACCGCGAGCTGCGGCATCGCGCCGTGCCCGCCTTTGCCGCGGATCGTGAGGTCGAACTCGTCGGCCGAGGCGAAGAACGCGCCGTCGCGCACGCCGATCTTGCCGACGTCGAGCCCGCTGTACAAGTGCAGCGCGAACGTGCGGTCGACGTGCGGATTTTCGAGCGCGCCGTCGTCCATCATCTTCTTCGCGCCGGCGTGGCCCTCTTCACCGGGCTGAAAGCAGAACACCAGCGTGCCGGGCACGTCGGCGCGGCGCGCGGCGAGCGTGCGCGCGGCGGCGAGCAGGATCGACACGTGCCCGTCGTGCCCGCACGCGTGCATCACGCCGGCGCGCACCGACTTGTACGATACGTCGTTCAGCTCGGCGATCGGCAGCGCGTCCATGTCGGCGCGCAGCAGCGTCACCGGCCCGGGCTTGCCGCCGTTGAGCGTGCCGAGCACCCCCGTGAGCCCGACGCCGGTCCGAATTTCGTCGAGGCCCAGCTTGCCGAGCTCCGCGGCGACGAACGCCGCGGTCTCGTGCTCGACCATCGAAAGCTCGGGCGCGGCATGCAGCCGCCGCCGAGTCGCAACGAGGTCGTCATGCGGGATCGCGGTCACGGTCATCGGCGGAAGGGGTTCGGTGCGGCGATGCCGTGACATTCCACGATGGCGCTTTCGTCCTACGCTCACGGGGCGAGCCCCGTGCCGCTCCTCGGCGAGACCATCGGCGACAACCTCGACCGGATCGCCGGCCGGTTCCCCAGCAACGACGCCGTCGTGTCGGTCCACCAGGGCCGGCGGCTCACGTACGCCGAGTTCGCCGCGGAGACGGACCGGCTCGCCAAAGCCTTCATTTCCGCCGGCGTGCAGCACGGCGAGCGCGTGGGAATCTGGTCGCCCAACTCGCTGGAGTGGGTGCTCGCGCAGTACGCCACCGCGAAGGTCGGCGCGATTCTCGTCAACGTCAACCCGGCATACCGGTTATCGGAGCTGGAGTACGCGCTGCGCCAGAGCGGCGTGGGCACGCTGATCACGCTGGACCGCTACAAGACCAGCGAGTACCTCGCGATGGTGCGCGAGGTGCGCGGGTCGCTGCCGGCGCTGCGCGAGGTGGTGATCGTGGGCGACACCGCGCCTGAATCCGGTGAGACGAGCTGGGACGATTACGTCGCGCGCGCTGCGGCGTGCGGCGACGTGGCGCTCGCCGAGCGCAAGGCGCGTTGTCAGTTCGACGAGCCGATCAACATCCAGTATACCTCGGGGACGACGGGGTTCCCCAAAGGCGCGACGCTGTCGCACCACAACATCCTCAACAACGGCTTCTTCATCGGCGAGGGCTGCCGCTACACCGAGAACGACCGCGTGTGCATCCCCGTCCCGTTCTACCACTGCTTCGGCATGGTGCTCGGCAACCTCGCGTGCACCACGCACGGCGCCGCGATCGTGATCCCGAACTGGACGTTCGACCCGCAGCTCTCGCTCGACGCCGTCGTGAAAGAGAAGTGCACGTCGCTCTACGGCGTGCCGACGATGTTCATCGCGGAGCTCGCGCTGCCGAACTTCAAGGACTACGATCTCTCGACGCTGCGCACCGGGATCATGGCGGGGTCGCCGTGCCCGGTCGAGGTGATGAAGCGCGTGCAGAGCGAGATGCACATGCCCGAGGTCACGATCTGCTACGGCATGACCGAGACGTCGCCCGTGTCGACGCAGACGATGACGGACGACCCGCTCGAGAAACGCACGGGGACCGTCGGGCGCGTGCATCCGCACATCGAGGTGAAGATCGTCGACCCGGACGGACGCATCGTCGCGCGCAACGTTCCCGGCGAGCTGTGCACGCGCGGCTACTCGGTGATGCTCGGCTACTGGGAGAACGCCGAGGGGACCGCCGGCGCGATCGACCCGGCGCGCTACATGCACACCGGCGACATCGCGTCGATGGACGACGACGGCTACCTCAACATCAGCGGGCGCATCAAGGACATGGTGATCCGCGGCGGCGAGAACGTGTACCCGCGCGAGATCGAAGAGTTCTTGTACACGCACCCGGCCGTCAAGGACGTGCAGGTGATCGGCGTGCCGGACGAGCGCTACGGCGAGGAGCTGTGCGCGTGGGTGATCCTCAACGACGGCGCGGAAGCTACCGAGCAGCAGATCAAGGACTACTGCAAGGGGCAGATCGCACACTACAAGATTCCGCGCTACGTGCTGTTCGTCGACGGCTGGCCGATGACGGTGAGCGGCAAGGTGCAGAAGTACAAGATGCGCGAGACCTCGATCGAGAAGCTCGGCCTGGAGAACGCGGCGAAGATCGTGACGGCGTAGGTGAGCACCGCGACCGCGCTCGTCACCGAGGCGCCGTTCGAGGCGTTCCTCGCGCCCGCGCCGCTCATCGAGGTGGACTCCCCCGAGATCGGTACGTTCGTCGAAGAGCGGCTCCGTGGTCTGTACGAGGCCGATGCGGCGCGTGCCGTCTTTCACTTCGTACGAGACGACGTGTCACATTCATGGGACGTGCAGGGCCGCCGCGTCACGCGCTCTGCGCTCGACGTGCTCGCGTACCGCGAGGGCATCTGCTACGCCAAGAGCCATCTCGCCGCCGCACTGCTGCGGCGCGCGGGCCTCCCCGCCGGCATCTGCTATCAGCGGTTGACGCTGTTCGACGATGCCTCGGGCGGCCACGCGGTGCACGCGCTCAACACCGTATACCTCGGGTCGCTGCAGCGCTGGATCCGCTTCGACGCGCGCGGCAACAAGCCGGGCGTCGACGCGCAGTTCTCGCTCGGCGAGGAGCGGCTCGCGTTCGCGATCCGGCCCGGCGAAGGGGAGATCGATTACCTCCGCAACCACGCCGAGCCGCATCCGGACATCGCCCGAACGCTGATCGCGAACGACGACGCGCTCGAGATGTACCGGACGGGGCTGCCCTCGTCGCTGGACTGACCCGCGCGACGAGGACCGCCCCGGACGATTTTAGCCTCCGCCGTTCGAGGGGCCGGCTTTCGCCTTGCGAGCCCGCGGCTTTCGCACCGCGCGCGCACCCTTCTTCGCCACGTCCCCGACCTTCGCGGCGACGGTCTCGACGACGGCCGCGCCCGCTTCGATCACGTCGCCGGCCTGTTTGAGCACTGCGCCCGCTTTGCGCGCGCCGCGCGTCACCTTCTTGACGGTACTCGTCGCTTTCTTCGCGGCGCCTCGCGCCTTCTTCGCGGCGCCTTTCGCCGCTTTGCGCGTTGCGCCGGCGGCCTTCTTTGCGCGGCCGGCGACCTTCTTCGCCCCTGCGGCGGCCTTCCCGACGACGCTCTTCTTGCGCGACGTCTTCTTCGCGCCGCCCTTTTTGGCGCCGCCCTTTTTGGCGCCGCCGCTCTTCTTCGCCGAAGTCTTGCGCGTCGTTGCGGCCTTCTTGCGGCCGCGTTTCGCTGCTGCCATCTTGTTCGCATCCCTCCTGATCGTTTCGATGGGGTCGATTGCAAGGAGACGTTCCCCCTGGTTCTTTCAGGCAAACAACCAGGCCGCCCGCAGGAGTCGCGGCGACCGGCGCGCGAGTATCCGCGGTTCTCACTTCATAGGTCCAGGGGATCGACTCGATGGCGAAAACGACGGCCCCGCGCGGGCGGGAGCTCGACCGCGCAGGTCTGAGCGACGAGCAGCTCGTCGCGATGCTCCGCAACATGCTGCTCCAGCGCCAGCTCGACAACCGCGGCTTTCAGCTGAACCGTCAGGGCAAGATTCCGTTCGCGCTGGGGTCGGAAGGGCACGAGGCGGTCCAGGCCGGTGCGGCAGCGGCGTTCAAGCGCGGTGCCGACGTGCTGGTCCCCTACTATCGCGATCTGGGGCTCGCGCTGGGCGTCGGGATGACCCCGTTCGAGATCCTGTCGTCGCTGTTCGCCCGGCAGACCGATCGTTCGATGGGGCGGCAGTTCCCTAACCACTACACCAACCACGATTTGG
>CAWBVR010000010.1:0-93071 GCA_963792235.1 Vulcanimicrobiota bacterium
CGCTCTGCTGCATCGCGATCGTCGCGACGTCGCCGATCGCGGAGTCGAGCTGGCGCACTTGCTCTTCGGTCTGCGCGGAGCGCTCGCGCGCGGTGCGGAGATCGTCCGTCAGCGTGCGGACGATGCCCGCCGACTCGCCGATCGCGGTTTCGACGTGACGGCTCGCTTCGTGCAGCTCTTTCTCGATGGCGGCGACGTTGGCCGCCGAGTCCGCGGTGGATGCTGCGAGCTGCTTCACCTCGCCGGCGACGATGACGAAGCCGCGTCCGACGTCGCCGAGGTGCGCGGCTTCGATCGCCGCGTTGATCGCGAGCAGTCGCGCCTGGCGCGCGATGCGCCGCAGCTGCTCCAGGAACGAGCGAATCTCGCTGGTGCCCGACTCCATCGCGCTCGCGAACGCGGCTGCCGCTTCGACGGTCGATACGAGCTCGGTCAGCGCTGCGAGCACGGAGTCGATCCCCGTGTCGTACCGTGTCGTCGAGTCTGCGAGCGTCCCGGTCAGCGTGCGCAAGCCGTCCGCCGTGTGCGCGACGTGCGCGGCGCCGCGATCGATCTCCGCGATCGCCGCGGCCGTGCGCTCGACGACGCCGCTCTGCTCCGCGGTGTTTGCCACGATCCCGTCGAGCTGGTCGGCATTGAGCGCCGCGATCTCCGCGGCCCCTTCGACGATCGCGCGAAAATCGAGCATCTCGGCCCGGAGGCCTTCGACGTAGCGCCGCAGCGCCGCGGCGGCGGGAAACGCTCGCTCGTCCACCCCGCTTAGCGGCCGTACCAAATCTCGGCTATCGGCCAGATCGCGCAGCCAGGCCGCGCAGCGCTCGGCGTCGCCGGCGCGCGGCTGAAGTGCCAGTTCCCCCACCATTAGCTTAGGTATCGGCCAAGAACGGCGCGAGCGTGAAAAGACGCCGGCGCGCTAAAGGGCGCTAGCGGACGATCGTCCCCGTCTGGACGACCTCGAACGCGCTCGCGGGGACGCGCTTGAGCTGGTTGAGGTCGGTATCGTTCCAGCGGCCGTCCGTCGCGCCGCTGATGAACCAGTCCGAGCCGTTGTCGGCGACCAGCATCCCGTAGCGCTTCAGCGCCCCCAGCACGGCGCGGCTCGCGCCCGTGAACGCCGAGACGTCGAAGCTCGCCTTGAGCCGCACGCGCAGGCCCATCGGCGGCAGCGTGGGATCGGTCGACGAGCTCGCGTAGTGCGTCGCGGGGTGGATGAACGCGCGCTGCGTGCGGCGGACGGTGAAGCGCAGCGCGTGGTCGATCGCGCCGCTCTGCGCCGCTTCGTCGTAGCGCACGAGCCCGGGCAGGATTGGCAGGCCGGCGGCATCGGCCGAGGTCCAGTAATCCGGCCGCAGCGCGTTCGAGCCGAGATCGAAGACCGCGCCCGAACCGGCGTGCCAGCCCGGTCCGACGTACTGCGCGGCGTACAGCTCGTAGAGCTTACACGTGCTGGAGTCGACGACCAGCACGTGACGGTCGCCGGTCGCGCCCGCGCCGCCCTCGACCGGCGCATTGGGCGGGATGGGATATGGGCCCGGATCGCTCTCGCTTGCATCGTCGAACGTCATCGGCACCGGCGGCTGGCCCGCACTCACCGACGTGTACGGGATACCGTACGCCGGATTGCTGCCGAAATCCGGATGCAAGAACGTCGTGGAAGCGTTCATACCGGCGAGGTAGGCGGCGGAGTTCGCGTCGACCGGCGACGCCGAGACGTCGGCGTTCCAAGGATTGTCCGCCGGAAACACACGACAGCCCGCGACCGAGGGCGCGCTTCCAGGCGGTGGCGCCGTTGGGACCGTTGTCGGCGCAGCGGTCGGTTGCGCCGTCCCCGCAGGGTTCGTGGTGGGCACCGACCCGCCGCCCGGCGACGTCGTCGTGCCGCCGCCCCCCGCCGCAGGCAACGACGAGAAGGACGAGTGACACGGCGGCGACGCCCGGCCCGCAAACGCGCATGGCGTTGCGCGCGGCGAGTAGGCGACCTGCGACGCCGGCGGCGCTGTGAGCGGCGACACGCAGCCGTTCAGCCGTACTTTGCGGCCAGCTTCGTCGCGGGATCCACGTCTGCGTGGCGCAGGGCGGCGGTCCGCACGGCGGCGAGGACGATCGCAAGGTCGTCGTCGCACGTGCGATGGTTCACGATGCACGCGCGCAGCGCGGTGCGGTTCGCGATCCGCGTGGTGCTCAGGACGGCCGCACCGCTCTCTTGGACGTCGATCGCAATCGCCGCGTTGAGCGCGTCCACCGCCGCGTCGTCGAGCCCGTCCGCGCGATGTCGGAAGCAGACCACGTTCAGCGTCACCGGCGCAAGCAGTTCGAGGTCGGGATCCGCGGCGATGCGTTCGCCGAGCGCGGCCGCGAGATCGCACGTGTGCGCGATCGACGCGCCGAGGCGCTCGATGCCGTAATGCCGCAGCGTGAACCACACCTTGAGCGCGCGAAACTCGCGCGACAGTTCGAGACCGTAGTCGGCGAACCACGGCGCGCCCGCGGCGGTGCCGCGCGACGAGCGGGCGAGATACGCGGGGTCGATCGCGAACGTCTCGCGGTGCGCGGCCTCGTTGCGGAAGAGCACGCAGCCCACGCCGTAGGGCGCGTGCAGCCATTTGTGCGCGTCGAACGCGAGCGAGTCGGCGCGTTCGATCCCGCGCACGAGATGCGCGTGCGCAGGGCTCGCCGCCGCGAGCGCGCCGAACGCGCCGTCGACGTGCAGCCACAGATACTCTTCCGCGCACATGCTTGCGAGCGCGTCGAGGTCGTCGAATGCCCCCGTGTCCACGCTGCCCGCGGTGCCGACGACCAGAAACGGCCGTGCGCCCGCGGCGCGATCGGCGTTGATTCGCGCTCGTAACGCGGCAACGTCGATGCCGCCGCGGTCGTCCACGTCGATCAGCCGCAATGCGGCGGTCCCGAGGCCGGCGATGCGCATCGCCTTCGTGACGCAGCCGTGCACGCCGCGCGCGGCGTAGGCCGTGAGCGGTGCGTCCGCGTTTCCGTTCGCGCGTGCGCCGTCGCCGAGCGCTGCGTCGCGCGCGACGGTGACCGCGAGCAGGTTGCCCATCGACGTGCCGCTCGTCAGGATCCCGCTCGCGCTGGACGGGTATCCGAAGAGCTCCGCAAACCACGCGATCACCTGGCGCTCGACGTACACTGCCGCGTGCTCGCGACCGCCGACGTTCGAATTCATCCCGGCGGCGAGCAGCTCCGCCAGCACGCCGGCCGGGGTCCCCGCGCCGTGCACCCAGCCGAGGAATCGGGGGTGGCGGTTGCCCGTTGCATAGGGCCGGATCGTGTCGTCGAACGCCGCCAGCGTTGCGCCGATCGGTTCGCCCGCGCGCGGCAGAGGCTCGCGCAGCGACCGTTTCACCGCGTCGGGCACGGGCCGCCAGGCCGGATCGTCGCGCAGGCCCGCAAGGTCGTCGACGATGCCGTCGACCGCCTCGTGGAGCACGTGCCGGAACGCGTCCCAGTCATCGGGGTCCAGCGATGCGCCGCTCATGCGCCGATTCGCTCGCGCACCATCGTGTCGAGGGCCGTCAAGATGCGCGGCACGTACCGGTGCTTGTACGGGAACAGCACGGGATCGTCGAGCAGGTGCACGATGAGCGCGTTGTCGGCTTCGAACACCAGCAGCTTGCCGTCGCGACCGATCGCGCAGTCGATCCCGACGTAGTCCAGCGCCAGCAGCGCGGCCGTTTCGTGCAGCGCGGCGTCCAACTCGCCGGTGAACACGTCGTGTGGGCGGGCGAGAAACGCGTGCTCCTCGTCGCGCATCCACTGCTGATCGCTCATCGCCGCGTTGTAATAGTGCACCATCCAGTGCGGCGAGATCGCAAGGTGGAACGGGAACGGCTCGCCGTCGATGAAGATGATGCGGTACTTGCGAAAATATCCGTCCGCGCTGCGGTAGTCGACGTACGGCGCGACGTAGAGGAACTCCGCGGTCGCGCTCGCCGCGTACGCGGCGCGCTGCGCGTCGTCGTCGATGCGCTCGAGGCCGCTGCCGCCGTGCGAGTCGACGGGGCGCACGATGTGCGGCAGCGGGAAACCTTCAGCAGCGTAGAGGTCGCGCGCGATCCGCGCGGTCGTGACGGCGCGGGCGTGGCGCGCGGCGGTGAACGTCTGGGTGAGCGGGACGCGCCCGAGGCGTTCGATCCCGGCGGGGAGGTTGAACACCGGGCACGTCTGCGTCGCGACGAACTTCTCGGCGGCACGCAACTGCGGCGCGGCGGCGTCGGACTCGCCGATCGCGACGAACACGGCGTCGTAGCGCGGCAGCGGCGGAACGTCGCCCAACGGTTCGACGTACCAGCGGTGCAGCGTCACGCGGCGGGTGTCGAAGATCAGGTCGACCGGCGTGTTCGCGGTGTACGGCCCCGGCGCGCACAGCACCAGGAGCGCATAGTCCTCGTGCTCGGATGCGGGCGTCACGTGCACCGGCGAAATGGCGATCGCCGCGCGCTGGTGCGCGAGCGCCAGCTCCGGCTTGCGGAGAATTTGCGCGACCTCGTAGATGCCCAGGTGCGCGTCCGCGACCCCGGCGTCGTGGTCCAACGCGGACGTGAACGCCGTGAGGGCTTCGTCGAGCCGGCCTTCGCGCGCGAGCCGGCGGCCGTGCGCGGTCGCGGTCAAGGCCAAGGGATGCATCTCATCTTTGGATCGGCGCGGGACGGGCCCGTCCGCACGTCCGAACGGCCTACCTGCTAGGAGTGAGATACAATCAGGCGCCTGGCGTGTGGCTCGGCGCGGCGGGAACGATGCGTGCGCGAAGTGCGGCGATCAGCGCCTCCGGCGGACTTGCTTCGAGATGCAGTTGCTTCGCCAGTGCAGTCATTTGGTCGGGCCGGTACGCGCCGACGAGCTTCCCAGCAGCATCGAAGACGAGGATCAGGTCGTAGTCGCTCCAGCGCACGCCGTCGTAAGCGATCGGCCTAGCATGGGCCTGTTTTCCGATCGGCGCGCCCGGCGGGTCGGTCGCGACCGTCCAGATCCCGCCGGGGGCCAAGTCCGACGCGAGAAACTCGCCGTGATGCCACGGGTGGAACGGAAAGGACAAGCCGCAGACGAGTACCGACTTCGCCGTGGCGAGTTGCCGCCGCATGAATCGCTCACCCTGCATCACGGATCGGTTGATGGATTGCTGCTGCAACGACCACGCGCTGCCCGCGGCGCTCGTCGTACCGAACGACGCGATGACCGCGACGAACGAAGCAGCGAGGGCGACGCGCGCGATGCGCACGACGTCAGTCCCGTGGCCGGCCCACAGCTTCGAAGCGCGCGCACCTGTCAACGGGCCTTCCAGCCACGCCATCGGGATCAGCAGCATGAGAATTGGGACCGCAGCCCAGTCGTAGTAGCCGAGCCGGTGGTTCGGCAACAGCGCGTACGGCACGTACATCGACAGCGCGAACACGAGGATGAACGCGCCGGCGCGCGATCGGCCATGCAGCCATATCCCCAGCGCGCACGCGCCGAAGAAGAGCAGCGTCCACACGTTGACGAGCGACGAGGCGTAGAACCAGAACGTCGACAGGATGCTCGCCGGCGCGAGGCTGATATGATACGGCGCGGATGCGCCGGCGCCGAAGTCGACGAAGCCGGAGTGCACGAGCCGGCCTTCCGCGAGCGATGCACACAACGCGATCACGGGCAGCACGAGCGATGCCGCGACGAGCCGCGATGACGCTCGCGCGCGGTACGCGGTCGCCGCGGCGTATAGCACGATACCCGCGGCGAAGCTCTCTTTCGAGAGCACGCTGAGGCAGAAGAAGACCGCCGCCGCCGCGAACGCAGCGGGCGTTTTACGAGCCTCCCAGCAAGCGATCCCCGCAAGCCCCAGGAGGAGCGCGACGATCGTACCGGTGTCGTAGCCGGGCACGAAATAGAACGCGGGCGCGGCCATCGCGAACGTCACCGTGGCCAGCACGAGCCACCATGGGTATATTTGCGCGCACGACGTAGCGTTCACCCAGCGCGACACAGAGGGCCAGCGCCAGCAGCGCGAGCGCCGTGAAGAACACGAGCGATCCTTCGAAGCCCAAGCGCCCGGCGAGCGCGCCGACGATCCACACCACGGGACGCGGCCAATGCAAGAGCCGCACGAAGCTGACGTGCCGGGCCGCGATGTCCGCTGGGATGTACATGTCGCTGTGAAACGCCGCGAAGGGCGCGAAGAAGCGCGGATAGACGAACAGCAGGGTCAGCACGTATGCGACGACGCACAGCCCGAACAGCACCAGCGTTCTCTGCATCAGCGGCCGTCGTTGGATCGCGCGGCGCGGAACCCTTTGCGTGCGGTGCCGCGCGCACGGCGCTACGCAACGCGTCGGCCGAGCTTGCCCAGCGCCCGTGTCAGCAGCTTCGAGACGTGGCTCTGCGACAGGCCCAGGCGCGCGCCGAGCTCGGATTGCGTAAGGCCGGCGCCGTAGGTGCCGAGCACGACCGTGCGCTCGCGTTCGCCGAGTTCGTCCACGGCCATTGCCAGCGCGATGCGCTCTTCGAGCGCAATCCCGATCGAGGTGTCGGCAAGCAGTTCCACGCGCTCGGGCCCGTTGTCCGAGTCCGGCTCCGGGAGCGGTACGTGCTCGACGCGGCGCACGTTGTGCAGCTC
This sequence comes from Vulcanimicrobiota bacterium, assembly GCA_963792235.1. Taxonomy (GTDB): domain Bacteria; phylum Vulcanimicrobiota; class Vulcanimicrobiia; order Vulcanimicrobiales; family Vulcanimicrobiaceae; genus Vulcanimicrobium. Next base: position 6,608 of record CAWBVR010000010.1, read on the forward strand.
GGCGACCGTCTCGATCGTCACGCCCAGCGCGGCCGCCATCTCGCCGTTGCTGGGCTCGTGGTGGTGGCGCGCGGTAAAGGCGTCCCACGCCGCGGTGTAACGCTTCTCCAAAGCCAGCAGCGTGCGCGGCGCGCGCACCATTCGCTCGTGATCGCGCACGTAGTGCATCAGCTCGCCGACGATCATGATCCATGCATACGCTTGGAACGGCGTCTGCATCTCGGCGCGGTAGTTCGCCGCGGCCTTGATCAGCCCGACGGCGGCGACTTGCTCCAAGTCCGCGCGGTCGTTGTGCGCGCGCTTGAACTTGCGCGCGCCGCGCGCGCACAAGTAGCCGTGCGCATCGACGACGGCGTTGCGCCGCTCGATCGTGCGCTCCGTGCAGTAGCGGTCGATGGCATAGTCTTGCTGGGTCATTTCGAAACGCTCCCGATCAAAGCATAGAGTGGTATGAACACCGAGAAGACGATGAATCCCACGACGCACCCGAGCGCACCGATCAGCGCCGGCTCGATCACCGCACCGAGCGTCGCGATCGCGGCCTCGACGTCGGACTCGAAGTAGGCCGCGACCTTGAGCAGCATCTCGTCGAGCAGCCCCGTCTCCTCACCGACGCGCACGAGCGCGATCGCGAGCGGGTCGAACAAGCGCGCCGCTTCGAGCGGGACGGTGAGCGCGTCGCCGGCACGCAGCGCGACGTCGACGTCTGCGAGCGCGGCGGCGTAGGCGGGGCTGCCCGCGACCGGGCGCACCACCTCGATCGCCGTGACGAGCTCGATCCCCGAGCGCAGCAGCGTCGCGAGCATGCGCGCGATGCGCGCGGTGATGGTCTTGTGCAGCAGCGGTCCGAACGACGGGCACGCGCAGCCGCAGCAGGTCCAGAGCGAGCGCACCGCGCTCCGTCCGCGCCGCGGCCGCGACCGCGGTGCACGCGAGGGCGCCGGCGGCGGCGCTTGCGATCCACGCCGCCGGCTGCTGCAGCGCGTCGCCCGCGGCGAGCAGCGCGCGCGTCGTCGCCGGTAACTCGGCGTGGAATGCGTCGAACATCTGCGCGAACATCGGCACGATCCGCGCCAGGAGGAACAGCACCAGCCCCACCGCCGCGGTGAGAACGACGGCCGGGTACGCGAGTGCCGCGCGCACCTTCTTGCGCAGGTCGGCGTCGCGCTCGAGAAATGAGGCGAGCCGTTCGAGCACGTCGTCCAGGATGCCGCCGGCCTCGCCCGCGCGGACCATCGCGACGTACAGCGGCGCGAACGCACGCGGCCGGCGCGCCATTGCGTCGCTCAGCGCGGTCCCGTGCTCCACGTCGGCGAGTAGCGAGCGGAGCGATTCGCGCAGCACGCCGTCCGCCGCGCGTTCGATCGTGACATCGAGCGCCCGGCGCATCGGCACACCTGCGCGGATGAGCGTGGAAAAGGAGCGGAAAAAGGCGAGCAGCGCGCGGCGCGACGGTGCTCCCACGTGCAGCGGCCGTGCGACCGTGCGCGCGAGGAGCGTCTCGCGATCGACCGCGGTGACGAACAGCGCCCGCGTGCGCAGGTTTGCCAGGACCGCCTCGACCGACGGCGCTTCCATCGAGCCGCGCACGAGCGCGCCCGCCGCGTCGCGCGCGGTGTACCGGTAGTGGGCGGCGCTCATGACGCGCTCCGCTCGAACGCGCGGATCTCGCCGGGCCGGCTGGTCGCCGCCTGCGCGTCGGCGAGCGCGATCTCACCGCGCACCACGAGTTCCGAAAGGTGCGTCTCCAGCGTTTGCATCCCGGCCGCGCGGCCGGTCACGATCGTGTTGCGCAGCTGGTGCGTCTTGCCTTCGCGGATCAGCGCGCGCACGGCGTCGGTCCCGGCCAGGACCTCGGCGGCGGCGCGGCGCCCGGCGCGGTCGTGCCGCGGGATGAGCCGCAGCGCAACGATCCCGCCCAGCACCGACGCGAGCTGGGAGCGAACCTGCGCGTGGGCGTCCGGCGAGAACGCGTCGACGATGCGGTCGACGGTCTGCGCGGCATCGTTGGTGTGCAGCGTCGCGAACACCAGGTGGCCGGTCTCCGCCGCGGTGAGCACGGCGGCGATCGTGTCGCGGTCGCGCATCTCGCCGACCACGATCACGTCGGGGTCCGCGCGCAGAAAGCCGCGCAGCGCTTCGGCGAAGTCGGGCACGTCGCGCCCGATCTCGCAGTGCGTAACGAACGAGCGCGCCGGCGCGTGGACGTATTCGACGGGATCCTCCACCGTGACGACGTTGCGCGCCGCGCTGCGGTTGATGCGGTCGACCAGCGCGGCGAGCGCGGTCGTCTTCCCCGAGCCCGTCGGCCCCGTGAAGAGCACGAGCCCGGCCGGTCGCTGCGCGAACGTCGCGACAACGGCGGGCAGCTCCAGTTGTTCCAGGGTGGGCACGCGTTCCGCCAGCAAGCGGATCGCAACGCGCACGCCGCCGCCGTGGCGGTAGGCGTGCACGCGGTACGGACCGCCGTCCGCGCCGTTCACGGACGCGCCGTCGGCGGTGCCGCGCTCGTCCAGCCGTGCGCACTGCTGCGCCGACAGCGTGCTCACGAGGAACGCGCGCACCGCGGCCTCGTCCGGCGGCGGCGTGTCGACGGGGACGAGCCGCCCGTCGACGCGCAGCGCGGGCCGGTCGCTGCCGCCGAAGTGCACGTCGGTCGCGCCGCGGCCGCGCGCCCCGCGCACGAGGTCGTGGATTCGGATAGCGCCCAGGCTCATCGCGCCGCGCTCCACGCGACGACGCGCGTCAGCTCCGCGAACGATGTCGCGCCGCCAAGGACTTTCGCCAACGCGTCGTCGCGCATCGGCCGGTAGCCCTCGCGTGCGGCGAGCTGCGCGACGTGCACGCTCGACGCTCCGGTCGCGATTGCGTCGCGGACCGCGTCGTCCATGTCCATGAGCTCGTACACACCGGTGCGGCCGAGGTATCCGGTGCCGGCGCACGCACGGCAGCCGCCGGCGACGTACCATGCATCGTGCGCCGTGCGCAGTGCCTGGCGCAGCTGCGCCGGAATCGGCTCGCGCACGCGGCATTGCTCGCACAGCCTGCGCACGAGCCGCTGTGCGACGACGGCCGTCAGGGCCGCCGCCAGCGAGTGCCGCGCGACGCCCAGCTCGACGAGCCGGTCGATCGTGCGCGGCGCGTCATTGGCGTGCAGCGTCGTGAAGACGACCTGTCCGGCGAGTGCCGCCGAGACGGCGACGTTTGCCGTCTCGCCATCGCGCATCTCTCCGACCATCACCACGTCGGGGTCCTGGCGCATGAACGCGCGCAGCACCAGCGGGAACGTCAGACCGGCGCGCAGGTTCACCTGCACCTGCGACACGCCGGGTAGCCGCATCTCGATCGGGTCTTCGACCGAGCACACGTTGCGCGAGCGGGCGTCGAGCTCACCGAGCGACGCGTAGAGCGTCGTCGTCTTGCCGCTGCCGGTTGGCCCGGTGACGACGACGAGTCCCCACGGTGCGTGCACCGCGGTACGATATCGCGCGAGCATCTCGGCCGGCATGCCGAGCGTCGCGAGGTCCGGCGCCGCGGCATGGCGGTCGAGCAACCGCACGACGATCTTCTCGCCGTCGATCGTCGGCACCGACGCGACGCGCGCGTCGATCTCGCGCTGCTCGAACGGGATGCCGCATCGCCCGTCCTGCGGCTGGCGGCGGTCCGCGATGTCCATCCCCGCGACGAGTTTCAACCGCGAGGTGAACGCGGCGAACAGCTCGGGCGGGATCGTCTCGAGCTCCCGCAGGATGCCGTCCACGCGCAAACGCACGTGGCCGGTGCCGGCGCCGGGCTCGACGTGGATGTCGCTGGCGTGCGCGGCGATTGCGCGCGCGAACACCAGATCGACCGCGCGCACCGCCGGCGCGTCGCCGTCCCGCTCGCGATCGAACGCGGGCGCCGCGCTCGGCTCGCCATACGCGGCGCGCAAGTTCTCGCGGATCGCTTCGCGCGCCATCGGCAGTGGCCGGACGCGCAACCGCGTCGCGGTGCGCAGCGCGTCGAGCGTCGCCGTATCGTCAGGGACGGCGAGCGCGACGGTGAGCACGCCACCGGCAAGGTTCAGCGGAAGGGCGTCGTAGCGGTATGCGATCGCACGCGGCACGCGCGCTACGGCTTCCGGATTCGGTGCAAAGGTCGCCATGCAAACACGAATCGGAAACACGAAGCGCAAAAGGAGGCAATATTCGCGGTGTTTCTTAAACTGTCTTAAAGCACTTGCCGCCGGGAATACTGTGGATGAAAACGTGCGCGTGACGTGCACGTACCATCGGCTCACAGTACAGAATGCTGAGCACGAAACTGCGATGAACGACATCACGACGCACACCGACTATTTGACGATCACGACGAAGACGCGCTACGAGATCCGCGACGTCACCGAGCACGTCGAGCGCGTGCGCGCGGCGGCGAGCTTGCGCGACGGCACGATCTTGGTGAGCACGATGCACATCACGTCCAGCGTGTTCGTGAACGATCACGAATCGGGGTTGTGGCGCGACATTCTGGAATGGGTGGAGAAGCTCGCGCCGGCGGGGCTGGATTACGCGCACCACCAGACCGGTGAGGACAACGGCGACGCGCACCTCAAGCGCATGCTGCTAGGCCACCAAGTGATCGTGCCGGTCACGGACGGGCAACTCGATCTTGGCCCGTGGGAGCGCGTGCACTACGGCGAGTTCGACGGCATGCGCCCCAAGCGCGTGCTGTTCAAAGCGTTCGGCCTGCGAGGCTAGCCCGGATCGCCTCCGCGTGCGCGAAGGACGCGCGCACGCGCCGGTTCGGAACCAAAGCAGGTCATGCGCTCGTCAGCCGATCTGCACGCTGAGCATCGAGATCGAGCCGCCGTCGCCGCCTTCGACCGGAAACGTTGCCTGCTCGCCGGCCTCTTGTGTCGCAATGACGTACAGCAGCGGCAAGTAGTGCTCGGGCGTGGGAACCGACAGCACGGCGTCCTGGCCCATCGACTCGTAGTCGATCAGCGGCCCGTGATCGCCCGCTTCGAGCAGCGCTCGCGCACGCGCTTCGAAGCGCACGGCCCAGTCGAACTGGTGCGCCGCATGGCGTCCCCACGCGTATGCGTGCAGGTTGTGAACGACGTTGCCGCTGCCGACGATGAGCACGCCCTCGTCGCGCAGCGGCGCCAGCCGCTTGCCGAGCGCGTAGTGAACGTCCGGCGGCTGCGTCTCGTCGAGCGCGAGCTGCACGACGGGTATGTCGGCATCGGGGTACGCGTGCACCAGCACCGACCACGTGCCGTGGTCGAGGCCCCAGCGCTCGTCGCGGCCCACGACAACGGGGGCGAGCAGTTCTTGCACGCGCGCCGCGAGCGAGGGATCACCGGGCGCGGGATAGCGCACGTCGTACAGTTCGCGCGGAAAGCCGCCGAAGTCGTGGATCGTCGGCGGATTGGCGATCGCGGTGACGTGCGTGCCCGGCACGTACCAGTGCGCCGAGATCGCGAGGATCGCGCGTGGGCGCGGCATTCGCGTGGCGGTCGCCGACCACGCGCGCGTGAACGCGTTGTCGTCGAGCGCGTTCATCGGGTTGCCGTGACCGAAGAAGATCGCGGGCAGCCGGTGCGCCACGTCAGGCCTCCGCCGGCACGGGCGCGAGCGCGAAGGCTTCCGCCAGCAGCTCGTACGAGCGCGTGCGCGACGCGTAGTCCGGCGTGATCGTCAGGATCATCGCTTCGTCGGCTTCGTGCACGCGCGCGAGCGTTTCAATGCGGTCGCGCACGGCGCCCGGCGCACCGAGCGCGAGCCGCTGCCGGTTGTACGCGATCTCGTCGCGATCGTACTCGGTATAGGGATATGCCAGCGCCTCGTCGCGCGACGGCACCGGCAAATCGACGCCGCGCCGGATGCGCAGACGCCACAGGTCGATCGTGGCGGCGAGCCGTTCGGCGTCTTCGGGCGTTTCGGCCGCGACCGCCGCGACGCACAGAATCACGCGCGGCTCGCCGAGCCGCGGTGACGGGCGGAAGTGGCGGCGGTACATGCGCGTGACGGCTGACGCGTCGCCGCTGATGAAGTGGGCGAACGCGAACGGCAAACCGAACTCGGCGGCAAGCTCCGCGCTGTAATCCGACGAGCCGAGGAGCCACACCTCGGGTGTCGTGTCGCCGCTGGGCATCGCGGTCAGCTTCGCGAACGGATGCGACTCGTGCAACGTGCCGTCGAGGAATCCGACGACGTCTTGCACCTGGCGCGGGAAGCGAACGATCTCGCGCGACTCCAGCGCCATCGACACGCGCTGCGAGCCGCCCGGCGCGCGGCCGATCCCCAGATCGATGCGCCCGGGCGCAAGCGCGTCGAGCAGCCGGAACTGTTCGGCGACCTTGAGCGCGGAGTAGTGCGGCAGCAGCACGCCGCCCGTGCCGATCCGAATCCGCGTGGTCTCCGCGGTGATGCGCGCGAGCAGGATCTCCGGCGCGGGATCGGCCAGCCCACGCATGGCATGGTGCTCGGCCAGCCAGTAGCGGTGGTATCCCAGCCGTTCGGCGTCGCGCGCCAGCGCGATCGTCTCCAGAATCGCATCGCGCGGCCGCGCGCCTGCCAGGACCGGCGATTGATCGAGGATGCCGAGCGTGAGTCCCATGGTTCGTGAGCTTACAAGGCGCCGCAGTCCGCCGCGGATGCAGCGCGCTCGCGCAACGAAAAAGCGAGCCCCGGCGTGCTCCGCCGGGACTCGCTTTCCTTGCGTTTCGTCGCTAGAGGTTGTTGTTGTTGTTGGAGTTCGTCAGGTTCGCCGACACGCACAGGTGGCGAACGTCGGAGTACTCAGACTGCAGCACGTACCGGTGCCCGTTGACGGTGACGAAGTTGTCGAAGTCCGAGCACAGGTCGCCGATCTCATAGCCGGCGTAGTTGTTGAACCACGAGTTCAGCAACGGATCCGTGATGGTTTCGAAGAGCTCGTGCGAGAGCGTCGAGTATCCCGGATCGGCCGGGTCGCCGCCGCCCGGAGCGGGGTTCGGAAGCGGCTGGTTGTACACTTGGTTGCGGCAGCCGCGGACGTCTTGATACGGCTCCACGGTGTACAGGTACGTCTGGCGCTGGCCGTTGCCGTTGGATGCGGTGAAGGCGCCATGATACGCGCAGAACACGAACGTGCTGCCGTTGTCCGGCGAGTAGCAGGAACCGGGCTGGCCGGTGCGATCCATGCACGTATCGACGTTCTTCGGGAGGAACACGTGGTAGATGTGGCCCAGGCCGCCGCCGCCGAGCGCCGTCGGGGCGCCGGGCCCACCTGCCGCGTTGAGGACCGCGAGCCAAATGGAGAGCTGGCCGTAGTACGGGTTCGTAGAGCCTGGCTGCGGGGACGCGTACGTCGCGTTCACGTCAGCGCCGACGCCCTTTGTATACGAGCCGATCGGCGAGCCGGTGACGATGCCGGGGCCCGTGCGGTACTGGTACGTGAGGGTGATGAACTGATCGCGGTTCAAGTCGTCGAGGAACACGCCGGGGAAGAAGCCCTCCGCTTGGCGGCAATTCGCTTGGCAGTTCACCCACAGGTCGTGCGACACCGCGCTCCCGAGGACCGGGCCGCCGTGGTTGATGAGGTCGAACACCGAGTTGACGGCGACGTCGCGGGTGGCACGCTTCGCGGCCAAGGTCGACGACCCGCCGCCCAGCGATCCCTTGAACACGTGCTGCGCCGCGTCGGAGAACGACGGCATGCCGGCCGTGTCCGACGCAGCCGTGACGGTTGCTGCGTCTCGAACATCGACGGTCGGCCCGGCGGGCGTCGTGCTCGTGAGGTTGACGGCGGTGGAGCTGGCGGGCTGGTTGAGATCCAACGAGCCGATGGAGACGTTACCGCTGCTGGGTGTCTGCGATGTCGTCGTCGGGTTGGTCGGGACGGCAGGGGACGAGCCTCCGCCGCCGCCGCAACCCGTCAGGGCTGCGGTGCCGAGCAGCGCCGCAACGGCGAGTCCGGTAAGGGCTGAAAAAGATGCCTTCACAGACACCCCTCCTATTTTAAAAAAACAGAGCGAGAGCGAGCCAAAAAAGCTAGCGATGAGCGCACGTATGTGCGTCCGTCTTCCGGCCCATTGTCCGGAGATCGCCTGGGTTCCCGTGAGACGGGACTAACGGCCCAATTTACTCCCTGATCCGATAGGCATTTGCGCAATTCGGGCTGCGCTTTGAGCGTTATCGCGCTTTCACCGTTACCGCGGCTTGATCGCCGCCGCCAAAAGTCCCGGTGATGCGTGTGCTTCGAAGCGCGTGAAGTTTTCCGCGAACAACGCCGCGAGCTTCTTCGCTTGTGCGTCGTACGCCGCGGGATCGCTCCACGCGTTGCGCGCGTTGAGCACGTCGGTCGGCACGTCGGGAACCGCGGTGGGGATCGACAGCCCGAAGAACGCCTCGGGCTCGAACGTCGCGCTCGCGAGCCGGCCGTCGATGGCGGCGTTCACCATCGCGCGCGTGTACGCAATCTTCATGCGCTTGCCGACGCCGTACGGACCGCCGGTCCAGCCGGTGTTCACGAGCCAGCAGCTTGCTTCGTGCTTCGCAATGCGCTCGCCGAGCAAGTTCGCGTAGACGGTAGGGTGATGCACCATGAACGGCGCGCCGAAGCAGGTCGAGAACGTCGCCGTCGGTTCGGTGACGCCGCGCTCGGTGCCCGCGACCTTCGCCGTGTAACCGGAAAGGAAATGGTACATCGCCTGTTCGGGCGTGAGCTTGGCGATCGGGGGCAGCACGCCGAACGCATCGGCGGTCAGCATGATGATCGTCTTCGGATGGCCCGCCATCCCGCTCTTGACGAAATTCGGTAGGAAGTCGACGGGATATGCGGCACGCGTATTTTCGGTGAGCGTCTGCGAGTCGAGGTCGAGCTGACGCGTCAGAGGGTCGATGACCACGTTCTCCAGCACCGTGCCGAAGCGGTGCGACGCCTCCCAGATCTCCGGCTCCGCCTCTTTCGAGAGCTTGATGGCTTTCGCGTAGCAGCCGCCTTCGAGGTTGAACACGCCGTCGGCCGACCAGCCGTGCTCGTCGTCGCCGATGAGCGGCCGGTTCGCATCGGCCGACAGCGTCGTCTTGCCGGTGCCCGAGAGCCCGAAGAAGATCGCGACGGCGCCGTCCTGCCCGACGTTGGCCGAGCAGTGCATCGAGAGCACGTCGCGCAGCGGCATCAGGTAGTTCATCACGGTGAACACGGACTTCTTGATCTCGCCCGCGTAGCGCGTGCCGCCGATCAGGATGATCTTGCGCGCGAAGTTGACCATGATGAACGTCGAGGAGTTGGTGTCGTCGCGCGCGGGATCAGCGTCGAACAGCGCGGCGTCGATCACGGTAAACTCGGGCGAGAACTCGGGAGCCCGTCCGGAGCCTGCCGACGGATCGCCGTCCAGGGTGTCGATGAACAGGTCGCGCGCGAACAGGCTCTGCCACGCGTACTCGGTGACGATGCGCACCGGCAGCCGATAGCGCGGATCCGCGCCGACGTAGCAGTCCAGCGCGAACACGTCCTTGCCGTTGAGGTACGTGCCGGTGCGCGCGAGCAGCGCGTCGAACGCCGCTGCGTCGATGGGCTTGTTGACGCTCCAGTCGATGTGCGTCTCGCTGCCGGGTTCGCGCACGAAGAACTTGTCGTTGGGCGAGCGGCCGGTGTGCTTGCCCGTCTCGACGACGAGCTGACCGTCAGCCCCGAGGATCCCCTCGCGCCGGGCCAGCGCGTGCTCGTAGAGCTGAGCGGTGCTCTGGTTGCGAAAGACCGTCCCGACGCCGCCCAAGCCGAGGCTGGACAGATGTTCGTCGAATGACTGCGAAGGGTTCGGTAACGTGAGAATGGCTGTGCTCCTCGGTGCCACCGGGGGAAGAGGTTCGTGGTTCGCTTGGTAGCGATGGCTCGCCTCGTATGAACGAGTTGTTCACCGTGCTGCCGCCGGCCGACGCCTTCGCGGTCCTTGCCCGCGAGTGTTCCCCCGTGGCCCGCACGGAAACCGTTGCGATCGACGCGGCGCTCGGTCGGGTGCTGGCCGAGAACGCCGTGGCCCGCGAGACGCTGCCTTCCTTCGACCGGTCGACCATGGACGGGTTTGCGGTGCGGGCCGCGGATACGCACGGCGCGTCGGAACAGTCGCCGGCGTACCTCCGGCTGGTGGACGACGTGCCGACCGGCGTCGTTCCGGCGGTGCGGGTCGGCGTGCGCGAAGCGGTGCGCACCCACACCGGCGCGATGATCCCGCCCGGCGCGGACGCCGTGGTGATGGTCGAGGACACCAACCTCCACCCGGGGACCGGCGGGGGCTACCCGGAGATCGAGGTGCTCGACGCGGCGGCACCGGGCGAGAACGTGCTGAGAGTCGGCGAGGACGTGCGGGCGGGGGCGGTCGCGGTCCCAGCGGGCCGGCGGCTGCGGGCCGCCGATCTCGGCGGGTTGGCGGCGCTGGGTATCGCGCGGGTCGTCGTGCGGGCGCGGCCGCGCATCGCGATCCTCTCGACCGGCGACGAGGTCGTGCCGGTCGGCGCCCTGCCCGGGCCTGCTCAGGTGCGCGACGTGAACGGGACGACGGTCGCGGCGGTCGTGACCGAAGCCGGCGGCGTCGCGGTACCCTGCGGCATCGTGCGCGACGACGCGGTCGAGCTCGAGCGCGCCTTGCGCGCGGCGCTCGACGGCGCGGACGCCGTGGTGTTGTCGGCGGGCTCGTCGGTGTCGGCGCGCGACCTCACGGCGCAGGTTGTCGCGCGGCTCGGCGCGCCGGGCGTGCTCGTGCACGGGATCGCGATCAAGCCCGGCAAGCCGACGGTGCTGGCGGTCTGCGACGGCACGCCGGTCGTCGGGTTGCCGGGAAATCCCGCCAGCGCGCTCGTCGTCGCATGGCGCATCGTGCGGCCGCTGGTGCGGCTACTCGCCGGTGAAGACCCGTCGACAAGCTCAGCCGCAGCTGACACCACGTCTGGGCAGGCTGCATTCGGTGATGACCGCGAGACGAGCGCGGTGCTCGACCTGCCGCTGCCGTCGCGCCCGGGCCGCGAGGATTTCGTGCCGTGCACGCTCGCGCGCGATGCTGCCGGCGCGCTGCACGCGACGCCGGTGTTCGGCGCCTCGAACTTGATCTTCACGCTGATCCGCGCCGACGCGCTGATCGCCGTGCCGCTCGACCGCAGCGGCGTCGCGGCGGGCGAAACGGTGCGGGTGATCGTGCCGTGACCGAGCGCACCGTCTTCCTGCACGACGTCCCGTTGGAGCGTGCGCGCGAACGTTTCGACGACGCCTTGCGGACCGCCGGCACGTTCGACAAGCTCGGTTCAGGCTTCAGCGACGCCACGAATTGCTCGCGCTGGACGACGCGCTCGACCGCGTCGAGCGCGCGGCCGGTGATCGCGCGCTTGTCGTCGCCGCACTATCATGCGTGCGCGATGGACGGCATCGCCGTCGTCGCGGCGCGCACGGCGGGCGCGCTCGAGACGGCGCCGGTGGAGCTCGTCGTCGGGAGCGACGCGATCGTCGTCGACACCGGCGATCCGCTGCCGGACGGTTTCGATGCCGTGATCGCGATCGAGCAGGTCGAGCCCCGCGCGGACGGGCGCGTCGCGGTGCGCGCGGCCGCAGCGACGTTCCAGCACGTTCGCGCGATCGGCGAGGACGTCGTTGCGAGCGAGGTCGTCGTTCCGGCGCTGCGCCGGCTCGGCGTCGCCGATCTCGCGGCGTGCGCGACGGCCGGCGTCGCGGCGCTCGAGGTGGTGCGAAGGCCGCGCGTCGCCGTGATCACGACGGGCGACGAGCTGGTCGACGTCACGACCGACGCGCCCGCGCCCGGTGCGATCGTCGACTCGAACGGCGTGCTGCTGCGCGCGTGCGTGCGCTCGTACGGCGGCGAGGTCGCGTTCGCGCTGCGCGTGCGCGGATGAAGAAGATGCGCTCGCGGCCGCGGTGCGCGACGCGATTGCTGTGGCCGATGTCGTCGTGGTCAACGCCGGCTCCTCGGCAGGCCGCGACGACTATACTGCGCGCACGTTCGCGCGGTTCGGCGACGTCGTGGTGCACGGCGTCGCGATCCGGCCCGGCCATCCGCTCGTGCTCGCCGTCGCGCGGCCGTCGGCCGGCGCGGCGCGCGCGGTGCCGCTGCTCGGCATCCCCGGTTATCCGGTGAGCGCCGCGATCTGCGCGGATCTCTTCCTGCGCCCGCTGCTCGAACGGCTCGGGCACCGCGACGCGGCCGAGCCGCGCGAGATCGAGGTCGAGCTCACGCGCAAACTGTTCTCGCCGCTGGGTGAGGATGAGTACGTGCGCGCCGTCGTCGCGCGCGTCGACGGGCGGCTCGTGGCAACGCCGCTGCGGCGCGGGGCCGGCGTGATCACGTCCTTGTCACGCGCGAACGTGCTGATCACCATCCCCCGCTTCAGCGAAGGTGCGCGCGCCGGGGCGCGCGTGGTAGCGCGCGCGCTGCGGCCGCTCGCGCAGATCGAGCGCACGCTCCTCGCCGTCGGCAGTCACGACGTCGCGCTGGACCTGCTCGCCGGGCGGCTTGCGATGGACGGCGTCGAGCTCGTGTCGGCGCACGTCGGCAGCATCGCGGGGCTCGTCGCGCTGCGCGAGCGCTGCGCGCACCTCGCCGGCACGCACGTGCTCGATCCGGACACGGCGACGTACAACGACGCCGCAGTGCGACGGTACGGCCCGCACGAGCCCGTGGCGCTGGTGCGGCTCGCCCAGCGCGAGCAAGGTTTGATCGTCGCGCGCGGCAATTCGCTCGGTATCGCGTCGCTCGCGGACGTCGTTCGCACGCGCGCGCGGTACGTCAACCGCCAGCCCGACGCGGGGACGCGCATTTTGCTCGACGCGCTGCTGGCTGCGGCCGGCATCGCGCCGCAAACCATCGCCGGCTACGACCGGCTCGAGTTCTCCCACCTCGCGGTGGCGCAGCTCGTCGCCAGCGGCAACGCCGATGCGGGCCTTGCGATCCGTGCCGCCGCGCGCGCCTTCGGCCTCGATTTCGTGTCCGTTGCCTGGGAGCCGTACGATCTCGCGCTTCCGCACCGGTTGCTGGACGAGCCGCGCATCGCGCGAACGATCGCGCTGTTGCGCGAGCCCGCATTTCGCGCGGAGATCGAGGCGCTGGGCGGCTACGATTGCGCGCACGCAGGCGACGTGCGCATCGTCGCGCCCGAACCGGTGTCGGCATGAACGTGGAACTGTTCGGGATGGCGCGCGCGCTTGCGGGTGTGTCGCACGTCGAGCTCGCGCTCGACGAGCCGGTCGCGCTGCCGGAGTTCCTGCGTGCGCTGGGCGACGCGCTGCCGGCGCTGATCCCCGACGTCATCGCGCCCGCGGCCGATGCGCTCGTCGAACCGAATCTGCTGCTGCTCGACGGACGGCGCGCGTTGCGCGACGGCGAGACGTTCGGCGCGACGGACCAGCCGTGCATCATGTTCTTGGCGAGCGGCGGATGATGTCCGTACCGCAGCCCAGACGAACGGACACGTACGCGGGCCCCCGCGATCTGCTCGAGATCGATCTGACCGCGCGCACGTGGCGGCGAACCGTGCTGGGCGACGACGTGTTCGCCGATGCGCTCGGCGGCGTCGCTCTGGCGGTGCGGCTCATCGACGAGCGCGTGCGTGGCCCCCTCGATCCGCTCGGCGCGGATAACCCGATCGTGTTCGCCGCGGGGCCGTTCGCGTCGACGCCCGTGCCCGCGGCGAACAAGCACGCGCTCGCGACGATCTCGCCGCTGACGGGCTTGCTGAACGAAGGCTTGTCGTCGAGCCACTTCTCCGCGGTGCTGCGGCGCTGCGGCCTCGCGGCAATCGTCGTCACCGGCATCGCCGACGCGTGGACGACCGTGGCGATCGACGGCGACGCGGTGCGCTTCGAGGATGCGTCGCGCGCTCGAAGGCCTGTCGGCGCGCGAGACGACCAAGGCGCTGCGCGACGCGTACGGCGACCGTTCGCTGCGCGTGTGCGCGATCGGCATCGCGGGCGAGCGCGGCGTGCGTTACGCGGCGGTCGAGAACGACGGCCGCCAAGCGGGGCGCGGCGGCACGGGCGCAGTGTTCGGCGCGAAGCGGCTCAAGGCGATCGCACTGCGCGGCCGTGGCGAGGTGAGGTTGGCCGATCGCGGCGAGACCGCGCGGTTGGCCGCGGCGCTGCGCGAGCGCGCACTCGGGCCGAAGACGGCGAAGTACCGCGTGCTCGGGACGGGCGCGAACCTGCGCGTGCTGCAGCGCATGGGCCAACTGCCGACGCGCAACTTCACCGCGGCGCGATTCGAGGGCGCGGAGAGCGTCACGCCGGAGCGCGCGCGCGAGTCGGCGGGGACCTATCTCGAATTGCGCGCAGGCTGCGCGGGCTGCCCGGTGCAGTGCGAGCACTTGTACGTGCGCAAGGAGCGCGACCGGCGCACCGCAGCGGCCAGCGAATACGAGTCGGTGTGGGCCTTCGGGCCGAACTGCGGCGTCGACGATCTCGATGCGGTGCTCGATGCGATCGGGCGCTGCGACGAGCTCGGGCTCGACACGATCTCGACCGGCTCGGCGATCGCGTTCGCGATGGAGTGCGCGCAGCACGGGCTCGTCGCGCGCGACGCATTCGGCCCGGAGCTGCGTTTCGGCAACGGAGCCGTGCTGCTGCCGGCGATCGAGGCGATCGCGCGACCGGCGCGGCTTGGGCGACGTGCTCGCGGACGGCGTGCGCGCCGCCGCCGCTGCGATCGGGAACGGCGCGCAGCGCTTCGCGATGCACTGCAAGGGCCTGGAGCTGCCTGGTTACGAGCCGCGCGCGCTGCCGACGTACGCGCTCGGCCTCGCGACGTGCACGCGCGGCGCGTGCCACAACCGCGCCGCGACGTACGATCGCGACCTGCGCGACCCGTCGCTGGACCGCGACGACGCGAACCGCGCGCGCGACGCGATCGAAGCCGAGGACCGCGCGATCGCCTGGGACAGCCTGGTGCTGTGCAAGTTCATCCGCGACTGCTTCGACGATTTCGACGCCGAAGCGGCCGCGCTGTGGAGCGCCGTCAGCGGAATCGCGCTCGACGCGGGCGGCGTGCGCGCCGCCGCGCAGCGCACGTGGGAGCGCAAGCGCGCGATCAACGCGCGCCTGGGCTGGACGCTGGACGACGACACGCTGCCCGAGCGCTTGTTCGCCGAAGCGATCGCGGGCGGCCCGAACGCCGGCCGCCGCCTCGAGCCGGAACGGCTGGCTTCGCTGCGCGCGGCGTATGAGTCGCTGCGGCGCGACGCCGGCACGCGTGTTCTCATCGCGGGTTAGGGCGGGGACCCCTTCGGCGACGGCAAACGTCGGGCCGATGCGACGTCTTCTCGCGCTGCTCGCAGCGCTCGTCTGCTGCGCGCTCCCCGCCGCGGCGCGCACGCCGGTCCCCATCGGCACGTTTTCGCCCGGGGCGGTCGACGGCATCACCGACGTGGCGGGCGTGCGCGTCGGCCACGTCACCAAAGTCGAAGGGACGAACGTTCGGACCGGCGCGACCGGGATCATCGCCGAACGACGACACCTGGAACGATCGCGTCGCCGCGGCGACGTTCGATCTCAACGGCAACGGCGAGATGACCGGCGCGCACTGGGTGAACCAAGCCGGCTTTCTGGAAGTGCCGGTCGTGCTGACCGACACCCTCGACGTCGGGCGCGCCGACGACGGCGTCGTGTCGTGGCTGATCGGCAAGCACCCGCAGATCGGCGTGCGCGAGGACGTGCCGCTGCCGGTGGTCGCGGAGTGCGACGACCAAGGCATCAACGACATCCAGGGCCGCCACGTGCACGCCGACGACATCATCGCGATGCTCGACGCCGCGAAGCCCGGCGACTTTCCGCGCGGCAACGTCGGCGCCGGCACCGGCATGCGCGCGTTCGGCTTCGCGGCGGGGATCGGCTCGGCGTCGCGCGTGCTGCCCAAGGCGCTCGGGGGCTATACCGTCGGCGTGCTGGTCAACGCGAACACCGGCTCGCGCGGCGAGTTACGCATCGACGGCGTGCCGGTCGGGCGCGCGTTCGCGAACGAGCTACTCCCGGTCTATCCGCGCACGGCGGGCTACGTGCCGCAACGCGGTCGCGCGGCCGACGGCAGCATCATCATCGTCGTCGCGACCGATGCGCCGCTCGATCACAACCGCTTGCACGACATCGCGAAGCGCGCAGGGGTCGGGCTCGCGCGCACGGGCGCGACGTCGCATGTCTCGAGCGGTGATCTCTTCATCGCGTTCTCGACGACGCATCGCTATCCGCGCGCGGGCGGTATCACCGGGCCGGCGCTCGAGAGCGACGAAGACCGCATCGATGGGCTGTTCGCCGCGACGGCCGACGCGACCGAGGCGGCGATCGACGACGCATTGTTCAGCGCGCACACCGTCACCGGTCGCGCCGGCGTGACGTACTTCAACTTGCCCGCTGCGCGCGTGCTGCCGATGCTGCGGCGTTGAGCCCCACGCTGGGCGCGGCTCAACGTGTCGTGAAGGTGCCGAGCAGCTTGGGTTGACTGCCGCTCAGCGCCGGGTTGATCCCGCACGGGTTGTATGGAAAACCGATCGTTACGTTGGCATATACCTGATACGTCGTCTGGGACGCGAGGCCGGTGAACGTTCCGATCCGCACGTCGTTGGACGGCGGATTCGCTTGGCGGTAGTTCGTCGCGGGGACGAAATTGCCCGGAGCGTCGAAGGCGAGCCCGGCGTTTTTCAGATAGAGCAACTCCGCTCCGGTGGCACTTCCGATCGTGACGTCCAACGGGCCGGTCGACACGCCGGTCGCGCCGGAACCCGGCGAGATCAATGTCGGCATCGGGAAAACCGGCGGATTGACGATCGGGAGGTTGCAGCCGGTCGAGCCGGCACCGCCGCACGCGGCAAGGACCAGCACCGTCAATGCGGCGACCGCTGCGCGCGAAAGGTGCATCGCATATCTCATCGTGCCAGTATCGCGCACGAGCGTGCGGCGCCGCTAGCCGTACGTTCGTCCCGAAATGCTCAGGTCCAACCGTGAGCGGCGGACAAACCGGCCCCCGCGGCGCCGGTCGCGTTACGCAGCGCGACGAGCTCCGCTTCGCCAACCAAGTCCGCCGCGCGCTCGTACGCCGGCGCGGTCGCGCGCACGAACGTTTGCCGCTGCGCCTCGTCGAGCGTGGTGACCTTGAGGTGCCGTCGCAGCTCGGTCAGCGCGTCGAGGTCGAACTTTGCCGCCGCCTCACGCTGCCACGCGATGGCGCGTTCTGCAGCTTTCTCGACGATCGCGCGCCGCTCGCCCAGCGAGGCGAGCACGTCGGGATTCGCGACGAGGATCTGCGGCGTGTACGTGTGCGCGGTCAGCGTGAGGAAGCGCTGGTGCTCGTAGAACTTCGTGCTGACGATCGTGGGTAGCGGGTTGTCCTGGCCGTCGATGCGCCGATCGCGCAGGCCGTCTTTCACCTTGCTCAGCGGCATCGGGAACGGCGTGACGTCGAGCGCGCTCGCGACGTACAGGTGGACGGGACCCTCCAGCGTGCGCATGCGCAGGTCGCGGATGTCGTCGGCGACGCGCAGCTCGCGCACGTCGTTGGTGTAATGACGCACGCCGTTCTCGCAGAAACCCAAGAACGTGAGGTCGACGCTCGCGCCGCGCGCGAGCAGCGCGCGGCCGTACGCGCCGTCGAAGGTCGCGAACGCGTGGCGGCGCGAGCGAAATAGGTACGGTAGCTCGAGCAATTGCGCCGGCGGCAGCAGGCTGCCGACGAGCGAGGCGTTCAGCGAGCCCAGCGCGAGGT
The DNA here is from genome assembly GCA_963792235.1 of Vulcanimicrobiota bacterium. Classification (GTDB taxonomy): domain Bacteria; phylum Vulcanimicrobiota; class Vulcanimicrobiia; order Vulcanimicrobiales; family Vulcanimicrobiaceae; genus Vulcanimicrobium. The sequence continues at coordinate 24,321 of CAWBVR010000010.1, forward strand.
CGGCGGTGCGCAGGTCGATCAGCAGTTGCGTCTGGCGTTTTTCGTAGGGGATCACGAGCTCGACGCGCAGCTGGCCGTCCGAGAGCTGCTCCACTTCGCGCTTGAACGCGCCGAGCATCCGCGCGGGCAGCGATTCGGGCGCGACCGCGCAGCCGACGCGCAGCGTGCGCACCGGCGCGTGCACGGCGACGGCCGCAGCCGGCTGCGCACGGCGCTGGTTCAGCGCAGCGAGCTCGTGGCTCTGGAACTCGACGTTCCCGGTCCACAACTGCGTCTCGGCGGTGTCCGCGAAATGCTCGCGCACGCTGCGCAGCAGCGAGCCCGCCGCGGAAACGTATTGATCGGCGGCGGCGATCTCGCTGTCCACGAGCCGCTCCACTTCAGCGAACGTGGCGACGACGTCGGTGACGGCGCCCGAGATCGCGCCGAGCGCGGAGCGCGCACCGCCGGCGGAGCGCTCGCTGCCGGCGACCGCATCGTCGAGCGCGGCGCCGAACGCACTGGTCGACGCGCCGCGCGCCGCGATCTGGCGCAGCAGTTCGTCCATGTCGCGCGTCGCCTCGCGCGTCGACGCCGCGAGCTTCCCGACCTCGCCCGCGACGACGGCAAACCCGCGCCCGTGCTGTCCGGCACGTGCAGCCTCGATCTTCGCGTTGAGCGCGAGCAAGTTCGTGCGCTCGGAAACCTCGCGCACGAAATCGACGATGCCGTCGATCTTCTCGGTGAGCGCGAGCAGCTCGCCGATGGACGCAAGCGCGTTCTTCGTCACGGTCGCGAGCTCGCCCGACGCCGTGGTGAGCTCTTCGATGCCGCGGCCGGCGGAATGGAGCTGCTCGTCGGCTTCGGTCGTGCGCGCGCGCGCGTTCGCGACGGTGCGTCCGGCGGTGCGCACGCGCTCGGTGGATTCTCGCGCGGTCCGCGCGATCTCGACGATGGCCGACGTCTGCGCGATCGCGTTGGCCGTTAGCCGATTCGACGCCGAACGAAGACGCTCGATCGCGTCCGCCGTCTGCACGGCGACCTCGCGAACGCGCCCTTCGCGCCAGGAATCGGCGTCCGTGCCGGAGTCAGACCCGCCTTGCCGGGCACTCCCCGCCCGAGCAAGCTCCTGTAGCTCCACTGCCTCTATGGTTCGGCGAAAACCCTTGCTTGCGTTAGCTCCGGCTCCCGAGAAGAAAGCCCCGGACCGCCTTAGCAGCGTCCCAGGGCCTCGAAAAACTTCGGAGAGGGTGGGATTTGAACCCACGGAACCCTTGCGAGTTCGCCGCCTTTCCAAGACGGTGCCATAAGCCGCTCGACCACCTCTCCGCGTAAGCCCGTCCACGTGTCACCGGGCGCGGGCGACCCCTAACGTTTGGACTCTGGCAGCGTAAAACCCCGTCCCGCCGCGTACTCAGATCTTCGCGGGATGCCAGATCGTCTTGAGCTCGGTGAACGCGAGCACGCGCTCGAGATCGTCGTAGCCGGCGAACCATGCTTCGCGTGGCGGCGCGTCCTCGAAGTGCGTGCGCTTCACGTTCTCCGCCGCCAGCTCGCCCAGCCGTTTCTCCATCGCGACATCCAGCCCGAACGCGCCCAGCGCGTTCACGTCCATGTGCCCCGCGAGCACGGGCGCGAGCTCGGCGCGCGGGCCGGTCAGCACGTTGCACGCGCCACCGGGGAGGTCGCTCGTCGCCAGGCATTCCGCGAACACGACCGCCGTGCGCGGGTCGCGCTCGCCTGCCACGACCACGATCGCATTGCCGCTCACCAGCGCCGGAAGTACCGCGGTGACGAGGCCGAGCAGCGCGGGCTCGTCGGGCGCGAGCAGCGCCACGACGCCGGTGGGTTCGGGCGTGGAGAAGTTGAAGTGCGGGCCGCCGACCGGGTTGCGCGTCGACGCGAGCGCCAGATATTTGTCGCACCAGCCCGCGTACCAGACGGTCCGGTCGATCGCCGCCGTCACCTCGCGCTTGGCTTCGGCGTCGCCGGCGGTGCCGCCGATGACGAGCTGGGCCGCCAGCTCTGCCTGGCGCGCCTCCATCATCTCGGCCAGGCGGTAGAGCACCAAACCGCGCAATGCCGGCGTCTGCTCGGCCCACTTCGCGTGCGCGGCGCGCGCCGCGACGACGGCGTCGCGGACGTCCTTGCGCGAGGCGTGCGCGACGTTCTCGCCGTCGATCTGGTCGCTGCGCCCCGACTCGCTGCGCGCGAACGCGCCGTTGATGTAGAGCTTGTACATCTTGCGGATCGCCACGCGGCCGTTCGGCTCCATGCGGCCAGAGTTCCGGTGCCGCGCCGGTGCCCCCTGGGCAGCCTGCGGCGTCCAAGCTGGCTGGGCTCGCCGCCGGGCGGGTACACTACCGCCGATAAACCGTTCCATCGAACCGGGAGACCATTTTTTGTGACCACCACGAACACCGCGCAGCCGTTCCTGACCGACGTCACGGAGCTGCGCCGCCGCGCCCGCGAGCAGATCGACAAGGGCGCGCTCACGCAAGACTACGGGCTCGATCCCAAGCAGGCAATCGAGCTCCTTCAGAATGCCCTGGCGACCGAGATCGTCTGCGTGTTGCGCTACACGATGCACAGCATCGCCGCGACCGGCATCGCAAGCCAAGGGCCCAAGGACGAGTTCGCCCAGCACGCGGACGAAGAGCGTGAGCACGCGGCGCGCATCGCCGAACGCATCAACCAGCTCGGCGGCACGCCGAACTTCAACCCCGAGGGCCTGGCGTCGCGCTCCGCGTCGGAGTACGGGCAGACCGATCTCGATCTCGTCGGCATGATCAAGGAGAACTTGGTCGCCGAGCGCATCGCGATCGAGCACTACCGCGAGCTGATCCAGTTCTTCGGCGAGAAAGACTCGACCACGCGCACCATGCTGGAAGAGATTCTGGCGGTGGAAGAAGAGCACGCCAACGACATGAGCGATCTGCTCGTGTCGCACGGAGGAAAATAACCGCTCGCGCGACGACGCGTTCGCATGCAGCTGATCTGCGTCCGCCACGGGCGGACGGCCTGGAACGCCGACAAGCGCTTTCAGGGACATGCCGACATCCCGCTGGACGACGAGGGCCGCGCGCAAGCGACGGCCCTCGCCGCGCTGCTGCGCAACGAGCGGATCGACACGGCGGCGTCGAGCGATCTCTCGCGCGCGGCCGAGACGGCGCGCATCGTGCTCGGCCCGCGCGACGTGCCGCTGCGGTTGGACCCCGATTGGCGCGAGATGCAGTTCGGCGACTGGGAAGGGCTCACGTGGGAGCAGATCCTCGCGGCGAACCCGCAGCTCGACGCCACCAACGAGACGGCGGTCAAGGCGTACACGCCGGGCGGTGGCGAGACGTTCGACGCGCTGTGCGCGCGCGTCGAGCGCGGAGTTGAACGCATCGTCGCGGGAACGCCCGACGACGGCGTCGCGTTTATCGCGACGCACGCGGGACCATTGCACGCGCTTCTCAGCGTGCTGCTTGGCGAAGCAGGCCGCATCGCGCTCAAGGTTCGGTTTCTCACCGCATCGGTGACGCGCTTCCGGCGCACCAACGGAGTGTGGTCGCTCGAGCGGTTGAACCAGACCGCAGCTCCATCGTGATCACGGTGTTCGCGCTGCAGACCTGGCGCGATCTCGCGGCCGAGCTCGCGCGCGCGGTGCGCATCGTGCTCACGCAAACGACGCCCGCGCTCCTCGCCCTCGTTGGCGCGTCGGCCCTCTACGCGGCCGGCGTCGTACGGGGGAACGACGCGCTCGGCACGGCGGCGCAATATGCGGGTTTGGTCGCGCTACTGACGGCGGTGGCGGCGCTGATTCGCGCGTACGCACCCGCCGTGAACCTGCCCGTGATCGCACCGCGGCGCAGCTGGTTCTACCTTCTTTGGGCGGCGGTGTGCGTCTGCTGGCCGATCATCGTATACCTGTTCGTCGTGCAGGCACTGCTCAGTGCGTACGGGCCGGTATCGCGGGACGCCGCACGCACGATCTTGCTGGTGATGCTGTTGCCGCTGGGCCCGTTGTTCATCGTGGTGGGCTGGGCGTTCGCCGACGTCGCGGTTTCCGCCACGACGGCGACGAGCGCGGTCGCGCGCGTGCTGCGGGTCGCGCGATCGCCTGCCGTGCTGCTCCGTGCGGTCGTCGTGTCGGGGCTTTTTCTGGGCGCCGGGTGGTTGCTGTGGTACGGACTGTTGTGGCTCGTGCCGCCATTTCGGACAAAAGGGCTGGCGCAGGCCGCCGCCTACACCGTCGCCGACGTCGTCCTCTACGCGCTGCTCAGCGCGGTCCTGCTGACGACGCTGCCGCCGGTCGTCGAAGCAGCCCCCAAAAAAGGCGCTGGCCGACAGCGCCGCTAAGCGACGCGCTCGAACGCGCTCGACGCTCGCCGGCGATCGCAGCCGCGAAGAGTTCGGCGGTATCCACCAGCCGCGGCCCCGGCCGGTTGACGAACGCGTTGCCGTCCATCGCGTAGGCGCGGCCTTCGCGCACCGCGCGCAGCGACGCGAACGCGTGCGCCGCGGCGGGCGGGAACGTGCCGATCTCCTGCTGCGCGCGGTCGAGGCCGAAGCCGCACGGCGCGACGATCACGACATCCGGATCGGCGACGGCGATCTCGTCCCACGTCAGCACGCGGCTGTTCGCACCGGGATCGCCAAGCACCGGATCCCCGCCGGCGAGCTCGACGAGCCCCGGCGTCCAGTGGCCGCCGCTCATCGGCGGATCGGTCCATTCCAGGACGAGCACGCGTTCGCGCGCGCGTCCCGCGACGCGCTCGCGCAGCGCATCGACTCGGGCGCGAAGCTGCGCGAGCACGCGGGACGCACCATCGCGCGCGCCGACGAGCTCGCCGAGGAACGCGATGGTGGAGAAGACGTCCTCGAGCGACGAAGGCTCCAGCGACACCACCCGAGCGTGTCCTGAGCTTGGCGAAGGGCCACGCAGCCGCTTCACCGCGCGTTCGACGATGTCGTACGATACGGCGCACACCGCGCACAGTTCTTGGGTGACGATCAGGTCGGGTTCGAGCGCGGCGAGTTTCGTGTCGTCGAGCCCGTACAGCGATGAGCCCGCGTGCACGCTCGCGCGGACGTGGCGGTCGATCCCCGCCGCGTCGAGCTCGTGCGGCAGCAGCGACGACGTGAGGTGCGGCCGCGTGCGCGCTTCGTCCGGGTAGTCGCACTCGTGGGTGACGCCCACGACCTGATCCCCGGCGCCGATCGCGAAAAGAATTTCCGTCGCCGACGGGAGGAGGCTCACGACGCGCATGCCGCCGTTTTCCGGGCAGGCAGGGCTCGGTCCCCGGGGACGGGGCTGCGGGACGCGGAACCATCGGCGGTCACGCCTTTTACGCGTAGCCGCCTTTTACGCGGAGCCCTCTCGCACGCAGGAGTATCCTCCCTGAACAAGATCAAGGTCAAAAACCCCGTCGTCGAGCTCGACGGTGACGAGATGACGCGCATCATCTGGCACTTCATCAAAGCCAAGCTCATCCTGCCGTATCTCGACATCGATCTGAAATACTACGACCTCGGGATCGAGCACCGCGACGCGACCGACGACCACGTCACGCTCGACGCCGCGCGCGCGATCAAGCAGTACGGCGTGGGGGTGAAGTGCGCGACGATCACGCCGGACGAGGCGCGCGTCGAGGAGTTCCACCTCAAGAAGATGTGGCGCTCGCCCAACGGTACGATCCGCAACGAGCTCGACGGCACGGTGTTCCGCGAGCCGATCATCTGCCGCAACGTCCCGCGCCTGGTGCCCGGGTGGACGCAGCCGATCGTCATCGGTCGCCACGCATTCGGCGACCAGTATCGCGCGACCGACTTCGTCGTGCCCGGTTCGGGCAAGCTGACGATCACGTTCACGCCCGACGACGGCGGCGAGACGATCGAGCGTGAGGTGTTCCAGTTCCCGGGCGGCGGCGTCGCGCTCGCGATGTACAATCTCGACGAGTCGATCCGCGGTTTCGCGCGCGCCAGCATGAACTACGGTTTGCTGCGCGGCTACCCGGTGTATCTCTCGACGAAGAACACGATCCTCAAGTACTACGACGGGCGCTTCAAGGATTTGTTCCAGCAGGTCTATGACGAGGAGTTCAAGGCGGAGTTCGATCGCCGCGGGCTGACGTACGAGCACCGGCTCATCGACGACATGGTCGCCGCGGCGCTCAAGTGGTCGGGCGCGTTCGTGTGGGCGTGCAAGAACTACGACGGCGACGTGCAGTCCGACACCGTTGCGCAGGGCTTCGGCTCGCTGGGGCTGATGACGTCGGTGCTGATGACACCCGACGGCAAGACGATCGAAGCCGAAGCGGCGCACGGCACGGTGACGCGCCACTACCGCGAGCACCAGAAGGGCCGCGAGACGTCGACCAACCCGATCGCGTCGATCTTCGCGTGGACGCGCGGGCTGGCGCACCGCGGCAAGGTCGACGGAACGCCCGACGTGACGCGCTTCGGCGAGACGCTGGAGAAGGTGTGCATCGACGTGGTCGAGTCCGGCAAGATGACCAAGGACCTCGCGATTCTCATCGGGCCCGACCAGCCGTGGCTCACCACGACGCAGTTCCTCGACGCGCTCGACGCCGAGCTGCGCACGCGGATGGGAGCCGCGACCGCCGCGGCGGTGTGAAACGGGTAAGGACGGGGTGATGAACGCGGACGAGACGCTCGCGATCCTGGTCGGCGGCGGGCCGGCGCCCGGGATCAACGGCGTCATCGCCTCGGCGACGATCGAGGCGCGCAACCACGGGTTGCGCGTGCTCGGCATCTACGAGGGCTACCGGCACCTGGTCACGGGCGACACGGCGTCGCACGTCACCGAGCTGCAGATCGAGGACGTGTCGCGACTGCATTTCTCGGGCGGCTCGATGCTGCGCACGTCGCGCACGAACCCTGCGAGCGATCCCGACTCGCTGCGCCGGTGCATCCGGTCGCTGACGCTGCTGGGCGTGCGCTATCTCATCACGATCGGCGGGGACGACACGACCTTCGGCGCGACGCGCATCGCCGCCGAAACGAAAGGCCGCATCGGCGTGGCAACGGTCCCCAAGACGATCGACAACGACCTGCCGCTACCCGACAACGCGCCGACGTTCGGGTTCGAGACCGCGCGCGCGGTGGGATCGGCGATCGTCGAGAACCTCATGGAAGACGCGCGCACGGCGTCGCGCTGGTATCTCGCGGTGACGATGGGCCGCAAATCGGGCGCGCTCGCGCTCGGGATCTGTAAGGCCGCCGGTGCGACGCTGGCGGTGATCCCTGAGGAATTCCACGGCGACACGATCGCGCTGGACGAGGTCGTGGATACGATCGTCGGCGCGATCATCAAGCGCCTCGCGTCCGGGCACGACCACGGCGTGGCGGTGGTCGCGGAGGGGGTCGCCGAACGCATCGCACCGGAGGAGCTCGCCGCGGTATCGACCGCGCAGCGCGACGCGTACGGACACGTGCGGCTCGCCGACGTTCCGCTGGGCAGCGTGCTGCGCGACGCGGTGCGCGCGCGGCTGAAGGAGATCGGCATCGAGGCGACCGTCGTCCCAAAGGACATCGGCTACGAACTGCGCAGCGCAAAGCCGATCCCGTTCGACGCGGAGTACACGCGCACGCTGGGCTACGGTGCGGTGCGCTACCTGCTGGGCGGCGGCAGCGGCGCGCTGATCGCGCTGGCCGGCGGCCGCATCGTGCCGGTGACCCTAGAGTCGATGCTCGACAAGGCGACGGGCCGCATCCGCGTGCGCATGGTGGACGTGACGACCGAGTCCTACGAAGTGGCGCGCAAGTACATGATCCGCCTCGAAGCGCAGGACATGACGGAGCCGCGCCTGTCGCGCCTGTCCGCTCAGACGAACCTCGACCCCGAAGCATTCGAGGAGCGGTTCGGCAAGCTGTTCGCGAGCGGGTAGGCGGTCAGCGGCGCTTCGCCGAGGGAGCGCCTTCGCGCTGCTCGAGCTTCTCAACGCGCCGTTCTAGCACGGTAACGCGCTCGTTGAGAATCGATTCTTCGCCGCGTGCGAGGTAAAACGGATCGACACCGAGCCGGTGCGCGAGCTTAAGCCCGATCGCGAAGCTCGTACCCCTCGCATTGCCGCTTTCGAGCTGTCGTATCGCGCCTTCCGATACGCCGACCTCCAATGCCAACCCCGAGATGCTGAGCCCTTGAGCTTCGCGCAGCCGCCGCAGTCGTTCGCCGAACGTTTCGGTCACCGGCAGAACCACAACCCCCCTCGGAGGAGGGTCCGAGGTAGTCGTAGTATGGTACGACAGCAGCGGCAACCGCCAATCGCTGCAGCGTGCGCACGACGAGACGAAACGACAAATGAGGCAACAAAATCGGGCAAATGAGATCAGGGGCAGGACGCGTGCGGGTGACATTGATGAAGCTGGGACGGACAGATATTCGACAGTATACTACGATCAGCCCTACCGTACGCGGTCGGCCGGGGTCCCGCGCGCGCAACCGTCGAACGCGGACGTTGCCAATGAGTACGACCTTGACATATCCGATCATCATCGAGGAGCAAGACGGAGAGTTCGTGACGTACGTGCCCGCGTTGGACTTCGCATCGACGCACGGAGATACGCGCGACGAAGCGTTGGAGCGAACGCGCGAGATGATCGTCGGGTACTTGCAATTTGCGGAGAAAGAAGGGCTCGCGGTGCCCGTACCAGCGAGTCGCACCGAGGTCGCGGAAGTCACGGTTCACACGTTGTAGCGTTTGCGCGGCGGCTATAACGGATGGGACGATTGCCGCGAGTGGCCGGTCGTGACGTCCTCCGAGCGCTTTTGCGCGGTGGTTTCACGCTGTCCCATGTGAACGGCTCGCACCATTTTCTGCGCGGTACGACCGGCCGTGTCGTCATCGTGCCGGTGCATCGTCAAAAGGCGATGCCGCAAGGAACCCTGCGTTCTGTCATACGGCAAGCAGGGCTCACCGCAGATGAGTTCATTGCGCTGCTCTAACAAGTCGCGCTCCGCCGCGGCGGCGTGCTCGACATGCCATCGCTTTGCGCCGCACCGCGCATCCGCGTGGGGAACGCCTGGGCGGCCGGCTCCCAAAGCCGCCCGCCCAGGCTGATGGTCAGCGAAGGAAGAGGTGGCGGTTGTGCACGAGCGCACGCACCTGGCCGTTCGCCGTGACGATCGGCGGCACTTCAGGCTTGGCCACGGCGCCGACGGCCGTGATCACGCTGAAGTCTCCGCCGGCGTGCTGTCCCTGGCTGCCGTGACAGCCCATGCAACCGCCCATGTCGTAGGCAGTGCCGATATACGCGGTGTTCTTGTGCGTCAGCGGCGGCGCCGTGGCGCCGTTGAAGTTCACGGTGTAGTCGCTGATCGCTCCCGTCAAGGGATTGAGCCCGCCGCTGAAGAGCTGCAAGCTCCGGTCGGTCTCGACCACGCCGTTGGCGAGGTAAAAGCTCGCCGGATTCTGCCCCGTGTTGGGATTTTGGCCGTTGTAGAGCGTTCCGGCGGTCTTCTTGTCGATGGGCACGTACTGCACGTTGATGAGCTTGTAGTGCATGAACGGTGACGTGACGCTGCGTGGCGACCCCGCCATCGCGCCGTGCGCGGCGGCGTTGACCGCGATGATCTCCGGCGGAATGCTGTTTTCGCGCTGGTTCACGCAGATGTTTCCGCCGGTCGGCAGACCAATTTTACCGGACTCCTCGTGAAAGTAAATTCGGTTGCCGGGCGATGGGCAGTATGACGGCGTCGGCGCCGGCGGTGTAGGCGCTAGGGCGACGTGCGCGCCATTGGGCCCGAAGAAGCCGTTCGGCGTGTCGATCAGGACTTCGGCCGGCGTCAGCGGACACGGCGTGGCCTGGCCCGCAGCGCAGGGTCCGGGCGTGGCGACCACACGGCCGTTATCGTCCTCGACCGGTTGACCCGCCGTCGTGCGGATGTTGTCCGCCTGTTCAAAAGTCGCGTATACGAAATACGGCGCCGACGGCGTCTTCTGGATGATGTGCAGCGCGACGAGCCCGAACGTCGCCTGGTTCCAGCACGTCACCGCGTTATTGGACTTGAGCTTCTCGTAATAGCGCACGACCGTGGTGTGGAAGCGCGCCGGCTTGTCGTTCGGCCCCAGCAAACGCCATGCGGCCTTCACCTCGATCGTCCCGTTCGGCTGGCTGACGAGGCTCGTCGAACCCGGCGGCGGAGCGGCATTCGACGCGTTCACCGCGTTGATCGATGCTTGCACCGGAGTGTTGTTGTTGCCGCCCAGGCCGCCGCCCCACCATTGGTTCGCGGCGACGTAGTTGTACAGCGTCCGGTTGGCCTTCGCCATGAAGCGGATCAGCTGCGGCGCGGAGTTGTACTGCCCATGCGGCGGTGTGGCCGGAGCCTGGCCGGCATACATCACATCGAGTGAGATTTGGTCGGTTTCGTCGAGGTTGATCCATGCGGTAGACGACGACGGCATCGTGGCGCACGGCGGGATCGACGCAAACGGCGCCGGCGACGCGGGCTGCGGCGCGTAGTCGTACTTTGGCAGCGCGTCGTACCCGAACGCATTCGGCGGATACGTCGGCGCGATGCTCGACGTCGGTACCGGCGGCGCGGGGCTTGGATATCCGGGTGGCGGGCTACCGTCGCCCGGGAAGATTTCCACCTTGCCGCGGAACGTTTCCCACACGAGCGGACCTGCGCACGGGCCGGTGTTCTGGCCGAACTTGCAGTTGGCGTTGGGCGTATCGCGCTGGCCGCTCGCGCCATGCTGGGGTACGGCAGCCCAATTCAGCGCGATGAACTCTTGCCAAGCGAACGCCGCCGCTTGCTGGAGCGATGCGGCCGGCGCCGCGGTGGGTAGGTCGGTTGGGACAACGGTTGAGATCGTGATCGCCGGTATCGTTGCAGCCGCGGAAGCCGTGGTGGCGGGGCGGCCACCACTGGCGACCAACGCCGCGACGACCGCGGTCGCGGTGAATGCGCCGACGACAAAAAGACGGGTCGACATCAGCTGCCCTGTGGGCAGCCGGCGTCCATCCATGCTTTGAAGGTTGCGATCTGCGACGGCGGCCAAGGTCCGCCGGCACTCTTCGGCGGCATCAGAAACGGGTTGCCGTTGAGCGTGCCATAGATCGTCTGCGAAGCCTGGGACACCTGCTCGTAGCTGGTAAGATCGATCCCCTGCGCCTTCATGTGCGCGATGTCGGTGGCGTTGAACAGCGCGGCGATTTGCGGCCAGGTGGGTGGACCGGCCACGTCATCGTCCTCGGCGTCCTCACCGTCCTCACCGTCCTCGACGTCCCCATCGTCCTCGAGGCTTTCGCCGGACGCGCTGCTCGGGCACTGCGCGCCTGCGTTCACCCACGCTTGAAACATGTCGATTTGGGACTGGGGCCAAGGCCCGCCGCTGGATGCCGGCGGCATGAGGACTGGATTGCCTTGCAGCACGCCTAGGATCGTCTGCGCCGCGGCGGAGACTTGGGCGCAACTGGTCAGGTCGATCCCCTGCGTTTTCATGTGCGCGACGTCGGTTTGGTTGAAGAGGGCCGAGATCTGCGCCCACGTTGGTGCGTCATTGCCGTTGGCCACGAGTTCCTCGCTTCACAGACATGTTGCGATCTGCTGCCAACGCGAAAGCGTACGTGACCAAAGGCCGCCGTAAACTGCACCCCGTCGTCGTCGGTTCCCCCGCTCGAGTTGACGCTTTCCTATCCTAGCGAACCGAAGGTCGGTTCGCAAGGGCTACCAGTCTGGCAGCCGCCGGTAGGGGAATCCCCGGAGAGTCGCGCAGACGCCGCGGATGAAGGTCGCGAAGCCGCCGGGCGGGCCACCGCGCAAAGCGCTCGACGGGATCAAGGTCCTCGACATGACCCATGTCCAGGCCGGTCCGTCGTGCACGCAAATTCTCGGGTGGCTCGGCGCGGACGTGATCAAGGTGGAGCTGCCCGGCCGCGGCGACATCACGCGCGGCCAGCTGCGCGATCTCCCCGACGTCGACAGCCTGTATTTTACGATGCTCAACTGCAACAAGCGAAGCATCACCCTCAACACGAAGACGCCCGACGGCAAGGCGATCTTCACGAAGCTGCTCGCGCACTGCGACGTGCTCGTCGAGAACTTCGGGCCGGGCGTGCTCGACCGCCAGGGCTTCACCTGGGAAACCATCCACGACATCAACCCGCGCATCACGTACGCGTCGATCAAAGGCTTCGGCGCCGGCAAGTTCGAGGATTTCAAGGCGTACGAGACCGTCGCGCAGGCGATGGGCGGCGGGATGAGCACGACGGGCTGGCCCGACGGCCCGCCCACGAGCTCGGGGCCGCAGATCGGCGACTCCGGCAGCGGCATCCACATGGTGGCGGCGATCCTCGCTGCGCTCTACCAGCGCACGCACAGCGGCCGCGGCCAGCGCGTCACCGTTGCGATGCAAGATTCCGTCCTGAACCTGATCCGGGTGAAGATGCGCGACCAGCAGCGGCTCGCGCACGGGCCGCTGCGCGAATACCCGAACGAGCAGTTCGGCGACTTCGTGCCGCGCTCGGGGAACGCGTCGGGCGGCGGCCAGCCCGGCGGCGCGCTGCGGTGCGCGCCCGGCGGTCCCAACGATTACGTCTACGTCATCATCCAGCCGCACGTGTGGCCGCCGCTGGCGAAGCTGATCGGGCGGCCCGAGCTAGCCGACGATCCCGCCTTCGCGACGCCCGAAGCGCGTTTGCCGCACCTCGGTGACGTGTTCGGCGCGGTCGAAGCGTGGACGCAGGGCTTCACCAAGTTCGAGGTGCTCGACAAGCTCAATGCGATCGACGTGCCGTGCGGCCCCATTATGAGCACCAAAGATCTCATCGAAGACGAGTCGCTGCGCGCGCGCAACATGATCGCCGAGGTGCAGCACCCCGAGCGCGGCGCGTTCAAGACCGTCGGCTGCCCGCTGGTGCTGTCGGACACGCCCGTGGAGATCACGGCGTCGCCGCTCTTGGGCGAGCACAGCGAAGAGATTCTGCGCGAGATCGGCTGGGATGGCGCGAACGCGCAGGCGCTGCACGCCGCAGGCGTGCTCTAGCATGGCTGTCAGCCGCTACGCGGTGGTCGGCGCGGGCGCGATCGGTGCGTACGTCGGTGCGGCGCTCGCGCGCGGCGGCGCCGACGTGACGCTGATCGCGCGCGGCCCGCACCTCGCGGCGATGCGCCGGCGCGGCGGCGTCGAGGTGAAGTCAGCGCGCGGCGATTTCGTCGCGCAGGTCGCGGCGACCGACGACATGGCGTCGGTCGGCGTCGTCGACTGCGTTATCGTGGCGCTCAAGGCGCACCAGATTCTGCCGGTGCTTCCCCAGATCGAGACGCTGATCGGGACACACACGCGCGTCGTCGGCATGCAAAACGGCATCCCTTGGTGGTACTTTCAGGGTTTGGGCGGACCGCACGACGGGCTCATGCTGCAGACGGTCGATCCGGGCGGCAAGCTCGCCGCGGCGTTCGATCCCGACCGCGTCGTGGGCTGCGTGATCTTCTCGTCGACGGAGATCGAAGCACCCGGCGTGATTCGCCACATCGAAGGCACGCGGTACTCGCTGGGCCGCCCCGCCGGCGGCACCGACGACGCGCTCGAGCAGATCGCCGCGGCGTTCGTCGCGGGCGGCTTGAAGGCGCCCGTCGAGGCCGACCTGCGCCCGGACATCTGGCTCAAAGTCCTCGGAAACGCGGCGCTCAACCCGATCTCCGCCCTCACGCGCGCGACGATCGCGGGGATGATGCGCGATCCCGGCACCGAGGCGCTGATCCGCACGATCATGGAAGAAGCGCAGGCGCTCGCGAACGCGCTCGGCGTGGTGCTGCCGGTGTCGATCGACAAGCGCATGGACGGCGCGCGCCGCGTGGGCGAGCACAAGACCTCGATGCTGCAGGACGTCGAGCTGGGCCGGCCGTTCGAACTCGACGTTATCCTCGGTGCCGTGGTGGAGCTGGGCGGCGTGCTCGGCGTGCCCGTGCCGGCGTCGCAACACGTCTACACGCTCACCAAACTGCTCGATGCGACGCTGCGCGAGCAGCGCGCGGACGCCGCGACCCCGACCGTCCCGGAGTTCAGCAACAGAAGATAAATCTTCCGCAGAAGCCTGAAAGGTGTGTTCATGCCGACCGCTTTGCGCAACCCGTGGGTCCAGCTCGTCGCCGGCGTCGTCTGCATGGCGATGATCGCGAACTTGCAGTACGGCTGGACGCTGTTCGTCGATCCGATCGCGCAAGCCAACGGGTGGGGCCGCGCCGCGGTTCAGGTGTCGTTCACCGTTTTCGTCCTCGTCGAAACGTGGCTCGTCCCGTTCGAGGCCGCGCTGGTGGACCGCTACGGCCCGCGCATCATGGTCGCGATCGGCGGCGTCCTGGCCGGCACCGCATGGGTGATCGACGCGAACGCGCACAGCTTGGCGATGCTGTATACGGCTGCCGTCGTTGCCGGTATCGGCGCGGGGATCGTGTACGGAACGTGCATCGGCAACGCGCTCAAGTGGTTCGCCGGGCGCCGCGGCCTCGCCGCAGGCCTGACGTCGGCCGGCTTCGGCGCCGGCGCGGCGATCACCGTGATCCCGCTGAGCGTCATGATCAAGAACAGCGGCTACCAGCACACGTTCCTGTTCTTTGGCATCCTCCAGGGCTTGGTGATCCTCGGCGTGTCGATGCTGCTGATCACGCCGCCGAAGGCGCCGCCGGAGAAGCAGAAGGTGAGCCCGCGCGTGCTGGTCGGCAACCGCGACTTCGTGCCGCGCGAGGTGCTCGCGTCGCCGATCTTCTGGGTGATGTACGTCATGTTCGTCCTGGTCGCATCAGGCGGTCTCACCGCGGTCGCGCAGCTCGGGCCGATTGCGGCCGACCGCTTCATCGACAAGTTCCCGGTCACGCTGTTGATGATCACGGCGCCCACGCTGACCTACGCGCTCTCGCTCAACAACGTGATGAACGGTATCACGCGCCCGCTACTGGGTTTCATCTCCGACAAGATCGGGCGTGAGACGACAATGTTCGGTGCGTTTCTGCTCGAAGGCTTCGGCATCTTCGCGCTGATGCAGTGGGGCACGACGCCCGTCCCGTTCGTGATCCTGTCGGGGCTCGTGTTCTTCGCCTGGGGCGAAATCTACAGCATCTTCCCGGCAACGACGCGCGACCACTTCGGCCAGAAGTACGCGACCACGAACTACGGCATGCTCTACACCGCGAAAGGCACCGCTTCGCTGCTGGTACCGCTCGCGAGCGTCATCGCGGTGAAGACGGGCGGATGGTCGGCGGTGCTCGCGATCGCGGCCGCATTCAACATCGTCGCCGCGTTCATGGCGATGTTCGTGCTGCGCCCGATGCGCGCGCGAGACCTGCGCCGCCTCGGCGCTCTCCCGGTAACGCCACCCGCTGCCGTCGCGCCGGCCACCTAGGAAAGAGGAACACTCGATGCATTCCAGATTCTCGCAGGCCGTCGCATTCGTCGCCGCCGCAGCCCTGCTCGGACTCGCCGTTCGGGCAACGACGGGCCCGGCCGGCGCCGAGAGCGGCGAGATCACCGCGCTCGTTGCGTCCAACGCCAAGGGCGCGTTCACGCAACTCATCAAGCAGTTCGAGACCAAGCACAAAGGCGTGAAGGTGAAAGTCGAGTACCTCGGCGGCGCCGACATCGGCAAACGCATCGACGCCAACGAGCCGGTCGACGTCGTGCTGGCCGGCAGCACCGTGCTCGACAAAGAGCTGCAGCTCGTGGAGCCGCCGACGCCGGTGCTCCAGAACAAAGAGATGATCCTCGTCCCCAAGGGCAACCCAGCGAAGATCCACCAGCTCAAAGACCTCGCCAACAACGGCGTCAAGCTGTCGATGGGCACGCCGACATCAGCGGTCGGGCGCCTCGCGTCGCAAGTGATTCAGAACGCCGCCGCCGACTACGGCTTCGACTTCGTCACCAATGTGCGCAAGAACATCGCGGTCGCCAGCGAAAAGGGCAGCGACGTCGTCGACGCCATCGGCCCCAAGGCCAATGCCGGCATCACGTTCGCCTCGGACGTCAACCCGGCGAAGTTCGAGGCGGTCCCGATCGACGAGAAGTACAACGTGACGTCCACGTACTCGATGACGGTGACGAAGAACGCGAAGAACGCTGTGCTGGGCAAAGACTTCGTCGCACTGGTGCGCGGCCCGCAAGGCCAGGCGACCCTGAAGAAGTTCCACTACATGCCGCCGCCCAAATAGGCGTCGCGCTGCAGCGCTGCGGCGGCTCATGGTTCGTGAAGCTCGGATGCTTCACGCAACACCGTTTCCGTCTAGTCGTAGACGCGTCTGAACGTTGCGTCCATGTACGGGTAGTCGAAGTAGAACCAGTTCCGGAACGACCGCCGCACGAGGGTCGACGCCGTAACCGGGGCGGCGCCTTTGATCACGTAGTGCATGCCGTCGAAGAAGTCCGCGGAATAGCGCGGGTAGGACGCCATCGGCTCGAAGCCGGCGAACGGCGCGAACGGCGTCGCCGTCCACTCCCAGCCGTTGCCGACGAGGTCGTGCACGCCGAACGCGCTCGCGCCTTGCGGAGATGCGCCGACCGGTTCGGGATCGAAGCGGCGCCAGCCGAAGTTGCCGTGGCGCGCAGGATCGGGCGCGTCGTCCCCCCACGGGTGCGCGCGCTCGTCACCCGACGGCGTACCGTACGCGGCGCGATGGTATTCGGGTTCGGTCATGAGACGGCCACCGCTCCAGCGCGCGAACGCCGTCGCCTGCTCCTGCGTGCACCACACCGGCCACGACAGCGGCAGCGGTAGATCCTCGAACATCGCGCGCAGCATCCACGCACCGTCTTGCTCGAACCAGTTCGCCGGCACGGGACCGCCGTCACGCACGAACGCGAGATATTCGCCGTTGGTCACGTCGTACGCGTCGATGCCGAACGCGCCGGTGTCGACGACGTGCTCCTCGAACTCGTTGTCCCAGCCGAACGGGATCGCGTCGCGGCGCGCGCCCAGTGTCGCGCGTCCCGCGGGGATCGCGATGGGGTCGCGCTTGGGCGGCGCGGCGTCGCGGTGCTCCGCGCGCAGCCCGCGCTGCTTGTCGCGCGCGAGCCGGTGGATGATGTACGACAGCGTCTCGTGGTGCATCTCCTCGTGCTCGAGGATGTTGTACGCGGCCTGCGCGTGCACGAGGTTCGGGTTGGACGGGTCGTCGAGCCGCGCCGTCGCGTATGCGTCGAGCACGGCCGCGTCGCACGCGGCGCCGAACGCTTTCACCGCCGCGCGCTCCGGAAAACCCGTGCGCTGCTGCAGCGCCGCTGCCGACGCGTCGCGCGGATCGATCCCGCGGTCGAACAATTTTTCCAGCGCGGGGTCCACCGCCGGCCGATGCAACGCGTCGCGCACCAGCGTGTAGAACGAAAACGCGGGGATGTGCCCGTCGTAGAACACGAACGGATGGCGCAGCGGGAGCGGGCGGTCTTCGTACGCCTCC
This sequence comes from Vulcanimicrobiota bacterium, assembly GCA_963792235.1. Taxonomy (GTDB): domain Bacteria; phylum Vulcanimicrobiota; class Vulcanimicrobiia; order Vulcanimicrobiales; family Vulcanimicrobiaceae; genus Vulcanimicrobium. The sequence goes on from CAWBVR010000010.1 coordinate 41,701, forward strand.
GGCGCGATCGTCGCGAAGAGGCCGGCGGTGCGGCGGCGGTTCGCGCGGTAGCGCGACGCCATCGCCTCCCGATCGAGGGCCTGGGCGGGAGCGAGCGTGTCCACGCTCGCGGTCTTACCCGACTGCGGCGCGATTTCCGCGCCGGGCAAGGAAGGCCTCGATCTCCTCGGCGGTCATCGGCCGGCCGAACAGAAAGCCCTGGACACGGTCGCAGCCCTCTTCCCGCAGGAACGCGAGCTGCTCGGCGGTTTCGACCCCTTCGGCGCACACTTCCAGCCCCAAGCTGTGGGCCATCCCGATCACGGTGCGCACGATCGTTGCATCGTCGGGCTCGTCCGGGATCTCGGCGACGAACGACTTATCGATCTTGAGGCTGTCCAGCGGGAAGCGGCGCAGGTAGCCCAGCGACGAATAGCCGGTGCCGAAGTCGTCCACTGCGAGCCGCACGCCGGCGCGCCCGAGTTCTTCGAGGATCTGGATGGAGATCGCGGCGTCGCTCATCGCGACGGACTCGGTGATCTCGATCTCCAGATGGTCGGGCTGCAGGCCCGTGCGCGCCAAAATTTCGCGGATATTGCCGGTGAGTGCCGTCTGGTGAAACTGGCGCGCGGACAGGTTCACGGCGAGCCGCAAGTCCGGCACGATCGCTTGCCACGCGCGAACCTCGCGACACGCGGTCTCCAGCACCCAGTCGCCGAGCTCCACGATCAGCCCGCTCATCTCCGCGCTCGGGATGAACTGATCCGGTCCGATCAAACCGACATCAGGATGTTCCCAGCGCACGAGCGCTTCGAGCGACACGAGCCGTTCGCCGTCGAGCTCGAACTGGGGCTGGTAGTGCAGCACGAACTCCTCGCGCTCGAGCGCCTTGCGTAACGATTTTTCTTGCGAAAGGCGGGTGCGCAAGCTTGCCGCCAGCGCCGGCGTGAAGAACTGGTGCGTGTTGCGGCCGCGCTCTTTGGCGCGGTACATCGCGACATCGGCATGCTTGATCAACGCGTCGGCGTCGTCGCCGTCGTCGGGGAAGATTGCGATCCCGATGGACGTCGTGACGAACTGCTCGTACCCGTCGATGACCAGCGGCTCGTCGATCGCGGCGATGATGCGCCGCGCGAGGTCGTCGAGCACGTCCGTCGGCGGATCGTTGCCGATCAGCACGATGAACTCGTCGCCGCCCATGCGCGCCACGAGCCCTTCGCTGCCGACCACCGCGGTGAGACGGTCGCCGATCAGGCGCAGCATGCGGTCGCCCAGCGCGTGGCCGAGCGAGTCGTTGATGTCCTTGAAGCGGTCGAGGTCCAGAAACATCACCGCGACGCGCATGTTTGCGGCGCGCGCGAGGATGAGCTCGTCGCGCAAGCGCTCGACGAACCACGCGCGGTTCGGCAGCGCGGTGAGCTGGTCGTTGTAGGCGAGGTGCTTGAGGCGCGCGCGCGAGTGCCCGCGCTCGATCGCCGAGCTCACCAGCACGCCCATGAGCTGCACCAAGTCGCGGTCGCTGGGGGTGAACGGCTCGGCGCGCGGTTCGCCGGCCGCGAAGGACAGCGAGCCGTAGCGCACGCCGCCCACCTCGACTGCCGTTCCGATGTACGCGCACGGCGCGTGCTCGCCGAACTCCGCCTCGCCCAGGTACGGCACGCCGCCGAGATCGTCGAGCGCAAGCGCGCCGTCCGTCGCCAGCGCGAGCCGTGCGAGGCGGCGCGGGATCGGGTTGCCGACGGTGGAGACGTTGCGGTCCGCCTCGGCGTCGTACAGCGAACCCGCCGTCATGCCCAGCAGCCGGCAACCGGCGTCGATGGTCGACGCGATGAGGACCTCCGGCGTCGCGTCCGCCGACGCGGCCACGAGGTAGAGCTCGCGCAAGCGGTCGCTCTGCACCGCCACCTCGCGCTCCGCGCGGCGAACCGCGGTGAGGTCGCGGGCGACCAGGTGCACGCCGGTGATCGTGCCGCGGAACACGATCGGGATGAACGTGACCAGCACAGAGACGGGCGGCCCGTTCGCGCGCAGCGCGAGCGCCTCGAGCGTCACGGCGGTGCCGTGCACCGCGGACTTGAACGCGCGGTTCGCGTCGTCGAGTTGCGTCGAGGTGAGAAACTCGCCGGCGGTATGCCCGATGAGATCGTCGATGCTGCCGCCGTACTCGCGCGCGGCCGCGGCGTTCGCGCGCAGGATGGTGCCGTCGGGCGCCATCGCGAGCATCGGCTCGGGGCTGTAGTCAAAGATCGAGCGGAAGCGCTCCTCGCTGGCCTCCAGCGACGCCGTCGCTTCGACGAACGCGCTCATGTCCTTCGCCGTGGTGACCACGCCGACGATGCGGTCGCCGACGCGGATCGGCGCCGTCGACGTCGTCACGGGGAACGTCGTGCCGTCGGCGCGCCGCATGCGCAGCGACTCGCTGACGGTTTCGCCGAGCAGCACGCGGCTGAACGACGACCGCCCGATCCACCCGCTCTCCTCCGCGATGAAATCCGCGTACGCGCGCCCGATCAGGACTGACGCCGGCGCGCCGAACGTGCGCTGCGCGGCGGCGTTGGCGTGGGTGACGATCCCGTCGGGATCGACCAGCATCATCGCGTCGCCGGCGTTCGTGAACACGGAGCGGAAGCGCTGCTCGTTCTGCAGCGCGGACGCGCGCGCGCGGACGACGTCCGTGACGTCCTCGACGAGCGAGACGATCTGGTACGAGCCGTCGATCGGGATGCGCGAGCTGAACCAGCGGCAGTGCAGCACGCGCCCGTCCTTGGTGAGGTTGCGGTTCTCCGAGACGTCCGCGGTCGCCGGGCCGGACTGCAGCATGCTGCCCTTCGCCTCGACCGCCGTGGCGTCGGCCGGATACACGAGCCCGATCTCTTGGTAGCGGCGCCCGCGAACTTCGTCGAAGCTCCAGCCGAAGATCTCCGCCGCCCGCGCGGACCACTCCACGACGCGGAGCTCGTGATCCCAGCGGACGAAGCCCAGCGACGTGTTGGCGGTGTACGCCTGCAGCAGGCTGTTCGCGAACGCGAGCTCGCGGTGTGCCCAGCCTTCGTCGGTGGGCCAGTTGCCGTCGCGCTCGCGGTGCAGGTTGAATGCGATCGTGTCGTCGCCGGCCAAGCGGTGCGTGATCGCGCTGAACGTGTCGCCGCCGCCGAACGGCCGCAGGCCTTTTGCGAACACGTTGAGCTCGTCGAACCCGCGCACGACGAGCGGCTCGAGCACCGCGGCTGCCGCGGGCGCGAATGCATTCAGGCGGCGCCCCACCAGCGTGTCGGGCGCAGCATCGAACAGCGCGGCGGCCGGCGCGTTCACCGCGACGAGACGCAGCTCCCGGTCGAACGCCAGGAGCGCGTCGTGCCACCCGTCGGCAAAGCGTTGCCAGAGGTCCACTCCGGATTCAGCCGCGTCTAGACCGACAGATACGCTCGCAGCCCGGCGACGCCGCCCTCGCGACCGAAGCCCGACTCACGATAGCCCCCGAAGGGCGAGCTGGGATCGAACTGGTTGAACGTTGAGCACCATACCACACCCGCTTGCAAACGCTGCGCGACGTACATCGACTTCGCGCCTTTGTCGGTCCACACGCCGGCCGACAACCCGTACGGCGTGTTGTTCGCCTTCTCGATCGCTTCGTCGGCGGTCCGAAAGGTCATGATGGAGAGTACCGGCCCGAAGATCTCCTCGCGCGCGATCCGGTGCGACTGCGACACGCCGGTGAAGAACGCGGCGCGGTGAAAGTAGCCGCGCTCGGGCAGCGCGCACGACTGCTGGTAGAGCACCGCGCCTTCGGCAACGCCGCTCTCGATGAGCTCGCTGATCTTCGCGTGCTGCGCGGCCGAGTTGATCGCGCCGATGTCGGTATTCTTGTCGAGCGGATCGCCCAGCCGCAGCGTCTCGATGCGCGCCTTGAGCTTGTCGACGACCTCGTCGTGGACGTTTTCCTGCACCAGCAGCCGCGAGCCGGCGCAGCACACGTGGCCTTGGTTGAAGTAGATGCCGTTGACGACGCCTTCGATCGCCTGGTCGAGCGGCGCGTCGGCGAACACGATGTTCGCGGCCTTACCGCCCAGCTCGAGGGTGAGATGCTTGCGGTTTCCGGCGACGGTCTTTTGGATGAGTTTGCCGACCTCGGTCGAGCCGGTGAACGCGATCTTGTCGACGTCCGGGTGCGCGACGAGCGCGGCGCCGGTGCGGCCGTCGCCGGTGATCACGTTGACCACGCCCGGCGGCAGATCGGCCTCTTCGCAGAGCTCGGCGAGCAGCAGCGCGGTGAGCGGTGTGGTCTCAGCGGGCTTGAGCACGATGGTGTTGCCGCAGGCGATCGCGGGCGCGATCTTCCAGGCCGCCATCAGCAACGGGAAGTTCCACGGGACGATCGCGCCGACCACGCCTAGCGGCGCGGGTTCGGTGGCACCGGCGATCGCATAGCGCAGCTTGTCGGCCCAGCCGGCGAAGTAGAAGAAGTTCGCCGCCGACTGCACAACGTCGAAGTCGCGCGACTCCTTGATCGGCTTGCCGCCGTCCTTGGTCTCCAGCACCGCGAGCTCGCGCGAGCGCTCGGTGATCGCGCGCGCGATGCGGTAGATGTATTTCGCGCGGTCGGCCGGGCGCATCGGGCGCCAGTACTTCTCGTACGCCGCGCGGGCCGCCGCCACGGCGCGGTCGACGTCCTCGGCGGTGCCCACCGCCACCTGGGCAAGCTCGTCTTCGGTGGCCGGGTTGGTCGTCGCGAACGTAGCGCCGCCCGACGACGGGACCCAGCGGCCGCCGATGAAGTGGTGATACTTCGGGGCGATCCGAACGGGCGTCGTCTCGATGGACGGGGCATAGGCGAGGGCCATGCCGCGAGAAGTTCGCCGCCCAGCGGACGCACCCCGCATCTTTCCGTCCATTTGGAGAGTAGACCGAGCGGAACACGCCCGCGCTTTGCGCGCGGAAGCACAAGGAGACGACTGATGATCACACGCTTGCGGGCGTTCGTAGCAGCCGCCGCGATGGCGGCGATGTCACTGACCGCTTCACCCAGCTTCGGTCAGGGGCAACCCGATAGCGGCGCTCGGATCGCCGCCGAGCGCGAGGCCATGACCCGGCTCGCGTCCATGGACGGCGTGTGGCGCGGGCCCGCGTGGACGCAGCTCCCGTCGGGCCGGCACGACACCACCCAGACCGAACGCATCGGCCCGTTCCTCGACGGGTCGGTGAAGGTGATCGAAGGCCGCAGCTACGACGCGGGCGGTCGCGTCGGGTTCAACGCGTTCGGCACGATCTCGTATCAGCCCGAAACGAAAACCTACAGCCTGCACTCGTACGCGCTCGGCTACGCCGGCGATTTTCCGCTCACGCTGACGGCCGACGGATACACCTGGGACGTCCCCGCGGGACCGGGGGCGACGATTCACTACACGGCGACGATCGCCAACGGCGCGTGGCGCGAGGTGGGCGACCGGATCGTGGCTGGAGCTGCGCCCGTGCGCGTGTTCGAGATGAACCTCAAGCGCATCGGCGACACGACGTGGCCGGCCGGCGGCGCAATCACCCCAACGTAGCGCCACGCAGGCCTTCAAATCCCTTTGAACATCAAGTGAGCCCGCAGGCGAACGCGGGGCTCGCTTCGCGAGCCCTAGTCCTTGGCGATGTAGTCCAGCGAGCCGTAGCGGCCCGTGGCCAGCTTCTGGCGTTGCATGAGCAGATCGTCGAGCAGCGCGCTCGCGCCGATGCGAAACAGGTCGGGCGAAAGCCACGGATCGCCGAGCGTTTCGTCGAGCAGCACCAAGTATGCGATCGCGGCTTTGGTGTTGCGCACGCCGCCTGCGACCTTGAGCCCGCGCCGTTCGCCGGTGCGCCGTTCGAAGTCGCGGATCGCTTCGGCCATCACGAGCGCGGTCGCGAGCGTGGCGGACGTGCCGATCTTCCCGGTCGACGTCTTGATCACGTCCGCGCCCGCTTCGAGCGCGATGTCACTCGCCCGGCGGGTCGCGTCGTACGAGCCGAGCTCGCCCGTCTCTAAAATCGCCTTGAGGTGGACCGGGCCGCACAGCTTTTTGACCGCGGCGATCTCGGCGAATACCTGCGCCTCTTGGCCGGCCAGGAACGCGCCGCGGTCGATCACCATGTCGATCTCGTCGGCGCCGGACTCCAGCGCCGCGGCGGTGTCGCGCAGCTTCACGTCCAGCGACGAGAGCCCGCTGGGGAACGCGGTGGCGACCGACGCGACCTTCACGTCCGTCCCGCGGAGCGCGTCCTTCGCGACCGCGACGAGGTTCGGGTAGACGCACACCGCCGCGACGCGCGGCGCGCCCGGTGCGGGGTAGGCCGCCTTCGCGCACAGCGACCGCACGCGCCCGGGGGAGTCGCGGCCTTCAAGCGTGGTGAGATCGATGCAGCGGATCGCCAGGTCGAGCGCGGCGAGCTTGGCCTCGTTCTTGATCGATCGTTTGGCGAAGCCCGACGCGCGCGCTTCGAGCATCACCGCGTCGACGGTCGGCGAAGGTGCGAGCAGGAGAAGCGGCATCGTCGTCATTTCGACTTGACCAACGTTGGTCACCTCCGCTATCCTACGCGAGTGGAGACGGTGAACATCGCTGAGGCGAAGGCCAAGCTTTCGCAGCTCATCGACCGGGCTGAGCGCGGCGAAGAGGTCGTCATCGCGCGCCACGGCCGGCCGGTCGCAAAGCTGGTTCGTCTCGGTGAGCACGTCGTCGCACCCTATCCGAATCGCGGCCTTGGCATCGACCGCGGACGGTTCGAGGTTCCCGACGACTTCGACGATCCGCTGCCGCCGGAGATCATGCGCCACTTCACGTGAGGCTGCTGCTCGACACGCACGTCTGGCTCTGGTGGATGCTGGACTCCTCGCGGCTCAGCGATTCGACAAGACGGCTCGTCCTCGACGAGAGCACGACGGTCTATCTGTCGGTCGCATCCGCGTGGGAGATTGCGATCAAGTATGCGCTGGGCAAGATCGCGCTGCCGGCCCCGCCGGCGACATATATTCCGTCTCGCGCGGAAGGTGGGGAATTCCACATCGTCGACGTGCGGCTCGAGCACGCTCTTGCGGTTGCGGAACTCCCGCGGCATCACGATGATCCGTTCGACCGGCTCCTCGTGGCGCAGTGCATCGTCGAAGGATTTCGGTTGATCACGGCCGACCGTCGTTTGGCGATGTACGACGTCGACCTCATTACCGTATGACCTCGTTTCGGGCGCCGCTTGACGGCATTCGTGTGTTGGAGCTGGGCTCGTCCGTCGCCGGGCCCGCGGCCGGGCGGCTGTTGGCCGATCTGGGTGCTGAGGTGCTCAAGGTCGAGGCGGGCGAGGGCGATACGCTGCGCACGTGGGGGCCGCCGGCGCCCGACGGCACGTCATGGTGGTTCAAATCGCACAACCGCAACAAGCGGTTCTTGAAGTTCGACTTGCACGACGAGGCCGATCGCGCGACCGTGCGCGAGATCGCGGTGCGGTCCGACGTGGTGCTCGAGAATTTCCGGCCCGGCAAGCTCGACGGATGGGGGCTTGGCTACGAGAGCCTGCGCGCGGAGAACCGTCGCATCGTGTACGCGTCGATCAGCGGCTACGGCCAGGACGGACCGTACCGCGGCCGTACGGGCTTCGGCAACATTGCCGAGTCGATGAGCGGCCTGCGGTACATCACCGGCTACGAAGACCGCGCGCCGGTGCGGGTCGGCATCTCGCTGGCCGACGAACTCGCGGCGCTCTACGCCGTCGTCGGCATCCAGGCGGCGCTGCTCGCGCGCGAGCGCGACGGCGTGGGTGACTATGTCGACATCTCGCTGCTCGAGTCGAGCATCGCCGTTACGCAAGGGATGCTGCCGGAATACGACGCGCTCGGGATCGTGCGGGAGCGCAGCGGCAACTCGCACAACGCGGTCGCGCCGTCGAACATCTATCCCACCCGGAACGGCCGGTGGATCGCGATCGGGGCGAACACGAACTCGTTGTTCCGGCGGTTCGTCGCCGCGATGGGTCGGCCGGAGCTCGCCGACGAGCCGCGCTACCGCGGCAACCGGGAACGCACCGAGCACGCCGCCGAGATCGACGCGCTGATCGCGGACTGGACGCGCACGGTCGACATCGCCGACCTCGAACGGATCCTTGCCGCAGCGGGGATTCCGGCCGGACCGGTCAACTCGGTCGCGGACATCGTCGCCGACGAGCATGTTCGCGCGCGCGGCGTCGTCCGGCACCTGGCCGACGATGCTGGCAACCGCGTCGCGACGACCGCGCCGGTGCCGCGCTTTCGCGCGCATCCCACCGTCAGCAGCCACGCGGCGCGCGCGGTGGGCGCCGACACCCAAGCGGTGCTGGACGAGCTGCGGAGCGGAGGCGCGTCATAGCGCCGCTCATCGCGTTCCGCGGGGTCACCAAGACGTTCGAGACCGGCTACACCGCGCTGCTCGACGTGAGCTTCGACGTCGAGCCCGAGCGATTCGTCGCGCTGGTGGGGCCGTCGGGCTGCGGCAAGTCGACGACGCTCTCGCTGATCTCCGGGCTGGACCGCGCATCGAGCGGCGACGTCATCGTGCGCGGGAAACCGGTCGACGGGATCACCGATGGGGTGGGGTTCTTGTTCCAGCGCGACGCGCTCATGCCGTGGAAGACGGTGCGCGACAACGTGTTGCTGCCGCTGCAGCTGCGCGGCGTGCCGCGCGCGGACGCGCTGCGGCGCGTTGCGGACTGGATCGCACGGGTCGGTTTGCGGGGTTTCGAGGCGTCGTTTCCGCACCAGCTCTCGGGCGGGATGCGCAAGCGCGTGTCGCTCGCGCAGACGCTCGTGTACGATCCCGAGATCCTGTTGATGGACGAGCCGTTCTCGGCGCTCGACGTGCAGACGCGCAACCTCATGGAAGGCGAGCTGCTCGACTTGTGGCAAGGGTCGCGCAAGACGGTCATGTTCGTGACGCACGATCTCGAAGAAGCGATCGCGCTCGCCGACGAGGTGATCGTGATGACTGCGGGACCGGGCCGCATCAAGGTGCGCTACGACGTGCCACTGCCGCGGCCGCGCGACATCGAGAAGGTGCGCTTCGAGCCGCGCTTCACCGAGCTGTACTCCAAGATGTGGAACGACCTGCGCGACGAGGTGCTGGAGAGCTATGCGCGAGCAACTACGGCCGGTTGACCGCTGGACCGTGCTCGCCACGCAACTCGCGCTGACGGTCGTCGTGCTGGGCTTATGGGAAGCCGGCGGCCAAGCCGGCTGGATCGACAAAGTCTATTTCTCCAAACCCAGCGACATCGGGCTGCAGATCGCCGACTGGTGGCGTCACGGCTACATCCTGGGCGACGTCGTCACGACGATGTCCGAGACGATCGCCGGGCTGGTCGTCGGCGCGCTGGCGGGCATCGTGCTCGGCATCGTGCTCGCGTCGAACCGCTTTCTGGGCGCGGTGTTCGAGCCGCTGCTGGTGCTGCTCAACTCGATCCCGCGCGTCACGCTGGTGCCGCTGTTCATCCTGTGGTTCGGGTTCAAGTTCCAGTCCAAGATGGCCAGCGCGGTCGCGCTCGTGCTGTTCGTCGTGTTCTTCGCGACCTACGCGGGCATCAAGGATGTCGACCCCACGCTGGTCGCGAACGCCCGCGTCATGGGCGCGAAGCGGCTGGACGTCATCCGCCACGTGCTCGTCCCGTCCGCGCTCACGTGGATTTTCTCGTCGCTGCGCTCGGCCGTGGGCTTCGCGCTCATCGGGGCCGTCGTCGCCGAATATTTTGGAGCCAACGCCGGGGTCGGTTACCGCATCGTGTACTCGGAGTCGAACTACAACACCGCCGGCGTATTCGCCGGGCTGGTCATCCTGATGGTCCTCGTGACGCTGGTCGACGCGTTCATCCGCTTCATCCAGGGACGGCTGATCGTCTGGAAACCCGCCGCGCTTTAGAGAGGAGAGTCACGCGCATGTCCGTCAATCGCCGTACCTTCATCGCCGGTACCGCCGCGCTGGGCGCCTCGACCGTCTTCGGCGCGCCGACGATCGTTATTGCCGCAGCGCCGAAAGAAAAGCTCACCATCGCCGTCGGCTCGGAGCACGCGCTCGTGTACCTGCCGTGGGACGTCGCCAAGGCGCTGGGCTATTTCGATCAGGAAGGCCTCGACGTCAACCTGATCTACACCAAAGGCGGCACGGAAGCGGGCCTCGCGCTGATCTCCGGCAACGTGGACTACAGCGGCAACGCGATCGATCACGCGATCGCGGCGGCGGATCAAGGCAAGAGCCTGGTGATGATCTCCGACTTCATGGACCAGCCGGGGATCACCATCATCACCAAGCCCGCCAACAAAGGCAAATTCCCCAACGGCGCGTCGCTCAAGGGCAAGACGATCGGCATCACGTCGGTGGGCTCCGCGACCGACGTCATCGCCCACTGGGCCGGGCACCGCAACGGCCTGGGCAAGGACGACGTCAAGACGGTCGGGGTCGGCGGCGGCGCGACGGTGATGGCCGCGCTGCAAGGCGGACAAGTGGACGTCGCGCTGGCGAACGACCCGTACGCGACGCTGATGATACGCCAGGGACGCGCGGTTCCCGTCGCCGAGCTCTACACGGCGAAAGCGACGCGCGAGTGGCTCGGCTTCAGCTCGTGGTGCTTCACCGGCGGTCTCACGCGCGCCGACGTGATCGCGAAATATCCCGAACGCACGCAAAAGGTCGTCAACGCGCTGGTGCGCGCGCAGAAGTTCATGGCGCAGAGCTCCGGCCAAAAGGTTGCCGCCGCGTTGTCGGACGAGTTTCGCGGCGGCGCCGCGGCCGCGGACTGGGCGATCGCGTTCGGCCACTCGCGCCCCGCGTACACCAGCGTCGGGCGCATCAACCCCGACGCCGTGAAGAACGTGGTCGAAGCCAACGAGTTCTTCCTGGGCAAGAAGCTGACGGCGGATCCAGCGAAACTGTACGACAACAGCTTCGTTGACAAGGCGGCGAGGTCGGTGAAGGTTTAGCGCACCGCCTCCTTGCGCAGCGCCGTTCGCAGCACGGCGTACAGCACGAGCGCGACCGACGCGAACAGCGGAAGCTTCTCCGCGATCGTGCGCGCCGAAGCATATCCGTACGGCGTGCTGCGAACGTAGCGCCCCCACACGGCGGAGGCGAGCTCGTCGGGCGGGCCGCCGGCGTCGGGATGCGCCGGCAATGCGGCGTGAACGTCCGGCGAGAGTGCGTGAAACACGAGGATGAGGCACGCATACGCCGCGCACACGCTCGCGGCGAACGGCGCTCGGCGCGCCGGCTGCGCGGATGCGATGGGCGCGCTCCACGCCATCACCGCCAGCGCGGCGAGCGCGAGCACCGCGCCGGCGCCGGCGAACCAGGTCACGGCGAGGCCGAACGCCGCCACGAGCGCGCACGCACGCGTGCCGCCCGCCGTCACGCTGGCGAGCAGCAGCGCGGCGGGCAGCGCGATCGGTAGCTGGAGGTCGTGGATGAACAAGCCGCCGATCACTGCGAACGCCGCCGGCACGAAGATCACGAACGCGGGCCGGCCGAACCGCGTGGCCAATCGCTTTCCGGCGAGCACGCCGAGCGCCGCGAGCGCGGCGTAGGAAAGCGAGCCGGCCCGAATCGCCCAGCGGTCGGGAGCGCCGAGCGCGTGCAGAATCCAGGTGAGGCTGTATTGATCGTTCGCCGCCACCTCCGCCGCGGCGTGCGCCGGCAGCGCGAACGCGAAGAACTCGGCGCTCAGCGCGAAGGGGAGCACGACGAGCGAGATGACGGCGAGCACCGCTGCGACGAGCACCAGCGCTGCGCGCGCAGGCTTCGACGCGTACGACAACGCGAGCAGCACCGGGGCCGCGACGTGGGGCTCGATCAGCGACAATGATGCGACGAGCGCGGCGGTGCGCGGTCGCCCGCGTTCGAGCAGCAGCGCGGCGGCGCACACGATGCCGATGACCAGCGGCGGGATCTCGCCGAAGCGCACGTTCTGGTAGAGCGCGGCGACCGCCAGCGCCGCGCCGATGAACCACGGCGAAAAACCGGTCGTTCGGGAAAGCGCCCAGCCTGCGAACGCAATCGCGATCAGCGCGAGCGCGTCGTACGCACCGAGCGCGCCCGCGAACGGGAGCAGCGAGAGCGCGCCGAACGCGGCGAGCACGACCGGCGGAAACGGCGCGGGCTCGACGACGCCGGGGATGCTGTAGCCGTACGCCGGCAGCGTTTGCTCGCACGCGCGCAGCGGCTCGGCGCGGTACGGGTCATGGCCTTGGCGCAGCACTGCGCCGCCGCAGTAAAACGCGGCGAACCCGCCCAGCGTGCCGGCCCCGAACATGCGGCGGCGCGTGGCCGGCACCGCGAGCAGCGCCACGACGAGTGCGACGAGGAGACCGGCCCGAAGGAACCTCACCGCCGAACGGCATTCACGCCGGCGGTTATGCGACCCCGTCCCAGAGCAGGTTCAGCCGCGACACGATCGCCGCGTCGTGCGGATGCAGCCCGGTGCCTTTGCAGATGCGGCACGGCGAGGGGGTGCACTCGTCGCACGCGCCGCGGCCGGTGCAGTGGCGGCAGTCGTCTTCGGGCGAGTGGCGGCGGGGGCGGGTGCGCGGCAGCTGCCAGCGCTGGCCATCCCGGCCGCGCCGGTCCAGCGGGCGCCGGTCCCTGACCGGCCTCGGCTTCGCGGATGGCCGCGTAGAAGCCGAGGACGGAGAGGCAAGCAATCGCGCCGGCCATGAAGTCGGCGAACGTGCGGTCCCTCATTGCGTAGGTTATCGGAGCGCCGCCGCCGCGAGTTAAGGCTGGGCGGAGCGGCCGAAGGCCGAACGCGAGCGTGGCTCGGTCCGGAGCTTGGCGAAGGGCCGAACACGCACTAGAGGTTGCCGCGCTTCGCTTGTTCGTGCTCGATCGAGACGAACAGCGCCTTGAAGTTGCCCTTGCCGAAGGACAGCGACCCGCGCCGCTGGATGATCTCGAAGAACAGCGTGGGGCGGTCTTGCAGCGGCTTGGTGAAGATTTGGAGCATATAGCCCTGGTCGTCTTTGTCGACGAGGATGCTCAACTCGCGCAGGATCGCGACGTCCTCCTCGATGGCGCCGACGCGTTCGCCGAGCGTGTCGTAGTAGGACGCCGGGGTGTCGAGCAACTCGACGCCGTTCGCGCGCAGCGCGCGCACCGTGTCGACGATGTCGTCCGTGGCAATCGCGACGTGCTGGATCCCCGGCCCGCCGTAAAAGTCGAGGTACTCCTCGATCTGCGATTTCTTGCGGCCTTCGGCGGGCTCGTTGATCGGCAGCTTCACCTTGCCGCTGGGGCTCTGCATCACTTTGGAGCGCAGCGCCGTGAACTCCGTCGAGATGTCTTTGTCGTCGAAGCCGATGAGCTGCGTGAAGCCGAGTGATTTCGCGTAGTAGTCGCACCAGCGGTCCATCTCGTTCCAGCCGACGTTGCCCACGCAGTGGTCGATGCGCACCAGGCCGGCGTCGGTGGCGGAGCGCTGGCCGTGCGTCCACGCGCGATAGCCCGGCATCCACGCGCCGCGGTATGCGGCGCGCTCGATGAACGAGTGCACCGTGTCGCCGTACGTTGCGATCTGCGCCGTTACGGCGCGGCCGCCGCCGTCTTCGGCAAACGCCGGTTGCGCGACCGGGCGCGCGCCGCCGGCGACGGCGATCTCGAACGCCTCCCGTGCGTCGGACGTGCGAAACGCGACGTCGCGCACACCGTCGCCGTGGCGCCGCACGTGGTCGGCGATGGCGTCGTCGGGTGCCAGGCTCGACGTCAGCACGAGCGTTAGGTCGTTTTGGCGGACGACGTAGGACGCGCGGCCCTTGCTCCCCGTTTCCGGCCCGGCATATGCGAGCGGCGCAAAGCCGAATGCGGTGCAGTAGTAGTGGGCGGCTTGCTTGGCGTTCCCGACCCAGAGTTCGAGGTGGTCGAACTCCAGCGTTTCGAGCGCGGGCGCGCGCCGCGGCGACATCGTGCTCACGTCTGAGCCGGTTACCCTGGTGGCACGGCCTTCCCTGTATGCGAGCGGTATGCGAGCGAGCCTTTTATGCGCCGGTGGGTAGAACGTGGCCCGACGCTTCTTCCAACCGGTGAGGGACAGTATGCAGACAACGGACGTCCGCGAGACGGCTCAGAACGCGGTCAACCAAGGCAAATCGTTTTTAGGTAAACAGGTCGACGAACGGTCGACGATGATCGGGCAGCAGATCGGCTCGCTCGCGCAAGACTTGCGCAACGTCGGTGACCAGCTGCGCGCAAGCGGTACCGTCGGCGGCGCCGCCGGCTACGTCGACCAGGGCGCCGAGCTGGTGGACAAGCTGGCCCAATATCTCCAAGACGCCGACAGCGACCGGCTGATCGGCGACCTCGAACAGTACGCGCGCCGGCAGCCATGGGCGATCGCGGGCGCGGCGCTCGTGCTCGGCTTCGCGGCGTCGCGGTTCATCAAGACCTCCAGCGTGCGGCGTTACCGCGGCGCGAGCGACGGCGGATCGTACGGCAGCGGCTCGTACGGCAGCTCCTACGGCTCGTACGGCACGGGCTCCACGTCGTCGTACGGAGGCGGGTATGCGTCCTGACGCTCCGCGCGAAGCGGATCGCCCCATCGGCGAGCTGCTGCGCGAGCTGGGCGACGAGATCTCGACGCTCGTGCGTCAGGAGATCGCGCTCGCCAAAGTCGAGATCGCCGAGAAGACGAAGCCGGCGATCGCGTCGGCAGGCATGTTCGGCGGGACCGCGCTGCTGAGCTTGGGCGCGTTCGGCGCGCTCACCGCATTCCTGATCGCACTCATCGCGCTGTGGGTGCCCGTGTGGGCTTCCGCGCTGATCGTGACCGTCGTGTACGGCGCAGTGGCCTTCGTGCTCGCGCAGACCGGCAAGAAGAAATTGCACGAAGCCGCGCCGCTCGTCCCCGAGCAGACCGCGCAGACCGTAAAGGAGGACATCGAATGGGCAAAGACTCGAGCGAAATCCGGCGCGAGATAGAGCAGACCCGCGCCCGCATGGGTGATACGGTCGAAGCGCTCGGATACAAAGCGGACGTGCCGTCGCGCGTCAAGGAAGCCGTGCACGACAAGGTCGACACGGTCAAAGGCACGATCGGCGGCGTCGTCGATGGCGTGAAAGACGCCCTCGGCGCAGCGACCGGCAAGGTCGGCAACGCGCTTGGCGGCGCGAAGGATACCGTATCGACGAAGATCAGCAGCGTGGGCGATGCCGTCGGCGACACCACAGGTAAGGTAGGAGACGTGACCAGCAGCTTAACCGAAAAAGTCGGTGCCGTCACCGACAAGCTTCCCAGCGGAGACGACGTGAAGTACGCCGCGCAGCGCGGGGTCGGCATCGTCGCCGAGAACCCGCTCGGTCTCACGCTCGGCGCGCTGGCGATCGGGTTCCTCGCCGGCCTGCTGACGCCGGTCACCGACTTCGAGCGCGAAAAGGTCGGCCCGATTCGCGACGACTTGCTCGACCGCGCGCAGAGCGTCGGCAGCGACGTGATCGAGCACGGCAAGCAAGTGCTGCAAGAGACGGTGCAAAGTGCGGTGCAGACCGCGCAGCAGTCCGCGCAGACCCATTCGCAGCAAGTGATCGGGGAAGCGACCGGCGCGAGCGAGCACGGCCAAAGCGGGAACGGCTCGTCCGCGCAACGTGGCAGCACGTCGTCGTCGCAGTACGGCGTGATCCTCGACGAGCAGGAGCTCGACTCGCTCGAACCCGGCGCACCCGGTACCGCGTCGCCGTAGGGGCGATGAGCCGCTAGCCGATGATGCCGGAGGCCCGGGCGGATTCGCCCGGGCCTTCGTCGTCGAGCGCGGTGTGCCAGTCGTCCCCGAGCGCGTGCGCGATCTCCGCGCGCAGCATCCCCGTCGCGAGGTTCGTCTCGACCACCAGAAAGGCGGTCGCGACGCACAGCATCGCCGCGCCGAGCAACACGAGCGCCAGCGACACCGTCGGCGAGGCAAGCCGGGTGACGTCCACGAGCGCGATCGATAACGAGGACACGACGAACATGAAGATGGCGCCGTAGTACATCGTCAGCGCCCGTTCGACGAGCGTCACGCGGCGGCGGTACGCGCGCAGCCAGCGCGTGAACGTGCGCACCGCCAGGTCGTCGCCGCGCTCGCGCGCGTCGACGGTGCGTTCGAGCACGTTGCGCGCCCGGTCGAAGACGCGCGCAACCCGGGACAGCGTCGACGCGACCAGCGACCCGGTGGCGAGGATGAGGATCGCGGGCGTGATCATCGCCGAGATCACGCCGAGCACCGAGGGAAGGCCTGACGGAGGCGCGCCGAGCATGGAGCGCGCTTTCGGCGTCCGTCGCGCGATATTCTGCGCGGCCGTTACGGCGCGGGGCTCGCGGGCGCCGCGGGCGGCGCCGCCACGCGGGGACGCGGCAACTGCGTGCCGGGCGCGAGCGTCGGGAGCGGCGCGGGGGCGGGGATCGCCGGGAGCGGCGGGCCCGGCGACACGAACGGCGCGCCGGGCGTGACGACGTGCGGCGTGACCGTGATGATGAGCTCGTTGCGCGAGCGGTTCAGCGTCGCGTTGCGAAACGCGCGGCCGATCAGCGGCAGGTCGCCGAGCAGCGGGATCTTCGTGTCGAAGCGCGTCTCGGTGTCCTGGATGAGGCCGCCGATGATCAGCGTCTCGTCCTCGCGCATCGCGACCGTCGTCTGCGTGTCGCGCGTCGCGATCTGCGGGATGCCGTTGGATATCCCCGCCAGGCTGTTCACCGTGGGGTGCAGTGCGACGGTAATGAAGTTGCCCGCGTTGACCACCGGCGTGATGTCGAGCGTGACGCCGGTCTGAAACGTTTGCAGCTGCGTTGTGGCGACCGTGCCGGTCCCGCCGCCCGTCGTGGTAAGGATCGCGATGTTGTCACCCGCGCGGATGGTCGCGGTGCGGCCCGAGATCGTGGTGATGCGCGGGTCGGCGAGGACGCGGCCTTTGCCGGTCTGGATCAGCAGGTTCAAGCTCATCCCGAACGACAACGGCGTACGCGTCAGCGGCTGAAACTTCAGAAACGGCGGCGGCGTGCCGCCGTCGGGCGACGCCGGCGCGACCTCGCCGAACGTGCTGCTCACCACGGGCGAACTGAACGACAAGCCGAGGTTTTTCGCCGCGGTCTCGTCGACTTCGAGGATCTCCGTGTCGAGCACGACCAGCTTCTGCTCGACGTCGAGCCGGTCGATCAAGCTCTTCGCGAGCCGGATCGCGTACGGGCTACCGGTGAGCACGAGTTGCGTGGTGTTGGGCGGGACGGTAATGCGCAGATCGGGCGCCTGGCCTTGGAGCGCCTGCGTGACGGTGGTGGCGATGTCGGTCGCCGACGACGAGGGCGCGCCGTTGAGCCCGGGCGCCGCCGCTTTGAGCGAGATCACCTCGATGCCGCCCGCGGCGACGTCGACGCTCCCGGGTTGCTGCACGGGCGGCCCGCTCGCGCCCGCCGAGGCCGCGCCGCTTGAGTCGAGCTGTGCGACCGCGTCGGCGATGCGCTGGTGCTCCGCCGCCGTCGCGACGACGGACAGCGCGTTGAGCGCGGCGTCCGTCGTGATCTGCGCGTCGCGGAACGAGCGCGCGATGAGGTCGCCCACGGAGCGCGCGTCGACGAAACGCAGCCGGTAGACTTGCGTGAAGCGCACGCCGGCCTGTGGCTGATCGATGAGCGCGACGAGCGCCTTTGCTTTGGCGACGTCATCGGGCGGGCCGCCGAGCAGCACCGACTGCCCGGCGACGCTCGCGCGCACGGCGTGAAACTGGTGCGCGATCGCGCGCGCCACGTCGCGCGGCGACGCTTTGGTGACCCGCACCGCTTCGACGGGAGCGGCGCTCGGTGCCGGCGTCGCGGGCAGCGTGTCGATCGTCGCGATCAGCGACTTGATCTGCGCAAGGTCGGCCGGCTGCGCTTCGATCAGGAGCGTCTTGTTCGGCGCGAGCGCGATCCGCGCGCCGGGGTAGAGCCCGCGCAGCCGCGCGGCGACCGTTGCGGGATTCGCCGTGCGAAGCTGAACGGCGTCGCTGATTGCGCGGGTGGGATTGCGCACGTCGATGCCTTGCAGAATGGTGCGCATCCCGGCGACGTCGTCCGGCGGCGCGACGACCACGAGCGCGTTCGCACCGGCGTTGACGGTGATGCGGTCGCGCGGGTACAGCGCGCGCAGCACGGCCGCCGCGCGGCTCGCGGGGATCACCTGCAGGGCGAGCACCGCGGGTGGCGGCGGCGTTGCCGCGCCGCTCGCTGGTAGTGCGCTCGTACTAAACGCAACGAGCGCAACGAGCGCGATGCGTTTCGCCGAGCGCGGCCTCGACAACGTGTTCACCGGCGCGGTACCTCCGTGATGCATTGACGTATCATAGCATGTTCATGCTAGTCTGTTCAAAAGAGGTGCGAGGGGGTGAGGGCGGGCGATGCGCATTGTGGCGGGACGAAGCGTGTCCGAACACGGAACCGGCGACGGCGACCGGCTCGTCGCCGCGATCGACGGCGATACGACGCCGGATTACGTTCGCATCCGCGCGATCATCGCAACGGCGAACGAGCACGATGACCGCGTCGCGCGCCTCACGGCGACGGGCCGCGAGTTCGTCACGGAGATTCGGCGCCGCGTGCGCGCCGGCGACACAGCATCGCTGCTCGCGGAGCCGCCGAGCCTGCACGAGCGCGTCCTCGAGGCCGCGACGCGCCAGATCGTCGCCGACCGCGGGCGCGAGTTGCTCACCATGCAGCGACTGTCGCGCGACACCGCCATCCCGCGCCGAACGCTGTACAACCTGTACGCCGCGCCTACGCTCGACGCCGCATGCCGGCGCCGCTCGCAAACGATTTGGCGCGCCCGCTTCGAGCATGCCGTGCGCATGGAGACCACGGATGCAAAGCGGCGGGTCGCAAACGTGTTCGACGTGCTCGACCGATGGGTGGCATCGGATCGCTTCCGGCGCGATCAAACGCTGTGCGCGAGGCCGTGCATCACCGAACGGCCGCACGATGACGACCTTCGCGAGCACCTGGCCGAGATCGACCGCTTTGCGACGGCTCTCGGCATTGCCGCCCGGCTCGCGGCGCCGGGCGCGTTCGGCGCATACGTTGCGACGTGCGTCGCCGGCGCATGCGCATGGTACGACCGCCGGGAAGCGGCGCGCGCGGCGAGCCTCGCGTTCGTGGAACGCGCGATCGCGCGACGCCGCTGAACGCCGTTCCGCAGCGCGCAATCGCGCCCCGCGCGATAGCGAGCGCATCTGGGCCGAAATTAGTATGGCCATATCTAGCTACCCGGCCCCACATGGCGCATGATGATCGCGCTCGACGAACCCGCCGGCGCGAGGACGGACGAGATCCGAAACGGGGGTGCCATGTTCGGACGCTCACTCGGCCGAGACTCGCTCGGCGCATGGTTCGTCGCGCTCGCCACGGTGGCTACGGTGCCCGCAACCACGCGTCCCGTAGTCACCGTGCGCGTGACGAACGCCTCCACCGCATTCGATCTCGCGTACGCTGCGAGCGCATCCACCCTGGGCGGTTACGTCACCTCGGACAACGCTCCGCTGGGCACGATTCCGCGCCAGACCGGCGACACGTACTCGGTCACGTCGGCGAGCCCAAAAGCGGTCGCGGGCGAGCTGATCTACCGCGCCGCCGGGGACCCCACCCGCGAGTGCACGTTCCGGTACACGCTCTCGTACGCCGGTACGAAGTTCGTGCTGACCACGGACGCGCGCGCAAGCTGGACGGGGCAGGTGCGCTGCGCGGCGACCGCGTCCGGTCTCGACAAAGCCAAAGGCGACTTCACCGTGATCCTCACGATGCAGTGACGGCGGCCGTACGAGCGACCACAATCCAGGAGAGACAAGCATGAATCGAATCACGTCATTCCTCGCGCTGAGCGCGATCGTGATCGCCGGCGCGTTCGCCGGCACGGCCGCACAGGCGTCCGCCAACGTCATCGTGGACTTCAGGGTGCAAAACGGCGACGGCAGCGCGACCATGGTCCGGTCGGGTTCCCTACCACCGTCGTTCAGCGGTTTCACCGTCCCCGCGCCCTCGGTCGCACCGGGGGGCTACGACCCGGCGACTGGGTTCGGAAGGTTCACGGCTAGCACGCCGGCGATCTACCATTTCGTTCAAGGATCGATCGCGTACGCGGACGCGAACAATGCGAGCAGCGCGTGCACATTCAGCATCACGGTCACGCGCACTGGCCTGAATGCGTACCAACTCCATTTCGCGGACTCGAACAGTGGCACGCATTGCAGCGTCCCGGCTGATGCAAGCAACTCCGACGGTCAGTTCACGGGTGGGTACACGCTCCTCTGGAGCCTATAGCATCTGGGAAACGCTCGGGCGCCGTCAACACGCGCCCGAGCGCCTTCCGCACGACCGATCAGTACCGGTAAGGCTGCACGCTCCTGCTCGCGATGTACTGCGTGTTCGTGTCTTCTTGGCCCAGGGCGGCGCCCGTCCGGTTCGAACCGTTGACCACGCCGAAAAACGGCGTGCCGATATCGCCGTCGGAGAACAATCCCGGTATGGTTTTCGCCAGCCGGCCCGACTCATCGTACTCGTTCAAACACACGCGAGCGTTCACGTCGACATTTCCGATGAGCGCGGGGCAGTACATCGAACGCTGCAAGATCAGGTGATTGACGGTGTCGATGCCGACGACGGGAGAGTCGCCGCCGAGCATGAACGGGCCGTGAAAGGTCGTTTCCATCGGTTGCGCGTGCTCGTACGCGAGCGTCGTGGTCCCCGTCGTGAGGTCGAGCAGCGTGAGTTGGGCGCGGTCCTTCCCGTCGCTCGTCGCCCGGCAGCCCGTCGCGATCGCGGCGATGTGCGTCCCCGGATCGATCGCGATTTGGTACGCGCCGCCGTACGGATCGCCTCCGCGGATCCCCAACGTGCGCGACGTCACCGCGCTGGTGGCGAAGTCCACCGTGATCAGCTGCGGCGATTGCTGGTCGCACGGCAGCGTCTGGTCCTCGCCGAGAAGGTAGGCGCGATCCGTCCCCGGATCGTAGGCGAATGTCGCCGGAGCATGCGGATCGAGCGTCCCGAGCGCCGCGGTCAGGTCCACGCTCGGGTTGAAGCCGGTTCCCGTGGACACGTCACCCCGCGTCGCGACGAAATCGCCGGTCGCCAGGTCCTGCGCGAGATACGCCGAGCGGGTTGCCGTTGAGTTCGGTGCCGCCGTCCACACAAACGCGTTCGGCGGCAAGCTGCCCGGCGGAAAGGAGAAGCGCGTGAAGCCTGCGCTGAGCGGCGATGCGCGGGCATAATCCGCGGTCGCGCCGTCCAACGAGCTGCCCACGAGGACGGTGTCGTCCTGCACGAACGGGTACAGCGCCACGGCGAGGTTCGACATGACGCCGAGCGGCACCGGCCCGATCGCACCGGCTTGCAGATCGAAGGGTTCCAGAATGACCAGCCCTGTGACCGCCGGCCCGCCAGCGAGGGCGCCGAACTCCGCGAGATAACCGTCGGAGCCGTTGGGGTTCAGATAGACCGAGGCGAGCGGGAGCCCGGCCAGGCTGGTGATCCCGAGGTATTCGATCGTGCCGGCGTCGCTCGCTTCGGAGATCGCACCCGTGGCGTTTGCCGGCAGCACGCGGACGTTCACCGTCGCCGTCGGCGGGATGTTCGCCGTGACGGGGTCGATCGTCACCGAGCCGGTCACGCCGGCGGCGCGGACGCGGTAGATCGAGCCCGTGATCACGCCGTCATCGTCGGGCGCGCTCCCGTTCGGGTTGCGGAACGTGTTGAGGCCGACGGAGGCAAGGATGGCGAACGCCGGCGACGGCGGCGGCGCGGCGATCTCGACGATCGCGCCGGACGCACCCGGGACGTGCGAAACGTCGTACGACACGACGAAGGGCGAGCGGTATGGCACTTGCAGACTGTGCAGCGGGGCCGAGGGGTCGTGCGGCAAGGACAGGAGCGGCGCGGGTGGACGCGCCGTCCCGGCGTCCACCCGCGTGAACGCGAGGTCGCTGATGTCGGACGGGAATTCCGTCCTGCCCGGCTGCAGGTCGACCCAGATCGTGTACGTGCCGGCGCCCGCCAGCGCCGATACCGGGACGTTCACCGTCCCGTTCGGCGCCGAAAGCGGGATCGAATAGTACGGGTACAGCCCGATGCCGACGAACTGCAGCGCGTCGATGCCGGGGAACGAGACGTTGAGCACCGGTGCGCGAAGCTTTTCGGCCGGGTAGCCGCGCAGATCGTAGGTCACCGGGATGGTCGATCCGCTCGAGACCGGAGGGACCTTCGGCGCTAGGACGAGCCGTGAGCTGGTCGCCGGCGGACCGAACGTGAGCGAGAACGTCGACTCCGCGACCGCGTGCAATCCGACGGACGCGCGGTACGTCAACGCGATCGCTCGCGATGCACCCGGCGTCAGGGGAACGCCGGCCGCCGCGAACAGCTGCGCGGGCAGCAGCCTGATGTAGGGCGTCGTCGCGACGACGCGCGACGGCTGGCCGGCGACGGTCAGGCGATACGTGGCGTTCGCGGGTACGCCTTCCCAGTCCGGCGCGATCGTGAGGTACGAGTTGAGATCCGAGCCGGTGTCGCTGCCGGGCCACGATACGCGGGGCTGCGTCGTGCGCGCGAACGGACCGTCGAGCTTGATGTAGGACGGATCGAGCGCCGTCGTATAGAGGCCGTCGTTCGCGGTGCGCTCGTTGTAGGTCGCGACGATGTTGCCCGTGCGGCGGCCGTGCACGGCAACGCGCGCGATCCCCGGTTGAACGGGATGGCCCGACGTCGCGAGCAGCTGCTCCACGGCGCGGCGGACGCTCACCTGCGGGCCGACGTTGAGCTGCACGTCGGATTGCGGCGGGTTCGTGACGGGGGTGCCCGTTGCGACCAGCAGATCGCGCACTTGCGCGGCGCTCGTGAGCGGGTGTCCAGACAACCGGGCGACCTGCAGCGCGACGGCCGCCGCAGCGGCCACTTCGGGTGCGGACGCCGACGTGCCGCCCGAGTTCCCGAGCGCGACGGTGCCGGCGTCGGCGCCCAGGTGGAACAGCGCGAAGATGTTGTCGCCCGGCGCGGAGACGTTCACGCGCGTTCCGAAGCCGCTCGAAAACGCGAGGGTGCCGTTGTAGCGCGTTTCAGCGAACGTCTTCACGTTCGCGAGCGCGGCCATCGCCGGATCCTGCGGGTTGGCCGAGAAGATGTCGTCCAGCGTCGTCGCGCCGACGTCGATCGCGCCGCTGTCGGGTATGACGGACGGCGCCGCGGTGTAATAGAGATCGCTCACGTTCGTCGTGCTCGTCGTCCCGGTGTTGGTCGCCGCGCTGCCGCCGGACGGTCCGACCGCCGCGGTGGTGTAGAGCCGGGTGCCGTCGTTGGCGGCGATGCACACGACGACGTTCGACGCGACGATGCCCGCGACGATGCTCTGCGCGAACGGATCGTCTTCCATGTAGCGGCTCGGGAACCCGTATGCGTCGGCGCCGAACCCGATGCTCGCCGTGATGACGTTGGGTGCAGGTTGCTGGCGCGCCGCGCCGATCATCGCGGCCAAGACGTCGCTGTTGCCGACGTAGCCGCGGCTGTTGCCCGGCGCGACCCAGCGGTACGACGCGCCCGGCGCGATGCCGAGCAGATCCAGCGCGAACGGAGCGGTGTTTCCGGGCCGCTGCAGCCCGTCGGGCAGCGGCGCCATCACCGAGAAATCGAGCCCGACCTCGCCGAGGAACGGGTCGACGTTGCACACCTCCGCCGTCGGCGACAAATTGCCGCTCGCGTCGGCGACCCACACGGGGATCAACGGCATCGACGGCCAGTCGAGATATCGCTGGCCGCCGATGATGCGCGTGGTCGGGCCTGCGAAGGTCACGATGCCGTTGCACGGGTCGGCGGTGTCGGCGCCGGCGGATGCGTCGTCGGCATCGCCCAAGCTGACGTTGGTGATGATCTCGCCGGTGCCCGGCAATTGGTTGAAGCGCGCGCCGATCTCGTCGAACGCCGCGACCGCGTCGACGCCGGGCGCGTTGAGCATCGCCTGCACGTTGAGCGACACGGCAGTATTCGTTGGAATCGCCGCGCCGGGTGACGCCGAGCGCACCGAGCGCCCGAACGTGCGCGGGGAGCGGTGAAAGCCGGCGATCTCCCGCAGCGTGTCGTCGGGGACCGGGTGACGGGACGCGATCATCGGGCTCACCGCGTGATCGGCCGCGGCATAGGTGACGCCCGGCAGCCTGCGCAGGCGGCGGACGGCGTCGGTGACGGACGCGGCGCCGACGTGCAGTACGAACGCATTGTCGAACGCAACCAGCGAACGGTGGACGCGTCCTTCCGCGCGCGTGCGCAGTGCGCTGAGCGAGCCGCGGTCGACGTGACCGAACAGGCGGTCCGCGCGGTCGACGCCGAGTGCCGACAACGCAGCGTTCGTGCGCGCATCGTTGGTGAACGGGTGCGCGCTGACGTCGCGGCGCTTCGTCATCACGGCGGTACGGAGCGACCGCGCGGCCGCCGGTGTCAGCGCATCGCTGTCGCGTGGCATCGTCACGTTCGGCGCGAACGCGACGATCACGCGTTCTGGTACGTACGCGACCGGCGGGTGCTGCAGGTCGAAAAGGATCTGCTGCCGCGTCGCGGCCGGCACGTCGCCCTCGAGGGGGCCGTAGCGCGCGGTGGAGACGTGCGTATGCACCGCCGCCGCAGGGCGCAGCACCGAAGGCACGCGGCCGCGTGCCGCCGCCCCCGCCGTGGCACGCGCGGGCGCGATCGTCACGTTGCCGTCCGCGTATACCGTCGCCGTCCGCCCGTCGAGCAGGTGGCCCATGAACGCGACGCCGTGCGACACGGGAAGCGCGGGCACGGACGCGGTGCGGCGCGGCGCGCGCGCGTCGCCCGTACCGCTGAGGGCGCCGAACGAGAGCGCGAGCAGCAGCGCCGCGCAGAGCCTAGAAGACATCGCAAACTCCTTGGGGGTTGGTGAAACCGAGCGCCGGCGGCGTCGGGAACGAGTGCGTCGCGTCGACCGCACTGAGGTCGTCGAGATAGGCGGTAAGGGCGCCGGCAGAGCGCTCGGCGACCTGCGGCGCGCCGCGGTTCGGGTCGACGGCGATCCCGAACGGTCCGCCGGCGTCAGCGAGCGCGGCGACCGGCACGCCGAACGCATCGAGCGCCGCGACGCCGCTTGCACTCGTCACGTAGAGCTGAGCGGCAGTCTGCGGGACGCTGCCGGCGCTGACGGGCGGTGCGTACGCGAGCGCGGATGGCGCGGCGGCGAGCGGCTTCGAGCCGAGCGCGGCGCCGTTCTCGGAGAAGAACGCAAGGGCGGGAGACGTTGCGGCGTTGCCGACGGCGATGCGGTTCAGCGGCCCGCCCGGCGACGCGGCGACGAACGCGATCCCGTGCGCGTTCGCGGCGGGGAACGCCGGTGGCGCCGTCCCGTTCGGCGTGCCGCCGTTGGGCGCGAACACCGACACGCCCGCCGTGCCGGACGCATAGATGTCGCCGTTGTGGGGATCGTACGCGACGCCGTTGACGCCGGCAACCGCGCGCGGCACGAACGCTGCGAGCGGCGCGCCGTCCTCGTCGAATGCGAGCACTTCGCCGAGCGCGGCATCTGCGACGAAGATCGCGCGGTCGGCGGGATCGTACGCGAGTGCGACCGGGTTTTGCAGTCCGGCGAACGCGCCCGCCGGTAACGCGACCAGCGCGCCGCGCGGGTCGAAGCGCGCGACAGCCGGCGTGCCGCCGTTCGCGTACGCGACGTACACGGCGCTGGTAACGTCGACGAGGACCGTCGACGAAGCGAGACCGCCTGCAGCATCGACCGCGGTCGCGACGAGCGACGTCGGATACGTCGTCGTATTCGGCGCGACGGCCTGCACCGTGAACCGGTCCGTCGTGCCGCTTACCGGCGTCACGCTCAGGACACCCGTCGCGCGCGGGTTCGGCCCCAGTGCGATGGCGACGGGCGCGTCGGGCTGCACGATCACGTTGCCGCCCGCGTCGAGCGGAGCGACGGTGAACGTCGCCGGCGCGCGCCCGACCAGCTCGTACGCGCCCGGATCGCCGGTTTGCGCGAGCACGTTCGGCTGGTTCGCCATCGGACCGATGCGCACGCCGGCGACGGTGCCGATCACCGTCGCGTTCAAGGTGTTGAGCGTGTTCGCAACGATCGTCTGCGCGACGCGAACGCGTCCCAGTTCGTTGCCCGTCGCGCCGGTCTCGCCAGGTGTCTGCGGCGCATCGTAGAGCGAGATGACGAACACGTCGGGGCCGACCGGCGCATCGACGCCGACGGTCGATGTTCCGCCCGCGACGCCGGGGTTGTTCGCAAACGTAACCGGTCCCGGCGTGGGCCCGTCCGGGTTTACCTCGATCACGATGCTCGCGGTCGACGGCGACACGAAATGCGGCCGGCGCGCGGAGCGCGACGAACGATCCGGCCAGCGCAGCGTGAAGCTCACCCGAGCGCGCGCCGCGGCAGCGGAGGACGCGTTCTGGTGCTCGGGCACCGTGCGCGCGCCGCTCGCGCAGCCCGTCGCAGCGAGCAGCGCCAGCACGGCGGCCGCCGGTTGGCGCGCGCTCACTTGATGGTCCCCTGGGTCAGCGTCACGCCGACCGCGACCGGCGCGCGCTGCCCGAAACGGTCGACGAACGCCAGCGTGCACGAGCCGGCGCTTTGCGCGGTGATCGTGAACGTCGCCGGCGCGGTCTGCAGCACGGCGGGCGTCACCGCGGCGATTGCCGCGCACGCGCCGTCGAACCCGATCGTGCCCGAATATCCGGGCTCGCTGACGTCGACGGTTGCTGACTGCCCCTGCGCCGTGAACGCGAACGCGTTGCGCGAGACGCTCAGCGGGCCTGCCGGCGGCGCCGTCGGCGCCGGTGTCGGCGGCGGCGGCACGGCGACCGGTGCGGTCGGCGAACCGCTGCCGCCGCAACCGCCGGCCAATGCGAGGCCGGCCATGAGAATGAAGAAGTGTCGCATGTCGTGCACCATCGTCGCGGGGTACGCGCACGACGTTGCGTCCGACTTGTTACCGTGCTGTGTTGGGCGTCAACGTGGCCGAAAGGTACGAGCGCACCGCACCGTTCACGCGATGTCGAGACGTCGTGCCAGCACGTTGGTACGGTCGAGCGCCTCCTGCGAACCGAATCGTTCGGTCAGCGTGAGGGCCTCGCGTATGTAACGCTGGGCCTCTGCGCGCCGGCGCGACCCCAGCGCGCATGCCGCGAGGTTGCGCGCTGCGGCACCCCGCAAGCGGCCGTTCCCCACGTGTTCCGCGTCGGCGTAGACGGACTGCGCGATCTCGCGCGCGACGTCGAAGCGGCGGGCGTCGATCGCAACGCTGGCACGAACGCAGCGCGCGCCCAATGCGTTCACGCCGCGCGGTGGCACCAACTCTTCGACCAAGCGCGCGCTGATGACGGCGTCGCGCGGATTCGACTCACACTCCGCGACCAGCCGTGCGACCCAGGCGAAGGTCCGCACCATCGTGCGCCGCTCGATGGCCCCGAAGGGTGCGAGGAGGTCGTTGAAGACGCGTCCCACGGCTTGCTCGCCGGCAACCGTCCCGGCGACGACGCGTTCCGACCGTGAAGCGAGGAGCACGCGAACGTGCCCGCACGCGGCCGCTCGCTGCTCGATGTCGCTGTAACGGTCGCGGGCTGCGCCGCGCGGAGCGCGCAGCGAGTACAGCTGTGCCTCGGCCATCAACACGGCGAGCCGCTCCTTCGTCCGCGCCGGATGCAATGTGACCTGGACGTCGCGCGCGCGTTGCACCGCGCCGAGGGCAAGGGCGAAGTCGCCGACCTCCATCCGGTGCTTCGCATATTCGGCCGCGGCACGCACGAAGAGCGCACGGCGTCGTTCGGAGCGCGCACGGTCGTCGGCGCGTGGGGCGTACGCCAACGGCGGCTGGGTGCCCAGGCCGGCGGAGACGGCAGTCTGCCACCGCATCATCCACGCGACGAAGTCGACGTGCTCCTCCGCACCGCACAGCGCATCATCATCGAGCTCACGCGCATGCCGCATCATGACGGCGCGCGCATCAGCAAGATGCGCGGCCGCCGCCTGGTGTCGCAGTCCGTCGATCTCGGCTTCAGCGGCGACACAGAGCGCCTCGATGCGCCGCTCCGGCGCCGGCACGTTGGCGGCGATCGACGCGAATTCGCGTTGCGCGAGCAGGTTTTGGCCGAGCTCGTGCAGCTCGACGGCTTCTGCGAGCCGAAGCGTCGCGACGTCGCACACCGTCGCCGGAACCGGCGAGCCGGGGTGACGGGTGCGAAACGCGCGCGCGAACGCGCCGTGTGCTACGCGGCGCTCGCGGCGCAACTGTCGTTCGGAGAGTCCGAGCTCCGCCGCGACGGCGGGCGCCGGCTGGTCGTCGATGTCGCAGCGCAGCAGCGCGCCGTGGATGCGCCCCAGCGCGACATGATCGCGGCCGCCGGCGAAGTGACCGCAGCGTGCCAGCGATGCCCGCACGTCGTCGCGGATGCGTTCGAGCGCAGCGCGCTCCGCGATGTCGCGGCGGGGTGACCCGGAGACCACGGTATGGAAATAGTCGCGCACCAGCGGATTGCGGCGCAGCTCGCTCGCATCGTCGAGATTGCGCAACAGGTGCCGCGAGGCGCAGTAGTCGGAGCGCGACGGATCAGCGCGCGGCATCGCGGTCGATCCGGCAGAGAGATGGGCGGTACACGATTGTTCAGCCTCCAGAGCCGAACGGTGTCGCCTACACCCGGTTTCCTCGTCTATTCGTAGCCCGCTATAGTAATATCCTGCTAAAGCATGCTACGCCGGCGCGCTATGCACGCGGCGGGCGCGCCGCAGTGGGCCGTCGCATGCGTTGCATGCCGCCGGAACCGCGCGTGAGGCGCAGGTTTCTCCAGCGCAGCGCCGGCACGACCCCCGCGGAGACGCGAATCGCTAGTGCTGCGCCGGCGGCGGCGTGATCCCCAACTCTTGGTAGAACGCGTTGGGGTTCATGGGCCGGCCGAGGAAGGTGCGGACCTCCTGATCCGGCTCTTGGAGCCGCGCCGGCGCGAGGATGTCGTTGCGGTACGCCGCGCCCGCGACCGGGTTGGTGAGGCCTTGCGCCTTGAAGCGCGAGAACATGTCCTGCGCGTAGACTTTCGACCAGAGATAGCCGTAATAGCCCGCGTCGTAGCCGCCCATCAGGTGGCCGAACTCCGACTGCGGGTGCGTGCCGTCGATGAACCCGTTGGGCGTGGTCTCACTGACCGTCGCCTTCCACACGGCCGTCGTGTCGACCGGCGGCTTCGCGGTGTGGTACTTCATGTCCACGGTCGCGTAGAGGATCTGCTGCGTCGTCATCAGCGCGTAGTGGACGTAGCGCGCGGCGATCATCTTCTTGATCATCTCGTCCGGCAGCGGTTGGCCCGTCGTCACGTTTGCGCTGACGCGCTTGAGGATGCCCGGATCCCACGCCCAGTTCTCGAGCATCTGCGAGGGCGCTTCGACGAAGTCTTGGCGGAAGCCGTTGGTGAGCGTCTCGTACGGCTCGTTCGCCAGCACCGCCGCCATGTTGTGGCCGAACTCGTGGAAGAACGTCTCGACGTCGCCCTGCGTGAGCAGCGCCGACTTGCCCGGGGCGGGCTGCGGCCAGTTGCCGATGATCGCGCTCTCCGCCAGGCGGATCGTGCCGTCGGGGAGCACGCGGCGCGGGATGATCGGGAAGTTCGCGAAGTGGTCGTACTTGCCGGGCCGCGGGAACAGGTCGAGGTAGAACCGGCCCAGCGCCTTGCCCGACGCGGCGTCGTGCACGTCGTACGCCTGCACGAGCGCGTGCCACACGGGCACGTCGACGCGGGTGAACTTCACGCCGAGCAGCCCTTGGTAGATACCGAGCACGCTGTCGACGACTTTCTGCACGGGGAAGTACTGCTTGATCTCGTTCTGGTCGACGGCGTACTTCGTCTTGCGCAATTGGTTCTCGTAGTAGGTTTGATCCCACTGATCCAGCGGGGCGCCCTTGAGCGCGGCGTCCTCGTCGCGTTCCTGGCGCGCCTTGGGCAGGATCGCCGCGTCGATCTGCGCGAGGAAGCTCTCGACGCGCTGCGGCGTGGCGGCCATCTTGTCCGCGAGCACGAACGCGGCCCAGTTCGGGTAGCCGATGAGGTGCGCGAGCCGGTCGCGGAGCGCGATCGCGTCGTCGAGCAGCTTCACGTTCGCGTCGCCGCCGCGGTTGTTGTACGCGATGTAGAACGCCTTGCGTGCCGCGGCGTCGCTCTCATTCTGCAAAAACGGCCCGACGGTGGACTCATTGACCGGGATGGTGTAGCCGCCATCCGCCGTCTTTTTCAGCGTGGCAACGAAGTCGGCGGGCAGCGATTGCACCTGTGCCGCGGTGATCGCAATGGTCGTCTCGTCGTTGCCGAGGTTCGCCTGGTATTTGTTCTGCTCGTCGGTGAGCTTCTGTTGAAGCGTCACGAACTCGCGCCGCTGCGCGTCGGCCAACCCCGCACCGCTGCGTTTGACGGCCGTCAGCCACAGCTGGGTGAGCTTGAGCTGCGGGGCGCCCTGCGCGGTGCCGCTCGCCTGCGCGTGGGCGAGCGCGCGGTACAGGTCGGGCCGCGCGGCGATCTCGCTGAGGACGTTGCCCGAGTCGGTCGAGCATTTCAGCGACGCCTTGCGGACCTTGGCGTCGGTGGAGACATTGTAGAGGAAGCCCTGTGCCGCGAGCTCGTCGTTGAAGTCCGAGGAGGCGTTCTCCAGCGGCAGCACGACGCTCGCGAACGTGCGGCTGCCGCGCGACCGCGCGATCCCGTCGACCTTGCGCCTCAGCGCGCCGATCGAGGTCGCGCACGACGACGCGATCTTGGCCGGCGACAGCGACCAGTCGACGGGGAGCACGGCCGCGGCCGGCGTGGCGGCGGAGGCCTGCGGGAGCGAACCCAGGAGCGCCGCGCTCAGGACGGCGGCGCAGCTACGCGAGAATACGGACTTCATCGTAGCCTCTACGTTCGCGACCCCCGGCCGCGTTCCGTCAGGGCGCTACGGGGAGGGTGCCGGGGCCGGCGACGGGCGGGTCGCCTGGCGGCGCGGGGCCTCGGTGAGGCGCTCCACCTCCGACAGCGCCTGGTCGGCCGAGGCCACGATCTCGCGCGCCGAGGCGCGATACATCGAGGGCCGGTGGTCGCTCGCGATCGTGACCTCGTGGCCGTTCACGTCCGCACTGTTGTACGCTTCGGTCTCCGTTATCCAGTCGGCGACGTTCTGCGCCAGCGCACGATCGCGCACCAGCTCCGCGCGCGCCTCGTCGTACCGCCGCAGCGCGATCAGCGCGCGGGCGGCGACGACGCCGAACTGCGCGCTGCGCACGTCGGCGTAGTGCTGCGCCTCGCGAAAGCCGTAGGCGAGCTTCTGCGTCGAGCACGTCGCGTATGCTTTGGACGCTGCGTTCGCGGCGGCGTAAATCCGCTCGGGCGGATCGTCGATGCGCAGCTTGCCGACCTGCAGCACGTAGTGCGTGCCTTCGGGGCAGATCGCGTCGGTGAAGCCGGGCGTGACGGCGGCCGCGGTGCCCAACGCGGCCGCATTCGCGGTGAGCACGGCGATGACCGCGAGCACGATGCGCATGCGTGCACCGTTCGCGGCAGGCCCGTGCGGCTCCGCCGGACGAAATGCGCGGTATGCTGCTTCGCTCGCTCCTTCGCGCGACCGCCGCCGTCGCGTTTTTCGCGCTGACCGTGCCCGCTGCGCCGTCCGCGGCGCCGCCGCCCGGGCTCGCCTACGACGAGATCGTGCGCGTCGTCGTCAACGCCACGCCGCCGCCGCCCGGGAACTTCCAAGCGGACCTCGCGGCCCTCAACGCGCAGGCCGCCGCCGCGTCGCCGACCCCCGCGCCGAAGAAGCGTGGGATCAGCATCGGTGCGATCGCCGGCGCCATCGCGGGCGGAGGCGGCGCGGGCGGGGTAGCCGGCGCGGTCGCCGGCGACATGATGTCCAACGCGATGGAAAACGCCGTGCAGCAGTCGCTGGGCGCGCAGTTCGGCGCGCTCGCCGCGCTCGCGCGCGGCTTCCTGCAGCCCCATCTCATGCGCTACGCGTACCTCAACGGCTGGGAGCGCGTCGAGGACGTCACGGCGCAGACCGCCACCATCCGCAAGTGCGACATCGGCCAAGTCGTGCGCCTGGACTTGGCGAAGAAGACGTATACCGTGTACGACCCCAACGCGGAGCCGGCCGACGCGCCGGCGCCGGCGCCCGTGCCGCGCCGCGGCCGCGGGCCCGCGCCGGCCGATCCGCAGCAGCCGGGGACGGCGGTCGCCACGCTCACGTCGACGACCCGGGCGCTGGGAGCCCTGCGCATGGAGAACCAGTCGACGACGGGCTATGACTCCACCGTCAGCTTCGCGACGACTCAATCGACCGGAAGCTGCCGCGACGGCAGCGCGGCGATGGAGAACGTCGAGTACGTCGCGCCGCTCAGCCGGCCGGCGGTGACGTCGTGCCCGATCCGCCGCCGCCCCGTGCCGGAGACTGCGGACGCCGTGGTCGCCGCCCCGCCGTCGGGCGGCTGCCGGCCCACCTTCACGATGCGCCGCAGCGGGCCGACGCCGCCCGCGAACCGGCTCGCGCTGTACTCGCTGGTCACGTTCGCGGCGGGCGCGAGCGGCGCTTCGACGCCGGCGCCGGCGGCGAGCCCGGGTGCCGGGACGGTCGGGTTCCTGACCGAGCGCGGCAACCTCAAGACGCTCACGCAGACCGATACCGGTCTGTTCGCGATCCCCAAGGACTTCACGAAATCGCCCTAGACCGCTATCATAGGCGAGCCTCGACGAGGGTTTGGGCCTCGCGCAACGGTATTCCGTGAACCCCGCCAGGCCCGGAAGGGAGCAACGGTAAGCGGGCCATCCCGTGTGCCGCGAACCACCTGGCCCTCGTCCTGGCCTTTCTTTTGTATGCAGAATCTCTTGATAACGGCCGTGCTCGCCGGGTTGGTCAGCGCGCTCGTCGTGACGGCCGGGTACCACCTGCTCGTCGCGGCACCGCGCTTACGCCAGCTCAGCACCACGGTCGACGCCCATGACGGACTCCTCGGAGGCGGCGCGAGCCGCGCCACCGACCGGCTCGCCGTGCTCGAACGCGACACCGCGGCGGTCGCGAGTGCGCAGGAAGCCGCTGCGCGCCGCGTCGACGCGCTCGAGAAGATCGCGCGCAGCGAGGTCCCTCGGGTCGGCTTCGTGCGCTACAACTCGTTCGATGACGTCGGCTCCGACTTGTCGTACGCGCTGGCGCTGCTCAACCGCGACGGCGACGGCGTGGTGCTGAGCAGCATCTACTCACGCGAGGAGACGCGCACGTACGGCAAGGCCGTCGCCGGATTCAAGCCCGCCGCCGACTCGTCGGACGAAGAGCTGGCCGCCATCGCCAAAGCGCGGGCCGTCGCGACGTGAAGGACGCGCGCAAGACGTTCCTGCTCAAGATCATCCCGCCGGACGGCTACAGCGTGTACAAGATTGCGTTCACGCGCCGCCACCTGGCGCTGGTGGGCGTGCTGATGGTGCTCGCGTCACTGGGCGCGATCGGCTTCCACACCTATCAGCTGCACGTCGCCGCCGCCGACGTGCGCGCGCTGCAGTCGCAGACGGCGGAGCAGCAGACGAAGCTGCAGGCGATCGACAAGCAGGCCGACGCGCTCGCGGCGCAACTGCGCACGGTGCAGAAGGAGAACGCCGAGATCAAGCGCCTCATCGGCGCGGACCGCGGCGGCCGCAAGCAGCACGCGCTTGTCACGCCGCCGAGCGGTGCGGTGCCGGCGGATTTCGGCGCCGTGCAATCCCGGCTGCGCGAGCTCACGCGCGCGTCGGAGGCGACGCGTGACGACGCGCAGCGCCTGCAGCGCGTAGCGATGCGCGTGCTCAACCTGCGCCGCATGGCGTCGATCGCGCACGAGCGGCTCTTGGCGGCGATCCCGTCGCTCAACCCCGTCGGCGGCGGCATCGCGGCGTCGTTCGGCTGGCGCACCAATCCCTGGCCCGAGTTCCACAAGGGCCTCGACCTCGAAGCGAACTACGGCACGCCGGTGCACGCGACCGCGGCCGGCACCGTCGCCAGCGCGAGCTGGGACGGCGGCTTCGGGATGAAGGTGGACATCGATCACGGCAACGGTTACCACACCTGGTACGCGCACTTGTCGCGCGCGACGGTGAGCGCGGGCCAGCGGGTGACGAAGGGGCAGCTCATCGCGCTGAGCGGTTCGAGCGGCTCGTCGACCGGCCCGCACCTGCACTACCAGCTGATGTATGAAGGCCAGCCGATCGACCCGCTGCCGTTCCTCAACGGCGTTCCGGAGAACGTGCTTGCGACACTTCCGGACCCGCCGGGCGTATAAGGGTCGCTATGTGCGCCATCTGGGGAATCGTCGAGACCATCTTCAAGCTGTACCTGCTGCTGCTGATCGTGTACGCCGTGCTGTCGTGGGTGCCCAGCCTGCGCGGCCGGTGGAGCGACTACCTCGCGATGGCGGTCGAGCCCGTGCTGCTGCCGGTGCGCCGCATCATCCCGCCCGTCGCGGGGCTCGACCTGTCGTTCATGGTCGTGTTCTTCGTGCTCGTGCTGGTGCTCAATCAGATCGTGACCCCGCAGCACTACACCAGCTGCTTCATCTACTGACGCGCTCGTGATCCAGCGCGAATCGGCCGTGGCGACCAGCGGTCCCGCCCACGTGCGGAACTTCTGCATCATCGCCCACATCGACCACGGCAAGACGACGCTGTCGGACCGCCTGCTCGAGTTCACCAAAACCGTGCAGCACCGCGAGATGGAAGAGCAGCTGCTCGACGCGATGGACCTCGAGCGCGAGCGCGGGATCACGATCAAGATGCACCCCGTGACGCTGACCTATACGGCGCGCGACGGGCAGACGTACGAGCTGAACTTCATCGACACGCCGGGCCACGTCGACTTCTCGTCGGAAGTGTCGCGCTCGCTGGCGGCGTGCGAAGGCGCGCTGCTGGTGATCGACGCCGCGCAGGGCATCGAGGCGCAGACGCTCGCCAATTACCACTTGGCGCTGGCGCAGGATCTGACGATCATCCCGGTCATCAACAAGATCGATTTGCCGGCCGCCGACGTCGAGCGCGTGAAGCACGAGATCGAAGAGCTGCTCGTGATCGAGGGCTCCGACGCGATCCCCGCGTCAGCCAAGGAAGGCATCGGGATCGAGGAGATCCTCGAGGCCATCGTGCACCGCGTCCCGCCGCCGCGCGGCTCGAACGACAAGCTCCGCGGGCTGGTGTTCGACGCGCAGTTCGACACGTACCGTGGCGTGGTCGCCTACATCCGGATCGTCGACGGCGAGCTCAAGGCGGGCTCGCGGTTCATGTCGATGGCGCACCGCCGGGTGTACGAAGCCACCGAGGTCGGCGTGTTCAAGCCCGAAATGCGCAAAACCGAGTCGCTCGCGGTCGGCAACGTGGGTTACGTGATCGCGAACATCAAGTCGCTGGGCGACATGGACGTGGGCGACACCATCACGCTCGCCGACGATCCCGCCGCCGTCGCGCTCCCGGGCTACAAGCCCATCGTGCCGATGGTGTACTGCGGGCTGTATCCCAACGAAGGCGTCGAGGTGTCGGAGCTGCGCGACGCGCTGGAGAAGCTGTCCCTCAACGACTCCGCGCTGCACTTCGAGCCGGAGTCGTCGATCGCGCTGGGGTTCGGTTTTCGCTGCGGTTTCTTGGGTCTGCTGCACATGGAGATCGTGCAAGAGCGGCTCGAGCGCAACTACAACCTCGACCTGATCGCGACGTCGCCGTCGGTCGTGTTCCGCGTGACGCTCACGGACGGGACGGTCGAGAACATCGACAACCCGGCGAAGCTCCCGGCGCGCGACAAGATCTCGCTGATGGAAGAGCCGTACGTCAAGGCGACGGTGATCACGCCGCCGGAGTACGTGGGCGCGATCATGGAGCTGACGCAGAACCGGCGCGGGATGCTTTCGAACATGGAATATCTCGTGGACGGGCGCGTGATCCTCAGCTACGAGATGCCGCTGATCGAAGTGATCGTGGACTACTTCGACCAGCTCAAGTCGCGCACCAAAGGCTACGCGTCGCTGGACTACGAGGTGATCGGCTACCGCGAGGGCGACCTCGTCAAGCTGGAGATCCTGCTCAACGCGGAGCCGGTCGACGCGCTGTCGTTCATCGTGGCGCGCGAGAAAGCGCCGTCGCGCGGGCGCGCGCTGGTGGAGAAGCTCAAGGAGCTGATCCCGCGCCAGATGTTCGACGTGCCGATCCAGGCGGTGATCGGCGGTAAGGTCGTCGCGCGCGAAACGGTGAGCGCGATGCGCAAGAACGTGCTCGCGAAGTGCTACGGCGGCGACATCACGCGCAAACGCAAGCTGCTGGAGAAGCAGAAGGTCGGCAAGGAGCGCATGAAGCGCGTGGGCCGCGTCGACCTGCCGCAGGAAGCGTTCATGGCGGTGCTGCGGCTGGACGAGTCGTAGCGCGGCGGTCGCGGCGGCGATGACGGTGTACGTGGCGACGAAGAACGCCGGCAAGCTGCGCGAGCTCGAGGCGGTGTTCGCGGGCGCGCCGTTCGCGCTGGCGACGTTCGCGGCGTA
This sequence comes from Vulcanimicrobiota bacterium, assembly GCA_963792235.1. GTDB lineage: Bacteria > Vulcanimicrobiota > Vulcanimicrobiia > Vulcanimicrobiales > Vulcanimicrobiaceae > Vulcanimicrobium. The sequence continues at coordinate 78,186 of CAWBVR010000010.1, forward strand.
CGCGGATCCGGTCGAGGGCGACAACTCGTACGCGGACAACGCGGCGCTCAAGGCGCGGGCGCTGCGGGGGCAGCTGCGGGCGGCTGGCGTCGCGGGCAGCGTGCTCGCGGACGACTCCGGGCTCGAGGTGGCTGCGCTCGGGGGGCGGCCCGGGGTGCTGACGGCGTACTACGGCGGTGCGGACGCGGCGTGGAGCGAGCGGCGGAGCATGCTGCTGCGGGAGCTGGCTGCAACCGGCGCGGTGAACCGCCGTGCGCGGTTCGTGTGCGCGCTACATTTCATCGACCCCGGCGGGCGCGAGGTCGGCGTGATGGCGCACGTCGACGGCGAGATCGCGCCGGAGGAGCGCGGCGAACTCGGGTTCTCGTTCGACCCGGTGTTCGTCTATCCGCCGGCGGGCCGGACGTTTGCCCAACTCGACGCGGCCGAGAAGAACTGCGTGAGCCACCGCGCTCGCGCGGCGTCCGCGCTTCTGGCCGCGATCGCCGGCCGGGCAGGCGCTCTCCACGGCGACGCTTCCTAGAATGCGCAGACGGCCCGGTCTTGCGACGGGCCGTCCGGTTCATGGTGCACCGCGAAGGACTCGAACCTTCAACCAATTGATTAAGAGTCAACTGCTCTACCATTGAGCTAGCGGTGCGACGATCAGAAGGTTACCCGCTTGGAGCCGCTTCGTCAAGCGGCTCCAAGCGAGCGATGGTGCGCCCGGTGGGACTCGAACCCACGACCAATGGCTTAAAAGGCCACTGCTCTACCGGCTGAGCTACAGGCGCGAGCATGCGGCGGCATTCGACATCGTCCGGCCTCGTTCCGTCGGCTTTCGCTACGTCGCCTGCCGTGTCTATGGCTGCCGAAAAGCGAACGGCTCCGCGTTCTGCGGACGCGGAGCCGGCGGAAGTGGGTGACTGACGGGGAGTCGAACCCGCGACCTCTCGGAAGTCACAGCCCGGCGCTCTGACCAACTGAGCTACAGTCACCACGACGACGACCGCGTACGAGTCGGACACGGAGCACGTCAAACCCTCTTACGTCCAATTCGAGGAGCACTTAGCCTGCTTCCATCGGTCTTTCCAATACCACGGCTACGTTGCGGTACGCCGCCGGTGGCAATTCGCGCACCGAACCACGCATTTGCGACTTCTCTACATGAACCACGCGAGCGACGCCCGCATCGCTGACCAGAGTACTGACGTCTTTTCGCTTTCGGCCATCGACATGATCGAACTCCTCAAGAGCGGATCGAGAATTCACCGCAGTCAACGCACGGATGACTCTACAAGATAGTCCGCGATGAAATCGCTGGTTGCGGGCACGAACGTCTTCATTCGCTCGCGCTTGCACAGCGTTATACATTGCGAGATTTTTCGCCCAATAATACGTGTGAAGTAGCCGCGGCGGCAGACTGGCAAATCGTGTGGATGCGTCCGGTACGCTGATCGCGAAACGCCGAAATTCGCGAATGCATCTTGCTCTAAAAAACACCGCCCGCACCGTCTCATACGAGCCAATGGAGCAGTATCGCACCGACGTGCCAGCATCATGGCACGGTCGAAGGCGTGGCGCGCCCGGAGGGAATCGAACCCCCATCGTTCCGCTTAGAAGGCGGATGCCTTATCCGTTAGACCACGGGCGCCCGGCGAAGGGCGTCGCAAGGATGCGACGCGTCTCCCCCACGTTGGGAGAAGACTGGTCGGGACGACAGGATTTGAACCTGCGACTTCTTGCTCCCAAAGCAAGCGCTCTACCAAGCTGAGCTACGTCCCGCAGGCCCCATCGTACCATGCGCGCAAAATGGTCTCGCAATTCCTTCGGAGGTCCTTCGGGAGGCTCTTTCGTTTGCGTCGTATCCTTGCAACCGCCGCCGCAGCAGTGCTCGTGACCGCCGGACCCGCAGCCGTGCGGCCCGGGCGCCGCCGCCCAACCGAACCCGCCGCCATCGGCCCAGCGGGTCCTGGCGGAGCGGGACCTGCGCGCGCTCGTCAGCCTGCTCGACCCGCAGATCGCGCCCGACGGCAAGCGCGTCGCGCTCGTCCTGCGCCGGCCCGACTTCGCGAAGAACCGGTATCGCAACGAGCTCGTGCTCGTCGACGCGCGCACCGGCGCGGCGCGCACGCTCGTGCGCGAACGCGACGACGTGAGCAACGCACGCTGGTCGCCCGCGGGCGACCGGCTCGCGTTCATCGCCACACCGCCCAAAGACCCCGACGATAAGGACGAGCCGTCGCCGCAGCTCTACGTGCTGCGCCTGGACGGCGGCGAGCCGGCGCGCATCACCGACGCCAAGAAAGGCGTTGAGTCGTTCGCCTGGCGGCCCGACGGCCGCGCGTTCGCGTTCGTCGCGCGCGACGAGTCGCCGGACGCCAAGCGCATCAAAGAACACGACGACTGGTTCGAGGTTACCGACAACGCCTGGACGTCGCGCGCCAACCGCGCGCCGGCGCACCTGTGGACGATCGGCGCCGACGGCAAGAACGCGCGCCGCGTCACGCGCGGCACGTGGTCGCTGGACGGCGAACCTGCGTTCGCGCCGGACGGCCGCCGCGTGTACGTCACGCGCACGCCGAGCGCGTCGACGAACCACTACCGCGCGCGCACGATCGTCGCGGTCGACCTCGCGGACGGCCGCGTGCGCGACGTCGCGCGCGCCCGCAGCAGCGCCGAGCCGGCGCTCTCATCCGACGGCAAACGCCTGATCTACAGCGCCGAGCACCCGCAGGCGTTCGCGCAGTCCGAACTCTTCGTCGCGAACCCCGACGGCAGCGGCGCGCGCGACCTATCCGCGCGGCTCGACCGCAACGTGCAGTTCGGCATCTTCGCGCCGAACGATCGCGTCGTCGTGGGCGCGAACGACGCCACGCGCGACCGCCTCTTCGTGCTCGAACGGGACGGCACGCCGCGCGCGCTCCCGCTGGGCGACGTCGACCTCAACGGCGGCGCCACCGCCGCGCGCGACGGCACGCTCGCGTTCGTCGGCGTCACGCCCGCGCAGCCGCCCGAGTTGTACGTCCTTCACGACGGTGCGGGTGCCGCCGCGAAACCGCAGCGCCTCACGCACGTCAACGCCGCCGTCGCCGCGCACACGATGGGACGCACGCGCACGCTGACGTGGCGCAGTGCCGACGGCTTCCCGGTGAACGGCGTGCTCACCGAGCCGCCCGGCGGCGTCGCCCGCGGCAAACGCTATCCGCTCATGGTGCTGATCCACGGCGGCCCCACGGCCACGTCGCTCGAAGGCTTCAGCTCGCTCGCGCAGCTGATGGCCGCGCACGGGTGGCTGGTGTTTCAGCCGAACTATCGCGGCAGCGACAATCTCGGCCACCGCTTTGCGATGGCGACCGTGCCGCACATTACCAGCGCGCCGGGCCGCGACGTGCTCGACGGCGTCGATGCGGTGCAGAAGCTGGGCATCGTCGATGCCGCGCGCATCGGCGTGTCCGGTTGGAGCGAAGGCGGCCTGCTGACGTCGTGGGTGATCACGCAAGATCACCGCTGGCGCGCCGCGATGTCGGGCGCAGCGGTCAACGACTGGACCGGCTACGCCGACATGACCGACGCGCAAGACTTCTCGCCGTCGTTCATCGGCCCGTCGCCGTGGACCAGCGAAAAGATGCGCGCGCTGTACGACGCCGAATCGCCGCTGACGTATGCCGCCAACGTGAAGACGCCCACGCTCATCCTCACCGACGCCGGGGACCAGCGCGTCCCGACGCCGCTCTCCTATGAATTCTACCACGCGGTCCGTGCCACGGGGACGGCGGTCGAGATGATCGTCTTCCCGGTGAACGGTCATAACCCCAGCGACCCGCTCCACCGCGAGGAGCGCACGCATCTCTGGATCGATTGGTTCGTAAAGCACTTCTGATGATTGCAACGATCGTCGCCGCGGTTGTCGCCGCCGCGTCTCCGACCCCGGCCGCAACGGCACCCGCACCCGCATCCGCCAGCGCGCCGCTTTCCATCGCGTTGAAATCGCTGTCGCTCGAAGCGCTGCGATCGGCGGTGAGCGCGCGCGAGCCGCAAATCTCGCCCGACGGCAAGCGCGTCGTGTACGTGCGCGGCGTCGGCGACTACAAAGCGGACGTCGAAAAGACGGAGCTCGTGCTCGTCGACGTCGCGAGCGGCGCGCGCCGCGTGCTCACGCAGGACCGCGACGACGTCGGGAACCCCACGTGGTCGCCCGACGGCACGCGCATCGCCTTCCTCGCGGCACCCGCCAAGGACCAGCCGCCGGAGATCTACGTGCTGCCGCTCGACGGCGGCGACGCCAAGCGCGTCTCGCACGCGAACGGCGCGATTTCCGGCGTCGCATGGCGCCCGGACGGCCGCGCGCTCGCGTACGTTCTGCGCGATCCGCCGGCCGGCGCAGCAAAACCGTCGCCGTCGCCGGCGCCCGGTGCATCAGCCGCGCCCGCACCGTCATCAGCACCGACGCCGAAGCCGACGCCCTCGCCGTCGCCCACGCCGAAGGGCTACGTGGAAGCGTTCACCGTCACCGACGAGCATTATCTCACCCGCGCACCCGGGCGCGCGTCGCATCTGTGGACCGTCGACGCCGACGGCAACAACCCCCGCCAGATCACGCACGGCCCCGCGAGCGACAGCGGCCGCATCGACTGGTTCCCGGATGCGAAGACGATCGCGCTGACGCAGCAACCCGATGCGATCTTCGCGCACTTCACCAAAGCGCACACCGTGCTGGTGGACGTCGCAACCGGCGCCGTGCGCCCGCTGCGCGCCGGCACGGTCGACGGCGGCGGCGCGCTGTCGCCCGACGGCACGCGCTTGGCGATCTCCGTGCCGCGCCACGGTTCGCTGTATTTGCACAGCGATCTGATGGTGCGCCGCGCGAGCGACGGCGGCGACGTCGCGAACACCGTCGCGCTCGACCGCAACGTGCACTGGAACGACTGGCTCGACGACCGCACGCTGCTGATCGGCGCAACCGACGGCGTGCGCACGTACCTCTGGCGCATGCAAGCCGACGGCGGAGCGCCCGTGCGCTACGACCTCGGCGACGTCGACTTCGGCGAAGACGCAACGGTCGCCAAAGACGGCACGATCGCGTTCGTTGGGCGGACGCAAAACCGCCCGGGTGAAATCTACGTCATGCGCCGCAACGCCAAGCCGGTCGCGCTCACCGACGAGAATGCCTGGGCGCGCGGGTACGCGATCGCGCGCTCGGAGCGCGTGGACTGGACGTCGGACGGCCTGCCGGTCAACGGCGTGCTGACGTACCCCACGAACTACACCGCGGGCAAGCAGTATCCGCTGGTGCTCTACATCCACGGCGGCCCCGTCGCGACGTCCACGAGCGCGTTCAACTCGCTCGCGCAGATGCTCGCCGCGCACGGGTATCTCGTGCTGCAGCCGAATTATCGCGGCAGCGACAATTCCGGCGACGCGTTCTTGCAAGCAATCGTCGGCCCCGTCACCAGCGGCCCCGGCCGCGACAACCTCGCCGGCGTCGAGGCGGTGAAGAAGCTGGGCATCGTCGACCCCGCGCGCATCGGCGTGTCGGGCTGGTCGGGCGGCGGCTTGCAAACGAGTTGGCTGATCGGCCACGCGACGTTCTGGCGCGCGGCGCTCAGCGGCGCGGCCGTCAACGACTGGTTCGAGCAGGCCACGCTCGCTGACATCAGCGAGGAGTTCGCGTCGGTGTTCTTGGGCGGCGTCACGCCGTGGACGCCGGAAGGCCGCGCGAAATACCGCGCGGAGTCGCCGATCACGTACGCAGCCGACGTGAAGACGCCGACGCTGATCCTCACCGACGCCGGCGACCAGCGCGTGCCGATCTCGCAGTCGTTCGCGTTCTACCGCGCGCTGCAAGCGCACAACGTGCAGGTGCGCATGATGGAGTTCCCGCGCAACGGCCACAACCCGACCGATCCCGTGGGTCGCGAAGCTCGCATCCGAATCTGGACCGAGTGGTTCGACAAGTGGATGAAATAACGATGCGCCGCATGACGCTCACCTCCGCCGCCGCCGCGAGCGCGGCGCTGCTGCTCGGCGCGTCGCCGCGCCCGCTGGAACTCAGCGACATCCGGCACCTGGTGTCGTACGGCGCGGTGTCGATCGCACCCGACGCGCGCCGTGTCTTCGCAATCGAGCGCCGCAACGACTACAAGGAAAACCGCGCGCGTCACGCACCTCGTGCTGATCGACCTGAAGACGCGCGTGAAGCGCACGCTGACGCCGGACCGCAAGAGCGTGCAAAGCCCGATCTGGTCACCGAGCGGCGACCGCATCGCGTTCTTGAGCGCGGGCGGCGAGAAGAAGACGCCGCAGATCTGGGTGCTGCCGGTCGACGGCGGCGAAGCGGAACGCGTCACCGACGCCGAGCGCGGCGTGAACGGCTTCGCCTGGCGCCCCGACGGGCGCGAGCTCGCGTACGTCACCGACGACGAAGCGCCCAACCAAAAGGCGATCGACGCGCACGACGATGCGTTCGACGTCACCCACGAAGCATGGACCGCGCGCGCGGCGGCGCAGCCGTCGCACCTCTGGCTGATCCCGGCGCACGGCGGCAAAGCGCACCGGCTGACGTCGGGCCCGTGGAGCGTCTCGGAACCCACCTACCGTCCGGATGGTCGCGCGATCGCGTTCACCCGCGCGCCGGACGGCACGTTCAACACGATGCTGCGCACGTCGCTCGCGATCGTCGACCTCACGACGCGCAAGGTGCGCGCGTTCGGCGAAACCGGCAGCAACGCCCCGACGTTCGACCGCACCGGCCGCACGCTGGCGTACGCGCGCCCCAACGCGATCGCGAAGGTGCAAAGCGACATCGTGCTCGCCGACGCCGACGGCTCGCACGCGGCCGACGTGGGCGCGCGGCTCGACCGCGACGCGGGCGGCGGCGAGTTCCTGCCCGACGGCGGGTTCGTCGCGAACGCCAACGACGGCACGCAGACGCAGCTGTTCGTCCTGCACCGCGACGGCACGGTGACGAAACTGCCGGTCGGTGACGTCCACCCCAACGGCGTCTCGATCGCGCGCGACGGAACGCTCGCGTTCGGCGGCGGCACCGCATCCGACTCATCGGAAATCTACGTCCTGCGCCCGCACGCAAACGCCCCGGAACGGCTGACGTCCACGAACGCCTGGCTCGCGTCACGCGGGATCGGCACGAAGCGCACGATCGCGTGGCGCGCCGCCGACGGCACGCCGCTCGACGCGGTGCTCACGCAGCCGCCGAATTTTGAAAGAGGCAAGAAGTACCCGCTGGTGCTCGTGATCCACGGCGGCCCCACGGGGTCGACGCGCGCAACGTTCAACGGACTCGCCGCGCTGATGGCGGGCCGCGGCTGGCTGGTGCTCGAGCCGAACTATCGCGGCAGCGACAACCACGGCGCAAAGTCGATCGCGACGTCGCTCGGCCACCCGATGTCGGTCGCCGGGCGAGACATCCTCGAGCTCGTCGCGCTCGTGGAAAAGGAAGGCAGCGTCGATACGAGCCGCATCGGCGTGTCGGGCTGGTCGGCCGGCGGCATGATGACGTCGTGGCTGATCACGCACGATACGCGCTGGCGCGCAGCGCTCGCGGGCGCACCCGTCACGTCGCTGCTAGGCGTCGCAACGATGAGCGACGTCGATGCATACGCGCCGGCGCTGCTGCGCGGCGACCCGTGGGGCGATCCGGCGGTAATGACGCGCACGCTGGAAGAATCGCCGCTAACGTACGCCGACCGCGTCAAAACACCCACGCTCATCGTCACGGACGCAGGCGACCAGCGCGTCCCCACGCCGTTGTCGTACGAATTCTATCACGCGGTCCGCGCCACGGGCACCCCGGCAGAACTGCTGGTCTACCCGGTAAACGGCCACTTCCCAGGCGACCCACTCCACGCCGAAGACGTCAACCGCCGCTGGATCGACTGGTTCGCAAAACACTTCTGAACGCCCGCGCCGCATCGGTCCCGCCAAAAGGAAAGAGCCGGTCAAGCCCGGCGCAAGAGTGCTTGAGCACCGGCCCTCCCAACGGCGGCGATGTCGCAAAAGCGGTGTGCAGCGGTAGTCCATCGCAGAACTTCATCCTCGATCCGGCCTAGGCGGGGCCGACTGAGCGTCGCTCTGCCTTAGCCGTCCGGGTCGAAGTCCTCGTCATCGATATCCATGTGTCCGTGGATAACGCGCTCGATCACGACACTTCGCGCTTCGTCGTCGACGACGTAGAACACGATGTACGGATATACCGGCCACGATCGCAAATCAGTGCGCAGTTCCGCGCGCTCTCGACCGATTCGGGGATGCCGTGCGAGCAGCTCCTGCGCTTTCAGAAATTCTCGAAAGAAGCGATTCTCGCCAGCGGGATGCCGTTCGGCGTACCACGCGGCAATCTCCACCAAGTCGTCGGCAGCGGGTTTGGTCCGGCTGACCAGATAGTTCTTTATCGCCAGCGTCAGCGTTTCCGAGCGGCACGGCGATCGGCAAGTTCGCGTCCGCGGCGGGCGATGTCGCGGAGAGCGTCCTCCGTGAGCGGCTCAACGTCACCTGCAAGGTGTGCCGCGTGACCTCGATCAAGTGCAGCCAAAAGCGCCTCTCGCTTTCGGCTGCGGGACCGCAGCAAACGCAGCCCCTCGCGCACGACCTCGCTTTGGTTGGTATATCCACCCTCCCGAGTCTGTTCCGCGACAAATTCAGCGAGGTCATCTGATAGATTCACGTTCATCGTGCGCATTACCCCGAGTATATCGCACCTTGGCAACAATTGCCAACTCCCCTGACCGGGACGGCGCCTTGCGATCGAACCATTCGAGAGCTTAGGTGCCCTCACTGATACGACGATAGCGCGTTCCTTCGCAGAGTGTCATCCTCGATCCGAGGTCAGGTCTTGTTCTATACTGGCAGGCGCAGCGCAAGGTATCACGTCCTTCTTTTCGAGACTACCCGCGCCGCTTTGGCGTCTCGCTGCGATCGTTTCGCCGCAATGTCGCGCTGCTGCGGCAAGTCGGCTTCTACCTCGAGACCATCGCGCCCAACAACTATCGCATGGTCTGCTTCGACCTTTACGCCGATGCGCGCCATAGCGACGCCGCTGCCGGCCACGCGAGATTCTCCTGGGAATGAAGCTGCCCAAGCATTAGATGATACGCTGGATGCCGTTCACGGCTATCTCACGCCAGGCGGCGCAATATGATCACGGTGCGGCCACCGCGCGGAACTCCGGGCCTCCGCAGTGAACACCGATGTAACCAGTTCGCGAGGCGCCGCATATGCCGATCAACCACGTCGTCGTCCTGATGCTCGAGAACCGCTCGTTCGACCACATGCTCGGCTTCATGAAGTCCGACGACTGGCCGATCAACGGGCTCACCGGAACCGAGTCGAACTTCCTGGACCCGTTCGACACGACCGGCACGCCGCTGACGGTCACACCCAATGCGGCATACATCCCCGACATCGATCCCGATCCCGGGCACGAGCACGACAACGTGCTGCGGCAACTGCGCGGCTCGCTGCCGCCACAATCGCCCGCGTCGAGCCCGAACGCCGGCTTCGCCGCCGACTACGCCATCACGGCAGGCACCGCAAAGGCCGCCGCCGCGCTCAGCGCCTTCGCCGACGGGCAGCTGCCGGTGCTGGGCACGCTCGCCAAAGAGTTCGCCGTGTGCGACAGCTGGTTCTCGTCGCTGCCCGGGCCCACGTGGCCGAACCGGTTCTTCGTGCACTGCGCGACGGCGGGCGGCTTCATCGACGGCGCGCCGCGCATCTACCCGATGCGCACGCTGTACGAAAACCTCAGCGACGCGCACGTGAACTGGCGCGTGTATTACCACGACATCCCGCAGTCGCTCGCGCTGCAGAACCAGCGCAAGTTCTTCAGCACGAAGTACGAGATGTACAACCAGGCGTTCGTGCGCGACTGCCGCAACGGATTGCTGCCGCAGTACAGTTTCATCGAGCCGCGCTATTTCAACGAGCTCAGCTCGCGGGCCAACGATCAGCACCCGGTCCACGGCGTCGTCGGCGGCGAGCTGCTCATCGCCGACATCTATGAAGCACTGCGCGCGTCACCGAACTGGAACGAGACCGTGTTCATCATCACCTACGACGAGCACGGCGGCTTTTTCGACCACGTCGTCCCCCCGGCCGCAACACCGCCCGACCCGCCGAACCCGGCGGCGCAGTTCGACTTCGCGTCATACGGCGTGCGCGTCCCGGCAGTCGTCGTCTCACCGCTCATCCCCGCCGGCACGATCGACCGCACGCTGTACGACCACGCATCGATCGCGGCAACGATGAAAAAGCTCTTCAACCTCCCGTCGTTCCTGACGCAGCGCGACGCAAGGGCCAACACGCTCGAACACCTGTGGTGGCTGGCGGCGCCGCGCACGGACACCCCAACGACGCTCCCGCGCCCGCAGCATCAGCCACCGGCCGCCGGCGCGCCCCCGGCCCCCAACGCGCTTGCGGCAGCCCCCGCAGCTCCGGAGCCGCCGAACACGCTGCAAAACTCGCTGCTGGCATTGACGCGTGAGCTGGGCCTGCCGATCAGCATCGGCCACGTCCAAGCGATGTCGACGGCCGCGACGGCAGACGAAGCATTCAACGAATCGCTCGCGCACTTCGACGCGTTCGTCAACCGCCTCCGCGGAGTGCGCACCAGCTAGACACCGGCCAGCGTATAGCCCTCGATCCGCTCCAAACCGTCGCGCTCGCGGATCGCGTTCACCATGATCGCGCCTTGCTCGATCGCGTCGTCGAGGGCTACGTGCGTGTGCGGCGTGTCGTCGTCGAACCAGTCCGGCGGGTACGTGCCCTTGCCCAGGCTGCGGTAGCGCGTCCCCGGCAACCGGCCGAAGGCGAACGATTTCAAATCGAGCGCCGAGAACCCGAGCTCGGGCACGTCGCCGACGGTGTACGCGAGATACCAGTACAGCCACGCGCCGTAATCGTACGCCGCCGGCGCGCCCACCGCGCACGGCTTGCCATGCGCGCGCAGCGTTTTCACCCACGCATCGCACGCGAGCATCGACTCGCGCACCGGCTGCACGTCCTCGCGCGTGCGCTCGTACGCCGCCCAGTTCGCCGTCGTCGAGCGCCACCACGCCATCACGCGCGGGTGCTGCGAAGCGCCCGGTAGCAGTTCCAGGTTGCGCGTGAACGTCGCGAGCAGCACCTTGTCGAGCGTGAACGCCGCGATCCCGAACGACAGCATCGAGTACGGGCCGGGGATAGGGCCGTCGGCCTCGACGTCCACCGACAGGTAGATCTCCGGCGTGCGCTCCTGGCGCAACTGCTCTTTGCGTGCCACACGCGCTCCATACTCCACCCGAAAACCGAAGGCCCGGTGAAGACACCGCGCGTATAGCCCCGTCACCGAACCCGGCGCGCAGCGCGCTCGTCCCAGGAGGCACCGCCCATGACCCCGTCTCGGAGCGCATTTCTGGCCGGAGCCGCCGGGGCCGCCGCGGCCACCGTCACCGTCGATATCACCATTTCGAAGCTCGGCGAACTGCACTTTTCGCTCACTTGAGCTTCGTCGGCGCTCGCAAGCTCATCGCGGGCGACAATCCGTTCATCGGCCTGCGCCCGTTCGGTGTCGCGGATGCCGACGTGTTCTTCGGGCGTGAAACGCAGGTCGCCATGCTCGTGGAGCGCCTGCGCGACACGCGTTTCCTCGCCGTGGTGGGTGCGTCGGGCGGCGGCAAGTCGTCGCTGGTGCTTGCGGGCCTGATCCCCGCCCTCGAAGGCGGCGCGCTCGAAGGCGCCGGGTCAGCGTGGCGCGTCGCCGTGATGCGACCGGGCACCGCGCCCGTCGAAGCGCTCGCGACGGTGCTCGCGCGCACGCAAGTGCTGGGCGAGCAGTCCGACGATCCCAACGTGCCGCGCGCGCGCATGCTCGGCGCGTTGCAGCGCGGCGAACGTGGCCTCGTCGATCTCGCCTCGACGGCGTTGCGCGACGATGAGAACCTGCTCATCATCGTCGACCAGTTCGAAGAACTGTTCCGCTACGCGTCCACCGGCGATCCCGCCGCGCAGGCGCGCGAAGCCGCCGCGTTCGTGAAGCTGCTGCTCACCGCCGCGGCGTGGCCGGACTTGCCGGTGTACATCGCGATCACGATGCGCGCCGACTTCACCGGCGACTGCGCACGCTTCCGCGACCTTCCCGAAGCGATCAGCGACAGCATGGTCCTCGTGCCGCGCCTGACGCGCGACCAGCTGCAGCGGTCGATCGAAGAACCGGTGCGCTGCCAGGGCGAGCGCATCGCACCGGCGTTGGTCGAGCGGCTGCTCGACGACGCCGGCTCGGACGCCGACCAGCTCCCGGTGCTCGAGCACGCGCTCATGCGCACGTGGAACGCGTGGGAACGCGATCACGGTCCGGGCGAACCGCTCGCCGTTCGCCACTACGAACTGATCGGCACGCTGCGCGGCGCGCTTTCGAAGCACGCGAACGATCTCTACGCCGGCCTCGAACCGCGCCTGCGACCGATCGCCGAACGCCTGTTCCGCGCCTTGACCGCGCGCGAGGGCACCGATCACGGCATCCGCCGCCCAACCGCGTTCGGCGCGCTGTGCGCGATCATCGCCGCGCAGCCGGCCGACGTCGAGCGCGTATTCCGCATCTACGCCGCGCCCGGCGTGTCGTTCCTCACCGCATCGGGCCCGCTATCGAATCCCAATTCGACGCTCGACATCACGCACGAAAGCCTGACGCGCTTGTGGGACCGGCTGCGCGCGTGGGTCGACGACGAAGCCGAATCCGGCAAGACGTACCGCAAGCTCGTCGACGACGCGACGCGCAAACGCGCGCACTGGATCGACCCCGAGCTTGCCGTCGGCCAAGCGTGGTTGGCGAAGAACCGCGCGTCGATCAACCCCGCGTGGGCCGCGCGCTACGACGACGAGCTCGCGAAGTTGCCCGGCGACGAAGCCGTGCAGTCGCCGTCGGCGCGCACGCGCTTCGACACGGCGCTGGCCTTCCTCGCCGCGAGCGCCGCCGCGCCGCACCGCCGCCTGCGCACGATCGCAACGAGCGTCGGCGTGTTCTTCATCGTCGCTGCGGTGCTGGCGCTCGCGGCCGCGCTCGAGCACGGCAAGGCGACGGTCGCGCAGCGCACGGCCACGGTGGCGCAAAGCAGCGCGATCGCGGCGGAAGAGCGCGCGCGCCAACGCAGCGCCGAAGCGCAGCGCGCGCGAAACGAAGCGAACGCCGCCGCACTGCAAGACCACGCCGACCGCCTGCAAGCAGCGAAAGACCTCGCCGAGGCGCGCAAAAAGATCGCGGCGGCAAACGCACAGTTCGCACGCGCCCGCGCGCTCGCGAACTACAACCGCACGATCACCGTCGCACGCGACGACCCGGCCGCCGCGGTGGTCGCGTACGGCAAGGAGATTCGCGACCTCGGCAACGGCGTCGGCACGCCGGCCGACCTCGCCTTCGCATACTACGCCCGCGGCGCCACCTACGCGCGCCTGCACGAAAACGAACGCGCACGCGCAGATTTCGATCGAGCCCTCCGCCTAAAGCCGGACTACACCGACGCAGCAGCGGCGAAACGCACGCTCGCCGGCAACCCGAACGCGACGCGCGTAGCGCAAGCGCCGCACGCGGCAGCGGTCGCCGCAACCCCTCCCCCACCCCCGTCCGCCGCACCGTCACCGCACCCGAGCGCAGGCGCGTCGCGGCAAACCGCGAGCGCGGCTGCGACCCGCCAAACGGTGCCGGCACCGGGCGCCGGCAACGTGAACCCCGCGTGCACGCGCGCGCTGAGCCAGCAGCAGCGCGCGGCGCAAGCGTCGATCAGCCCGCTCGGCTCATACGACGCGTCGATCGCGGGCCTCGCGGAAAACGCGCGCTGCGACGACGCCGTGAAGCGCGTCGTGAACGAAGGTTACTTGCGTTCGACACTGGGCGCCGCCGAGCACGAACTCAACCTCGGCGACTGGCGAGCGGAGCTGAAGCAGGCAAACGACGTGCTCGCGCAATGCGAGACGCTACCCGCGCTGCACGGCACGAGCGTGGTGAACGATTGCGCCGCACAGCGGAAATTCAACGAAAGCGCCGCCGCACAATGGTCGCTACCAACGTCCCCGTCGCCACTGCCGAAATCATCCGCCCCAAAACCGTCCCCGTCCGGCTCCCCAAAACCGTCCCCAACCCCAACCCGAACACCAATCCGCACCTAACCCCAATGTCACCCTGAGCCTGTCGAAGGGTGCGCCACCCAGCGCCCGGGGCGGTGTCCCCATCGCCCGGAGCGAAGGCCGCCGCCGCACGGGCACGTGGCGGAATCGGCAGACGCGCTGGATTTAGGTTCCAGTGGGGCGACCCATCCGAGTTCGAGTCTCGGCGTGCCCACGCGCGACAATGGCCGCGGACGACCGGCGTCCTTGACGGCACTCCCGGCGGTTCGGTACACTCCCAGGGTTCGTCCCGGGGGCCGCGAATCGTGGTCCGTCGGTCGCGCGGAAGTAGCTCAGCGGTAGAGCATCGCCTTGCCAAGGCGAGGGTCGCGAGTTCAAATCTCGTCTTCCGCTCCATTTCGATTCTGACGGCGGGCGCTTGCCCGCCGTCCCCGCTTCCGGAGGTCAGCCGTACTCGTGCCCTCGACGCTGAAGTCGCTCGATCCAACGCAGGTCGAGCTCGAGATCAGCATCACGCCGGAAGAATACTCCGCGGCGCAAGATGCCGCGTTCCGCAAGCTGGTTCGCAACGCCAAAATCCCCGGCTTCCGCCCGGGCAAAGTGCCGCGCAAAATCTTCGAGAACGCCTACGGCACCCAGGGGATCATCGAGCGCGCGCTCGACGACCTGCTCAACACGAAGTATCCCGCCGCGCTCCAGGAGCACGGGATCGACCCGCTCACGCGCCCCAGCGTCGACGTGGTCCCCGCCGAGGACGACAACGAGCCGCCCCACTTCAAGGCCGTCGTCGCCGTG
>CAWBVR010000011.1:0-123388 GCA_963792235.1 Vulcanimicrobiota bacterium
CGTTGCCCTTGCTGTACACCATCGTGCCGCAGCCGACCGCACAGTAGGGGCACACGCCGGGCGACTTCTTGGCGTCGGAGATTCGCGACGTCAGATTCTGCGAGCGCTTCGAGAGCACGTTCGGCAACGGCCCGACCCGCTTGCCGATCGCGTTCGCGGCGCCCGCGAGGAGCGAGGTGAGGTCGATCGTGGGGCGTTTGGTGCTGGCCATTTAACGGCGCTCCGCCCTAGGCTCGGGCGCGCAGCGCCGCGGCGCGAAGCGCCGACGAACTTCGTTCGTTGGTTCCGACGTCGTCGGAACCATGCCCCCCACGCAAGGCGTGGGGCCCCCGGTCCCACCTCGCAACGTCAATCCGGGAAGGCTTCGATTTTCCTGCGCTCGGTGCATCACCAATTCCCTGGAGCAAGCTGGGTCGGGACGGCTTCGCGACGGGTACGACGATCCCCGTGACTCGAGCCGTACTCTTCGACGTCGACGGAACGCTGATCGACTCCAACGACCAACACGCCCGCGCCTGGGTCGCGGCGCTCGCCGAACACGGCCATGAGGTGCCGTTCGAGCGGGTCCGCCCGCTGATCGGGATGGGCGGCGACAAGGTCCTCCCTGAGCTCGTGCCCGGGCTGGAGGAGGATAGCCCGGAAGGCAAGGCGATCGGCGAGTCCCGCAAGCGCATCTTCAAGGAGCGCGAGCTGGACACGATCCCGCCGACGCGCGGCGCGCGAGCGCTGCTCGAAGCGGTTCGCGCGCAGGGTGTGCGCGTCGTCGTGGCGACGTCCGCGAAGAAGAGCGAACTCGACGGCTTGCTGGCGCGCGGCGATCTCGGCCCACTGGTCGACGTTGCCGCGACGGGGGACGACGCAACGGACTCCAAGCCCGATCCCGACATCGTCGGCGCCGCGCTGAAAAAGGGCGGCATCACGGCGAGCGACGCGGTGATGGTCGGCGACACGCAATACGACATCGAAGCCGCGCACCGCGCGGGCGTGGAATGCGTGGCGTTGCGGTGCGGCGGCAACGACCCGGCGACGCTGCGCGAGGCTGACGCGGTCTACGCCGACCCGTCGGAGCTGATCGCCGGGCTGGACCGGCCGCCGTTTTTGTGGGCGAAATAGCGCCCGGGGGCTCGTGCCGAATTGACGCCTGAACGTAGCGACGAAGCTGCTCGGCGTGGAATATCCTGCGTCGCGGGCCACCACTTTGACCGACGCGCCAACGGCGAGTTGTTCGAGTGCCCGAAATAACAACAGCTGCTGGCGCCACCGGCCGATCGTCAGGCCCGTCTCGGCAGCGAAATGCCGCTCGAGCCAGCGCACGCCAGACCCCGCTGCTCGCGCCAGGGCTTGAATCGTAGCGGCCTGCGGAGCATTCTGCTTCATGAGGGCGGCCGCGCGCTGTGTCACTGCGGTCGTCGGTTCAGGCAACGTGAATGGCCCGACTTCTGACCGTTGAAACTCATCGAGCATGAGCGTGGCAGCCGCCAAATCGACGCTGTCACGCTGATCGATCGGTCCTTTATCGGTCGTGCGGAGGATCAGCTCCCGAAACAGCGGTGACACGGACACCGCCGTGCAGTGATCGGGCAAGGATGCCCACCAATCGGGGCGCAGATACAGCGTTCTCAACGCGCTCCCGCCGACGAACCGAACGTTGTGTCGCACCCCGCTGGGCACCCAAACCGCGCAACTCGACGGTGCAACCCACGAGCCGGATTCGGTCCACACGGTGATCACGCCCGTCGAGACGTAAAGCAGTTGGTGCCAATCGTGCACGTGATCGGATATGACGAAGCCGCCGCGCAGGTCGAACGCGGCGATCGGACGATCCAGGTGGACTCATCGGCGACAGTATGGCGTTTTCTCGACATCTCTTGTCACGATTGCGCGCACCTCGCAACATGCGGTAGCATTTTCCATGCCGAATCTCGCCTCGTTTTCCATTCACATCGACGGGACCGTAGAAAACTTTCCTCAGGAACGGTGGCGCTGCTGTGCGGCGGCAACGACCCGGTCACGTTGCGCGCCGCGGAGGCGATCTACGCCGACCCGGCGGCGTTGGCGGCCGCGCTGGAGCGGCCGCCTTTTGCATGGCCGGCTACCGGCAGATGATGAACTCGTGCGTGTGGTCCTGGAAGATCGACCAATTGCGCTCGAGCGAGTTGCCCGGGACGTAGAACTTGGTGGCGATGTCGTTGTAGCCCGGCACGAACCAGTTGGTCCACTGCCCGCTGCCGAACGTCTTGTAGCGGTAGGCGACGATGTGGCCTTTGTAGGACGACGTCCGGTCGATGTTGAGGTCGAGCGTGTTCTGCCAGGACACGCCACCGTACGGAGCGTGCTGCTCGATCGTGCAGAGCGCGGGCTGGCCGGTGAGATTGTACATCATGGTGTCGCCCGCGGCCGCGGCGGGAGCCGCCGTCGCGGTGGACACTGCGACTGCGGCGACGAGCGCCGCCGTGGCGCTCGACACGATGCGAGCGAAGGTTGACTGCGAAGGTGTTTTCATGGTGGTCTGCGCTTTCTGAAGAGCGGTGATGTCGCGACAACCCGTTGCCGCCCGCCCATCGTAGCGGCGCGGCTTTCACGTCGCTTTCACGGCAGCGCTTCAGCGAATGCGAAAGATCGGGCCGCGCGGCGTGAACGGCAGCCGCGCCTCCGCCGGCGTCAAGACCGCGTGGTCGCGGCGGACGGTGAACACGTCGCATGCGCCGTCCGTGATCACGAGGATCGGGCCGTCTTTCGGAAAGTCACGCGCCGATTGCAGCAGGTCGATGCCCGGCTGCAGCACCGTACCGCCGCGGCCTTTCACGCGCACGCGCGTCGCGATCTCCTCGATCGGCACGTAGCCTTCGTCGTACGCCTGCGCGTCGCAGAACACCAGCCTTGCCACGGACACGTCGCGCGCGGCGCCGTAGCTCGCGATCGCGCCGAGCGCTTTGCCGAGCAGGTAGCGGTCCATCGAGCCCGACGTGTCGAGCACCACGCCGAAGGTGCGCCGGTCGAGCTCTTCGACGGTCCAGTGGGCGCGCGGAATGTCCGGCGTGGACGACTGGCGGCGCGACAAGCGCGCGTACGTGCGGTGCTCGACGAGCGGCGGAAACCGCTCGTCGAACCACTGCGCCAGCGCCACGTCCCATGGGATCGGCGGCGTGGCGAGCGCGCGGATCCTCGGGCGCGAGCTGGCTGCCGAGCAGCGACACGCACGGCATGCCGAGGTCCTCGGCGAACCGCGTGACGAGCGCGGACTTTCCGATCCCGGGCGGACCCCAGATGAAGACCGGCCGCACCACCGCGACGTGCAGCAAGAACGTCGCGAGTTGCGATGGCGTCAGCGACTGAACCGCGTTCACGCGCGGCGGCCGTTGGCGTGGTCGAGCGCCGCGTCGACGGCGCCGTAGAGGTCCTTCATCAGGAACGGCTTGGTGAGAAACGCGTCCCAGCCGTCGCGCGATGCCGGCATGCGCACGCCGATGCGCACCAGCGGCGTTTTGTTCGCGCGCGCGACGAACGTTTCGGCGGGCATGCCCAAGCGGTCCGCGTCGACGAGCGCGACGTCGAAGCGGTTCTCGGCCAGCGTGCGCAGCAGCTCCTCGCCGCCGGTCGCGACCGTCACCGCGTAGCCGTCGTCGCGCAGCGTGTGCGCGACGTACGAGCGCGCGTCGCCGTCGGTGTCGAGCAGCGCGACGGCGCGCGATGCAACCGTGCGGTGCGCGGGTCGCGCCGGCACGAACACGCGGAACGTCGAGCCCTGCCCTTCGACCGACTCCACCCCGATCGTGCCGCCGTGCAGCTCGACGATCGTGCGCGAGAGGTACAAGCCGAAGCCGGTGCCGCCGATGCCCAGTGCGCGCGCGTTGCTGGCGCGCGCGAACCGGCCGAACAGCTTGGGCCGCTCGTTGTCGGGGATGCCGATGCCGCGGTCGCGCACCGTGAGCTCCACGCCGCCCAGTCGCGTGCGCAGCGCGACCTCCACCGGCTCGCCGCCCGGCGAGTACTTGATCGCGTTGCCGAGGATGTTCTCGACGACTTGGCGCAGGCGCGCCTCGTCGCCGTGCACCACCAGCGGCGCCCCGGACACGCGCAGATCGATCGGCCGGGTGACGGAGAACACGCGCACGACGTCGCGCACGAGCGTGATGAGGTCCACGTCCCCGATCACCAGCGCGAGCTCGTTCTGCTCCAGGCGCGAGAGCGCCAGCGTATCGGTCGCCAGCGACGCGAGCCGCATCGCGCTCGACGAGATCATGCCGAGATACTGGCGCGACTCGCTGTCGAAGCGGTCGTCCTCCGCGAGCACGTCGGCGAAGCCGACGATCGTGGTGAGCGGGCCCTTGAAGTCGTGCGCGAGCATCGCGATGAGGTCGTTCTTGACCTGGTTCAGTTCCACGACGGCGTCGCGCCGCGACGCGAGCTCTTTGTAGAGCTCGACGTTGCGCGCGGCGACGGCGAAATACTGGCCCAGCAAGCCGAGCGCGAACACGTCGGCGGTGCCGAGCTGCGTGTCGCGCTGCACGTCGAGCACGAAGGCGGTTCCGCCGCCGGACCCGGGCACGCGCACCGCCGCGCGGTGCTCCAGCTCGTCGAGCACGCACACGTCGCTGCGCGCCGCCAACCCGACGAAGTCGTCGCCGGGCGGCGTGTCGTCGCGCGACGACAGGTCGGCGGTCGCTCCGAAGCCGCCGCGCGAGCGCGGCGCGTACAGCGTCGCGCGCCCGTCGACCAGCTCGTGCACGCCCGACAGCAGTGCGTCGACGAGCACCGTCGGTTCCAGCGATGCGAACAGCGTGCGCGCGATGGACGTGATGGCGGTGAGGCGCTCGTTCTGCATCGTGAGCTGCACGCCGCGCAGCACCTGCTCGGTGACGTCGCGCTGCACGACGACGTAGTGCGTGGTGCGGCCGCTCTCGTCGACCAGCGGGCGCGCCGTCGCTTCGGTGTGGTAGTACGAGCCGTCGGCGCGGTACGAGATGTAGTCCACGCGCGCCGAGCGCCCGGCCATCATCTCCTCGCGCATGTGCACGAGCCGCGAACGGTCGGTCTTCGGGCCGAAGAACTCCTCGGCGTGGTGCCCGATCACGTCCTCGGGCCGCGTAGCGCCCTTCTGGCGGATGAACGCCTCGTTCGCATACACGATCGTCGCCTGGTCGCCGGGCTCGGCCCCCGGCTTGGCGATGATGATCGGATCCTGCGCCGCCTCGATCGCGGCGGACAGCAGGTTGATGCGCTCCTGCGCGCGCTCCGTCTCGGTGAGATCGGTCGCGACGACCAGCACGATCTCGCGGCTGCGCGTCGGTACGAGCTCGATGCGCAGCTCGATCGGGTACGTCGTCGCGTCCTTGCGCCGCGCGGTCGTGCGGATGTTGAGCCGGTGGCCGGGATGCGCGCGCAGCTCCAGCAGCCGCTCCGCGAGCCGGCCCTTTTTGGCGAGCGCCGGCAGTAGCGCGTCCAGCGGAAGGTGCCGCAGCTCGTCGGTGGTGTAGCCCAGGTTGCGGCGCGCGGCGTCGCTGGCGAACAGCACGCGCTGCGACGCGACGTCGACGTGGTACATCTCGGTCTGCGAGCTGTCGAACAGCCGCAGCAGCGTGCGGCGCGCCTCGAACTGTTCCACCACCGCGTCGCCGATCGCCGCGAGCGAGAGGCGCTGCGCGCGCGTGAGCGTACGCGGGCGGCGGTCGAGCACGCACAGCGTGCCGACGGCGTGGCCGTCCGCCGAGCGCAGCGGATAGCCGGCATAGAAGCGGATGCCTTCGGCGCCCGTGACGAGCGGGTTCTCACAGAAGCGCGTGTCGGTGGTGGTGTCGTCGATTTCGAAGATGCCGTCTTCGACGATCGCGTGCGCGCAGAACGCGAGCTCGCGCGGCATCTCGTCCATGTCGAGCCCGAGCGCCGACTTGAACCACTGCCGGTCGCGGTCGACCAGCGAGATCAGCGAGATCGGCGCATCGCACAGCTGCGCGGCGAGCCCCGTGAAGGCGTCGAACAGCGCCTCGTTCGGCGTGTCGAGCAGCTCGTATTCGTAGAGGGCGGCGAGCCGCCGCTCCTCAGACGGAGGAACCGGCGTGGGGATGGCCATCGGTAATGCGCGAGCGTTTCGCCTCGACGAACGCGAGCACTTCCTCCAGGGGGCGCGCGTTGAGCACTTCGGCCGCCGTGACCCAGGCGCGGCGGGCCTGCCCGACCGCGTAGGATACGTTCGCGAGGTGCGACACGCTGTGCGCGTCGGAGTCGCACGTGAACGTCACGCCGAACTCGCGCGCGCGCCGCGCGAGCGGGCTGGGCAGGTCGAGGCGGCTCGGCTGGCCGTCGATCTCCAGCGCCGTCCCCGTGCGCGCCGCGGCCGCGAACACCGCATCGTGATCGAAGTCATAACCCGCGAACGTCTCGATGTGGCGCCCCGTCGGGTGGCCGATGACGTTCACGTACGGGTTCTCCATCGCGCGCAGCAACCGCGCCGTCATCACGTCGCGCGACTGGTTGAACGCGGAGTGCACGGAGCCGACGACGATGTCGAGCTCCGCGAGGATCGCGTCGTCGTAGTCGAGCGATCCGTCGGCGCGGATGTCGACCTCGGCGGAGCACAGCGTGCGAATGCCGTAGCGCTCGCCGAGCTCGCGGACGCGCTGCCGCTGCTCCCGCAGCGCGGCGGGATCGACGCCGATCGAACCGCGGCCCGCCGAGTGGTCGCTGATCGAATGGTACGCGTAGCCGCGCGCGGCGCATGCCGCGATCATCGCTTCGAGCGTGTCGCGGCCGTCGGAATACGTGGAGTGCATGTGGAAGTCGCCCTTGAGATCCGCCAGCTCGACCACGTGCGGCAGCGTGCCGTTCCGCGCCGCCTCGATCTCGCCGGTTCCCAAACGCAGCTCGGGCGGGATGTACGCCATCCCGAGCGTCGCGTACACGTCTTCTTCGGTGCGGCAGGTGATCGTGCGGCCGTCGGTGAGATCGACGATGCCGTTCTCGCTCACGCGCAAGTTGCGCCGCACCGCGAGCTCGCGGAACTGGATGTTGTGCTCGCGCGAGCCCGTGAAGTGCTGCAGCAGGTTGCCGTAGAGGTGCGCCGGCAGCACGCGCAGATCGATCTGCAAACCGCCGGCGAGCCAGATGCTGGCCTTAGTGGGGCCTTCGGCCAGCACGGCTTCGGCACGCTCCCACGCGGTGAACGCGGTCACGACGGACTCCGCGTTCTCCGACGTGCAGATGATGTCGACGTCGCCGACGGTGGGCTCCTGGCGCCGCACGCTGCCGGCCGCGGTGAGGTCCTGCGCATCGGTGAGCTTGCGCAGGTACGCGATGACCTCGCGCGCGATGGGCAGTGCAACGCCCAGCGGCGTGCGCTTCGTGCGGCCCTTGTAGGCGAGGACGCCGCGCCGAATGTTGTCGATGGACTTGGGTCCCAAGCGCGGGATCGTCGTGAGCGCGCCGTCGTCGAGCGCGCGTTCGAGGTCGGCTAGCGAAGCGATCCCAAGCCGCTCGAAGAGCTGCTGCGCGGTCTTCATGCCGACGCCTTGCACCCCGAGCAGCTCCAGCAGCGTCGACGGGTATTTCGAGCGCAGCTCGTCGAGGTACGGATCCGCCCCGGTCTGCGCGAGCGTCGCGATGCGCCCGGCGATGGTCTTGCCGATGCCCGGCAGCGCGGTCAGCCGCGGGACGTCGATCTCCGCACCCAGCGGCGGAGCGTTCTCCAGCGTCTCGGCGGCCCGCTCGTACGCCATGAACTTGAAGAAGGGCTCGCCCGCGAACTCCATGAGGGTGCGTATCTCGCGCAAGTCGTTGGCGATCTCGCCGTTGGTCCGGGTAGCCATGTGACGAGGACTTCGTTCCACGCCCGCGTACGGGCGTCCCATGCTGCTGCGCACCGAGCGCCAACGGCTCGACCCGGCGATCCTCAACTTGCCCGTCGAGAAGATGCGCGAGGGATATTACTCCGATACCTACTTCAACCGGGCGCGCGAGATCCTCGAGGCGGACCGGCACCAGCCGCGCGTGCGCATGCAGGTCTTTCAGCGCAACCGCGCCATCCTGTGCGGGATCGACGAGGCGATCGCGATCGTCAAGCTGTGCAGCGGCCGCCACCGCGACGACGGCACGTGGGAAGACGGCTGGCACCAGCTTACGGTCAAAGCGCTCTACGACGGCGACGCCATCGCGCCGTTCGAGACGGTGATGACGATCGAGGGCGACTACGCGCTGTTCGCACACCTCGAGACGCCGTATCTCGGCGTGCTCGCGCGCCGCTCGCGCATCGCGACCAACGCGCGCGCGATCGTCGACGCCGCCGGCGGTAAGGAAGTGCTGTTCTTTCCCGCGCGCTTCGACCACCATCTGGTGCAGACCGGCGACGGTTACGCGGCGTACATCTCCGGCGCGCTCGGCGTGTCGACCGACGCGAACGCGGAATGGTGGGGTTCGCGCGGGATGGGGACGGTGCCGCACGGGCTGATCGCCGCGTACGACGGCGACACCGTGCGCGCGACGCAGAAGTTCGCGCAGTACATCGATGCCTCGGTGAACGTGATCGCGCTGGTCGACTTCGACAACGATTGTGCCGGCACGTCGGTCGCGGTCGCGCGCGCGCTCGGCGACCGCTTGTGGGGCGTGCGGCTCGATACGTCGGGGACGCTGGTCGACAAGAGCGTGATCCCGCAGATGGGCACGTTCGTCCCGACCGGCGTGAACGCGCAGTTGGTGCACAACGTGCGCGACGCGCTCGACGCCGAGGGCTTCACGAAGGTGAAGATCGTCGTGAGCGGCGGCTTCGACGCCGACCGTATCCGCCGCTTCGAAGAAAACGGCGTGCCGACCGACGCCTACGCGGTGGGCAGCGCGTTCTTCAAGGGCGCCGGCTCGTTCGACTTCACCGCCGACATCGTCGCGCTCGACCACGGGGAAGGCTGGAAAGAGTGCCACAAAGTGGGCCGCCCCGAACGGCCCAATCCGCGGCTCAGCGCGGTGGAGTAAGTACGCCTAGACCGGCGCGTTCTGCGCTGCCAGCTTTTCGATGATCGCGCGGTTGAACAGGATGAGGTCGCGCGGGATTGCGCGAGGTGACCCAGTTGCCGTCTTGCACGACGGGCTGATCGCGGTACAGGCCGCCGGCGTTGCGGATGTCGTCGGCGATCGACGCGAAGCCCGTCAGCGTGCGGCCGCGCACCACGTTCGACGAGATGAGCACTTGCGGGCCGTGGCAGATCACGAACATCGGCTTCTTCGCCTGATCGAACTCTTTGACGAACCGCTGCACGTCTTTGTTCGTGCGGATGTGGTCCGGCGACTGGCCGCCGGGGATCAGCAGCGCGTCGAAGTCGTCGGCGGTCACGTCGGCGACCAGCTCCTCCGCTTTGACGCTCTGGCCTTCGTCGAGCCCGCGCTTGCCGCGAATCTTCTGCAGCGCGCGGTCGTCGACGCCGACGATCGTGACGATCGCCCCGGCCTCTTCGAGCGCCCGGCGCGGCTCGATCAGCTCGGACTCCTCGAACCCGTCTCCGACGAGCGCGGCGATTCGCTTACCTTCGATTTCCATAGGGGATCGGGCGTTCTCACCACGCGCCCACCCCGCCTCTTGCTTCGCTGCCCTGCGCCGTTAGAGCGTACCGCCCGTGCCCTGAACGGCGGCCCGCAGCAGGTACGCCAACTCGACCTCCAGCTTGCCGAGCGGGTCGAGGACGGTGTCGTCGGCGAGGGCCTTGAGGACGGGATTGCGCTTGGTCATGTCGCCCTCGGGGACCGCGTGGCGCGGGTTGATCTCGCGCATGTAGATGCGGGCGTCGTACCGGATCTGGCCGTCGGGCAGAAAGTAGAGCGGGTCCAGCCCGAAGGCGTAGACGCCGAGCCCCAGCAACTCCGTCTGCTGCAAGAAGCCGATCGGGCGCAACCGCAGCGCCTTCGCCAGCCGCGCCAGCGCGGGGACCGCCGAGCCGCGCCTCGCCCGCGACGACGCGCTCCAGCAGCGCCGGGTCGAGCTCGGCGGCGGCGGCCAGGCCGGCGACGTCGAGGTCCTTCGCGGCGGCGAGCCGCACGCAGCGCCGCCCCGAACGCGGCGCCGCCGGCGGTCCCGGTGGCGCCGTCGTAGGCGGCTGACTGAGAGTCCATCCGGGAGGGGATCGCCGACCGCGGCGCGGACGCCTGTCGACTCATGTCGGAATCGACGGAACAGCGCAAGTCGCGCCACCTCGACGTCTGCCTCGCTGACGACGTCGCGTCGCGGCTCGACGCGGGCTGGGACGCCGTGCGGCTGCGCCACGAAGCGCTGCCGGAGATCGCGCTCGCGGACGTCGACGTCACGACCGCATTTCTCGGCCTGCCGCTGCGCGCGCCGCTGCTGATCTCGTCGATGACCGGCGGCACCGCGCGCGCCGCGGAGATCAACCGCCGGCTCGCGCGCGGCGCGGAAGCCGCTGGGATCGCGTTCGCGCTGGGCAGCGGCCGCGCGATGCTCGAGGACGACGCGCTGCGTGCGACGTTCGACGTGCGGGCCGTCGCGCCGGACGTCGTGCTGTTCGCGAACCTCGGCGCGGTGCAGCTCAACTACGGCGTGCGCACCGACGACGCGCGCCGGCTCGTCGACGCACTCGACGCGAACGGCCTCTACCTGCATCTGAACCCGCTGCAGGAAGCGATCCAGCCCGGCGGCGACACCAACTTTCGCGCGCTCGAACCGAAGATCGCCGCGCTCTGCGAAGCGCTCGACGTACCCGTGATCGCCAAGAGCGTCGGCTCGGGCATCGCACCGTCCACCGCGGCCCGGTTGCTGGAGTGCGGCGTCGCGGCGATCGACGTCGCGGGCGCGGGCGGCACGTCGTGGGCGCGCGTCGAGGGCAAGCGCTCCGGCGACGCGGTGCGCGAGCGCATCGCCGAAGCGTTCGGCGACTGGGGCTACGCGACGCCGCGCGCGACCGCCGCGCTGCGCGCGGCGCTGCCGAGCGTGCCGCTCGTCGCGAGCGGCGGGATCCGCGACGGCGTGCACGTCGCCAAGGCGCTCGCCCTCGGCGCCGATCTCGCGGGCCTGGCGCTGCCGTTCCTGCGCGCCGCGGACGAGTCCGACGCGGCGGTCGCCACGCTGATCGACGAGCTGGTCACCGCGCTGCGCATCGCGGTGTTCGCGAGCGGTTCGCGCACGGTCGCCGGATCTGCGCGACGCGCTCGCGTAGCATTGCGCGCGCACCGGTGTCGTTCGCCGCGGTCGTCGTCGCCGCCATCGTGGCAGCGTCGCCGTCGCCCTCACCGTCCCCGTCGCCCAGCGCAGCGCCGTCGGCTAGCGCGCCGCCGCCCATCGGCAGCGTCACCGTCGTGAGCGGCAGCGCGCAGTCGCTGCACCGCGCGCCGCAAGCCGCGTCCGTGCTCGATGCGCGCACGCTGCGCGCGTCGACGGCGGCGTCGCTCGACGCGGCGCTGCGCGCGCTGCCGGGCTTCGACCGCGACCGCAGCAACGCGCCGTTCACCAACTACGGCCAGCTGCGGCTTTCGTTCGCCGGCGCGGGCAGCGACCGCGGCGCGCTGTTCGTCGACGGCGTCCCCGCGCAGGACGGGTTCGGCGGCCAAGTCGACTGGAACGCGTTTCCGACCGCGTCGATCGCGCGCGCGGAGCTGCTGCGCGGGCCCGGCTCGGCGCTGTACGGCTCGGGCGCGATCGGCGGCGTGCTCGTCGCTGACGACGCTGGCGCCCGCGAACGTCGTCGCGGGACGCATCGACGCGAGCGCCGGCGGTGCGGACCGCGGCACGGCGTCGTTTGCGTCGAGCGGGCCGGCCGGCGCGCTGCAGTCGTCGGTGTTCGTCGGGACGCGCCGGCTCGCGTACGACGTGATCCCGCCGGGCCAAACGACGCGCGTCGACCGAACCGCGATCAGCACCGCCGACACGGCGCACGCGCGACTGCGGCAGCGCCACGCGCGCACACCGTCGTCGACGTCGACGCGCTCGCGAGCGACGACGCGCAGCAGGACGGCCGCCCGAACGACGGCTTCTCGCGCTCGCTGCGCCAAGGCGCGCTCACGTGGACGCGCGCGGGCGAGGCGACGCTCGCGATCACCGCGTTCGCGCGCGCCACGACGCTGGTGAACCTCGCCGACAAGCCCGGCACGCCGGGCGCGCTGCTCTACACGCAGCACGTGCCGACGTCGGACGTGGGCGGGCGCGCGCGCTGGGAGCGCGCGCTGCGCGACGGCGCGCTCGCGCTCGTCGCCGAGCGCCGCATCGTAACCGGCAACAGCGATCAGATCGCGTTCGACGGCACCGTGCAGAGCAACGTCGCGGGGACGCAGCGGCTCGACGGGGTCGCGCTGCAGCGCACGTGGGAAGCGCGGCGGTTCGGCGCGATCGCGGGCGCGCGCTACGACGCGATCGCGACGCACGCGCTGGGCGAACGCAACGCCGCCGCGGCTCTCGCCGCGGTTCGCGTTGCGCTACGACGCATCGCCGGCGGTCGCGCTGCGCGCCGCGTTCGGCACGGGGCTTGCGCGCGCCGTATCTCAACGAGCTCGTGCGCAGCTTCCGCATCGGCACGGTGCTGCAGCAGTCGAACCCGTCGCTGGTGCCGGAGCGCAGCCGCTCGACGCAGCTCGGGTTCGACGTCGCGACGCCCGCCGCGCGCTTCGCGCTCGACTACACCGGCACGCGCGTGCGCGACGCGATCGGTTTTCGCACGATCGCCGCCACCGTGCAGCAGCGTGCGAACTTCGGCCGCACCGCCACCGACGCGTACACCGCGGAGTACGACCGCGGCACGGCGTGCGCGCGCATGCACGGTTTCGCGACCTCGCAGCACGCCCGCGTGGTCGCCGGCTCCGCGGCGCAGATCGGCAAGCGGCTCGCGTACGTCCCCGACTCCGCCGCGTCGCTGAGCGCCGAGCGCACCGTGCGCGCGCTGACCGGTGCGGTCGAGCTCTCGTACAGCGGCCCCACGTTCTCGGACGACCTCGAGCGCCAGCCGCTCGGCAGCGCGCTGCTGGTCGGCGGCCGGCTCACGCTGCGCGCCGCGGACGGCACCGCGCTGTCGCTGGCCGTCGACAACCTCGCCGACAAAGTCTATCTCACGAGCGTCGACCGCATCGGCCCGCCCGCGTCGGTCACGCTGCGGCTGTCGGTGCCGGTCGGCGCGCGGGCGCGCGTCAGCGCGAGCGCGGCGTGCGGCTGACCTGCACGTCGTCGCCGCGGACGCGCACGTCGAACGGGTCGACCGACGCGTAGTCGCCCAGCGTCATCGTGCCGTCGGCGAGCTCGAACGTCCAAGCGTGCCACGGGCAGGTCACCCGCGTGCCTTCGATCCAGCCCTCCGCGAGCGGCCCGCCTTGGTGGGGACAGGTGTTGTCGAGGGCATAGAACGTGCCGTCGACGTTGAACAGCGCGATCTCGCGCGCGCCGACGATGACCGCCGTTCCCGTCCCCGGCGCGACGTCGGCGACCCGCGCCACCGTCACGAAGTCATCGTCAGCTTGCACGGCGTCGTCCGGTTCCGCGCCCACAGGAGGACGTCTTGCT
The DNA here is from genome assembly GCA_963792235.1 of Vulcanimicrobiota bacterium. Classification (GTDB taxonomy): domain Bacteria; phylum Vulcanimicrobiota; class Vulcanimicrobiia; order Vulcanimicrobiales; family Vulcanimicrobiaceae; genus Vulcanimicrobium. The sequence continues at coordinate 13,475 of CAWBVR010000011.1, forward strand.
CAAAGACTACCGCGACTGGCTCGAGTCCGAGCTCAAGCTGCTCGGAAACGCGAGCCATCACGCGTACTCGTTCGGCCAGGCCAACATGGCGAAGCGCGCGATCGAGCGGCTCGACGCCGAGCTCGCGCGCACGCTGTACGTGCCCGTGGAGCGCGCGCAGGCGCGCCGCGTGCTGACGGCGCTCGAAGCGCTCGGCGAGCAGACCACCAGCCTACCGGCAGAACTCGCGCGACTGCGCGATGACATCACCGCCGCGCTGCAAGAGACGCAGGACGACCCCGCTTTGTAGGCGCTGCGCGCGCGCTCAGTTCGTCCCGGCGCGACGCGATGCGTTCGAAACGCTCGATGCGCAGCCGCACGCGCGCGTGGTTGCCGTAACCGGGCAACGGCGTGACCGAGAAATCCTCGCCAAGCACCGAGACCAGAAAGAGTCCGCGGCCGCTTTCGCTCAGGAGATCGTCCGGCAGATTCGCGGCGACGTCGTAGGCAGGGCCGCGGTCGATGACGTGCAGGATCGGATCGACGGCGTTCCAGTCCACCTCGACGGTGATCGGCCCGGGAGCGTGGCGCACCACGTTGCCGATCAGCTCGCCGAACACGAGTTCCGCCGCCGCGTAGTTCGCGTCCGGCACGCCGCGCGTGCGCAAGAACGCGATGAAGCCCGCGCGCGCGTCTTCGGCCGAGCGCGCGTCGTCGGCGCGAAACACCCACGCCGGCGTCGGCGCGGCTTGGGTGCGAACCGGGATCGCGCCGCGCACGGTGACCGTCAGCACCGCGACGTCGTCCTTCGCCCCGCGCGCGAGCATGTGCCGCTTGATCGCGTCGGCGGGCCGTTCCGCGTTCGCGATCACGCCGTTGCGCAGTGCGGCGTGCAGCCGCTGCTCGCCCAGCGTGATGTCCTTGTCCGACTCGATCAAACCGTCGGTGAAGAACACGAGCGTCGCGCCGAGCGGCAGCGCGACCGTCTGCACGTTGGGTTTGATCGGTCCGCGCACGCCCAGCGGCACGCCCACGCCGCGCAGTGCGATCACCTCGCCGTCCGCGGTGCGCAGCAGCGGGCTGTGGTGCCCGGCGATCGCGTACGTCAGCGTCTGGGCGGCGGGATCGAGCACGCCGACGACCGCGCTGGCGGCCGCATCGGGATAGTCGCGCGCGAGCGCTTCGTCGATCACCGCGAGCATCGAGTCGGGCTGCGACTGCTGCAGCGCGAGCACGCGCAGTCCGTGGCGGATCGACGACATCACCACGGCGGCGTGCAAGCCACGCCCGAACACGTCGCCGATCGACACGACGACGCGCCCGTCGGGCAGCACGAACGCGTCGAACCAGTCGCCGCCTACCTCGACGTCGCGCTCGCTCGACGAGTAGGTCGCGTCGAACGCGTACCCGGCGACCTGCGGCAGCGCGCCGGGCAGCAGCGCCTTCTGCACCTCGTCGGCGATGCGTTTCTCGCGCCGGTACATGTGCGCGTTTTCGATTGCAACGGCGGCGCGGCGCGCGAGCTCTTCGAACAGCGCCAGCGCGAACGGGTCGAACTGGCGCGTCTTGCTCGACCAATGGCACACGAGGTCGCCGCGCAGCACGCCGTGCGAGACGAGCGGAACGACGAGGCTCGTGCGAAAGCCCAGCTCGTCGAGCACCGGCAAGCGGTCGGGCGCAATCCAGCTCGCGGACGCATGTTCGCGAAAGGCGGCGTCGTGGGTGAACACGCGCGGCCGGCCGGTCGGGATCGTGCTCGACGACGTATGCGTCGCGCAACTGTTCGAGCAGCGGCCGGTGCTCGGGATCGTGCACGTCGAGCGCCGCCGTGCGCGTGACGCCGTCATCGTCGACGATGTTGATCGCGACCGCGTCGGCCAGCTCCGGCACCGTGAGCTGCACGAGCGCATCGAGGGTGCTCTGCAGCTCGAACGACTCCGCAAAGAGCCGCCCGGCCTCGGCCAGCACGCGAAAATACGCCACCGCGCGGCCGTCGCCGGCGGTCGCTGGGTCGAACATCGGCGGGTTAGCGGGCATCCGTTCGCCCGGACTCACCGGGGCCTCGCGGACGCCGTCCCTCGTTCGCGGTACGGTCCGTCATCCGCGGTGCCTGGTACCCGCTTTGCCGCGGCTTTGACGCACTTCTCTCGTTTTGGTATGATCCGTCGGTCGCCGTCGCGGACCCACGGAGTCTGCGGACGCGCGAGTCGAAAGGAGCTCCAGTACCCCGTGCCCCTCACCAAAGAACAAAAGTCGGACCTGTCGACCAAATACGGCCGCGGTCCCAACGACACCGGCTCGGCCGACGTCCAGATCGCCATCCTGACGGCGTCGATCAACCAGCTTACCGAGCACTTGAAGGTCCACAAGAAGGATCACCACAGCCGCCGCGGCCTGCTCATGCAGGTCGGCCAGCGCCGGCGCCTGCTCGCCTACCTGCAGAACAAGGACCTCGAGCGCTACCGCAAGCTGATCGCAGACCTCGGCCTGCGACGCTAAGACTTCCCGCCGCCTGGACGGCGTCGTGAAGTCCTCCTTCGGCTACGCCGAAGTCCGAAAACGGAATTCGTTTGAAGAGCCGGCGAGGGCAACCTTGCCGGTTCTTTTTGCGTGCGGAGGCCGCGTTCGAGAATTTTGGCGAACCCGCGCCTGTTCAATACAATCAATCGAACAGCAAAGAACAGAAATCTAGGAGTACCAGTGCCAGAATCCGTCTCGCTCGAGATCGGTGGCCGTCAGCTCGTCATTGAGACGGGGGAGCTTGCGAAGCAAGCCAACGGGTCCGCTCTCGTCCGCTACGGCGATCAGATCGTCGTGTTATGCGCCGCTACGGCGTCCGAAAAACCGCGTGAGGGGATCGACTTCTTCCCCCTCACCTGCGACTACGAAGAGAAGATGTACGCGGCGGGCAAGATCCCGGGCGGTTACATCAAGCGCGAAGGCCGGCCGTCCGAACACGGCGTGCTCAGCGCGCGCCAGATCGATCGCCCCATCCGCCCCCTGTTCCCCGACGGCTTCCGCAACGACATCCAAATCATCGCGACCGTCCTCTCGACCGATCCCGGTCTGGATAGCGACGTCATCGCCGTCTGCGCCGCCGGCGCAGCGCTCGCCGTGAGCGACATCCCCTTCGACAAGAACGTCGCCGCCGTCCGCGTCGGCCGCGGTGAAGACGGCAAGTTCATCACCAACCCGACGCTCGAGCAGTACGAGAGCGGCGGGATGGAAGTCGTCGTCGCCGGCACGCTCGACGCCGTGATGATGGTCGAAGGCGGCGCGAAGGAGATCTCCGAGGAAGTCTTCCTCGACGCGGTCGCATTCGCGCACGAAGAGATCAAGAAGATCGTCAAAGCGATCGATCAGCTGGCGAAAAAAGTCGGCAAGAAAAAGCGCGCCTACCCGCTGCTCAAGACGGACGCCGCGCTCGATAAGTGGGTGCGCAAGAACTTCGAAAAAGAAGTCGGCAAGGCGATGCGCGTCATCGACAAGCTCGAGCGCAACAGCGCGCTGGACACGCTCTCGCGCGAAGCCGCGCTCGCGAAGCTCGCGAAAAAAGGCGACGCGGCGGTCCAGAGCCTGATCGAAGATCCGAAGAACAAAGAGTTCGACAAGATCATCAAGGCCATGCAAGAGGACGAGCTCCGCACCATGGTCGTCGACGAGAAGATTCGGCCCGACGGCCGCAAGCCCGACGAGATCCGCGCGATCTGGAGCAAGGTGCACTACGTGCCGCGCGTCCACGGTTCGGGCGTGTTCACGCGCGGCCAGACGCAGGTGTTCACCGCCGCAACGCTCGGCTCGATCAGCGACTACCAGCGGCTTGACGGGATCCTCGACATCCCCAACAAGCGCTACATGCACTACTACAACTTTCCGCCGTACTCGGTCGGCGAGACGCGCCCGATGCGCGCCCCCGGCCGCCGCGAGATCGGCCACGGCCAGCTCGCGGAGCGCGCGCTCGTGCCGGTGCTGCCGCCCGAGGACGAGTTCCCCTACACGCTGCGCCTGATCAGCGAAGTGCTCGAATCGAACGGTTCGTCGTCGATGGCGTCCGTTTGCGGCTCGACCCTCGCGCTGCTCGACGCGGGCGTGCCGATCAAGGGCCACGTCGCGGGCGTCGCGATGGGCCTCGTGCTCAAAGGCAACAAGCACGCGATCCTCACCGACATCCAGGGCCTCGAGGACTCGCTGGGCGAGATGGACTTCAAGGTCGCTGGAACGACCGAAGGCATCACCGCGATTCAGATGGACATCAAGGTCGCCGGGATCACGATCGACATCATGCGCGAAGCGCTCGCGGAAGCGAAGAAGTCGCGCCTGTTCATCATCGACAAGCTGAAAGAGACGATCACCGAACCGCGCGCCGAGCTCTCGGAGTTCGCGCCGCGCATGATCGTGCTGCAGATCAGCCCCGACAAGATCAAGGACGTGATCGGACCCGGCGGCAAGGTGATCAACAAGATCGTCGCCGACACCGGCGTGAAGATCGACATCGAGAACGACGGCCGCGTGTTCATCGCCGGTCCCAACGCCGAGGGCGCGGAGAAGGCGAAGCAAATGGTCGAAGCGCTCACCAAAGAAGTGAAGATCGGCGAGCAGTACCTCGGTACCGTCACGCGGTTGATGAACTTCGGCGCGTTCGTCGCGTTCTTGCCGGGTAAGGAAGGCCTCGTCCACATCTCGCAGCTCGCAGCGGACCGCGTCGAGCGCGTGGAGGACGTGGTCAAGCCGGGCGACCAGATCATGGTCAAGGTGATCGAGGTCGACTCGCAAGGCCGCATCAATCTCAGCCGCAAGGCGGTGCTTGGCGGCGGCAGCAGCGGCGGCCCCGGCGAGTCGATGAGCGGTGGCGGCGAAAGCGGCTCACGCGGCAACGGCGCACCGCCGCGTCGCGAATTCGTTCCGCGCACCGACAGCGGCCCGCGACCTGAGGGCGGCGGCGGTGGTGGTGGCGGCGGCGACCGTCCGCGCCGGCGGCGTCCACGTCCCGGCGGCGGCTCGGGCGAGTAACGTCGGCTTTGCCGAACCCTCGAGCTAGGCCCGACTCGTAAGCAAGGCAGAAGGGAACCAGCAGAGAGCCCGTCGCAAGACGGGCTCTCGCCATGTTCGGCCTTCGCACGCTCGCGCTCGCCGCGGTCGCATCCCTCGCGCTGACCGGTGCGGCGCGCCGCCCGGCAACCGTGTTCGACCTCTCCGACCGCGTCGGGAAAACCGCGCCGGCCGTCGTGCTCACCGCGCGCGACGGCAGCGCGCTCACGTTCGATGCGCTGCGCGGAAAGCCGACGTACGTGTTCCTGTTCGCGGGCTGGTGCACACCGTGCCGCGACGCGTTGCCGTTCGTGCGCGGCGCATACGCGAAGTTCGGCGACCGCGTGCGCTTCGTCGGCGTCGACGTGCTCGAAGACACGGTTGCCGCGCGCAGCGCGGTGGATAAGGCCGCGCTTCCGTTCCCGGTCGCCATCTACCCGGTCGACGAGCTCGACGCCGTGATCTCGCCGGAGCTCCAGTTGCGCGCCGGCACGAAGTACCGCATCCCCGCGGATTTCTTGCTCGACGCGAACGGCGTCGTGCGCTACGCATGGCATGGCCTCTCGGTGAACGAAACCGGCGATCCCCTCGACGTGCTGCCGTCGTATCTCGCCAAGCTCGGCATCGAATGACGTGACGCGGTCGACATGGGCGATTCGCCCGAAGGGCGAACGCGACGCCGGCGGCGTCGCGGAGTTGCTGGCCGAGGTTTCGCGCGAAGGTCAGTGGATCGCAACGGAATGGCCGTTCGACGTCGAGGAGCGCGCGCGAGAGATGCGCGACGCGCTCCTGCGCCGCTGGTGCGTCGGCTGGGTCGCGACCGACGAACGCCGCGTCGTCGGCGACCTCACCATCTTTGACGTCGACCGCGACGATCCGGAACTCGGCATGGTCGTTGCCGCATCGCACCGGCGCCGCGGCATCGGGCGCGCGCTGCTCGCCGTCGCCACGGAGTGGGCGCAGGCGAACGCCAAGCCCGCGCTGCGCTTGCGCGTGTTCCCCGACAACGAGCCCGCGCGCGAGCTCTACCGCGCGGCCGGCTTCGTCGACACGGACCTGCTGCGCGGCGCGATTCCGCGCCGCCACGGTTCCGCACTCGACGCGATCGTCATGCGGCGCACCATCGCCGAGCGCTGACGCGACGCGGTCGCTGCCGCCGGTTCGCTGAGGCAGTCGGTGGCTCGCTTGCGGGCCGTTGGCGCCGTGTGCAGACCGAGAGCTCACCGGCTTAGGAAGCGTCCAGCGCTGCGACGGCGAACACGCGATGAGGTCATGGCCACGATCGCGCAAGCCACCGACCGCGACGTCGGGCGGCTTGCTGAAGAGCTTTCCGGCGGGCTTCGGTCGCGCGGTTCGTTCGCGGAGGCCGCGCAGTGGTTCGCGTGTGAGCTTGCGGACCGGTTTCCGTCCATCGTCCTCGCCCGCGTGTTTGCAACGGTTCCACATTCCCGGCTGCCGCAGCCCGAGCGCGACGCGGCGGCGTCGGCTGCCGCTGGCGTCGCGCTATTCCCGGCTACCGAGGTCCTGACGCTTTTCGGCAGCGCCGGGGTGCGGCCGGAGTGGAACGACCGCCGGCGATCGCGAGGCCACCTCGCCATCCCGCTGGTGAGCCGTGCGCACGTGGACGACATCCCGATGGTATCGCGCCTGCTGAGTGACTTGCGCTTCCGGCTCGACGACGATCCCCACCCGTCGCCGTTTGTGACGCGGGCTTTCGCAAACGCGAACGGTCTGTTCTACATCCCCGACGCGGAAACAGCGCTGGACCACCGGGGTCGCAAGATCGTGCCGGCGGCCGATTTTGTTCGCGAGCACGGTGTTCGCAGCGTCTTCGGATTCGGCGGCTCGTACGTGATTCAACGGATGTTCGTCTCCACCATCGTCTTCACGCGTGAAACAATCGAGAAGAGCAGCGCGATGAACTTTTTGCAACTATCCAGCGCGTACAAGGCCGGCACGACACGGCTGGTGAGCCGCGGCCTGCTTTTCGATGGCGATGCCGTGGCGACGAGCAATGGCTGAACGCAGCTCAAGCGCCGATGACGTGCGCGCCGTGCTGCGAATGCTCCCCGTGAGCACCTTCACGGCGACGTCCGAGGGCCAGATCGATTGGGTGAGCGACCGGTGGTACGAAGCCACCGGCATCGCGCGAGACGCCGTACTCGATGAAGCGTGGGCACACGTCGTCCATCCGGACGACATCGAAGAGGTGGTTTGGCGTTGGACGACCGCGCTCGCGTCGCGGACGCCGTGGGAAGCCACCCCGCGCGTGCGCCACGCCGACGGTGGCTATCACGTGTGGTTTACACGCGCGGAATATCTCGAGTTCGCGGGTGGCGGATCGATGTGGATCGGCACCACCATCGAGCTCTCGTCGGTTTCGTTGCGAGCGCTCGCCGCCGAACAGGAGACCGCGTAAGCGATCAGCCGCCGCGCGGGCCGAAGCCGCGGTACGGCGTGAGCGGCACCAGCACATCGAGGGTGAGCATCTCGCGCACCGCGAGCGGCAACGACGCGAGGATCGCTTGCGCCTCGTCGATCGTGCTCGCCTCGATGAGGACGACGGCGCCCGGATGATCCCCGCGCCCCCACATTTGGCGGAAACTGCCGTCGGCGTAGAGCTGGCGCGCGCGCGCCGCCTCCTCTTCGAGCAGCTCCGGCGTGAAGTCGGAGGCGGGGAAGCGTTCCAGATTGCGCCGGACGGCGGCGATGAACTGTGCCATGACGCCGCTCCGTTTCGGGCGCGGCGCGCAGCTTACTTCTGCGCGATCGCCTCGACGTTGAGCTCGATCTTCACTTCGTCGCCGACCACGACGCCGCCGGTTTCCAGCGCCTGATTCCATTCCAGGCCGAAGTCCTTGCGGCTGATCTTCGTGTGCGCTTCGTAGCCGATGCGGTCGTTGCCCCACGGATCGCCGCTGCGGCCTTCGAACGTGGTGTCGAGGATGACGGGACGCGTGACGCCGTGGATGGTGAGGTCGCCGAGCACCTTGAACGCATCGCCGCTGCCGTGCGTGCCCGTGCTCTTGAACGCGATCGCTGGGAACGTTTCGACCTCGAGGAAGTCGGGCGACTTGAGGTGTCCGTCGCGCTGCGCCTCGCGCGTGTCGATCGACGCGGCGTCGATGGTCACGTCGACGGAGGCCGGCACGTTGGAGCCCTCGGGCACTTCGATCGTGCCGCTGACGCCGGTGAAGCGGCCGCGGACCTTCGTGATCATCAGGTGGCGCACCACGAACTCGGCGGTCGTGTGGGCCGGGTCGAGCGCGTAGGTCTTCGTGGTCTGGGTGGTGGTCAAGGTCGTTCTCCTCGGTCGCTTGCCCGCGAGGGGCCGATGTGGTATCGTAGGATTGTTCGGTCACTATTACATACCGAAGCCCTCAAAGCAACTAGGCACCATAAAGTGGTGTAGGAACCCGATGGATACTGTCAGCGAGTCGAACGTCTACTCGAAGACCTGCCCCACGCGCGAACTCCTGGACACCATCGCGGACAAGTGGACGGCGCTCGTCATCGGGATCTTGTCGAGCGCCCCGGCACCGGTGCGGTTCGGCGAGCTGCGGCGCGCGATTCAAGGCATCTCGCAGAAGATGCTCACGCAAACGCTGCGCGATCTGGAGCGCAACGGCTTGGTCGACCGCGCGGTGTATCCGGTGATCCCGCCGCGCGTCGACTACTCGCTAACGGCGCTCGGGCGAACCCTGGACGAGCCGCTTCGTGCGCTGGGTGTGTGGTCGCAGGAGCACTTCGCCGAGGTGCGCGCGGCGCAAGAGGCGTTCGACGCGCGCGGTCCGGTCGGAAGCAGCAACCCCGCGGCCTGACCGGGCGTCTGGTACTTCGATGTCCTCCACTGGAGCGGCCGCCCGGCCGCGACTGCATTATGCGTACGTCGTCGCGGGCGTCGCGTTCGTGCTGCTGATCGCGGCTGCCGGCGTGCGATCGTCGCCCACGATGCTCATCCAGCCGCTCGAGCACGAGTTCGGCTGGAGCCCCGCAACGATCTCCGCGGCGATCGCGATCAACCTCGGTCTGTTCGGCCTGATCGGCCCGTTCGCCGCCGGCATCTTCGAGCGCTTCGGCGTGCGGCGCACGCTCGCGGCGGCGCTCGCGATCCTCGCGGTCGCGGCGGCCGCATCGGCGTTCATGACGACGTCATGGCAGTTCTTCGTGCTGTGGGGCTTGATGGCCGGCATCGGCAGCGGCAGCATCGGTCTCGTCGCCGGCGCGACGATCGTCAACCGCTGGTTCGAAAAGAACCGCGGCACCGCGATGGGCGTGCTGACCGCGAGCAACGCGACGGGGCAACTCGTGTTTCTGCCGCTGTTCGGCCTGATCATCACGCGCAGCGGCTGGCGCGTGGACGTGCTGTTCATCGCCGCGGTGTGCGCGATCTTGGTACCGGTCACGCTGCTGCTCGTGCGCGAGCACCCGTCGGACATGCAGCTGCCGATGCTCGGCGCCACCGAGGTGGTCGCACCCGTGCGCTCGGGCGTCAACCCGTTCGTCAATGCGATCGGCGCGCTGCGCACGGGTTTGCGCTCGCGCGATTTCTGGCTGCTCGGCGGCAGCTTCTTCATCTGCGGTGCGAGCACGAATGGTCTGATCGCGACGCACCTCGTGCCCGCGTGCGGCGACCACGGCATCCCCGAAGTGCAAGCCGCGGGGCTGCTCGCGGCGATGGGCGTGTTCGATTTGGTCGGAACGACCGCATCGGGGTGGCTGTCGGATCGTTACAGCAGCCGCTGGCTGCTCTTTTGGTACTACGGCTTGCGCGGGCTGTCGCTGATCTTCTTGCCGACCGCGTTCGGCGCCGGCATGCTGGGACTACCGCTGTTCGCGGTGTTCTACGGCCTCGACTGGATCGCGACGGTACCGCCCACGCTCAAGCTCGCAACGAACTCGTTCGGCCGCGTCATGGGCGTCACGATGTTCGCCTGGATTCTCGCTGGCCACCAGCTCGGCGCGGGCCTGACCGCGTTCCTCGCAGGCCTCACGCGCACGTGGACGTCGAGCTACGACCTCGCGTTCATCTCATCCGGGATGCTGTGCATGGTGGCGGCGTTGATGGTGCTGTTCGTCGGCCGCTCGTCCCGTATCGCAAAGCCGTTACCGGCGTGACGTCATGGCGACTCGTCAGGGTTTTTCCGATCGACCGTAGCGTCGGCCTGTTCCTCGATATGCCGCAATTCAAGCATCGATTCGAGCTCTGGAAGAACGAGGAGATCTTTGGGTCTATTCGCGGCACGTTTTGCGCGGATGAGCCCTTCCAGCGATAGCACCGGTGTCGGCTTGTCAGCCGTAATCACCACGATCTTATCCACATATTTCGAAACGTTTTCGTAATCACCGAGGCCGGCGATCGTTGCGAGGATATCAACGTCACCGGCAGTTGTTGTCATCGTAAAGCTCGAGCCGTTCAAAACGGTCTTTACGTCGAAGACAAACGACAAGCCGTCCGGCTCACCCTCCACCCGAAGCTTCGGGTTGAGCGGAGCTGGCGCAGCAACCAAATTCGTTATGTTGTCACGATCGCGCGCATAGACGATGTCGATGTCCTGGGTGCGATATGCTGAGCCCTGAAGGCCCATCGCAGCCCCGCCGACGATGACATACCGAACGCCATGCCCGCAAGGGCCTGCAGGACGCGGCGAAAGTCGTTCACCGGGTCGGGGAAGTTTTCCCGACTACCCGCCGCGGTCGCACATCGATCTGATCGCGCTGCATCCGTTCCAGGCGCTCGGCTGGGGTCAATGCGAACATGTTCCGTGTCGTGAGCGTGAGGTCGATCCCGAAGTCCAGCGCTTCCTGGGTCTTCGAGCCGGGAGGTGGGTTACGCAAAAATTCCCGCGTCGCTTCCCTCATCGTATCGGAGTATAGCACGCGGTTGGTTTGGCTTCCCCGGCGGGTAAGGCCGTCGCGCCCGGATTGTGAATGAAGGTCAGGTGAATTTCGATTGGGTGCTGCAACGCGCCGTAGCCCTGCTCGTGCGATGAACTGGGCGGCGTGGCGTCTAAGCCTCGATGGTGGCTTATGAATCGCTGGGCGCGTTCGTGCGGGCGCTGCGCGGCGCCGGGGAGCTGGCGACCATTGACGCGGCGGTCGATCCCCGGCTCGAGATCGCGGAGATCACCGACCGTGTCGTGAAGGCGGGCGGCCCGGCGCTGCTGTTTCGCAACGTGCGCGGGTCGGCGTTTCCGGTGCTCACCAACCAGTTCGGGACCGAGCGCCGGACCGCGTTGGCGCTCGGGGCGAAGTCGCTGCGCGAGGTCGAGGCGCGCCTGCGCGAGACCATCGATCTCGGGCTGCCCGACTCGCTGGGCGGTAAGCTCGGCCGGCTCGCTTCGCTCGCGAGCGCGGGCGTGTCCGCGATTCCGCGGCGCGTGAAGGGCGACGCGCCGTCGCAGCAGGTCGTCATGGACCCGCCCGATCTCGCGAAGCTGCCGGTGCTCACGACCTGGCCGCTCGACGGCGGGCCGTTCATCACGCTGCCGCTCGTATTCACGCGCGATCCCCAGACCAAGCGATTCAACGTCGGGATGTACCGTGTGCAGGTCTACGACGGCACCACCGCCGGGATGCACTGGCAGCGTCACAAGCAAGGCCGCGTGCACGCCGCGAAATGGGGTCGCCGAATTCCCGTCGCAGTGGCGGTCGGCGGCGATCCCGCGCTGACGTACGCCGCGACGGCGCCGCTGCCGCCCGTCGTCGACGAGCTGGCGTTCGCGGGCTTCCTGCGCGGCAAGCCCATTCGCATCACCAAAGCGGTGTCGATCGATATCGACGTGCCGGCCGACGCGGACTTCGTGATCGAAGGCTACGTGGACAACGACGACGTGCGCGTCGAGGGCCCGTTCGGCGATCACACCGGGGTGTATTCCGCCGCCGACCTCTACCCGACGTTCCACGTCACCGCGATCACGCACCGGCGCGACGCGATCTGGGGCGCGACGGTCGTCGGCAAGCCGCCGATGGAGGACGCGTGGCTGGGGAAGGCGACCGAACGCATCTTTTTACCGCTGCTTCAGATGGTGGTGCCAGAGATCACGGACTACAATCTGCCGGTGGAAGGCGGATTTCACAACCTCGTGATCGTCGCGGTGAAAAAGTCGTATCCCGGCCAGGCGAGCAAGGTGATGAACGCGCTGTGGGGCTTGGGACACATGATGATGCTCACGCGTTGTATCGTGGTGGTCGATCACGACGTCGACGTTCACGACGTGCGCGGCGTCGTGTGGAACGTGCTCAACAACATCGACGCGTCGCGCGATCTCGTCATCATGCCGGGCCCGGTCGACGACCTCGACCATGCGGGCTCGTACGAGCTGGCGCTGGGCCACAAGCTCGGCATCGACGCGACGCGTAAGACGCCCGGCGAAGGCTACGCGCGCGACTGGCCGCCGGAGATCCGCATGGACGCCGAAACCCGCGAGCGCGTCACGGCGCGCTGGAAGGAGTACGGCATCGGCGCCCTCACGCGCATCGGCAAACGCGACGACTGGTCGGGCCAAGGCCCCGAACGTCTCGCGCGCCTGCTCGCATCGCCATCGGGTTCGCCCGATGACGTCGCCCCCCGCTCGGAGCGGTTGAAGTGATCAAGCTTTTTCTGCGCGACATTCGCGTCGAGCACACGCTGTTCGCGCTGCCGTTCGCGTACGTCGGTGCCGTGATGGCCGCGCGCGGGTTGCCGTCGTGGTGGCAACTGCTGTGGATCACGCTCGCCGTGATCGGTGCGCGCACCGCGGCGATGGCGGCGAATCGCTACTTCGACCGCGACATGGACGCGGCCAACCCGCGCACCGCGAATCGTCCCGTTGCCAGTGGGAAGCTGCCGCCGTCGGTGATGCTGTGGGCGATCGCGGCGGGGCTCGCGATGCTCGTCGTGAGCGCCGCGCTGCTCAACCCGCTCTGCCTCAAGCTGCTGCCGCTCGCGGCGCTCGGCGCGGTGGGTTATCCGCTGTGCAAGCGGTTCACGTGGATGGTGCACTTCGTGCTCGGCGCCGTCGACGCGTGCGCGCCGCTGGGCGCGTACGTCGCGATCGCGGGCCGCATCGATCTGCCCGCGCTGCTGCTATTCCTCGCGGTCACCGTGTGGGTCGCCGGGTTCGACATCTTGTACGCGCTGATGGACGTGCGCTTCGACGTCGCCAACGACGTGCGCTCGTTCCCGCAGCGGTTCGGCGAGCGCAGCGCGCGCGTGTGGCCCGTATTGCTGCACCTGGTCATGACGGCGGCGCTGCTGGGGGCGGGGCTCGTCGCGCACGCGAGCTGGCTCTACTACGCCGGCGTCGCGCTCGCGCTGGGCGTCACCGTGTACGAAGAGCGCCTGATCGCGCTCGCCAAGGACGTGTTCGTTCTCAACGACCGCGTGTTTCTGACCAACATGGGCTTCTCGGTCGCGTTCTTGGGGACGACGCTCGCGTCGTACGTCGCGCGATGATCCGCTCCGAATTTCTTGCCGGACTCGGCGGCGCCGCAACGGTAACGCAGGTCGCGCAGGTCCAGCCGTACACCGCGACGCTGCGCTTCGCCGTGGTGTGCCCGCAGAGCGGGCCCGACGCGCGCATCGGCCGCCAGCTGCTCGACGGCGTGCGCGGCGCGACCGACGAGTTCAACCGGAACCGGCCGTCGTTCGAGCGCGTGCTGCTCTACACCGCGTACGACGACCACAACACGCCCGCAGACGCGACGGTGCAAGCGGCGTTTGCCACGAGCTCGCCCGATGTGATGGCCGTGATCGGGCACGTCAGTTCGTCCGCGACGATGATCGCCGAGCCCGCGTACGCCAACGCGCAGGTTCCGCTGATCGTGCCGACCGTCACGGACGACCGCATCACCGCGCGCGGCTACCGCAACGTGTTCCGGCTGCCGACCAAGGATTCCGACGAAGGAAGCCTCGTCGCGGCATATGCCATCAAAACCGGCTCGAAAGCGCCGCACGTCGTGACGCAGGAAGGCGATTACGGGCCCGACGTCGCGACGTCGTTCGTGCGCCGTGCGAGCGCGCTGCACGTCACCGCGGAAGCGACGGTGTTCTCCGCCGACAACCCGAACTTCACCAAAGCCGCGGACGCGGTGCTGAGCCACAACCCCGACTGCGTGGTGCTCGCCGGCAACGTCGGCGAGATGGGCCAGCTCCTGGGCGTGCTGCGCGCGAAGGGCTACACGGGGCGGTTCGTCGGGACGCAGGGCTTCTTCGACGCGCAAACGATCAAGCAGTTTCCCAAAGACGCCGAAGGGCTCGTCGTGTCGACCACGGTGCCCTACTATCCGCTGGCACCGACCGCGATGCGCGACGTCCAGGAGTACCAGGCGCACAACGGGCCGCTCACGCCGGTGGCGGCGTTCGGGTACGCGGCGGTGCAGTTGATCCACGCCGCGGTGCGGCGCACCAATGCCGCGAACCGGCTCGCGTTGATCCGAGCGATCGCCAGCGGCGGCGCTTACGACACGGTCACCGGCTCGTACACGTTCGGCCCCACCGGCGACGTGGTCGACCCCAACTGCTATTTCTACCGGATCACGAACGGGAAGTTCACCTACGAGCGCCAAGCTCACGCCAGCGGTTTCATGCTGAAGTAGGAGGCCACCGTGACGACGCTCTTCAGGGGAAGGGAGTCGCTCCGCGTTCGCGGCGAGACCGTCGTCTTCGTGTTGACCTTGTGCTCGTTGCCCATCACGGTGATCTTGCTCGGGTGGCTGCTGCAGCACCAAGTCAGCTGGCAGGAGATCGTGCTGCTGGTGCTCGGCGCGATGATCTACGTCTCGTTCGCGCGTGGCCGGCTGCTGGGCGGCGGGCTCCGCATCCACGCCGGACAGTTCGAGCACGTGCACGCGGTGGTCGAAGACTGCGCGCGCATGATGCGCATGCCGACGCCGCACGTGTTCATCCGCGACGACCCGTTCGTGCCCGTCGTCGGGATCGGGATCGGCGATCCGTACGCGATCGTCATCTCGGCGCAGTACGTCGAGCACTTCCAGCCCGACGAGCTGCGCTTTCTGATCGGGCGCGAGCTGGGACACATCGCGTCGGGGCACACGCGCTACACGTCGCTGCTCAGCTCGAACGGCCGCGAGAACGGCGTGATCGCGGTCGCGTTCGGCGCGTGGCTGCGCAGGATCGACTACACCGCCGACCGCATCGGCCTGCTCTGCTGCGGCTCACTCGACGCGGCGATACGTGCGATCGCCGTCTCCGCGTTCGGATCGGTGGGGCGCCGCGTCGACCTCGGTGCGTTCGCAAGCCAGCTCAAGGAGCTGCACGCGGAGCCGTCGCTGCGCATGGCGGAGTGGACCGCGTCGACGCCGTACGCGACCAATCGCATCGCCGCGCTGCACCGCTTCGCGCGCGATCCGCTGTACCAGACGTGGTCTCAGCAGTTCGCCGAGAACGCCGCTGCGCCGGTGGTCGCGGAGTCGCGCGAGACGGTGCACGCGAGTTTTTGGCGGCGGATGGGCGCGTTCTTCATCGACGGCCTCGTCATCCAGACGCTCGTGCCCGCCGCGCAGGCGCTCGGGACGAAGCTCACGTTCACGAGCGTCGACGCGAGGAGGCTCGCGGCCGATCCCGACACGCCGTCGTGGCTCAACGGCGCCCTCAAAGCGATGGGCGCGGGGCACACCACGATCACGGTCAACAACGAATCGCTGCATGTGGCTCGCATTCGGAGCGTATGCGGTGATCCTCGTCGCGCTCATCGGGCAGACGTTCGGAATGATGGTGCTCGATCTGCGCGTCATTCGCGCGAACCATGATCCGCGCGTCGGCTTCGTGCGCGCGATCGGACGCTACGTGTCGCTGGTCGCGAGCCTGTTGGTCATCGTCGGCTTGCTCTCGATCTTCAGGCGCATCCAGCCGTACGAGAAGTGGTCACGCACGCGGCTCGTCAGCGGCAGCGCCGCGATTCGCTAGAGCGGGCGGCCGGTCGGGCGCGGCGCGCCGTTCGTCGCGGGGGACGGCGGCGCCGGCGATTGCGATTGCTGTTCCACCTCGCCGCGTGTGGTCGGCACGCGCGCAGGCTGCTCGGCCGCGGCGCCTGCGACCGCCTTTTTCGGATCCGGCGTCGTCTTCGCGTTGGGGTCGACCTCATGCGGCTCGACGCCGATGCGCGAGCCGTGCTTCTCGGCGTACACGCGCGTGAACTCCGCGCCGAACAGCAGGATCATCGACGAGTAGTACACCCACAACAGCAGCACCAGCAGCGATCCCGCGGCCCCGTAGGCCGACTCGACGCCGGCTTTGCCCAGATAGAACGCGATGGCGGCTTGGCCGATCACGAACCCGACGGCGGTGACGAGCGCGCCCGTCCACACGTCGCGCCACTCGATCTTCGCGTCGGGCAAGTACTTGTACATCAGCCCGAACAGCAGCGTGATCAGGCCGAGCGACACCACGATGTTGATCAGCCCGAACACGAACCCCGCGCCGGGGAACGGCAGGGCGTGCGACACGTACGTCGAGACGTACGCGATCACGGCGTTGAGCCCGGTCGTGACCAGCAACAGAAAACCGATTGCCAGCAGCATTCCGATCGACGCGAGCCGGTCGCGGATCGCGGCCCATAGCTTCTTCTTGGGCGGCTCGACGTGCCAAACAGTGTTCAGCGCGTCTTGCAGCGCCGCGAACAACCCGGCGGCGCCCAGCAGCAGCGTCACCCAGCCGATGATCGACGCGATCAGGCCTTGGTGCGGCTTGTTGTACGCGCTGGACACCATCCCGCGCACCATGTCGGCCGCGCCCGTGCCGGCGGAGCCTTGGATCGCCGCGAGCATCTTGTCCTCGACGACGTGGTGGCCGTGGCCCGAGCCGTTCGCGACGCCGAGCACGTAGCCGGCGACGGCGATCACGATGATGAACAGCGGGGCGATCGCAAAGAGCGTGGTGAACGACAGCGCCGCCGCGAGGCGCGGGGCCTTGTCGGCGTTCCACCGCGCGAACGTCTCTTTGACCATCCCGATGTCGAAGTGCAGCGTCATAGCCCGCGTATGGTACCCGCGCTGCGCGATTCTCAGCCGGAGCGGGTACGCTATCATTCGGCGCTCGCAGCGCCGAAGGAGACGGATTCGCATGGCGGAGCACAGCGCGGCGGTCACGGTCAACGCCCCGGTCCATCAAGTGTACGCGCTCTACACGCACTTCAACGACTACCCGAAGTTCATGACGTTCGTGAAAGAGGTCACGTACCTCGACGACGAGCGCAGCCACTGGGTCGTGGACGTCGTCGGCAAGCACGAGTGGGACGCGGTGAACGAAGACTGGATTCCCGACCAGCAAATTGGCTGGCGAGCGGTCGACGGCGTGAGCAACCACGGCCGGGTCACGTTCGAGCCGATCGGCACCGACCGCACGCGCGTGTCGGTGGACGTGAGTTACGACCCGCCCGCCGGCGTGCTCGGCCAGCTCGGCGAGCTGCTCGGCGCGGGCGGCCAGTTCGAGCGCCGCTTGCAGCACGACCTGCAGCACTTCGCCACGATGGTCGAGCAGGCGCCGCCGGGCGCGCTCGACCCAACCTCGTCGTCGTATCTGTTCCATGCGGAAAGCGCCGCGTCGAAAGGCCAGACCACCTTGGCGCAGGACGAGTCGATGGGGCTCGTGAGCGGCGACGTCGACCGCGACACCATCGCGACGACGCCGAGCACGACCGACGTCGCGCTCGACGACCCGTCGATTCCGCGCATCCCCGGGACGTCGGCGACGCGCGGCCCCTCGGTCTAGGTGTGCGTCTTCGGCGGCGACAGCTTCTCGTCGTCGGCCGGCATATCGGGGTCCAGCGGCTGGGTCGACACGACGTCGTCGCGGTCGCCCGGGGTTGGTTGGCGCTCTTCGGTGAGGTCGTCCTGATACAGGTCGCGGCGTTCCATCTTCGGACCGTACCCCCGAGCCGTGCGCGGAAACCGGCCGTTGCCTTTCGCGGTCATCACCCAGCGTGAACGCGATACGCATCGACCGCACCGGCGGTCCGGAAGTTCTTCAGCTCGCCGACGTCCCGGAACCGTCTCCCGGCCCCGGTGAAGCGCTCGTCCGCCACGTCGCCAGCGGCGTCAACTTCATCGACGTCTACCTGCGCACGGGCCTCTACCCGCGGCCGCTGCCGTTCGTCGACGGGGCGGAGGGTGCCGGCGTGGTCGAAGCCGTCGGCGACGGCGTGACCGACCTGCAACCCGGCGACCGCGTGGCGTACGCACAGTCGCCCAACCTCGGCGGCTACGCCGAGAAGAACGCCGTCCCGACGCGCCTGCTCGTGAAAATCCCGGACGGCATCGACGACCGCGACGCGGCCGCGGTGATGCTGCAAGGCATGACCGCGCACTACCTCGCGAACGATACGTTCCCGCTGCGTCCGGGACACGTGGCGCTCGTGCACGCCGCGGCCGGCGGCGTCGGCGCGCTGCTCGTGCAGATCGCGAAAGCGAAAGGCGCGACCGTCATCGCGACCGTCGGCACCGAGGAGAAGGCGAAGCTCGCGCGCGAGGCTGGTGCCGACCACGTGATCGTGTACGCCGACAAAGACTTTGCCGAAGCGACGCGTGAGTTCGTCGGCGAGCACGCAGTCGACGTCGCGTACGACTCGGTCGGCAAGGAAACGTGGGAGCGCAGCCTGAGCCTGCTGCGCCCGCGCGGCATGCTGGTGATCTTCGGAAACTCGAGCGGCCCGACACCGCCCATCGAGCCGCAGAAGCTGGCTGCGGCCGGCTCGGTGTTCTTTACGCGCCCGACGCTGGTGAACTACATCAGCAAGCGTGAAGAGCTCGAGACGCGCACGCGCGAATTGTTCGCGGCGATGCGCGACGGCACGCTGAAGGTGCGCATCGGCGCGACGTACCCGCTCGCCGACGCGGCGCAAGCGCACCGCGACCTCGAGTCGCGCAAGACGGTCGGCAAGCTGCTCCTGCTCCCGTAGCTCAGCGCGAAACGTCCGGTGCATGCACGCTGGCGGCGGTGACGTCGTCGGCTTGCGGCACGCCGTGCGCGAGCGAGAGCGGAATGACGCCGCCCCACACGGACGGGTCCTGATCTTCTTGGGCTTCGACCGGCGGTCCGGTGCGCACTTTCGCCGAGACGTGGTCGAGCGCCAACGCGACAACTTGCGTGGCGTCGAGCTCGCCTGGCGCCATTCCGCGCACCTGTGCGCGGCGGCCCGGCAGTAGCCGGTCGACCACCGCATCGAGCAGGCGCGCCTTCTCCTCCGGGTCCGTGACGACGCGCGCGCGGCCGTGCACGACCGCCGAGCGATAGTTCATCGAGGACTGGAAC
Organism: Vulcanimicrobiota bacterium; assembly: GCA_963792235.1. Classification (GTDB taxonomy): domain Bacteria; phylum Vulcanimicrobiota; class Vulcanimicrobiia; order Vulcanimicrobiales; family Vulcanimicrobiaceae; genus Vulcanimicrobium. Next base: position 32,733 of record CAWBVR010000011.1, read on the forward strand.
GCGCTGCGCGCGAGCACGAGACCGTCGACGTGCGTCACCGTCGCACACACCGGCGCGCCGTTCGCCAGCGCCGACAAGATGCCGGCTTTGACCGAACCATGCAGGACGAGCTCGTCCCCCACGCGGGCGCATGCATACGGCATCACGACCGGTGCGCCGTCGACCACGACACCGACGTGCGCGACGTACGCTTCGTCGAGGATTGCGTCGACGTCGTCACGTTCGTAGCGCGCGCGCTCCGCGTGGCGGCGGACGCGCGTGTTCGGCGTCGTCGTATTCGGCGGGGCGGTGCTCATCGCGCCATGCTACGCGAGCTGTGCGCAGCGGTCGAGGGCCGATTCGGCGCGGGCGCCGGGTGCCGCGCCGCCGCGAACGCGCGCTCTAAACGCCCGGTGGCGCGTTCGATCGCCACCGGGCCGTCCGCCGCGAACCCGAGCACGAGCCCCGCCGGCCCACGCCGATCGAGCGTGTACGCGGAAAGCGCGGGTGCGATGACGTTCTCCGCCCGCGCGGCCGCGGCGACCGCGACGTCGTCGCCGTCGAATCGCGCGACGACGTGCAAGCCGGTCGCCGCGCCCTGCACGCGCACCTCGCCGCCGAACCGCCGCTCCAGCGCGCCCACGAGCGCGTCGCGCCGGTCGCGATACACCGCTGCCGCACGCCGCACGTGCAGCGCCAGATGCCCTTCGGCGACGAAACCGGCCAGCGCTGCTTGAAGCGGGTACGACGGCCCGCCCGACACAACCGCGCGCGCAAGCGTGAACGCGTCGACCAGCGCGTCGGGCACGACGATCCACGACGTGCGCAGACCCGGCGCGAGCGTCTTACTGAACGTGCCCACATACAGCACCCGCGTGTCGTCGAGCCCTTGCAGCGCGGGCAACGGCGCGCCGTCGTAGCGGAACTCCGCGTCGTAGTCGTCTTCGATCAGGTACGCGTCCGCCGCACGCGCCCAGGCGAGCAGCTCGAGCCGCCGCCGCAGGCCCATCACCACACCGGTCGGATACTGGTGCGACGGCGTGACGTATGCGAGCCGCGCCGCTGCGGGCGCGCGCACGACGTCGAACCCGTCGTCGTCGAGCGGCACCGGCACCAGGATCCCGCCGGCCGCGTTGACGGCGTCGTGCATTGCGGCGTAGCCCGGATCTTCCACGGCCGCGGCATCGCCGGGATCGATCACGACGTCGGCGATCAGCGCCAGCGCAGCGCGCGTGCCTTCGACGACGAACACGTTGTCCGCGCCGAGCGTCACGCCGCGCGTCTGGCGCAACTGCGCCGCGATCGCCTCGCGCAGCGGGCGGTAACCGCGCGGGTCGCCGTACCCGCGCGTTGCGTCGGTGTCCAGCCAGCGGTTCGCGATGCGCCGCCACACCGCCGCTGGGAACAGCGAGAGGTCGGGGACACCGGGGCGGAACAGCATCGGCTCGCTGCCGCCGTCCGGGTCCTGCGGCGCGACGAGCCGCTGGGCGCGCACCGACAACCGCGGCGGCGCCGCGCTCGAAACACCGGCACTGCGCGCGCGCGGCGTCAGACCGCTCGCGACGTACGTGCCCGCGCCGACGCGCGTTTCGAGATAACCCTCCGCGACGAGCTGGTCGAGCGCCTGCGTCACCGTGTTGCGCGAGACACCGAGCTGGTGCGCGAGCGTGCGCGACGCATGCAGCCGCGTGCCTCCGGCGAGTTCGCCCGCAAGGATCGCGTCGCGCAAGTGCGTCGCAAGCTGGCGGTGCAGCGCGACCGCCGACGTGCGATCCGGGAAGAACGACACGTGCGCTGCGGCGCTCAGCCGCCCAGCGCCGGTGAACCGAGGTCGAGCTTGGCGGACGGGATTACGCGCACGTCGTCGTAGCGGCCACGGAAACCGTCGGCAAAGTGCGATGCGTCGCCGACGAGCACGATGAAGTCGTCGGGGACGAAGCCGCGCGCCGCGAACTCGCGCACCGCCGCCGCGTCCACCGCCTGCACCCGGCGCGTGAACTCCGACAGCTCCGCAAGCGGCACGCCGTACAGCGTGTGCTCGGCCAGTGATCCGGTGATGCCGTCGATGGTCTCGATCGAGCGGTGGAACGCGCCGGTGACCGTCGCTCTGCGCGCCACGAGATCTTCGTCGCTCGCGGGCGTATCGACCAGCGAACGAATCGCCGCCAGCGTAACGTCCGTCGCTTCGACCGCACGCGCGTGGTCGACCAGCGTGGAGGCGCTGAACAAACCCGGCATGCGGCGCGCCGACAACGACGCGCCCGCGCCGTACGAGAGGCCGCGCTTCACGCGAATCTCCTGGTTGAGCCGGCCGCTGTAGCCGTGCAGCACCGCGGACGCAACCATCGCAGCGTAATAGTCCGGTGAGCCGCGCGCGATCGACACGCGCCCCACGACGAGCGCGGTGCGGCCGGCGTCGGGCTTGTCGACGATGACGACGCGGGTGCGCGGCGGCGGTATTGCCGCGTCGGGCGGCACCGCCTCCGGCGGCCGGTCGGGCGCGCGCCAGGAACCGAGCACGCCGTCCGCGAGCGCAAACGCGTCGTCGACCTCGAGATCGCCGCCGATCACGAGCACCGCATCGTCGGGCCGGTAGAAGCGCTCGTGGAACCACGCGACGCGGTCGCGCCCGAGGGCGGGCAGCGTGTCGGCGGTGCCCGCGACCGGGTGGCCGTACGGCGAGCCCTCGTAGGCGACCCGCTGCGCGACGAGCCGCGCGAGGATGCCGGGATTCGCGTACGTCAGCGCGAGATCGGAGATCGACTTGGCGCGCACGCGGTCGACCTCGTGCGGCGCGAACGCCGGGTGCCGCACCACTTCGTCGAGCAGCGCGAACGCCTGCGGAAAAGCCGGCGTCGTCGCGCTGACGCTGAGCAGCGACGCGTCGAAGCCCGAACCGGCATCGAGCCGCGCGCCCAGTGCGTCGCCGGCGGCGGCGAGCTCCGTCGCGCTGCGCGCGGTCGTGCCTTGTGTGAGCAGCACCGCGACCAGCGCAGAGAGGCCTGCTTCGTCTTCGCGCTCCGCGGCGCTGCCGCCGCGCACGAGGAGCTGTGCGGCGATGAGCGGCAAGTTGCGCTGCGTGAACGCGACGACGCGCAAGCCGTTGTCGAGCACGCGCTCGACCGGCGCGGGGAGCGTCGCGTCGCGCGGCGGCGCGGGCACCGGCAGCGCCGACGCGGTCGCCCCGCGCGAGAGCTCGGTCACGCGGGCAGGTACTCCACGACCGTGCGGTTCTCCGGGCGCAGGTACGTGCGCGCGACGCGCACGACGTCCTCGGCGGTCACGGCGAGATAGCGCGCGAGATCGTCGTTGACCAAGCCGGGATCGCCGCGCTCGGCAGTCGACTGCACCAGCATCAGCGCGATACCGCTGTTCGTCTGGCGCGAGCGCACGACGCTGCTCGCGATCTGCGTGCGCGCCCGCGCGAGCTCCGCTTGGCCGGGCGGTTCGGCGCGGACGCGGTCCACCTCGGTCGCGAGCGCGGCGCGCGCGGCGGCGAGCGCGACGCCGCGCGCGCACGTGACGCGCAGGCCGAACAGTCCCGGCTGCTCGCGCAAGTCGGCCGACGCGTTCGCGCTCGTTGCGACCTGCTTGTCGTACACGAGCGCGGTATACAGCCGCGACGAGCGGCCGGCGCCCAGGATCGTTTCGAGCACTTCGAGCGCGGGCACGTCGGGATGCGACGCCGCGGGGATGTGGTACGTCTCTTCGACCGCCGCCAGCGGGACGTTCGCCGCGCGGTATTCCAACGTGCGCTCTGCGGTCTGCTCGGGTTCGACGGCCTGCACGCGCGGGATCGCGGACGCCGGCGTGGGGATCGTGCCGAAGTACGCGTCGATCCAGCGCGACGTCTCGTCCACGTCGAGATCGCCCGCGATGACGAGGATCGCGTTGTCGGGCCGGTAGTACGTCGCGTGAAACGCGACGACGTCCGCGAGCGACGCGGCGTTGAGCTCCGCGGGGCTGCCGATGACGCCGCGCCCGTACGGGTGCACGGTGTACGCTTCGCGGTTGACGAGCTCGTCGAGCATGCCGTACGGTTCGGCGAGGATGCGCTGATCGTACTCGCCGATCACCACGTCGCGCTCGGTCGCGAAGTTCGCCGCGTTCACGTCGAGCGACGCGAGCCGGTCGGCCTCCGCCCACAGCAACCGCTCGAGGTGGTTCGACGGGATGACCTCGTAGTAGTTCGTGATGTCTTCGGTGGTGAAGGCGTTGTTGAAGCCGCCGACGTCTTCGGTGAGCCGGTCGATCATCTCGGGCGCGGTGCGCGACGTGCCCTTGAACATGAGATGCTCGAACAGGTGCGCGAAGCCCGAGCGGCCCGGCGGGTCGTCCTTGCCACCGACGCGATACGCGACGTTGATCGCGACCGACGGCACCCGGCGGTTCACGACGAGGATGGCCCGCAGGCCGTTGGCGAGGGTGCGGTCGACGTACTCGACGGGCGCGACGTCGATCGCGATGGGGACGGTCGGTAAAGCGGACACGGGCTCTCGGTTCATCCGCACGCGGGCCCTTCGGTCCTGTCTGAGCGGGCGCCGGCGGCTATCCGAAATCGGATTGACAATCGAACATATGTTCGATAGACTAAGCCTCCCATGGGCGTCGATCCGGCCTTTGCAGCCCTGCGCGACCGTCTCGACCGCCGTCATCGTGAGGCGACGGCGGCGGCGTTCGCGCTCGGCGACGAGGCTTCGGTTCGGACCGAGATCCCCGCGCTGGATGCCGCACTGGGTGGCGGCTTTCCGCGCGGTACGATCGGGACGCTCGAGGGGCCGCCGAGTTCCGGGCGGAGCGCGCTCGCCGCGCGCCTGCTCGGGGCGGCGACACGGCGTGGGCTGGGAGCAATCGTGGGGGTGCGCTTGTTCCCGCCCGCGCTCGCTGCGGCGGGCGTGCGGCTCGAGCGGCTGCTGATCGTTGCGGCCGAGGAACCCGTGGAGATCGCGCGCGCGGCCGACATCGTGGTGCGCTCGGGCGCGTTCACCGTCGTCGTGATCCCGACGCTGCCGAGCGGGCGCGGCACGGGCTCCGCGACGTGGACGCGGCTCGCGAGCCTCACGCACCGCGCGAACGCGCTGCTCGTCGCGGTCGGCGACGAAGCGTCGGCGGAGTTGCGCTACTTCGCCTCGGTCCGGCTCGAGACCGCGATCGAGCGCGTGCGCTGGAACGGCCCGGCGGGCCATCTGGGCGAGCTCACCGGCTACGACGTGCGCGCGATCGTGCGCAAGCACAAACGCGCAGCCCCGGCGGGCGACGCGCTCGTGCGCTGCGATGCGTTCGAAGACCGGCCGCTGCCGGCCGACGTGCGCGAACGCGTGCTTCGACAGGCTCAGCCGCAGCTGACAGCACGTCAGGACGACGCGACTATTCTCGCGATGACGCGGCGGCGCGCGCTTTTGTGAGCTACGGCGAGGGCTGCGGCCGCAGCAGCATCGTGACGCCGCCGGCGGCGGCGAGCGCATCGGCGTCGACCGCGAGTGCGCGCTCCGCGCGCGACGCGCTGGGGCACGTCAGATCCGGCGACAGCTTGCCGCGGTACCCGACGTACGTCGACGTGCCGAACGACGCGCTCTTCATGCACGCCGCGCGCGGCAGCGCGTCGAGCCGTCCGGCCGCGCGCAAGTCGGTGAAGAAGCGTTTGACCAGCGCGAGCGACACGTGCTTGCGAAGCGCGGCGTCGCCCTGCTGCAGCGCGGTGGTGCCGCCGGCGTACACGCGCAAGCGGTATCCCGCCGTGTTCGTCGAGCCGGAGTTCACGATGAGCGCCTCACCGGCCGCGGTCGGAATCCGCGCGACCGGAACCGGCGGCGACCCGGACGGCATGGGGATCGGCCCGTACGTCGGTATCGCAAAGGCAACGGTGAGAGCGAGCGCGTGCAGCATGCTCGGTTCAACGTTCGAATGGGGCGCGGACGTTTCTCACGGCCGTATTCGTCGTATTGCATCTTGGTACGCACGATCGTGTGGACCCAGTGCCAATACGCGAACGGTTCGCGACTCCTCGTCCAGCGTGAAGACCGCTCGCCATGCGGTTCCGCGGAACGTCAACCGCGCAGCTCGCGCCCGCTCGAGAGGACCGTGTTTCTTCGGGAACTGTTTGGGGTCAATTCTCAGGGCGACGACCAACACTGCGAGCGTTGGGCGAAAGCTTGGATCGGTCAGATGCGATCCAACGATCTTATTCGGATCGCGGTGGAACTTTACGTGCCAAGCGGGGGCGGCCGGCGTTGCTGTAGCGTTTGCGTGGAATTGCGTCCGCTTCCTCGAACGCGGCAATGAGGACGTCGATGTCAACGAAATCCGCTTCGGTCGCGGACTCCATGCGTTGCGCGATCTCTTCGTCCGTCTCGACGCGGTGCATGTCGGGCAGCGGCGCGAGCAGATGTGTGATGGGAAGGCCGAGCGCATCAGCGATCCGTTGGATGATGCCGATGCTGACGTCCGGCGCGACGCCGCGTTCGATCTTCGAAAGGGTCGGGCGCGAGACGCCGGCGCGTTCGGCAAGTTGCGCTTGCGAGAGCCGCGCGATCGCGCGCTCGACGACGACGTTGACACGCAGGGCCTCCACGGCGGGGCTCGGCTTGAAAGCGTTCACGTCTCTCCTCTGCGTCATAGCGTCGTCGCCGCTAGGGACGGCTGGGCGAGCATAGCATCGCGGCGGGTAATTGTAAACTACCGAATTCAATTCCGGACTCGCCGCTAGCGGTGGCCGTCGTCTGCGTTTGGGTTCCGGCTTTTCGGCTCGCCGTCGCGCGGCTCACGCAGCCTGGTGTCGATCTAGATGCGCCGCTCGTGCTCGCCGACCGGATCGAGCGCGGGCGCGTCGTCGACTGCACGCTGACCGCGGCCGCGTGCGGGGTGCGGCCAGGGATGACGCTGGTGCAGGCGCAGGCGGTCGCCGTCGAGGCGCGCACCGTGTTCGACGATCCGGCGGCCGACGCGCGGGTGTGGGCGGAGGTCCTCGAGGCGCTCGATGCGGCCTCGCCGATCGTCGAGGACGGTGGGCTCGGGCGCGCGTTCGTCGAGATGCACGGGATCGCCGGCGATTCGGCCGGCTGGCTCGCGGCGGTGCGCGGCGCGCTCGCCGGCTTCGATTTCCCTGTCCGGCTCGGCTTCGGGCCCAACCGGTTCGTCGCGCACGCGGCGACCTGGCGGGGCGACAACCTCGTCTGCGCCGGCGATCCGGCAGAATTTCTCGCGCCGCTGCCGATCGAGCTCGCGCTCGACGCGAGCATCCCGAGCCGTGCTGCGGCACGGGCGACGATGCGCGAGCGGCTGCGGTTGCTCGGCGTCACGACGCTGGGCGAACTCGCCGCGCTTCCGCACGGACCGTTCGTGCGCCGTTTCGGCATCGAGGCGGCACGCTGGCACGACCTCGCGCGCGGTATCGACGATCGCCCGCTCGAACCGCGGCGGCGCGCGCTGCGCGTCGATCGCGCGCTGTACGGCGAAGGCGAAGCGAGCTCGCAGGAGCAGGTGCTGTTCGCGCTGCGCACGCTGGTCGGCTGGGTGGTCGACGACCTGTCCGCGGCGGGCAAGCGCGCCGGGCGGCTTGTGCTGCAGCTCGAGTGCGAGGACGGCGAGACGCGCGAGGTGTCGACGCGCGTCGCGCAGCCGACCGCGCTGCCCACGACGCTGTTCGAGCTGTTGCGCGCGCGGCTCGAAGGCGTCGTGCTCACGGCGCCGGTCACCGGGCTGCGGCTGGCGGCCGAAGAGCTCGCGAGCGGCGGCGTCGCGCTGTCGCTGTTCGCCGCGAGCGATCCCGATCCGGACGCGATCGGCGTCGTGCTGGCGCGGCTCGACGCGGCGCTGGGCGAGGGGAAGGCACTGCGCGCGCGCGTCGTCGACGGGCCGCGCGTCGAGCGCCGCTTCACGCTCGAACCGTTCACGGTCGAAGCGCTCGCGACCAAAGGCCCGCAGCCCGAACCCGCTCCGCTACCGGCGGCTGCGACGCTGCAACTGCGGCTGGTCGAGCCGCGGCCGGTCGACGTGCGCGCGATCGACGGCGCGCCCCGCTTCGTCGGCTCGCCGCCGCAACCCGTGGTCGAGTTCGCCGGCCCGTGGCGCATCGAGGAGAACTGGTGGACGCGCGCCACCGGCGAAGGCGCGCCGCTGGCGCGCGACGAGTACGACGTGTGCCTCGACGACGGCGCGCTGCTGCGGATCGCGCGCGACGGCACCGCGTGGAGCGTGCGCGGCGTCTACGACTAGCGCGCCGAGCGGCTAACGGCGGCGCGACGACGTTGCGGGGCCGGTTCCCGGGCGGATGCGGTAGATCACGCCGGCGTAATCGTCGGCGATGAACAAGCTTCCCGTGGGTCCGACGGCGAGCCCGACGGGACGCCCGATGCGGTTCCCCGTCGACGTATCCTGAAAGCCGAACAGAAACGACGACCACTGCGCGGCCGAGTCGTTCCAGTTCACCGGGGTCGAAGGCGAATCGCCGGCCATCGGCACGTACGCGACGTCGGGCTGCGAAAGCGGCCGGCCGTTGGCGTCTTCGTGCCACGAGCCGTGCATCGCGACGAACGCGCCGCCGCGATACGCCGCCGGAAACACGTGCGTCCCGGTTTGCGCCTGCGGGTAGAACGTCGCACCGATCACCGTCGCATACGCGAGAAACACGACGGCGGGCTGCACCACCTTTTGGGCCGGGTTGGTCGACGACGTGCAGCTCGCGCCCGGGTATTGCGCGGCGTTGTACACGTGGTTGTTCTCCTCGCAAACCGGCCACCCGTAATCCGGTGTGCCCGCGCGCGCCGTCACCGGATCGAAGAACTCGTACGGATGCGCTTGGCGCGGGTCCGTCACGTTGTCGACGATCGCGCCGTGCATCGGCATGACACCGTCTTGACCGGCACCGCCCGCCCACACGCTGCCCGTCGCCGGGTTCACCGTCACCGCAAGCGCGTTGCGGATGCGCGCCGCCTTGAGCGACTGCGCCATCGTGCGCAGATCGACTTGCTGGATCGTCGCGCGCGTCGGATCGCTCTCGACGCAGGCGTTGCACGACGAGCCGACGCCAACGTACAGCGCCGACGCCGTGGCCGCGACGGAGCTCGTGAAGTGGATGTCGCCGTCGCTGTTCGGCGCGACCGGACCGCGGCGCAGCTGCGCGACTTCGACGGCGCTGCTCGCGGGCTCGGATGCATCGCCGGCGCGATACGGCACCCGCCACACGCTCTGATTCGTCGCGACGTAGACGTTCGCGTGCGCGGGATCGATCGCGACGCCTTGCGCGCTGCCGTTGGGCAGCGTCACGAACACGTGCGGCGTTCCGGCCGCACCGGGCGCGTCGGCGCCTGGTACGATGTAGACGATGTTGCCCTTGTCGTTGGAGCCCACGAGGAGATCGCCGTTGGGCAGCATCGCGAGCTGGCGCGGCGCGCTCAAGCCGGCGGCGACGATCTCGCCGTAAAAACCATTCGGAAGAACGAGCTGCGGCGGCAACGGCGCGGCTTGCGGTCCGAGCGTCGGTTGGCCCGTCGGTGCGCCGGTGGGGATCGCGTCGGCGACGTGGTGGGCCCGTTGGTGGGCGTCGTCGTCGCGGGCGAGCCCGGCCCGCCCGTGCCGGCGCCGCCGCCTCCCCCACCGCCGCAGCCCGGGCGAGCGCAACGAGCCGCAAGCGCGATCGAACGAAATCTCATGGCAGCACGTAGCCCGCGGTCACCGGTACAACGGCGAGCGCGCCGGCGCTCGCGCACGGCCCGGTCGTCGCGCACAGACCCGAAACACCGATGTAATCACCGGCGTTCACCACACCGTCGCCGTTGGCGTCGTACCACACCGCGATGCGGTACGGCGCGATCGACGCGGGCTGGTCCGCGACGCGGAACGTCCCGTTCGCCGCAACCGGGATCCGCGCGGATAGCTGACGTCGGCGATCGCGGGCTTCGTCGCGCTCTGCCCGACGTTGGTGTACGCGAACGCGACGAACTGCTCGAACGCCGGGACGTACTTCGGGAACGGCGCGGCGTCGCCGGCTGCCACGGCCGACGCCTTGCGCAGGTTGAGCCGGCCGCGGCCTTGGTTCGGATCGGCGATGTCGTCGGCCGTCGACGACAGCAGCGCCGCCAGCTGAGGCGGCGTGAACGCGGGGTGCTGCGCGAGCAACAACCCGGCCGCGCCGGCGACGTGCGCCGCGGCGACCGACGTCCCCGCAAAAAGTGCGCCGCAGTTGGCCGGCGCGTTACCGGCCGAACACGCCGGCGTGCCGGCGAAGGGCTGCGTCGTGTAGGCGTTCTCGATCCAATGGATTTGATCGGTGTCGCCGACGCTGCCGGGATCGCCGCCCGGCGCGACGAGCGACAGGCCTGGACCCGCATTGGAATACGATGCAACGTACTCGCGCGCACCGCTCGACGTGCCCGGAAACGCGCTGTCGTCGAGCGCCGACGCGCCGACCGCGATCACACCGTCGTACGCGGCCGGGAAGTCGATCGCGGTCGCATGATCGTTTCCGGACGGCGCGATCACCGTCACGCCGTTCGCGAGCGCGAACGCCACCGCGTCGCGCTCGAACGGATCGGCGCCGACGTCGGCGGTACCGCCGAGCGCGACGAGGATCACCTTCGCGTTCTTCGTGACGGCCTCGCGGATCGCAGCCGCAACGTCGTTGCTGTCGGCCGTTGCCGTCGCGCCGTCGGGGAACACTTTATATTCCTGCAGCGACGCGCCGTACGCGAGCCCCGCCCAGCCCGCGCTGTTGTTGGTCACCGCCGACACCACCGCCGACAGGAACGTTCCGTGCCCGTCGGTATCGGTCGCGGCGCCCGCCGACGCGTCGATGAATCCGCCGACGATGCGCTCGGCAACGGTCACGCGCGGCGCGACGTCGGGTTGCAGCGGATCGTAGCCGGTATCGACGATCGCTACCGCCACCGCCGGATTTCCCAGGCCGTATCCCCACGCAGCGGGTGCGCCGACTTGATAGAAATCCCACTGCTCGCTGGGATTGAAGTGCGTGTCGTTCGGATAGACCGGCGTCGACGCGAGCGGATATCGCAAGCGCACCGGATCGACCGCGGTGACGCCGGGCACTTCGGCGAGGCGCCGGCGAACGTCGTCGGTGGAGCGCCCGCTCGCAATGTTCACGACGCGCCGCACCGCGCGCGTGCGCTGCGCGACGGTGCGCCCGCCGGCGGCGCCGCTGGCACGCTCGAGCGCGTCGAACGTCGCTTGGGCGCTCAGCGCGACGGGATCGTACGTGACGTAGAGCCGCCGCGCGTCGATCCCGGGACGCGCTGCGATCGCCGCGGGCATGCGGCGCACCGCCGGCAACGGCTCGCGCGAAAGCGTGCGGCGTGGAAGCGACGCCGGCGTGAGCGTCGCGATCTTCCCCGCGGTGTCGAGTAGCTGATCATAAAAGATCGCGTGCGGGCCGTTCGCCGTCTGCGCAACGGTGACGCTGTACGGCGCCGAGGCATTGCTCGGAACGATCGTCACGACGTGTGAGGTGCGAGCGAATCCGAGCGCCGGCGTCGCGGGCGTGGTGCCTGCGGCGGCGCCGTCGACGCTTATCGCGAGTCCTTGTGGGCGCGAATCGATGCTGAACGCACTCGCCGCGATGGGATTCGCCGAGGGCAGCGAGTACGGCGCGCCGCGCGGCACGGGCGTCGACGTGGGGCTCGGCGTGGGCGTCGGACCGCCGCCGCCACCACCTCCACCACCACCGCCGCCCGGCACGGCGCCGCCACCGCCGCCGCCGCCGCAGCCGGCAAGCAGTGAGGCAATAACGAGCATCGCGCCGGTGCGTAAAACGTTGCGCATCGCTCTCCCATAAGGTGACCGCCTAGGTGTGTCTTAGGTCGCTCCGTGGCCCGGCGAACCCTCCCGGCCTTTCTCCCGGCAGCATTCCCGTGCTAGGATTGCGACATCGGACACATAGACGAAGGGAGTTTACCCATGCGTCTCGTCGGCGCGTTCAGCATCGCGCTTGTTTTCGCGATGCTCGGACCGGCCGCAGCGGACGAGCCCTCGTTCGCCACGAGCTATGTTGCGGCGGGTGTTCCGCATGGCCAGGCGGGCGCCGACGGCGGCATTATCGTTACGGGCGCGCGCTACGTCCGCGTCACGGCGAGCGGCGCGATCGCGATGCCCGAGTTTCGCGCGTGCGCGCGCGGTACGGGGCCGCAAGGCTGCGCGGCCGCATTTTCGCCGGCACGCCTTCTCCCCAGCGCGCCGACCGGCGCGCTGGTCGTCGCGTTCACGTCGGCGTCCGGAGCGTTGGTCAGCGGATGGGAGCTCGTCGGCGAAGCGGCGTACGTCGCCGTCCCGCCGCGCGCCGCGCGCGTGGTGTTTCGCATCAACGGCACGACCGGCAACGAAGCCGGCGCGTTTCGCGTCGTGGCGGACGTCGTGAACGAGCGAACCGCCCGCGGATCGGTATCGGACGTTTCGCTCGCGCCGGGTTCGGTGCGGCGCACGCAGCCGATCATGCGCAGCGTGACCGCGGGCCCGCTGTTGGCGCGTTCCGACGTGCAGCATCTGCTGCGGCGCTACGGCTTCTCCGATACGCCGGCCAACGTGACCGCCGTCTACAAAAGCGGCGTCGCCGCGTGGCTGGCGCAGCAGCTCAACCCCGCGGCGATCGACGACTCCGCGCTCACGACGTACATGGAGCCCATGCCGCTGGCCGGCACGTCGAACCGCACTAACAACGGCTACGACGACTACAACGCAATTCTGGAACGCCGCATCATCCAGCGCGAGGTGGCGTCGAAGCGCCAGCTGCTCGAGAAGATGACGCTGCACTGGCTCGAGCACTTCGCGGTGAGCCAAGATAAGGTCAACAGCTCGTCCGCGATGATCCACTACGAGGAAACGGTGCGCGCCGACGCGCTCGGCAATTTCAAGACGCTCGTCTCGGACGTCTCGGTGGAGCCGGCGATGCTGCTGTGGCTCGACAACAACAACAACGACGGCTCGAACGTCGTCAAGTCGCCGCCCAACGAGAACTTCGCGCGCGAGCTGATGCAGCTCTACACGCTGGGCACGACGCAGCTCAACCCGGACGGAACGCCGGTTCTCGATGCGACCGGCACCCCCGCGACGACGTACGCCGACGCCGACGTCAAGCAAGTTGCGCAGGCGCTCACCGGATTCCAGCGCACCGAGCCCTACCCGCTCCCGATGGTCGATCCGCGCACCATCGACGGCACGAAGTTCTTCCCGACGCGGCATGCCAAGGGCCCGTTCACGATCATGAATCAAACGGTGACGGACACCGGCGACCCGACCATCGTCGGCAAAGTCGTCGGCGTGCTGGCGAGCAACCCGTCCGCCGCGCCGTTCGAGGTGAAGGAGCTGCTGCAGCGCTTCGTCACCGAGACGCCCTCGCCGGGCTACGTGTCGCGGATCGTCGCGGTGTGGAACGCAAACGTCGACGCGAGCGATCAGCTGGCGAAGGTGATGGCGGCGATCGCCGCGGACCCGGAGTTCTACGCCGACAAGCAGTCGCTGGTGAAGGAACCGATCGAGTACACCATCGACGCGATCCGCGAGCTCAACGGCGCGCAAGCCGTGCCCTTCACGGCGGCGATGAAGACGCCGTACAACAGCGTGCGCGGCGTCCTCGCGAACATGCAGCAGCAGCACTGGTATCCGCCCAGCGTGTTCTCGTTCTACCGCCCCGGCGAGAAGGAGTCACTGCTGACGAACTCGCTCCTGCTGACGCGCTGGGGCGAAGGCGTCACGCTGAGCAACCGCGCGATGCTGGCGGCGCTGAGCCCGGCGGTGGACCTGCAGCTCGACCTCACGTCGCTGACGGCGCTCGCGGGCAGCAACAGCCCCGCGTCGGTCACGGGCTATCTCATGGATGCGCTCGTCGACGGCGGCACGCCCGAGCTCCAGGCGCTGGTGCAGAATTATCTCGCGAACAACGTCAACCTCAATCTCAAGGGTGCGATCTGGATCGTGCTCACATCGCCTGAATACGAGGTGAACTGACGATGGTCGTTTCGCGGCGCAGCTTCGTGTGCGGGGCGGCGGCATCGGTGATGGCGCTGCCGGCGTTCCTGCGCCCGATGGAAGTGGACGCGGCTGCCGACACGATCTTGGTGACGATCCTGCAAGACGGCGGCTGCGACGGCTTCAACACCGTGATCCCGTTGCAGCAGTATGGCCGCTACAGCGCGCTGCGCACGGTCCCTGGCGGCGGTTCGCTCGCCGTGCTGCAGTCGGATATCGCGGCTGCGGGCACGGCCTTCGACGCGAACACGCAGACCGCGGCGAGCGCGGCGACGGCGTTCGCCTTTCACCCCAAGATGACGGCGCTGCGCGCGCTGTACGGTGCGGGCAAGGTCGCCGTGGTGCTCGGCGTCGGTATCCCGCCCGACGATCCGTCGCGCACCAGCCACGAAGTCGGCAAGTTCGACTGGGCCACGGCGTCGGTCAAGAAGCTCGGCTACACCAACATCGGCTGGATCGGCCAAAGCTTCGACGCGCTCGGCGGGAGCGGCGCGCTGCCGCCCACCGCATCGGTGAACTACCAGTCGCCCATCGTGCTGCGCGGCACCAAAAATACACCACTGGTGCTCGGCGGCGACATCAGCGGTTTCGCGCTGCCGTGCGGATCCGGCGGCGCGGACTGCGTCACGCGCGTCGGCGCCCTCACCAAGAACGATACGTTCCCGTCGCCCGCGACGGCCGGTGAGTTCGCGCGCGCGCTCTCGTCGGCGACCACGAGCTACGTCGGCGTGGTGCAAGGATACGCGACCGCGATCCCGGCCGCCGACTACCCGAGCACGGCCGGCAGCTCGATCAAATCGCAGCTCAAACAGATCGCGCGCATGATCCTCGCGGGCTCCCCGACGCGCGCGTACTACGCTTCGCAAGGCGGGTACGACACGCACTCCAACCAGAACGGCGTGGGCGCGCATCCCGACCTCGTCGGCGACCTGTCCGACGCGATGAGCCAGTTCTACGCATACCTGCAGTCCAAAGGCGTCTCGCAGCGCGTCGTCGTGATGACGATGACGGATTTCGGCCGCCGTCCGCAAGCGAACTCGACCGCCGGTACCGACCACGGCACGGCGTCGGTGTCGTTCGTCATCGGCGACCGCGTGACCGGCGGCGTGTACGGTAACTACCCGGACCTCACGAAACTCGACACCAATTCCAACGTCGTCGTGCAGATCGACTTCCGCAACCACATCTCCGACCTGATCACCGCGCTCGGCGCGGATCCAAAGCCGATCGTGGGGACGACCTATCCGAAGCTGGGGTTCATCTGACATGCGACGTACCATCGTGCCGCTCGCGCTTCCGGCGGGGATTTTGCTCGCCGCGGTGCTGCTCGTGCCCGGCGCCGCGCAAGTCGCCTCGCACAACGCGCTCGCAGCGCCGGCCGTCGTGCGCGTGCCCGCGTTTGCGACGCGGCCCGAACCGCGCCTCGACGCCGACGCCCCGCTTTCGGGCTCGGAATTTGCGACCGCGATCAAAACGCCGGGGGACCGCGCACGGCTCGCGGATGCCATCGCGCGGCAGCGGTATGCCGAATCGCAGCGTTGGGCAGCCGAACCGTCGGTCACCGTGAAGCTGCGCAGCGCACGCTACTAGCCCGGTTGCCGCGGGCCGCGACCCGCAGGCGCGCGCGTGCCGGTCCGGGTACCATGCGACGATGGACCCCCAGGACCCGCGCGAGCCGAACGACCCGATCGATGACCATCTCGACGACGACGATGAGGACGACGACGAGGAGCTCGCGCCGCCGCAGTTCTACCTGACGACGTTCATCCCGCGGCCCGCGTGGTACGACCTTGGGACCGACGAAGCGACCGCGTTCTTGCAGAACCGCGTCGCGCAGCTCAACGAAGCGTTCGTCGAAGACGACGAGGGCGTAATCTGGGCGTACCGCTACCACGTCATGGAGCGCGCGCGCGAGGTCGACGCCGTCGTGCTGCTGTGGATGATCACGTCCGACGAAGCGCTCGAAACGCTGGAAGGCACGCTGCGCCGCTCGGACGTCAACACATATTTCGACTGGAGCGTGATCGGCGGCCCGCAGAACAACGCGCCCACCGATATCCTGGGCGCCTTCCTCGGCACGCTCCTCCCCGACACGAACGAATCGCCGCGCCCGAGCGAGAACTGAGCGTCAGGCCGAGCTGGACGTTCCGAAATACGGCATGCTCAGGCAGCACGCGCCGATCTGGAACGCGGCGAAGGCGCCCAGCGCCAGGGACCGCCGCAACACGCTGCCGCCGCGTGCCGCGCGGAACGACACGACGATACCGCACGCGCTCGCGGTTACGGCGGCGGCCGTGAGCACGAACTCCCACCATCCGTGTCGCGCGCTCGTGCTAAACAGCCAGATGCTGAACAGCGTCAGCATCACCAGCCAAAACAAGAACACCGGCGGCGCACCGTAGACGCCGGTCGCGCGGCCCAGCACTACGAAGGCTAGCGCGATCGCCACGGGGATCAGCTGGAACGCGAACCACACGAATTCGCCCTCCGCCGCGCCCAGGCACAGCACGCCGGCAATCACGAGCACCAAACACACGCCGGTCGGCCGCGTGGGCGGCGCCGTCATCGCTGCACCGCTACGAGACGTACGGCTCGAACGGCGCGACCGGCGCCAGGATGTCGTCCATCTGCCGGAAGATCTCGGGATCGACGTCGAGGTCGCCAGCGGCCACGTTGTCGTCGACCTGCTCGGGCCGCGTCGCGCCGACGATGACCGACGACACCACCTCGTCGCGCAGGCACCACGCGAGCGCGAGCTGCGCCGGCGTGCAGTGCGCGCGCTCGGCCAGCGGCGCGAGCCGCTGCACCGCGTCGAGCACCGGCTGCGTGAAGTAGTCTTCCATCATGTCTTTCGACCGGCCGGCGGCGCGCGTGCCCTGCGGCGGGTTCGACGCGTCGGTGTACTTGCCGGTGAGGATCCCCATCGCCAGCGGCGACCAGACGACGTTGCCCAAGCCGTGCTCGCGGCAGGTGGGGAACACGCGCGGTTCGACGCGCCGCCACAACGCGCTGTATTGCGGCTGGTTCGACACGGGCTCCGCCCAGCCGCGCGCCCGCGCGAGGGTCACGGCGGATGCAATTTGATCGGCGTTCCATTCGCTCACGCCCCAGTACAACGTTTTCCCGGCGCGCACGAGATCGTCCATCGCCTGCACGGTCTCTTCGAGGGGCGTCGTGACGTCGTAGCGGTGGCACTGGTACAGGTCGACGTACTCCACGCCGAGCCGGCGCAGCGACGCATCGATCTGCTCGCGGATGTGCTTGCGCGAGAGGCCGCGGTCGTTCGGCCCGTCACCCATCGGGAAATACACTTTGGTCGCGAGCACGATCGAGTCGCGCCGGAAATCGGCGATCGCGCGGCCGACGACCTCTTCCGAGCGGCCGCGCGCGTAGACGTTCGCCGTGTCGAAGAACGTCACGCCGAGCTCGTATGCGCGGCGGATGCACGCGCGCGCGGCGTCTTCCTCGACGCTGCCGCCGTAGGTGAGCCACGAGCCGAGCCCGACCGCCGAGATCTTGACGCCCCAGCGCCCGAGGTTTCGATATCGCACGAGCGGGTGGTACCCAGTCGGGGCGGGTGGCCCTTTCGAGCGGGCGAGTTGTGGGAACGAGGTCCCGCATGAAGGACGCGGCACGATGAGTTCGGGCGACACGGACGGGATGGAGTACGAGTACGAGGCGATCAAGGCCGCCGAGTCCGACGGCCGGGACGACGACGGCTCGGACGAGACCGGCGACGTGGACCTCAACGAGAACGACTCCGATCCCACGGCCGGCGCCTCCGACATCGGCGGCCGAGGGGGCGACTTCGACCCGACCGCGCCGATCGACGACGGCGACCTGCGCGGGGACGATCAGCACGAGGTCGGCGGCGGACAGACGGGCATGGGGAAGGGCCCGACCGGTAGCTGACGAGGCGGCGGCGGCGCGCGAGGTCGTCGTCGTCGTGAACCGCCATTCTCGCCGCACGGACCATCAGATCGACGCGCTGCACGCCGCGCTCGACGCGCACGGGCTGCGCGTCGCGGCGTTTCACGCCGAGACGGCGGAGAGCGGTTGCCGCAAGCTGATCCGGCGCGCCGCAAAAGCCGGCGCGCCGGAGATTCTCGTCGGCGGCGGCGACGGCACGATGACGCACGCGGTGAACGAGCTGGCGCACCGCGACAGCATCATGGGCGTGCTGCCGTTCGGAACCGGCAACAGCTTCGCGCAGTCGCTCGGCATCCCGCTCGACGACGTCGCGGCGGCGGTCGCGGTGATCGCGCACGGCAACGCCGCGCGCGTCGACCTCGGCCGCGTGAACGGCACGTATTTCGCGAACTTCGCGACGATCGGGCTGTCGTCGGTGATCGCCGGGGGCACGCCGCGCCTGCTCAAGAAGATCACGGGCCCGCTCGCCTACGCGCTCGCGGGCATCAAGCCGATGCTGACGCACCGCGCGTTTCGCGCGCGCATCCGCTGGAAGGGCGGCCGGTTGGACGTGCGCACGCAGGACGTCATCGTCGCGAACGGCCGTTTCTACGGCCACACGCCCGTCGCGCCGGACGCAACGATCGACGACGGCCTGCTGCACCTGTTCACCACCGACAACGGGTCGTCGCTCGGCGCCGCGCGCACCTATCTCGCGATCGGGCGCGGCATGCAGACGCGGTTGCCCGATGCGCACGTCCTGTCGGCGCGCGGGTTCAAGGTGCGCACGCGCACGCGCCAGCCGATCGCGATCGACGGCTCGCCGCTGGAGAAGACGCCCGCGAAGTTTTCCGTCGCGCGCAACGCGCTGCGCGTGTTCTTGCCGGAGTCGGGCGTTGCGCATGGCTAGCGCGCTCGAGGTGAAGCTCTGGACCGCGGCGGCGATCTGCGCCGCCGCGATGTTCGTGCTCGGCGCGTTCGTCGGGAACCGGCCGCCGACGGAGCTCGACGTCGCGGCAGGATCGCTGCGCGGACATGCGGTGCCGCTCGCGCTGTTCTTCACGGGGCTGGGCCGCTGGCCGGTGCTGCTGGCACTGGGCGTCGTGGCGGCCGGCACCGCCGTCGCACTGCGCACGGGGATCAAAGCGGTCGCGATCGTGTACGCCGCGCAGATCGTGTCGCAGGGCGCGAATGCCGCGGTGAAGCTGCTGTTTCACCGCCACCGGCCCGACGCATGGCTGCACATCCACGAGACCGACTTGTCATATCCGAGCGGACATGCTGTCACCGCCGTCGTGTTCTTCGTCGGCTTTGCGATCCTCGCGTGGCACGCGCCGGTGCCGCGGCCGATCGCGGGCGCGATCGTCGCGGTGCTGCTGGTGTGCGCAGTGGGCATCCCGTGGTCGCGCCTCGCGCTCGCCGCGCACTACTTCACCGACGTGCTGGGCGGCGTGCTGTTCGGCACGGCGTTTTTGTGCGCGGCGTTCGCGCTGATCCTGCGCTACGTTTCGATCAGGTCGATCAGCGCCGGGTAAACCAGCTCGGTGTGCGCCTGCGGCAGGGGTTCGAAGACGTCGTGCATCTTCGGCAGGCCATCGAGCACGACGCGCTCGTACTCGACGCCGTAGCCGCGCAAGGTCGAGAACCTGCGGTGGGCGTGCGCGTTGTTCACGACGGGATCGTTCGCGTTGAGGACGAGCACCGCGCGGCGGCCGTGGTCCGGCGTGCGCGGCGCGCGGTCGATGTCGGTGGACAGCAGCAGCGACTCGCCCAGCGCGCGCGTCGCGAAGCGCGGGTAACCGTGGTCGGGCGGCTGCTTCTCCTTCACGCGCGGATCCCACCAGCCGAACGCGTTGGGCAGCGTGCGCAGCACGCCGCCGAGCGCGTCGTTCGAGCCGCCGTAGAGCTCCTTGAGGCCGCAGAACGGGGCGAACGCGATGCCGGTATCGATGCGCGTGCGCGCCGCGAGCCAGCCGGCGAGCGTCGCGCCGATGGAGATACCCGCTACGACGACACGGTCGCCGCACAGCGCAGCGATCGCGACCGCTTCGAGCGCCGCCGCTTCGAGGTCGCTCGCGCGCAGCGCGGCGAGCGCATCCGTCATGCGATCGGCGTAGCCGTGCAGCGGAAAGCGCGGCACGATCACGGCGTGGCCGCGCGCGTGCAGCAGCGGCGCGAGTGCGTCGTACTGCGGCGGGCAGTTGGTGAGGCCGTGCAGCAGCAGCACGGCGGTGCGCGCGACGTCGTCGCCCAGCCACCAGCGCGTGTAGTGCGCGACCCTCGGGTCGGCGCGCTCCGACGCGAGCGCCGCTTCGAGCCGCGCGCGCGCCCGCGCGATGCGGTCCGCGCCTACCAACGGCGCACTAGACGCGCGGCACGCCGCGCATGACGATGCGCTCGATCCAGCGCAGCGGACGCGTATTCCACGGGTCGTAGCGCACGAGCGGATCTACTAAGATCACCTCGAGCCCGGCGAGCTTCGCGCCGAGCACGTCGGTGAACAGCTGGTCGCCGATCACCACGCACTCTTCGGGCTTGAGCTCGAGCACCTTCACCGCGCGGCGAAATCCGCCCGGCAGGGGCTTGCGCGCGCGCGGGATGCACGGCACGCCGAGATCCTTTGCGACCTCGGCCGCCCAGGGCGTGCCGTTGTTGGTCAGCACCGCCACCTGCACGCCCGCGTCGTGCGCGCGCTTCACCCACGCCGCGTCCTCTTCGAGCGGCGCGAGCGTCCGAAACCCGACGAGCGTGTTGTCGAGGTCGCAGATGGCGCCGCGAATCCCGCGCGCGTACAGCGCGCCCGGATCGATCTGCGAGATGCGCGTGGCATAGTTGGTCGGTCTGAAGAATCCCAGCATGTCAGCGTATCGCTGGTACCCGCGCTTCGGGCACGAGCACCGTGAGGCCGCCGGGGATGATCGTAAACTCCGCGGGCAGGGTGGTGAGGTCTTCGCTGTCGCCGAACACGCGGTGCTGGCGGCCGTGGAGCGAGCGCACGACAAAGCGCTTGCCGCGCACCGCCGTCACCTCGGGAGCCTGCTGGAAACGGCGCAGCGCGATCGCGGCCAGCAGGCCGACCGTATGCCAGAAGCCCTGCACGTCGATGGAGTAGAGCCAGAGCTTGCCGTCTTCCAGACTCGCCTCCGGGTTCTCGACGACGCCGCCGAAGCGGTAGCTGTTGGCGACGGTGAGCTGCAGGGCGCGCAGCACGCGCTTCGAGCCGTCCTCGGACTCGATCTCCAGGTGCATCGGGCGCTGGAAGCGCAGCGCGCGCAGCGTCGTCACCGGGATCGCGAGCATGCCCAGCCGCTTCTTCACGTCGCCCGTCTGCAAGCGCGTGACGCGCGTCGACAAGCCGACCGACGCTTCGTTGAAGTATCGCTTCCCGTTGACGCACCCGACGTCGAGCGGGATGGGTACGCCGTCGTCGACGAGCGCGGCGACCTCGTCGGGATCGGACGGCACGCCCAGCGTGCGCGCGAGCTCGTTGAACGTGCCCAGCGGAAGCACGGCGAGCGGCAGCTTCGTCTCCACCAGGCCGTCGATGGCGGTGAGCAGCGTACCGTCGCCGCCGCCCACCACCACGACGTCGACGTCGTCCTTGTGCGCGACGATCGCCTTCGAGAGCCCGTCCTTGCTCGCGTCGAGCTCGACAGGGATCACCTCGTGGCCGCGCTCGCGGAACGCTGCGGCGACCCGGTCGCGCGCGGCTTGGCCTTTGCGCGCGCGCGCATTCACCGCCAGGAGGACGCGTTTTCCCATCCCACGCTCCGTACCCAACCGGGCGGCGGCGGAACGCGGTGCGTCGAAACCGCGCCGCGATGGGACGGGAGCTGCAGATCGTCTGGGTGGACGCGTTCACCACGACGCCGCTGGCGGGCAACGCATGCGCCGTCGTGCTGGACGCGCGCGGCCTCGACGACGCGACGATGCAAGCGATCGCGCGCGAGACGAACCTGTCCGAGACGAGCTTCGTGTTCCCCGGCGACGGCGAAGCCGACTTCGTCGTGCGCTACTGGACGCCGGCGGGCGAGATCCCGCTCGCCGGCCACCCGACCATCGCAACGACGCACGCGCTGCGCGAAACGGGCGCGATCCCGCCCGGCCGCAAGCTCGTCCACCTCCGCATGCCGGCGGCGCTTGTGCCGGTGACCATCCGGGATGACGGCACATACGCGATGTCGCAGCCGCCGCCGGTATTTTTGGACACGGTGCCGCGCGCGGAGATCGCCGCAGCGCTGCAGCTCGACGACGCCGATCTCCTCGCCGGCGCGACACCGCAAACAGTGAGCACCGGGACGCCGCAGCTGATGATCGCGCTCGCGTCGCGCAAGGCGCTCGACCGCGTGGAGCCGGATCGCCGCGCGCTTTTCCGCCGCGACCGCGACTGGATGTCGGTGCACGTGTTCGCCCGGGGCGACGGCGATTCTTCGATAAGCTCGGAAGAGGCTGTCGCGCTCGTGGCGCGGCACTTCGCCGAGCTCGGCGACGTCATCGAGGACCCGTTCACCGGCTCGGCGACCGGCGGTATGGCCGCATATTGCGCGCGCTACGGCATCGTGCGCGAGCGAACGTACGCCGTGGCGCAAGGGATGCACGTGCACCGTCCCGGCCGCGCGCAGGTGGAAGTCGGCGGCGACCCGCCGGACGCCATCGGCCGCATCACCGTCGCCGGCCCGGCGGTGACCGTGCTGCGCGGCACGATGACGCTGTGAGCCCGCCGCCGGCGCGCGTGCGCCGCATCGTCGTGCCGTACCATCATGCCGAACCGCTGCCCAAGCTCGTGGACGCGTTCGCCGCCGACGACGCGGTGATCGTCTCGAAAGGACCCGCGGGCGCCATGATCGCGCGTTTGTACGAGCAGGTCGCGGCGCGGGTCGCGGCAAGCGACGTGCCGGTCGTGATCGCGAGCGGCGATTGCACGACGTCGCTCGGGGTCGTCGCCGGCTTGCAGCGGCGCGGCGTGGCGCCCGGCGTGATCTGGCTGGACGCACACGGCGACTTTCACACGCCGCACACCACGCGCAGCGGCTACTTCGGCGGCATGGCGCTCGCGATGCTGGTGGGGCGCGCCGGCGCGTCGCTCGCGCAGGCGATCGGCCTGGAGGCGATCGCGGAGACGGCCTGCGTGCTGGCGGGCGCGCGCGATCTCGATCCGGCCGAACGCGTCGCGCTCGCTGCATCGTCCGTGCGCGTCGTCGACGACGTCGCCGCGCTCGCGGGTACGCCATTGCCGCCCGCCACCGTGGTACGTGCACCTCGACGTCGACGTGATCGATCCCGGCGAGCTGCCGCCGCTGCGCTTTCCGGCGCCCGGCGGCCCGAGCGCGAGCGGCGTCGCGTCGGCGCTGCGCGCGCTCGCGTCCCGCGGCACGATCGCCGCGCTCGGCGTCGGCTGCACCCTCACCGCGAAGGCGTTCGACGACGACGACGCGCTGGCGAGCGTGCAGCCGCTGATCGACGCCGCTACCGCTGCGGCAAACGGTTGGTGATGAACTCGGTAAGCCGGTCGGCGGCCGGCGGATCTTCGTTCGCGAGAGCGACGATCACGTAGCCGGCAGCGGGGCAGATCTCGAGGTCGCCGCTCATGCCCGGCGCGCCGCCGTTGTGACCGAAGCAATGCGTGCCGTTCACGTCGAAGCTGCCGAAACCATAGGCATAGTTCGCGTTCTTCGCGCCGGGCGGAACCGTCGTCAACATCTGCAGGTGCTGCGCGTCGAGGAGCTTGTGCTCCGCGAGCGCGTTCGCGAACTTCAAGAAGTCGCCGACGGTGGAGTAGCCGCCGCCGGCCGGAATGCCGCGATATGGCAGCGTGTCCGCGTTGGAATGCCAATGACCGCCGTCATCTTTGGTGTAGCCGGTGCTGCGATTCGGCACCGCGACGGATTCCGGCTCGGAGCCGGTCGACGTCATGCCGGCCGGAAGATAGATGTGGTCGCGCACGTAGTCGTAGTAGTTTCGGCCGCTCACTTTTTCGATGACGGCGCCGAGCACGATGAAGCCGTAGTTGCTGTACGCGAACTTGCTGCCCGGCTCGAACTCGGGCGCGCGTGACCCGAACATGGTGAGGTAGTCCTGCACCGTCTTCAGCTCGAGGCGATGGGCGTCGAATTCCGGGCCGAAAAAGTCCCCCGTACCGCCGGTATGCGACAGCAGCTCTTGGATCGTGACCTTCGACGCCGTCTCTTTGTTCGGGTAGTCGGTCAGATACGTACCGATCGGCGCGTCCAGACGCACCTTGCCGGCTTGCACGAGTTGCATCGTCGCCACGGCCGTAAACATCTTGTTCATCGAGCCGATGCGAAAGCGCGTGTTCACGGTGTTCGGAATCTTGCGCTCGCGGTCGGCCAGGCCGTAGGCCTTGGCGAGGACCGGCTTACCGTTCTTCGCGATCAGCAGGGCGCCGGCGAACTGATCCGACGCGGCGGCCTTGTCGGCGCGGGCTTCCGCCGCCGCGCGCAGCTCCGTCTCGTTCAGGTGCGGCAGAGCGAATTCCGCCGGTCGCGGGATACCTCGCACCATGATGCTGTTGATCGTGTGTGGTTCGGCTGCGTCGACGTCGATGACGAGCCGCGCGATCGTGTCGCCGTCACGCTCCTGGACCAGCGCGGTCAGCTTCGTCGGCGTCGCGTCCTCGATCTTCAGCAGGTCGAAACCGCCTGTTCTCGCGCGGAAGTCCGCGTCGGCGTCGGCGCGCTTCATGCGCGACGGGAAGTTCTTTTGCACGAACTGCGTGTACGCTGCGCGATCGGCGCCGTTGAATGCAACCAGCCAGGCGCCGAGCATCGTGCCGGCCGGGGTGTTCGGGAGCGCCGGCTGCACGAACGCGGCGACGAGCGCCGCGATCATGACGAAACATGCTTGATAGAACATCAGATTACCGGTACGGCTGCCGCAGAACGACGTTGTTTTTCATACACTCCGAACCCACTCCCATCGGCTGAAATACTAGTATGGTAGTTTTTCGAGATGCT
The DNA here is from genome assembly GCA_963792235.1 of Vulcanimicrobiota bacterium. Classification (GTDB taxonomy): domain Bacteria; phylum Vulcanimicrobiota; class Vulcanimicrobiia; order Vulcanimicrobiales; family Vulcanimicrobiaceae; genus Vulcanimicrobium. The sequence goes on from CAWBVR010000011.1 coordinate 57,566, forward strand.
ACGCTTTCCGCACGGCGATGTCAAGCGCAGCGGTCAGCCGGGCGAACCGTCTTGGGCGTTCGTCACCGGCATGACGACCGTGGCCGAACGCCCGCGCAAGCCCTTGAACAGCGCGCCGATCGTTCCGAACAGGCCGACGAGCGCCGTGAGCAGCCCGCCGATCGCGGTGGTCGACTCCTGCAGCCCCGCGATCGTCGTCGGCTGCGAGACTTGGATGCGCACGAGCGGCGCCGCGATCGGATCGCCCGCGAACGACATGCGCACGTCGACGGGCTGTTCGCCGGCCGTCGGAAATTGCACGAACCAGCGCCACACGCGCTCGTTCACGGTCGTCGTCTTCGCGTTCGCGAACACCGCCGGTGTCGGCTGCGAACCATACGTCGCCTGCGCGTTGGGCATCTGCTGCGGTGGTGACTTCGGGCAGTAAACGCTCAGGTCGATCGCAACCTGCTCGCCCGTCGACGCGATCGACGGCGCCACGACCGACGCGGTGCACGGTCCGATCGTCTCCGCGCACGGCTTTGCGCCGTTGCATGGTGCAGCTTGTTCGGCCGGCGTGCACTCGCGCTGCGTGCACCAGGCGACGTTCGATTTCTGCCGCAGCTCGAAATCGGTCGCCGAGCGCAGGTGGCCGAGCCCCAGCGACGCGACGATCGACAAGCTGAATGCGAGGACCGCCAGGCCCGCGAGCGCCGACCCGCGCCACGGCTGAGACGCGACCACGCGCGGCGCCGCCATGTCTGCGCCGGCGGCGGTCGCGCCCACCGCGGCGACGGCGACGGCGTGCCGTTTCTCGCTGCGGTCCGCAACCACGGCAAAGCCCGCGGTCGCAAGCGCGACGATCAGCCACCCCACCGGCTGCCCCAGGTGCCGGACGATCTCGGACGTGTCGTTGGTCTGGCTCAAACGCCACGCCGAATACACCAGGAACAGGAAGAACAGGACCGCCGCCAAGAGGACCGCGACCGCGACGCGCCGCCGTGCCGTCGTGGTCGCGGGCGAGCTCAGGCCTTCGACGATGTTGGTGACCATCAGCGCACGACGTTCGGCCGCAGCCGCTCGGTCGCCCTGCCGGCTGGCGCGCGTCCGCGGCCGGTGCAGCCAAGCCCGTGTCGCGACGGTTGTGCCACCGCAATGTCCCTTTCGCCTACCACCACGACCGCACGCACGCTCGCGCGCGTCATCCCCGCGACTGCCACGCTCGAAGGCGGCGGTTTCCTCGTCCACCGGCCGATCCCGGCGCGCGCCGTCGAGCAGGTCGATCCGTTTCTGCTGCTCGACGAGATGGGCCCGATGGATCACGCACCCGGCGAGGCCATGGGCGCGCCGGATCACCCGCACAAAGGCTTCGAGCTGATCACGTACCTGCTCGCGGGCGAGATGGAGCACCTCGACTCGCACGGCAACCACGGGCTTCTCCGCGCCGGCGACGCGCAGTACATGCTGGGCGGCACGGGCCTCGTGCACTCCGAGATGCCCAGTGACGAGTTCAAGCGCAGCGGCGGACACCGCCACGGTTTCCAAATCTGGGTGAACCTGTCGCGCGCCGGCAAAGCCCTCGCGCCGCGCTACAAGGACGTGAGCGCGGCATCGATCCCGGCTGGTGCAGCCGTCGCCCGGCACGACGGCGCGCGTGCTGGCCGGCGAAGCGTTCGGCGTGATCGGCCCGGTGCACACCGTCACGCCGTGGACGTACGTCCACGTCACGCTCGCACCCGGCGCGCGCGTCGAGCAGCCCGTCCCGCGCGGCTGGACCGCAACGGCGTACGTCTTCGGCGGCGCGGGTCGCACCGGCAAACGTGAGCTGCGCCGCGGCGACTACGCGGTGTTCGCCGACGACGGCGACACGATCGCTCTGGAGAACACCGGCTCGGCGCCGCTGGACGCGCTGCTGCTGAGCGCGCGCCCGATCGGTGAGCCGATGGTGCGCTACGGCCCGTTCGTGATGAACGCGACCGACGAGATCGAACGCGCCTTCACCGACTTCCAAGCCGGCCGCTTCGGAACGATCAAACCCGTCGTCGCGGAGTAGCGGCGAGGGCCGGCCCGCGGACCGGAGAATTTTCGCGGCACGTAAGCGCTCGGTAAGTGGAAGCGCGTACGGTAGGCCGGTAAAGGCGCCCCCCTTTCGTCAGGGTACCCCAAAACCGACGGCCTGCGGAGTACGGAAAGGAAGGCGCCGATGCTGGCGATGTTGTCGCTGCTCGAACTGCTGATCGTCATCGTTCTACTGGCGGTCATCATCGGCGGCGGCATCATCGTCTTTATGGCGCTCAAGGGAAAAGCGCCGAACGGCTCGTCAGATCCGCCAAACGCGAAGAGCTAGAAGGCGACCCCCGAACGGCATACGTGTTCGCCCGTTTTCGCGCAGTTGAAGATCTCGCGTCACTGGAGGACGCGCTCGAGCTCGGCCAGGAAATGATCGCGCCGCGCTCGGTCGTAGACCGGCGCCTCTGCGATTTCCGCTTCAGTCCAGGCGCGAACGGCGTGCACGTCGACGCGTTCGCGTTGCGTCTTTGCGACGGCGAGTGCCTGAGCGAGACCGGAATAGTCGTTCCAAGCCCAATAGTGCATGCAACGATCGCGCACCGAATCGATCGGGTTGATAACGTGCAGCAGCTCCTCACCGCGCCGTACCGTCGCCCACATCGTGACGACATCGCGGCCGATTGCCAACGGGCCACGTGGAAAATCAACGGTCCAGGTGACCGCATCGTGAACGTAGATGCGGCCCTTCTCGCGGAATCCCAGCGGTGCGAGAATCGCTCCGATCTCGCGGCGCGGAACTTCCACGGTCATGACGAAATCGTTGTCGGCCGACATATATGCCTCGGGAGCGTAATACGTCGCCGCACTTCCGCCGCACAATACGGCGGTGAAGCCCGCCGTGTCGAGCGCGGTGCACACGGCGAACGCGCCGTCGACGAGTGACGAGCCTGGACGAATCATATCGCTTTGCCCGGCCGGCGCGGACGCTGGCGCACGGACGTGGCGATCTCGCGAATCTCGGGATCGGCGTGCGCCAGGCGCTCGAGCAGGGCGCGAAGCTCGGCCGCGGCGTACCAGCGGCGGTCCAGCTCGACGAGCCGCGTGCGTCCCACCATGCGTGACGCGACCACACCGAGGTCGCCAAGCGCGACGACGGCGTTCTGCACGGAGAGCAGATGGGCTCCGAGCAGCGTGGCGATCTGGCGCGGATACGCTGGTTCGATGAGTGCCAACAGCTTCAAGATACGCTCTCGAAGAAGCGACCCGAAAAGGTTATCGTCACGATTACGACCTCCCATGTGACTATCTTAACATAGTCATATGACTATGTCGACATAGTCTTTAAACGAAGATTCTATCGTTGAACGTGCCCTGCATACCGCAGTTGAAGTGCAGAACGCTATCGCGCGATGCACGAACAGCATGACCGCACGTTCTACCAGGGAATGCGAACGTATGTTCGGGCATATTGCCTATCCCGATGCCCGATGCGCCCGAGTATGCCGAGCTCCACTGCTGGTCGAACTTCAGCTTTCTCGAAGGGTCCTCGCACCCCGAGGAGCTCGTCGAGCGCGGCCTCGCGCTGGGGCTGCGCGGGATCGCGCTGACCGACCGGGACGGGCTCTACGGGGCGGTCCGCTTCGCGAAGGCCGCCGTGCCGGCGCCGCAGTTCGCGGCGCTGTGCGGGGCCGAGCTGACGCTGGAGCCCGCCGCCGCCGAGCCGATCAAGGCCAGCCGGCCGGCGCGCTCGGCCAAGGACGTCCCCACCGACACCCCGCGGCTGGTGCTGATCGCCGCCGACAAGACCGGCTACGGCAACCTCGCCCGGCTCATCTCGACCGCCCAGCTGCGCGGCCGCAAGCGCGACGCCCGCCTGCGCCTGGAGGATCTGGACGGCCGCACCGACGGCCTCGTCGCGCTCTCCGGCGGGCGCAACGGCCTGGTCGAGAAGGCGCTGCTGCGGCGCGACAACGAGGGCGCGGTCGCGCTGGGGGCGCGGCTGCGCGATCTCTTTCCCGGCCGCTTCTACCTGGAGCTGCAGCACCACGCGCGGCCCGAGGATCCCGCGCTGATCCGCGCCATGGTGCGCCTGGCGATGCAGCTCGACGTGCCGTACGTGGCGACCAACGGCGTCGCGTACGCATCGCGCGAAGACGCGCAACTGTGCGACGTGCTGACCTGTGTGAAGTACGGCGCGTCGCTGCAGAACGCCGGCACGCTGCTGCGGCCCAACCACGAGCACGATCTGAAATCGCCGGCGCGCATGGCGCGGCTGTTCGCCGAGTTCCCGCTCGCGATCGCGAACACGCTGGCGATCGTGGAGCGCTGCGCGTTTCGCCTGGACAAGCTGCGCGGCGAGTTTCCGCTGTACCCGGTCCCCGGCGACGAGACGTCGGCGCACTCCTACCTGCGCACGCTCGTCTACCGCGGCGCGAAGGGGCGCTATCCGCAGCCGCTCGATCCGAAGGTCGAGCGGCAGCTGGAGTACGAGCTCGGGATCATCGCGCGCATGGACCTCGCGGGCTATTTCCTGGTGGTGTGGGACATCGCCAACGCCGCGCAGCGGCTGGGGGTGCTCGCGCAAGGCCGCGGCTCGGCCGCCAACTCCGTCGTGTGCTACGCGCTGGGCATCACCGCGGTCGATCCCATCAAGGGGCAGTTGCTCTTCGAACGATTCTTGAGCGAAGAGCGCGGCGAAGTCCCCGACATCGACATCGACTTCGCGCACCAAGATCGCGAGCAGGTGATCCAGTACGTCTACGAGCGCTACGGGCGCGAGCACGCCGCGATGGCGGCGGAGGTCATCACCTACCGCACGCGCTCGGCGATTCGCGACGTCGGCAAAGCGCTCGGGCTCACGCTGGGCCAAGTCGACGCGATCGTGCGCGAGTACGACACGCGCGAATCGCTCGCCGGCGCCGTCGGCGTGTCGAACGCCGAGGCGAAGGCGCTGCCGGCGTCGGTCGTCAAGCGGCGCGATCTCGACGCGGGTTCCAACATCTTGCTGTCGCGAGAAGATGACGCGCCCGCCGCGACGCCCGGCCGCGTCCACACGCCGGGCTTCCAAGACGCCGACGAACAGCGCGCGCTGTACGGTTTCAAGGCGAAAGACTTCGGCGCTGATCCGGACGTGCACATCCGCGGCCCGGTGGGCGGCGAACTCGGCGCGCTGCTGATGCGCATCTGTCGGCGCATCGACGGGTTCCCGCGGCACATGGGCATTCACAGCGGCGGGATGGTGATCACGCGCTCACCGCTGGTCGAGGTCGCGCCGGTGGAGTGGGCCTCGATGCGCGACCGCACGATCGTGCAGTGGGACAAGGACGATCTGTCCGACCTCGGGCTCATCAAGATCGACCTGCTCGGGCTCGGAATGCTGTCGCTGCTACGCGACGCGTTCGCGCTGCACCGCCGCCGCTATCCCGAGCGGCCGCCGTTATCGCTCAACGACATCCCCGGTGACGACCGCCCCACGTACGAAATGCTGCAGCGCGCCGACTCGATCGGCGTGTTCCAAGTGGAGTCGCGCGCGCAGATGTCGATGCTGCCGCGCCTGAAACCGGCGTGTTTCTACGATATCGTGATGCAGGTCGCCATCATCCGCCCCGGCCCGATCCAAGGCGACATGATCCATCCCTTCTTGCGCCGCCGCAACGGGCTGGAGCCGGTGACGTACCCGCATCCCAAGCTCAAACCGATCCTCGAACGCACGCTGGGCGTGCCGCTGTTCCAAGAGCAAGGGATGCGGATGGCAATGGAGGCCGCGGGGTTTTCGGCAGGCGAGGCGGATCGCTTGAGGCGGGCGATGGGACACAAGCGCTCGCGCGAGCGTATGATCGAGCTTTATCCACGGCTTGTGGATGGAATGGTGCATAACGGCATCCCGCGCGAAGACGCCGACAAGCTCTACCACATGCTCGAAGGCTTCGCCGACTACGGTTTTCCGGAGTCGCACGCAGCCTCGTTCGCGCTGCTCGCCTACGCGTCGGCGTACGTGAAATGCCACGAGCCCGCCATCTTCTGCGCGGCGATCCTCAACGTGCAGCCGATGGGCTTCTACTCCACCGAAGTGCTCGTCAACGACGCGCGGCGCCACGGCGTCGTCGTGAAGCCGATCGTCGTGAACGAGAGCGAGTGGTGGAGCTTCGCCGACAAGGACGGTGCGCTGCGGCTGGGCTTCCACCTCGTTCGCGGCATGGGTGACGTGCAGCGCGACCGGCTCGAGCGCGCGCTGTCGTACGGCGAAGACGGCCCTTCGACAAGCTCAGGAGCGCCGCGCGAGTTTTCGGATCTGCTCGACTTCGCGCGCCGCACGATGCTCGAACGCGACGCGCTCGAAAACCTCGCCGCTGCGGGCGCGTTCGCGCCGTGGTATCCGACGCGGCGCGAAGCGATGTGGGCGCTGCGCGGCCTCGACGAGCGCGAAACGCGCGGCGAGCTGGGCCGCGCGATGGAGATCGCCGGCGAGCCCGAAGCGGTGCTGCCGAAGCTCAGCGCGATCGAGCAGACGACGCTCGACATCCACGCCACGGGCGTGAGCGACGTGCAACCGATCGCGCACGTGCGCCCGTTCCTCGACGCGCAGAACGTGCTCGCCGCAACGCGACTGACCGCGATGCCGAAAAACCTCGTGTGCAAGATCGGCGGCCTGGTCATCACGCGCCAGCGCCCCGGCACCGCCAAAGGCTTCGTGTTCCTGACCATCGAGGACGAGACGGGCCTGGTGAACGTGATCGTGCGCCCCGACGTCTACGAGCGCAACCGCCGCACGATCCGCACCTCGCAGTGCCTGATCGTGGAAGGCGTGCTGCAAAAAGAGTACGGCTGCGTGGACGTGATCATGAAGCGATGCTGGCCGCTCGACGCGCACGGCGCCGCCGCGAAGGTCCGCGCGCGGAACTTTCACTGATCTACATGAGCGCATTCATCAGCTGGATGCCGTCGGGGCTGACCCAGCCGGTGCACGGACCGCTGCGCGATCGCGCTCAACGCTGCCGCTTGCGCCGGACGCGCCGTCTCGTCGAGGACGTAGCTTGCCGTGTGCGCGAGCACCTGGAGCATCGGGTCGGCACGCTCTCGGCCGCGAGCGCCGCGGCGCGTGCGCCGGAAACGGCCTCCGCGCGGTCGGGAGCATGTCCGAGCCGATACAGCTGCGCGATCGCGACGTGCACCGGCCACGCGTATTTGTCGTCGCCGGTGATCGCTCGGCCGTGCGCCGCTTCGATCATGCGCACGAACCCGGCTTCGAGACCCGGCGTGAGCGCGTCTTCCAGCAGGGAAAGGTAGCGTGCAAAGCCCTCGTCGTCTCCAAAGATCCAAGCCCAAAACGCGCCGTCGGTCGCCGCGTACGCATAGTACAGCGGCAGCTCGTCGCGTGAGTGACGGCGCAGCAACTCGTCGAAGATCACCCGGGCGATCGTACCGCCCGCGCGCGACCGCCTCCATCGCGTCGATGTGATTCAGCGTCAGGTTTTTGGTGAACCCCTCGCGAGACCACCCACCTGCCTCGCGCGCCAGGTCGCGTGCCGCGGCAAAACGTCCTTGCTCACCGCGCAGTGAGGCCGAGAAATTCAGCACCGACGATCGTACGGCGCTCGGCTCCGCGGCGAACCCGTCCAAGGCCGCTTCGATCAACGCATCACATTCGGCGACGCGGCCTACATTGAAATACGCCGACGCCAAATGCATGAGCGCCACGACCCGCTTCTCCGGCGCCGCCGAATAGGGCAAGCAGTAGAAGACGGTCTCGGCTTCGCGAACGTAGGTCTCGCGATCCACCGAGAATCGCCGAAACGCAATCGTCGCCATCCACACGTTGGGGTACCGCGCCACGAGATGCCGGTCGATCCGGTCGAGCACACGTTCGTCGTCACCCAGCGCCAGGGTTCCAGGCGCGTATGGCGGCGCGGCGTCGAGGAGTGCCGCAGCGCGGTCGGCGTCGCGGTTCTCGAGAGCGGTCGTGGAACGCCGCTCGGCCCCCCGCAGAAAACACCCCCCCTCGGTTACTGCGCGATGGTCCGAATTACCGTCCACGGTGCTAACCGTACCGTAACCGGCGGGCCGCAAGCTGGTCTCACAGCACCACCCCACCGCCAGGAGCAGCTACCATGATCATCACCGTCTCGACCGCCGGCCTCTCGCACAGCACCGACCCGACCGCCGCCGCCCTCACCGCCGGTTTCCGTTCCGCCGCGTTGCAGGCACCGCGCAGCGACCCAGACGAGCTTCCAGTCCGTCTCGGAGCCGCTGGACGTCACCGCCTCTACCCGAACCTCGCCGTCGCTGCCACGTCGCCCGGCCCGGTGCGCGGCCTCCGCGTCGCTCTCGCGTCGCTCATCGTCTGCGCGGCGCTGGCGCTCGCGTTCGTTGCTACCGTTCTCACAGCCCCGCCGACGATTGCATGATGCGGGCCGGCGCAGCTGACCGAAGCGCCGCGACGATCCGGTCGGTCCCCTCGTACAATGCGCCCGGCTCGGTGGCGAGCGAGATGCGCACGAAGCCTTCGCCGTTGACTCCGAACGCCGTGCCGGGTGCCACGGCGACGCCGCGCTCGCGCAGCAGCGCGAACGCGAAGTCGCGGCTCGTCCGCCCGCTCGCGCGTACGTCCGCCCACACGTAGAACGCGCCGCTCGGCGGCAGAGCAGGAACGCCCGCGGCGGCGAGCCGGCGGCAGACTTCGTCACGGCGTTCGCGATACGCGGACACCATCTGTGCGACGAGGTCCTGCGGTCCGGTCAGGGCCGCGAGTGCAGCATATTGCGCGGGCGCGTTGACGCACGAGATCAGCGGCTCTTGCAGCTTCGCGATTTGCGCGATGGCGCGCGGCGGTGCCGCGACGTACCCGACGCGCCAGCCCGTCATCGCGTATGTCTTTGAAAAGGTGTAGATCGAGATCGTGCGCTCCGGATCGCCTACCGCCGCCGCGCTGACGAAGCGGTCGTCGAACACGGTCTCGTCGTAGCATTCGTCCGACACGAACCAGAGGTTCCGCGCCGCCGCAAAATCCGCTATCTCACGCATGCGTGCGCGATCGATCACCGACCCGAGCGGATTGGACGGCGAGTTCAGCAGCAACACTTTCGTGCCTGAGTCGCAGAGTCGTTCGAGGTCGGGGATCGTCGGTAGAAAGCCGTTCTCGGCGAGGAGCGGATACGACAGAATGCGCGCGCGCAGCATCGTCGCGTCCATCGCGAAATTGGGCCAGCCGGGATCCGGGAGCAAGATACCGTCACCGGGATCGAGCACGGCCGCGAGCGCGGCGAAGATTCCCTCGACACCGCCGTTCGTCACGACGACGTCGTTGGGGCTCACGTCATAGCCGTTGCGCGAGCGAATCTTTTCGGCAAGGGCTTCGCGCAACTCGGGGATACCGGCGTTGGAGACGTAGCCGGTTTTCCCGGCGCGCGCCGCGGCATCGGCCGCGTCGACGACATGCGGCGGCGTCGGAAAATTCGGATCGCCCACGGCGAGGATGATTGCATCTGGCGTTTGCCACGCCGCGTCCATGATCTCGCGAATCCCCGACCGCGGCATATCCGCGATCGTCGCGCTGACCGCCGAAATCTGTTGGATCACGGTGCGAGCGTCTCGCGAGCGCGGGCCAGCATCTCGCTCATCGGCGGCAGATCGCCGGGGTGGACCCCGCGGTACAGCCAGCGGATGACGCCGTTCGCGTCGAGCGTCGCCGCACCGGGGTTCTGCGCGGCATCCTCGATGCGCGTCGCGTCCCAGTCCTGCCGGAAGCCCGCTGCTTCGTTCTCGTCCCGGCGCTGATTCAATGCGGGCGTCGTCCTGAGCTTGGAGAGGTCGAAGTCGTCGAAGCCCATCGCTTTGTACGTGTGCATGTCCTCGTCGCCGATGCACTGCGCGCGGTCGTTGTGGCGGGCGCAAAAGTCATCCGCTTTGGCCTGCGATCCGATCGTGACGCAGCGCACCGTGATGCCGCTGACGGCGAAGTCTTGGTCGAGCTCGCGCAACTGCGCGAGCGGCTCAACGAAGAACCGTCAACCGACGTGCCGCAGCCACACGACCAGCGCGGGCAGCGGGATGCCGAGGTCGAGGACGCTGCGCGGCGCGGGATCGCCGGTCGCGAGGGGTGAGGTGTTCATCGTCCTGCCCACTGCGCCGTCGGACGCGGCTTCTCCCAGCGAGCTACCGCGGCAGCGGCAGCGCGCGCTTCCAGAGCTCCCAGGCGCGCGACACCAGGCCCGCTTGCGTCTGCGTCGCGCGGCGCGCTTCGTCGGCGCTCAAGTACGTCGGGTTGCCGAGGCGCATCGCTTCGGATTGCAGTGCCGCGTCCTGGCCGGTGTAGTACGCGCGGAACACCGCTTCCGGAATGGTGCCCGCGACGGCGACCATGCCGTGGCCGCGCATCAGCGCGACGTTCGCGGTGCCGAGCGTGCGCGCGAGCGCGTCGCCGAGCGGCTGCGAGCTGACCAGCATGTCGGTCGCGGTGCCGCCGGCGTCGCGAATCTCGAACACCGGCACGCCCGCGCCGAGGAACGCGCCCATGTGGAACACCGGCTGCAAGCGCACCGCCGACACGCCGAACGGGATCACCGCCGGCGTGTGCGCATGCACGATCGCGTTCACGTCCGGACGCGCCTTGTAGATCGCGCCGTGGATGAAGCGCTCGGCGTAGCTCGTGCGCCCGTTCGCGTCGAGCGCGTTGCTGTCGAGATCGTACGTCAGGATGTCCGCAGCCGTCACGAGCGCGGGCGCCATGCTGCGCGCGAGGCGGTAGCGGGTCGGGTCCTGCGGGTCGCGCACGCTGACGTGGCCGAAGCCGTCGACGACGCCTTCGTGCGCGAGGACGCGGTTCGCGGTGACGAGGTCGTCGAGCGCGCTCGCGTCCTCCGCTGCGCTTGCGTGCGCGTGCGGGTTTGCGAGCGCCGTGACGGCGAGCGTACCGAGGACGAATGCACCGCGCCTCATCGCGCGGTGCTCAGAACGCGCCCAAGGCGTTGGGCGAAGAGATTCCAATGGCTGCGGGCCGTCGATCGCTGCATTCGGTTTCCCCTCGTGGCAAGGCGATGGCGCCGCGTTGTTCCCGCTCGCAGCGCTTCGTCTATCGGCTACTCCCGGGCGGCGGGCCACATTCCTCTCGTCGCGAAGGCGAGCGCGTGCGCCGACCTGCGAAATTCTTCGTGCTCATAGCGTTGCTGCTCGTGGTGCTCGCGCGCCCGGCAGCCGCCCGCGTCACGCGCTTCGAGCTGACGTCGCGAACGCCGATTGCATACGGTTACGAAAAGCTCGCCGGCAAGCTGTGGTTCGCCGACAGCCCCGACAATGCAGCCAACCGGCACGTCGTCGACATCGCGCTCGCGCCGCGCACGAACGGGCTCGTCGTCTCGTCGGCCGACGTCGTGATCCTCGCGCCGGCCGATCGCTCCCGCGCGAACGGCACGGCGGTGATCGACATCCCCAACCGTGGCGGCGCGACGGCGCTCGCGCTCAACCGCGGCCGCTTCTCGCGCGATCCCGCGCGACCCGACGAGCTCGGCGACGGTTTTCTGATGCGCCACGGCTTCAGCGTCGTCGTGCTCGGCTGGCAGTTCGACGTGCCGCGGCGCGCGGGTCTGCTGGGGCTGACCGCGCCCGTCGCCACCGATCGCGGCAAACCGATCACCGGCCTCGTGCGCAGCGACTTCCACGTCGACGCGCCGGCCGCCGAGCAAGGCATCGGCGACCGCGACCACGTGCCATACCCCGTCGCGGCGGAGAACGACGCGGCCAACGCGCTCACCGAGCGCGACGACGTGACCGCGCCGCGTCGCGCGATCCCGCGCGAGCGGTGGCACTTCACGCACAGCGGCGCGTCGATCGCGCTCGACGTCAGCTTCCAGCCCGGCAAGATCTACGAACTCGTCTACCGCGCAAAAGATCCTGTCGTCGTGGGGCTCGGCCTCGCCGCAGTGCGCGACGCCGTGTCGTATCTCAAGCACGACGCATCCGCGCCGCTGCACGTCGCGCGCGCCTACGGGTTCGGCATCTCGCAGAGCGGGCGTTTTCTGCGCACGTTCGTGCAGCGCGGCTTCAACGCCGACGAAGCGGGCCGGCCCGTGTTCGACGCGATCGTGCCCATCGTCAGCGGTCCGGCGCTGGGCAGCTTCGACCACCGCTTCGCGCAGCCGTCACGCGACGCCAACCCGTTCTCGTCGTTCTTCTATCCCACCGATATCCCGCCGTTCCGCGAAGCGGATTGGCCGCTGCCGCGCGGGCTCAAAGTGATCGACATCGACACGTCGTACGAGTACTGGGGCCGTACCGCGTCGCTCATGACCACCACCGACGACGGTACGCGCGACGTGCCGCTGCCCGACGCGGTGCGCTTGTACGCGATCGCCGGCGGGATGCACGTCCCGAACCTTACGTCGGCGCAACGCGACGGGATGCGCCAGCGCACCGATCCGCTGGATTACCGCTGGGTGGAGCGTGCGCTGCTGCTGCGGCTCGACGACTGGGTGCAACACGGCACGCCGCCGCCGCCGAGCCGGTATCCGAAGCTCGCGGACGGAACGCTCGTCGCGCCTGAAGCGTGGACGTTCCCCGCGATCCCCGGCATCGTCGCGCCGACGCCCGCCGCGCTGCACCGCACCTGGCGCTACGACTTCGGCCCGCGTTGGAGCGCGGGGCTCGACGAGCGCGAACCGCCGGGGCTCGGCGCGCCGTACGCGACGCTGGTGCCGCGCGTCGACGGCGACGGCATCGATCTGGGCGGCCTGCGGCTGCCCGAGATCGCCGTGCCGCTGGCAACCTACACGGGCTGGAATCTGCGCGCGCCGCAAACCGGTTTCGGCAACCGGCTCGTCGACTATTTCGGCACGTTTGCGCCGTTCGCAGAGACGCGCGAGGCCCGGCTCGCGGCGAACGACCCGCGCCCGTCGATCGCCGAGCGCTACGCCGACCGCGACGCATATCTCAAGGCGTACGACGACGCGACGGCCGCGCTGGTGCGTGACGGGTACGTGCTCGCCGCCGACGCCGCCCAGCTGCACCTGCGCGCTCAGCAGCTGTGGGACGAGGTGAGCGCGGGACGCTGAAGAACCGCGTACGCCCCAACGCCAAGGAGGCCTCATGAAGCGAACCGCCGCCGTGCTCGCCATCGCGCTGCTCACCACCGCGGGCGCATCGGCGCAGTCGTATCCCGGCGATCCGGGGCTGGGCACCGAGCGCGGGATCGAGCAGGTGAACAACTCGGGCCAAGTCGGCACCCTGACGCTCTTCAACCGCGGCGCGAGCACGAGCGTCGTGGTGGACCTCCAGGGTACGCCGCCGGGCCGCGCGCAGTCGGTACGCCTCTACCGCGGCCCGTCGTGCGACGACCTCGGCACGAGCGGCCCCGCCTATTATTTGAACGATATGCGCAACGGCCGGTCGGTGTCGGTCGTCAAAGCACCCGAGCAGAAGCTGCTGTCGGGCAACTACAACCTCGTCGTGTTCTCGTCGAATGCAGCCGGCGCGCGCGCGACCGCTTGCGGACACCTCTACGCCTCATGAGCATCGATCAGACCGACCCCGTCAACGCCATCAAACCCGAGTTCTCGCGCCGCGGCTTCGTGTCGCTGAGCGCGGGCGCCGCGCTCGCGGCGGGCACCTCCGCAGCCGCCGATGCGCAGGCGGAATTCGGGAAGCCGCACGCACCGATCGTCTCCGAGAACGACGATATGATCGTCGTGTCGCGCCCACGTCTCAGCCCGAACGCCGGCGGTCCGATCGCCGCATACGCCGCGACGCCGCGCACGGTGACGCCGCGCACGCCGGGCGTGGTGGTGATCCAGCACATCTGGGGCGTCGACGCGACCATTCGCGACACCGTGCGCCGCTATGCCAAGGCCGGCTACATCGCCATCGCGCCGGAATTGTTCGGGCGGCTCAATGCACCGAGCGGCGACGGGCTGGAGGACTACCGGCCGTTCGCCGACGTGGCGGCGAAGATGTACGCGCAAGGCTTCGTCACGACGGACGCGCTCGCGGCGCACGACTGGGTGCACGCGCAGGCGCGCGACGGGCAGATCGGGATCACCGGCTTCTGCATGGGCGGCGGGATCGCGCTGCAGCAGATCATCGACTCGAAGGCCTATGGCGCGTGCTCGATGTTCTACGGCAGCGTGCGCCCCGGCACGAAGAGCGACGATCCGACGACCGCGACGACCTTCGACTTCACCAGCCGCATCACGACGCCGCTGATGGGCAGCTTCGGCGCGCGCGACACGTCGATCAAGCCCGAAGACGTCCGCGCGATGTTCGCGCGGTTGACCGCGCCGCACGACGTGAAGATCTACGACGAGGCGGGGCACGCGTTCTTCGACGACACGCGCTCCAGCTACGTGCCGAGCGCGGCGGCCGATGCGTGGACGCGCACGCTCGCGTGGTTCAAACAGTACCTGAGCTGACTGCGTAGCGAACGCCGCCGCCGTATGATCAGCTCCGTCCTCGACGCGCTCGACGCGCACGCCGCCGCCCGGCCCAACGCGCTCGCGCTCGACGACGTCTCGTACGGCGCGCTGCGCGACGCGTCGCTGCGCGTCGCTGCGAAGTTTCGCGACGCGGGTCTGAAGCCCGGCGACCGGTTGGCGATCTACGCCGAGAACCGGCCGGGGTTCGTGTACGCGTACCTGGGCGGTCTGCGCGCCGGCGCGATCGTGGTCACGGTGAACGTGCTCTACCGCACCGCGGACCTGAGCAACATCCTCGACGACGCGACGCCGGCGGTCGTGTGCGTGTCGGCGCAGAGCGCGCAGTTCGTTCCGCCGCAGGCGGGCCGCACGGTCATCGATCTGGCGGACCTGGAGGCGTGGGCGCACGACGCATCGATCGCGCCGCTCGCCGATCCGCCGCGTGCCGGCGCGGACGACGTCGCGATCCTGATCTACACCAGCGGCACGACGGGGCGCTCGAAAGGCGCGATGCTCACGCACGGCAACCTCGCCGCGATCGGCACGCAACTAGCGCAGGCGTGGCGCTGGACGAATGAGGACACGCTGCTGCTGACGCTGCCGCTGTTCCACGTGCACGGGCTGGGCGCGGGGCTGAACGGGACGCTCGTCGCCGGCGGGCGCGTGCTGCTGCGCGAGCGGTTCGACGCACCGTCGGTCGTTGCGGCGCTCGCGAACGGCGAGGCGACGATGTTTTTCGGCGTGCCGACGATGTACGTGCGCATCCTCGAGCAAGCCGGCCAAGGCGTGAAATTCGACGGCGTGCGATTGTTCGTGTCGGGTTCCGCCGCGCTGCCGGCGACGGTGCACGAGGACTTCGCGCGCCGCTTCGGCGTGTCGATCCTCGAGCGTTATGGCGCGACCGAGTTCGGGTTCGCGCTGAGCAACCGCTACGAAGGCCCGCGCCACGCGGGCACCGTCGGCTTCCCGCTGCCGCACGTCGAGGTTCGGCTGACGACGCCGGACGGCGTCGACGTCGCACCCGGCGACGCGGGCGAAATTTTGGTCAACGGGCCCAACGTGTTCAAAGGCTACTGGCGCAACGACGACGCGACGGTCGCGGCGTTCTGGCACCGCGACGGCGCGCGCTGGTACCGCAGCGGTGACCTCGCGACGTTCGACCCGCAGCGCGGCTACGCGATCAACGGCCGCCTCAAGGAACTCGTGATCAGCGGCGGCTTCAACGTGTACCCGATCGAGGTGGAGACCGAATTGCTGCGCGTGCCCGGCATCCGCGCGGCGGCGGTCATCGGTCAGCCCGATCCCGCGCGCGGCGAAATCCCGGTCGCCTTCGTCGAGGTCGACGACGCGTTCGACGCCGGCGCCGCGCTCGCGGCGCTGCGCGAGCGGCTCGCGAGCTTCAAGGTGCCCAAACACCTATATCCGATCGACGCGCTGCCGCGCAACGCAATGGGGAAGGTCGAGAAGCCGCGCCTGCGCGAGCTGCTCGCGAGCAGATCGGCCTCGCCTTCGCGATAGCCGCGAACGCACGCGGGCACCTGCCGCGGCGATGGCGAAGGGAGAACCCCGATGGCGACGACGATCGTCCACGCCGCGGACGTGCACCTCGAAACGGCATTCACCGAGGTGCGCGGCGGCGCTCGCCGGCGGGCGGCGCTCGCCGACGCGTTCGCGCGCGTCGTCGACCTCGCGCTCGAACGCCGTGCCGACGCGCTGACGATCGGCGGCGACCTCTACGAAGCCGAGCGCGCGGGTCCGCAGACTGCGCGCTTCGTGTTTACGCAGCTCGCTCGCTTCGGCGGACCGGTGTTCGTCGCGCCGGGTAACCACGATCCGTACAGCGCGCGTGCGTTGTACGCGCGCGAGGACCGGCCGGCGAACGTGCGCGTATTTGCGGAGCCCGCGTGGAGCGCGTCGCCGCTAAGCGACGACGTGACGATCTACGGCTTCGGCCACGCGCCCGCCGAGCCGGGCCGCCCGTTTGCGAACGCGCGCTTCGACCGCCCCGGGACGCGCATCGCGCTCGTCCACGGCAGCGACGAAGACCGCTGCCCGCCGGGTAAGCGCGCGACCGCACCGTTCACCCTCGCGGAGATCGTCGCATCCGGCGCGACCTGCGCGCTCGCGGGGCATTACCACGGCGGGGCCGTGCGCACCGAGGGCGGCACACCGCGGCTCGCATATCCCGGTTCTCCGGAGCCCATCAAGTTCGGCGAGCGCGGCGCGCACGGCGCGCTGGTCGTCACCATCGAGCACGGCCGCGTGTCGATGGAGAGCGTGGAGCTCGCGCGCACGCGGCTGATCGACGTGGACGTGGCGCTCGACGACGCGCCGAGCGAGCACGCGGTGCTCGGCGCGCTGGAGGAAGCGCTCGCGCCCTATAGTCGTGACGACTTCCTGCGCGTGCGCTTGCGCGGCACCGTCGCGCCGGGCACGCGCATCGACCGCGAGCTGATCGCGGACCGTTTCACCGCCGCGCTCGGCGCGCTCGAGCTGATCGACGAAACGGCGTGCGCGGATTATGCGGCGCTCGCGCACGAGCCCAACGTGCGCGGCCGCGCCATCGCCGATCTGCTGGCGCTCGCGCACGCCGGCGACGCCGACGCGCGCGCGGCGCTCCGCTACACCGTCGCAGCGTTCTCTGCGGGAAACCTCGCGCCGTGAAGCTGCGGTCGCTGCGGATCGAGGGCTTCGGCCGGCTCGCGGACCGCTCGTTCGAGTTCGGGCCCGGGCTCAACGTCGTGGTCGGGCGCAACGAGGCCGGCAAGTCGACGCTCGCGGCAGCGCTGGTCGCGTCCCTGTACGGCCTTCGGCGCGGCGAGAAAGACCGCTGGCGGCCGTGGGCGGGCGGCGCGGCGTACGCGAGCGCGCTGGCGTACGAGACGTCCGACGGCGCGGCGTGGGAAGTGCACCGCGCGTTCGAGCACGACAGCAAGGGCGTGCGCGTCTACGATGCCGGCGGCGGCGACGCTGCCGCGCGCCTGGGCAGCGGCAAGTCGCTCAGCCCGGGCGAAGCGCACCTGCGCATCTCGCTCGAGGTGTTCGTGCAGACCGCGTGCGTGCGCCAGCGCGCGATCGCGCTCGACGGCGGGAGCGCGAGCGACGTGTCCACCGCACTCGCACAAGCGCTGGGCGGCGGCCCCAAAGAAGACGCGGCCCTCGGCGCGGTCGAGCGGCTCGACGACGCACTGCGCCGGCACGTGGGCACCGAGCGCGCGCACAAGAACGCACCGCTCAAGAAGCTGCGCGAGCTGGAGCTGCAGCAGCGCCGCAGCGCGGACGGCGCGCGCGCCGCGCTGGAGACGCTCGCGACGCTGCGCGAAAAGATTGCCGCCGAATGCGCCAAGCGCGACCGCGACACGGCGAAGGCCGCTGCGCTCGAACGGCGCAAGCGCGCGCTGTGCGCGGCGCAGATACGCGCGCGGCTCGCGGCGCTCAAGGAACACCGGGCCGACCTGGCGGCCGTGCGGGCGGCGCTCGCGCAGTACGCCGACGTCGCGGACTTCGACGCGGAGCGCACGGGCGCACTCGACGACGCATACCATGCGTGGCGGGCGGCGGAAGGCATCGCGGATTCCGCGGCGCACGGCGTGACCGAGGACGCGCTGACCGGCGACGAACGGCGCGAGCTCGCCGCGCGCCGTGCGGACGCCGGTACGCTCGACGACGTCGCATTCAACGCGCTGCGCACCGTCGCCGCGCAAGCGGATGCGGCGCGCGCGAAAGCGGCCGCGGCCTCGTATGACGCCGCGGTCGCGCGGCACGATCCCAGCGGCGGCAAGTCGCTCACCGGCATGCTGCTCGGGACGGCGCTCGTCGCATGGCTCTCGGACGCCGGGGTTGCGATCGCGCATGCTTGGCTCTGGACCGCCGTAGCGAGCGCGATCGCAATCGTCGTCACCGCGGCGGCGTTCGCGCGCGCTCGCGTGCGCAGCGCGCGCCTGCGCGAAGCCGAGCGCAAGCAGCGCGCCGCGGACGCCGCGCTGGGCGCGGAGCGCACCGCGGCAGCCGCGGTCGCGCGCGTGCTCGAACCGCTGCGCATCGCCAACGTCGACGAGCTCGTGCAGCGCCGCGCGCGCTACGCCGCGCTGCTCGCGCGCGAAGCTGCTGCGAACAAAGCCGAGGCGCGCGCGCAGAGCGCCCGCGAGGCCGCCGCTGCAGACGCCGCGCGCTTCGACGCGGTCGCGAGCGAACTCGTGCCCGGCGGCGCGGGCGACCGCGCGCAACGCCGCATCGAAGCGCACCGGCGCGCGGCGCGCCGCGCCGAGCGCGACGGCCTCGAGGCGCGCCTGGCGATGCTGGAGCTGCGCCGCGGCGACATCCTGCACGGCGACGACGACCGCGCGCTCCAAGCGGAGTACGACGCCTTGCTCGCCGCCGGCGTCGAGCCGGCGCCCGACGACGACCCCCAGACGCTGCGCGCCGTCGAGCGCGAGCGCGCCGAGCTCGACGCGCGCGCGCGCGATGCCGAACGCACCGTCGCGAACCTGGAAGGCGAGCTGCGCAAAGGCGAGGAGTTCGTCGCCGATGTCGCCGCGCTCGACGAGGCGCTGGCGGCAACGCGCGCCGAGATCGCGCGCCTCGAAGCGTTCGAGCGCGCGGTGAAGCTCGCGCGCGATAAGATCGCGACGTACAAGGACGAAGCGCACCGCGCGTTCGCGCGCCGGCTGGAAGAGTACAGCGCTGCGGTTTTGCGCACGATCACCGGCGGGCGGTACGGCGAGCTCCGGCTCGACCCCGCGACGCTCGCGATCCGCGTCCGCATCCCGGAGACCAACGGCTTCGAAGACGTCGACAAGCTGTCGGCGGGCACGCGCGACCAGATCGCGCTCGTCGTGCGCTTCGCGACCGCACGCATGTTCGCCGAAGGCCTCGAGACGCCGCCGCTGTTGCTCGACGACCCGTTCGCGTTCTGGGACACCGACCGCATCGCGCGCTGCCTCCCGGTCCTGGTCCACGGCGCCCTGGACGCCCAGTGCATCCTTTTCACGGCAAGTCCCGAGCTGGCCGACGCCGCCGAGGCCTTAGGCGCGACGCGGATCGACATGAGGGCCCCGGTCCCGGCTTAAACGCGCCGGAGCTGGAGTTCAACCCGCTGATATTTGCTTTTTAAAGCAAATACTGGTAGAATTTTGCTCTATGGAGCATCGTTGGGCAATCATTCTGCGTGAAATCGCACGATGAAAGCGACTAGCAAGCACGCTGAAGAGATCGCTATGGACGACGGTGAGGGCCTGGGGCCACTTCTGGCCCGCAATCGCCGCGAGCGCCGCGTCGGTCAAAGCGAGCTCGCGCGCAGGCTGGGAATGTCTGCCGCCAATCTCTCGCGGATCGAGCACGGCAGCGACTTCCGAGTGTCGACCCTGCTCGACATTGCGCGCGAGCTCAAGCTCGAGCCGATCCTCGTACCGAAACAGAACGTCCCCATGGTGCGCGCGATCATTCGTGCTGCCGACCGCGGCGATCGGGAGCCCATCGAGCGCGGACGCTTCACCTGATGCCCGGTACGTTGACCGTCTGGCTCGGCGATCGACGGGTCGGTTCTTTCGCAAACGTCGCTGGTGACCTGAACGTTTTTCACTTCGACGATGAGTATCTCGACGATCCCGCGCCGCCCGTTCTGAGTCAGAGCTTCATCGCGCAGGCCGGGCACACGATCCGCGTCGTTCCGCGTTCGCATCGCGTCGCACCGCCGTTTTTCGCGAACCTTCTTCCGGAACCGGACACTGCGCTGCGCGGCATCGTCGCGCGGCGGTACGGTATCAACCGCACGCGCGATTTTCCATTCTTGCACGTGCTCGGCCTGGATCTTCCGGGCGCCGTCGTCCTTCGCGACGCGACCGGCGCGGACGACGCGCATGACGCGGCGGCGCCACGAGATCATTCCGTGCCGGCCGAACGGCCGTTGCGATTCTCGCTCGCCGGCGTGCAGCTGAAGTTCAGCGCGAGCGTGGTCACGAACCGATTGTCCCTCCCGCTGGATGGCATTGGCGGGTCGTGGATCGCAAAACTCCCGGCGAACGCGTGGCCGCGCTTGCCCGAAAACGAGTATGCGATCATGTCGCTGGCAAAAACGGTCGGCCTGACCGTGCCCCGTATCGAACTCTTCGATCTCGACGCGATGGAAGGGCTTCCCCGGGATATTGCTACGCTGCGAGCCGACGAACCACGCCGCGTCTACGCGATCGAACGGTTCGACCGCGTAGCGGGCGGAAAGCGGGTGCACGTCGAGGATCTGAATCAAGTCGCGGATCAGGCGCCCGCGGAGAAGTACGACAACAAGGCCACGCACTGGATTGCGAGGGTGATCGGAACGCTCTGCCCCAGCGACGACGTCGACGAGTTCGTTCGCCGGCTGGTCTTCGGCGTGTGCACCGGGAACAACGACATGCACCTGAAGAATTGGGCGCTGACGTACCCTGACGGCCGCAACGCTCGCATTGCGCCGATGTATGACTTCGTCTGCACACGACTGTACTACCCGAACGGCCAACTGGCGCTCACGGTCGGCGAGGAACGCGAGTTCGAACGAATCGATCGCCCGGCGCTGCGTACGCTCGCCAAACGTGCCGAGATATCGGTCAAGCGAACGCTGATCGTGGCGGCCGAAATGGTGGCCGCGCTGCGCGAGAGCTGGCCTTCGTTCAAGGACACGATAGCCGACCCGGCGCTCGTCGCGGCTCTGGCGCGGCAGTTCGCAGTGGTACCGCTCATGAACGGCCGCTGAGCTACACGCGAAGCTCGCCCATCAATCGCGGGATCTCCGCGGACAGCTCGCGGGCTAGGAAGCCGAACCCGATACGCTTCGCCAGCGCATCGCCGGCGCGCGCGTGCAAGAAGACGCCCCACGCTGCGGCGTGCAGCGGCGCGGCGCCGCGGGCCAGCAATCCGCCGATGATTCCGGCCAGCACGTCGCCCGAACCCGACGTCGCGAGGCCCACGTTACCGTGCTCGTTGCGGTAGAGCGCGCCGTTGGGCTCCGCGATGTGCGTGCTCTCGCCCTTGAGCGCGACCACCGCGTCGAAGCGACGCGCCGCCTCGATCGCATACGAGCCTGGGTCGGCTTCCACCGCGTCGCGCTCGCACGCGAGCATCGAGGCCATCTCGCCGGCGTGCGGCGTCAGCACCACCCGCCCGTGCAGCCACTGCAGCGCGTCGGGGCGATCGCGAAAGCACGCGAGCGCGGCCGCGTCGATCACGGCCGGCACGTCGAGGGCCTGCGCGACCGCGGCCATCAGCGCGGCCGTCGCAGTCTCGTCCACCATGCCGGGCCCGATCACCAGCGCGTCGGCTTTGTTCGCGCGCTCGACGATCGTGTCGACGTTGGACATCGCCAGCGCGCCGGACGCCGTCTCCTCGAGCGCGACGACCAGCGACTCGGGTACCGCGCTTCCGACGTGCGCCGCCACGGACGCGCAGGTGCCGATCTGCAGCTTGCCCGCACCCGCGCGCAGCGTCGCCGTGGCGCACAGCGCCGCCGCGCCGGGCATCTGCGGCGCGCCCGCCACCACGAAGATGCTGCCGCGCGCATTCTTGTCGCCGCCTTCGGGGACGGGCAGCGGCCACGCGCGCAGCAGCGCCGCGTCGATCGCGTTACTTGCGGGCAACGGGTGCATCCGGCTCGCGCGTCACGGTCTCGCCGGCCTCTTCCATCGGCGCGACGACGTTGTACGATCGCAGCTCGAGCTTCTTGGATTCCGCGTCGTAGCGGTACGTCGTCACCGAGCAGTTCGCCACGTCGGCCGCAGCGTCGATCGCCAGAATCTGCTCTTCGGTCAAACCTTCCAGCAGGTAGCGGAAGCACAGCACGATCACTTGGTGCGACACGATCGCGATGCGGCAGTCGTTGTACTCGCGCGTGATCGTGTCGACGGCGCTGCGCAGCCGCAGAATCACATCGGTCCAGCTCTCGCCGCCCGGCGGGCGGTAGTAGAACTTCCCGAGCACGCGCCGCATCTCGGCCTGCTCGGGAAAGCGGTCTTCGATGCCGCCGCGCGTGAGCCGGTCCAGCATCCCGAATTCTTTCTCACGCAGCCGCTCGTCCGCCACGATCGGGACGTCCCAGCCCGCCTCGCGCAGCGCGATCGCCGACGTCTGCTGCGCGCGCACGTACGGCGAGGAAATCACCGCGTTCACCGGCTCGATGTGGCGGCCGCACCACTGTCCCAGCGCCGCGGCCTGCCGCTCGCCCAGCGGCGACAGCGGCACGTCGCAGTCCCGGTGGTCGATGTCGATCACGTGTGCCCCGCTCTCGAGCGCAAGCTCGCGCGCAACGTTGCCCGCGCTCTCCGCATGCCGGATCAAGAACAGTTCGCGAGGCCAGCCGATCTCCACGAAGGGCTAGTACCCCGCCGGGCTACTTGCGAGCGGCGGCCAGGCTCTTGAGCGCGTCGAGCGTGTTGTCCACGTGCTTCTCGGCGTCGAGGTTCGTGTAGGCGTACGCGATGGTGCCGTTTTGCGCGATCACGTACGACGTGCGGTTCGCGTACATGCCGGCGAGCCGCGCGTCGTAGGCCTTGGCGACCTTGAGGCCGGGATCGGATGCGACCATGAACGCCGAGCGGCACTCCTGGGTCGAGAACTTTTTCTGCGTCTCGATGTCGTCGCCGCTCACGCCGATCACCGTCGCGTTGAGCTTCTTGAAGTCGCCGATGTGCTCGGAGAAGAGGTGCGCCTCGACCGTGCAGCCCGACGTGAACGACTTCGGAAAGAAGTACAGCACGACGGGGCCCTTCGCGAGCGCCTGCTTGAGGTCGACGGTCTCGACGTCGCCGCCTTTGGCAGCCTGCAGGGTGAACTCGGGCGCGACCTTGCCGTTGTCGAGGTGCGCCCACACGGGCCGGAGGGCCCCGAAGGCCACGCCGGCGACGGTGACGAGCGAGACGACCGCCGCAACGGCGAACTTGCGCATGAACGAACCCCTTTCGAACCTTGGACGCCGCGCGGCTAGAGCCCGATCTGCCGGGCGATCACGAGGCGCTGGATCTCGTTGGTACCCTCACCGATCTCGTTGATCTTCTGGTCGCGGTACATCCGCGAGATCGGGTACTCGTCCATGAAGCCGTAGCCGCCGTGGATCTGCAGCGCCTCGTTGACGACGCGGCGCGACACCTCGCCGGAGTACAGTTTGGCCAGCGAGGCGCTGAGTTCGAAGGCGCGGCCCTCGTCCTTCTCCCAGGCCGCCTTGAGCACCATCAGCTTGGCGTGCTCGATCTCCATGATCATGTCGGCCAGCTTGAACTGGATCGCCTGGAACTTCGCGATCGCCTTGCCGAACTGGTGGCGCTCCTTGGCATACTTCAACGCTTCGTCGTAGGCGCCCATCGCCAGTCCGACCGACAAGGCGGCCACCGAGATCCGTCCCCCGTCGAGGATCTTCAGGAACTGTTTGAGGCCCTGGCCCTGCGCGCCAAGCAGGTTCTCCTCGGGGACCGCCGCGTCGACGAAGGACAGCTCGCGGGTGTCGGACGCCTTCCAGCCCATCTTGCGGTACTTCTTGGCCCGGCTGAAGCCCGGCGTGTCCTGCGGCACGATGATGTTCGATATGTGCGCGCGACCCTTGGCATCGCGGCCGGTGACGGCGGTGATCGTGGTCCCGCCCGAGATGTCCGTCCCGCTGTTGGTGATGAACGCCTTGGTTCCGTTGATCACCCACTTGCCGTCCCGCAGCTCGGCTCGCGTCTGCGTGCCGCCGGCGTCGCTGCCGGCGTTGGGCTCCGTGAGCCCGAAGCCCCACAGCTTCTCACCCCTTGCCAGGGGGACGAGGAACTCTTCCTTCTGTTTCTCGGTGCCGAACATGAACATGGGCGAGGCGCCCAGCGAGACGTGCGCCGCAAGCGTGATCCCGGTCGACGCGTCCGCGCGGCTGATCTCCATCACGGCGAGCGCGTAGCTCACGGTGTCGGCGCCCGCGCCGCCGTACTTTTCCGGGAAAGGCAAGCCCATCAACCCGAGCTCCGCCATCTTCCGCACCAGCTCGTATGGGAACCGCTCTTCGTGGTCGTTGCGCTCCGCTTGCGGCGCGACCTCGTCGCGCGCGAACTCGCGGCACAACGACTGGATGGCCTTTTGCTCGTCGGTCAGATCGAAGTTCATAGCCTCCCAAAGGTATGAGCCGGACGAACCGGAAACCCTTGTCGTGATTGATGGCATCACGCCACCGGCACGCACGTCGTTACGCGCGCCCTCGGGGAATGTCCATATGAGCAACATCGCGAGCGCGCGTGCGTCGGGGGCCCCCATGCGCTGCGCGCATGGGGGGCGCGCAGCCCGGGGCGGAGCGCCTTTAGCATGATCAGACTCCGCGGCGTTTCGCTCACGTATCCGAATGGCACGCGAGCGCTGGACGACGTCGATCTCGAGATCGAGAAGGGCACCTTCGTCTTTTTGGTCGGCCATTCGGGCACCGGAAAGTCGTCGCTGCTCAAGCTGCTGTACCGCGAAGAGGTGCCGTCGCGCGGTGAAGTCGTCGTCGACGGAATCCGCGTCGACACGCTGCGCCGCGGTCGCGTCCCAAAGCTGCGCCGCAACATCGGCGTCGTCTTCCAAGACTTCAAGCTGCTCTCGCACAAGACGGTGTGGGAGAACGTCGCGTTCGCGCTCCAGGTCACCGGCACGCGCACGCGCGACGTGATGCGCATGGTGCCGCGCGCGCTCGACCTCGTCGGGCTCTCGCACAAGAGCCGCATGTTCCCCTCGGAGCTCTCCGGCGGCGAGCAGCAGCGCACGGCGATCGCGCGGGCGCTGGTCGGCAACCCGAAGATCCTGCTGTGCGACGAGCCCACCGGCAATCTCGACCCGTCGAACACGACCGAGATCATGGAGCTGCTGCAGCGCATCAACCTCAAAGGCACGACGGTCGTCGTCGCGACCCACAACCAATCCACCGTCGACCGGATGCGCCGGCGCGTCGTGCGCCTGGAGCACGGCCGCATCTTGCACGACGATGAGCGAGGCTACTACTTCCGTGGACTTGGGCAGACTGCGGTTCTTCCTGGGTGAGGTTCTCACGAACTTCACCCGCAACGCCGGCATGCAGTTCACCGCGATCGGTACCGTCGCGGTCACCATCGTGCTGCTCGGCGCGTTCTTGTTCGTGCGCGACACGATCCAGACGTTCGGTACAGGCGTGCTGTCGCAGATCGAGATCGCCGTGTACCTCAAGGACGACGTCGACGACGCCAAGGCCAGGGGGATGGCCTTCCGGTTCGCCGGCGACAAGCGCATCGCGTCCGTGTCGTACGTGCCAAAGAAAGAAGGGCTCAAGCGCATGAAGGCGGTGCTCGGCGACATCGACACGTCGCTGCTCACCACCAACCCGCTGCCCAACATGTACAAGGTGCGCGTGAAAGACGCCGACAGCGTGCCCAACGTCGCGCGCTGGATCGCCAAAGACCCGCGTGTCGCGAAGACCGACTACGCCGCCGACACCGTGCAGAAGCTGCTCAAGACGGCCGCCGTGCTGGGGCGCGTCGGCCTCGCGCTGATCGTGCTGCTGTCCCTCTCCGCCGCGATCGTCATCGCGAACACGATCCGCCTCACCGTGTTCGCGCGCCGCCGTGAAATCGCGATCATGCAGCTCGTCGGCGCCACGAACATGTACATCCGCATGCCGTTCATCGCCGAAGGGATGCTGGCGGGCATCTTGGGCGCGGGCCTCGCGATCGGCGTGCTCGCGCTCGCCGAGCACCAAGTCGTGCCGAAGCTGGCGGCGACGCTGTCATTCGTGACGTTCCGCGTGAACGAGCTCGCGCTGTCGATGGAGCTGCTGGCAGTCGGCGCCGCGGTCGGTCTGATCGCGTCGTGGTTCAGCGTCGGAAGGCACCTGCGCACATGATGGCTGGTGTGGGTGGTCCTCGCTGCGGCTCCGGTCCACCCTCACTCGCTTCGCGAGTGACTCGCTTCGCTTGCGCTACGCTCACGATAATCGTGGCGCTCGTGCCGAGCGCCGGTTATAGCAAGAGCCACATCGACGACAAGATTCAGATCGAAAAACAGCACATTCACGACCTGAACGCCAAGCGCCACGAGAAGAAGACGCAGCTCAACGAGGTCAAGGCGAAGGTCGGCACGATCGCGACGCAGCTCGCGGACACCAACCGCAACATCGCGTCCGTCAACGGCCGGCTCGACGAGCTCCAAGGCCGCATCACGTCGACGCAGCGCAAGCTCGACTGGAACCGCGTCCAGCTCGCTGCGGCGAAGGCAACGCTCAAGCGCCACCAGGACGCGCTCGCGCGCCGGCTCGTCGACGCGTACGAGCACGGCGACCTCGGCTACATCGACGTGCTCTTGCGCGCGCGCTCCTTCGGCGACTTCGTCGAGCGCTGGAACGACGTCCGGTATCTGGTCAAGGCGAACGAAGGGACGATCCGCGCGCGCAAGGCCGACCAGGCGAAGGTGCAGCACATCGAGGCCGGGCTGCTCGGCACCCAGGCGGAGCTCAACGGCGAGCAGGCCCAGGCGCGCCAGCAGCGCTTGGCGCTCGACGGTTTGGCGGCGCAGCGCAAAGAGCTTCTCGTAGCGGCGGACGCGGAGCGCCAGCAGGTGCAGAGCGAGGTCGCGCACCTCGACGAGCTCAACGACGCCGAAGAGGCTGCGCTCGAATCGCTGATCCGCCAGAAGCAGGCCGAGGAGGAGGCGCGCCGTGAGGCCGCCCGCCGCGCCGCCCGGCTCAACGGCCAGGACATTCCGGCCGACGTCGTCGTCGGCCAGCTCAGCTGGCCGGTGTCCGGACCGATCACGTCCCCGTTCGGCTGGCGGATGCACCCGGTCTACCACCACATGATCCTGCACCGCGGGATCGACATCGGCGTCCCCACCGGAACGCCGGTCGTGGCCGCGGGCGGCGGCACGATCATCCTGGCCTCGTACCAGGGCGACTGCGGTAACATGATCGCGATCGACCACCACGGCGGGCTGTCGACCATCTACTGCCATCTCTCGCAGATGTTCGTGTCCGTCGGTCAGGAGATCCAGCGCGGCCAAGCGATCGGCGCGGCAGGCGCCACCGGGGACGCGACCGGACCCCACGTCCACTTCCAGGTCATGCGGAACGGCAATCCCGTCGACCCGATGTCCTACCTGCGCTGAGCTGCTCACCGGCCGGCGGCCGCGAAGCTCACAGACAGGTCCAAGGCGGAGGCCGGACCGTTAGAGGCTCATGGGACGATGGAACAATCGGCCTTACGGGCGGGTTCATCTAGGAGTAGCACCCCGCCGACCCTCCGTGCCGCTAAGGACCGCCGTTTGACCCCCCGCACCCGTCTGTTGTCCGCCGCCCTCGTGGTGGGGGTCGCCGCGCTCGCCGGCGCCACCTACGCCGGTCACGCCGCCGCAGCCGACACCACCCAAACGATCGTGCTCGGCTCCGGCCAGCAGATCGTCGGCCTCGACATCGCGACCCTGCTGGGCCGCGGCGATCCGCAGAAGCAGCTCGTCGCGCTGGCCTACGAGCGCGTGGAGCACACGTATTACAAGCCGGTCGCGGACCAGTTGCTGATCGCCGGCGAGCACAAGGCGCTCACGGCGTTCCTCAAAGCAAAGAAGGTCGCCGACCCGCAGGTGCCGCGCAACACCGCCACCGGGGAGCGCGGTCGCGACATCGCCATCCTCGAGAACACGCTGACCAGCGTGCAGAACCGCTACGCGAAGCTCGCGCCGCGCGCGACGTACACGCAGGTCGCGCTCATCGGGATGCTCGGTGGCCTCGGCGATCCGTACACCACGTACATGTCGCCGCAAGAGATCAACGGGCTCGACGAGCAGCTGCGCGGTGGTAACTTCGGCGGCATCGGCGTCTACATCATCCAGGACGCCAAGACGGGCGCCGTCATCGCGAACCCGATCGAGTCCAACCCCGCGATCAAGGCCGGCGTGCGCCCGGGCGACGTCATCGTCGCCGTCGACGGGAAGTCGACGATGGGCCAGAAACTCGACGCCGTCGAGACGGCGATCCGCGGCCCCGTCGGCACGGTCGTCACGCTGACGCTCAAGCGCCACGACGCGGCCGACTCGCTCACGCTGCACGTCACGCGCGCGCAGATCCACGTCCCGTCCGTCATCGCGAAGATCGAGAACAACATCGAGTACGTACGGCTGCAAGACTTCGGCCAGACGTCCGCCGACGAAGTGCGCCAAGCGTTCGAGGACGGCAAGCGCCACAACGTGCGCGGCTACATCCTCGACCTGCGCAACAACGGTGGGGGTCTGCTCGATGCGGCGGTCGACATCTCCAGCCTCTTCATCGCGCAAGGCACGATCGTGTCGACCATCGACCGCTCCGGTGCGCGCGAGGTGAAGACCGCCACCGGGCACACGATCGACACGCGTCCGCTGGTGCTGCTGGTCAACAAGTACACCGCGAGCGCGTCCGAGATCACGGCGGGCGCCGTGCAAGACTACCACGTCGGCACGCTCGTCGGCGAGAAGACGTTCGGCAAAGGCGTCGTGCAGAGTCTCTACACCATGCCGGACAAAGGCGCGCTCAAGATCACGACCGCGCGCTACGTGACCCCGAAGGGGCGCGACATCCATCACAAGGGCATCGTGCCCGACGTCATCGTGGTCCAGAAAGTCGACGACTTGCACATCATCGACAGCCCCAACGACAAGCAGCTCAGTGCAGCCAAAAAGATCATCGAGAACACGAAGGAAACCTCATGAAACGCATCGTTCCGGTCGTCCTCGCCGCGCTGCTCGCGCTGGCGACCGCCCGGGTCCCCGCCGCCACCGCTGCATCGTCGCCGCTGAGCTCGCAACAGACCGAGGAGCTCGTCGGCAGCTACGTGCGCCTCACGGCCGACTTCTACAAGAAGGTCGACCGCCAGGCGGCGCTCGACGGCGCGCGCACCTCGATGATCGAGTACCTCAAGAAGCACAACGTCGCCAACGCGTCGCTGCCGCCGCTGCGCGCGACCATGGACGACGAGACCAACGCCGAAGCGCTGCACCGCGAAGTGTCGACCGCCGTCACCGAGTACGCGTCGAAGCTGACGCCGGTGGAGTCCATCTCGCCGTCGTCGCAGATCACCTACGCCGCGATCGCCGGCGTGCTCGGGTCGGTGAAGGACCGCTACACGGCGTTCCTCACGCCCAAGGAGTATGCGGCGCTCAACGAAGGCCTCGACGGCACGTCGTTCGGCGGCGTCGGCATCTCGTATCTGCCCGACGACAAAACGCAGACGCTGCACGTCGAGAACGTCATCCTCGACGGTCCGTCCGACAAGGCCGGCCTGCAGCCCGAAGACGCGATCACCGCGGTCGACGCCAAGGCCGTGTCCGAGCTGCTGGCACCTGCCATGAGCGAGAAAGACGACCAGAAACGGCTCGCCATCGAGCAGAAGATCGTCAGCGGCGTGCTGCGCGGCAATCCCGGCACGAAAGTGCAGCTGACGGTGCAGCGCAACGGGAAGCTGCTCGCGCCCGTCACGATCACGCGTGAAACGATCCACGCGCCGAGCGTCACGTCGAAGATGCTGCCCGGCAGCATCGGCTACGTCGACCTGAGCGTATTCGGCCAGACGACCGCGGCGGAGCTCGGCACGGCGCTCAAGCGGCTCGACTCGCAAGGCGCCAAGGCGTACGTCCTCGACCTGCGCAGCAACGGCGGCGGTTATCTCAACGCCGCGATCGACGTGTCGTCGAAGTTCATCGCCAGCGGCCCGATCGTCAGCGTGCAGTCGCGCGCCGGCGTCGACACCGAATACGACGCGGACAACACGGCCATCGCGCCGCGCCCGCTCGCGGTACTGGTGAATCAGTACACCGCGTCCGCGTCGGAGATCACTGCGGGAGCGATCCAGGACAGCGGCGTCGGTACGCTGGTCGGTGTGAAGACGTTCGGCAAGGGCGTCGTGCAGTCGATCTTCCCGATGCGCGACGGCTCGGCGGTGAAGATCACGACGGCGCGCTACTTCACGCCCAAGGGCCGCGACATCAACGCGGTCGGCATCGAACCCGAGATCAAGAGCGACCTCCCCAAAGACATGAAGATCCGGCTCGGCGACCTCACCCAGGATCCGCAGCTCGTCGCCGCCGTGGCCTTCATCAACAGCCGGATCGCCCAAGCGCAGACGCGTTAGGGCGCGAACAACGCCGCACCGATCTCGTCGAACGACGAGAACGGCGTGCACTCCACACCGCGCTCTCGGCAGTACCGCTCGAGGGCGCGGTCTTTTTTTGCGAAGCGCAACTCCGCTTCCAGCGCGCCCTCGAAGTCGCTGATGCCGTCGCCGACGTACACGGTTCGCGCGCCCGCTTCTCGCGCGGCGCGCACGCGCGCCGCCTTGTCGTGACCCATCATCGAGTCGTCGATGAACGTCATGCGCCAGCCCGCCGGATCGAAGTCGACCTCGTTGGCGAAGACGGGCACGTCGACGCCCGCGCGCTCCAGCGCCGCGGCGATCACCTGGCGAATCCCGGCGGACACGACACCAACCCACGCGCCGCGTGCGTGCGCCGTCGCCACGAAGCGCGCGAAGGTGGGATCGACGCGCGCGCGCGACTCCAGGAACGCGAGCGCCTCGGGCTGCGTGAGCCGCACCATCGCAGCCTCACGCCGTAGCGCTTCGCGCAGCGAGATGCGCCCGGCGGCGAGTTCGCGCTCGAGCTCGCCCCAGGCATCGTCGCCGCCCGCCGCGCGGACCAGCACGTCGAACGTGTCGACGTCGGTGATGGTCCCGTCGTAGTCCACGAAGATGGCGGTGCTCGGCGAAGCCGAGCCCACGTCAGCGCTTCTTCCGGGCAGTCGTTCCTTTGGTCGCAGAGGCTTTCTTCGCGGCGGGCGTCTTGCGCGCGCCCGCCGTGGACTTCTTCGCCGTGCCCGTGGTCTTGGTCGCGGCGGCCTTCGATGACGTCGTTTTGGCGGCGGTGGCCTTTTTCGCGGTCGCCTTGCGCGCCGGCGACTTCTTCGCCGCGGGCGCTGCCGCGGTTGCGGCCTTCTTCGCCCGCGGTGCCGCAGCGGCGTCCGCGCTCGTCTTGCGCGCGCGCGCCGTCGCCTTCACCGCAGGCGCCTCGGCCGCAGCCCTCGCCGGCTCCGCGCCCGCTTTGCCCGCGCGAGTCGTACGCTTCGGCGCTGCAGATTCGGACGCAGCGGTGGTCGTCACCGCCGGCGCCGAGGTGGCGGCGGCCGGCACTGCTTCCCCGCGGCGGCGCGGGCGGCCGCGGCGCGGCTCGACGGCGTCCGGCGCGGGCGCGGGAAGCGCGCGGACCGGTGCACCGGCTTCGAGCTGCCCGCCGCGGCGTGGCGCCGCTTCCGTGGCGGCTTCGCCGCGGCGGCGGCGCGTGGGCCGCGTGGTCTTCACGGTCTCGGCGCGCTCGCGCGGCGGCGTCATGACCGGCGGCGGCGGCTCCACGGCGACGTCGCCCCGCTTGCGGTTCCATGGCGCCAGCGCGCGTGACGGGACGG
Source organism: Vulcanimicrobiota bacterium (assembly GCA_963792235.1). Lineage (GTDB taxonomy): Bacteria > Vulcanimicrobiota > Vulcanimicrobiia > Vulcanimicrobiales > Vulcanimicrobiaceae > Vulcanimicrobium. The sequence continues at coordinate 89,360 of CAWBVR010000011.1, forward strand.
GCGGGGCCGTCTCGCCGGTGGCGTGGGCCGCGCCTTCGGCATCGACGCGGAAGATGTGGCGATCCGGCACCGCAGGCTGCGATTCCCCGGCGGCGGCAACAGCCTGACCATCTGCGGCCCCGCCACGCCCGCCACGGCGGCGGCGGCGGCGGCGGCGGCGCTTGCGGTCGCCGTTCTCGCCCACGGCGCCTGGCTGACCCTGGCCGGCCACGGCGGCTTCGTCCTCGTCGTCTTCCAGGTCGGCAGGCTCGGCGCTTGCGACCTGCGCGGTCACCGGCGCTGCGGCGTGCGCCGCGACTTCAGTCCCACCGCGCCCGCCACGGCGGCGGCGGCGGCGCTTGCGGCCATGGCCTTCCTGCACGTCGGCCTCGCCGCTGCCGGCTGCAGCAGCCGCGGTCGCCGGCGTCGTGATCGGGCGGATCGGGGTCGGCGGCGCAGCGGCGCCGACGCGGGAGCCCGACAGCTTCTCGCCTGGGAGCACCACGGGTCCGGACCCGCCGGACGGTGCCTGCACGCGTGCGCCGGATAGGGACTCGCCCGCGAGCAGCGCGACGCCGCCCTCGGCGGCCTTCTGAGCGGTCGTCTTGGGGCCGGCCTTCTTTGCGGAGACCTCTTCGGCGGTGGAGATGCCGATGGCGGTGCGGCCGCCCAGGCCCTTCTCGGCCTCCTCGGCCAGCTCGCGTAGCTCGTCGGCCTGCTCGGCCGGCGTCAGCTCGCGCTTGCGCCCGCGTCCGCCGCGGCGGCGCTTCTTGCCCGAGCGCGCTTCGCCGATCGCGGTCGCGGCTTCGACAGGGCTGCGCGGCTCGGCGAGGATGTCGCTGCCGTCGACGTCGAGGATGCGGATCTTGATGAGCTTGCCCGCGGCGTTGGCGGCGTTCTCCACCTCGATGAGGCGGCCGGCGACGATCGCCGCGGCCGACGTGGGGTTCGGGAGCCGCAGCGTGAGCAGCTCGACCTCGAACTCGTCGCCGACGCGGATCGGGCCGAGCGTCGGGAGCTTCTCCTCGCCCCAAATGATGCGCGGGCGTTCGGGGTGCACGGCGGGATCGACGAACACGTCGATCTGCGTGCCGACTTTTTCGGCGAGCTGCACGCGCTCGTCTTCGTACCAGTACTCCGCCTGCGCCGCGACGCTGGGCGCGGCCGCGATGTGCACGTGCTTTCCGTTGCTGGCCGGGCTTGAGCCTGTCGAAGGATTGCGATGGCCGAGGATCTCGCGGAACGCGCCGATCGTCACCGACTCCGGCGACATCACGCTGCCGAGACCTTCGCACGTGGGGCACTTGCCGCGCAATTGTTGGCCGAGGTCCTTGCCGACGCGTTTGCGCGTGAACTCCAGCAACCCCAGTGGCGAGAACGACTGAATGGTCGACCGCGTGCGGTCCTTGCGCAGGCCTTCTTGCAGCGCGGTGATGACGCGGTTGCGATCGCCCTCCGACGACATGTCGATGAAGTCGCACACGATGATGCCGCCGATGTCGCGCAAACGCACTTGGCGCGCGACTTCCGTGGCGGCTTCGACGTTGGTGCGCACGATCGTGTCGTCGAGGTTCTTGCCGCCGGTGAACTTGCCGGAGTTCACATCGACGACGGTCAGCGCTTCGGTGGACTCGATCACGATCGAGCCGCCCGACGGCAACTTCACCGTGGGCTTCATCAGGCGCTGGATCTCTTCGTCGATCTTGAAGTCGGCGAACAGCTTCTTGCCGCCCTCGTAGTACTTGATGCGGTCGACGAACTGCGGCCCGAGCATCCGCATGAAGTCTTTGACGTCGTCGACTTCTTTGGCATCGTCGAGCCACACGTTCTGCACGTGCGGCGAGATGAAGTCGCGCGCCGTCTTGTAGACGAGGTTCATGTCCTTGTGCAGCAGCGCCGGCGACGGCAGCGCTTTGTACTGCTCGAGGATGCCGTGCCACATGCGGATCAGCACGCCCAAGTCGGCGATGAGCTCGGCGCTCGACACGCCGCCGGCCGCGGTGCGCACGACGGTCGCCATCCCTTCGGGACGGATGGCCTTCATGATCGTCTTGAGCCGGTTGCGCTCGTCAGCGGACTCGATCTTGCGCGAGACGCCGCTGAACTTGCCGGTGGGCATCAGGATCAAGTAACGGCCCGGCAGCGAGATGTTGGTGGAGACGCGGGCGCCTTTGAGGCCGCGCGGCTCCTTGACGATCTGGACCAAAACGTCGTCGCCGCGGCTCACCTTCTCGGTGATCGTGTAGCCGGTTCGGCCGGAGGTGACCTCGACGTCGCCGATGTTCAGCGGCGTCTTGTTGATGTCGTCGACGTAAAGGAACGCGTTGCGCCCCAGCCCGATGTCGACGAAGCTCGCGCCCATCCCGGGCAGGACGTTGACGACCTTCCCCTTGTAGATGGAGCCGATGACGCGCTCTTCGCGCTCGACGTAAATTTCTGCGAGACGGCCTTCCTCGAGGATCGCGACGCGGTTTTCCCACGGATCGCTCGAGATGAGGATGTCGGTCGGCAAAGTGGTGAACTGGCCTCTCTACGGACGGTCGCGGCCTTCGCTCCGCGCGCACATCGCGACGACGCTTCTTGCGTCATCGAGCGGGCGCCGCGGGCAGACGCGCTCGTCCTTCGTGTAAATCGTGAAATCTGCTGAGCGCACCCGGACGATCCAACGCCAACCCCTTCGGCTCGGCGCAATCGCCCCTCGGATGCTATCAGACGTGCAGTTCCGGGACCCCTCGGAATGGTCCTTCGCTACGACCAAGGTGCCACGGTGAGCAGGCGGCCGGCGTTCGCGCGCCTTTGGGCCGGGCAGAGCGCGAGCGTGTTCGGCACGGCGATCAGCGCGCTCGCCTTACCGACCGTCGCGATCCTTGGGATGCACGCGCCGGCGTATCTCGTCGGCGTGCTTGAAGCGGCGCACTTCGCGGCGTATCCCGTCCTGGGGCTCGTGGCGGGCGTGTGGATCGACCGCTGGTCGCGGCGCCGCACGATGCTCGCGGCGGACATCGTGCGCGGGCTTGCCTTGTGCACGGTTCCGCTCGCCGCGTACCTGCACGTGCTCTCGCTCGCGCAGCTGGTCGCGGTCGCGTTCATCGTCGGCGCCGCATCGGTGTTCTTCGACATCAGTTACCAAGCGTTCGTGCCCTCGCTGGTCCCGGCGGCGTGGCTGGAGGACGCGAATGCACGGCTGGAGGCCTCGAACAGCGTGGCGATGCTCGTCGGCGCCGGGGTCGCGGGCGCCCTGATCGGCGTGCTCGGCGCACCGCTCGCGGTCGCGGTGGACGCGGCGACGTATGCCCTGTCGGCGGCAGCGCTGGCGGGCATCCGCGTGCGCGAAGCGCACCACGACGCACGCGGGCGCGCCGAACAGGTCGCCTTCGGAAGCGCACTGCGCGAAGGGCTCGCGACGGTGTTCGGCTCGCCGGTGTTGCGCGCCGTCGCCGGCGCGACGGGCTGCGTGAACTTCGGCTGGTCGATCGTCAGCGCCGTCTACCTTCTGTTCTTCTATCGCGTGCTGCATTTTTCGCCGGCGCTGGTCGGCGCGCTCCTCGCCTGCGGCAACGCCGGATTCGCGGGCGCGCTCGCGGCCCCGCGCATCGGGCGGCGCTTCGCCGCGGGGCGCGTGATGAGCGTGACGCTGCTGGGCGCGGTCACCGTGACGTTCGCGATCCCACTCGCGGCGGTGTTCCAACCGATCGCGGTCATCGTCGTCGTGCAGCTCGTCGCGGCGATCTGCATCCCCATCTACAACGTCACGCAGCTCAGCTTGCGCCAGCGGCTCGTCCCACCGGAGCAGCTCGGCCGCGTGAACGCGACGATGAAGACGGTCGTCTGGGGCGTATGGCCGCTCGGCGCGCTCATCGGCGGCGCGCTCGGCAGCACGGTGGGCATCGTCCCCGCGATCTGGACCGGCGCGATCGTCATGCTCGCGGCAATCCCGTGGCTGTTCGTGCGCGAAATTCGGGCGCTCGGCCCGGCGCCGTCACCCGCAGTGGCGCGCGCCGCTACTCGTCCGTGATGTCGTCCATCGTGTCGGGATAGCTCGCGAGCTCGTCGAGCGCGATCTTCAAGCGCTGCTTCACCAGCTCGATGCGCGGGCGCGCGCCGACGTCGCCACCGAACGCCTTCGCGCGCACAGCGACCTCGTTCGCGAGCGCTTCGATTTCCTCGCTGTGCGCTTCCAGCCGCTCGAGCGGCGTGCTCTCATCGTTCATCGGCGGCTCTCCCTATGCCCACGGCACGAACTCGTCGCGATACGGAATGCCCTCGGCTTCGAGCCAGCGCTTCACGTCGTAGTAGTCGGCGAAACGCTCCGCGATCAGGTGGAGCACGAGCGCGTCGCGATCCGCTGCGTCCGCCGGTTGCCGTCCTTCGATCAGCCGCCGGAGCACGTGGGCCTTTTCGGCTGTGCCGAGGTGCATCAGGAACGCGACGTCGTTGCCCAGGCAGGTATGCGCCTCGGGGCTGAAATCGTACAGCTCGACGACGAGCCCGCCGCGCTCGTCGATCGCGACGCACGACGCCGTGTGCGGGAGAACGCCGCGGAGGCGAACGCGATTGTCGAAGTTCATGCGCGGCGCGCGGCGTCGCCGAACACGAGCTTGTCTTTTTGCAGGACGATGTTGATCAGGATGCCCACCGCGATGTAGTCCGTCATCAGCGCGCTCCCGCCGTACGACATGAACGGCAGCGGGATCCCGGTGATCGGCATGATCCCGATCGTCATGCCGACGTTGACCGTGATGTGGAACGCGAGCATCGTGACGAGCCCGATCGCGAGCAGCACGCCGAAGCGGTCCTTCGCGGCGAACACCGCACGCATTGCGAAGCCGATGGTCACCGCGTACAGGATCAACAGGACGAGCGCGCCGATGAAGCCCGCCTCCTCGCCGACGGCGGTGAAGATGAAGTCCTTGGAGTTCTCCGGCACGAACGCGAGTTGCGTCTGCGTGCCGCGATAGAGCCCCTTGCCGAACCACTCGCCGCTGCCCACCGCGATCTTCGACTGGTTGAGGTTGTAGCCGACGCCTTGCGGATCGAGCTTGGGATCGAGGAACACCAGCAGACGGGCGCGCTGGAACGGCTTGAGCATGTGCTCGCTGGTGAGCACGTACGCCGCCGCCGTAACGACGCCGCCGGCGTAGAGCGCGAAGTCGAAGAGGTTCGGCAGCCCGATGAACAGCTCGGCGGTGAGGATCGCGCCGATGACGAGCGTCGTGCCGAGATCGGGTTGCTTGAGGATCAGCACCGCCGGTAATCCCACGGCGAGGAGCGGCAGCCACAGCTCTTGGATCTTGCGGTAACTGCCGCGGCACAGCAGCGCCGCAAGCGCGATCGCGATGACGACCTTCGCGGGCTCCGACGGCTGGAACTGGAACGGCCCCACCGCGATCCAGCGCGCGGCGCCCAGCGCCGAGTGCCCCTTGAACGTGATGAACACCAGCAGGCCCAGCGTGACGACGTAGAGCGGCAGCGCCCAGCGCCGCCACACGCGATAGTCCAAAAACGCCGTGCCGATCATCATGCCGATGCCGACGGCCGCGTAGATCAGCTGCTTGCGCCACTCGTCGGCCAGGTACGGCTTGTGCAGCGTGGCGGAATGGATGAACACCAGCCCGAGCAGCGTCACGATGACGGGCGCGATCGCGAGCGGCCAGTTGAACCGGGTGTACCAGGGACGTTCCATCAGCGACGGCGGCTTCGGAGCATGGCGTACGCTCGTGTTCTCCGAGCGCGGCCCGGTCCCAGCCCGCTACCGCGGCTCGCCGGGGACGTCGACCAGGCGAAACGTCAGGTTGATACGCTCACCCGCCGCCCGCGCGTCTTTCGGAACCCGGTGGACCCAATGCCGCTGCGTGACGCCCGCCATCACCAGCAGGCTGCCCGGCTCGACCGGCAGCGCGACACGCTCGCGGTCGGTGCGATGCCGAAGCTCGAACGTGCGCGCCGCGCCGAGGTTCAGCGACGCGATGACGGGTTCGCTGCCGAGTTCCGGCTCGTCGTCGGCATGCCAGCCCATGCCGTCACTGCCGCCGCGATAGCGGTTGAGCAGGACGCTGTTGTAGCGCGCGCCGGTCGCCGTTGCGACGCGGTCGCGCAGCGCGCGCAGCAGCGGCGTCCACGCGAGCGCGACATTCTCAAGGCCTGAGTACGTGTACGATGCGCCGGGATCGCCGTACCACGCGGTCAGGCGCGGAAACGGGATGCGGCGGCCGAACATCGGCATGCTCTCCTGCGCCCAGGCGATCTCGTCCCGCAGCGCCGCGAACGCGCGCTCCGCGTATCCGGCATCGAGAAACGATGGGTCGTACGTGACGACGCCGTCGCGGTCGAGCACGATACGCGGCTCGCCCGGCGCCGGTCCGGCGGCGAAGAGGTTCGCCTGGTACACGCCGTCCCGTTCGCCGCGGGAGTTTAGATGCCCGAGAAGCCGGGCGTCGGCGCGCTCGCCGTGGTTCCGACGCTCGGGCTCTGCCGCTTGCGCCTGCGCTTGCCGCGACCGTTCGTGCTCGCCGTACTCGCCGTGCTTCCTGCGGTTTGCGGCTGCTGCGGCGGCGCGGTCTCCACGCCGGGCTGCGAGGCCGGCTCCGGCTGATCCGCGACCGATGCGCTTGCGCCGCCCAGGTCGAGCGACGGCGTCAGCTCCGGCGCGGGTGCGGGCGGCGGCGGCGCGAGCGGAGGCGCGGCGGGCGGGGTCGGGCGCGAGCGCATCCCGAGGATCGGGATGTTGGCGAGCATCGCGACCTGCTTCTCTTGCTGTTCGAACGTCACGTCGCAGTTGGTCGCGTCGACGTCGACATAGCGCGAGATCACCTCGATGAGGTCGTGCTTGAGCGACTCGACGACGTCGGGCGCGAGCGAGAGATGATCGGAGAGCAGGACGAGGCGCAGCCGCTCTTTCGCGGTCGTGCTGGACGTCGGCTTGCCGAAGAAACGCTGAATGAACTCGAACACTAGGAGCACTCCGTGCGACGACGTGCGGATCGGCCGGAGGCCGAACGCGAGGTGTCCGACGTAGTCGGACCCACTATTTCCGGCTCCCGAAAAGCTTTTCGAGGAACGACTTTTCTTGCGGCACGACGGGCGGTGTGGTGAGCGTGCCGATGATGCGCTGCGCGATCTCGCGGTACGACGCGCCGACGGACGACGCAGCGTCGAGCGCGACGGGCTCGCCGCGGTTGGTCGAGATGATCACGTCGGGCGCGTCGGTGATCACGCCGAGCAGCGGCAGGCGCAGGATCGCGTTGACGTCGTCGACCGAGAGCATCTTGCCACGGCGCACGAGCGCGGGGCGCAGGCGGTTGACGATCAGCTTCACCGTGCGCTCGTCGCCGAGCAAGCCCACCACGCGGTCGGCGTCGCGCACGGCCGAAACCTCCGGCGTGCAGACGATGATCGCTTCGTCCGCGCCGACGATCGCGTTGGCGAAACCCTTCTCGATGCCGGCCGGGCAGTCGATGAGCACGTAGTCGAACCGCTCGCGCAGCGACGCGATCAGATCGCGAAACGCGAGCGTGTCCACGTCGTCCTTCTCGCGCGTCTGCGCGGCGGCGAGTAGCCGCAGCGCGGGCACGCGCTTGTCGGTGACGAGCGCGTCCTCGAGCGTCGCCTTGCCTTCGAGCACGTCGAGGACGTGATGGCGCACGCGCGCTTCCAAGCCCATCACGATGTCGAGGTTGCGCAAGCCGACGTCGGCGTCGACGAGCACGACCTTCGCGCCCGTGGCGGCCAGCGCTGCGCCGGTGTTCGCGGTGGTCGTCGTCTTGCCCACGCCGCCCTTGCCGCTGGTAACGACGATCGCGCGCCCGCGCTTGCGCGGGACCGCGCTGACGGCGGGCGCTTCTTCTTCGCGTTGGATCATCTGCTCCACCTAACTGGCTTTGCCGAAGAGGCGGCCGAAGAAGCCCGGCGCGCGCAGCGTGGTGAACGGGACGAGATCGCCCTCGAGCCGGCGCGCGATCTTGTCGTAGATCACCGCCAGCCGCGACTCCGGCTGCAGCACGATCGGCTCACCTTTGTTGGTCGTGTCGATCACTTCTTCGTCCTCCGGGATGATGCCGAGCAGCTCGGCGGAGAGGATGTCGGTGACGTCTTCGACGGAGAGCATGTCGCCGCTGCGCACCATCTCCGGGCGCAGGCGATTGATGATCAAGCGCACAGGCAGCCCGCGCTCGCGCAGCTTACCGATCACGCGGTCGGCGTCGCGGATCGCGCTGACTTCGGGCGTCGTCACGACGATCGCTTCGCTCGCGCCGGCGATCGCGTTGCGGAAGCCGTGCTCGATGCCGGCCGGGCAGTCGATGAGCACGTAGTCGCACAGCTCGCCGAGCTGCGCCACGACGTCGGCCATCTGCAGCTCGCTGATCGCCGTCTTGTCGCGCGTCTGCGCGGCCGGAAGGATGGAGAGGTTTTCCAAGCGCTTGTCCTTGATGAGCGCCTGGCGCAGCTGACAGCGCCCTTCGACCACCTCGACGAGGTCGAACACGATGCGCTTCTCGACGCCGAGGACGAGGTCGAGGTTGCGCAAGCCGATGTCCGCATCGACGAGCATGACGCGGTGTCCGCGCTTCGCGAGCACCGCACCGAGGTTCGCCGTGGTCGTCGTCTTCCCGACGCCGCCTTTGCCCGAAGTAAGAACGATGCGTCGTGCGCTCATTTTGACGGCGCTCCGCCCCAGGCTCCGCGCGCCCCACGTCTATGACGTGGGGCCCCCCGACGCGAGCTCGCAACAACAGCGCAGCGAAGCGCGATCACGCTGCGCTCGCTCCATGACCAGGTCGGTGTAATCATAGCGCGATGGTCTCTTTTCTGAGGTCGGCCTCGGCGAAGGGGACGACCACGATGCGGTCGCCGGCGATCGATGCGTGCTCGGGGCCGCGCAATTTGCTGCCCGCGTCCCCGGTCGCGATCGCGGTCGCGATGCGGAGCTGCGTCGCGGCGAGCTCCAGCGCGATGACGCGCGCGCCGCGGTCGCCTTGCGCGCCGGCGTGCGCGACGCCGCGCAGCGCGCCGAACACGACGATGTCGCCCGACGCGACGAGTTCCGCGCCCGGGTTCACGTCACCGATGACGACCAGGTTGCCGAGGTTGTGCAGCGCCTGCCCGCCGCGCAGCGTGCCGCGGTGGTACAGCGTCGCGACGCCGACCGGCACGGCCGGGCGGGCCGTCTGCGGCAGCGTGACACCGGCCGAGGCCACGGTCGACGATGAAACCACAACGGGGCGCGCCGACGGGGAGACGGGCATCGGGCCCGACGTGCGGCGGCGGGCCAAGTCCTCGCGCGCGCCGGCGAAGTCGGCGACGAGCGAGCGCGCCTCTTCGGACAAACGGACATCGCGCTGGCGGCGCGCGCGCGGCAGCGCGGCGACGTCGGGCGCCGCGGCGGTGCCGAGGTAGGCCAGGTCGAGCTCGGCGACGACCGGCGCGATGGCGTCGACGCCGCTGACGCCGTCGAGGGTGATCCCGAACTCCGCAAGCGCGTCGCGAAATGCCGCGATCTCGCGGGCTTGCGGCTCGAGGATGCCGAGGTCGGCGACCGCCCGGCTCCCGCGGTAGAACTCCGGTCTGCCGGAAAACTGCCCGCGCAGCTCCTCGGCGGCCGCGGCGAGTGCCCGATCGACCGCGATCTCGAGGTTGCGACCGCGACCGCGCACGGTGCTCATAGGCATCGCTCGGTGATCATGTCGCCCGCCGTTCCGAGGCGCCGGAACGCCGCCCTGCGCCGTCCACACGGAATGCACGAGAAAGTTCTGTTGTCCACATACATCCCACAGATTTCTGCGTTACTAGTGGAGAGTTCCGGACTTTTGCCGAACAGGCAAGGCCCGGCTCAGCCGTACCGGTTCCCCGAGGACTGCCCATGCCGTCGTTCCGCCGTATCACCGTCATCGCGCTCACCGTAGCGATGATGAGTGCCAGCATCCCGGCACCCGCAAATGCGATGCCGACCTCCTCCGAAGTCCAGCTCGGCAAGGAGTACGACAAGCAGATCACCGACTCGACCGTGGTCGTGACCGACCCGCTGCTCAACCAATGGGTCAACGACGTGTCGAACCGGCTGTGGGCGCAGACGGCGCGCAAGGACGTGCCGTACTCGATCAAGGTCCTCGACGATCCGAACGTCAACGCGTTCTCGACGCTCGGCGGCTACATCTACATCAACGAAGGCACGCTGGACTTCGTGCAGAGCGACGACGAGCTCGCCGGCATCATCGGTCACGAAACCGGTCACATCGAGCGCCGCCACGCGGTGACCGCGAACAACAAGGCGTCGATCCTCAACGTCATCTTCGGCGTCGCGTCGCTGTTCATTCCGCTGGTGTACCGCTTCGGCCAGCTCGCGCAAGCGGGGCTGCAGGCCAAGATCGCGCGCGACGACGAGAACGAAGCCGACAAGTACGGCTTGATGCTGATGTCGCGCGCCGGCTACGATCCCGACGCGATGCGCACGTTCATGGCGCATCTGGGCGCGGTGAACAGCGGCAACAACGACCTCATCTCGAAGTATCTTGCGGACCATCCCGGCACGCCCAAGCGCTTGGCGAACCTCAACGGGGATCCCGAGCTCAACCCCGCGCTGCGCACCGACGACCAGCGCGTCGCGCAAGGCATCCACGACTTCGAAACCGCGCGCTACAACATCGCCGCGATGAAGTTCGCCGACGTGCTCAAGCGCCGTCCCGACGACTCGACCGCGCGCTTCCAGCTGGGTCAGGCGCAGCTCGCGCTGGGCCAGGTGTCCAAGGGCGAGCAGAACCTGGCGCTGGCCGCGCAAAGCGTGTCGCCGCAGGCCAAAGCGCTCGCCGACGTGCGGATCAAAGCGCTGCGCGACGCGGAGCGCAAGCTGAGCCTGCTCCACCCCGACCTCGCGCCGCTGCGCGCCCAGCTCGCCACCGCGCAGGCCAACGAAGCGCAGGCGGCCACGGCGATCGCGACCCGCCGCCAACAGGGCCTCGACCAGCTCAAGTCGCTGCGCAACCGCATCCAGAACATCGCGTACGGCATCCCCGACTTCTCGCGCCTGCAGCCGCGCAAGGACTCGCGGCTCGACACGCTGATGCACAACCTCAACACGATGTCGAAGTCACTCGACACCGCGACGGGGAAAGCCACCGAAGCCATCGCGGGCGTCGGCTCCCTGGAGCGCAACAAAGAAGGCGGCCTGCTCAAGGAAAACGCCGACATCCTCACCGAGCTCAGCGCGCCGCTGAAACTCGACAACCCGCCGCCGCAGGCGCTCGCGACGTTCCCGGGTTATCCGCGGATGCTCGCGTCGGTCGGCGCGGCCGACTCCGACATGGTGCGCGGCGCCGACGCGGGGCGCGCATCGCTCGCGATCCTCGACGTGGGGCTCGGCGACCTCGACCTGTTCGTCAACGAGCTGCGCCACGTCAACATCGACGGCAGCGGCGACATCGTGCTGGCCGACTACCACCGCATCGAGCCGTTCATGACCAAGGCCGTCGACTCGCTCAACAAGGCCGCGGTCGGCGCCACGCAAGCGTCGCAGCTCTTCAACATGGCCCGCTCGCGCCAGCTCGTCACCCGCATCGACATGCTCGGGCTCAACGAATCGCCCGACCGCTACGCGACGTTCCAGAAGGCACTCGAGGTGCGGTTCCACACCAAGGGCGTCGACTTCGACCAGCTGGCGCGCCAGGACCTCAGCCCGGGCGACGTCGCTGCCGCGGCGATCGTCGGCGCCGACACGAACGCCGCGCCGCAAGCCGTCCTCGCCGAAGCGAAGGCGAGCGGCAAGAGCATCGTCGACCTCGCCAACGCGCGCGGCATGTTCTCGCAGTCGCTTGAGATCTTCCTCGGCCTGGTCTACCTCGACTACACGGACGACCCCGAAAAGGAAGCCCGCGGCCGCACCTGAGTTCAGCTCGCTTCGCTCGCTGAACCCATCGGCATGACCCGCGTACAACGCGGGTCAGCCTTCCTCGGCCTTGTAACGTGGGCTCGCCGTAAGGGTAAGCGGGTAGCGTGAACGCTTCGACCGCTGCGGCGGCCTTTCAGCGCCTGCGTGGCTCGCTCAACGTCGAGCGGGTGCACGCGGGGGCGCGGCGGCCCTTCAAGTTCTTCGTCTGCGGCGATCCCGGGCTGCTGGGGGAGCTGCGTGCGGTGCTGCTCGCCGGCCAGAGCGGCGACTCCATCCCCGCGGACGCGGCCGCGGCGTTCGAGACGCTGGGCACCCAGCGCACCGTGGACAAATCCGATGCCCGCGCGATCATCTGCGTCGGGCGCGCCACGGACCGCGACGCGCTGGAGCTCGCGAAGCTCTCGGCGCTGCGGCTGCCGCTCCTCGTGCTGATCGTCGACCCCGAGGTGACGGCGCCCAGCGGCCCGGCGCAAGCGCCGGGGCCGGGCGGCGTCGAGGAATACGTCGTCGACCGGATCGCGATCGAGACGCTGCGCGGCCGCTTCCTGCCGCACCTGATCGAGGTCTGCCGCGGGATCGAGGTGGCCGTGGGGCGACGCCTGCCCGCGCTGCGCGACACGGTCGCGGCGAAGCTCACGCGCGACGCCGCGATGAACGCGCTCAAGGTGGCGGGCGCGAGCGCCGTGGTCGACCACGTGCCGGTCTTGGGCATCGTGCTGGGCGCCTTCGCGTCGGGCGCCGACATGTTCGCGATCACCGGCATCCAGATGACGCTGATGCTCAACATCGGCGCAACGTACGGCCGCGATCCCGATCTGTCGGCGATATGGGAGTTGCTGCCCGTCGTCGGCGGCGGCTTCGGCTGGCGCGCGCTCGCGCGCGAGATCGCGGGTTTCATCCCCGTCGGCGGCATCTTCATCAAGGCAGCAATCGCGTACGCCGGAACGGTCGTCGTCGGCGAAGGCGTCGCGCACTACTACCGCAACAACGGCCGGCTCATGAGCGTCGAAGACGCCGCGCACGTCTACGACGACGCGAAGGCCAGCGCGATGACGTTCGCGCGCGACGTCCTCGCGCGGTTCCGCCGCAACGGCGACGGCGGCAACGGGGCACCGTAGTCAGGTCGGCGGCGCGTTGTCAGCTGCCGGTGAGGAACTCCAGCAGCGTCTCGTCGTCGAGGTGCGCGAACGATGCGGTCAGGGTCGGGCGAATGCGGTCGGCGATCCGCATCGCCAGCCGGACGCGCGCCGTGTGGTCGAGCGTCGCACGGCGCGCCAAGAAGCGCTCGGCCAGCAGCCGGTCCTCGGCGGAGAGCCCGATGTCGCTGCGCACCGGGCGGGCGAGGTACGCGTCGAGGTCTGGGACCGCGTCGGCCCGGTCGCGCACGACCAGCGTCCCCGCGGCGAAATCGCCGAGGCGTTTGTTCTCCTTCGAGATGAGCGCGCTCAGCGCGGAGATCGCGTAGAAGCCGAGGAGCAGCTCGCCGACGCGCACCAGGTTGCGGATGATCGCCGCGCCGACGTCGATGGGGAAACCGCCGTCGCGCACCACGCGCAGCCCCAGCGCGCGCTTGCCCGGAGTGCGCCCCGACCACCAGGCTTCGAAGATAATGAACCAGCCGAAGAAGATCGTGAAGAACACGAAGATCGCGAGCGCGAGCAGCCACGCGTAGGCGTTCTTGCTCGCCAGCGGCCCCAGCCGCCCCAGCGCCGGCGAGCTGAACGCGAGGATCAGCAGGAGCGCGAACGCGATGGCACTCTGCGCCAGCATGTCGACGACCAGCGCGAGAAACCGGCTGCCCAGCCCGGCGAGCTCGTACCGGATCGCGACCGACTCGCCGGTGCGAACGTCAACGGACCGAAGCATGATCGAAAGGCGGCGTCATCTCGATAGTTCTTCGGCGGGAGCACGGCGAAAGCCGTGCCCATGCGCGAGCGGCGGTTCGTTTCGGTGCGGCGGGAGCGGTGGGACCGCTTGGACGCGCTCGTGAACCGGGCGGCGCGCCGAGGCGTGCGGTCGTTGGCGCCCGGCGAGATCGACGAGCTCGCCCTGGCGTACCGGGCGGCGACGAGCGATCTCGCCATCGCGCGCACGCGCGGCGAGGACCCCGTGATCCTCGACCATCTCAACCGGCTCACCGCGCGCGCGCATTCCGTCGTGTACGTCGCGACCGCGCGCACGGGCTGGAGCCGGTTCACCGACTTCGTCGTGCGCGGCTTCCCGCGCGAGGTGCGCCGGTCGTGGGCGCCGATCGGCTTCTGCGCCCTGGTGACGGTCGTCTCCGCGCTCATCGCGTACGCATCGGTGTCGGCGGATGCCGCCAACGTGCACGCGCTGCTACCGGGTATGCCGCTGCCGACATTCGACAAGGGACTGCACGACACCAACTTCGGGTTCGACCGCGCGTTCTCGCCGACGGTCGCCTCCGAGGTCATCACCAACAACGTGCGCGTCGCGGCGATCGCGTTCGCGGGCGGGATGACCGCGGGGTTGCTGACGGGCTGGATCATCCTGGAGAACGGCCTGATGGTGGGCGCGCTCGGCGCGATGTACGCGCACGCGGGCTTCGGCCCGGACTTCTGGGCCACGATCGCGCCGCACGGCGTCATCGAGCTGAGCGCGATCCAGATCGCCGGCGGCGCGGGCCTCGTGCTCGCCGGCGGCTATCTGCGCCCCGGCCGCGCGCGGCGCAGCGACGCGCTCATCGCCGCCGCGCGGCGGGCGGGGACGCTCGTCATGGGCGTCGCGCTGATGCTGCTCGTCGCCGGCACCATCGAAGGCTTCGTTACGCCGCAGCGGCTGCCGATCTCGGGGCGCGCCCTGATCGGCGCGATCACCGCCGTCGGGCTCATTCTCTATCTCGTTGGTGCCGGCGCGCAGCGGAGCGAGCACCGGCACGGCGTTCGGCGAAGCCGAACCCTTATAACAGACCGCGCGTCTTGACGTCGACGTACGCGTCGAGCAGCGCGATCGTCAGCTCCGCCGCGGGGACGTCCACCACGAGGATGCCGCGGTCGCGCAGCGTCGCGACGGCGCGCGCACGCTCGTCGGACAACGTCGCCGCGACGGCCGCGCGGTATGCGTCGTCCGCGTCCGCGGGCATGCGGCGCAGCGCCTCCGCGATCGCGGCATCGTTCATCAGCACGACGAGCACGAGGTGGCGCTTCGTAAGCAGCTGCGCGGCGCCGAGCACCGCGCTCGACGCCACGGGGTCGAACAGGTCGGTGAACAGCACGACGAGGCTGCGCCGCCGCAGCGCGCGCTCGACCTCCAAGAACGCGCGCTCGTAGTCCGCCTCTTCGAAGCGCGGCTCGAGATCCGACAGCACGTCGGTGAGCTCGGCGCTGTGCTGCGCGCCGCTGCCGGGTGCCACGCGCGCGAGCACGTTGGCCGCGAACGCGACGACGCCGACGCGGTCGGCGGCGAGCCGCGCGATCGCCGCGATTGCGAGCGCCGCGCTGACGGCGTAGTCGAGCTTGCGGCGGTCGCCCAGCCGCGCCGACATCAGCCGGCCGGCGTCGATCGCGACGACGATCTGCTGCGCGCGCTCCACCTCGTACAGCGCAACCATCGGCTTGCCGCGCCGCGCGGTGGCCTTCCAGTCGATCGCGCGGAACGGGTCGTCGGTGGTGTACTCGCGCAAGCTCTCGAACTCGCCGCCGGCGCCGCGCCGGCGCAGGCGCCGCAGCCCCGACTCGATCAGCTTCGAGCGCGCGACGAGGTCGCCGCTGCGATCGAGCGCGGAGAGATCCGGCATCACGCGCACCGGCACAGGCACCGCGAAGGTGCGCCGCAACTCGACGATGCCCAGCCGCGAGAGGATGCGCGCGTGATACGAGCGCAGCGCCGTGCGGCCGCGTTCGCGCGGGACGAAGCCGATCTCGACCGTTGCTCGCGAGCGCGGCGGCAGCAGGGCTCGCGCTTCGTCCAGGCCGATCGCGAGCCGGTCGGCGGGCGCCTCGACGATCGCGACGCGTCGCTCGCCGAGCGTGCGGTTCGCGATCTCGTAGCGCAGCACGTCGCGCCGCGCGAGCGCGAGCCGCGGCGGCACGACGCGCACGATCTCGACCTCACCGCGCAGGAGCGCGACGTCGTACGCGATCAGCGCGACGAATGCGCCGAGCGCGATCGCCAGCGCGACCGGCCACGGAAACGTGCGCGCGAGCAGGAACGCGACGACGGCGAGGCCCGCCAGCGCCGCGATCCCGCGCAATCCGATCCGCGGCAGGTCAGGTCTCCGGCGCGGCGACGCTCGCCAGCACGCGCTTCACCACGTCGTCGGCGCTGGTGCCGTCGAGCTCGGCCTCGGGCCGCACGATGATGCGGTGCGGCAGCACCACCGGGGCGACGTCCTTCACGTCGTCCGACGTTGCGAACGCGCGGTGGTCGAGGTACGCCGCCGCTTGCGCGGCGACGACGAGCGCGAGCGCGGCGCGCGGGCTCGCGCCCAGCGCGACGTCGGGCGACGTGCGCGTCGCGGCCACGATGTCGTAGAGGTAGCCTTGCAGCGACTCCGCGACGTGGATCGCGCGCACCGCGCGCTGCGCCGCGAGCAGGTCGTCGCTGCCGACGACCGCGGTGACGCCCGCCGCGTCGAGATCGCGCGCGTCGAAACCGGCCACCGCGCGCGCGATCAGCGCGCGCTCGTCGGCGGGCGACGGATAACCGGTGCGCACGCGGACGAGGAAGCGGTCGAGCTGCGCCTCGGGCAGCGGATACGTCCCTTCGAACTCGACGGGGTTCTGCGTCGCGCACACCATGAATGGCGGCGGCAGCGGGTACGTCGTGCCGTCGATGGTGACGTGGCGCTCCTCCATCGCTTCGAGCAGCGCGGCTTGCGTCTTGGGCGGCGTGCGGTTGATCTCGTCCGCCAGCAAGATGTTGGAGAAGATCGGCCCGCGGCGCAGCGAGAACGTCGCACTGCGCTGGTCGAACACCGTCGTGCCGACCACGTCGGACGGCATCAGATCGGGCGTGAACTGGATGCGCCCGTACGTCACGCCGAGCAGGCGCGCGAGCACGCGCACGGTCAGCGTTTTCGCCGTCCCCGGGACGCCTTCGATGAGCGCGTGCCCGCCGGCGAGCAGCGCGACGGTCAGCGCGAAGCCGGTCCGCTCACCGCCGACGACGACGCGCGCCAAGCCCTCGCGCAAACGTTCCTGGACGTCGGTCGGGGTTGCTTCCACGGATGGTCTCCTCTCGGGCGGTTCGGGCGAGCTTCGCTATCGCGATCAGCGCGGCGTCGTTGGCAAGCGGGTCGGCGGCAGCGGCGGCGACGCGCTGCGCGAGCGCGACGTTGTCGGCGGTGCGCGGCGCGTGCTCGAGCGCGCGGCCGGCCTCGGCGACCAGCGCATCGCGCGCGTGGCCGCGGGTGCGCGCGCGCTCGTAGAGCGCCGCGAATGCATCCAAGAACTCTTCGGAGGTGGGCTCGCGCGCCGCGCGCAGGCGCACCGCGGGGCCTAGCGGCACGATCCCATACAGCAGCCACAACAGGCCCGCCAGCGCGAGCAGCGCGAGCGCGACGAGTTCGGGCGCGGAGAGCGCGCGGTACCACGCCTTCTCCACGATGTCGCCGCGCACGGCTTCATCGAACGCGACGACGCCGCGCGGGACCGCCCGCGCGGCGAGAAACGCCAGTCGCGCATCATCGCCGCGGCCCAGCGCGCGATTCTCGAACAGCGCGCCGGTCGCAACGCCGATCACCTCACCGCGGCCGTACGGATAGCGCACGACGAGCGCGCCGGCGCGGTCGGCGAGCAGCGTCTCCACGGGCACGCGGCGCACGGGCGCGGCGCGCTTGGCGCCCTTCGCGCGCTTGGCCTTGGGCGGCTTCGCGAGCACGAGGCGCATGCTGCCGCGGTCGCCGAGCGAGCTGACGTACGCGGCCCACGGGCCGTGCAGCGGTCCCCCGCCGGACTTCTTGTCGAGCACCACGGGCTCGCCGGCGCCGTCGTTCGCGCCGGCGGGCGGCGTCTCGCCGACGTCGATCATGCGCCCGCCACCGCGCACCCACGCGCGCAGCGCGTCGCGCTCGCCGGCGTTCCAGTAGTTCGGCAGCGCGTCGTCCGGAAACGACACGATCAGCGTTCCGATCGTGCTGTTGCGCAACGCGTCGTGGTGGGCGCGGAAGCGCGTGACGGCGACGCCCTCGCGGTCGAGCAGTTCATACCATGCCCGATAGCCGCCGAAGCTGTAGTCGGCGCTCGCGTGCGTGGCCGCTTTGGGGCTCTCCGGCTGATGGCCCAGCAGCGACACGCCGACGAGCGCTGCCAGCGCCACGCCGGCGATGACGAGATCGCGGTTCACGCCGGCATGACGACGCGGTCATACGACGCGCGCATGCGCGTGACGAGCGCCGCGTCGACCGCGCGGTCGCCGAACAGTGCGACGACCGCGTCGCGCGCGAGCGCGTCGAAGGCCGGATCGCGCACGGCGCGCCGCCACTCGCCCGGCGTGCGCGCGGCGTCGTACGGCACGCGCCCGCGCTCGCCCAGCGCGCGCAGCGCCGACGCCCACAGCAGCGCCGCGGCGTCGTGATGGCGGCCGTCGGACGCCGCGGCGAGCGCGCGCGCGAAGAGCGTGTGCGCGTCGGCGTCGTCGCCCAGCGCGAAGGCCTGAGCGCGCGCGCGGCCGAGCCTCACCTCGCGCGCGCGCCGGGTGTAGCGCACGACGAGAATCGCGACGAGCGCGATCAGCGCGACGAGCACGGCGATCCCGATGACGGCGGTGACCGTCTCGTTGCCGAGCACGTGCTGGAGCGGCGACGTCACACGCCGCCACAACTCGCGAATCGCATCCCACAGCAGGTCGAGCCACGACTTCTGCGCCGGGCGCTGCGGCGCGATCCGGAACCGGTCGCCGGCGAGGATGCGATGCGCGACGTCACGCGGATCGCCGTGCGGCCACGGCGTCACGACGTTGACAGAACTGGTGGCGGCTCCGCGGCGATGATGTCGAAACCTTCGCGCCGGACGCGCACGTCGACGGCGTACACCACCACGAACGCGGCGACGACCGCCTCGAGCAGCACGCTGCCCACGCCGGCGACGGCGAAGTAGAGCAGGTTGACGTGCGTCAGCATCGTCACCGCGGCCGCCACCCCGAGCAGCGGGATCGCGCCCGCCTCGCTCACGATGAACACGACGAGCCCGCCGGCCACCGTGCGCCAGCGAATCCCGCGCGCGAACCCGCGCCGCAGTGCGGTTCCGATGGCTTCGATCGGGTTCGCCGTCTCGGTGACGACCGCGACCGACGCGAGCTGGTACGTCATGTACACCCACGACGCCACGATCGCGAAGGCGCCGATGACGATGATGCCGCCGATGATGCCCACGACGACGGCGGCGACGAACTGGTTCAGCCCCGCCAACAAGGCGAGCACGATCGCCAACAGCACGTACGCGATGAACAGCGGGATGCTCGAGACCAGCCCGAGCACCAGGAACGTCAGCGCGACCACGATTTGCGGTAGCCAGCGCAGCAAGCCGATGCGGTACGCGTGGCCGAAGCTGATGCGCGAGCCCCCGTACGCGCTCGCGACCAGCGACACGATCGCGCTCCACATCAGCAGCCGCGCCACGATGCTGACCAGGAACAGCAGTGCCGTCAGCCCGTTCGAGCCGCCGTCGCGCTGCAGGGCCGCCGTGGCGGCCTCGGTCGCGGCACGGTTGCCCGCCGCCGAGAAGACGCGGCCAAGATCGCTGAAGACCTGGCCCGACTGCGGCGCGACGATCGCTTGGAACACCAGCAGCGGGACGATCACGACCGCGAGCACGATGACGATCGGCACGAAGTTCCGCACGAAGAGCGTGACCGCACGGTCGAGCAGCTCGCCCGCACCCAACGGACGCAATTCCGTCTGCCGGAGTTCCGTGTTCTGCACGCGGCGAGAGCGTTCGCGCGCACGCGGCGCGAATCCCCGGCGATGGAGATCGGTCGGATCGCGGGGTTGTGGCGCTACCCCGTCAAGAGCCTCAAGGCCGAGCCGCTCGCGCACGCGACCGTGCTGGCCGACGGGTTCGACGGAGACCGCCGGGCGGCGCTCGTCGTCGAGACGCCGTCGCACGCGCGGGCCGCCAAGCCGTATCGCGGCAAGGAGTCCGCGCATCTCCACCTCACCGCGGACGCGGCGACGGCTGCATCCTACGCCGCCGACGCCGGGGTGCTGGTCACGCTGGACCGCTCGCGCCCGCGCTGGTTCGATGCCGGCACGGTGTCGCTGCTGGTGGACGTGTGGGTGCACGACGTGGAAGCGCTCGTCGGCGAGCCGCTCGAGCCGCTGCGCTGGCGGCCGAACGTGTTCGTCGAGGCCGCGCCGCAGTTCGTCAAGCGCGAGGCCGATCTCGTCGGCGCGACCGTCCGTGCGGCCGGGGTCGTGCTGCGCGTCGTCGCCACGATCAAACGCTGCGTGACCACGACGTACGACGTCGCGACCGGCGAGCCGCTCCCGCTCGTGCTCGAGGCGGTCGCGACGCAGCGCGCGAACGTCGTCGGTGTCTACTGCGACGTCGTCACGCCGGGCGGCATCGCACGCGGCGACACGATGCGGTTGGACTGAGCGCGGAGCTACAGCGCGCGGCGGCCTTCGATCGCGCGCGCCAGCGTGTTCTCGTCGGCGTAGTCCAGGTCGCCGCCGATCGGCAGGCCGTACGCGAGGCGCGTGACGTTCACGCCGCTGGGGGCGAGCAGCCGCAGCAGGTACAGCGCCGTCGCTTCACCCTCCGCGTTGGGCGCCGTCGCGACGACGATCTCCCCCGGTGAATCCGTCGCCACGCGGTCGATGAGCTCGCGCACCCGCAACTGCGAGGGCAGGATGCCGTCCATCGGCGAGATCAAACCGCCCAGCACATGGTAGCGCCCGTCGTACGCCGACGTGCGCTCGATCGCGAACAGATCTTTCGAGTCCGCGACCACGCAGATCATCGACGCGTTGCGCTGCGGGTCGGCGCACACCGGGCACGGGTCGTGCTCGGTGATCGAGAAGCAGCGCGAGCAGAGTTGCACGCGCTCTTTGAGCGCGACGATGGCTTCGGCCAGCGCCTCGGCGTCGCCGCGCG
The DNA here is from genome assembly GCA_963792235.1 of Vulcanimicrobiota bacterium. GTDB lineage: Bacteria > Vulcanimicrobiota > Vulcanimicrobiia > Vulcanimicrobiales > Vulcanimicrobiaceae > Vulcanimicrobium. The sequence continues at coordinate 110,273 of CAWBVR010000011.1, forward strand.
GGCGGTTGAGCAGATGGAACACGAGCCGTGCGGCCGTTTTCGGCCCGATCGTGGGAAGCTTGCTGAATTCGTTGATGAGCGCCTGAACCGGTCCCGCTATCGTAGAAATTCTTCTATTTCCTTTGTACGGCTCGGGCGAAGGCCGAACGCAACGGGTTCACAGGATGTGAACCCACCTCACATCCCCGGGATCTTCAGGCCGCCCGTCACCGCGCTCATGCGCTTTGCGGCGAACTCCTCGGCCTTCGCACGCGCGTCGTTGAGCGCCGCGACGATCAAGTCTTCGAGCGTCTCGACGTCGTCGGGATCGACCGCGCTCTTGTCGAGCTCGATCTTCGTCACGCGGAAGTCGCCGGTCATCGTGACCTTCACCATGCCGCCGCCCGCGGCGCCGTCGACGGTGGCGCTCTGGATTTCTTCCTGCGCCTTCGTCATGTCTTGCTGCATCTTGCGCAGCTGGTTCATCATCTGGGGATTCAATCGGTCCTCGGTTTCAAGAGAGCTTTTCGAGCGCGTAGCGCATGAGGTCGTCGGAGCCTTCGCCGCCGCCGTTCGAGACGCCGGTGTCCAACGAACCGCCGCCGCTATCGGGCGGCGGCGCGCCCGCGCCGAGCGCGATGCGCAGTTCGAGCTTGCGGCCCATGACGTCCGCGATCGCCTTCTCTACGGTCGCCTTGTCGCGCCGCAGCACCTCGCCGGCCGGCGGATCGGGGACTCGCAGCGTCAAGACGTCGCCGTCGAGCGACGCGACGGTCGCGCGCGAGAGCCCCGCCCGCAACGACCCCTTCTCACCCTCCGCGCGCATGCGAATGCTCTGCCACAGCGACCGGATCTTGGTGAGCGAGAGCTCTTTGGGTGCATCGGCGAGAGGCGCCGCAGCGGCGGGCTCCACCCGCGCGGGCTCGGCGTGCGCGGGCTCCGCAGCGGCGGGCTCGGCGCGCGCGCGCTCGGGCGGGACGGGTTCGACCCGCGCGGGCTTCGGTTGGATCGCCTCGGGCTGCGGCGGTGACGGCACCGGTGCTTCGCGGCGCGGCACCGCCGCTTCGCCGCGCGGCACCGCCGCAGCGGGCGGCGCGGCGCCCGGCCCGGACGGCTCGCCGGCCTCTAAGGCGGCGAGGCGGGCGGCGAGCGCGTCGAGCGTGAGGTCTTCGCCTTGCAGGACGAACCGCAGCACCGCGCTCTCCAGTTCCAGGCGCGCGTTTCCCGAGCCGCGTGCCGCGCCCAGCGCGTCGGACAGCAGCCGCAGCGCGCGCACCAAGCGCCCCTGCGGCGTCGCGGCGGCGCGCTCGCGCGCGATGCGCGCGTCGTCCTCGGCGAGGTCGCGCGAGAGCAGCTCCGGGTTCACGCGCGCGACGAGCAGGTGGCGGAACTCGGCGATCGTGCTGCGGATCAAGCCGCTCATGTCGGCGCCGGCGTCGGACGCCTCGTCGACGATGCGCAGCGCTTCGGCGGCGTCACCGTCGAGCGTCACGTCGCGCAGCGCGCGCGCGAACGCGCGCCCCGTCTGGCCGAACGCGGCTTCCACGGTATCGGCGTCCACAGCCTGACCTGACGTGGTGTCAGCTGCGGCTGAGCTCGTCGAAGGGGCGCCCGCGAACGACGATACTTGCTCCAGCATCGTGAGCGCGTCGCGCAAGCCGCCGTCGGCGCGGTAGGCGATCGCGCCCAGCGCCCCGTCGTCGATCGCGATGCCTTCCGCATCCGCGATCTCGCGCATGCGCGCGATCATCGTCGGGATCGCGATGCGGCGGAACGCGTAGCGCTGACAGCGCGACAAGATCGTCGGCGGCAGCGATTCCGGCGCCGTCGTCGCGAGGATGAACACGGCCCAGTCGGGCGGCTCTTCCAGCGTTTTCAAAAACGCGTTCGCGCCTTCTTTGGTGAGCATGTGCGCTTCGTCGATGATGTACACTTTTTTGCGCATCGCCGCCGGCGCGAACTTCACGGCGTCGCGCAGCGCGCGGATCTCGTCGATGCCGCGGTTCGATGCGGCGTCGATCTCGAGCACGTCGAGCGCGCTGCCCTCCAGGATCGCGACGCAGTTCTCGCACGTGTTGTCGGGCGTCGCTGTAGGCCCGTTCACGCACTCGATGCAGCGCGCGAGGATCTTCGCCGCGGACGTCTTGCCCGAACCGCGCGGGCCGGAGAACAGGTATGCGTGCGCGAGGCGGCCCGTCTCGAGCGCGGTGGTGAGCGTCTTGACCACCGCGTCCTGCCCGACCAGGTCGGCGAACGTCCGGGGCCGCCAGGTTCGGTAGAGCGACACGTGCGTTCGATTCGGGGCCGCAAAGGTCGGTCCCGTCCGTAGCTGCCAGGCCCCCAAGACGGTCGCTCAAGGCTCAGAAGCGAGGAACCTCGCGCCCCATCACGGCGTTTTAAGCAGTATCGGGTAGGGTACCCGAAGTGCACCGGCTACTGACGCCTGTGACGCCCGCTTTCCAAGCGAGGCGTCGCCTGTCGTCCGCCGGTGCGGTAGCCCGGAGAGGAACGATGGAGACCACGGTCGACCTGCGCGGAGCGCTGCGCGAGAAATTCGGTTACGACCACTTCAACCCAGGCCAGGAAGAAGTGATCGACCGCGTCCTGGACGGTGAGGACACGCTTGCGATCCTCGCGACGGGCGCCGGTAAGTCGTTGTGCTACCAGCTCCCCGCGCTGCTGATGGACGGGACGACCATCGTCGTCTCGCCGCTGATCGCGCTGATGAAAGATCAGCTCGACATGCTCTCCGAGCGCGGCGTCACCGCCACCGCGGCACTGAATTCGACCCTCTCGGAAGACCAAGAGCTCGCGGCGATGCGCCGCATCGCGTCAGGCCAGCTCAAGATCGTCTTCGTCACGCCGGAGAAGCTGGAAGACGACGCGTTCGTCGCGATCCTGCAGCAGCTGTCGATCCCGCTGTTCGTCGTCGACGAAGCGCACTGCATCTCGCAGTGGGGTCACGACTTTCGCCCCGCGTACCTCAACCTGGGCAAGGTGATCGGCCAGCTGCGCAACCCTACGGTGCTCGCGCTGACTGCCACCGCGACGCCCGCGGTGCGCGAAGACATCCTCATCCAGCTGGGCATCCCCAACGTCAAGCCGATCGTCAAAGGCTTCGACCGCCCGAACTTGCAGTACGTGGTCAAGCGCGCCGAAAGCGAAGCGGGCAAACTCAAACAGCTCAAGGAGCTGTTCGAAAAAGGCGAGCTGGAGCACACCGGCATCGTTTACACCGCGACGATCAAGAACGCGCTCGAAGTGCAGAAATACCTGCAAGACGAGCTCGGCCTGCCGGCCGCCGTCTACCATTCGAAGCTGCAGAAGCACGACCGCACCGCAGTGCACGAACTCTTCATGCAGGAGGCGATTCGCGCCGTGGTCGCGACCAACGCCTTCGGCTTGGGCATCGACAAGCCGAACATCCGCTTCGTGGTGCACTACGACTTGCCCGGATCGGTCGAAGCGTACACGCAAGAAGCGGGTCGCGCCGGCCGCGACGGCGACCCATCGAAATGCGTGCTCGTCTACCGCATGAGCGACACGCGCGTGCAAAATTACTTCCTTACCGGCAAGTACCCCGATGTGGAAGAAGTCCAAAAAGTCTTCGGCACGCTGGAGATCTTCGGCGCGCAAGAAGGCGGCGTGAGCCTGACGGACCTGCGCAAGATCACGCAGCTGCCGCTCACCAAGCTCAAAGTGATCATCGCGCTACTGAAAAAGAGCGGCTTCATCGAGAACGCGATGCGTGGCAAGTACGTGCTGACCGATGCGGCGCGCGAGCAGCGCGAGATGGTCCTGAACCTCGCCAATTACGATACGAAGAAAAAGTACGACCAGTCGAAGCTCGCGATGATGCTGCAGTACGCCGAGACCACCGGCTGCCGCCGCCGCTTCATCCTGAACTACTTCGGCGAGGACTACGACGCCGAGACCTGCGGCGCGTGCGACAACTGCCTGCAAGGCCACCGTGTCCTGACGTCGTCGGGCTACCGGATCGCGGACGTGGTGTACCATCCGAAGTTCGGACAAGGCACGGTCGAGCGCGCCGAGAAGGACCTCGTCACCGTGCTGTTTCCGAACGTCGGCTACAAGACGCTCCTGGCATCGGCCGTCTCGCGGGAACCCGCCGCTCAAAAGATCGCCTGACGTCTGTCACCCCGGATAAGGAGTCGCTTGCGACGCGTCCTCGCGCCGTTAACTAGCCTCGCGGCCGTCTGCGCCCTCGCGCTCACCGCGGCGGCGCAAGTGAATCCCCCCGTCCCGCCCCCGACGGGACCAGTCAACCCGCCCGGCACCGTAACGACGCCGGCGCCGGGCAACCCCGCCACGCCCGTCGCAGCGCCGACGGAATCCCCGGCCCCGGGCACGACCACGGTCCTACCGGCCGTGACGCCTGCCCCGCTCGCTTCTCCGACGCAGCCGCCGATTATCATCGAGCCGCCGCAGGTCAACGTCGAACCGGGCAAGACCACCGCCGCCCGCGTGAACAGCTCCCTCGGCACCCTGACGGCAACGGTTGCGGACCCCAGCGTCGCAACGGTGGTCGTCGACCAAACCCAACGCATCCTCTACGTCGGCGGCCTCAAGGTCGGCAGCACGACGGCAATCGTGACCGACTCGCGCAGCGTGACGCGCGAGGTCGCCATCCGCGTTGCCTATGCCGCAGGCACCGTCGCCGACGAAACCACACTGCGCGTCACCGGCAACCCGACATCCGCAGACTATCTGCGAGAAGCGCTTGCGGTCGCAGCAACGCGCGCCGCGACGCTGCGCTCGGGCGCATCGATCAACGTCGCGCCCGAAACGATCCCGGTGCGCGGCAACTTGAAGATCGACAACCGCGTGGAAGTCGACGTCCCCGTGCAAATCGCCGGCAACGGCTACCTCCCCGTCAATGGCACGACCCACGTGCTGGTCGAAAACACCGCACTCCCGCCGATCCAGCCGGCGCGCCTGCTGGTGAGCGACTACCCCGAACGCCTCACCGCCAACGGCGTGCTGTTCACCGCCCGCCTCGACCGCACGCAAGCGCAGCGCTTCCTGTACTATCACTACAACCCCGGCAACGAGCCGCCGCGCCGCATCCTGCTTAAAGCGCGCAATGCCTCCAACGCACCGGCAACGGTACAGATGATCGACGGCAGCGCGGGCCCCGGCCCCAACGAGATGGAGGTCGGCCACCTCTCCACCAAACGGTTCCTCGTGCGGGAAGCGCGCAATGAAGGCCAAGTGATGACGATCGCACCGGGCGCAACGATAAACCTCGTCGACCACCCGCTCCCGGCCGCCAACGTCATCAGCGCGATCCTCCAGTTGCGCTTGGTCAGCGGCGACCCGCTCGAGCTCACGCTCGTCGCGCAAGACGCGCTCGCGCCGACCGACCAATCCATCGACACCGTCCAGCTCCTCGCCGGCGGCGCCCCGCACGCGCGCGGCGTCTACCCGGTACCGACGTTCTTCTTCGAACGCACCTACGACGTCGACGGCGCCGACCTCGACATCCCGATCGGCCAGCTCCCGCTGCCAAACCTGCGCGAAGGCGAAGCGCTCAGCGGAGACTACGGCGTCGAGCAATCGATGAACGTCGTGATCGTCAACATGACACGCGGCCCGCGCGCGATCGCGCTCTACGCGAACCCGCGCGGCGGCCGCGCTACCGGCACGTTCTTGATCGACGGCACGCTCGTCCAAGCGCACGCACTCGCGGCGTTCTCACGGTTCAAGATTTGGCAAGAGACGATCAACGCCGGGACGTTTCGGCGGATTCGCGTCGTCACGATGCCGGAGGGTGGGTCGTCGTACCCGCTGCGGCTGACGTTTGCGCAGGATGATGGGAGCGTTGGGCCCGGGGCTCCTGGGTCGCCGATTTACTAGGCCGAAGTTTGTACGGTGTGGCGCGGCGAGGGCGGCGCGCTACTGCGGCGGGGACGCTCCCTGCGGCGCATCGTGCGCCGTCGGTCGCTCGGTGCTCCGTTTGCTCTCGCCATCCTGGCTCCGCAAACTCCGCAACGCCCCCCCCCGCAGTAGTGCGCCGCCCTCGCCTCCGGCACGATTGGGCGTGCGGCTAGGCACGATCGCGCGTGCGGCTAGGCACGATCGTGGAGTTGTCGTCCTGACGGGGCTCGCGAGCAGCTCGACAAGTGTCACCCTGAGCTTGTCGAAGGGTGCGCCACGATCGCGCTCCTCAGTGGCGCGCGACGCGATCGTAGATTGCATGCATCTGCGACGCAGCCGTCGACCATGCAAATCGTTCGCACGCGCGCGCACGCACCGTCTCCGCATACCGTTGGGCTGCATCGCGCTCTGCGAGTACCGTGCCGATCGTTTCGACCCACGCTGATGTGTCGTCTGGCGCGATCAGCGAGATCTCGCCGGCTGCTACTTCGACCAGCGACGACGATCGTGCAGCGATGGCTGGTACGCCTGCGCACATTGCCTCGGCTAGTGCATAGCCGAAGCCTTCGTAGCGGGATGGGATCAGTGCGCATGTGGCCCGCGCGTAGAGGTCGTCGAGTCCTGTGCGGTCGACGTAGCCGCGCAGCTCCACGCGGTCCACGACGTTCAGCTCTGCTGCACGGGTGCGCACGGTGTCCGCGTATGGCGTATGCGGACCGACCGATATGATGCGCAGCGCCGGCAGGGATGGTAGCGCTTCGATCAGCACGAGGAGGTTCTTTCGCGCTTCGACGGTGCCGACGACTAGCGCGAACGGGGATGCATCCGGGCGGCGTTCGATGCTCGCGAAGCGCGTGTCGACGCCTGGGTAGACCACGTCCACCGTTGCTTTCGGGTCGACGAGTTCGTGGAATTCGGTTGCGCTGAAGTTCGAGTCGCAAATGATCGCGGCGGCTCGTTTGTACGCGCGCGCTTGCAGTGTTCCGAAGTAGGTGCGGGCGTAGGAGCGGGTGTGGGATTGCACGCGGTGCCAGGCCAGGTCGTGTACCGTGACGATCGTTGGTAGGGTGCGCAGGAACGGCATCGTCCCCGCGCTCGCGTGCAACAGCGTCGCTCCGCTTCGGGCGGCTTGGAGCGGGAGCAGTACTTGGTCCCAGAGGACGCGGCGGTCGAAGCGCCACGGGTTCAGCCACGGGGCCGAGATCGGGCGGACGTCGACGGATTCGTTGCGTAGGGCGGTCGCCAAGTCGCGCTGGTAGACGCCGATGCCGGTTGCGGTTCCGACGGAGAGCTGGGTGTCGAGGGCGACGATCACCCGATCATCCGCAGGCGAGGCGCAGCCGTCACGTCGGGCCGTGCGCGATCATGTCGTGCAGTGTTTGAGCGCCGGGCCCGCGGTTGGGTCGTCGGCGGGGTCCCGGGGTGGGGCCGTTGTCGTTGCCGCGCGCAGCGCGCGCGCGCGGGCCAGCATGTCGCGCGCGCGGGCGCAGTCGTGTGCGGCGGCCGCCGTCCAGGCGAGCCCCGCATATGCGTCTGCGCTGTTCGGGACCACGTCGGCGGCGTGCGTATACCAGCGTAATGCTGCAGCGACGCCGCCGTTTGCCAGTGATTGGTAGCCTGCGGCGAGCAGGTACGTTTCTTCGTTCGGAGCGAGGGCGAGTGCGTGCTCGTACGATGATTCTGCTTGGCGCCAGTAGGCCGTGCGCCGTGACGGGTTGCGGTAACCTGCGGCGGCTTGCAGTTGGCCCAGGCGCCACCAGGCTTCGCCGCGGACTTCGCCGGCGCTCGGGTCATCCTGGTGCGCTGCGACCAGCAGCGCTTGGTCGGCGAGTGCGCGGTCGGGTCGCGTGACGGCGAGTGCGTCGATGAGTGCTTGGGCGCGCACCGCGTCGCCCGCGCGAATGTAGAGCTGCACCGCGGCGTCGCGGTGTCCACGCGCTTCGGCGATGCGGCCGCGGATGTCCGCGCTTTCCGGGTCGTCCGGCAGCGTCGCCGCGAGGCGCTCGGCGGTGGCCAGATCGCCGTCGTGCACGGCGGCTTCGGCGCGCGCTTGCGCGTTGCCGAGAAACGGGCGCAACAGCACCGGCGCGTGGTCGTGCAAGGCGGCTGGGAACGACGGGCGTACGGCCAAGTCGCCGTAGGCCGCCGTCGATGCCAGCTGCACCGCGCCCAGCAGCGCGGTCAGCACGACGCCGGCCGCCACGACGATCGTTCGGGTCACCTGCAGACCCTACAACGAGAACGCCCCGGAACCTCGCGGTCCCAGGGCATTCGTGCTTTGGCACTCTCGTGATGCAGCCCGACGGGCTGGTGCTAGAAGCGGATCGAGAAGTTCAGATCTTCGCGGTTCTGGTTGAAGTTGTACGTCGGCAGCACGCTGTCCGTGTACTTCTGGTTGCGGAACAGGAAGCCGATCGAGCTCGTCGTCTTGGGGATGTTGTAGATGAGCGTCGCGTCGTACATGTCCTTGCGCTGCGAGATGTTCTCGGTGAGCGTCGTGCCGTACGAGCCCTTGTAGAGCTGCGTGTTGTACGACAGGCCGAGGTTGAGGTCGCGCGTCACGGGGACGGTCAGCCCTGCGGCGTACGTGGTGTGGTACTCATCGATGTAGTTCGGATAGAACAGCACCGGGGTATTGCCGGGCACGGACAGGTACGCGTTGAGCGCGGCCGCGCCGGGCGCGTCGGGGCCGCCCTGCGCGACGTTGTACGGCACGTAGCTGTAGGCCGTCGTGTCGTGGCGGAAGAGGTGCTCTACCGAGCCGGTCAGGTTGATCGCCGCCTTCGTGTTGAATACGGGCACGCCGAACTGCAAGCCGCCTTCGACCTTGTCGAACTTCAGCCGCAACGCCGACGAGAAGCCCGGGCCGTACGCGAGTTGGCCGAAGCCGTTGGGCTGCAGCTCTTGCAGATGCTGGCCGAGCAGACGCGCGTTGATGGTGCTGCCGCCCATGCTGATCGGCGCCGTGACGTTGGCGGTGAAGCCTTGCGAGTTGGGTGCGAACGCGCTGAAGAACTGCGGTCCGCTGGCCACGAACGGGTTGAAGACCGGATAGATGTAGGTGAGGTTCGCGCTGTTCTGCGAGCAGGCCGTGCCCGCGCAGCCCGGCGCGATCGTGTTGTCGAAATTCCGGTTGATCTGGAGGTTGTTCGCGAAGCCGAAGAACTGCGGGAAGAAGTTGCCGCGCCAGAACTGGAACGTCGAGGGCGCCGGTCCGAAGTAGCGCAGCGGGCCGCCGTCGATGAAGTTCGGGCCGACGGCTTGGTACTGCACCGTCGCGGTCGCCGTCGAGAGCTTCAGCCGCAGGCCGACGACCAGCGCGCTGTCGGTGATGGCCGGCGTGTTGTAGAAGTCGGGCGTGAACTTACTGTACGCGCCTTCGGCAAAGAGCACGGGGTGGTTGGTGCGGTCGGCGTCGAGGGTGATGAACGCCAGCGGCAGCTGTGCGTCAAGACCGAACACCGTGTCGCTGACGACGCCGTAGCCGTTGCCGGCGGGGTTGCCGTTGGGCGCCGACTGGTAGAAGTTGGTGCCTTGCGAGTTGCTGACGTCCGCGAAGTCGAAGATGCGGCTGACGGACAGGCCGACCTCGGCGCCCGGCAGACCCTTGATCTTCTGGTTGATGCGCGCGTTGAAGTGGTAGCGCTGGAACTGCGAGTTGTTGTTGTACGTCAGCCGCACGTAGGTAATCTGCACGATCGAGCCCGCCGGCAGCGGCGTCGAGAACACGACCTGGTTGGTCGAGTCGATGTAGTACCACGCGCCGCCGGCGATCGGGCAGGGCCCGCTGCTGGGCGTGAGCGCCGCGGGCGAGCACGGCGTGCCGTTGATCGCCGAAACGTAGACCGTGCCGACGACGGCCTTTTGGCTGAGGTACACCGACGAGATCGGTCCGGCCGCCGCGGTGAACGTGTCGACGCGCGATGCGCCGGCCGTCGAGTTGGGCGCGCCCGGCTGGAAGTAACTCGTCTGCGGGCGGGTCACGATGAAGAAGTAGTTGTTGTTCGCGAACTCGCCGTTGGGATCCGCAACGCCGGCCGACGTGTTGATCATCGACTGGTCGATGCGCGTCCACGAGAACTGGAACTCCGTGAGCCCGTTGAGGATGCCGCCGATCTCGAATCCCTTTTCATAGGGCTGGACTGGGTTCTCGTAACCGGGGCCTTGCTGCGTGGCGTCGGGGGCGCGGTACGTGAGGCCGACGCGCGAGGACTTGAGGTTGTCGAGCTGGCCGTCGCGGAAGTAGACGTTCGTCAGCGCGCCGATCTTGGCGATGTTCACCACCACGTCGGGCTGGATCGAGTACTTCGCATTCGGCGTGAACTCGCCGCCGTACTGGTAGTTGATGATGTGGATCGGCAGCGAGACCGTGAGGTTCTCGTTGATCGTATACGTGAAGTTGAGCTTGTCGTCGAACCGGATGAGGTTCCCGGCGCCGGCCTGCTCGAGCGGGCTATTGTTGGCCGGGCTCGTGAGGAACACGTTCACGAACGGATCGATCGCGGCGTGCGCGATGTTCTGCGGCACGGCGTAGCGCTGCCGGTAGGAGTTGTTGTCGAGGATCGCGCCGTGCAGCTGGATCGACTGCGCAAACTTCGTGCGCTTGTCGAGCGCGTCGAGCGCGTCCTCGAGGTTCGTCACGCGCACGCCGAGCGAGTCGAGCTCGTCCTTGAGCGCGTCGATGAGCTTCTGCAGCTTGTCGAGATCGGCTTTCGAGGCGTAGCCGGGGTTGTTGGCTTGCAGCTTCGCGATGACGCGTGCGACGAGCACCGCCATCTCGTAGCGCGTCAACGGCCGGTCGCCCTTGAACTTGCCGTCGGGATACCCCTCGACCAAACCGTCAGCCGCGAGCGACTGGATCGCCTGATAGGCCCAGTGGTTCGCCGGCACGTCCGAGAACGGCGTGGCCGACGCGCCCTGACCCAACGCCAAGAGCGAGCCGATCGCAAAGCCCGCAGCGAGGACGAGGGTAGCGAGACGCTTCATCGTTTCCTCCGAGAAAGGTTGCGCGTACTGTTCCCACCGCACGTGCCGCGTCCCCCGTTCAGTAAGGGTATCCGTGTTGCCCCGAACCGGCGAGAAGAACCCGTCTCGGTCCTTGACCGCGGCGGGCACGACGACGACGCGCCCGTTACGGAACGCATGCCGAGGTCGCTATACCGAAGCGAGCGTCGGGACTCCTGCCCCGATTAAGAAGCCTTGAGGAACCGTTCCGCGATGAGGAGCGCCGCGTAGTCGTCGATCGGCCGGTCGGGGAGCAGCATCCCACGCGGCACGATCCGGCGCCAGCCGCGTGGCGGGTGGTCCTGGAAGAAGCGGGCGCGGGCCAGCAGGCTGGTCTCCCGCTCGTCCACGAGCTCGAAGGGCAGGCCCAGCGCACGCACGACGTCGCTTACCACCGAAGCGTTGGTGCCGCGGCCGATCGCCGCGAGCCCCGCAGGCGTGGCGGCCAGTACCTCGCGCAGGCGCTCGGCGAGTGACTCGAGCGGGATGATCCCGAGCGCCAGCGGCGGCGCGTCGATCCCCGTCACCACGGCGTAGCCGCACTTGCGGGTGCCGGGATCGAGGCCGAGGACCGTCATCGCGGCTCCAGCGAGTAGTCGAGCAGGATTCCGCCCGAGTGCGGGTAGGTGTCGAAGCCGGCTTTGGCGACCAGCCTGTAGTGCCCGCGCAGGCGGCCCAGCTGGCTGAGCAGCTCCTGGACGTTGTTGCTGGGCGCCGTGTTGAGCGCGAAGACGGCCGGCATGCCGCGGCGCTCCATCCCGGCGACCGCCGTGGTGGTCAGGCGCTGCAGCGGCGCGAGCAGGCTGTCGGAGCGCTGCCCGCCCTGGACGTCGACCGCGGCCAAGGTCTCGCCGGCGGCTGCGACGCGGACGTCCGAATAGGGCTGCAGCGTGAACGAGATGACGTCGCCCTTGAACAGATTCTGCCCGATCAGCGGCAGGAAGATCACCGGCACGTCTGCAGGCAGGACGCTGCGGTCTTTCGCGAGCTGCTCGCGCAGCAGCGCTTCGATCTCGGGATCGCTGGATTTCTTTTGATATGGCTTCAGATCGTACGGCGCGTGCGCGAACTGCGCGTTCGCCGTGCGGACCGTATTGTCGAAAAATCCTTTGAGCTGCGCGAGCACGACCGCATCCGGCTGCGACAGCCGCGTGGTGAGCACGGCGTTGCCGATCGGATACCCGTTCGACACCACGAACGGCAGGTCGCGCGTCGAGTCCAGCTCTTTTTGCGTCGAGATCGCGCGCGCTTGGAGGTCGTTGATGCGCGCGTTGATCTGGCCCAGCCGGAAAAACGCGGTGCGCACCTGTTGCGAGCCGATCAGCGCGACCGACGTGACCGACAGCGCGATCAGCATCCCCGTCGCGACGGCGACGATCGTGGACGTGTACTTCGGCCGCAGCCCGAACAGCGTCAGCCGCTTGCGCCCGACTTGGTGGCCGACGCGGTCGCCGATGTACGCGATGCCGCCGGCCACGATGGTGATCGCGACCACGAGCGCGATGCCGGAAAGGTTCGCGATCACGCTTACACTCGCGATGCGCGCCGCAGCAGCGTCGCGCCGATGACGGTGAACAGCAGATTGGGCGTCCACGCCGCCGGGCCGGCGAGCCCCGTCGCCGAGCCGATGCTCAAGAAGATCGTCGAGATCACGTAGTACACGAACACGATCGCGACGGCGAGCCCGAACCCGAGCCCGGTGCCGCCGCCGCGCACCGGGCGCAGCCCGAACGGCACGGCGATGAGCGTGAACACGAATGCCGCAAACGGCCGCGCGAGCTTGCCGGCGTACGTCGCGTGGAACGAGTTCACTTGCTGCGGCGTGAGCTGTCCGGAGTCCAGCCGCGCCTTGATCTCCGCGCGCGAGAGCTGCTCGGGATCGTTGATCTGAAGGGACTGCTTCGCGATCTGGTTCGGGCGTGCGCCGATGTCGATGTCGAGGCCGCGGGGCGCCGTCGCGCTTTGCACGTCGCCGTTCGCATCGAAGTGATAGGTCGTCGCGTTTTCGAAGTGCCACGTCGGCGCGACGTAGCGGGCGCGGTCCGCCTTGATGATCTCTTGCAGGCTGTTGTGCGCGTCGTAGTGCAGCACCGTAACCTTGAGCAGCGACTCCGTCGGGACGTCGAGCGCCGACGCGATGGTCACCTGGCGGCCGCCGCCGGGCAGCGGTACGACGGCCTGCAGCGTCGACGACGTGGCGGCCGTCGCGTGCTCGATCGCCTGCTGTTTGACGAA
>CAWBVR010000012.1:0-14210 GCA_963792235.1 Vulcanimicrobiota bacterium
TATCAATGCGGACAATACGGACAATCCCCTTTGGTTGTGCCGTGGCGGGTTCAGTGCGGCGCGCTGAACCCAGGCGGGCGGGTCGCGCCTACCGACGGCGCCACGTTTGCGCGCTCCTCGGGCGAGAGCGTCGGCGGTTCGGTCTCCGCGGCGCCCGGCTCGTGCGAGACCAGCGGGATCGGGAGCGGGGGCGAGGTGTAGATGCCGCGCGGCGCCTGCGGCAGCGGCTTGAGCGTCGGCTCCGGGATCGGGGTCGCGCGGAACGGCGGCGGCGTGTACGGCGGTTGGGTCGGGCGGGGCGGCGGCGTGATGCGCGGGTCCGGGAAGGCGGGGTCCGTCGCCACCGAGACGACCTGCAGGCGCTTCCAGTTCTTCAGCTCGCCGTGCTGGGACGCGTCGCCGCCGGCGCCCGGGACGGGCGTCACCTGGGCTCCGATGACGTTGGTACGGCGCTCCGTCTGCAGCAGCACCCGGTCACCGAGCTTCTGCCCGATCAGGATGGAGATGACGAGGACGACAGCGCCTCCGGCCAGGAGCGCGGACAGCCCCGGGCGGCGGGTTGGCGGCACGGCGCCGTGGCTTCTAACCCACGGGGGCGGCGGCCTCTCGCGCCTCGTGGGTCGGCATTGCGTCGAGCAGGACCGGCTCGCCGAGCCGAATCTCCACCATTGCGCCGGCCTCGACGCGCCGCCGGAACGTCTCGCCGCGGAAGTCGACGGTCACCTCGCGCGCGGCGGCGCGGTCGTTGCAGAGGTAGATGAGGACGCCGCCGCGCCCGTCCTCGAAGCCCACGGCGCCGACCTCCACCGGTGAGGTCCGGATCTCGTCGGACACGTCGGTGCCGGCAAAGTACACCCGGTACGGCTCGTCGGCGGAGGCGAAGTCCATGTCGCCGACGATGATCTTGCGCTCCGCGTCGATCACGTAGCTGTGGCGGCGGCCGCCCCAGTGCACGCGCACGGCGGCGGTCCAGGTCCAATCGGCGGGCAGCAGCGGCGCGATGTGCGGCCGGCCGCTGGTGCGGTAACCGTCGAGCCCGCACACGGTCTCGGCGACCGCCCACAGGTACTTCGCGCCGGTCCACGGCGAGAGGTACATGCCGCGGTTCGTGAGCGAGCCGCCGTCGAACCACTCGCCGAACTGCCCCGGCACGGTGTTACGCGACGCGCCGGCTTCCATCGTCTCGTAGATCGCTTCGAGCCAGTGCGCGGCTTCCTGATACGCGCCGTTGCGCGCGAGCGCGACGGCGAACCACATCGTGAGATCGGGCCACACGCCGCCCAGCAAGCCGAAGCCGTGCGACGGAAAATACCACGAGTCGGCGGTGGAGATCGTGCGCAACCCCACCGGCGTGGTGAAGTCGGGCTCCATCAAGCGCTTGAGGATCGCCTTGCGCACCGCGGGCTCGGCGACTTCGAACAGCACCGGGAACACTTCGTCGGCCGTGAAGTTATCCTGGTAGTTGCCGTCGACGTCGTAGTTGAGCACGAACGCCGACGTATCGGTATTGAACAGCTTGGAGAGCATCGCCTCGCGCAGTGCCGTGGCTTCGCGCGAGTACTTGTCCCAGGCGGCGCGGTCGTCGACGATCGCGGCGAGCCGCGCCGTCGCTTCGAGGGCAAAATACGCTTCGGCGTTGATCTCGGTGACCGCCCCGTCCAATTTATAGAGCGGGATGATGTTGCGCCACGACGTGATGCCGAACATGTCCTCGCCGCCAGCCTTGCAGAACAGCAGGCCGTTGGCGTCGCGCTGCGTGAGCATGTAGTCGGCGATCTTCATCACCAGCGGGAACACGCCGCGCAGCCACGCGTCGTCGAGCGTCGCGTTGTAGTGGTGCAGGATCGCGATGATGTGCAGCGGCGTGTCGTCGTTGACGTTGAGGTCGTAGAACGTCGAGAACCCGT
Organism: Vulcanimicrobiota bacterium; assembly: GCA_963792235.1. GTDB lineage: Bacteria > Vulcanimicrobiota > Vulcanimicrobiia > Vulcanimicrobiales > Vulcanimicrobiaceae > Vulcanimicrobium. The sequence goes on from CAWBVR010000012.1 coordinate 1,908, forward strand.
TCACGCCGCGCACGTACTCGACGACTTGGCCGGTCGGCTCGACGAAGCGGTTGAACAGCTCGATTGCGTCGCGCGAGAACTGCGGCATGAAGTAGTCGTAGCCGTGCACGAACCACGACGTGTCGCGCGAGACCAGGATGTCGGACGGCGGCGAGTTCGTGGAGCCCCAGCCCTGCGGATATTCCTTGACGACGCGCAGCATGTTCACTTTCGCCCACGCCACGCCGCGGTTGATCAGCGGCGACGGCGTGAGCAGCCGCGCGTCGGCGAGCTTGTCCGCGTAGTAGCGCTCCGTCGCCGGGAGCGCGTCGGGGTCGCGCAGCAGCTGCTCGAGCACCGGCTTGGTCTTCTCGTCACCGCCTTTGTTGTACACGACGGCGAGGCGCAGCGACTCGCGCCCGCCCGGCGGTATATCGATGCGGTACTCGAACGCGCCGAAGATGCGGCTCGACGCGAACTCGGCCAGGTGCGGCGTGATCTCGGCGAGGTGCGCGACGTCGTCGAGCGTGCCGCGCATCATCCCTTGCAGCAGCGACTGCTCGCGCAGCGCGAGCGCGACCGCTTGCGGCGTGCGCGAGCCGCCCCACCAGCGCACGCCACCGGACTCCTCGCCGTACGAGCGGATGAACCGGCTGCCCGTGCTGGCGCGCACGTGCTTCTCGGGCTCGCCGTAGAATCGCTGGCCCACCAGCAGCGCCCACGGAAAAATCTGCACGCTGGCCGGCAGCGTCGCGTCGTTGTGCACGGTGACGTCGACGACGAACGACACCACGCGGTCGTGCAGCGGACCGTGCGGCACGTAGAACGTCTCCGTCACGCGCAGATCGGGCGCAATGCCGAACTCCGCGATCTGCGCGTACGGCAGGAACGTGAACTCGCGCGTGATCTGGTGCGGAAACAACGTCTCGCCGCCGCGCGCGCGATATGCGATCTGGTGCGAACCGAAGATGATCTGATCGGTGTCGGCGTCCCACAGCCCGCGGATGCCGCCCTTGGGCGTCGACGTCGCGAACGTCTTGAAGTTGCCCAAGGTCAACCCGAACGGAGTCTGCTCCTCGGGCAGCACGTACGCGCTGAACTCGTTCCGCTGAGCATCAAAGGTCGGTCCCACGGCGAAAGGCTCTACCCGGGCGCATCGGCATCGGCCTCCCAGCTTCCGGGGAAGGAGCGACGAGCGACGAAGAGGCGCGACCGTGGAGGTTCGCTCGCTCGCTCTTGCACTCGCCGCGGCGCTCGGCTCGACCATCGCGCCCGCCGGAGCGACGGGCGAGGCTTCGTTCCCGCTTCGGACACTCCAGGTTGAGCCGCCGCCGCCCGCTCGCGTCGTGCGCACGCCGCTCTGGCGGCAATCGCTGGACGTGCGCGGCGCGAGCCCGGGCGAGAACGTGCTGGGGGACGGTCGCAACGTCGTCGCGGTCCGCAACGGAATCATTGCATTTCGCCACGCCGGCCGCATCTGCGCGTTCGATGAAGCGTCGGGGCGCGCACGCTGGTGCGATCGCGCAGGCGTCGATCCGATCGCGGTGGGCGGCGTGCTCGCGTACGCCGCCGGCGAGCGCATTCGTGCGGTCGCGCTGCGCGACGGCGTGCTGCGCTGGCAACGCGCGTTGCGCGTGCATCACCCCGCGGGCGCGACGGGCGAGTTCGATCCGCGCTTCCCCACCGCGCACCGGCTATTCGGCGCGGGCGACAGCGTCCTCGCGGTGCGCCGGGCGGGCCGCGGGCCGTTCCGCAGCGCGACCGTCGGCGAGTTGAACGCGGCGGGAACGGTGCTGTGGCAGCAGGAGCGCGAGGGCGGCTTGATGACGCCGGTGATGGCGCCGCCGTTCGCCGTTTGGCCGATCTCGCTGGACGGAGCGATCACAACGACGCATCAGCTCGTGGTGAAGCTCGGCGCGGGGGGCGGGATCCGTGGCGAGTTCGGTAACTACGACGCCGTTCTCGACGTGCGCGGTCCGCAGATCGTGCTCACCGGCGGCTGGCGCGCCGTCTTGCCGGAGGAGTACACGCTCACCACGGAGATCACCGTCGCCGACGTGCGGCAAAACGTCACCAATGCCGGCTTCGCGTTCCGCCCCGACTACGACGACAACCTGGCCCGCATGCAAAACCAAGCGACGTACGCGACCGACTTCGCGCGCGGCGGCGGCCGGGCCGCGGGCGTCGAAGGCAGCAATGTCTACGTGCGCGTCGGCCGCCGCTACTACCGGTACCGTCTCGCGGCGGCGGCGAATCAGCATCCCACAACGGTCACGAGCGACGGTGACTGGATCGCGGGGCCGTATGACGGCGCCATCTACGTGCGCCGCGAGGACGGCGTCCACACGCTGCGCTTCGGCACGGACGCCGTGCGCGATATGCTCGTTATCGCAGCGCACGGGCGGACGACCACGTCGGCAAAGGCGGGCGGCGTCGTTTACATCGGTTTCGACGACGGCGACGTCGTGGGTGTCAGCGCGCGCGACGGGCGTACGTTGCTCGCAGCGGCGCCATGCCCGGGACCGGTCGGCGCCATCACCCCGGCGCCTCGCCACGTCTTCGTTGTTTGCGGCGCCGCGCTGGAGTCCGCCGCGCCGGTGTTCGATCCGTTCAGCGTCCCACCGATGCGTCTCATCAGGCCGCTCCGTGTGCCGGACGGAACCGTCGTCGCATACCTCCGACCGAACGGCGCGCGATGATCGTGCTCGCACCGGCGAAGATCAACTTGACGCTGGAAGTCCTTGCCCGTCGCCCGGACGGGTACCACGCCCTGCGCAGCGTGATGGTGCCGATCGCGCTCGCCGACGAGCTCGTCTTCGAGCCGGGCGAACACTTCAGTTTCACCTGCGACCCGCCATCGCTTGCGAACGACAATCTCGTGACACGCGCTTTCGAACAAATCGGGATGAGCGGCGCAGCGGGTTCCGTCGCGCTGCGCAAGCGCGTGCCGGTGGGGGCAGGGCTCGGCGGAGGATCGAGCGACGCGGCGAGCGTGCTCCGCGCGGCCATGAGCGGGACGTTCGGCGAAACCGGTGCGCGCGACTGGGTCGCCGACGCGCGGGCGCTAGGAAGCGACGTGCCGTTCTTCCTGGTCGATGGGCCGGCACTCGTCGAAGCCACCGGCGAGCGCGTGACCGCGCTCGGCAGCGCGCCGCCCTGGTGGGTGGTCGTCGTGATACCGGACGTCCACGTCGCGACGGGACCCGCCTACGATGCGCTCGACGCGGCGCGCGCGCTGCAGCCGTCGCCCACGCGGCCGCGCAGCGACTCGGCGACGCTACGCTGCGCCGAAGCGCTGCAGCGCGCCGACTACGCTGCCGTCCTCGCGACGCTGACCAACGATTTCGAGCCGGTCGTGCGCGCCGCGTACGCCGCGGTCGACGCGGCGCTGCGCGCGCTCGACGACGCGGGCGCGCCGCATCCCGCGATGCTGTCCGGATCCGGCGGCGCGTGTTACGCGCTCTTTGGGGACGAAGTCTCCGCGCGAACGTACACGGCGCGGCTGCGCGCGCCCGCCGGCGCGGCGGTCCACGTCGTGCCGTTCGCCGCGAGCGGCATATGGCGCTAGACGCGATCGTCCTCGCCGGCGGCGCGCCCGACGCCGTCGCCGCGCTCGAGCCCGGCGCGCCGAACAAGGCGTTCGTGCGCGTCGGCGGGGTCGCGCTCGTGCAGCGCACGATCGCGGGCTTGCGCGCGTCGTCGCGCATCGACCGCATCGTCGCGGTCGCGCCGCCGTCGGCGGCCGCCCATCCGGCGCTGGCCGGCGCGAGCGAGGTGCGCGGCGACGGCCCGCGCATGCTCGAGAGCCTGCGCTCGGGGATGGCGGGCTTCACCGAGCACGCGCTGGTGATCGTCGTCGCGTCGGATCTGCCCGCGCTCGACGCGGCGGCCGTCGATGAGTTCGTCGACGCCGTGCTCGCGCGCGATCTCGACGTTGCGTACGCGTGTCTGGAACGGCGCTATCACGACGCCGTGTATCCCGAGTTTCCGCACACCTGGGCGCGCATGCGCGACGGGCGTTACTGCGGTGGGGGCATCGTCGCGCTGCGGCCCCGCGTGCTGCCGCGGCTCAACACGTTCATGGACGCGCTCGGCAACGCGCGCAAGTCGCCGTGGCGGCTGGCCGGCTTGTTCGGCTGGGACGTCCTCGCACGCTTCGCCCTCGGGCGGCTCGCGATCGAGCAGGCCGAGGCGCGCGCGTCGCGCCTGCTGGGTGCACGCGTCGGCGCGATCCGCAGCACGCAGCCGCAAATCGCGCTCAATGTCGACCGCGTCGCCGACGTGAACCTGGCGAACGCACGGTTCCAACCGGGCCACGCATGACCGGCATCGCGAGCGTACCGCCGCCGAACCGAATCCATTCTGCCCTCGTTCTCACGGCGATGCGTGTTGCGATCGTTACCGCGGTGCTCACCCTTGCCCTGACCGGCCGAGCGCCGGCGCAGACCGCGCCGGCGGCACCGGCTGGTGCGGCATGCGAGGCGCGCGAGACGACGCTAGGCGGGATCGGGCGCGTCACCGTGTTCGCGTTCACCGGGCCGGTGTTCGGCGGGCGCGTGTGCGCCACGGTTGCGAACCTCGCCAGCGACCTCATCACCGCGCGGATCGGCGACGCGGCGGCGGACGACGCGCTCGCGACCATCGCGCTGACCGGCGGCGGCGCCGTGAGCGTGCCGCTGGGCGATGCGGTCGTCGCGGGTACTGGCCCCTACGTCATCGCGCCGGGCGGCGTGATCCCGGCGTTCGGATCCGATACCGCCGAACTGCCGCGTGTGGTGCTGGCGTTCTCCGGGCAGCGCACCTTCGTGATCGCGACGTCGCCCGTCGCCCTCGTCGATCTCGCCAAAGCCCTGCGCACCCAGCCCGGCATGTTCGGCGCCGACGCGTTCGAGCGCGCCGTGATCCTTGCGAGCGGACCGAACGCCGCGCTCTCGCTGCGCACCGCCGACGGTACGGTCGGCGCGCCGGCCGTCGCGACGCCGCACGTGTTGCTGTTGATGAAGCGCGGCTGAGAACGAAGATTTGATACGCCTCGCGCTCGCCGCCGCCGTCCTCGCGCTCGCCGCACCGGCGCACGTCGCCGCACACGCGCCGGCGCACGCGGCGCCGCGCACCGCGCCGGCGCACGTAGCGCCGCACACCGCGCCGTCGCACGCCGCGCCGTCGCAAGCCGAAGGGAAGCCGGAGGCACCGGTCGTCACGCTGACAGCGCACATCGTGTCCGGGAACGGACAAGTCGGCAACGCTTTTGCCGAATGCTGCCACACCAAGTACGTCACGGAGTTTCCCGTTCCGCTCGTCGTGACGATGCAAGGCGCGCCACGCAAAGGCGATCCGCCGCGCGTCTATTTCCACTGCGAGACGCCGCATTGCGACCTCGCATCGACCGAGCAGCCCGAGGAAGGGAAGTTCGTCGAGCGCACCGATCCGACCACGTACAAAGCGCAGATCATCAAGGGCAAAGCGTCGATCAAGATCGCCGTGGAAGCGGAACATCCCACCGGTACGTACGTCGTCACCGCTTCGGCGCACGCATACCACCACGAGCGGATCGTTCGCGCGACGTTTACGCTGACGTCGCGCTGATCAGCCGCCGCTCCAGCGCGCAAACAGCTTTGCGTCGATCCCGAACTGGTCGAGCGCCTTGCCCACCGTGTGGGCGATGATGTCGTCGACCGTCTTCGGCCGCGCGTACAAGCCGGGCACCGGCGGCAAGATCACCGCACCGAGCTCCGCGAGCTGCGTGAGCGTGCGCAGGTGGCCCAAGTGCAGCGGCGTCTCGCGCACGACCAGCACGAGCCGGCGCTTCTCCTTGAGGCACACGTCGGCCGCGCGCACGAGCAGGTTCGCGTTGAATCCGTAGGCGATGGCCGACGCGCTCTTGATCGAGCACGGGATCACCAGCATGCCGTCCGTCTTGAACGAGCCCGACGAGATCGACGCCGCCAGGTCGCCGTCGCGGTGGACGACGCTCGCCAGCTTCTCGAGCTCGCCCGCCGTGCTGTCGGTTTCCAGCTCGATCGTTTGGCGCGCTTGCTGCGAGAGCACCAGATGCGTCTCGACATCGGGCAGCCCGTGCAGGACGCGCAGCGCGGCGACCGCGTACGCGCTGCCGCTCGCTCCGGAGACTCCCACGATCAGTCTCACGGCGCTCCGCCCCAGGCTGCGCGCCCCCCACGCACAGCGTGGGGCCCCCAGGTCCGACCTCGCAAGCACATTTGCGCACGCGGACGATGCTGCGGCGCTCGGTCCATCACCATGTGTTCCACCGTTTCCACGTCCGTCCACAAACTCCGCACCGATCTGTGGGACGCCCTCGCGGGTCGCGCCGTCACGGCGACCGAACTGATGTGCGTGCTTCTCGTCGACGAACGCCGGTTGCCCGTCCTCGCGCAGGACGGCCAGGGCGACGCGCTGGCGCCGGCCGCGTTTCTTTCGCGGCTGGTCCGCCGCCGCGTGCTCGGCGAGGGCGAGCGGCGCGCGATCGTCCGCCGCATCGCGGCCACGCACGACGACCCGGCGCTCGCGCCGCACGTGCGCTCCAGCCCGTCCTTCGCGCGGCGCGTGCTCGAGGCGCTCGACCGCGACGCGGTGCCCGCCGCGTTCGACACGCTCGCGCAGCACGTGCGCACGCTCGTCGCGTTCGCCGACGCGCTCGACGTGCGCAGCGCGCTGCGGCACGCCGTGGCTGCGGAGCCCGCGCCGGCCGGCGAGACGCTCGCGATCGACGCCGCGCTGGTCGCCAACCCCGACGACGCGTTCGCGTGGCGCCGGCTCGCGGGCGAGGCCGGGCTCGTGCTCGACGTGGTCGACCTCGGCGCACCGGAGCCGCCGCCGCTCGATCTGCGCGCGGTCGACGGCGTCGTCGCGCTGTTGCGCTACGCCGCATCGCAAACCGACGCCGACGCGCGCCGCGCGCTGCTCGCGCCGCAGAGCGGCGTGCGACCCGACGACGCGCGCACGCTGCTGGCGACCGCGGGCGACCGCGCGAACCTGCTCGACGTGATCGCGAAGGGCGCCGTCGCCGATGCAAACCGCTTCGCGCACGGCTTGACCACGATCACCGCCGCGTACAAGGCGCCCGACGCATCGGCGTGCACGGTGCTCGCTGCGCTCGGCGCGGCGTTTCCGCTCGAGCCTTCGGCGAGCGCGCGAGCAGCGCGCCCCGCGCTCGAACGCATCGCGCGTGACTTCGACGCCGCGCGCGCGTTCGCCGAACCGTGGGAAGCGCACGACCTCATCGCCGAGATCGAGGCGGAGCTGTCGGACGCCGCGGCCACGCCGCGCGCTGCGGCGGTCGCCGGCGTCGCCCCGGCGCAGCCCGTGGCGGACGAGCCGGCCGCGCCCGTCGCCATGCGCAAGCTGTCGTTCAGCGCGTCCTCGCTCAACACGTACGCCGAGTGCAAGCGCAAGTGGTGGTTCCGCTACGCCTGCGCCGCGGTGGAAGACCGCGGCTCGTCGGCGTCGTTCTACGGGATCGCGTTCCACGCCGCGCTCGAAGACTTTCACGCGACGCACACGCGCTTCGCCGACGGCGACGGCGCGGCGCTCGCATCGGTGCTGGACTACTGCGTCGTCGCGGCGTTCGACCGCCATCGCACGCGCTTCGACGCGCCGGTCGAGTTCGAGCTTCAGCGCCGCCGCGCCCGCCGTACGGCAAAGAAGTACTTGTCGTGGCTGCTCGAGCGCGCGCGCCGCGCACCGTTCGAGGTGATCGGCTGCGAGACGCAAGCCGACGTCGACCTGGGCGGCCACCGCTTCATCGGCTACATCGACCGGCTCGACCGCGACGAGCGCAGCGGCACGGTTACCGTCGTCGACTACAAGACGGGCTCCATTGCGACCAGCGCCGAAGACTACCTCGACGAAGTGCGCGCGTTCCGCGAGTTCCAGCTGCCGTTCTACTACTGGGCGCGCACTGCGGCGGGCGACGTCGTGTCGCGCCTCGCCCTGGTGCCGCTCAAAGACGCATTGCTCGACGTGGCGCCGGTGGAGCTGGAAGTCGTGACGACCTCGCGCGCACCGCGCAGCCGCGGTGCAACCGGCGAGATCGCGGTCGCGGAGCTGGAGCGCGCGCGCGAGCGCATGATCGCGCTCGCCGGCGAGCTCTCGTCGGGGGCGCTGCAGTCGTTCCCGGCCACGGACGATCCGGAGGCGTGCCGCTACTGCGCGTACGCGGAGGCGTGCCGCGAGCGGCCGCTGGCGCTCGAGGAGCGGTTCGGGCGATGACGCAGCCCAACGTGAGCGTGCTCGCGCTCGAACGCGCGCTGGCGCTGCCGGCGGAGCACGGGCTGCTCGCGTTCACGGGGCCGCCGACGAGCGGCAAGACCGAAGCGCTCGTGCGCCGTTTCGCGGCGCTCGTCGCCGCAGATGCCGAGCTTGCCGAAGCCGCCATCGTCACGGCGGCGCGCGACGACGGCGCGCGCGCGCTTGCGGCACGCATCATCGCGGCGACCGGGATCGCGGTGCGCGCGGCGACGCTGGACGCGCTCGCGTTGGAGCTCTTGCGCGCGCACCCGCTGGAAACCGGGCTCGCGCTCGATTTGGAGCTGGTCGATCCGCTCGACGCCGAAGAGATCTTCGAGCGCGCCGCATCACCGTTGTTCTCCGCCGAGTGGAGCGACTGGCTGGGCACCGACGTCGATCCCGAGATCGCCGGGCTGCGCACGCCGGCGCGCTTCGCCGGCGCCGCGCTACGGCTGATCCGCAAGCTGCGCGACGCGGGGATCGACGACGCCGCATTTCTCGCCGTCGCGCAGCGCGGGGCGACCACGTTCTATGCCAACCCGCCCAACCTCACGTCGCCCGCGCTGCTGTCCGCGACGAAGGACGAGCACCGCGCGTCGCTCGCGGTCGGCCCGTCGGAGCTCGACCGGCAGCGCCGCCGCGAGCTCGATCTCGCAAAAATTCTCGCGCGGCTGTACCGCGCGTATGCCGACGAACTGGTGCGGCGCGGTTGTCTCACCGCGAGCGACGCGCTGACCGAGGCCACGCGGCTGCTGGAGAACCAGCCCGCGATCGCGCGCGCGCTGCGGCGGCGCCTGCGCGTCGCGTTCGTCGACGACGCACACGACCTGCCGGCAGCGGCGGTGCGGTTCTTGCGCGCGCTCTTCGGCGACGCGCTCGACGGCGTCGCCGTGGCCGGCGATCTCGACGCGGCGACGCAGACGTTCGCGGGCGCACGGCCCGAGCGCATCTTCGGCCGCGCGGTCACGACCGTGCCGCTGGCGCCGCGCGCGCTGCACCCGCAGATTCTCGCCGTGATGCGCGGCGCGATCGACGCCGATCCCGCCCGCCCGGTCCCCGCCGGCGACGCGGTGCGGGTGCTGCGCCTGAACGATCGTCCGGCCGAAGCCGCCGAGGTCGCAGCGCGTGTCGTCGCGCTACTCGACGCCGGCACGCCGCCGGCGCGCATCGCCGTGCTGCACCGCACGCTGCGCACGCTCGCGACGTACGAGGACGCGCTCGTCGTGCGCGACGTCCCGCTCGCGCTCGCAGGCGACCCCGCGCTGCTCGAACGCGCCGACGTGCTCGACGCGCTCGCGCTGCTGTGGACCGCGGTCGATCCGTTCCACCACGTCTGGGCGCTGCGCGCGCTGCAAACGCCGTTGCTTCGTTTGTCGGACGCGTCGATCGCGGTGCTGTGCGGCGAGCCCGCGAGCCCGCAGCCCGCGCTGTTCGCGCTGCCGGACGCTGAAGACGACGGCGACCGCCGCTGGGACCGCAAGCGCGACCTCCGTCTGGGCACCAACCTGCTGCACGGCGAGCGCGACAACGATCTGTCCGACATCGCGCGCGACCGGCTCACCGCATTTCGCGCGCGCCGGAAACGCTGGTGCGCGTGGCTGCACACGGCCGACGTCGAGACGGCCGCACGCGCGATCGTGGAGGACGGGGGCTTGCTGCTGCAGCGCAGCGGCGAGACGGGAGCCCGCGGGAGGCTGCGCGCAACGCTGGTCGAGCGCGCGATCGCGCTGATCGGCGCGTACGCGGCGCGGCATCCGTTCGACGATCTTGCGGCCGCGCTCGCGTACTGCGAACGGCTCGCCGCCGCCGAGCACGGGCCGGAGCTGGTGGACGAACGCGACGACGCGGTGGTGGTTGCATCGGTGGAACGCGTGCTCAACCGCCGATTCGATCACGTCTTCGTGGTCGACGCGCGTGCGGGATCGTTCCCGCCGTATTACGTGCCCGACGCGTTCTTGTTCAGCACGACCTACGGCATGATCCCGAAGGACAGCGCGGGTGACGCGGTCGCCGCGCGCACCGCGAAGTTCACGTGGTACGAGCACCACGCCAAACCCCGCGCAGCATACGTGCGGGAGCAGCGCCGCCTCTTCGCCGCGGCGCTCGGCCGGGCTGACCTCTCGGCGACGATCACGGCGAGTGGCCGCGCCACGCGCGGTTTCGCCGCGCCGGAGCTCGCGAGCGAGATCGCCGCGCTCCTAGCGAACGCGCGCTAAGGCAAGAACGAAGCGACGGTTCGGCATCGACTTCCACGTGGCTTCACAGCCTCGCGACAGGCCCGGCTGAACTCTCACCGTGCTCTCATCCGGATGTGAGCTCTCGCCGAGATGATGAGGGCGCCCAGGTCGTTCGGAGGATATCGTGCTGCCGCCCAAGATCGACACGTCCACCGATCCGCAGGTCGGTTTTCGCCCGCCGGGCGCGCTCGACGCGGCCCCGCTGGCACCGTACGCCGGCCGCTTCTCCACGCGTCACGCGGCGCATCTGCTGCGGCGGGCCGGTTTCGGCGGGTCGGCCGCCGATGTCGCGCGGCTCGCCACGCTGGGGATGCCGGGCGCGGTCGACTCGCTACTCCACCCCACCGCGGCCGACGCCGACTTCCCGCTCTACCCACCATCCGAGATCCTCTACGATCCGAAGAAGGCGCGCCAGGCGACGCAGCTGTGGTGGCTCGACCGCATGCTGCGCACGAACCGGCCGCTCGTCGAGAAGATGACGCTGTTCTGGCACGGCCATTTCGCGACGGCGCTGGGCAAGGTGCAGCCACCGTCCATGGCCGGGCAGATCAACCTGTTCCGCACGCTCGCGCTCGCGCGCTTCCCGGTGCTACTGTCGGCGGTCACGCGCGATCCCGCGATGCTGATCTGGCTCGACAACCGCGCCAACGCCAAGGCGCACCCGAACGAAAACTACGCGCGCGAAGTGATGGAGCTGTTCGCGCTCGGCCTGGGCAATTATACCGAGGACGACGTCAAAGACGCGGCGCGCGCGTTCACCGGCTGGACGCTCGACAAGAACCAGCAGGCCGTGTTCGTGCCCGCGCGCCACGATGACGGGATCAAGAACGTGCTCGGCCGGATCGGCGCGTTCAACGCCGATGACGTCATCGCGATCGTCGTGTCGCAGCCCGTCCACCAGCGTTTTCTCGCACACAAGCTCCTCGAGTTCTTCGTCTACAGCGACCCCGAGCCGGAACTGATCGAAGCCGTCGCGCAGACGTACGCGCTCTCGGGCTACGACGTCGCCAAGACCGTCGGTACGATCCTGCGCTCCAACGTCTTCTTCTCGCCGCGAGCGTACCGCGCGATCCCGAAGTCACCGATCGAGCTCGCGATCGGCACGCTGCGCTACATCGGCGCGCAGGCCGTTCCGCCTAACGTGATCTACCAGCTCGCGCGCATGGGCCAGGAGCCGCTGAACCCGCCCAGCGTGAAAGGCTGGGACGGCGGCCCCGCGTGGATCAATACGTCGACGATGCTCGCGCGGTTCAACTTCGTCAACGCGCTCGTCGCGCAAACCGCGCCGGGAAAGAACGGCGTTGCCGCGGTGCCCGCGCCCAACATCTCGCCGGACGACATCGTGCGCCGCGCCGGGATGGATGCAGCGAAAGTCGCGGAGACGATCGTCGGCGGCGTGGTGCAGGACGACGTCACCTCGGACGTGCGCGCGACGCTCGTCGCGTACCTGAACTCGCAGACGCCCAGCGCGGCCGTAAGCGCGACGATGCAGAACCCGATGCCGTTCGGCCCTGAGAACTACCAAGACAAAATCCGCGGCGCGCTCGCGCTGGCGCTCAACCTCCCCGTCAACCAACTCGATTGATCGAAGGACTCGATGCAACGCAAGACGTTCGTCACTTCCGCACTCTCCGTCGCGTTTCTCGGCGGCAACGCGAGCCGCGTGCTAGCGCAAGTCGCGGGCGCGTCGCCCGTGCTACCCGCGTTCGCCAACGGCGTCGATCCCGACAACGTGTTGGTGGTCATCCAGCTGGGCGGCGGCAACGACGGGCTCAACACCGTCGTGCCGTGGAGCGACGATGCGTACCACCGCGTGCGCCCGGCGATCCACGTGACCGAG
>CAWBVR010000013.1:0-50342 GCA_963792235.1 Vulcanimicrobiota bacterium
GCGACGCTCGCGAGCACGGGGAAAACGATGTTTTTGCGGAGCAGCCGATTCATGGGCACCATTCCTCAGCCGTCAGCGGCTGAACGAGACATCCGGGGTCCTAGGAAATCGCCGCCGTCGTACCCGGGCCGAACGGCGATGAGCCGCCGCAACCCGCGCGAGGCGGATTGCGGCGACAGGCACGTCTGGGATCAGTTCTTGCGGTGCTTCGAGCTCGCGCCGACCGACGACGTCGTGTAGGTGACCTTGGTCGTGGCCGTCGACGTGTGACCGGCCTGGGTCAGGCCGTCGTTGATCGTGAGGTCGGCAGCTGCCGGCGGTCGGCGTGGCCGCAACCGTCGCCGCGGTAACCGAGAACACGCCGACATTCGCGCCGGTGCCCTGGCTGACCGTTGCGATGTGGTCGCACGTCGTCAAAGTACCCGCTCGTCTGTGTGAACGTAGAGCTGAAGCTCTGCTGGTACGTCGCGCCCGTGAAGCCGGCTTCGGTGAACGTTTGGCTTCCCGACGAACCGGTGCCGCCGACGTCACCCGGGACGTACAGGTCGATCTCGGTTCCGCTCGACGGCGTGATCGCTTGGAGGGTCGGCTGGAAGTTTGCGGTCTGATTGGTGGCGCCGGTCGCCGCGGCCGTGATCGTCTTGACGTTCTCGGCGAGGCCCGCGTAGTGCAGCTTCACCGACTCGGTGTCCTTGTGCAGCGTCACGCTCGTCAGTGGAGTTCTGCGTCGCGCCGCCCGCAGCGACGAGCGTGGCACCGAGCGCGTTGGTCTCGTTGATCGTGACGGTTATCGGAGTGCCGTTCAGGCTGAGGTCGCTGATGTAGCCGGCCCCGGTGCTGTTGTCGCCGTACGTGCCGGTGATCGTGCCGCCGGCCGCATTGAGCGCGCTCACCGTGAGCGTCGTATCCGCCGGGGTCGTGCCAGCGTTCGGCGACGTGACGCCGCCGATCGCGCTGAGCGACTTGACGATGCCGAACAGCACGATGGTCAGACCGGTGTTCGCCGAGCCCGCGACGATCGTGAAGTCTTTCGTCGCGGTCGAGAGCGCGTTGCCGGCGCCGCCGTTCGTGTCGAAGACGGTTGCCTTATAGCGATCGGTTCCGGGCGGCGAAGGCGGACCGGGGACCGTGCACGGGGCACACGGCGGGGTGATGTTCGTCGTGACCGTCGGGTTGGTCACCGTCGTCGGCGTACCGTTGTTGCTGAGGACGCGATCGACACCGATTTCGAGTTCGTCGCGTCGATGTATTTTGGATCGCGGCTCGCCGTCGAGCCCGACTTGCCGAGGTTCAGCGTGAAGGTCGGCGTGACGAGGCCGCCCTGCGGCGCGGTCGTCGGGGGGGCCGGGGGATTCGGGTTCGGCGCGGTGTTCGATCCGCCACCTCCACCGCAACCCGCAAGCGCCATCATGGCGAGGAGGGCTAGAATCTTACGCATGTGATTCGCTCCTGCGAGGGGTTGAGTAGTGGCGGTCATTGTTTGCGCCCGTGGCTGCTGATACCGAAGCCGGCGCTGGTGACGGTGATGTGCGTCGATTTCGATTGGCCGAACGTGTCCATGAACGTCGCATCGCAGTTGCCCGCTTTGAATCCGATCACGTCGTACGTCGCCGTCGGACCCTGGGCGTTCGACGTGGTGACGGTCGCGATCGTTCCGGTGCCCGGATTGCACGTATCGGACTCGGTGAACGCGAGCGGTGCCGCATACGGGCTTTCCGAGACGGTGATTTGCGCCTTGTTGGCGGCGCCGGTGCCGTTCACGGGGACGGGGTTCGGGTTCACGTTCAGCGACCCGGGTACCGGTGTCGGCGTCGGCGTCGGCGTCGGCGAGGGCGTAGGAGTCGGGGTGGGCGTAGGAGTCGGCGTCGGCGTTGCGGTTGCGGTTGCGGTCGGGGTCGGCGTCGGCGTGGGAGTCGCCGTCGCCGTTGGCGTTGGCGTGGGCGTCGCACCGCCGGCCGGCGTGGCGGTCGGTGTGGGCGTCGGCGTCGGCGAGTTCGTTGCGGCCGGCGTGGGGGTCGCGTTGTTGCCGACTTGGCAATTGCCCGCGGGGTCCGTCTGGCCGTTGATCGTCAAGGTGAACGTGAACGACGGGATGTTCGCGCCGTCGTAATTCAGGATCACGACGTCGTTGGGGCTGCCGTCGGTGACCGTCTTGCCGGTGGTGCCGTCGGTCAGGCTCGTGTGGGTGGTGCCGTCGTTGTCGGTGAGCGTGAACGGCAACGCGAAGGGCGCCGGACCGGTGATGAGCGCGCCGCTCGCGTCGAAGGCCTGGACCGTGATCGGGCCGGAGAACGACGTGCCCGGCTGCAGGTGCGGGGCGGTGATCGTGACCGAAGCGACCACGCCGTCGAGCTGCGCCTGGAGGCTGGGGTTGGTTGACCCCGGCGCGATCGTGAGCGTCACCGTGATCGTCGCCAGGACGTGGGGCGGCGTCGCCGCGTCGAGCAGGTCGAACTGATAGACCACCGAGCCGCTAGGCGCCGGGATCGTCACGGTGCACGTCTCGCCGGCGGGAGCGACGGTGCAGTTGCCGCCGGCGCCGGTCGTCAGCGCGGTGATGCTGGGGTTCACCGGCACCTGCGTGGCGGTCGGCGGTTGGCCGTTGACCGCCTTGACCGTCGTGCGCAAAAACGCCGAGTTCGGCGAGACGAACCGCGGGGAGGCGCTGCGACGCGCTGGGGTTGCGCGGGATCGTGAGCGTCAGCGTACCGGTAGCGCCCGACAGCGGGCTGTTCGTCGGTCCGGTCACGGGCGCCGCGGTCGGCACGGGCGAGACGGCAGAGCCGCCACCGCCTCCGCTGCACGCCGCGATCCCGCTCGCGACCAAAAGGAGGACGGAGCCGAACGCTACCGCGCGCGTATTCATTGTGATGACGCCTTTGTGGCATGGTGTGGATGGCCGAATCCCGCGAGCGGCAAACGGCTGCGAACTGTCGACAAAAAAAGACCCCTGGGCCAGAAAGAGCCGTCAAGCAAGATAGGGCGCCCTGGGCGATCAACCCTTCCCCGGACGGTCTGACACGGTAAAGAAAGTGCACGGCGTTCCGCCGCGTACCTCGTCACCGTCGTCCGACGAGCGACTCCGCCTGAGACCGGGCGTCGGCTACGGTTTGAAAGCGGTGCCGAGCGGCTTGTTGTTGATGTGGATGAACCCGGTTTGTTTCGGTGCGGCGGCGAATGCAGCGCCCGTCTTGTCGTCGTAGCCGCCGGGAACCGCGGTTGCGCTGATGTCGAAGACGTACAACCCGTTCTGTGCAGTGGCGGTCGAACCGTTATAGGACTGCAGGGCTATGAGCAGCTTGGTGTTCGACAGCCACGTCAGCGAGTTCACCACGGCGCCGCCGCCGTATATGTACGTAGTGCCGCCGGAAGTAGTCGTCCCGTTGAACGGGATCGGTCCGTTAACGGCACCCCGGGCTGCAGTGTTGTCGTACACCTCGACGATCGGGTAGCCCAAGGCCCCGCCCCCACCAGCGACCGCCACATAGCCATTGGGCGCAACCGCGACCTTGTCGTTGCGCAATCCTGTATTGATTGCGAATTGCTGGGTTCCGGCAAGGTTGTAGAACGTCAGCAGCTTGTGGAAGGCGGAGAAGTTCGCGATCACGAGCTGGTTCGCGTGCGGGTCCCACGCGATTTGACGTGGGATGTCGATGCCGTACGTGGCGGGGATCGCGCAGGGGTTCGCGGTGCAGTTCGTTCCCGCTCCCGAGGGCAGGATGTCGGTCTCGCTGCTCGTCGTCGCGCTGGTGGGCGTGATGATTGCGATCTTCGCGCTGCCAGTGTTGTGCGCGGGGTCGTTTTCGAGGCCGGTAGTGAGCGAGATCGCGTACGATCCGGCGGCCAGTGTCGGAAGATTCGTGACCCCGAAGCTGCCATATCCGCTCGCCGTCAGGTCGCGCCCCGACGCGGCGGCAGTGTAGTTGCCGGTGAGCAAAAACTCCGCGAGCTGCACAGGCGCACTGACCGGGTTGTTGGCGAGCGCCACGCTGCCGTCGCGGCTGTCGTAGGCGATGCCGACCGGATCGTCGACGTTCGTCGTGACGGTCGTCGAGCTGTTCTGGCCGGTCGCGATGGCGCCGACCGGAACGCATGCGAGGTTGCCGTTGTCCTGCGGCGATCCGGTGGTCGTGCCGCCGTTGCCGATCAGCAGGTCGCCCGTGCTGTCGAATACGAGGTTCAGCGGGTTATCAACGTCCGGCGGTCCGGACCCGCCGTTGGAGTTCGTCGTCGCGAGCGTGGCCGGCGTGAAGGCGGTAATCGTGTCAGCGGCGCCGCTGCCGCCCAGCGCGACGGTGAACAAGTCGACCGCGCCGCTGCCGACGCCGAACTGCTCCACCGCGGCGAGGAAGTTGGACGGCGGCGGGCTGCCGGTGGCGAACGTGTACGACTTACCGCGAGTGAAACTGAGGCCGTCGGAGGTTCCGTTCGAGTCGGCTTGCACCGCCTGGACGTTGATTGTTCCACTCACGCCGGTCGCGCTGGGCGTGAGGGTGTAGCTCTGCGCGGCCTGGTTGACGCTCACGCCGATGCTGCCGCCGGTGACGCCCGTTGCGGTGACGCTCAGCTTGGGCAGCCCCGGGGCGACGACCGTCCCGCCGTCCGCGTCCGCGTACGCGACGTTGAAGGTCACCGGCGTCGTCCCAACTGAACCGTACGAGGCGCCGACCGGCCCGTTCTGACAGCTCCCGTTGCCGCTCACCGTCATCGTCGCGGCATTGGCGTCGAGGACGATGCTAAAGCTGTTCGCCGTTCCGGCGACTACGGTGTAGGTGTTGATCTGCTGCGAGAGGACGTTGCCCGTGCCGCCCGTGCTGTCGTAGGCCGTGACCGTGACGCTGTCGCTGCCCGGCGGAAACTGGAACTTCACGGTGCAGACGAAATCCGAACCGCTGGCCGGACAGGTCGTGTTGGGCAGCGTGCCGGTGTCGAAGTGGTTCGCAGCGCGGCCGTTGAACGCGGCCAGCGTCGCGCCGCTCAAGCCTGGATACGTCGCGGAGTTCACGGTGAACCCAACCGACTTCGTCGCGGAGGACACGTAGGCCGGACGGCGCTTGAACGCGCTGTTCTTAGGGCCCGGGATCGTGATCGTGAAGACGGCGTCGACGAGCGGGCCGGTGTACGGCGCGAGCACCGTGCCGGAAGCAGGCGCGGCGGGCGTCAACCCACGGTGCGAGCTGCCGCCGCCGCAGGCCGCGAGCGAGACCGCGACGGCGCTTGCGAGCGCGGCGACACCGATGCGCTTGCGCAGCGGACCGGTCGCACCGGCACTCATCGACGTTGGGCCGATCGAAAAGTCAAGCGTACTGATGGCCGTATCCCGGGAAGCAAGAGCACGAGGCAGGCGCACGCGATTCCCGCAAGCGGCTGCGCGGTCATGCAAGACCTGCGGAGTTGAGGGGTCGGCACCACGTAGCGCGCTCGACGGTGTCAAACCTTCGTCCGGCGGCGCCGAATTCGTAAAGTGTGTGCGGAGTGTCCAGCCGCGTACCTCGTCGCCGTCGCGAACGGACCTCGGGGCATGAGACGCGAATCGGGGCGGGTCATGCCATCGGATCGGATCGACATCCGCCACGTCGCGCGCCTGGCGCGTTTGGCGCTTACTGAGGAAGAGATCGCGACCTTCGGGCCCCAGCTCGGCGACCTGATGACGCACGTCGACGATCTCGCCCAGCTCGATACCGAGGACGTCGCTGCCACCGCGCAAGTCGTGCCGTCACGCAACGTTCAGCGCCGCGACGCGCTCCGGCCGGAGACGATGATATCCCACGACGCCGCCTTGGCGAACGCCCCTCAGCGCCAGGGACCGTACTTTCGCGTGCCGCGCATCATCGCGGAGGAGGGCTAGCGTGGATCCGGTCACGGACTCCGCCCGGTCGATCGCCCGCGAGGTCAACGCCGGCGCCGTCTCGGCGGCCGAAGTCGCCGAGCGGCTGATTCCTCACGTCGCTCAGGCTGACACCCAGCTGAGGGCCTACTTGCAGCTGACGCCCGACCTCATGCGAGCCCACGCTCGCCGGGTCGACGAGCGCGTGGCGGCGGGCGAGCGGCTGCCGCTCGCCGGCGTCCCGGTCGCGCTCAAGGACAACATGTGCCTGACCGGCACGCGGACGACGGCCGGCTCGAAGATCCTCGAGAACTTCGTCGCGCCGTACACGGCGACGGCCGTGCAGCGGCTGCTCGACGCGGGCGCGCTGCCCATCGGCAAAACGAACCTCGACGAGTTCGCGATGGGCTCGTCGGGCGAGAACTCGGCGTTCCCGGCGACGCGCAACCCCTACGACCTCGACCGCGTGCCGGGGGGCTCGTCGGCCGGGAGTGCGGCGTCGGTCGGCGGGTTCACCGCGACGCTTTCGCTCGGCAGCGACACCGGCGGCTCCATCCGCGAGCCGGCGGCGTTCTGCAACGTCGTCGGCTTCAAGCCGACGTACGGGCGGGTGTCGCGCTACGGGCTGATCGCGTTCGCGTCGTCGCTCGACCAGATCGGGCCGTTCGCGCGCACGGTCGACGACGCGGCGCTCGCGTACGACGTGATCGCCGGGCAGGACCCGCTCGACGCGACGAGCGTCGACCGCGCCGTCGAGCCGACCGCGGACCATCTGCGCGACGACTTGCGCGGCGTGCGCGTCGGCATCGTCAAGGAGTTCGGGCTCGAGAAGCTCGACGCGGCGAGCCGCGCCGTCTACGACGCGGCGTACGCCGAGCTCGGGCGGCTCGGCGCCGAACTGGTCGAGGTGTCGCTGCCCACCGCGGACTACGGCTTGGCGACGTACTACCTGATCGCGCCGGCGGAGTGCTCGTCGAACCTCGCGCGGTTCGACGGCGTGCGCTACGGTTTGCGCGTCGACGGCGCGGACGTGGGCGAGATGTACGAGCGCACGCGCGCAGCCGGGTTCGGTCCCGAGGTGAAGCGGCGAATCCTCATCGGGACGTACGCGCTGTCGTCGGGCTACTACGACGCGTATTATCTCAAGGCGCAGAAGGCGCGCACGCGGATCGCCGAAGATTTCGCGCGCGCGTTCGAGCGCTGCGACGTGATCGCGGCGCCCGCGGCGTCGTCGCCGGCGTTTCGCTTCAACGCGAAAAACGATCCCGTGACGATGTACCTGATGGACTACTACACGATCCCCGGGTCGCTCGCGGGCCTGCCTTCGCTGTCGGTCCCGTGCGGCGCGGCGGTCCCCGAAGACGGCACCCGCCCAATGCCGATGGGCCTGCAGCTCACGACTCCCTTGTTCACCGAACGCGCGCTGCTGGGCTACGCGCACGCCTACGAACGCGCCACTTTGCACGCCGAAAAGCTCACGCCACCCGAGATGAGCAACGCATGAGCATGACGGCAGCATTCAACCGCGCATGCGTTCGACGTGAACGGCGCGATCGTGGCGCATGCCTCGACAGGCTCAGCATGACGGAGCTTTTTGTCACCCTGAGCTTGTCGAAGGGTGCGCCACGATGACGACTACCGAAGCAACGTCCGACATCACGTCCGAGCTGCTCGACAAGTACGAAGCCGTCATCGGGATCGAGTGCCACGTCGAGCTCAAGACCGAGTCGAAGATGTTCTGCGGGTGCCCCAACGCGTTCGGCGGCGATCCGAACACGAAGGTGTGTCCCGTGTGTCTCGCGCTGCCGGGCGCGCTGCCGGTGCCCAACGCGAAGGCGCTCGAGCACATGATACGCGCGGGGCTCGCGTTCGGCGCCACGATCCCCGAGCACTCGAAGTTCGACCGGAAGAATTATTTCTATCCGGACATGCCGAAGAATTACCAGATCTCGCAGTACGACATGCCGCTCACGCAGGGCGGCGTCGTGCGCTACTGGCTCGACGACGGCACGCGCGGCGAGTGCCGCCTCACGCGCATCCACATCGAAGAAGACACCGGCAAGTCCACGCACGCGAGCGCCGACGGCCGGCTGGCGAGCTCGACGTCGTCGCTGATCGACTTCAACCGCGCGGGCGTGCCGCTGATGGAGTGCGTGAGCGAGCCCGACCTGCGCAGCGCCGACGAAGCGGTGGCGTTCGTCGAGATGCTCGCGCGCACGTTCCGCGAGCTCGGCGTGAGCGATGTGAAGATGGAGGAAGGCTCGCTGCGCTGCGATGCCAACGTGTCGGTCCGCCTGCGCGGCTCGAGCGAGTACGGCACCAAGGCCGAGGTCAAGAACATCAACTCGTTCCGCAGCCTGCGGCGCGCGACCGAATCGGAGATCGCGCGGCAAATCCGCGTGATCGAAAGCGGCGGGCGAGTGGTGCAGGAGACGCGCGGCTGGGACGAAGGCGCGGGCATCACCCACAGCCAGCGCTCCAAAGAACAGGCACACGACTACCGCTACTTCCCGGATCCAGACCTGGTGCCGATCGACGTGACGCCGGATGTCGTCGAGCGCGTGCGCGCGACGCTCGTCGAGACGCCGTTCGAGCGCTACGTGCGCTACGTCGACACGCTCGGGCTCGATTCCAAGCGCGCGACGCAGCTCGTCGACGACCACGCGCTCGCGGTGTTCTTCGATCGCGCGACGGCGGCCGCCGGCGGCAACGCACAGGCGGTGATGGCGTTCGTGCTCGGCGACCTGTCGCGGCTCGCGAACGAGAGCGGCACGCACGTCGCGCACGGCAAGGTGACGCCCGAAGCGCTCGGCGAGCTCGTGGCGCTCACGCAGTCCAACGCGATCAACTCGAAAGCGGCAAAACAGGTGCTGGAGACGCTGTGGAACGACGGCGGTTCCGCGAAGGCGATCGTCGAGCGCGAAGGGCTGGCGCAGGTCAGCGACCGCGGCGCGGTCGCGGCGATCGTCGACGAGGTGCTCGCAGCGAACCCGAAGGTCGTCGCCGACTACAAAGCCGGCAAGACCAACGTGCTGGGTTTCCTGACCGGCGCGGTGATGAAGCAGTCGCGCGGCAAAGCGAACCCCGCGCTGGCGCAGGAACTGCTCAAAGAGAAGCTCGCGCCATAGCCGGGCGGCGTCGTGGGCGGGTGAAACCTGGCCACCCCGGCGCCGTAGATGCGGCACATGAGCCGTCGTGAACCGACTATTCGATCGCGACCGCGGCACCGCCGTTCGGCGACGCAGCGGTTCGTGGACGTGTGGATCGGCATCTGGGTTCACACGCCGATCCGCATCTTGCAACGGCTCGGTCTCATGCGCAGCCGCTCGCGTCCCGACCGCATTGGTTCGGGCCCCCGCGATGACGGCGACGCCGCGGGCGGCGGCGTTCCGGCGCGCTTGCCGAACATGCCGCCTCGGCTGAGCCCCGGAAACGCCCTGACCATCCCGAGAGAAGAAGACGCCGAATTACCCTGATCCCCGTCGGCGAAGGCGATCGTCGAGCGCGAGGGCTGGCGCAGGTCAGCGACCGCGGCGCGGTCGAGGCGATCGTGGACGGGGTGCTCGCGGCGGACCCGAAGGTCGTCGCCGACTACAAAGCGGGTAAAACCAACGTGTTCGGTTTCCTGACGGGCGCCGTGATGAAGGCATCGCGCGGCAAGGCGGACCCGACGCTCGCGCAGGAGCTGCTCAAGGAGAAGCTGGGCGCGTGAATCCGTTCAAACGAATGAAGGAAAGGCTGGGGCTCGTGCGCGTGTTCGCCGCGCCTCCGGCCCACGATGTTGCAGCCGCACGAAGACGACAGCGGTGACGCGCGGCCGGCGGCGTGCTAGCGCGCCTGCCCAAAGTCCCGCCGCGGCTGAGCCCCGGCAACGCGCTTGCGATCCCGCACGAAGAACCAATCGCGGATCTGTGCTCCGACGGCGCCGCCTTCCGCCTCGTCCGCGTCATTTGGCTCACCGCACTCTTCGTTGCGGAGAAGTTTATCCGTGGCGTCCGTCGATGGTCGCTCAGTTGAAGCGCACGCTAGAAATCGCATGCTCAGCGGGCGGCTGGGGATGGGAAACGCAAAGTCTCGGAAACGAGTTCATCGATGACCTGGCGGCGCACAGGATGTCGACGGCGCGGCTGAAGGCAATATTCAAATCGTTGTCATTGGATGCTGAGCTGACTTTTTTCGACATAGCGCGCGCATTGGGCTCGGCAGGTGTCCTTGAATGGATCGCGGGGCGCGAAGCGCGCCGCGGCGATTCATAGCCTACGGTGCTTTTGGTTGTCGCGAACGTCGATCGGCCATTTCGAACCGCGATACGTCCGCACGGCGCTACCGTGACGTCGGGGGCGAGGCTCCCCCTTGCCACCGGCATTCGCCACGTGTATACTTTCGGATACACATGACCGAAACGAAGATTGCCCGATATGGGAACAGTCTGACCGTCCGACTGCCGGCGGCGATGGCGCGCGATCTTGATCTTCATGAAGGCGACCGTGTGACGCTCCGCCGTATCGATCACGGCGTTGCCGTGGAGCGGCAGCACGGCACGCGCCTTGCTGCCTGGCTGGCAACCGTGCGCGAACCTGAGGCAGAGATTGGGGGCGGCGCGCCACTCGGGAATGAGGTCTTCGATTGACTCCCGATCGCGGTGACCTGATCATCCTCGATTTTGAGCCGCAGGCCGGGCGCGAACAAATGAAGCGGCGTCCGGCGCTCGTCTTATCGCCGGCGGCCTTTAATCGCGTTTTCGGTCTCGCGTTCGTTGCACCGATCACGACCAAACCAAAGGGTCACGCGTTCGAGATTGCGTTGCCCTCAGGCCTTCGCGTCAAGGGCTCAGTGATGGTGCATCAGTTGAAATCGTTCGATTGGCGAGCTCGCCGGGCTACGGCCGCGGGCAAGGTACCGGACGATATCGTCGATAGGGCGTCAGATATCATCAAAGAGGTTGTCAGTTGACGAAATCACGAGCTACTCAAGGGCGCGTCACCACCGCGCGGGGTTAGATGCCCCAATAGCCCGGGGTCTGCTGAAGCAAGATCATCACGGACGCGATGGTGGCCATGAGCAGCAGCACCGCGAACACCGGCCATGCCGTGTCGCATGCCACACGGCGGCGGCGCGGTGCCGCGGTGGAGCTGGTGAGCACGCGGTCGAGGCCGTGCAGCACAAGCGCGTTGCGCAAACCGGGCGAGGTCGCGGTGGCGACGAGCGCGCCGCCGGCGTCGCGCAGCCGGCGGAGATTTTCGATCAGCGCGGCGACGAGCGGCGCTGGAAGGTGGTTCCCGTGCAGCTCAACCACGACCGGCGCGCTGCTGCGGCCGTCGCGCAGGACGCGGTCGACCGAGCGGGTGAGGGATCGCCCTGCGTTTGGGTCGTTCACCGACAGTGGGATGCGGACGGGTCGGAAGTCGTCGTCCAGCTCGGCAGCGCGCATGATCGGCAGTCTCCTGAATCTGCTGTGGCAACCGTACCAGGGCGGACCTACGGGACGCTTACCGCCACTTACCAACGTCTGTCGCACCTACGCTTGCCGAGCTCGAACGTGCAGTCCGCGCGGCGACGACCGTTACGCTGGACGGAGCGGCGGTGCGCGAAGGCGAAGCAATGCCGGTCGTGAGCGCGCTGGTCGACGAGCGGGGGCTCGAGGTCCTCGACTTCCAACGGATCCGGGAGCGGTATGCGGGGCAGACGCATGCGCCGCAGTCGTACGCGCGCGCCGTTGCCTGCGAGCCCACCACCGACTTCGCGCTCGTGCGGCGGCTCGTCGGTGAGACCGCGGAGATGCGCGCGCTCCAGCAAGATGCCGGCTTCTCGATGCAGCGGATCGACGACGTCGATGAATCCGTTGCGACGGCGGCGCGCGGCGTGCCGCTGGCGGCGCGCGACCTGCGCTCGATCGCCGACGCGCTCGGCGCTGCAAACGCCGCCGTGCGCGCGATCCGCGACGCGGAGACCGAGACGCCGCTCCTGCGGGCGCGGTGCGCTCCGTTTCGCGCGCTGCCGCTCATCGTCAACCGCATCACCGACGCAATCGACGAGCGCGGCAACGTGCTCGACCGCGCGTCGGCGGCGCTGGCGCGCATCCGGCGCAGCATGCAGCAGGCCCAGGACGACGCGCGCGACCGCGCCGGTGCCATCGTGCGCTCGTCGCGCTATGCCTCGGCGATCCAGGACGCGATCGTCACTATGCGCGACGGGCGCTACGTCGTGCCGGTGAAGGCGGAGTTCGCCGGACAGGTGCAAGGGATCGTGCACGACACCAGCTCGTCGGGCCAGACGCTGTTCGTCGAGCCGCTTGAAAGCCTGGAAGCGAACAACCGCGTGCGCGCGCTGCGCGTCCAGGAAGACGTCGAGATCGCGCGCATCCTCGGTGAGCTTTCGTCGCTCGTGCAGGCGGAAGCGGCGCAGGTGGAGATCGACCTCGACGTGTACGTCGAGCTCGACTTGGCGGCGGCCCGCGCCGCGATCGCGCACCGCATGCGGGCGATCGCGCCGGAGCTGGTCGACGAGGCGGTGATCGACATCTTCGAAGGGCGCCACCCGCTGCTCGACGAGCGCGCGGTGCCGCAGTCGGTCAAGCTCGACGACGACGTGCGCATCCTCATCGTGTCCGGGCCGAACATGGGGGGCAAGACCGTCGCGCTCAAGCTCGTCGGACTCGCCGTCGCGATGACGTCGTGCGGCCTGCACGTGCCGGCTACCGCCGCGACGATCGGGCGCTTCGAGCGCGTGTGCACCGACATCGGCGACGAGCAGTCGATCGCGCAGAACGCGTCCACGTTTTCCGCGCACCTGCGGCGCCTCGCGGAGATCGTCGACGCCGCGAACGATCGCACGCTGATCCTCATCGACGAGATCGGCAGCGGCACCGAGCCCAACGCCGGCGCGGCACTGGCCGTCGCGGTGCTGGAGCGGTTCCTCGAACGCGGCGCACGCGTCGTCGCGACCACGCACGCGACGGAGCTCAAGCTGTTCGGTGCGGATCATCCGTATGTTGCGAACGCCAGCGTGCGGTTCGATCCTGAGACGTACGAGCCGACGTATCAGCTCGATGTCGGCGCCCCCGGCCAGTCGCTCGCGTTCGCGCTCGCGCGGCGCATGCGGCTCGACCGCGAGGTCGTCACGCGCGCCGAGGCGCTGCTGTCGAACCAAGAGCGCGACTACGAGCGCGCGCTCGCGGACGTGGCGGAGCAACGCATCCGCGCGACGCGCGAGCGCGAGCAGCTGGAGCGCGAGCGCGCGCACCTGCGCTCGCTCGAGGACAACGCGCGCCGCCGCGCCGAGACGTTGGAACGTGAGCGGCGCGAACTCGCCAAGCGCGCCGACGCGGAGGTCGCCGACACGCTGCGCCGCTTTACCGCGGAGCTCGAACGGCGTGCCGCCGAGCGCACCGAACGCGGCGCGCGCGCGCCGCGCGTCACGCCGGGGCAGGCGGACTTGCTCGCGCGCACGCTCGACCAGATGCACCGCGAGCTGGGCCTGGAAGAACGCCCGCAGCGCGCGCGGGAAGGCGAGACGCCGCAGCCGGTTGCCGCGGGGGACCGCGTGCACGTCGCGTCGTGGGATCAGGACGGTACGCTGCTGGAGGAACTCGGCGAGAGCGCGCTCGTCCAGATCGGCGCGATGCGGTTGACCGTGCCGAAAAACGATCTCGTTCGGCGCGGTGGCGGCCCCCTTCGACAGGACGGGGAAAAGGGCGCCGCGACGGCGATCGTGGCGGCGAGACGACGCTCGAAGCCGCATCCACGGCGCAGACGCAGATCGACGTGCGCGGCAAGCGGTTCGTCGAGGCGGAGCCGCTGGTCGACCGCTGGATCGACGATGCGATCCTGCTGGGGCACTCGCCGCTGCGGCTCATCCACGGCAAGGGCACGGGGCTGCTGGGCAAAGGCCTGCAGCAGTATCTCAAAGCGCACCCGTTCGTGCAGAACGTGCGCTACGGCAACGCCGACGAGGGAGGCGGCGGCGTGACCGTTTTTGAACTGCGCTCGCCGACCGCATGAGCCAACCACACCGCAGCGCGCGCGAGCGCGCCGAATTTCTCACCGACGGCGCCGAGCACGTCGAGACCGTCGCCGAGCTCGCGCAGCGGCTCGATCGCGGGCGGCCGCTGCGCGTGTACCTCGGGCTCGATCCCACCTCGCCCGACTTGCACCTCGGCCACGCTGTCGTGCTGCGCTTGTTGCAGCGGTTCGTCGACGATGGCCACGACGTGATTTTGCTGATCGGCGACTTCACCGCGCGCATCGGCGACCCCAGCGGCCGCAACGCGCTGCGCCCGGCGCTGAGCGACGAGCAGATCGACGCGAACATGAAGACCTACGCCGCGCAAGCCGGCAAGGTGCTCGACATGTCGCGCGTGACGCTGCGCTACAACAGCGAGTGGCTCTCGACGCTGACGTTCACCGAAATCTACAAACTGCTCTCGCAGACGACCGTCGCGCAGATGCTCGAGCGCAACGATTTCAAGCAGCGGTACGAGGGCGGCTCACCGATCGCGCTGCACGAGTTCGTGTACCCCGTCGCCGTCGCGTACGACTCGATCGCGCTGGAGGTCGACGTCGAGCTCGGCGGTTCGGATCAGCTCTTCAACTTGCTGATCAGCCGGCCGTATCAGGTGCACGCGGGCCAGTTGCCGGAGATCTGCATCACGGTGCCGCTGCTCGTTGGGCTCGACGGCAAGAAGAAGATGTCGAAGTCGCTGAGCAACCACATCGGGCTCACCGACGCGCCGAACGAGATGTTCGGCAAGACGATGAGGATCCCCGACGAGGTGCTGGCGCAGTACGCGCGGCTGGGCGCGTGGTGGCCGGCCGAACGCGTGCGCGCGCTCGAGGCGGGGCTGCGCGACGGCAGCGTCGCGCCGATGGACGAGAAAAAGCATATCGCCCAGGATATCGTGGCGTTGTACCATGGGCCGGACGTGGCCTTGGCCGCACGGGCGTGGTTCGAGCGCACCATCCAGCGCGGCGAGATCCCGGCGGAGATGCCGGAGCTGCGGCTGGACGGGCGCAGCAAGCTCGTCGAGCTGATCGTCGCCGCCGGGTTCGCCGAGTCCAAGCGCGCCGCGCAGCGGTTGATCGGCGAAGGCGCGGTGAAGGTCGACGGGACGCCGGTGACCGATCCGGGCGGGCGCTGGACGGCTGCGGGCCCGGCGGTCCTGCAGGTCGGCTCCCGCAAGTTCGCGCGCATCATCCCCTGACGTGTTCCGGCAAAGTGCCGGAACACTCGGTCCGGGCTTCGCCCGAACCGACCGCCTAAATGTGGAGATAAGAACGACATCATGGCAGCCCACAACGCGCCCTCGAAGCCTCCGATCACCTACACGCCCGCGGGCGACATCACGGGGCCGACGTTTACCTGTCCGCGTTGCGAGCGGGTCTACCCGTATCCGGTCGATCACGGTTCGCCGGTGCGCTGCGAGTGCGGCTGGTGGTACACCAACCTCGGTCACGGCCGCATCATCGAGGAGTTTCGGCCGCGCATCGGCGGCGCGCAGACGAAGGGGCCTGAAGCGTCCGCCGGTCCGGCTGCCGAGCACCCGCACTAGCCCACGCGCAGGCTCAGCCCAGGCGTTCTGCGAGGCCGCGGACGTCGTCCGCGCTGAGCACGTAGAGCTCGCCGCAGAAGTCGCACGTCGCCTCGGTCTGCGGCTGCTCGCGCGCGATCTTCGCGAGCTCGTCCTTGCCGAGGCCGAGCAGCGCGGACTCCACCTTCTCGCGCGTGCAGCGGCAATCGAACGCGACCGTGTACGTGTCGAACAGCTTCACGTCGAGAGTGCCGGCGACCGCGCGGATGAGATCGTCGGGGCCGGCGCCGTCCACGATCTGTGTGGTGATCGCCGACATGGCCGCGACGTTGCGCTCGAGCGCGGCGATGGTCGCATCGTCGGCGCCGGGCTGCACTTGTGCGATCACGCCGCCGGATGCGCGAATCCCGGTCGGGCCCGCGAGCACGCCGACCGCGACGATGCTGGGGATTTGCTCCGAGTTGCCGAGATACGCGGCGACGTCGTCGCCGATCTCGCCGGTGACGAGCGGAACGATCCCGCTGTACGGTTGGCCCACTTCGTACGTCTTGGTGACTTGCAGCTTGCCGGCGCCGACGACGCGCGCGACGTCGAACTTGCCGCGCGCATTGAGCGGCACGTCAGCCTGTCCATTGCGCGCGTAAGCGCGCGCGCCGATCGCGTGCGTGCCGGTGCTCCACGCGTCGGCGGTGAGCGCGCCGATCGGGCCGTCGCCGACGATCTGGAGCGTGAGCCGTTCGCGCCCCTTGAGCGATGCGCCCAGCAGCGCGGCGGCAGTCAGCAGGCGGCCGACCGCCGCGCTCGACGTCGGCGCGAGGTCGTGCCGTTCGCGCGCCTCGCGCACGAGCCCGGACGTGATCCCGGCCACGAGCGATACGGTGCCGCGCCCGGCCGAGGCGGTGATGATGCGATCCATTCTCACCCGATAACCGTTCGCGTCTTTTGCCCGTTGCGGTTACGGTCGCCGCCGTGTTTTTGACGGCCCGGCGGAAGGAGCGGGCGGCGTGCAAGCGTACTCCACCGAGCGAGCGGCACCGCACAGGGTATGGAGCCGTTTTTCGTACGACGCTCTCGTGAGGTGCAAACCAGACAGTGACCAAAGCCGATATCGTCGACTCGCTGGCCAACGAGCACGAACTGTCGAAGCGTCAGGCCGGCGAGATCGTCGATCTGATTCTCGAGGAGATCACGTCCGCGCTGAAGGACGGCGACAAAGTGCAGTTGATTCCGTTCGGGAGCTTCGTCGTGCGCGAGCGCAAGGCGCGCGTGGGCCGCAACCCGCAGACCGGTGAGACCATCAAGATCGCCGCGCGCAAAGTCCCGGCGTTCTCCGCCGGCAAGGGTCTCAAAGACGCTGTCGGCGGACCCAAGCGCGGCGGCGGCAAGAAGAGCTCGCGGAAGAAGTAATCGCATGCAAGTCACCGGCATCGACGCGGTCTATTACACGGTCCAGAACGTCGGCGCGCAGACGAAGTTCTACACCGACCTCCTCGGTGCGGAGCCCGCGATGACGTGGCCCGACCGTTTGTCGGAATGGAATTTTGCCGACGGCAACAGCTTCGGGCTCTATCAAACCGAAGGGCACGAGGGCGCCGGCGGCGGCCGCAACGGCAGCGCGATGTTCGCCGTCGCCGATGTCGCGAAAGCAGTCGAAGATGGCAAAGCGCGCGGCGTGAAGTTCCACGAGAACGGCGAGATTACCGACACGCCGGTTTGCCACATGGCGTTCGGCGAAGATCCGGAAGGCAACCAGTTCATCCTGCACCACCGCAAAGCGCAGTAGCGCTCACGCGCTCTCGATGAAGAAGGGCCCGCTCATTTGGCGGGCCCTTCGTGTTTTCGCGAACGCGCCGCAGCTGTTCGACCTCGACGGAGATGTGGCCGTACCTAGTCGTCGTGCTCGTGATGGCCTTTGTGCTTGTCGTCCTTGTCGCCGTCGTTTCCGCCGCGGTCTGCGTTCTTTTCATAGGTGTACGTCGTCTGGTCGCTGCCGATGCCGACGAACGTGTTGTCGAACTGCACGGTTTGATATGGCGGCTGGAAGCCGTCGACTACCAGGAAGACGTCGGTGATCTTGTAGCTGGCGTACTTCGTCTGCGACGCGGCGTAGGGATCGTAGAACGTGCCGCCTGATCCGCCGGCGCCGACGGAACCGTCGCGTTGACGGTCCCCGCCCCGCTGCACGCGGCCAGCGACAATAGGGCGACAACCGGAAGTGCTTGATAGAGACTTCGCAAGGTGAGCTCCTATCGTTGAAACAGGTATGCGACCCCGTAGCCGGCCCTGTGCGGTCGCGAGCCGATATTCCTTGGGCGCTTCCGCCCAAAAAAGGGCTTGCACATCATGCGCCCCCTTCGCTGACGGCGGATCCTTCGGTCGGTGCTGTGATCGGGGTCGATACCGTGGGCCCCTCAGCAGCTAGCGTCAGTCGCTTGATCCCGGGCGGCAACGTGCCCGCGGGGTGGCGGCGATCCCATTCACGCGAGCGTATGACGAGATACTCGAAGTTCTCGTAGGCCGCCGGCCCGCGGTTTTGCCGGTAGAGCGCGATCGCGGGCTCGAGGATGCGCCAGAACCGCTCCGGCGAGCTGTTGTCAAAGTACAGCTCTTCGGAGATCAACTTGAACTTGATGCACGATCCCAATCGCTCGTAGTAATCGCACACCCGCATCTCTTTGTGACGCGCGCGGTTCGGCATCACCAGCCCGGTCAGCTCCGCGCGAAAGTGCTGATCACGCATGCAGTTCGCAAAGTCGCCGACGACGAAGTCGAACGCGTCGCCCAGCGCCGGTTCGTACGGCATCTTCAAGATCGCGAGCAGAGCTTGAAGCTCGTTGTTGACGCGCAGGTGTCGAAGCTGAATGAATGCCGCGGTCGCGGCGATAAGCACGACGACGAACGTTCCGACCGTCGCGACGGTATTCCAGATTGCGAGATGGTCCGCCAGTGCTTGATGGTCCACCATCCGCTCCTGTGCGATGCCGTACCGATGTTCCTTCGGTCGTTCTGCTCACCGGCGAAGGGCAACGAAAAGGGTCCGTATTCACTACGAACCCTCGTCGTGTTGGTCGGGCAGACAGGATTTGAACCTGCGACCCCCCAGTCCCCCAGACCGCCTGGGTAGTCTAATGCGACGCGAGAATACTTGCGGCACGAGGGTTTTCGTTCCGCCAGAGTCTGCCGGTTTCCACGATTGTCCGCGCCAACTGTTGTAGAAATCTGTTGTAGACGAACGTCCCCCGCGCCTCCAGGGGTACACAGAAGGCATGAGCGATGGGAACAATGGGGGTGCGCCTGGCGAGGTCCCACGTGAATCGACACTCACTCGCACGCGATCCCAAGCCTCGGGCGCGAAGCCGCCGACCTCTTCGACCGCGCAGCGCCGGCCGCCTGAGGAGTCTCCACATGAGCATCGATCTCGCCGTATGGGAAGGTCCGCGTCCCGCGTCCGACGCCGACGCCTTGAAGGAGTTTGAAGCACTCTATGCCAGGCACGTCGAGTCGGGCTCTCCGTCCGCCCCGAGCGAGCGGATTTCAGCATACGTGACCGCGCTGCTCGCGCGCTACCCGGACCTTACCGAACTCGACGACGATTCAGTCGATGACTCTCCATGGTCGGACGGACCACTGATAGGCAATGCCAGCGGGCCTTTCATCTACTTCGGGCTCGTGAGTAGCGGCGCAGAAGAGGCCTGGCCGTTCGCGGTCGAGACTGCGCGGAAACTTGGGCTGGTCTGTTTCGATCCGCAGTCCGAGGCCTTGGCCGACTGAGGGTCGCGCTATCTGTTGTAGTCATCTGTTGTAGTCGGGAAACGAAAAGGGTTCGCGTGGTGCGAACCCTCGTCGTTGTTGGTCGGGCAGACAGGATTTGAACCTGCGACCCCCAGTCCCCCAGACTGATGCGCTACCAAGCTGCGCTACTGCCCGACGGAGGCCGGTGGAGGTATTAGCCCGTTCGGCGTGGTTGTCCCTTTCCTCGTGAAAGCCACGCTCTTTGCCGACGGCGGTTCCCGCGGCAACCCCGGTCCGGCCGCCGCCGGCGCCGTGCTGTTCGCCGACGACGGTGAGGTGCTCGAAGAGATCGGGACGTTCTTGGGCGTCACGACGAACAACGTCGCGGAGTGGACGGGGCTGCTCGATGGGCTCAAGGCGGCGCTCGCGCGCGGCGTCGACGACCTCACGGTGCGGCTCGACTCCGAGCTGGTCGTCAAGCAGCTCAGCGGCGCCTACCGCGTGAAGCACCCGGGGCTGATCCCACTGCACGCCGAGGCCAAGGCGCTGCTGCGCAAGTTCGGCCGGGTGGACGTGCGCCACGTCCCTCGCAAGGAGAACAAGGCGGCCGACGCCGTGGTCAACCAGGTCCTCGATGCGCACCGCTGACACTTCCCCGCCTCGAAAAACGTTGTAGAAGACGATGCGCCGCTTCCCTACCACCGTTTTCGCCATCGTCCTTGCGATCATCGGGCTGATCGTTGGCTGGCGGGTGTTCTACAAGGACGAGACCTCACGCTTTCACGCCGTCCAGCAGGTGCGCAACCAGCGCTCCGAGCTGCACTTCGGCGAGGCGATCACGCACGACAAGGGTGCGATCGCGCGCGAGGAGTGGCGGCTCGACAACGTCAACGGCACGTCCACCGCGTCATACACCGCGCAGAACCGCGCGGGCACGCGGATCGCGAAATTCACCGAGAATATCCCCGGCTACGACGTGACGTTTGCGTTCGAGAAGCTGGTGCAAGACGGCATCTGGCAGCTGCAGACGCGCCCGCTGCGAGGCACGACGGACAACGTCTACACCGTCTCCGTCGCGCAGATTGCCGGCGACCGCAGCGGCTCGCACAAGTTCACGTTCACCGACCCGCACTACCTCGCGACCACGGCGGGGCGGCAATATCACATCCATCTCGACAAGAACAAGCCGGTACCGAACTTGGTGACGCTGCAGTCGACGTCGATCGCCGACGCGCGCTATCAGAAGATCGTCGACGAGTTCGCATCGTTCGGGCCGCCGCGTTTCAAGAAGACGGTCGCCGCGGCGCGGGAGAAGCTGCTGCGCTCGTGAGCACCCGCAGGTGCCGCTCGTGAGCACCCGCAGGTGCCGCACGTGAACCCGCTGCGCGTGCTCGTGGCGCTCGCGCTGCTCGCCGCGGGATGTTTCGAATTGTACGAAGTCGTCGAGTCGCCGCGCGCCGGCGCGTTCCAGCCCGTGGTCACGCACGGCGCCGGGCACGTCGTCGCGCTGACGTACGACGACGGTCCGACGCGCGGCGTCACCGACCGCGTGCTCGACGTGCTCGAGCGCGAGCACGTGCCGGCCACGTTCTTCGTGGTCGGGCGCGCTGCGCGCCGCGAGCCGGCGCTGCTGCGCCGCATGCGCGCGGACGGCGACCAGATCGAAAACCACTCCGACACGCACCCGCACCTCAACGCGCTGCTTTCCGCGCGCGCGCTCGACGCTGAACTCGAGCGCGCGAACGCGGCGATTGCCGCGGCGACCGGCGGCCACGCGCACTGGCTGCGCCCGCCGTTCGGCGCGCGCAACGCCGCGGTGCTCGACGCCGCGCGCCGCCACGACATGCGCGTCGCGCTGTGGAGCGCGATGCTGGAGGAGACGTCCCCGAATGCGGCTCCCAGCGTGCTCGCCGAAAGGCTACTGCGCGGCGTCGGCGACGGTGCGATCGTGGTGCTGCACGACGGCGACCAGGGCCGCGGCGACACGGGCGCGCGCGCCTACGAAGCGGCGCTGACGCCGCGCGTGATCGCCGCGCTGCGCGCCCGCGGTTACCGCTTCGTCACGCTGGATGGGCTTTTTCCGCAAAAATAAGCAAAAATTGCCGGAAATAACGGTTTTTGGGCGTATACTGCCCAGTAACACGGCTCGCCCCTGAGCCGAAACGCGCGTACGAAAGGACCCCATGACCAAAAACGAACTGGCCCGCGAGCTCGCCGATGAGTTCGAGCTTCCCCGGCGCCAGATAACCGAGCTCGTCGAGGCCCTGCTCGACCGGATCACCTCCGTGCTCAAATCCGGCGACAAGGTGCAGCTCACGCCGTTCGGGCAGTTCAAGATCCGCGACCGCGCGGCGCGCGTCGCCCGCAACCCGCAAACGGGCGAGCCCGTCAACGTCCCCGCGAAGCGCGTGCTGAAGTTCATCGCGGGCCGCAGCCTCAAGGAAGCCGTCGGCACGGCCAAGCCGGGCCGCGGCGGCGCGAAGAAGGCCGGCGCGAAGAAATCCGGCGCGAAGAAGTCCGCAGCGAAGAAATCCACGTCGAAGGCGGCCCCCGCGCGCAAGGCCGCGGCGGCACCGGCCCGCAAGGGCGCGGCCGGCGCGAAGAAGAGCGCCGGCGCCAAGAAGAGCACCGGCGGCGCGAAGAAATCCGCCGCGAAGAAGGGCGGGCGCCGCTAAGCGCGACGCCGGCCCGTAACGCACGAACGAGGGGAGAAGCGATTCTCCCCTTTTTCACATCCTCACGCGTACACGCGGCCGCCGAGCGCGATGAAGCCGTCCGGGTGGCGGCCGCGCGGATCGTGATGCGTCCAGTGCACGATCGGACGGGCCGCACCATGGTGAAACCGGATGAGCTCGCCCGCGACGGTGACGCGGTCGCCGGGATGAGCCGGGACGCGCGGCGCGAGCGTGACGTTGTCGACCACCCGGAACGCCGAACCGTCGTCGGCGCGGACGTCGAACTGCTCGTGCTCGCGGTGCGAGTGCTTCGAATAGAAGAAGCTCGGCGGCGTCGTCACCGTGCCGCTGTATCGGACCTGCATGGTCACCTCCGCACGTCATTCACGCGAAAGGAGGCGCGCGGCAAGGGGAGGGCGTAGGCCGAGCGAGCGTGATCTGGCTGCTCGGCACGGTGTTCCTTTCGCTGGGGCTCGTCAACCTGGACTTCTCGCGCGGGTGGTGGCGGGGCCAGCTCCGGCGGCTTGCCGTGGGCGTTCCGGCCGCGGCCGTGTACTGCTACGTCGCGATGCCGCCGCTGGTGTTCCCGCAGGCGTTCTCGCTGCTGCTGCTCACGCTGGTGCCCAACGTGCTGATCACGTCGGCCACGGCGGCGCGCACGATGGTGATCTCGCGCCGCATCGTCTCGCTGCGCCGCACGCCCGTGTGGCCGCTGGCGCTCGCGATCGGGATCGTCGGCGTCTTCACGCTGGTGCTGTGGATCGCGCCGGTGGTCGACGCGAGCGGCCTGCGCGATCTCGTCGGCGCGACGACGTCCACCAGCGGCGCGCCCGCCGCCGATCCGCGCCACGTGCGCGTGGTGCCCGAGGAGTCCGCGGTCTTCGCCGGCGAGAAAGTCGTCGGGCAGCTGGGCGCGTACTACCGCGTCGGCACGTACAACGTGCAGTCCGAGAACGATCACCTGGTCTGGGTCGCGCCGCTCGATTTCCAAGGCCCCGTGCAGTGGCTGTCGCGGCGCAGCTCGCCCGGCGTCGTCATCGTCGACGCCGAGAATCCCGACAAGGCGGCCGAGCTGCGCGCCCGCGCGCCGCTGACCTACGTGCCGTCCGCACTACTCAACGCGAACTTGCGCCGCCACGTGTGGCTGCAATACGGCACCGAGCTGCTGCTCGAAGAGACGCTGCAGCTCGACGCTCAGGGCAACCCGCGCTACCTTGTCACGCTAGGCCGGCCCACGATCGGCTGGAGCGGCGAGAAGGTCACCGCCGTCGTGATCGTCGACCCCGCGACCGGCGCGATGGAGCGCATCCCGCGCGCAGACTTCGACCGCTTGCCGAAATGGGTGAGCCGCGTGTATCCGCCCCAATTGGTGGTCGAGTACAACGACTGGTTCGGCCGCTACGTGCACGGCTGGTGGAACGCGGCGATCACCAAGCGCGACGTGCACCTGTCCGCGCGCAACGACGTGTTCGGGATTTTGCTCGCCGACGGCCGCTTCGTGTGGTTCGTCGACCATACATCGCCCAACCGCACCGACGCGTCGATGACGGGTTTCACCTATACCGACAGCCGTACCGGAGCGCTGACGTACTACACGTCCAGCGGCGGCGAGTACAACTCCAAAGCCGCCGAGGATGCCGTCGGCGGCAACCCGATCATCAAGCAAGGTCGGCTGCTCCCCACCCAACCGGTGCTGTACGTGCTATTCGGGCAGAATACGTGGGTGGTGCCCGCGGTCGCCGACAACGGCAAGTTCCAGACGCTCGCGCTCGCGCAGGCCGCGGGCGGGCACGTCGTCGTGGGCAGCACGACCGCGTCGTCGCCCGCAGAGGACGCGTTCGCATCGTACCGCGCGTTCCTGGGCGACCGCACCGCGGCCGGTGCGGGCACGCCGCGCGTGAACGGGACGATCGACCGCTTCGCGTACGCCGCGGGGCGCGTGTGGTTCACGCTGCGCGACCGGCGCGGCGTGTACACGATCGTCGATCCCGCCGGGCCCGACGTGCTGCTCGCGCGGCCGGGCGACAAGGTCAGCTTCGAAACCACCCGCGACGAGAGCGGCGCGCAGTTGGTGCGCGGTTTCACGGACGCATCGCTCGCACGATGAGGCTGCTGCACGCGCAGCGCGTCACGCTCGCACCGGTCGACGGCCGCAACGCGCGCGAGTTGTGGGAAGTGCTCAACGGACCGGACCTGCGCAAGTTCCAGGACATCCCGCGCGTGCGCGCCGAGGAGTTCGAGCGCCAAGTGCGCACGCGCCCCAAGCACCTGCGTGGCGGCGCGACGGGCCGCTTCGAGTGGCTGCTCAAAGCCGGTGATCCCGCCGCGCCGATCGGCTGGATCTCGCTGCGCGTGAACGACCGCACGCCGCGCATCGGCGAAGTGGGTTACAGCCTCGTGACGGACGCGCGCGGCAAGGGCTTCGCGAGCGAAGCGCTCGGCGCGGTGATCGACGAAGCGTTCGAAACGGCCGATCTCGACGAGGTGCAGGCGTGCATCGTCCCCGAGAACGGCGCGTCGCGCTCGGTGCTCGACCGCACGGGCTTTCGCGAGGACCGCATGCTGCGCGGCGGCGCCGTGATCCGCGGCCGCCACGTCGACGTACTGCTGTTCACGCTGACGCGGGCGAGCTGGGACCGCCAGCGCCGCGCAGCGCTCGCGCGCAGCGCGCGCTAAGACCCGGCGCGCGCCGTGCGGCCCGGCCCCAGCCAGCGGTTGAGCCAGTCCACCATCTCCGCTAGCACCGTCTCGACCGTCTCGCGGCCCACGTAGCCATGCGCCTCGTACGGCAGCATCACGAGCCGCGCGGTGCCGCCGTTGCCTTGGATCGCCGCGTAGAGGCGTTCCGACTGGATCGGGAACGTGCCGGTGTTGTCGTCGGCCATGCCGTGGATCAGTAAGAGCGGGTCTTTGATCGCGTTCGCGTACGTGAACGGCGACATCTTGGTGTAGAGCTCCGTCGCGTCCCAGTAGCTGCGGCGTTCGTTCTGGAAGCCGAACGGCGTCAGGGTGCGGTTGTAGGCACCGCTGCGCGCGATGCCGGCTTTGAAATAGCGCGTGTGCGCCAGCAGGTTGGCGGTCATGAACGCGCCGTACGAGTGGCCGCCCACGGCAACGCGATCGGGATCGGTCACGCCGATGCGCACGGCTTCGTCGATCGCCGCTTTCGCGTCGGCGGTAAGCTGCTCGACGTAGGTGTCGTTGACGGTCTTGGGGTCGCCGACGATCGGCATCGACGCGTTGTCGAGCACGGCGTAGCCCGCCAGCGTCATGAAGACCTGCGACGCGCCGCTCACCGTGACGAAGTTCTGCGTCGTGTTCGTGCTCTGCGACGCGGTGCCGCGATCGAGGAACTCCAGCGGATACGCCCACACGAGCGTCGGCAGGCGCGTGCCTTCTTTCCAACCGGGTGGGGTGTAGAGCGTGAACGACATCGCGACGCCGTCGGGTCGTTTGTAGCTGACGACGCGGCGGCCGATTGCGCGCAGCTGCGGCGTGGGATCGGTGAACGCGGTGAGCGCGCGCTCGGTGCCGCTCGCGCGCGTGCGCACGAAGACGTTGGGCGGATCGGCGGGCGACTCGCGCTGCGTCAGGATGCGCGAAGCGTCCGCATCGAGCGGGACGAGCGGCGTCTCCAGCGGGTTCAGTTCGGAGCGGAACACGCGCGTCTTCTCGCCGCTGCGCAGGTCGAGCCGGTCGAGGAACGGTCGCCGGCCCTCGGCGCCGAAGCCGGCGCCGCGCAGCCAGATCGCGTCGCCGGCGTGGTCGATCACGACGTGACCGCTCGTCGCATACGCCACGACCGGCGTGCCAGGGTCGCTGTAGAAATCGCCGTCGCGCGTCGACGAGAGCACGTGCGGCGCCGTTGCCGCGCTGCGCGCGTCGGCCAGCAGCACCGTTCGCGTGCGCGTCGCGCTGTCGTAGGTCGTCACGATCGCGCGCTCGTCACGGTCCAGCCAGATCACCCCGTACGTGCGCGCCGCCGTGCGCGCGAGCTCGGCGGGGGCCGCGGTGAACGGCGCCGCGAGCATCACGATGCGGTCGCGTGCCGCCGCCTCGTTGCGCGGATCGCCGTTGTCGAGCGCTTCCGGCCACGCCAGCGTCGCGGGCGACGACGGCTTCCACGCGATGTCGCGCGGCCCAGTCGGGACGCCGTCGGCGGGGACGCGGTCCGCCAGCGGCAGATCCGCGACCGTCTTCACCCGCACGCCGCGCGCGTCGAGCACGTCGACCGCGTGCGGGAAACGCTCGTACGGAAACAAGTATGAGAACGGCGGATGGACGCGGTCGGCCAGCATGTAGCGGCCGTCGGGCGACGCAGAGACGTTCGTATACATCCCGCGTGCGGGCGTCTTCACGACGCCGCCGTTGCGCGCGTCGACCAGGTCGATGCGCGACGTGCCGTAGTAGGCGAACAGTGCTTCGTCCTGCGCGTTCGCGAGCATATCTTCGTACGTGACGATCTGGCCGGCGGCGCCCGCCGTCTCTTGCACGG
The DNA here is from genome assembly GCA_963792235.1 of Vulcanimicrobiota bacterium. Taxonomy (GTDB): domain Bacteria; phylum Vulcanimicrobiota; class Vulcanimicrobiia; order Vulcanimicrobiales; family Vulcanimicrobiaceae; genus Vulcanimicrobium. Next base: position 26,256 of record CAWBVR010000013.1, read on the forward strand.
CAGGTCCGCCGGCGACGCCGGATGCAGGCGGCGGACCCGTGCGGTCGACCGCACGCACCACGACGTGCGCACCGTCGGGCAGCCAGCGCACGGGGTTGCGGAACACGTCGTTCACCGCGAGGTTCGCGACGCGGGCCGCGCGCGCATTGGCAGTCGTGCCGAGCCACAGCTCCGTGCCGTGCGGCGTGGCGTTGGTGACGGCGAACCGTGAGCCGTCGGGCGAAAACGCCAGCGCCGTGACGTGCGCGCCGGCGGGCAGCGCGACGCGCGCCACGCGCCCGTCGGCGACGCGCTCGAACGCCAGCGAGGTGGCCGCCGAGGAGTGGTGGATGCCGTTGGTGACCGGATCGATGCGCAGCCCCGCCAGCCGCAGCATCGGCCGTGCGAGGTCGGCGACGGGCGGGTAGCGCAGCGGCGTCTCGATCGCGATGACGTCGCGCCGGGGCCCGACCACGACGAACGGGATGGGCGCCGCCTTGAGCACGGCCTCGATTGCCGGCGCCGCCGGCCGGTAGCGGGTCGCGTCCGCGGACGCCGGTGCGGCGAGCGAGACGCCGGCGGCAACGGCGATGAGAAAACGGCGCGCGAGCATTCGCGGCCGGTTCGGTGCGACGGGGGCGCGTCCTACGACGGCGCTACGCCAGGCCGCAGAGCTCGTGCGCCAGCGCGACCAGCCCGGCGACCTGAGCCTCGCCGGCGTCGCCTTCGAGCGCTGCGTCGCGGCCGAGCGCGACGACCAGCGCGACGAGCGCGTATGCGGCGAAGCGCGGCGACGAGGTGGTGCTGATGCCGGCTTCCCGCAGCGCGTCGAGGTACGCGGTGACGCGGTCCACCGCCGCTGCGACCGCCTCACGGCGCGCGCGCACCACGATCTCGTCGGCGTTGGAGTACACGTGCCAGGCGCGCACGACGCCGCGCTCGCCGCGGCCGACGTCGGCCACCTCGCGCAGCCAGCTCGCGATGCGCTCGCGCTCCTCCGCTCGCGTCCCCGGTGGCTCGCCGAAGCGCGCCGTGACGTTGCCCAGCGACGGGCCGCGGCGCAGGAGCGCTTCACGAACGGCGTGCGCGCGGTCGGCGAAGTACCGGTAGAAGGTGCCGTACGCGACGCCGGCTTCTTGAGCGATCGCCCCGGCCGACAGCGTCTCGGCGTCGCTGGTCGCCAGCAGCCGCGCCACGGCGTCGAGTAGGCGGTCGCGCGAGCTGAGCTTCGCGGGCCGTTCGGGCAGCCCGGCATCGGCCGGATCGACGCGGCCAAGGTACGTCCACCGGCCGCGGACGCGGCGCGTCTCGGGGTCGCGAAAGCTCTCGACCCGATAACGGTAGGCGCGCCCGCTCACGCGTTTGATCACCTCGTAGGCCACCGGCGGCCCCTCCTACCTAGCATGCATTGGACAGAATTGGGGAGGGTGCTTCCGTTGCCGGGCGAGTTGCCAGAGACTTAACGTACCAGCCGCATCCAAAAGGGCGCAGCCCGGGTAGCGGGATCACCTCGCCTTGAGCGGGTAGAAACGATCCTCGTGGAGCGCATCCCGCATGGGAGGCCGCCGGAAGCGGCGGGGTGGACCCTCAAAGCCGACAGCAGCGGATTCAGCTTCCGCATCGCGGACGCATCGCTTGCGAACAACGCCCGCACGATCTTCCAGCGCTACCTCACCACGCAAGTCGACGGCAGCTGCTCCGACGTGGACGGTGCCGAGCTGATCTTTGGCGAGCTGCTCGGCAACGTGGCGCGCCACGCGCCGGGCGCGATCGACGTGCGCTTGCGCTGGAACGGCCTCGTTGCGATCCTCGAGGTCGGCGACTCCGGCCCTGGCTACGCGATCGACGACGTGCACCTGCCGGGCGACTTCGCCGAGTCGCGCCGCGGGCTGTTCCTCGTTGCGGCGTTTGGCCGCGATCTGCGGGTGCGCCATCACGACGGGGGGACCACGACGACCGTGACGCTGCCGGTCACGCGCCGCCGCGCGACCGGAACGAACCCGCCCGGCCGCTAGCGCCTGGCTAGCCGAAAGGTTTAGCCGCCCGGCGGATACCGCCGCGCCGCGCGCGGCGATATCATTGGCGCGATGAATCCCGTCGTGCTCGAGATCGCGCTCGTCGTTCTGACGGCCGTCTCGTTCTGGCAGCTGGACCGCTACGTGATCGGCTGCGCCAAGGTATGAACGCCGATCTGATCGTGGGGCTTTTGCTCGCCATCGCCGCGCTCGTCTACTTGACGTACGCGATGCTGCGTCCGGAACGCTTTTAGGAGCAAGCTGCGATGACCATCGTCGGGTGGCTGCAAGCGGCCCTCGTGTTTGCGCTCGTCTGTGTGTTCGTCAAGCCGCTGGGTGCCTACATGGCGCGCGTCTTCCGGGGCGAGCGCGTGTTCCTGTCGCCGGTGCTTGCGCCCGTCGAACGTGGTCTCTACCGCATCTGCCGCGTCGATGCGACGCGCGAGATGGGCTGGAAGAACTACGCATTCGCCGTCGTCGCGTTCAGCCTCGTGAGCTTGATCTACCTGTACGTACTGCTTCGCGTGCAAGCATTTTTGCCGCTCAACCCGCAAGGCTTCGGCAACCTCGCGCCGGACCTCGCCTGGAACACCGCCGTTTCGTTCATGACGAACACGAACTGGCAGTTTTACTCCGGCGAGTCGACGATGAGCTATCTGTCGCAGATGGCCGGCCTGGGCTGGCACATGTTCGTTTCGGCCGGGACCGGTATCGCGATCGCCGTCGCGCTGATGCGCGCAGTGGCGCGGCGCAGCGGCACGACGATCGGCAACTTCTGGGTCGACCTCACGCGCACGGTGCTCTACGTGCTGCTGCCGATTGCGGTCGTGGGCGCGCTCCTGCTCGTGTGGCAGGGCGTGCCGCAAAACTTCGCGAGCTACACCGGCGCGACGACGATCGAAGGCGCGAAGCAGTCGATCCCGCAAGGGCCGATGGCGTCGATGGAGATCATCAAGGAGCTCGGCACCAACGGCGGCGGCTTTGTCAACGCGAACTCCGCGTCGCCGTGGGAGAACCCGACGGGCTTCTCCAACCTGCTCGAGCTCGTCTGCATCTTTCTGATCGGCGGCGCGCTGACGTACACGTTCGGGCGCTTCGTGCGCGACCAGCGCCAGGGGTGGGCGCTGTTCGCCGCGATGACGGCGCTGTTCGTCGTGGGCTTCACGGCAGCGTATGCAGCCGAGGCCTTTGGAAACCCCATCGTCCACGCGCTCGGCGTCCCCGGCGGCAACCTCGAGGGCAAGGAAACGCGCTTTGGAATCGCCGCATCGGCGCTTTTCGCGACGATGACGACGGACACGTCGTGCGGCGCCGTCAACGCGATGCACGACTCGTTCACCGCGCTGGGTGGGCTCGTCCCGATGTTCAACATGCAGCTGGGCGAGGTGGTGTTCGGCGGCGTCGGCTCGGGCTTCTACGGGATGATCTGCTACGCCATCCTCACGGTGTTCATCGCGGGCCTCATGGTGGGGCGTACCCCGGAGTATCTCGGCAAGAAGATCGAGCGGCGCGAAGTGCAGCTCGCGATCCTTGCGGCGCTCGTCGTCCCAGTCTTCGCGCTTATCCCCGCCGCTCTCGGGTCCGTGCTGCCCGCGGGCTTGGCGACGCTCAACAATGCCGGACCGCACGGGTTCAGCGAGATTTTGTACGCCTACTCATCGATGGTCAACAATAACGGCTCGGCGTTCGCCGGGCTCTCGCCTAACACGTGGTGGAACGTCTCGGGCGGCGTGGTGATGCTGTTCGGACGCATCGCGATCATGATCCCGGTGCTCGCGCTAGCCGGCTCGCTCGTGCGCAAACACACCGTCGCGACGACCGCCGGAACGTTCCAGACCACGTCGCCGGTGTTCGTCGTTCTGCTCATCGGCGTGATCGTCATCGTCGGCGCCCTCACGTTCTTCCCGGCCGACGCGCTCGGACCGGTCGTCGAGCATCTGCTGAACCTGCAAGGGAAGGTCTTCTAGTGGCTACGCGTTCACGCTCGCTGCTCGATCCCGCGATCGTCTGGCCGGCGATCCGCGGTTCGTTCGTCAAACTCGATCCGCGGGTGCAGCTGCGCAACCCGGTCATGTTCGTCGTCGAGGCCGGTGCGCTCGTGTCGGTCTTCTTCGCGTTCCGCGACGCGCACAACGGCCAGGCGTCGTTCGACATCGCGATCTCTGCATGGCTGTGGTTCACGGTGCTCTTCGCCAACTTCGCCGAAGCGATGGCCGAAGGCCGCGGCAAGGCGCAAGCCGAGTTCTTGCGGCGCACGAAGACGGAGACGACGGCGCGCCGGCTCATGGACTTTTCCACGCTCGCGAAACAGGCCGTCGCTGAGGAGCGCGTCTCCGCCTCGCAGCTGCGCCGCGGCGACCGCGTCGTCGCCGAGGCGAACGAGCTCATCGCGACGGACGGCGAGATCGTCGAAGGCGCGGCATCGGTGGACGAGTCGGCCATCACCGGCGAGTCTGCGCCCGTGATCCGCGAAGCCGGCGGCGACCGGTCGTCGGTGACCGGCGGCACGCGCGTCCTCTCCGACCGCATCGTCTACGTCGTGAGCGCGAATCCAGGCGAGTCGTTCCTCGACCGCATGATCTCGCTGGTCGAAGGCGCGCAGCGCCAGAAGACGCCCAACGAGATCGCGCTCTCCATCCTGCTCTCGGGCCTCACGATCATCTTCGTCATCGCGGTCGCGACGCTGGCGCCGTTCTCGGTCTACGCGGGCGCCACGCCCAGCGTCGTCGTGCTGATCGCGCTGCTCGTGTGCCTCATCCCGACCACGATCGGCGGACTTCTCAGCGCCATCGGCATCGCGGGCATGGACCGCGTGCTGCAGCGCAACGTGCTCGCCATGTCGGGCCGCGCGGTCGAGGCCGCCGGTGATGTCGACACGCTGCTGCTCGACAAGACCGGGACGATCACGCTTGGCAACCGCCAAGCGACCGAGATCATCCCGGCGCCGGGCACCGACGAGGCCGCGGTGTACCGCGCCGCCTACTTCGCGTCGCTCGCCGACGAAACGCCCGAAGGCCGCTCCCTGATGCTGCTCGCGGGCTCGCGCAGCGCGCGGAGCGCGCTCCCGCCGGGCACGACGGTCGTTCCGTTCAGCGCGTACACCCGCATGTCGGGCGTCGATTACGCGGACGGTGCGCAGTTCCGCAAGGGCGCGCCCGACGCGGTCCGCGCGTGGGTCACCCAGACCGCGAGCACGGGCTCCGTCGCGGTTGCCACCGACGTGCTGGCCGCGGAGGTGGAGAAGATCGCGCGCGCGGGCGGCACGCCGCTGCTGCTCGCCGAGCGCGGTCGCATCATGGGCTGCATCGCGCTGAAGGACATCCTGAAGCCCAACATGCGCGTCCGCTTCGACCGATTGCGCGCGATGGGGATTCGCACGGTGATGATCACCGGTGACAACCCGCTCACCGCCGGCGCGATCGCGCGCGACGCCGGCGTCGACGACTTCCTCGCGGAAGCCACCCCCGAGACGAAGATGGCGCTGATCCAGCGCGAGCAGGCCGAAGGCCGGCTCGTCGCGATGACGGGCGACGGCACCAATGACGCCCCCGCGCTCGCGCAAGCCGATGTGGGCGTCGCGATGAACAGCGGGACGCAGGCCGCCAAAGAGGCCGCCAACATGGTGGACCTCGATTCGGATCCCACCAAGCTGATCGAGGTCGTCGAGATCGGCAAGCAGCTGCTGATGACGCGCGGCTCGCTCACGACGTTCTCGATCGCGAACGACGTCGCGAAGTACTTCGCGATCCTGCCCGCGATGTTCACCGCCGCGTACCCCGCGATGGCGGCGCTCAACGTGATGCGCCTCGCGACACCGCACAGCGCGATCCTCGCCGCGATCATCTTCAACGCGCTCATCATCGTCGCGTTGATCCCGCTCGCGCTGCGCGGCGTGGCATACCGCCCGCGCGGTGCGAACGCCGTGCTGCGCGAGAACGTCCTGGTCTACGGTCTCGGCGGCATCATCGTGCCGTTCATCGGCATCAAGGCGATCGACCTGGTCTTAGTCGGACTCCACCTCACGGGAGCGCAGTAACCATGGCCGCCACGCAACAAACGCCGGAAGCAGCGCGCGACAACACGCTGCGGCATATCACGACATCGGTGCTCTACACCGTCGTCACCGTCGTCGCGCTCGGGCTGATCTACCCCGTCGTGATCTGGGCGCTGGGCACCGTGCTGTTCCACCATCAGGCGGAAGGCTCGCTCGTCGTGGATAAGAGCGGCAAGGTGATCGGATCGGAACTGGTCGGCCAGAACTGGACGAAGCCCGGGTATTTTCAGGGCCGTCCCTCCGCCGCCGGCAAAGGCTACGATCCCACCGCAACCGGCGGCACGAACCTCGGACCGACGAGCAAGAAGCTGATCGACGCCACCATGAGCGCGATCGCGGCGCTGAAGAAAGCGAACCCCGACGCGGCCGAACCGATCCCGATGGACCTCGTCACGTCGAGCGCCAGCGGTATCGATCCCGACATCTCACCGCAAGGCGCATACTACCAAGTGCCGCGCGTTGCGAAAGCGCGCGGCACGACGGCCGACGCCGTGCGAGCGCTCGTGACGTCGCACGTCATCCCACGCCAGTTCGGGCTGCTGGGCGAACCGCACGTGAACGTCCTGGAATTGAACCGCGCGCTCGACGCGCAAGGAGCATCCGCGAAGTGATTCGTCCCCGTTCGCCACGGTTTCTGCGCATGATAGCCGGCGCCGTCACCATGACGATGGCCGTCGCCCTCGGCTCGTCGCACGCCGCCGTCGCCGACCCTGCGCCGGCCGCGTCGCCGTCGCCCGCGCCTTCAGCTGCGCCCAATCCCATCGGGCCGGCGTTCGGCGCCAACGACCCATGCACGTCGATCGCTGCGATCGTGACGCGCCCGTCGGTGACGAACTCCGTGTGCACGGTGCGCCCGAACCACGTGGAAGTCGAGATGGGGTACCTCAACACGAGCACCAACGGCGGCGGCAACGCCGTCGCGTACCCGCAGACGCTGATCCGCATCGGAACGAAGATTCCGGCGCTGGAATTGCAGATCGCGCCGCCCGGGATCAACCGCACGAACTCCGGCGGCGTCGTCACCGGGAGCACCGACGTCGGCGCCGGGCTGAAATACGTCTTCGGCTACACGCCGAAGTTCAACTACGGCGGCCAGGCGTTTTTCACCGCGCCGACCGGCACGAACGGTTTCTCCGCCAACGGAACGAACTCGACGTACGCGCTCAACGCCGGCTACACGCTCAGCCCGGTCTTCTCGCTGGCGACGACGCTCGCGACGAACTCCCTGACCAACGGCCCGCAGCGCTGGTCGTCGTTCGTTCCGTCGCTCGTGCTGGGCGTCTCGCTGCCGAACTCCAGCGGCCTCAACCTCGAGGTCGCGCAGTTCTCGCACGCGCTCGGGCCCGACACGCCGACGCGCACGCAATACTTGTTCGCGGTGTACCGCGACCTAGGCCCGCGCGTGCAACTCGACGCGTCGTTCGCCACGTCACCCACCGCAGCGACCGGCAAGTACAACGCGGTCGGTTTCGGCGCGAGCTTTTATTTCTGACGGCTACTGCTGCTCCGCCGCGGGCCGCGGCGCGAGGACGAGCAGCTCGCGCGCACCGGCTGCGAGCGCGCGCACGGCAAACGACGGCTTCGTGAAGAACCGGCGCGGGCGGCTGCGCGGCGACTCAACCGCGAGCACGTCGCCCGCGGCGAGCATCTGCACGATGCTCACTGCCGCATCGGGCGCCACGCCGGCGACGAACGAGCCGTGCACCGCGTTCGTCGCGCGTGCGAGCGCGTCGACCGCGGCGCGCGTCGCCGGATCGTCGCGGGGCGTGATCGCGATGACGCGCAGGTCGACGTCGAGCCGCTTCGCCAGCCGCCCAGCGCGTTCGATGAGCTCGACGTCGCGCTCGCGCGGCGCAACGCCGAGGACGACGCGCGCGAACGGGCGCTCGCGCCGCCGCTCCGAGCGGGCGCGCAGCATCTCGCGCACGGCGAGCTCGCGCAGCGCAGCCAGATTCTCGGTGCGAAAGAAGTTCGACAGGGCTGCATCGATCCGGTCGGCGCGGTAGATCTTCCCTTCGCGCAACCGTTGCCGCAGCACGTCCGGCGTCACGTCGACGAAGATCGCCTCGTCGGCGAATTCCAGCACGCTGTCGGGAAGGGTCTCACGCACGCGCGTGCCGGTGAGGCGCGCAACCGCGTCGCCGACGCCTTCGAAATGCTGCACGTTGAGCGTGGTCAGCACGTCGATGCCGCTTCGCAGCACCGCGATCACGTCGTCGTAGCGCTTCGCGCGCGCGCCCGCGCTGAGGTTGGTATGTGCGAGCTCATCGATCAGCGCGACCTGCGGCCGCCGCAGCAGCAGTGTCTCGAGGTCGAGCTCGCCGTTGGGCCGGCGCGGGATCTGCTCGATTCCCGTGAGCTGCTCGATCGTGCCGGCCCGGCCATGCGTCTCGACCAGCCCGGCGACGACGTCGACGCCGTCGTCGATCAGCTGGTGCGCGCGATCCAGCATCGCGTACGTCTTGCCGCTGCCGGCGACGGAACCGAGGTAGATCGTCAGCTTCCCGTAGCCGATGCGCAGCCGGTCGCCCAGCGCGGTGCCGTATGGATGGCGGCCGCCTTGCGACGCCGACCGGACCGACGCGCCCGCGGGGTCGGCGATGAGTACGTCGCGGTCGACCGGCCGTTCCAGGATGCGGTCCGCGAGCGGGCCGCGCGGAACGACGAGCAGCGATGCGCGCACGTCGCGCAGCGTACCGCGCGCCAAGCCCGGCGGTGTGGGGATGACGCCGCCGTCCGCGCCCAGCGCCGCCGCCGCGAGCCGGTCGCGGTCCACGCCGTCGAGGCCCGTCGCTTCCAGCGCGAGATCGAGCGCGTCCGCGAACGCCGCGGCGCGGCGCACGAACGGTTCGGGATCACCGGGCCCGGCAACCACGGCGAGCGCGATCGAGACCTTGCTGGGCGCGACGACCGGGATCGTGAGATCGTCGACCACGCGCAGCAGCAGCTCGCGCATCATGCTCAGGTTCTTGGGCTGGAAGATCCCGCTGCGGCGCGCTCGACGTCCTCGTCGCGCACGATGCGGCCGGTGCGCAGCCGCGACTCGAGAATCGACGGCGCGACGTCGAGGGCGATGACGCGATCGGCCTTGCGCAAGAACGCGATCGGGACGAGCTCGCGGATCGGATGGCCGACGATGCGCTCGGCGACCGGGGCGACGGTGTCCAAGTGCATCACGTTGAAGGCGCCGAGCACCGACTTGCCCGCGTCGCGCAGCGCGAGCGCCTCCTGCCAGCGCTTCGTGTGCGTCGCTCCGGCGGGGTTCGTGTGCGCGAGCTCGTCGAGCACGATCGTCTCGTAGTCGCTCGCGAGCGCGGCTTCGAGGTCGAAGTCTTCGATACTCGTCACGGCGGCGGCGAACCGCTTGGGCGGGATGCGCGGCAGCGACGCCGCGAGCGTCTCGAGTTGCGGCCGCCCCTTCATCTCGACCCAGCCGATCGCGACGCGCCGGCCCGCTTTCGCCTCGCCGAGCGCGTCCGCGATCAAGCGGTGCGTCTTGCCCGCCCCAGGCGCGCCGCCGAGATAGATCGTGAGCTTCGGTGTCAGCCCGAGCTCGACGAGCACCTCCGCCGCGGTCGAGCGCCTCTCTCGCACGCGAGGGCTTTCGCAGGGCAGCTTCACGGCTCCCCGAACCGCTGATCGTGCGCTCGCGAGCCGTCGCCATCGCCGCCTACGCGCTGCTCCTCGTCACGTTCGTCGCGGACGCGCTGACGCCGCAGAGCCTGGTCATCGCGATCGTGCTCGACGTCCCGATCGTGCTCGCGGCGCTCACGCAGAGCCGCCGGCTCACCACGTCGCTGGTCGTCGCCGCGCTCGTCGCCGACGCCACCGCCGGCATCATCAACGCCGCGCAGGACGGCTATCGGTGGGACGCGATCGGCGCCGGCAATCGGCTGCTCTCGATGCTGTCGATCGTGCTCGTCGGCTACCTGAGCACCGCGGTGCAGGAGCGCGCGGAGCGCGTCGGCCGGCTCGCCGCGCAGGAAGCACGTGCGCGCCGCGAAGCGACGCTCGCCGCGGCGGCCGACCGCATCCGCGCGTCGCTTTCGCCCGACCTCGTCAAGCGCGCGATCGTCCGCGAAGCCCCGCAAGCGCTCGACGCGAGCGCCGCGTTCTGGTACCCGAGCGGAACCGACGACGAGATCCTCGCCGCGCGCAGCGGCGTCGCCGACGTCGAGGTGCTCGACGAGCGGCCGCCGTCCGAGATCGCCACGCTCATCCACCGCGTCGCGGACGATCGCATCGTCAGCGAAGTGCGCGGCGTCGACCCGGTCGGGCGCTTCGTGCTCGAACGCCTGCGCGCGCGCAGCGCGATCGCGATCCCGGTTGCCGACCGCGGCACCAGCTTCGGCGTGCTCATCGCGGCGTCGGAGGCGGAGATGCCGGACGACGGCGCGGTCCAAACCGCGCGCGCGTTCGCTACGCTCGCCGTCAACGCACTCGGCCAGGCGCGGCTTTTCGCCGAGTTGGCCGAACGCAACGAGGCGCTGCTGGAACGCCAGGACGTGATCCGCGATCTCGTCTACGCGCTCTCGCACGATCTGCGCACGCCGCTCGGCGCGCTCGCGATGACGCTGCGCCAGGCGGTGGACGGCGCCTACGGCGTGCTCCCGGATCGCTACGAGACGGTTCTGCGGGACAGCCTCGTCTCCATCGACGACCTGCGCGGCCTCGCGGAGACGCTACTGCTCGTCGCCCGCTTCGAGTCCGGCGACCGCAGCACGAACGTTGAGCTGATTCAGCTCGGACCCGTCGCGCGCGAGATCGGCTCGGAGCTGCAAGCCATGGGCGACGCGCGCGGCATCGCGCTGGCCGTCGACGCGAACGTCGAAGCGCCGGTCCGCGCGGCCCGCGGCGATCTCAAGCGCGCGCTGGCGAACCTCGTCGCCAACGCGGTGCAGCACACGCCGTCCGGGGGCACCGTCACGCTGCGCCTGTCCGTCTCGCGCGACCGCGTCGACGCGATCGTCGCCGACGACGGGTACGGCATCGAGGAGCGATTGCGCAGTGCGCTGTTCCAGCGCTTCTCGACCGCTTCGCGCGCGGGCGGCGGCACCGGCCTGGGCCTCTACATCGTCCGCCGCATCGCCGAGGAGAGCGGCGGCACCGTCCGCTACGCGCCCCGCGAGCCGCGCGGCTCGGTGTTCACGCTGTCGCTGCCGAAGGCCCAGCCATGAGCGCGATCCGAGTCGTCCTGGTCGAAGACCACGCGCTGGTGCGCGCGGGCCTGCGCACGGCGCTCGAAGGCGCCGGCATCGACGTCGTAGCGGAGGCCCCCGACGGCGTCGCGGGCCTCGAAATCGTCACGCGCACCCGCCCGGACGTGGCCGTGATCGACATCGGCCTCCCCGGCAAGGACGGTATCGCACTGACGCGCGAGCTGAAAGCGGCCCCCGACGCGCCGGGCGTCGTCGTGCTGACGATGCACGAGCTCGACGACGAGGTGCTCGCCGCGCTCGCCGCCGGCGCGGACGCGTACTGCGTCAAATCATCCGAACCCACGGTCGTCATCGACGCGATCCGCGCGGTCGCGGGCGGCGGCGCGTACTTCGACGCGCGCATCGCGCACGTCGTGCTGCGCAAGCTGAATGGAACGCCGGCTCAGCCGCGATCATCGCCCCTGACGCCGCGCGAGACCGATATCCTCAAGCTGATCGCCGGCGGCATCGGCAACGCCGAGATCGCGGAGCGCCTCTACGTCAGCCTCGGCACGGTGAAAGGCCACGTCGCCGACATCTTGGAGAAGCTCTCCGCCTCGGACCGCGCGCAAGCCGCGGTCACCGCATACCGCCGCGGGCTGATTCGGTAGCGGCGGCGATGCCGAGAGCGCGGCGGTGATGTTCCGGGAGACTGCCATCGACGACGCCGCAAGATGCCGCAAGTTCTTGCGCACACGGGGTTTTCTGGCACTTCGCGGCTTCGTAGCGCCGGCTGGCCAAGAGGCGCTGCTCGCCGCAGCGATGGCTGCGATCGCCGCTGCAGTGCCGCCCGTCAAGGTCTTTCGAAATTCGTACGGCGACGTCGTCCTCGCAAACAAGCTCGACATCGTCAACGACGATCTGTTCGAGCTCGCACGCGACCCCACGCTGCTCGCGGTCGCCGCGGCGCTGATCGGGCGGTCGTTCGTTCCCATGCAGGTGGAATATTTCAACAAGCCGCAACGCCACAACTGGGCCACGCCCGCGCATCAAGATCAAGCATATTACGACGCGCGCTTCAAGGACGTGATGACGCTGTCGTTCTGGATGGCGCTGGACGATGCGGGCCCCAGCGCGGGATGCCTCGAGTACGCGGACGTCGTGCCGTCGGTCGTCGTGGAGCATGCTACGTCGGCTGCGGCGGATTTCGCCTTGGCGATGCCGGGCGGCAGATCGCCCTTCAGCTTCTCGCCAATGACGGTGCGGCGCGGTGACTGCATCGTTCACCACGCCTACGCCGTGCATCGGGCACGCGAAAATACGCAGCAGCCCGACCGCCGCGCGGTCGCGTTCAACTTCCGCGAGGGTTCGGCTTCTCCGCGTCCGATGTCGCACAGCTGACGACGACCGCGTAGGAAGGGGACGGCGCGGGCGGCTTTTCCGGAAGATCCGCGATTTGAATTTTCACGTCGACCGCTCCCGCGTTGTTTCCCATCCCGGCAGCCTCGTCGTTGATCGTCAGGTAGAGCGGTCCGCCGGGCGCCGCGACGGACACGACGCAATAGCTCCCAACGACGAACGTCTGGCCGTCGGCGGCGCCTGAGATGCTGCCGCCGATCTTTCCCACGAGCGCGCCGACCGGTGCGCTCGGCACGAGGCATTTCGCCGGCGAGAGTAGCGCGTCCGGATCGCCGTCCGGGCCGCATCGCGCCTCGATAGCGTCGGCGTAGGACCAGCATGTCGTGTTGGGAGCGGATATCTTCAACACGTGGGCTTTATCGACGAACTCGCTCACCAGTGTCCAAAGGCCCGCCGGCCGCGCGCGGACCGTTACCAAGATCAGATCGGTAAACGTCATTTTCGCGGGGCCTTCTTGAGCGATTTCTTGCGTTCGGCTTGGGCGCGCGCCGGCAGATCGGGATGATGGACGACCACGTGGATCGGCGGCCCGATTCCCGGCGTGTCCGCCACGCTCGACTGGTCCGTGGCCGCCGCTTTATCCTCGGCTTTGGTACGCGGCTTCGCGTCGGGGGAGGGGGCGGGAGTGGCCGAATCGCTCGCGGCGCCGTCGGCCTTGCCGAGCGCCTTGAGCACGTGCGCCAACTGGCCGCGGTCGATTTCAATCGCCGCCGAGCAGGTCGCTGCGGCGAGGTCCTTGCCGTTGCACGCGATCGCCTTGACGGTGTAGGGGTTACCGCACTGGTCGTTCCCGTCGACATTGCACACGTCGAGTTTGCCCCCGACGTCCACGGTCGCGACGTCTGTCGGCGGCACGCCGGCAAGCGAGATCCAGACGATCGCCTTACCCGTTCCGGTGACGAGGTTCGGACCAACGCGCGTATTTTCAATCGCTAGCGGATTGTCGATCTTCACGGGCCCCTGGACGTAGCGGCCGATGAAGTCGTCGCGAGTCGTCAGCGTTGGCGACAAGAACGCCTCGCCCCACCCGGCTTCCTTGAGATCGCCCTCGACCACACGATGGTTGATCGCGAGCGCCTTTTTCGCAAGAAATTCTTGGTTTTCCGGAGGCGGAACATGCATGTGGTAGCTCATGAACTTGAGGAAGAAGCCGAAGATGAGCGTGGTCCAAAACAACAGGCTGCACAACAGGCTGATCTTGCCGAGCTCCGCCCAAACCCACCCGATGATCTTCACTCGCCGTCGTCCGCTGGGGCGCCGCCGGACGTGGCCGCCGTCGGCGTCGTGGCGCTTTTCGCGGGGCTGCTTGGCGCTGCGCCCCCGGCGCCGCCGGCGTGCTCGAAGCTGAACTCGATGCTATCGCCGCCGGAGAATGCTAAGCTGCTCATCGTCGACCATAGGTTGCGTTCCTCGCGCAGCGAGCTGGGAAGCCTCACGTCGAGCGCCTTCAGCAAGCTGAAGCGGTTGACGTCGATCGAGGCGCGGACCACCTCCGCGTACGCGAGATAGTTCGAGCTTGCGCCGAGATAGAACCCCACGCCGAGAACATATCCGGCGATAGCGACGATGAAAAACGCTTGCGGCTGCCCGCCCCAATAAAACAGCAAGACCATCCACGTGATCGTCGACGCGAAGCTGAACCAGCAGCACGCGACCAAGAAGTCGAGCTGCGCCTTCGCGTCGAGGACCAACGGGTACCCTTTATCTTCCTTCGTCACCAGCACGGTTTGCAACCGGCTGAAGAAGACGGTCAGCTCGAGCTTGTAGCGCCCGATCGTATACGCGTGGATCGCGGCGGCGATGTTGCCCATCGCGGTGGGCCGCACGGGATCGTTGCCGAACCGCGTGTAGAGCTCCGTTCCGGTTTGGTACTCCATCTGCTTGAGCGAGTTCAGGATCGCCCCGATCAGCAGTAAGAGGTCGCGATGATCGCTCTCAACCTCGCAGTCGTCAGCCGGTAGATGGGTGGTGATGGCCGTCTTCATTGCGTCCACAGCACCCTGGATGACGCCGCGAAGAGTCAGGAATTTGGGGTCCGACAGCGGTCCGTCTCTCCGGTTGAGCGCGCCGATCGCGACGGTTTTCCGCAGGCTCTTCAGAACCGTCTCGTAAGGCTTCGCGGGTCCCTGCGGCGGCACGATCGCCGCATCTCTCAGCTGTTGTTCCCATTCGTGCACCGCAGCGCTAAGCATGAAGCGGTGCCTGCGCGCATCCCCGTAGCGTTTGCCGAGATCGTCGCGGCGGCGGCGCTCGGCCAAGCAGAGCAGCTCGCGCAGCAGCGGCAGCACGTACTTTCCTTCGAGGAACTCGCGCAAGAAGTCGTTGATCGCTGAGATGACGTACGCGATCACCACCGTGCCGACGAAGGCGACCGCGACGGTGAGCGTCGCCGACTTTCCCAGCCAGAACTCGATCCCGGAACGCGCGTAAGCCCAGAACAGATAGACCATCCCGAGGTTCACGAAGCTGAAGATCAGCACCGGCACGTAGCTGCCGAAGATGAAATACTTCGGCAGGAGCGACGTCAGGGTCCCGATGACGCTAGTGAACATCGGCGCTCGTTTCGCCGAGCTTTAGGAGCGACCTTCTCCCTCAGCGCAAGCGCCGATAAAACCGCTCGGTAGCCTCCAGCTCCTCGTACGCCCGCTGGTGCGGCGTATACCGCAACGTCTCTTTCGAAGACACGCCCAGGTAGCCGAGCCGGATGAGGCTCTCGTAGATCACCTGGTGCGCGCGGTACGAGAGGGTCCGGTTGAAGTGCGTGACGACGCCGCGCGCGACGACGAGGTGGAACTCGTTGAACGAGCTGTCGCACGCGAGGTTGTGCTGCGCGAACACGATCTGCTCGCGCAGGCCGGGCTTGAACGACGCCTGCGTGCCGCTCACGTCGACGTAGTCGGAGAAATGCCGCGCGCCGCCGGCCTCGGCGTACCGCGCGGAGTATTCATCGAGCAGCTCGGCGGGGAACGTGCCGGCCTTCGCGCGGTCGAGCGCGGCTTCGCTCGCGTCGGTCGCGTAGATGCGCGTGCGGTGGTAGAACTCCGCCTCGCGCAGCAGCATCGCCAGCGAGTACGCGTCGTCGCCGGACCCGATCACCCAGATGCGCACGTGCGGGAACGTGCGCAGCCGCGGCAGCACGCGCTCGCGGAATGACTGGAAGAAGAGGGGCTCGCGGAACGGCGAGCTCGCGTTGTGCGTGAGCGCGTCCACGAACCGCGACATGGCGAGCGGCTCGTGCAGCACGCGCTCGAGCAAGCCCGAGATCGTCGCCAGCCCTTCCGCGCGCACGCGTTCGGCCACGCGCCGTTTCACCGTGGCCGGCGCGTACTCGCGAAAATCGAAGCCCGACACGCGGTACACCGCCTCGAGCAGCAGGTGCAGCTCGAGGTCGGTGACCGCCGGAGACGCCCCCGTACCGCCGGTATTCGGCGGCTCCGGGGGCTGGCGTTCGGCGATCACGCCGCGACGTTCAGCCAGATGCGGATGAGCGCGACGAGCTGATCGATGTCGACGGGCTTGGAGATGTACTCCGAAGCTCCGGCCGCGAGGCACTGCTCGCGGTCGCCCTTCATCGCCTTGGCGGTGAGCGCGATGATCGGAAGGTTCTTCCAGTCGTCGCGCGCGCGGATGCGCCGGATCGTTTCGTAGCCGTCCATCTCCGGCATCATGATGTCCATCAGGACCACGTCGATCTCCGCGTGCGAGCGGAGCAGCCCGATGGCATCGGCGCCCGACTCGGCGCTGAGGACGATCATATCGAAGTCCTCGAGCGCGCTGCGCAGCGCGTAGATGTTGCGGGTGTCGTCGTCGGTGATGAGGATCGTGCGGCCTTCGAGCGAGTTGCCGCTGCTACTGTTGTGATGCACCGGCCGCTTCACTTCGGGCAGCCGCGCTTCGACCTGGTTGAGGAAATACGACGTCTCCTCGATGAGACGCTCGGGCGACATCGCGTCCTTCACGATGACGGACTCGGAGAGCCGGCGGATCGCGGCGTCTTCCTGCTCCGTGAGCTCGCGCCCGGTGTAGACGATGACCGGGACGCGCACGTGCGCCGCATGCGCCTTGATGCGCTCGATCAGCGCGATGCCTTCGATGTCCGGTAGCCCGAGATCGACGATGACGCAGTCGAATTTCGCCTCGTCGAGAGCCGCGAGCGCCTGCGCGCCCGTCGACACCGCGGTGACGGTGACCTCACCCGACTGGATGAGGTTCGCCATCGCAGAGAGCTGCGTGACGTCGTCTTCCACGACGAGGACGTTGCGCGAGGCCGCGTCCGCGAAGCCCAGGAGGTTGTCGAACGCCTGCGTGAGCGCGTCTTCGCTGGCTGGTTTCTTCAGGTGCGCGAACGCGCCCGAGTCCAGCGCCTTCTGCCACTGCTCCTCGCCCGAAATCACGTGGACGGGGATCGCCTTGGTCGCCGGATCCCGCTTGAGCTGATCCAGCAGCGACCACCCGTCGACGTCGGGCAATCCGATGTCGAGCGTGATCGCGTCGGGAACGAACTGGCGCGCCAGCGCAAGCCCGTCGCTGCCCGTGGTCGCCATGAGCCCCTTGAAACCGCGGTCGCGCGCGAGGCCGAGCAAGATGCGCGCGAAAGTCGCATCGTCCTCGACGATGAGCACGACGCGGTCTTGCGGCCGGATGTCGTTGCGATCGTCGTCGACCATGCCGGCCGCCATGACCGGAACGGGCGCCGTTAGACGCGGAGTCGCGGCGGCCTCGTCGGCGACGCGCTTCGCGCGCTGCGGGTGAAGCGTCGTTTCGATAGCCGCGCCGGCGCGCGGCGTGCGCTCGATGGGATGGTAGAACGTGAACGTCGATCCGGTGCCGGGCTCCGACTCCACCGTCATGTCGCCGCCGAGCAGGCCGGCGATCTCGCGCGAGATCGCAAGACCGAGCCCGGTGCCGCCGTACTTGCGCGCCGTCGACATGTCGGCTTGCTGGAACGCTTCGAAGATGACGTTGTGCTTGTCGGCGGGGATGCCGATCCCCGTGTCACGCACTTCGAACGCCACGAAGGGGCCGGTTTGACCGTCAAGGGTGCGCACTTCGCGATGGAGCGCGAGTTCCACCGAGCCGTGCTGGGTGAACTTGAACGCGTTGGACAGCAGGTTCTTGAGGATCTGCATGAGGCGCGTCTGGTCGGTCTCGACGGCGAACGGAACTTCGTCGTCCACGTGGATCGCGAAGCGCAGCCCGCGCTCTTGCGCGACGCCGCGGAACGTGCGCTCGACGTCGTCGCAGATGTCGGCGATGCGCTGCTCGGCGATATCGACCGACGTCGTGCCCGACTCGATCTTCGAGAGGTCGAGGATGTCGTTGATCAGCGTGAGCAGGTCCGATCCGGCGCGCCGGATGGTTTGCGCCATCTCGACCTGCTTGTCGGAGAGGTTCTGTTCGCGGTTGTCGCTGAGCTGCTTGGAGAGGATGAGCAGCGAGTTGAGCGGGGTGCGCAGCTCGTGCGACATGTTGGCGAGGAACTGCGACTTGTACTTCGAGGTGAGCGCCAGCTGCTCGGCCTTTTGCTCGAGGGCGCGACGCGCTTCTTCGATCTCGCGCGTGCGCTTCTCGACCTCTTCGTTCTGCTCCGCGAGCAGACGCGCTTTCTCTTCGAGCTCCTCGTTGGTCTGCTGGAGCTCGTCCTGCTGCGACTGCAGCTCGATGGTGAGCGATTGCGACTGCTTGAGGAGCTCTTCCGTGCGCATGTTCGCGGCGATGGTGTTGAGCACGATGCCGATCGACTGCGTGAGCTGGTCGAGGAACAGCAAGTGGTTGTCGCTGAACGCCTCGAACGACGCCAGCTCGATGACGGCCTTGATGTCGCCTTCGAACAGCACCGGCAGCACGACGACGTTGAGCGGCTGCGCGTGCCCGGAACCCGACGAAACCTGCAGGTAGTCCGCGCGGCGCGTTGTTGACGAGGATGCGCTCCTTCTCGAGGACGCACTGGCCCGACGAGCCCTTCGCCAGGCGCCGAACTGCAGCGTTCCGCGGCGGCGCGGCGCCGCGTAGCCCGCGGTGTAGCGCAGCAGCGGCGTGTCGTCGAGCGGCTCGTTGAGGTAGAAGATGCCGGTCTGGGTGTTCACCAGCGGCGCGAGCTCGGACATGATGAGCTTCGCGACCGTCTTGATGTCCTTCTGGCCTTGCATCATCCCGGTGAAGCGCGCGAGATTGGTCTTGAGCCAGTCCTGCTCTTGGTTCTTGCGCGTGGTGTCGCGCAAGTTGCGGATCATCTCGTTGACGTTCTCGGTGAGGAGCCCGACCTCGCCCTGCGCGCCGACCTCGATCGTCCGCGTGAGATCGCCTTTGGTCACCGCGGTAGCGACCTCGCCGATCGCGCGAATCTGCGACGTGAGCTGTGCGGCGAGCTGGTTGACCGAGTCGGTCAGGTCGCGCCACAGCCCGGCGGCGCCGGGGACCTCGGCCTGGCCGCCGAGCTTCCCTTCGAAGCCGACTTCGCGCGCGACCGACGTCACCTGGTCGGCGAAGATCGCAAGCGTGTCGATCATTCCGTTGATCGTGTCGGCGAGCTCCGCGATCTCGCCCTTCGCGTCGAGCACGAGCTTGCGCTGAAGATCGCCGTTGGCGACGCCGGTGACGACGCGCGCGATGCCGCGCACCTGATTCGTCAGGTTGCCGGCCATGCGGTTGACGGAGTCGGTGAGGTCCTTCCACGTGCCGGCGACGCCGGGCACGGCGGCCTGGCCGCCGAGGATGCCGTCGGTACCGACCTCGCGCGCGACGCGGGTGACTTCGCCCGCGAACGAGTTGAGCTGCTCGACCATCGTGTTGATGGTGTCCTTGAGCTCGAGCATCTCGCCGCGCACGTCGACGGTGACCTTCTTCGAAAGGTCGCCGTTCGCGACGGCGGTGGTGACCTTCGCGATGTTGCGCACCTGATTGGTCAGGTTCGCGGCCATCGAGTTCACGGAGTCGGTGAGATCCTTCCACGTGCCGGCGACGCCTTGCACCTGCGCCTGCCCGCCGAGGATGCCTTCGGAGCCGACCTCGCGCGCGACGCGCGTGACCTCACCGGCGAATGCGTTGAGCTGGTCGACCATCGTGTTGATCGTGCCTTTGAGCTCGAGGATCTCGCCGCGCGCGTCGACGGTGATCTTCTTCGAAAGATCGCCGCGCGCGACGGCGGTCGTCACGTCGGCGATGTTGCGGACCTGCGCGGTCAGCGACGACGCCATCGAGTTCACCGAGTCGGTGAGGTCTTTCCACGTGCCGCCGACGCCGGGCACGACGGCCTGGCCGCCGAGCTTGCCGTCGGTGCCGACCTCGCGCGCGACGCGCGTGACTTCGGCCGCGAACGAGTTGAGCTGGTCGACCATCGTGTTGACGGTCGCCTTGAGCTCGAGCATCTCGCCCTTGACGTCGACGGTGATCTTCTTCGAGAGATCGCCCTTCGCGACGGCGGTCGTGACGTCGGCGATGTTGCGCACCTGCGACGTCAGGTTCGAAGCCATGAAGTTGACGTTGTCGGTGAGGTCTTTCCACGTGCCGGCGACGCCTTGCACGTAGGCTTGGCCGCCGAGCTTGCCTTCGGAGCCGACCTCGCGCGCGACGCGCGTGACTTCCGACGCGAACGCGTTGAGCTGGTCGACCATCGTGTTGACGGTGCCCTTGAGCTCGGCCATCTCGCCGCGCACGTCGACGGTGATCTTCTTCGAAAGGTCGCCGTTCGCGACCGCGGTCGTGACGTCGGCGATGTTGCGGACCTGGTTCGTCAGGTTCGCGGCCATGGAGTTCACCGAGTCGGTGAGGTCTTTCCACGTGCCCGCGACGCCTTCGACTTGCGCCTGGCCGCCGAGCTTGCCTTCGGTGCCGACCTCGCGCGCGACGCGCGTGACCTCGCCCGCGAACGAGTTGAGCTGGTCGACCATCGTGTTGACGGTCGCCTTGAGCTCGAGCATCTCGCCCTTGACGTCGACGGTGATCTTCTTCGAAAGGTCGCCGCGCGCGACGGCGGTCGTGACGGCGGCGATGTTGCGGACCTGGTTCGTCAGGTTGCCGGCCATCGAGTTGACGGAGTCGGTGAGGTCTTTCCACGTGCCGGCGACGCCGCGCACGTCGGCCTGGCCGCCGAGCCGTCCGTCCGTGCCGACTTCGCGCGCGACGCGCGTGACCTCGGCGGCGAACGAGTTGAGCTGGTCGACCATCGTGTTGATCGTCGTCTTGAGCTCGAGCACCTCGCCGCGCACCGACACGGTGATCTTCTTCGAAAGGTCGCCGTTGGCGACGGCGGTGGTGACCTCGGCGATGTTGCGAACCTGCGCCGTGAGGTTACCGGCCATCGTGTTGACCGAGTCGGTCAAGTCTTTCCACGTGCCGGCGACGCCTTCGACCTGCGCCTGGCCGCCGAGCCGGCCTTCGGTGCCGACCTCGCGCGCGACGCGCGTGACCTCGCCCGCGAACGCGTTGAGCTGGTCGACCATCGTGTTGACGGTGACCTTGAGGTCGGCGACCTCGCCTTTCACGTCGACGGTGATCTTCTTCGAAAGATCGCCCTTCGCGACGGCGGTCGTGACTTCGGCGATGTTGCGCACCTGGCTACGTCAGGTTGCGCGCCATCGTGTTGACGGAGTCGGTCAAGTCTTTCCACGTGCCGGCGACGCCTTCGACGACGGCCTGGCCGCCGAGCCGTCCGTCCGTACCGACCTCGCGCGCGACGCGCGTCACCTCGCCCGCGAACGCGTTGAGCTGGTCGACCATCGTGTTGATGGTGCCCTTGAGCTCGAGCACCTCGCCGCGCACGTCGACGGTGATCTTCTTCGAAAGATCGCCCTTGGCGACGGCGGTGGTGACCTCGGCGATGTTGCGGACCTGGCTGGTGAGGTTACCGGCCATCGTGTTGACGGAGTCGGTGAGATCTTTCCACGTGCCGGCGACGCCGCGCACGTCGGCCTGACCGCCGAGCCGGCCTTCGGAACCGACCTCGCGCGCGACGCGCGTGACTTCGGCCGCGAACGTGTTGAGCTGGTCGACCATCGTGTTGATGGTCTCTTTGAGCTGCAGGATCTCGCCGCGCGCTTCGACGGTGATCTTCTTGGAGAGGTTGCCGTTGGCGACGGCGGTCGTGACGTCGGCGATGTTGCGGATCTGGTTGGTCAGCGTGCCGGCCATCGAGTTGACCGAGTCGGTGAGGTCTTTCCACGTGCCGGCGACGCCGCGCACGTGCGCCTGGCCGCCGAGGATGCCTTCGGAACCGACTTCGCGCGCGACGCGCGTCACCTCGCCGGCGAACGCGTTGAGCTGATCGACCATCGCGTTGATGGTGCGCGCGCTGCGCAGGAACTCGCCCTTGAGCGGGCGGCCGTCGACCTCGAGCGACATCTGCTGCGAGAGGTCGCCGCGCGCGACGGCGCCGAGCACGCGGCTCGTCTCGGCGATCGGGTGCGTGAGGTCGTCGATGAGCCGGTTGACGGCGAGCAGCTTCTCGCCGTAGCTGCCGGGCGCTTGCAGCTCCGAGCGCTGGCCGAGCCGGCCGTCGTAGCCGACGACGGTCGAGATGCGCTCCATCTCTTTGAGGACGCGGCCGTTCCAGCCGACCATCTCGTTGAACGCTTCCGCGATGTCGCCGTCGATGCCGTCCCACGACGTGGGCAGCTTGGCGGTGAAGTCGCCGCGCGTGACGGCGCGCAGCGCGTTCAAGAGCGGGCGCTTGACGTGATCCGATCCCGCGGTGCCGTTGCGGCCGGCGGGCGGCGGCGCCGTTCTTGGCGGCGGCGGGACGCTTTGCGTCCGGCTTCGTTTTTCCGGCGACGGCCGCAGGCGGCATACGCGATCTCCTCGGGGGGGAATGACCGAACGCCGACGGCGCCCTATCAACGATAGATCGGCACCGACGGTGAATGTCTTACGACGGGCAAGCTACCCGTCGGCGGCAAGCGCGAAACGGCTCGCCGAACTTACCGTGAGTGTACGGAATCCGCGTGCGTTACGTCACCGGTCGAGCAAGCCTGACGATGCGTCGAGCGCGTCGAACGAGAGAGCGAGCGCCAAGCCGTAGACGAGATGCGGGATCGCGTCCGCGGCCCAGTCGGCGGCGCCCACGTCTTCGGATCGCTCGCGCCGCTCGCCGCGATCGCCACGTCGCTCAGCGCCATCGCCGCGCCGCCGGCCGCGACCGCCATCAGCAGCACCGGTACGCCGCGCAGCGCGGGGCGCAGCAGCCCGTACGCGACGCCGACGCCGAGCCCGTTCGCGTAGCCCAGCAGCGCGCCGATGCCGCCGCGCCGGTTTGCCGTCGTCTCGTCGTCCGACGCGAGCGCGCCGATGCCCGGCGGCTTCGGCCATGTTCTTGACCATCGTCGACGGCACGTCGCTCTCGCCGCGCCCGCGCACCGCGATGTCGGCGTACGTCGCGACGTTGAGCGCGCTCGTTCGCGGCGGCGCCCGCTATCGCGCCGATGCAGATGTGCCGAACGAAGCTCATGAAGCGAGCATCCCCACGCGCGCGGCGTTTGACTCCGAGCAAGCGAGGGTATTGCCGCATCCAAAGGGGAGGGCCCGTTTCTGAGCATGCGCGCGAGGCGGTGAGCCCGATCGAAGAGCGACGATTAGCGGCTTCGTTGCGGCTGCTGGTCGCGGCGAGCCGCGAGCTGGCGACCTCGTTCGACTACGCCGCAGACGCTCGCCGCGGTGGGCCGCTTGATCGTGCCCGCGTTCGCCGACGGCTTCGCGGTGGAGGTCGACGAGGGCGAGATTCGCACGACGCTCGCGCGCGCCGGCCGCGCCGGCGACGACGCGCAGGACTTCGCGCTCGTCGCGCGCGGCAAGCAGCTCGGCGTGATGCGCGTGTGCGGCGCGAGTACGGCGCACGATCCGGACAGCGGGCTCGACCTCTGGTCGGAGCTCGCGCTGCGCGTCGCGGTGTCGGTGGACGCCGCGCAAGTGTACGCGCGCGAGCACCACGTCGCCGACACGCTGCAGCGCGCGCTGCTGCCGGAGCGGCTGCCGGTGGACGACCGGCTCGCGTTCGACGCGGCGTACCTGCCCGGCGCGCAGGAAGCGATCGTCGGCGGCGACTGGTACGACGCGTTCCGGCTGCCCGACGGCCGCATCGCGTTCTCGATCGGGGACGTCGCCGGCCACGGGCTGCGCGCGGCGATCGTGATGGGCGAAGTCCGTCAGGCGTTTCGCGCCGCCGCACTCAACCCCAACTCGCCCGTCGCTGGTGCTCGAGCGCGCGAACACGATCGTCAACATGCGCGCGAACCCGGTGATGGTCACCGCGATGTTCGGCATCGTCGATCCGCGCGACGGCACGGTGACGTACGCATCGGCCGGCCATCCCGCGCCGCTGCTGGCGCTGCCGTGCGGCGTCGTGTCGCTGCTGCCCAAAGACGGCGTGCCGCTGGGCATCGTCGACGCGATCGGCGCGACCGACTGGACGTTCACGCTGCCGCCGGGCGCGCTGTTCACCGCCTACACCGACGGCTTGATCGAGTACTCGCGCAACGTGATCGAAGGCGAG
>CAWBVR010000014.1:0-166324 GCA_963792235.1 Vulcanimicrobiota bacterium
GTCTTCGGGCTTCACCGCGTTGAAGCGAAGACCCAACGCTATCTTCTTCGACGATTCGACCGCCGAACTTCGCATGACCTCACCGATCAGCACCACGGGCGGTGCCGTCGGGTTGATCGTGAAGCACGTCTCGAGGTAGGTTCCGCGCTTGATGTCGCGGTCGGCGATCAGCGAGGCGCCGGTGCGGCTGATGTCCATCAGCGATGCGCGCGTGAAGTCGCCGCTGCCCCGGCCGCCGGGCGCGAAACGCCAGTGCGCCGTGATGGCGACGTCCATGCGCACGGCGTTGCGCTGCGCGACGCTCGCGAAGACTTGCAGCGCCTCGATGCGCTCGGGGATCGCGAACGTGGCGATGCCGTGACGCAGCGCGGTGCACTTCGACGCGAACCGGAACTTGCCGACCGCGTTCTCGTACGTGAACACGCCGGTGGCGCCGTGGCTGGTGCCCGGGAGCGCAGGCACGGTAAAGCTGCGGTCGTTGAGCGACTCCACGCACACCGAGCCGCGCGGGCCGTCGCGCGTCATCGCGAGCGTCGACGAAGCTGTTGAGCTGCGGCAGCTTGAGCTTGAGCTGATCGGAGAGCGGGCGCGGCCGAAGGCCGAGGATGTTCAGCATCGGCTTAGACCCCCGCTCCGACGGGTTCGAGCGACTTCTTCGGTCGTCGAAATCTGGCCGATCGACTCGACGCGCAGGCCCGGCGCGATCTCGCTGTACGAGAGCACGACCAGCGACGGCGCGGCGCGC
The DNA here is from genome assembly GCA_963792235.1 of Vulcanimicrobiota bacterium. Taxonomy (GTDB): domain Bacteria; phylum Vulcanimicrobiota; class Vulcanimicrobiia; order Vulcanimicrobiales; family Vulcanimicrobiaceae; genus Vulcanimicrobium. The sequence goes on from CAWBVR010000014.1 coordinate 746, forward strand.
TCGGTGAGGCGCTTGAGCGCGAGGCGCGTGCCGGGCGACGTGAGCACGATCGGCTGCAAGCCGCTCTGCTGCGCGTCGGTGATGCGCTTGGTGAGCGACGCGTAGATCTTCGCGACGGTCCCCGGATCGAGCAGCGCGTACGCGTCCTCGCCGCGGCGCACCGCTTCGCCCAGCAGCGTCTCGAGCCGCGGGTCGACGGTGATCACCGACAGCAGGCCGTTCTCCGCGTACTCGGCGCAGATGTGGCGCGCCATCGCGGCGCGGACTTTTTCGGTGAGGTAGTCGATGTCTTTGGACGCGCGCGCGCCGTCGGCGAGGTTTTCCAGGATCAGCAGCAGGTTGCGGATCGGGATGCGCTCGCGCAGCAGGTTCTGCAGCACGCGCTGCACCTCGCCGACCGTGAGCAAGTTGGGGATCAGCTCGTCGACGACGACCGGGTAGTGCTGCTTGACGTTGTCGAGCAGCGCGGAGGTCTCCTGACGGCCCAGCAGATCGGGCGCGTGCGTCTTGATGATCTCGGTGAGGTGCGTCGCGATGACGGACGTCGGGTCGATGACGGTGTAGCCGGCCATCTCCGCGTCGCCGCGCGCGCTCTCCGCGACCCACAGCGCGGGCAAACCGAACGCGGGCTCCGTCGTCGGGATCCCGTCGATCCCGCTGACCGCGGTGCCGGGGTTCATCGCGAGCAGGCGCGACACCATGACCTCGGCGCGCGTGACTTCGAGCCCGTAGATCTTCACGACGTACGTGGACGGCTTGAGCTGCAGGTTGTCGCGCACGCGGATCGGCGGCACGACGATGCCGAGCTCGCGCGCCGCGTGGCGGCGGATCATCGTGATGCGCTCGAGCAGGTCGCCGCCTTGCGACACGTCGACGAGCGGGATCAGGCCGAAGCCGATCTCGAGCTCCATCGGATCGTACGACAGCAGCGGCACGACGGATTCGGCGGGCTTGACGGCGGGCTGCGACGCCGAGCCGCGCGATGCCCGGTCGCGCCCGGCTGGCCCGCGATGCCCTTCGCGCCGCGGACCGCCCTTGGCGGCTTCGGCCTTCGCGAGCTTGCGGCCGCGGTACGCGAGCATGAGCAGCACCGCCGCCATCGGCAGCATGAACATCGGCGGCAGCCCGAACATCCCGAACAGGATCAGCAACCCGCCGCCGATCGCCAGCGCGCGCGGCTCTTGCACGAGCTGGCGCGTGAGGTCGTGGCCGAACGAGCCTTCCGACGCGGCGCGGGTGACGATGATGCCGGTCGCCGTCGAGATGAGCAGCGCCGGGATCTGCGTGACGATGCCTTCGCCGATCGTCAGCAGCGTGAAGCGCTGCAGCGCTTCGATCAGCGGCAGCTTCAGCTGGAACATCCCGACGACGAAGCCGCCGATGATGTTCACGAACACGATGATGACGGCCGCGACCGCGTCGCCGCGCACGAACTTGGACGCACCGTCCATCGCGCCGTAGAAGTCGGCCGCGCGCTGGATGTCCTTGCGGCGCTGGCGCGCCTCGGCTTCGGTGATGAGGCCGGCGTTGAGGTCGGCGTCGACGGCGAGCTGCTTGCCGGGCATCGCGTCGAGCGTGAAGCGCGCCGCGACTTCCGCGACGCGTCCCGCGCCGTTGGTGATGACGACGAACTGGATGATGATCAGGATCGCGAAGATCACGATGCCGACGGCGTAGTTGCCGCCGACGACGACGTTGCCGAACGCTTCGATCACCTGGCCCGCGTAGCCGTGGAGCAGGATGGAGCGCGTTCCGGTGATGTTCAGCGACAGCCGGAACAGCGTGACGATCAGCAGCAGCGTCGGGAACACGGAGAACGACAGCGCGTTCTCGGTGTAGAGCGTCACCAGCAGGATGACCAGCGCCAGCGTGATGTTCACCGACAGCAGCATGTCGAGAACCCACGGCGGGACCGGCACGATCATCAGCACGACGAGCACGACCGACGCCGCGGCCACCCACGCATGGGAGGTCGAGGCGAGACGGTCGAGGAGGCTCGGGCGCGCGGGAACGGCCGCTGCCACTAGGTGACGGTCCTCACGTTAGTACAATCATCGGCCGAACCGGCCCGGGCTGTGAGGACGGGGGCGGCTCGCCGGAGCCCGCTTGGCGGACGCGAGACCCTTTCACCAGGCGAGCGACCCCCTTACGATGGGGTCTAAAGTCGCATTGAGCCCCAAGGGGACCGGAGGCGCCCGGGTCGAACGACTTCTGTCCGGGCCCACGATCCGAGTGGGAGGCTTCGTATGCGCGGACTGCGTTTTTTTTCGGTCAGTCTCACGGCGTTGGCGGTTACCGCTTGCGGCGGGGGCGGTGGACGAAGCGGCACCCCTGTCGGTCCGGCACCGCCGCGCGCACCCCAGCGGGCGGCGTCGATGCCGCTGTCGCTGGCGATCCCGATCCGCAAGCGGAGCAGTTCCGTACAGCGGCGGCCGCGGTTCGTGTCGCCGGGGCTGCAATCGGTCGCCTTGTACGACACCAGTCTCCTCATCTGGGTCGCGAACGTGAGCCTCGGCGCAAATCCGCAGTTCACGACGTTCTACGCGGCTCCGGGTTCGGTGACGACCGTGGCTCCCGGTTCGTGCACGAACAACACGACGACCGAGACGTGCACGGTCAACCTCACCACAACGGTCGGGCAGCACTCCTTCGACCTCGTCGCGTATCCGACGCAGCAATCGGGAACGCCGCCGCCGTGTCCATTTGATGTGTGCCCGCCGGTCAACTTCAACGGGGTCATCTCCTCCGAAGGCGAGCTCAACGTCATCCTCAACGGAGGCGCGAATCCGGGAGCGACGATGACGCTGCTCGGCGTGGCGTCGAACGCGGTCATAAACGGCCCTGGCACCGTGCAACTTGCCTACAACGCGCCGACTCCGTTCGGCTATCAGATCTTAGACTCCGCATCCGCGCAGATCCTCACGCCCGGTGACTACGACAACGGACCGGTGACGTGGGCCGTCTCTCCGTCCGGGATCCTCACGATCGATCAGAGCTCGAACAGCACTCCGCCGAGCTCGCCGGGCGATCAGACGTTGACCGTGACGTGCACGAACATCGCGGGCGGTTCGGCGACGATCACCGCCAATGCGAAAGGTGCGCCGAACACGCTCTACAGCTCCGGGCTCATCTACTCGTCGTCGAACTACTGGGGTGGGGGCGCCTTGGCGACGCTGAACGTGACATGCAACCCGATGTGACCGGCCTTCTGATGGTGGGCAAACACATGCAGATACTCAGGACGATCGCCGCTCTCGGCGTTACAGCCACGCTGATGGCCGCCTGCGGGGGCGGAACGGGGAGTACGGCGCGCCGCCGGTCGGAAGCTCGCAGTCGGAATCCGACGTCGGCAAGGTCACCCTCTCGGCCGCGTTCGGAGCGGTGGCTGTCACCGCGTCAGGCAAGCAGCGGTCGCCGGCCTCAGGAATGCGGCGGCCGAGTTTCATCACGCCGGGCCTGCAGTCGCTGGCGATCTACGACGGCGCGACGCTGATCTACGTCGCCAACGTCGATCTCGCAGCGTCGCCGCAGTTCACGACGGTGTATGCGAATCCGGACAAGAACGGCAGAGATACCGTCATCCCCGGCTCGTGCACGAACAATTCCACGACCGAAACGTGCCAACTCGAGATCGACGCGAAGCCCGGCGACCACACGTACGGTTTGATCGCGTATCCGAAATCGCAAACGGCGGCGCCCGGCGGTCCGCCGGCGTTCGTGGGCGTCATCTCGTCCGAGGGCCAAGTCTCTGTGACGGTGCACCCGCACGACACGGTCGCCGCGTCACTCGTGATGTTGGGCGTTGCGTCGAATGCGTACCTCGCCGGCCCCGACGAAGCGGCCAACAATCAGACGGTGCAGTTCAACTATCAGATCTGGGACTCGACGCCGCTCCAGATCCTCACCCCCGGCGCGTACGACAACGGACCGGTGACGATCTCCGCCTCACCGGACGGGATCGCGACGATCACGCCGCCGACGTCGTTCACGTCGCCGGCGGCGTCGCCCGGCACCCAAACCTTCAGCGTGACGTGCGTCAGCCCGAACGGCGGGTCGGCCGTCATATCGCTGCAGGCCGGCTTGCAGCCGAACACGTCGTACGCCTCCGGGCTGACGTATTCGGCGGCGAACTACTCGACGGGCGTCCTCGCATCCGCCGTGCTCGTCTGCGACGCGTCGCCGGCGACGATTCCCATCACCGTGCAGGGGCGCAAACACTCATGAGCGATTCTACGCGATCGTCTTGTTCTTGAGCTTGTAGACGAACGCGATCACCTGGGCGACCGCGGCGTAGAGGTCGGGCGGGACCGGTGAGTCCAGCTCGACCTTCGCGTAGAGCGTGCGCGCGAGCGGCGGGTTCTCCAGGATCGGCACGTCGTGCTCTTTGGCGAGCTCGCGGATGTGCTTCGCGATCAGGTCCGCGCCTTTGGCGACGAGCACCGGCGCGTCCATCTTGAGGTCGTCCCACATCAGCGCCACGGCGTAGTGGGTCGGGTTCGTCACGACGACCGTCGCCTTGGGGACCGCGGCCATCATGCGCCTGCGCGCCATCTGGCGCTGGCGGTTGCGCAGCGCCTGCTTCGCCTCCGGGTTGCCTTCGGATTGCTTGTGCTCGTCCTTGACTTCGGTCTTCGTCATCTTCAGCGACTGCTCGAGCCGGCGCTTCTCCCAGATGTAGTCCGCGAGCCCGAGCACCAGCAGCAGCATGCCGACCTTCACGCCGATCCCGTACACGACGCCTTCGACCGTCACGATGATGTCGTGCGGCGACGCGTGCGCCAGCGCGTAGAGCATCGTGAGGTTGTCCTTCACGCCGAACCAGCAGATCATCACGACGATCGCGAGCTTGAGCAGCTGCTTGGCGAGCTGCACCAGCGTCTGCGGCGAGAAGAAAATGCGCTTGAGGCCGCTCGCCGGGTTGAGCTTGCTGAACTTCGGCGCGATGAGCTGCGGCGAGAACAGCAGCCCGAACTGCAGCACGTTCGCGACGACCGCGAGCACGACGCCGGCGCGAACGCCATCGCGAGCAGCGGCGAGTACGGCATGATCGAGCGCAGGAACAGCCCGCCGATCGAGCGGATCGTCAGGTCCTCGTGCGAGCCCGCGTGGGTCAGCGCGACGGTGAACGCCTGCGCGCCCGCGTCGATCGCGGCGAGGAACCCGATGTGCAGCGAGATGACGATCGCGAGGAAGATCGCCGAGCCGCCGATGTCGTGCGAACGCGGGACCTGCCCGCGCTGGCGGGCCTCGCGTTTGCGTTTGGGTGTGGCCTTTTCGGTGGCGTCGGGACGAGCCATCGCGTTACGGCGTGGGGCTCGGCAGCGGCGACGGCGAGGCGGCGGGGCTCATCGCGCGCAGGATCGTGTCGAGCTGGTGCGTGCGACGTGTCGATCAGCGACGGGAACACCGCGCCCAGCAGCGGCAGCGACACGATCAGCATGATGAGCCCGACCGTGATCTGGATCGGGAAGCCGACCACGAACACGTTCATCTGCGGCGCGACGCGCGCCATCAGCCCGAGCATCACGTTCACCAGGAACAGCGCGACCGCGACCGGCGCCGCGATCTGGAACACGATGAACAGCGACTGCGCGAAGAACCGCACCACGTCGCCCGCGACGAGCTCCGGCGCGCCGGCGAACGGCAGCGGCACGAGCTGGAACGAGCCGGCGATCCCCGCGATCAGCGCGTGGTGCGCGTCGGCGGCGAGGTACAGCAGCGTCGCGAGCGCGAGCTGGAACTCGCCGATCACCGTGACGCTCTGCGACGTCAGCGGGTTGATGACGTTCACCACCGCGAAGCCGATCTGGATGTCGATGATCTCGCCGGCGAACTGGATCCCGGTGAACAGCAGGAACGCGACGAAGCCGAACACGAGCCCGACGAACACCTGCGCGACGATCGCGACCGTCAGCATCCCCAGCCCGCCCAGCGGCGCCATCGGCGGCACCGTGCGCACGATGACGAACGCGAGCAGCAGCCCCAGCCCGAAGCGCACCAGCCGCGGGATCTGCGTCTGCGAGAAGATCGGCACCAGGAACAGCATCGCCGACACGCGCACGAGCACCAGCAGCATCGTCTCGAACTGCCCGGTCGACAGCCCGAAGACGTTGAACGCGTGCGTCACGGGAAGGCGCCGCCTCACTTTATGAAGGCGGGGATGCCGGTGAAGACGCGGGTCGTGAAGTCCGTCAGCAGCGCGAGCATGAACGGGCCGAACAGCAGGATCGCCAGCGCGACGACGACGATCTTCGGGATGAACGCGAGCGTCGGCTCCTGGATCTGCGTGACGGCCTGGAACACCGACACGATCAGCCCGGTCGCGAGCCCCAGCAGCAGCGCCGGCGCGCACACGAGCAGCGCGATGACGATCGCCTCGCGCCCGAGCGACAGCGCCGCCGCGTACGTCATCGCTGAAAGCTCGCGAACAAGAGGCTTGGACGGTGAGGTTCCAGCCGTCGACCAGCAAGAAGATCAAGATCTTGAACGGCAGCGAGATGATCACCGGCGGGATCATCATCATGCCCATCGACAGCAGCACCGAGGCGACCACCATGTCGATGACGATGAACGGGATGTAGATCGCGAAGCCGATCTGGAACGCCGTCTTCAGCTCGCTGATCACGAACGCGGGCACGAGCAGGTACGTCGGCACGTCTTCCTGCTTCGCGGGCCGCGGCTCTTTGGAGAGCGAGTAGAACAGCGCGATGTCTTTCTCGCGCGTCTGCTTGAACATGAAGCCGCGCAGCGGCTTGGCGGCGCGGTCGATGGCGACGGACTGCGAGATCTTGTTGCCCATGTACGGCTGGAGCGCGTTCTTGTTGATGTCCTGGATGACGGGGTTCATCACGAAGAACGTCAGCAGCAGCGACAGCCCGACCAGCACCTGCGTGGGCGGCACCTGCTGCGTGCCCAGCGCGGTGCGCACGAACGACAGCACGATGACGATGCGCGTGAACGACGTCAGCAGCACCAGCATCGTCGGCGCGAGCGTGACGACGGTGAGCAGCAGCAGGACCTGCAGCGACAGCGCGACGTCGGCCGGCTTGGTCGCCGGGCTCACGCCGATGTTCACCCGCGGGATCGGGATCGTCGGGTTGCTCGGGCCGGGGACGCCTTGCGCGAACGCGGGCGCGGCGAACACCACGAGGGCGAACACCGAGGCCAACGCGGCGAGAACGATCAGGAGACGGCGGTTCACGTTATTTGCGGAATCTTTGCAGCAGGCGGAGCACCGCGTCGCGTTGCTCCCCGAGCGCCTTCCGTTGCGTCTCGATGTAGGGATCGACGACGTCGCTGGGGACGTCGGCGATGTGGGTCACTCCGGCGGATCCTCCGCCTATCAGGTAGTATCGGTCGCCCACCTTCACGACGTGAACGGTGGTGTTCTGCGACGAGCACCGTCGACTCGACGACGGTCACGAGGCGCTTGCCGGTGGCGGACACGATGCGGCCGCGGTTGAGCGCGCGCACGGCGTACGTCAGCCCGACCAGCAGCAGGGCGATGACCGCGAACGCCCAGACGACCTGGAAGACGAAGCCGGGGTTCAGTGCTTAGACCCGGTCGACGACGGGGTTGAGCTCGCTGATCTTCACCGCGAACTTGTCGTCGACGACGACCACCTCACCGCGCGCGATGAGGATGTTGTTGACGTAGAGGTCGATGGGCTCGGTCGACAGCTTGTCGAGCTCGAACACGCTGCCCGTCGTCATCGAGACGACCTCGCGCAGCGAGAGCTCCGTCTGGCCCAGCACCGCCGAGATCTCCAGCGGCACGTCGTGGACGAGGTCGAGGTTCGCGTGGCCGGGCGCCGCGGTGCGCATCGGCGTGGGCTGCATCGGCGCGAACGAGACCGGCCGGCCTTCCTCGACGCGCCGCTTCGGCGGCGCCGGGGTCGCGTGGAGCACGGCGCGCCGGCTGCGGGCGCCGGGACCGCGGCGTCGGGCGCGAGCCGGTGCTGCGCCAGGACGTCGAAGTCGAGCGTGAGCGTGGTCGTGAAGCCGTCGCCCAGGTCGAGCGGCGCGGTGAACGCCGCGAACGGCGGCGCGGGGAACGCGCTCGCGTCGGCGGCGACGGCCGACTCGATGTCCGTGGTCGCGTGGTTCGTCGCGGTCGCGAGCGCCTCGCCCATGGCGCTGGAGATCTGGGCGACCGTCTCGGCGACGATCGACAGCTGCATCGCGTCGAGGTCGCCGCCGTGCGGCGGGGTGCCGAGCATCAGCTCGACGACGCGGCCGAGGTCGCGCTTGCGAGTAGCGGGCGGCGAACGCGACGTCGGCCGACGGGATGCGGGTGACGGTCGCGACGACGTCGGGGTCGATTCGGATCGACGCCTCGCTGGCCGTGCGCGCCGACGCGCCGGCCGAGACCGTACGGCCCGCCAGCGCCCCGAGCACGGAGGCGGCGGAGGCGAACATGGCGTCGGCCAGGGTTTGCAGCGTGTCGGGCACCCTTACTCCTCGTCTTCGACGATCTGGCTCACGCGCACCGCGAGCTTGTCGCGGTTGACGCCGGGGAACACCTTGAACTTCTCGCGGTCGTTCACCGTCGCGGCGAGCGGCTCCGTCACGGGCTTGTCGAACATGAGCAGGTCGCCGGGCTGCAGCGCGATCAGGTCGCGCAGCGACACGACGGTCTTGCCCAGCTCGACGCGCACGTCGACCGGCGCCCGCTCCACGTTGCGCGCCAGCATCGCGATGTCTTGCTCGGTCATCCCGCGGCCCGCGGTGATGCTGGGCGACCACTGGAAGTCCGAGAGCTGGGTCCCCACCTGCTGCAGCACCTGGTAGGGCAGGCAGAAGTTCATCACCCCGGACATGTCGCCGACCTTGAGCTCGCAGGTGACGAACGCGACGATCTGGTCGAGCGGGATGATGCGCGGGATGAACTGCGGGTTGGAGTCGAGCGCCTCGATCTTGAGCGAGAGCGTCAGCAGGTAGTTCCACGCCTCGCGGTAGCTGTTGAGCATGCGCGCCATGAAGCGCTGCATGAGCGTGCGCTCGATATCGGTGAGGTCGCGGAGCTTCTGCGGGTACCAGCCGGGGCCGCCGAGCAGCCGGTCGATCACCGAGAACACGAGGTTGAGGTCGACCTGCACCATCCCGGAGCCGGGCAGCGGGTCCATCGAGAAGATCGACAGGATCGACGGGATGCCGATCGAGCTGATGAAGTCGCCGTACGTGATCTGGTCGATCGAGACGACCGTCGCCTCGACCCGCGTGCGCAGGTAGACCGACAGCGAGTTGTTCAGCAGCCGCGTGAAGTTGTCGTGCAGCGTGCGCAGCGTCTGCAGCTGGTTGGTGCTGAACTTGTCGAGCCGCTTGTTGAACCGGAAGTCGAAGGTCTTGACCTTGCGCACTTCGGGCGCGGCACCGGGTTCCGGCGCGGCGAGCTGGTTGACGAGGGCATCGATCTCCGCCTGCGACAGCATACTCATTCTAACGGCGCTCCGCCCGAGGCTGCGCGCCCCCCACGCGTTGCGTGGGCCCCCCGGTCCGACCTCGCAACGTCGTTGCGATCGGGGCTCGGTTTTGCTGCGCTCGGTCCATCACCATTGTTGATGCTGCTATCTTCCGTTGGGGATTTGTTGCTGGCGTTGAGGATGACGACGTCGACGCGGCGGTTCTGCTGGCGGTGCGCATCGCTGTCGTTCGGGAACTTCGGGCGGAACTCGCCGTAGCCGGCGAACGAGATGCGCGTCGGCACGATCTTCGCATGCTCGACGAAATAGCGCGTCACGCCGGTCGAGCGCGCCGCGGAGAGCTCCCAATTCGTCGGGTACGACGCGGTCGCGATCGGCACGTTGTCGGTACTGCCCTCGACGCGGACTTCGTTCTCCACGGCGCGCAGCCGGCTCGCCACCACGTCGAGCAATTGCTTGGTCTCCGGGCGCAGCTCGGCCGAGCCCGAGTCGTAGTACGCCTTGTCGCTGAGCAGCGTGATCACCAGGCCTTGCTTGTCGATGCGCGTCCGAACCTTCGTTCCTGAATGCTTGCGCGCGATGTACTTGTCGAGCTCGGCCTTGATCGACGCGAGGTTCGCGAGATCGGTGCGCCCGTGCAGGCCGCCGATCACGCCGCCGTTGGGCGGGTTGTTGATCGCGTCGGTGCTGTTGAACCCGCCCGACACGGCTTTCACCAGCCGCTGGAACTTCACCGACGAGATGTTCGAGATCGCGAACAGGATGATGAACAGCGCCAGCAGCAGCGTGATCATGTCGGCGTAGGTCAGCAGCCAGCGCTGCATGCCCGCGCTCTCCATCGCGTCGCGCCCCTGGTTGCGCTTGATGCGCGAGCGCAGATCGCCCGTAACGGCCACGCGCTAAACGCCCGCCAGCTCGGGCTCGCCGACGGCGCCGCCGGCTTCGATCTCCGTCTCGCGCTCGTCCGGATCGAGGAAGGCGTGCAGCTTCTCTTCGAGCAGGCGCGGGTTGTCGCCGGCCTGGATCGAGAGGATGCCTTCGATCATGATCTCGCGCAGCATCAGCTCCTGGCCAGCGCGCTCCTTGATCTTGTTGGCGAGCGGGAGCCACAGCAAGTTTGCCAGCGCGATCCCGAAGAACGTCGCGACGAACGCCTGCGCGGTCGCGACGCCGAGCTGGCCGGCGATGTTGCCGTTGCCCGCGAGCGAGCCCAGCGCCTTGAGCATCGCGATCAGCCCGAGCACGGTGCCGATGATCCCCAGCGTCGGCGAGAAGCCGCCCATCGTCATGAAGACGCCTTCGGCCTTGCTGTTGCGCTCTTGGACGAAGGCGACCTCGGTCTCGAGGATCTTGCGGATGATGTCGGTGTCGCGGCCGTCGATGACGAGCTGGATGCCTTTGCGCATGAACTCGTCTTCGAGCGCCGCGGCCTCGTTCTCGAGCGCAAGCAGCCCTTCGCGGCGCGCCTTCTCGGCGAACGAAACCAGCGTCGCGATCACCTCGCGCTCGTGGTACACCGGCTCGACGAAGGCCGTCTTCAGCCCGCGCGTGAGCCCGCCCCAGAACGTCCGGAGCGGGAACGACACCATCGTCGCGCCGACGGTCCCGAAGAACACCAGAATGAACGCTTCGTAGCGCGCGAAGATGATGCGGGCATCGACGTTGCCGATCCACGCCGACAGCGCGAGGGCTGCAAGCGCGATCACGAGCCCGAGTATCGTCGCGAAATCCAAGGTAGGGCCTTTCGAACGGGGTCCGGTGCCGGGAGGGTTCTCAGGAGACTATCGGCGTCGGGACGCACGCTCTTGAGAGCAATCCGCAACGGCGTCGACCGTTGGGCCCTATCGAGCAGGCCGCTTGGGGGCCTAGCCGGTCTCGGGCTCGCCGGCCGGCCCGTGGATGCGGCGCTTGAACTCGATGATCTTCTCGCGGACCTCGTCCATCGAGTCGCGCACGAGCAGCTTGTTGCCCGAGGTCAGGGTGACCACGGTATCGGGGGTGGCCTCGAGCGATTCGATCAGGTCGGGGTTGACCATGATGGGCTCGTTGTTGAGGCGGCGCAAGGCGATCACGCCCCTAGTCTACCAAACAAGCGGCTGGAACCGACGAAAAAGAGGACCACCTCCGTGCGGTCCCCTGTTTTCCGCCCCCGCGCCCTCCATGGCGCGATACGTCTTGTCTAGCGGATGAGCTGGATGACGGTTTGCATGTCCTCGGACGCCGTCGTGATGCTCTTCGAATTGGCCTGATAGGCGTTCTGCGCGGAGATCATCTTGGTGAACTCGTCGGCGATGGACACGTTCGACTGCTCGAGCGAACCCGACACGATCGAGCCGAACCGCCCGACCGAGGCGGTGCCCACCTGCGCCAGGCCGGAGTTGGACGTTTGCGCGAAGTCGGATCCGCCGACGCGCTGCAGGCCGCCTTCGTTCTGGAACGTCGCGACCGCGACGCGCCCGAGCGTGGTCGTCTGGCCGTTGGTGAACGCGCCGTTGATCGTACCGTCCTGACCGATCGTCAGATTCGACAGGATGCCGGCCGTGAAGCCGTTCTGGGCGATCACGTTGGCGGTCGCCGTGCCGGCGAGCGACGTCGAGTTCTGGCTGCCGAAGTCGAACCCGATCGGCCCGGTCTGCGGCGCTGGGCCGCCCGCCGTCGGCGCCACCGAGTTGTTCGTGTTGCCCTGACCCCACGAGCGGACGTTGAGCTGGTTGCCGTTCGCGAGGGACGCGGCTTGATTGTTGGTGTGAACGTTCGCGCCGGCGATGTTCTGGCCGGCCGCCGCGCCTTCGACGGACGACGTGTTGATGTACTGACCGTTTTGGTCGAAGTACACGAACCCGACCGTTCCGTTCGACACCGGGGCAGCCGTCGTGACGGCGGGCGTGACCACGCCGGCGCCGTTGACCGAGCCCGGCGTTTGGATCGCGTCGAACGCGGTGCCGTCGGCGAACGACACGGAGACCTTCCAGCGCGCGGCCGCGTTGCGCAGCGTGCCACTGGAATCCGCGACCTGTGCGGGCAGCCCGCTCACGGCCGGCGGGCCGGCGGCAGCGCCGGTCGCATCGGGCGTGTAGGTGATCTGCGCGAGGTGCGCGTTGCCCAGCGAATCGTAGATCGTCGTGGACATCGTGTACGGCTGACCGGTGCCGGCCGTGCCGTTCTGCACGCCCTGCGCCTCTTTGATCCACTGCGTCTGGTCGACGTTGCCGCCCAGCGACACGTCGAACACCTGGTCGCCGCTCTTGCCGAACTTCATCTTCGTGTTCAGACCCGTGCCGACGGCTTGCGATGCGAGCCCCAGCGGGATCGTCACGTCACCCGGCGTGCCGGTCTGATTGATGTTGCCGGACTTGTCGGCCATGTAGCCCTGCACCGCCATGCCGCTGGAATGATCGTAGAGCATGCCGTTGGAGTTCAGCGAGAAGTCGCCGTTGCGCGTGTACACGGGCGCGCCGTTCGCATTGGGCTTGCGCAGGATGAAGAAGCCGTCGCCGTTCATGGCGAGGTTCGTGTTGACGCCCGTCGTACGGAGCCCGCCCTGCGCGTAGTTCGTGTCGATCGAGCCGATCTTCACGCCGAGGCCTGCGTCTTTGCCGTTGATGCCGCCGCTGGTCTGCGTCGGCGCGCTCGCAAAGCTCTGCGCCTGGTAGATGAGATCCTGGAAGTTGACGTCCTGGCCCTTGAAGCCGGTCGTACCAACGTTGGCGATGTTGTTCGAGATGACGTCGATCTGGCTCTGATACGATTCCAGGCCGGTGACGCCGATGAACAACGAGTCGAAAGCCATCTAGGAGACCTTTCGTGTCATCGAATCGCGAAGCTTCAATCAATCCGCTTCGCGCGAGAGCCCCACGAGTGGTCCGCTCTCTTGGTGATCAAGTGGTTATTCGGAGGTTGGTGACAGAACCGTTAGCGTTGTTAGGGGCGCCCACGGAGAATGTGCGCCGTACCGGTTTGGTGAGCGCCCCCACGTTTGGGGGCCCACGAAGTGGGGGCGCGGAGGCTGGGCCGGAGCGCCGTTGAGCAGCAATTGTTGATTGATCGCAAGCGATCAATCAATGATTGCTGCGGAGTCGATATTGGTGAAGACGTTTTCTTTCATGCTGCTTTGGTCGACGGCGGTGATGACCGTGCGATTGGTGATCGACACGACCATTGCGACGTCGCGCATCATGAAGAGCGCCTGCTTCGAGCCCTTCGCCGCCGCTTTGTCGGCCATCGCGTTCATCTTGGCGACGTCGTCTTGCGAGAGGCGAATGTTGCGCGACTCCAAGCGCTGCTGCGCGTGGGCCGAGAACTTGAGCGGAGAGGTGGCCGGCGCTTGGGCCGGTGCGGCCGGCTGCGCCGTGCGCAGCACGTCGCGAAACGAACCGGTACCCGTGGGCGGGATCTGAACCGGTACGCCGCGCGGTCGAACCGCGGGTGTGATCGCCGGGGGGATTTGCACCCCGCTGATCTTCGGATCGGCCATGTCGTCAGCCGATCGAAAGGATCGCGGAGGTGGGCAGCTGCAGCGGTTGACCGTTACCGTCGACGAGCAGCTTACCGTTCTTATCGGCGAGCGTGATCATCGGCTGGCCGTTGATCACCGAGATCGTCTTCACGGTCCCCGTGACGGACGAGACGTTTCCGCTCGAATCGGTCGACTGCGCCGCAACCGTCTTGCCGAGGAGCCCGGCAGACTGCATCACGGAGAAGTTCGACTGGAACGAGGCGAACGCGTCTTTGAGCTCCGTCGTGGCCTGCACGCTGGAGAATTGCGCGAGCTGCGCGATCGACTGCGTGTCGTCCATGGGGTGGAGCGGGTCTTGGTTGCGCAACTGCGTCGTGAGCAGCTTGAGAAAGGCGTCTTGCCCGAGCTGCGAACCCAGCGACGACGCCTGCTGCGCCGCGGTCTGAGTCTTGGAGATCAAGTTGCCGATCGGAAGACCGGCAGTCGATCCGGTAGCGCTGGACATACGATGTTCCTTTGATTATACCAAGTAGTTGAGGTTGCGGAGCGCGGGGCTCGCCGCGTAGATCGGCGGCCCGAAGCTCGGTACCGCGAGCAGCGACACGTCGTCGGCCTCGGGGACGTCGACCGATTCCACGACGCCGATGCGGCGCCAGTTCGGCTGGTTCCACGAGTCGTTCGAACGCGACTGATCGCGGTTGCCCGTGAAGTCGCCGGCGAGTCCGACGGTGAAGCTCTGCAGCTTCAGGCCGGCATCGGCGAGCGTTTTCGCGAGTTGGAGTTGGCCGCCGGCGAGCGCACTCTGCGCGTCGGCGGTGTGCGCCACGATGGACGCGTCGACCGAGCCGCCGGAGACGATGAGCTTCACGCTCACGTCGCCGAGGTTCTCGGGGACGAGCCGCAGCCGCACTTCCGACTGACCGTCGGTGGTGCGGATCGCGATGCCGCGCAGCATCTGGTCGACGACCGCGTTGGCGTCGACATGTGGCGGCTGCGCTGCCGGAGCGGGCGGCGCCGGCGCGACCGGTGGGCTTTCGTGCGCGATCGGGATCGCGAACGGCAGCGGCGGCTGCGGTGGCGGGGCCACCGGCACCTGCGGTGGGGGCGTGGTGAGCAACGCGGCGGGCGCGGGCTCGGAACGCGGAGCCGCGTCGTTGCGCGCGACCGCGCTGGTGAACGCGTGCACGAACGCATCGAGCGCGTTGGCGTTCGACCCGTTCGCGTTGGATGCGTTCGGGCTTGCGCCCGTGAGATGCGCCGCGACGGCCGAAGCCGATGCGGCGGCGTTGGCCGCGGCGTCGACCGGCACGGCATCCGCCGGAGCGGACGGCTGCGAGTCGAGCGACATGGCGCGGGTGAGGATGCGGCCGAGCAGCGTGTCGCCGCCGGACGCGATGGCCTGCATCACGGCAGGCAGGGTGACGGCGCGGCCGTCGCCGGTCGCCGGAGCGACGGGTGACGCGGCCGGGGCGGATGCCCAAGTGCCGGACGCCGCGCAAGCGGCTGACGCGGCGAGTGCCGGATCGGGGACGGGAGACGCGGGCGCCGCGAGCGCGTCGAGCGCGCTGCGGAGGATGCTGTCCGTGGTCGGGGGCGGAGTCGCTTTCGCCGAGTTGGCGTCCAAGCTGGTTCCTGCGATCGTTCGGATCGGTTGCCCCGAGTCTCCGTTCGTCACCCCCGTCGCGAGCTCGGCGATCTGCCGCAGCCTCGTCACGAGGGATGACGCCCTCTCGGCGTTCGTACCCGGTGGACCAGTCCCGGTGGACTGGAGCGCCTGCGTGAACGCCTGGGTGAGCCGTTCGAGCGCCGCCTGCGGCGAGATGCCGAGCTGAGCTGCGACCGAAGCCGCGAGCGAGCTCGCCAAACGCGCGATGACGTCGCCGAGCGCGACCCCGCGATCGAGCAGGTCTTTGACGGACTGCGCGAGCTTTGCGTCGACCGTGAGCGCCGGAGCGGTTGTGGCCGCCGGAGCCTCGGTCTTGGTGCCCGCGAACAGCGCGACGACCGAGCCGTCGAGCTGCGCCTTGAACGCGACGCCGTCACCGGGCGCGATCCCCGTGGGGGACGGGCGCAACGGTCTCGTGTCCGCGTTGATGGGACTGGGGAGAGAGATCATGCGAGAATTCAGGATGTCACCTCCTTTCTCTAGGGTCTATCGGCCCGCGCCTTGCGGGACCTGAGCGACGGCCCGGCTGATTCGCGCGGCCGCGCTGGAAGGGAGGGCGTTCATGATCGCGCCCGCGCTGTCGGCGTCCATCTGCGCGAGCACGCGGGTGACGGCGTCGTCGGGCAGGCGCTGCACGATCGCGGCGGCCTTCTCCGGCTCCATCGCCGCCCACGTCGCGGCGAGACGGCGCTCGTCGGCGCTGCCCGCGGCCGTTCCACCGGATGCAGGCGCGGCCGCAAGGCCCGTCGCCGGCGCGGCGGAGCGGCGCGGCGCGGGTGCGGGCGTCTCGTGCGGCTGGTTCGTCAGCGCGGCGAGCTGCTGCTGGAGCTCCTGCGTGCGGACCTCCGCGTCGGCTTTGGCTTTGCGCTGCGCCTCGAGCTGCGCGCCCAGATCGCGGATCTGGCGGTTGCGCTCGGTGATCGTCTGCTGCTGCGCGGCAAACGTCAGCGGCCGCGTGATGACGCCTCCGGTGGTCGCGCTCGCCGACCACAGCGGGTGCAGCGGACCGTTGGCGATGAAACGCTGCGACGGCGGCCACAGCAGCGCGGCGGCGACGAGGGCGAGCGCGGCGAGCGGGAGCAGAAAGCGGGCCACGTGCGGCCGGCGCTTGCGATGGCGGGTGACGATCACGGCGTGAGTCCTTCGAGCGGGTTCGCGCGGTCGAACAGCCGCGCGTTCTGGTCGTCGAGCTCGCGCTGGTCGGCGAGCGCGACGTCGAGCTGGAACGCCTCGCGGCGCCGCTCCTTGAGCGTCTCGAGCACTTTGCGGTCGCGCGCGGCCTCGACGAGCCGCACGCGCGCGAGTTCGGTGGCTGCCAAGCACGCGTCGACGCGCTGCTGCGCGGCGAGGATCGCGCGGTCGAGGTAGTCGAGGTGCGTGTACGACGAGCGCAGCGTTTCAACGTCGAACTGCGTGTGCTCGCGCATCAGCCGCACCCGCAGGCCGTCCCGCCGCTCCACGACGTCGTCGTACATGCGCTGCGCCGCAAGCTGCTCGGAGAGCGCGCGCGCATGGTCGCCGGCGCGCTCCTGTTCGACGCGCTCGCGCTGCCCGAGCACGGGGTCCAATCTGAACCGGAACTTCATTCTGAAGGCGCTCCGCCCCAGGCTTCGCGCCCCCCACGCTTCGCGCGGGGCCCCCGCGCCTCAAGCGCGCTCAAGACTGCGGTACGATCGAAATACCCCGAGGGCGCGCTCAATATCGTCATGCCAGGCTTCCGAGGGCGCGCTGTGCGTCGTCGAACGTCGAGCCGTCGTAGATACCCTGGCGCAGGAAGCCGCGGACGGCGTCGATGCGCGCGAGCGCGTGGTCCACGCGCGGGTTCGAGCCGGGGACGTAGGCGCCGATGTTGACCAGGTCCTCGGCGTCTTTGTACGTCGCGAGCACGTCGCGCACGGCGGACGCCGACTTGAGGTGCGCGGGCGACACGACGTCGGGCATCACGCGGCTGACCGACGCCAGCACGTCGACGGCAGGATAGTGATTCGCCGCCGCGAGCTTGCGCGAGAGGACGATGTGCCCGTCGAGGATGGAGCGAACCGCATCGGCGACGGGCTCGTTCATGTCGTCGCCGTCCACGAGGACCGTGTAGAGCGCGGTGATCGTGCCGTGCTCGGACGTGCCGGTGCGTTCCAGCAATTTGGGTAGCAGCGCGAACACCGACGGCGTGTAGCCGCGCGTGGTGGTAGGCTCCCCGATCGCCAGGCCGACTTCGCGTTGCGCCATCGCGAAGCGCGTGACGCTGTCCATCATCAGCATCACGTCGAGCCCCTGATCGCGGAAGAACTCCGCGACGCGGGTCGCGACGAACGCCGCTTTGATGCGCACGAGCGCGGGCTGGTCGGACGTCGCAACGATCACGACGGAGCGTTTGAGCCCCTCCTCGCCCAGATCGCGCTCCAGAAAATCCCGGACTTCCTTGCCGCGCTCGCCGACGAGCGCGATCACGTTGACGTCGGCCGCGGTGTTGCGCGCGATCATGCCGAGCACCGTCGACTTACCGACCCCCGAGCCGGCGAAGATGCCGGCGCGCTGGCCTTTGCCGACCGTCAGCAGCCCGTCGATCACGCGCACGCCGACGCCCAGCGGCTCGGTTACGCGGCGGCGATGCAGCGCGCTGGGCGGCGCGCCGCCGACCTCCGCGCGCTTCGCCTGCACGATCGGCCCCTGACCGTCGATGGGCCGCCCGAGCCCGTCGAGGACGCGGCCCAGAAGCCCGTCGGAAAGCCCGATCTGCAGCGGTTTACCCAGCGCCATCACGTCGGAGCCCGCTGCGATCCCGCCCAGCTCGCCCAGCGGCATCAAGAGCACTTTGGCGTCGCGGAAGCCGACCGCTTCAGCGAGGACGGGCTTGGCCGTGCGGCGGTACGTGATCGAGGCAGTCTCGCCGATCGCCATCGGCGGCCCGTTGGATTCGATCACCGTGCCGATCACCTGGCTGACCTTGCCGTTGGTGCGGATCAGGTCGACGTCGTGCAGCTCGTCGAGATACCGCGTCCCGTCGAAGCCCTTCACCGGGGCGGTCACGACGCGCGTGCTGCCGTTGCCGTCAGGCCCGCCTTCAGGCGCGATTCGGCGGGCGCGGGCTCGACGATCACGTCGTCCTCGATGTGGAGCACCTTGCGCGCTTCGTCCAGCTGCGTGCTTATGCGCGCGTCGATGGTGCCGGCGTCGGTCTCGACGACGACGCCACCGCGGTCGATGCGCTTGTCTTCGAGCAGGCGCAGGTTGCGGATGTCGCCGATCGCCATCAGCTCATCGCGGTGGTTTCGCATGCTCTCGAGGTCGGCGGGGTTGACGCGCACGGTGACGCTGTCACGTTCGATCAGGCGCGCGATCGCGGTCTTCGCCATCTCGACGACGACGCCGCGGTCGAGCGCGACCTGCTGGTGAAGCACGCGTTCGGCGATGCCGAGCGCGAGGCGCACCAGTTCGGGCTCCGCTTCTTCCATCAGCTTGTGCCGCTCGACGCGCGCCATCTCCAGCAGGCCGCGCATCGTGACGAGCATGTCGTCCATCTCGGCGTCGGCGGCGACGCGCCCGGCCTGGTAGCCTTCGTCGTGGCCGCGGCGGCGCGCATCTTGCGCGATCGCGTCCGCGCGCGCGGCGGCGTCCTCGACCAGCGCGCGCGCGCGTTCGCGGGCATCGGCCAGCACCACCTCGGCGTCGTGGTCGGCTTGATCGAGCACCGCCTGCGCTTGCAAGCGAATCGCGTCGAAATCAATGTCCGGCTCCGGCGGGGCGCTCGCGAGCGGCGCGTCCTCGAGCAAGCCGTCGCCGAACGCGCCGAAACCGAACTCGTCCTCGGACGCGAACTCGGCCGCGGCAGCCACAGGCGCCACGACCGGAATCGCGATCTCCGGCACTTCGAGTGCGTAGCGTTCCTCGCGGAATCGCGCACCCTTCACGACCCGTCCCATCTAGACGATGCGGTCTTCCTTGCCGCCGCGGGCGATGACGATTTGGCCGTTCTCTTCGAGCGTGCGGATCACGTCGACGATGTTCTGCTGCGCCTTGCCCACTTCGCGCACGCGCACGGGGCCCAACACTTCGATGTCTTCTTTGAGCGTCGTGGCGGCGCGGGTGGACATGTTCTTGTAGATGCGCGCGAGCAGGTCGGCGTTGGCGGTCTTGAGCGAAAGTGCGAGGTCCTTGCCGTCGACTTCCTTGAGCACGCGCTGGATGGCGCGGTCGTCGAGGTTGATGATGTCCTCGAACACGAACAGCAGGTTCTTGACCTCGTTGGCGACGTCGGGGTCGCGCTTGGTGAGGCCGTCGAGAATGTTCTTCTCCGTCTCGCGGTCGACGAAGCCCATGACGGCCGCGAGCGATTGCACGCCGCCGGCCTTGGTGAAGTCGCTGCCGCTCACGAGCAGTCTGCGTCCCAGCAATTCGTCCAACTGCTCCAAGATCTCCGGCGCGGTCTTTTGGAGAATGGCGATGCGCATCGCGACTTCACCTTGCAGCTCCGGATCGAGCTGCGAGAGCACCGCGCCTGCTTGATCGGGCGACATGTACACGAGGATGAGCGAGATCGTCTGCGGGTGCTCTTCCTTGATGAACTCCAGCAACTGCGCGGGCTCGGTCTTCTTCACCAGCTCCAGCGGGTTGCCGTGCTTGAGCGCCGCGAACAGCCGGTTCGTCATGTCGTCGGCTTGACCGGCGCCGAACGACCGCTCGAGGATCTCCTTGGCGTACTCGATGCCGCCTTCGTTGATGTACTTGAGCGCGATCGCGCGCTGGTACGCCTCTTGGATGACGCTATCGCGCTTCTCGATGGAGACCGTCGAGATCTTCGCGATTTCGAGCACGATGCGCTCGACTTCGTCCTGGCGCAAGAACTTGAAGATCGACGCGGACAGCTCGAGCCCGATCGTGATCATCAGGATCGCGGCCTTCTCGGGCCCAGAGATATCGGGTACCGCGGGCGGCGCATACGAGTCGTGGAATGACGATCCGTGCGGATCGTCGCCCAGCGTGAGCAACGGTTTATCGGTCAGCATGTTAGTTGAACGGCGCTCCGCCCCGGGCTCGGGTGCAAAGCACCCGGCGCAAAGCGCACACGGTCCGGAGGACCTGCGGATTCGGCCGAAGGCCGAATCCTTGCCCCCCGCGCAAGCGCGGGGCCCCCAAACCTACACGCGCGCTCGCGATATCATTCATGTCAACATTCCCCGTGGGCGCGCTCAACAACGTCGTACTCATTCCGCCAGCCACAACTTCACGAGCTTTGCGATGCTATCGGGACTTTCTTGAGCGACGGTCGTGACGTATTCGATCATCTGCTCGCGGGTCAGGTCTGCGGCCGAGCGAATCGGCGCGGCGATGGAGGGCGTGCCGTCGAGCATCGGGTGCTCTTCGAAGGACGGCAGCTCTTCGGCGAGCGTCGAGTCGAAGGTCGGCAGCTCGTGGCTGGGGCGGAACATCCGGCGGCGCATCATCGCGAAGCCGAAGCCCGCGCCGGCGACACCGAGGATCACCAGCAGCGCGACGAACGGCACGGTCGGTATTCCGAGCACGGTCGTGGCCGAGCCGGCACCCGAACCGATCGCTTGCGGGCTCGGCGCGAACGGGATCGCTTCGACGGAGATCTGGTCGCCCCGCGCGGGATCGATCCCGGCGGCGGCGGCGACGGCGTGCTGAATCTTCTGCACGTCGGCGTTCGCGACCACGTACGGCGCGGCCGCGTTCGCGTTGGCGGGCGTACCGGCGGCGGCGGGGACGTTGACGAGCACCGCGACCGACAGCCGCGTCAGCTTACCGGGCGCATCGACGTGCTTGGCGGTCTGCTCGGTGACTTCGTAGTTGGTGGTGGTCTTGGTCTTGCCGTAGCGGCCGGTCGTGCCTTGGTTCTGCGTGCCTTGGTACGTGGCCACGACGTTGGTGGAGGTACCGGGGACGCCAACGGCGCCGGCGCGCGCGCCGTTGCCGTTGTAGGTCTCGCGCTCCGTCTGCGACGAGCGGACCGTGCCCTGCGGCGCGAACGACTTCGTCTCCGTCGCGTTGGCGTCGAAGTTCATGTCGCTGTTGACGCGCACGGCCGAGCGGTGCGCTCCGATGGTCGCGTCGAGCAACCCTTGCAGCGACTGCTGCAGGTCGGACTCGTACTTTTCTTTCGCGATGAGCTGGTCTTGGGTGTGGCGCAGCGCGCTGGCGGAGTCGGCGAGGGCGCCCGTCTCTTGCGCGGACGGGCGCAAGATCGTGCCGTTCTGGTCGACGATCGTGACGTTCTCGGGCTTGAGGCCCGCGACCGCGCCGGACACGAGCTGCGTGATGCCGCGAACTTCCTGCGCGTTGAGCTGCATGCCGGTCTTGGTTTGGATCGCGACGGACGCGGTGGTGGGCTGCTGCGTGGTGGAGTAGAGCGACGCTTCGGGCGACGCAATGTGCACGCGCGCGGACTGCACGGGACCCAGGCCCGAGATCGTGCGCTGGAGCTCGCCTTCGGTGGCGCGCGTCTTCGCGATCTTCTCCTGGAAATCGGTCATGCCGAGGTTGGTGCGGTCGAATAGCTCGAAGCCGGTGCCGCCGCCCGCTTTGACGACGCCTTCACCGGCCAGCGCGACGCGCTGCTCGTAGACCGCTTCGTGCGGGACCAGGATCGTCGCGCCGCCGTCGGCGAGCCGGTGCGGAATCTTACTCGCGTCGAGCTTCTGGACGACGGCGTTCGCCTCGTCGGGCTGCAAATTCGAAAAGAGCACGGCGTAGTCGGGCCCGCGCATGCGGAACATGGCGAAAAAGACGAGACCGAGCACCATCGCCAGCGCGAGCGCGCCGTAGATGATGCGATTCGTGCCGGCCTGCGAGCCCCACCAGTCGCGCAAACGACTGGGAAACGACGCGGCAGACGAGGTCAGACGATCCAAATGCCACCTTCGCGGGGCGCTCAACAACGCTCCGTGGTCTGCCTACCGTGGCACATTCCACCAGGCATCCTTGCCCGGCACTGTGTATCGTATCGGCCGGGCTTGGCGCGTTGTTTACCGCGGAACCGGTTCCGCTGGACGCCTCCGCTTCGCGACGGCGCGACGGTGGTTTGAAGCTTTGGTCGCCTTCGGCGAGTCTGTCGGGCATAGCCCGACAGACGGCGTCGACTTTCGAGAGCCGGGCGGAGCCGACTGGGCTACAGGGCGAGGGCGGAGCGTTCCGGTCCGACGGATACGGCAGCGACGGGGACGCCGGTGAGCATCGCGAGGCGGTCGATGAAGGCGCGCGCGGCGCCAGGGAGGCCGGCGATGCGGCGGACGCCGCGGATGTCGTCCGGCCAGCCGGCGTGTTCCTCGACCTCGACCGTGAGATCGGCGTCGCCCAGCGCCTCGATCCCGCACGGCGTGCCGTCGGCGTGCCGGTAGCCGGTGACGATCCCGATCCGCTCGAAGCCCGAGAGGACGTCCAGCTTCGTTATGAAGAGGGCATCGAGGCCGTTCACCTGAGCTGCATAGCGCGCGGCGACCGCGTCGAACCAGCCGCAGCGGCGCGGCCGCCCGGTCGTCACGCCGAACTCACGCCCCTGCGCGCGGAGCCGCTCGCCCCGCTCGTCCAAGAGCTCCGAAGGGAACGGCCCGCCGCCGACCCTGGTGCAGTAGGCCTTGGCCACGCCGAGCACGCGGCCGACCGCCGTCGGCCCGACGCCGAGGCCCGTGCAGGCGGCGCCGGCGACGGTGTGCGAGCTCGTGACGTAGGGATACGTGCCGAACGTCACGTCGAGCATCGTGCCTTGCGCGCCCTCGGCGAGGATCCGCTCGCCGCGGTCGATGGCGTCGTGGAGGAAGCGCACGTCGTCGACGACGTGCGGCCGAATCCGCTGGCCGAGGGCGAGCGCCTCGCCGACGACGTCCTCCTCGCGTGGCACGTCGTCGGCACCCGCGAACAGCGGGGCGCGCGAGAGCAGCGCGTGGCGGATTTTCGTGGCGAGGACTTCCTCGGGCTTGGCCAGGTCGCCGTAGGTGATGCCGAGCCGGCCGGCGCGGTCGACGTAGGCCGGCCCGATCCCACGGCCCGTCGTGCCGATCGCGGCGCCGCCGCGCGCCTTCTCGGCAAGCTTGTCGAGCGTGGCGTGATACGGAAACACGATGTGCGCCCGGGCGGCGATCGCGATGCGTGAGACGTCGACGCCCAGCTTCGCGAGCATGTCGAGCTCGTTCACGAGGCCTTGCATCGAAACGACGGTCCCCGCGCCGATGAGCAGCTTCGTCCCCGGGACGAGCACGCCCGACGGGACGACGTGCAGCGCGAGCTTCTGCTCACCGACTTCGATGGAGTGGCCGGCGTTGTCGCCACCGCCGAATCGCGCGATGACGCCGTACTCGCGCGCAAGCAAGTCGACGACGCGCCCCTTGCCCTCGTCGCCCCACTGAATGCCGACGCACACGTCTAACGGCGCTGCGGCCCCGCCTCCGCGCCCCCCACGCTCCGCGTGGGGCCCCCATGCAAAGAGCGCGCTCACGATGCCGGCATGGCGCGACGCCCCAAGGGCGCGCTCGTCACCATGAGATTAGTCGCCGCGGAACCCCAGGTCGGCCGTCGATCCCACCGGGAGCGCCGGGACGCCTTCGAACGTCGTCATCACGTACTCGCTGAACAGCGCGTTGGGCCAGCCGAAGTCGGCGCGCGTGAACTTCGTGGGATCGTCCGGATTGAACGACTCGTGCAGGAGATGGTCGCCGGGATCGGACGCGAGCAGCTGCGAGAGCACGTCCTTGCGCTCCAGATCGCTGGACGCCGTGAAGCCCTGCATGAGCATGGCTATTGGCCATACGTAGTTGTCGGTGGTGTGCGGAGAGCCGATCCCGCGCGCGTACTTGCCGACGTAGTAGGTCGAGTTGTCTTTGGACAGCAAGAACTTGCGCGTGTTCCGGTAGATGAACGACGACGACCTCGTGTAGCCGAGGTACGGCGCCGACAGCAGCGACGGAACGTTGGCGTCGTCCATGAGATTCGCGTTCCCGAGCCCGTCGACTTCATAGGCGTAAATGTACCCGTAGTTCGGGGTGAAGACCACGCCGTAGGTTTGGATTCCCGTCTGGACCTGCTCGCGCAGCACCTTGGCGCGCTGCGCCTTGATCACGTTGTGGTAGACGTTCCGCTCGATCTCTTCGAGGTTGCCGAGCGCCACGACCGCCATCATCTCCGACGGAATCAAGAAGTTGTACTTGCACGCGTCGTCGGAGGGCCGGAATCCGGTCCAGATCATCCCGGTGTATGCCACCGGATTTCCTTTGCCGCCGTTGGGCAACTCTTTATGGGCGTATTTGGAATCGTTGCGCGCGTGATCTTGCTCGCGCTCCATCGTATCGAGCGCCTTGTCGAACCCGAGCGACAGATCGCCGGTGAAAATGGACGCATCGCCGGTCTGCTTCCAATACGTCCACGAGAGCGTGATCGGATACTCGAGCGAGTCGAGCTCGAACTTCTCTTCCCACTTACCATAGCCGAGCGTGAACGCGTTGGCGTAGGGGTTGACCTGCAAGTATTTGCCCATGCGCGCGATGGCGCCGCGCAACAGCGTGCGAACCTGCTCGTCATCCTTGGCGAAGAAGAGATACGGGCGCACTTGCACGCTCGCATCGCGCAGCCACTCCGCGGGGATGTCGCCCGTCTTGACGTAGGCGGTGCCGTCCGAGGCGAGCGTCACCTGTTTGTTGGTGTTCAGCAGCGCCGCGCGATACATCGACTGGAGCTTCGGGTCACCGACGTTGTAGTTGGCCGCCGCCTTGGAGATGGCATCGAGCTCGATCGCGGGCGCGGGCCCAGGAGCAAGCAACGCGAGAGCCGCGAGCGTGCATACGAGCCCGCGAACGATGTCCTTGGAGAATCCCATTCCTGACGGCGAGCTTACCATGCGGCCGCAGCGCATTCCTCGAATGACACCCCGGCGGGCGAAGACTTGACGCTCAGGGCGACGGGAAGAATGCCGCGCCTACGATCTCTCGAGGCCGGCGAGCGCGTCGCCGAGATCGGTCCCAGCCCGCTCGCGCAGGACGCGGTAGATGAGCGACGCCGGAAATCCGAGCCGTTCGAGCTTGCGGGCCGCGGATTGGTAGGACAGCGCGGGATTCGCCCGGCGGACGCGGTCGTATGCGGCGCCGATCCGCTCCGGCTCGGACGTCTCGGCCGACGCGACGCGCTCGCGCGCGGCGTCACGGTCGATCCCGCGCTTGACGAGCTCCGCGACGAGCCGGGCGTCGCCGACCGCGGCGCGTTTGGTTTCGACGTAGAGCGTGGCGTAAAGGGCGTCGTCGAGCAGGCCGTCACGCCGGCACGACGCGACGGCCGACGCGACGGCATCGTCGTCGAAACCCTTGCGCGCGAGCTTGCCGTGCAGCTGCGCCTCGGTGAGACGGCGCTGCGCCAACATGCGCAGCGCCGTCACCCGTGCTGAGGCCATTTCATCGCCTCCGGGGACGCGGCTTAGTCGTCGTCCTTGGCGCTCGCGCCGACGGCTTTGCCGACGCCGTTGGGCGAGACGGTCGCCTTCAGCGCCTCGCGGATCTTCGTCGCGATCTCGTCCGCTACGTCGGTGTGCTCCTCGAGGAACGCCTTCGCGTTCTCACGGCCTTGGCCGATGCGCTGCTCGCCGTAGGTGTACCACGAGCCCGACTTGCCGACGATGTTGCGCTCGAGCGCGACGTCGATGATCGAGCCCATCTTCGAGATGCCCTTGCCGTAGGTGATGTCGAACTCGGCCATGCGGAACGGCGGCGCGACCTTGTTCTTCACCACTTTGACGCGGGTGCGCGTGCCGACCACGTCCTGGCCCACTTTGATCTGCTCGAGCTTGCGCACGTCGAGCCGGACCGAGGCGTAGAACTTCAGCGCGCGGCCGCCCGAGGTGGTCTCGGGGCTGCCGAACATCACGCCGACCTTCTCGCGCAGCTGGTTGATGAAGATCATCACGCACTTCGAGCGCGAGATCGCCGAGGTGAGCTTGCGCAGCGCCTGCGACATCAGCCGCGCCTGCAAGCCGACGTGCGTGTCGCCCATGTCGCCTTCGAGCTCGGCCTTGGTGACGAGCGCGGCGACGGAGTCGACGACGACCACGTCGACCGCGTTGGAGCGCACGAGCATCTCGGCGATGTCGAGCGCCTGTTCGCCGGCGTCGGGCTGCGAGACGAGGAGGTTGTCGAGATCGATGCCGAGCGCTTGCGCGTACGCGGGGTCGAGCGCGTGCTCGACGTCGACGAACGCGGCGGTGCCGCCGGCCTTCTGCGCTTCGGCGATGACGTGCAGCGCGAGCGTCGTCTTACCGCTCGACTCCGGTCCGTAGATTTCCACGACGCGTCCGCGCGGCAAGCCGCCGACGCCGAGCGCGAGGTCGAGGGCGATCGAGCCGGTCGAGATGACGTCGAACGCCATCCGATCCGAGAACTCGCCCATCTTCATGATCGAGCCCTTGCCGAACTGGCGCTCGATCTGCGCGAGCGCGTTGGTGAGGGCTGCTTGTTTGTCGTCGGCCATGGTGCTCCGTGCGGATGGTGTGTCGGTGTGGAATCCGACGGTACCGCGCCAGAATGCCATGTGCGTGGCAGGGTGCGAATGCCCGTCGTCCGTCATTCCCACGCCGTCCCGCGCCGGCAAGGGCGCGTCATTACCACACCTCTTCGGAGCGACCGAGCATCGAACCTCTGTTCGATTGCCTATATTTGAAAGACTTTACTTATTTAAGTGAGATCGAATACTATGGCTCCATGAACGGCTTCGCGGCGCTCGGCGACCCGACGCGCCGGCGCATCGTCGAGATGCTCGCCACGCGCGAGCTGCCGGCCGGCGAGATCGCCCGGCGGTTCGACATGACGGCGCCCGCCGTCTCACAGCACCTGCGCCTGCTTCGCGGCGCCGGGCTGGTCCACGTCCGCCGCGACGCGCAGCGGCGCATCTACGCGATCGACCCGAACGGGCTCGCCGAGCTCGACGCGTGGCTCGCGCGCTTCCGCCGCTTTTGGTCGGGCCGGCTCGACGCACTCGAAGCGCGACTCGCCGCCGACGGCGGCACGGGGAAAGCACCATGATCGACGAGACGACGAGCGGTTTTGGCACCTTGCTCGATGCGCACACCATCCGCTTCGAGCGCGACCTCCCCGGCCCGATCGAGCGCGTTTGGGCCTACCTCACCGAGTCCGACCTCAAAGCGACGTGGATCGCGCCGGGCGACGTCCCGTCCGAGATCGGCGGCGAGAGGACGACGACGTGGGAAGGCGAGGACGGCACGCCCGTCGGCGGGCTGACATTCCGTACGCGGGTGTTCGATCCGCCGCACGTGCTCGAATACGACTGGATCGAGCTGGGCGCGCCCGGCGGCGCGGTCCGCGATTCGATCGTGCGCTTCGAGCTCGCGCGCGCCGGCGACCGCGTGCACCTCACGCTCACCCACCGCGCGCTGCCGACCGACTCGTACACGACGATCGGCGCCGGCTGGCACGCGCACCTCGACACGCTCGTCGCGCAAGTCGCGGGCGCGGGCGGCCCGGACGCCGACGCGCGCTACGCGGTGATCGGCCCGCGCTACGGCGAGTTCGCGACGTTCCCCGCCGCCGGCACCGTGCGCAGCGAACGCGTGCTGTCGGCACCGGTCGAACGCGTGTGGGCGTACCTCACCGCGCCCGACCTGCTCGCGACGTGGCTCGCGCGCGGCGCCGTTCCGTCACGCGTCGGCGACAAATTCGTGCTGACGATGCTCGCGAACGGCGACGAGATCGCGGCGACGCTGACCGCGTACGAGCCGCCGAACGCGCTCGCGTACACCTGGTTCTCGACGAACCACGAGACGCCGCACGACGATCACTCCGCCGTGCGCTACGAGCTCGCCCCGAACGAGAACGGCACGACGCTGGTGCTCACGCACACGAACGTGCAGCCCGAGTTCTACGGCCGCGCCGCGGCGGGCTGGCACAGTCTCCTGGACGCGCTGTCCGCATCGGTCGACAGCGTCCCAGTACCCCAGTTCGCCTCGGTGTTCCCGCGCGTGATCGACGCCTACGAAGACCTCGCGCTCCAAACGCCGTAGCCTATGCAGCCGGAGCGCTCTCGAACAGCGCTTTGGTGAATTGCGCGGCGTCGAACGGGGCGAGCGCGTCCTGCGCTTCTCCGATGCCGATGTACTTCACCGGCACCACGAGCTGATCGACGATCCCCACCAGCACGCCGCCTTTCGACGTCGAGTCGAGCTTCGTCACGACCACACCCGTGAGTTGCGTGGCTTCGTTGAAAAGCTTCGCCTGCGAGAGCGCGTTCTGACCGGTGGTGCCGTCGACGACGAGCAGCGTCTCGGCGGGCGGCGCGCCGGTCTCGCGCTCGATGATGCGCCGCATCTTCTTCAGCTCTTCCATCAAGTTCGTCTTCGTTTGCAACCGCCCGGCGGTGTCGACGAGCACGACGTCGACACCGCGCGACTTCGCGGCGCTCATCCCGTCGAACACCACCGACGACGGATCCGAGCCTTCGGCGCCGCGCACGTATTCCGCGCCCGCACGTTTGGCCCACACTTCGAGCTGCTCGGCGGCCGCGGCGCGAAACGTGTCCGCCGCGACGACCATGACGCGCTTGCGCTGCGCGCGCAGCAGCGACGCGAGCTTGCCGATCGTCGTGGTCTTGCCGCTGCCGTTGACCCCGACGACGAGGATGATCGCGGGCTTCGCATGCAGGTCGAGGCCCATCTCGGGCAGCGTGAGAAAATTCTGCACGTCGCGGCGAAAGCGCTTGACCACCTCGTCGCTCGTTTGGTAGCGGTCCTGCTTAGCAACGCCGCGCAGCGCGTCGACGATCTTCGTGGTCGTCGGAACGCCGAAATCCGCCTTCAGGAGGATCTCCTCGAGGTCGTCCCACAGCTCCTCGTCGACCGGCCGCCGAGCGAGCGCCATCGTCTCCAGCTCGCCCCCGAACGCCTCGCGCGTCCGCGCCAGCGCCGTCTTGATCTTCCCGAACCAACTCACGAATCGCGTTCATTCGGCGGGCAAGCGAAGTCCCATTCGGCGGGTAGGAAGGGCGCATGATACCGCAACGCGAGATCGCGCCGGGCGTCGCCGTTGCCGCGCTCGGCTTCGGCGGCTACCACCTTGGGATGCTGAAGGACGAGTCCGAGGCCATTCGCCTGCTGCACGCGGCGATCGACGCCGGCATCACGTTCCTCGACAACGCGTGGGAGTACAACGAGCACGTCAGCGAGGAGCGCATGGGCAAGGCGCTCGCCGATGGGAACCGCCGCGACCAGGTATTCCTGATGACGAAAGTCTGCACGCACGGCCGCGGCGCGGACGTCGGCATGCAGCAGCTCGAAGAGTCCCTGCGCCGCCTGCGCACGGACCATTTGGATTTGTGGCAGGTGCACGAGTGCGTGTACGACGACGACCCCGCGCGCCACTACGCCAAAGGCGGCGTGCTGGAAGCAGTCGAGCGCGCGAAGCGCGACGGCAAGGTGCGCTTCGTCGGCTTCACCGGCCACAAGCATCCGGGCATCCATCGCGAGATGATCGAGCGCGGCTTTCCATTCGACACGGCGCAGATGCCGCTGAACGTTCTCGACCCGAACTACCGCAGCTTCGAGAACAACGTTCTGCCGCTCGCGCGGGAGCGCGGCATCCACGTCATCGGCATGAAAGCGTTCGCCGAAGGCCGCCTGCTCGAAGCAGGCCACATCGATCCCGACGATGCGCTGCGCTACGCGATGTCGCTCCCGGGCGTCCTGACGACGGTCACGGGCATCGACTCCCAAGAAGTCCTCGACCACCACGTCCGCATCGCGGACGACTTCACCCCACTGGACGAAGTCGCACGACAAGGCATACGCGACAAGTACCGCCACCTCGCGACGGACGGCCACCTCGAGCTATTCAAATCGACGGCGAAAAACGACGCCGACGAAGGCCGCGCCCAGCACGGCTTTCCGCCGATGTCGAAGCTCGCGATGTAGAACGGACCGCCGCCGGCGGGTGCGCCTCAGCCGGTCGGATAGCAGCTAGGGCAGCGCGACCCGCGCAAATACGTGCCCGTATTGTCGTACTGGAGCCCACACTCGCGACACACGAGCGTGGGCAGCGGAAGGCTTGACGCGCCTTCGTCGAGCGCCTGAATCGCGGAATCGACCGCGTCGCCGTCGGACCGTGCCGGCGTTTTCGATCCCCCACCGAAGAGGCCGCGGAAAAAGTCCATCATCGCGATGCTCCTTTCGGGATATTCGGGCCATCGCCCCGCGCGCTTGACGAACCGATGCCGATCTGTTATTTCTGTCCTTACAGAAATGTCAGCTAAATCAGCTATCTCCCCGGTCGTGCAGA
The DNA here is from genome assembly GCA_963792235.1 of Vulcanimicrobiota bacterium. GTDB lineage: Bacteria > Vulcanimicrobiota > Vulcanimicrobiia > Vulcanimicrobiales > Vulcanimicrobiaceae > Vulcanimicrobium. Next base: position 31,559 of record CAWBVR010000014.1, read on the forward strand.
CGTTCATCCTGCACTGGGGCGAGCTCGGCGCGCGCTGGGGCATCAACCGCACGGTCGCGCAAATCCACGCACTGCTCTACCTTTCAAGCGAACCGCTCGACGCGGGCACGATCAGCGAGCGACTCGCGATCGCCCGCTCCAACGCAAGCACGAGCCTCCGCGAACTGCAAGGCTGGGGCGTCGTCCGCATCGTGCATGTCCTGGGCGACCGCCGCGACCACTACGAAGCGGTCTCGGACGTGTGGGAGATGTTCTCCACCCTAGCCGCAGCCCGCAAACGCCGCGAGATCGACCCAACGCTCGCCGTCTTGAAAAAATGCGCGACCCAACTGGAAGCCGACGCGCACGCGGACCCGGTTGTCAAAGCCCGCATCACGGCGATGCTGGGCCTCTTCGAAACGCTCACCGCACTGATCGACGAGATGCTGCGCCTCCCGCTTGCCGCAATCCGCGGCATCGCGAAGCTGCGCGGCCGCCTCGCCCCGCTTCTGAAAGGAGGACGCCGGTGAAAATCGTCCTCGCCGGCGGCACCGGCCAAGTCGGCACGATCCTCGCCCGCGCCTACCACGCATCCGGCGACGAAGTGATCGTCCTGAGCCGCACCCCGCAACCCGCGCCATGGCGCACCGTCGCCTGGGACGCGATAACCCTCGGCCCGTGGATTTCGGAACTGGAAAACGCCGACGTCGTCATCGGCCTAGCCGGCCGCAGCGTGAACTGCCGCTACACGCCCGCAAACCGGGAAGCGATCATGTCATCGCGCATCGACTCCACGCTCGCGGTCGGCGAAGCGATCGCGCGAGCGACGAATCCGCCGCGCGCGTGGCTGCAAATGAGCACCGCAACGATCTACGCGCACCGCTACGACGCACCGAACGACGAAGCGACCGGCATCATCGGCGGCACCGAGCCCGACGCACCACCGGCCTGGCGCTTCAGCATCGCGGTCGCGCGCGCGTGGGAACGCGCCGTCGACGAATCCGTCACCCCGCGAACGCGGAAGGTGAAGCTTCGCTCCACCGTCGTGATGAACCCGGACCGCGGCAGCATCTTCGACACGCTGCTGACGCTCGCACGCCGCGGCCTGGGCGGCCAAGCCGGCAACGGCAAGCAATACGTCTCCTGGATCCATGAAGCGGACTTCGTCCGCGCTATCGACCGCATCATCTCGGACGAATCGCTGACGGACATCGTGAACGTCGCGTCCCCGAATCCGGTCCCGAATGCCGAGTTCATGCGCGAACTGCGGACAGCGGCGCACGTGCCATTCGGACTCGCAGCGCCGGGATGGATGATCGCACTCGGCGCGGCGATGCTGCGCACCGAACCAGAGCTCGTCCTGAAAAGCCGGCGCGTGATCCCAGGAACATTGCTGAACCGCGGCTTCACGTTCACCTTCCCAACCTGGCCGGAAGCCGTGCTAGACCTCTGCACTCGCGCTCGCGGCAGCGCCGTCGCTTACAGCCCAGCGGCCTCCCGGTAGAACCGCACGAGATCGGCCTTGAACTGCACGAGGGAGTCGTGATTCAGATAGACTTGGTGCCCGGAAGCATAGTACGAATAGTGCAGCCGCTTCCGCTGCTCCGCGGTCAGCCCCATGTGGTTGAGCAAATACTCGGTCCCGTAAAAGCTCGTCGCAAGATCGAAATATCCGTTGGCGGAGAGCACGTGCAATGACGGGTTCTCCACGATAGCCGACTGCAGATCGGCGACGACGCTGGGGGCGTTGGAGTCTTCGCCGCGCTGGTATTTCCACTGGCGGTTCACCTGGTAGTCGAGCGGATCGTACGGCCGCTCGTCGCGATAGTGCAGCACGTCGTGCATGTAGTGGTTCAGCGCGGCGACGTAGCCGGACGACACCATCGTGTTCGACGGGTCGTAGTCCGGAAAGCTTCCGTTCCGGTCGATCTGCTCGCCGGTGTAGCGGCCGTCCAGCCGGCCGACGATGCGGCCTTCGCTGCGCAGAAGCTCCTGCTCGAAGCGACCGGGGCTGATGCGCAGATCCGATGCGGCGATGTACTTCTCGTCGAGGCCGAGGTAGGCGTGCAGCTTCGCCACGATCTGCCCGCGCGTCACCGCGTCGAGCGTGTCGCCGCGCATCAGTGCCTGTGCGTAGGGCCCGCCGGCGAAGGCGCGCACGTCGGCCACGAAGCGCGCGAGATCGGGCGGGTTGCCCGCGGCTTTGTGATGGTACCATGCCACCGCAGCTTCGGTCGGAAGATAGCCGATGTAGGCGTAATCTTCGCCCGGGCCTTGGCGAATCGGCAGAAAGTTGTAGTCGAGCGCCGACGAGAGCAGCACGACGCCGTTGACCGCAAGCCCGCCCCTTTGCAGCAGGTTCACGACGTTGGCGGCGCGCGTGGTGCCGTAGGACTCGCCGAACAAGAACTTCGGCGACTGCCAGCGCCCGTTGCGCGTGACCCAGCGCTGGATGAACTGCGAGAAGGCCTTCGCGTCCTCGTCGACGCCGTAGTAGTCGGAGGTCTTGCCGCGCGCGACGACGGTGCTCCAACCGGTGCCGACGGCGTCGATGAACACGAGATCGCTGGTATCGAGCAGCGACGACTCGTTGTCGATCAGCGGCGCACTCGGCTTGGGCTGCGCCGCGTTCTTGGGCACGTCGACGCGCACCGGTCCGAACGAGCCCATGTGCAGCCAGATCGTCGACGAGCCGGGTCCGCCGTTCCACACGAACGTCACCGGCCGCGTGCGCGCGCTTGCGCCGTCGGCAGTGTATGCGACGTAAAACATGCTCGCCGTGGGATCGTCGTTCGCGTCTTTGAGCAGGAGCGTCCCGGCGCGCGCCGTGTAGGCGATGCGGCGGCCGCCGATCGCCAGCGTGTGGCGCGTGACGGCATCCTTCACGCCGGGGACCGGGTGGAATACCGGCGCCGGCGTCGCCGAAGGCGCGGCGGCTTGCGCGCTCGCGCGCAACGGAGCGCCGGCCGCGCACGATGCGGCAAGGATGAGCGCGAACAGGGAGCGGCGCACGTCAGCGGCCCGCCGCTTCGCGGTAGAACCGTACGAGATCGGCCTTGAACGCGCGCCGCGACTCGTCGTTGAGGTACACCATGTGACCCGACGGATAGAACCCGTACTCGACGTGCGGGCGCAGCGCCGCGTCGAGCCCGAGGTGGTTGAGCGTGTACTCCGTGCCGAAGAACGGCGTGGCGAGATCGTAGTAGCCGTTCGCCGCGAACACGCGCAGGTAGCGGTTCTTCGTGAGCGCGTCGCGCAGGTCGCGCGCGCTGTTCGGTGCGACGATCGAGCCCGTGCGGCGGAAGTTCCAGTGCGCGCCCACCACGCCGTAGTTGGTGCCCAGATACGGGCGGTCGACACGGTAGCCGAGATCGTCGCGAACGTAACGGCTGAATGCGCTGACCATCGCGTCGGTCAGCAGGTCGTCGCTGGTGGGGTCGTACGACGTTGAGTCGGCGGTGCGGTCCCACTCGGGGCCTTGATAGCGCCCGTCGAGCCGGCCGGTCGCGATCCCCGCATCGCCTTGCAGCGCGTGCTGGAAGCGGCTCGGGTCGATGCGCAGGTTCGCGCGGTCGATGTACGCCTCGTCGAGCCCGGTGTATGCGTGCAGCTTCGCGATGATGCCACGCCGCGTCGTGGTGTCCAGCGTGTCGCCGCGCATCAGGGCGTCGGCGTACGGACCGAGCGCGAACGCACGTACTTCGTCGACGAAGCGCGCGAGATCGGGCGGGTTCCCGGCGACCTTGTGGTGGTACCACGCGACGGCGGCCTCCGTCGGCAGAAAGCTGACGTAGCCGTAGTCCTCGCCGGGGCCTTGGCCGTTGTCGAGCGCATTATAGTCGATCACCGACGATAGCAGCACGACGCCGTTGATCGCCATGCCGTCGCGCTGCAGGCGGTCGACGACCGCCGCCGCGCGCATCGTTCCGTAGGATTCGCCGAACAAGAACTTCGGTGACGCCCAGCGGTCGTTCTCGGTGACCCAGCTGCGGATGAAGAGATCGAACGCCTTCGCATCCTCGTCGATGCCGAAGAACGTTTTGGGCGTACCCTTGCCGGTGATCTGGCTGTAGCCGGTGCCGACGGCGTCGACGAACACGAGATCGGTCGTGTCGATGAGCGAGTCGGGGTTCGGCGCAAGCGGCGTGCCGGGCGGCGGCGCCGTCGCGTCGGACGGGATGGCGACGCGCACCGGCGCGTACGACGACATGTGCAGCCACATCGTCGACGAGCCCGGCCCGCCGTTCCACACGAACGTCACCGGCCGCGTGCGCGCGCTCTCGCCGTCGGCGGTGTACGCGACGGAGAACACGCGCGCGATCTCGTCGTTGTTCGCGTCGCGCAGCGGCATCGTGCCGGCGTGCGCGGTGTAGGGGATCGCGCGCCCGCCCACGGTAACGGTGTGGTGCGTGACCACCGGCGCGGGATCGGCGGCGCCCGCCGGCCGGGCGGCCAAGAGCACGAGGCACGCCAGCAGCGGCGCGGCGGCAAACGGCGCGACTCTCCGTATTTTCACGGAGGCCCAGGTTCGTTGCCGGTTACGGTGGCCCCGCTGCCCCCGCATCGACGGAATAGACGAAGGCGAGCACTTCGGCGACGACCGCGTACAGTTCGCGCGGCAAGGTCTGGCCGACTTCCAGCTTGGCGAGCGCTTCGACCAGGCCCGCGTCCTGATGCACGGGGACGTCGTGCTCGCGGGCGAGGCGGACGATCTCGTCGGCGCGCAGCCCGCGCCCTAGCGCCACGATCTCGGGCGGATCCGTACCGAGCGGGTCGTAGGCCAGCGCGGCGGCGGCGGGGCGGTCGGGCGCGTTGCGGCGCGCGTCGAAGTAGCGCGAGCTCATGCGGAGCGGTCCACTGTGGCGGTCGGATCCGCCGCCGGCGCGGGCGGCGCGTCGCCGGCAACGGTGGAGGTAACGCCAACCGACGCCCCCGCCGATGCAACGCGATAGCGCAGCGACTCCAACCGCGCGGTCAGGGTACCGAGCGCGTCGCGGAACGCGCGCATCGCGGGCGCGGAGTCGGTCCGCACGTCGACGGTGACGTCGCGCCCGACGGTGACGAGGTCGATCGCGACGGTGCCGTAGTGCGCGGTGTCCAGCACGAACGTGACGCGAAAGTTCTCGCCGTCGAGCGGCACGCCGCGCGCGTGCGGCGCGTCGCGCTGTACGGTGATCTGCGCGCTCGCCGGACCGTGCTGCGTCGCGAGCGGGATCGTGAACGCGATCCCCTCGGGATGCGCGGCCAGCGACTGCGCGGCGTGCACCTGCACCGCGGTGAGCGCGGTGAGCGCGCCCGCCAGCGACGGCGCGAGCGCGGGCGGCGTTGCGGGATCGGCGGCGACCGCCAGCAGCGTCTGCTTCAAGTCGGCGCTCAGCGCGGCGCTACGTTCGGCGACGACCGCGGCCGGCAGCGGTGGCGGCGCTTGCGGCAGCGCCGGCGACCCGGGTGATTGCTGCGCGGGCGCGGGTGCAACGCGCGCCGCTTCGCGCGACGCGGCGAGCAGCGTGGCGAGCTTCGGCTCGGCGCCGTCGACAACGTGCTCCACGTACCCGGCGATCTGCGCCGCGAGCGCGGGCGAGCGCGGATCGATCCGCCCGACGAACGCGAGCAGCGTGCGCAGCGTCGCGATCTGCGCGTCGTTGCTCGCGGCGGGCAGCGCGGCTTCGAGCGCGGCGAGCGCCACCGGAACGCGGTCCGGGCGCTGCAGCGCGAGCGCCGCCGACGCGACGGTGCTCGGCGTAACGGGCAGCCTCAACGCGCGCAACAGCGTGACGGGCTGGGCGTACGCCGCAAGTCCGGTCGCGCGCGCCGGCGGCGCATTGGGCTGCAGCGCGTTGGCGGCGAGCGCATTCGACGAAGCGGATTTCGCACCGATCTGCAAGGGCGCGACGAACGGCTGCGCAGGACGCACGCCGGCCGAGGGTTCGTCCGCCGCGGCGAACGGCGCGCTGGGCTGTGCGACGGTCGCACGCGACGCGGCGACGCGCGCTTCGATCGACGAGGGCTCACCCGGCGGGACGATCGCACCGCGCGGCGGTGCGGACGACGCGTTCGCCGCCGGCGTCGAACCCGGCGACGCAGGGTCAGCCTGCGCCGGAGCACGCGCGTCGGTGCCCGGCGACGGCGCAACGTTCGCGCGCGACACCGCGGACGTGAAATCCGCCGAAATCCCCGGCCGCGTCGGCGGCACCGCGATGGGCGGCAACGGCTCGAACGGCGCGGCCGGCGCGGCGTTCGGTGCTGCCGGGCGAATCGGCGCGGCGACGAACGCGGCCGGGTCGGGCCCGAGCGCCACGTTCGGCAAACCCGGTTCGACGGCCGCATCCGCGCCGGTGGCGACGATCTGCAGCAGGATCCGCCCGCCGTCGAACCCGGTGACCTTCACTTGCAGTACGTCGCCGGGCCGCACGGTGGGCGGCAGCGACGCGGCGACGCGGCGGCCCGCGATTTCCAGCAAATCGCTCAGCCCGTTCGACGGCAGCACGCGCGCGTTCACGACGATGCCCTCGACGAGCAGCGCGCTGAGCGCTTTGGCGTCGGCCGCGAGTTGCGCGAGCTCGGCGTCGATCAGTGCGGCGACATCGCCGCCGCCGGCGACGAATGCGGCCAGCGGATCGACGCCGCTCATCTCACGCCGTGAAGTCGATCAAATGCGGCGGCTCGTCGAGCGACGCGCCGTCGGCCGCTTCGAACGTGCTGTGCGCGCGCCGCTCGCGCGGCTCGTGGTCGTCGCCGCGCGCGTCGCGCTCGGCGTTCGTGTCGACGCGGTTGCCCAGCCCCTCGCTGGTCTCGTCGATACGCTCCTCGCGCGTCTCGACGTCCGCGGCGAACGCGGCTTGCGCGGCCTGCTGTGCGGCGCGCGGCGCCTCTTCGGCGCGCTGGGCGAGCGGCGCGGTCTGCGACGCCTGCCAGATGGCGGATTGGAAGTCGGACGGACGAATCGCCACGGCGCGCTGCTGGGCCTAACCCGCGGCCCCGACATCCCCCGGCGTGGGCGCGGGGGGTCTGCGCGTGTACTTCTGCTTTACGGTCGGGTCGCCGTCGCGGTAGCCGAGGTCGGACTTGAGCGCCTTGAGCTTGGTGCGCAGATGAATCACGGCTTGTGCGTGGATCTGCGACACGCGCGACTCCGACACGTTGAGCGCGCCCTTGATCTCCTTGAGCGTGAGGCCTTCGAAGTAGTACAGCGAGATGACCGTGCGCTCTTGCGGCGGCAACTCGTCGACCGCGCGCACCAGCGCCGCTTTGACCTCGCGCGCCTCGACCGCGTTGGTGACCTCGGTGCCGTCGTCGCGCAGCGTGTCGAGCAGCGGGATCTCGTAGCCACGCTCGTTCGGCAAGAACTCTTCGAGCGAGAGCACGGACGTGCCGCGGATCTTTTGCATGAGGACGTCGAGCTCTTTGAGCGTCATCCCCATCTTCTCGGCGACCTCTTCTTCGGTCGCCGCGCGGCCGAACTCGATCTCGAGCGCCTGATAGGTGCGCTCGAGCTCGCGGGCGCGCTGGCGAACCGCGCGCGGGACCCAGTCGAGCGCGCGCAGCGCGTCGAGGATCGCACCGTTGATGCGGGTGATCGCGTAGGTCTCGAACTTCACGCCGCGTGCGTCGTCATATTTCTCGATCGCGTCGATCAGGCCGAGGATACCGTCGTTGATCAGGTCGTTGATCTCGACGTTGGGCGGAAGGTTGATCGAAATTCGCCCGGCCACGTACTTGACCAGATGCAGATATTTATGAACGATCTCTTCGCGGCTGAGCTCGACTCCGCCGATGACGTAGTGCGCGCTCGCCCGGAGTGCTTTCACGGCGTACTCCAGTCCAGGGTCACCTGACGGGTCACCCGCCCCGATTTTCCGGGACGTTCACGCAAGGCGGGGGGACCTCCCCTCGCCGATCCGCTTCTTTGTGTTTTCGGTCGGTTAAAACGGCGCATGAGCCGCTCGTTAAACGGGGGCATACGCCGTGCCGGTCAGCTCGCAGAGGGTCCGGCCGACGGCGTCGAGCGCGACGACGCGGTCCACGAGCCCCGCGATGGCGGCTGCGCGCGGCATCCCGTAGACGACGCTGCTCGCCTCGTCTTGCCCCAGGACATAACCGCCACGTTCTTTCAGCACTCGTAATCCTTGCACCCCATCGTGCCCCATCCCGGTGAGGATCACGCCAAGGGCACCGGGACCAAACGTTTCGCCGACGGACGCGGCCATCGCGTCGACGCTCGGCACGTGGAGGGAGCGCTGGGGATCGTCGCCGAGCGTGACGCGCACTGTCCCCAGCGTACGAACCAGCCGCAGCTGTTTGCCGGCCGGCGCGACGATCGCGACCCCCGGCGCGAGCGGCATGCCGTCGGCGCCTTCCACCACCTCGATGCGGCTCGTCGCGTCGAGCCGCTCGGCGAGCGGGCGCGTGAAGCCGGGCGGCATGTGCTGCACGACGACGATCGGGATCGGGAAGCCCGCCGGCAGCTTCGGCAAGATCTGCGATAGCGCGACCGGGCCGCCGGTCGACGTGCCGATCGCCACGCAGGCAAACCCGTTGCGGCGGGCAGTCGACGGCGGGCGCGGCGGCGGCTGCGGCGGAGGAGCGGCGGGGCGCGCTTCGGTGAGCGAGCTGCGCTGGATGCGCAGCGTTTCGCGCACCGCGCGCAAGTACGCGCCCCGCGAACCGAAGTGCTTCACCTTCTCGACCAGCTCGCGCTGCACGTTGACGATGTCGATCAGCGCGGAGTCGGGCTTGGGGATGAAGTCGACCGCGCCGAGCTCCAGCGCGCGCAGCGTGGTTTCCGCGCCGTCGCGCGTTAGGGCGCTCACCATGATGATGGGCGGGCCGCGGCGCTCCACGATCGCGCGCGCCGCTTCGAGCCCGCCGATCCCCGGCATCTCGACGTCCATGGTCACGACGTCGGGCTTGAGGCGCTCGACCATCGCAATCGACTCTTCACCGGACGCCGCGGTGCCGACGACGCGAATCTCCGGCTCCTTCTCCAGCATCTTCTGGATCGCGCGCCGCATGAACGCGGAGTCGTCGGTGACGACGACCGTGATGAGGCGGGGATTCACTGCGCCGCCTCCGGCTTGCGGCGGTAGACGGCCGCGTCGCCGAACACGACGCGCTCGAAGCGGTCGGCTCCGTCGCCCGCCACGGACGTCTCGTAATATCCCACCAGCAAGTAGCCGCCGGGGCGCAGCGCGTTCGCTAGCGATGCGATCACGGCGCGCCGCTGGGGTTCGGTCACACCGTACTCCAGCACGTTGCGGCAGACGATCGCATCGAACGGCCCTTCGGCCGCGACGCGCTGCGCATCGAGCAGGTCGACGCAGTCGAACGAGATGCGCGCGCGCAAGCGCTCGTCCGGGACGAAGCCGTCGCCGCGCGCGTGAAACCACCGCTCGCGGATATCCGGGGCCGCCATGCGAAACGCGTCGAGCGGGTACGTTCCGGTGCGCGCGTGCGCGACCGCGGCGGGCACCAGGTCGGTCGCGCGGATCGCGAGCCGGTCGTCCGCGATCGTTCCGCTCTCGAGCAGCGCGATCGCGATCGAGTACGGCTCTTCGCCGGTCGAGCACGCCGCCGACCAGATTCGCACGTGCGGCGCGCGCGCGACGAACTCGTCCAGCAACGGCCCCGCCAGCACCGCGAGCTGTTCGGCGTCGCGCATGAAGAACGTATAGTGGCTCACCTGCGCGCTCACGCCGGCACCGGAGCCTTGAGCCGGTAGACGATCGCGTCAGGGCCGACGATCGGCTCGTAGAGATCCGTCAGGTGGAACAGCGACTCCGCGTGGCCTAAGAACAGATAGCCTCCGGGCCGCAGCGCGCGCGCAAACGACTCGACGACGCGCTTCTGCGTGGGCTTGTCGAAATAGATCAGCACGTTGCGGCAGAAGATCGCGTCGAAGGGCCCTTCGGCTGCGACGCGCGGTCCCTCCAGCAGGTTGAGACGGCCGAACGACACGAGCCGTTTCACGCGGTCGGCCACGACGAACCCGTCGCCCTGTGGCTGGAACCATCTCTGGATCATGGCGGGCTCGGTGGCTCGGAACGAGAGGGCGCGGTAGAAGCCTTTGCCGGCCAGTTCCAGCACGCGCGGCGAGATGTCCGTCGCACGGATAGACAGCAGCGCATCGGAAACCTTGCGGGTCTCCAGCAGCGTCATCGCCAGCGAGTACGGCTCCTCGCCCGATGAGCACGCCGCCGACCACAGCCGCAGCCGCGGCGAGCGCGCGAGCAGTTCGTCGGCGATCTTGTCGGCGAGCGCCTTGAGCTGCGCGCGCTCGCGAAAGAAATAGGTCTCGTTGTTCGACAACACCGAGGCGAGGTCGCTCCATTCGTCCTCGCGGTGCACGTCGTAGCGCAGAAACCGCACGTACGCGTCGTACGTCTCGAAGCCGCGCTTGGCGAGCCGCGTCGACAGACGGCTCAGCAGCAGGAATCGCTTCTGGTCGTCGTACCAGATGCCGAAGCGGTCGCGGATGAGATCGCGCAGCGCGACGAACTCGCCGTCGGAGATGTCCAGCACGTGCGTCAGCTATACCGTATGCGCGGGTTGGCCGCGGCATAGAGCAGGTCTACGAGCATGTTCACGAGCACGAACACCGTCGCGAACAGCAAGATGCAGCCGTTGATGAGCGGCATGTCGCGGTTGGAGATCGCTTCGAACGCAAGCCGGCCGACGCCTGGCCATGCGAACACCGATTCGGTGAGCACCGCGCCGCCCAGCAGCAGACCCGTCTGCAAACCGAGGATCGTGATGATCGGGAGCAACGCGTTGCGCAGCCCGTGCTTGATCACGACGGACGGCTGCGCGAGGCCCTTCGCTCGCGCAGTGCGGATGTAGTCGGACGACAGCACGTCGAGCATCCCGCTACGCGTGATCTTCGCGATGATCGCGAGCGGGATCGTCCCCAGCGTGACGGCGGGCAGCACGAGGTGCCACAGCGCGTCGAGCGCGGCGCGCCCGTTGCCCGCCAGCAGTGCGTCGACGAACACCAGATGCGTGCGCGCCGGGACCGTGTAGAGATACGCCGTCGCCAGCCGCCCGGAGATCGGGAACAAGTTCAGCCCGGCGTGCGACGGCAGCACCGCCAGCAGATAGACGAGGATCCAGCCCAGCCAGAAGACCGGGATCGACACGCCCAGGATCGCGGCGCTCATCGTGAGCGCATCGACGGTGCTGCGGTGGCGCACCGCGGCGATCACACCCGCCGGGATGCCCACGACGATCGCGAACAGCATCGCGCTCAGCGTGAGCTCGAGCGTCGCGGGAAAATACGCGGCGAGCTTCTGCACGACGGGCTGCGAATCGAAGATCGACTGACCGAGGTCGCCGTGTGCGACGGCGCCGAGATAGAGCGCGAGCTGCACGCCGATCGGCCGGTCGAGGCCTAGCGACGAGCGCAGGTGCGCGACCTCTTGCGGACTGGCGTGCTCGCCCAAACGCAGCGTGACCGGATCGCCCGGGATCGCGTGCATGAACGCAAAGCTGACGATGGTGATCGCCAGCAGCACGAGCACGAGCCGCACGATCCGCTCCACCACGAAACGCAGCATCGGTACCGTTCAGACGCGCGCGGCGGCGAGCGAGAACCGCGCCGCCTGCGCGTAGAGATACAACCATTCCCACGGGCTGAAGTCGTTGCGGTCGCGCTGCAGCAACCCGGCGAAGCGCGGCGTGTCGGCGAGCTGGCGGAACAGCACGTCGAACCGCGCGGGCTTGCGTTCGAGGAACGCCATCAGGTGATGGCGGTGCGACAGCCTTCCGTAAAAGGCGCGTTTGGTAGCACGTTCGTAGCCGGGCGCGGCGTCGTGCGCCCGCCGGGCGCGCACGGCGGCGACCGCTTCGGCCGCGAACCTCCCGGTCATCGCCGCTTCGTGAATACCCTCGCCGGTCGTCGCATCGACGAGTCCGGCCGCCGTTCCGCCCACCATCACTCCATCGGCGCCAACGGCGGCGCGCGGGAGCCCACCGTAGAGCAGGTTGCCTTCTTCCCGCACGGTGTACGGTATGCCGGCGAACAAACGGCGCTCCACCGTTGCTAGGAAGGCGTCGAGCTCTGCGCGCAGCACGGCGCCCGCTACCTTCGCCTGAATGCCGAGCCCGATCGAGAGGTGATCGCGCTTGGGGAACATCCACGCGATCACGTTGCGTCCGGAGATCGGGCTGACATAGTAGTGCATCTCTAGCGTCGCGTATGTGTCGGCCGTCGCGGGCCGCTCGGGATACACGCGGTATTGCAGGCACGTGATCAAGCCCGCGCCCCAGCCGGCGTGGCGGAAGCGCGCGTCGACGTCGTCGAGCCGCGCCGTCGAACCCTGCGCGAGGAACACGCTGCGCGCGCGAATCGTCTTGCGCGCGCCCGCCTGCATGTCGGCGTACTCCACCACGATGCCGTCGCGCTCGCGCGTCAGCCCGCGGAACAGCGCGCCGGTGCGGATGTCCGCGCCTTCGCGGCACGCGAGGTCGCCGATGGTCCCGTCGAGTTCTTCGCGCGTGGTCGTGTGCGAGGGTCCGACCGTGAACGCGTACGTCTTCTTCACCGTCGACAGCGTGATGGTCGCGGGGTCGAGGTGCACGATGGACCGCGGCACGTCGAACTCCTCGCAGAAGCCGGGCCGCAGCCCTGCCGCGCACACGCGTTTGGCGCCCACGACCGGGTCGCGCTCCAGCACGACGGTCACGACGCCCCGGCGCGCCGCTTCGCGAGCGGCCGTTCCGCCCGCCGGTCCGCAGCCCACGACGAGGAATTCGGTCGTCTCCATGCCGGGCGCCACCTTCGCGCCCGGTTCGGCAAGCCCCGGTTGCGGCAAAGGACAGTAACCTTACCTTGCTAAACCCCGACCCGTTCGGAGCGCCCGCGGGTCGGGCACTTTCTTTGTGTTTTCGTATAAAGGACCAACGTGACCATCGGCTTGACGCAAAATTTCGGGATCGGGGTCGGGCTCATCGCCGGCCTGATCGCCATCCTGTACGGAGTCTACTTAGCTACCTGGGTGCTCAAGCAGCCGGCAGGCAACGCGACGATGCAAGCGATCGCCGCGGCTATCCAGGAAGGCGCGATGGCGTTCTTGCGCCGTCAGTACACGACCGTTGCGATCGTCGCGGTCATCCTCGCCATCGTCATCGCCGTGCTTCCCGCGCCGCTGGGTTGGGAGGCCGCTCTCGGTTTCGTGATCGGCGCCGTGCTGTCGGGAGCCGCGGGCTTCATCGGCATGATCGTGTCCGTGCGCGCGAACGTCCGCACTGCGGAGGCCGCGCGCGGGGGCGTTGCGCCCGCGCTCGATCTCGCGTTCAAGGGCGGCTCGGTGACCGGCTTGCTGGTCGTGGGCCTCGGCCTGTTCGCGGTCAGCGGCTACTACTGGATCGTCAGCGCGATCAACGCCAACCACGCGTCGCCCGAGTCCGACAGCCTCGCGGCGCTGATCGGGCTCGCCTTCGGGTGCTCGCTGATCTCGGTTTTCGCCCGCCTGGGCGGCGGTATCTTCACCAAGGCGGCCGACGTCGGCGCCGACCTCGTCGGTAAGGTCGAAGCCGGCATCCCCGAAGACGACCCGCGCAATCCGGCCGTCATCGCGGACAACGTCGGCGACAACGTCGGCGACTGCGCCGGCATGGCTGCGGACCTCTTCGAAACGTACGCCGTCACGACGATCGCGGCGATGCTGCTGGGCCACCTGCTGTTCGGCACGCGGCTTCCGGGCGCGGTAACGTTCCCGCTGATCCTCGGCGGCGTCTCGATCGTCGCGTCGATCATCGGCACGCTGTTCGTGCGCATGGCGAAGAACGCCGTTCCGACGCCCGGCAAGATCATGGGCGCGATGTACCAAGGACTCATCGTCGCAAGCGTTCTGTCCGCGATCTTGTTTTATCTCGTCGCCCAGGCGGAGTTCGGTAGTGGCAATGTCGCGCTGCCGGGCGGTCAGGTCATCAACACGACCGGCATCTTCGTGTGCGCACTCGTCGGCCTCATCGTCACCGGCTTGATCACGTACATTACCGAGTATTACACGGGCACGCAGTACCCGCCGGTCAAGCAGATCGCGCAGGCGTCGACGACGGGTCACGCGACGAACATGATCGCGGGCCTCGCGATCTCGATGCAGTCGACCGCGCTCCCGGCGCTCGTCATCGTGATCGGCATCCTGGTGTCGTTCTCGTTCGCGGGCCTCTACGGCGTCGGCATCGCCGTCATGGCGATGCTCTCGATGGCCGGCATCATCGTCGCGATCGACTCGTTCGGGCCGATCACCGACAACGCGGGCGGTATCGCCGAGATGTCGGAGATGCCCGAAGGCGTGCGGGCCGTGACCGATCCGCTCGACGCGGTCGGCAACACCACCAAGGCCGTCACCAAAGGCTACGCGATCGGCTCCGCCGGCCTCGCGGCCGTCGTCCTCTTTGCGTCGTTCGTGCAAGAGCTCAGCGACCGGTGCAGCGCGGACCCTCACCTCCTGTGCTCGCACGCGCGCATCACGTTCGGTCTCGAGAGCCCGTGGGTGCTCTGCGGCCTCATCGTGGGCGGCGCTCTGCCCTTCGTCTTCGCATCGCTCTCGATGCAGTCGGTCGGCCGCGCCGCGGGTGCGGTCGTCGAAGAAGTTCGACGCCAGTTCCGCGAGATGCCCGGCATCATGGACGGAACGCAAAAGCCGAACTACGGCACGACCGTCGACATCGTCACCAAGGCGGCGTTGCGCGAGATGATCGTCCCGGCGTTGATCCCGATCGGCGTACCGATCGTCGTCGTCATCCTCTCCGCGATCGGTGTCCTGCCGGGCGCGGCGGGCGCGCAAGTGATGGGCGGCGTGCTCGTCGGCGCGATCGTCACCGGCATCTTCGTCGCCATCTCGATGACGTCGGGCGGCGGCGCATGGGACAACGCCAAGAAGTACATTGAAGACGGCCACTTCGGCGGCAAGGGTTCGCTCGCGCACGCGGCGGCCGTGACCGGCGACACCGTCGGCGATCCGTACAAAGACACGGCCGGGCCGGCGATCAATCCGATGATCAAGGTGCTCAACATCGTCGCGCTGTTGCTGGTCGGGTTCTTGGTTCACTAGAACCGCTGTCGTAGTCGCGGGAGCGGCTACGCTGCCATGTCGGGGACGCGGCCCTCGCACTTCCTGTGCGAGGGCCGCTTCGTGTTCGCGACGCTCCCGCGCCTCCGGCGCTCCGCTCGCTCAAAGACCCCGCCATGGCAGTGTAGCCGCTCCCACGACATGGTCGACAAGTGTAGGAGGATCATGGTATGCTGGCCAAATGGCGGTGAAGAGACAGCCAGGTGGCATGACGGCGTTTACAGTTCCCGGCAAACCCCTTCGGATTGAGTTCGTCCAGGGCAGCTACGCAAGACGAACCCCTGTTCGCAAAGTCGAGAACACCGTCTATATCCGCTTTGGTTCTCCTCATCTCGAGTCATTTGTGCATCGAGACATTCACCCGTCCAATATTCTGATCGGCGCTGGACTCGAGGTAACGAACGAGATACCTGCAGCCGCTGTGGTCGAGGCTGGCCTGCCGGCAGCGTTTGTCCGCGATTTCGCACTTGCATCCGGAATGACAGTACTAGACCTCGGATCCATCGTTGGGACATCCGAACGCACCATGTCGCGTAAGGTCGCGAACCGGGAACAACTGGGATCTGCAGAGTCGGATCGGGCGTACCGGCTCTTTGATGTCATGGCTCGCGCGGTCCATGCTTTCGGCGACGTCGACAAGGCGCGGCGTTGGATCCGGCATGACGTGCCATCACTTGGTGGGCGCAAGCCGATAGAACTGCTGCGCACCGAAATTGGGACGCGGGACGTGCTCTCGGCGCTCGACCGAATAGAATACGGCGGTGTTTCCTGATCCAAGTTTGGAGATTGACCCGCCACGCATATGCGGAGCCGCCGTCTCGCGCATACGACGGAAACGGCGCAGCTCGAAGCGGACAACGGTGGAACGCACGCGGAATTCGCGCCGCCTATGCCTCGGGAACGCTGTCTTTGGCGGCGCTCGAGTACCTTGGTACTCTCGTGGACATCGATGATGCCCCCGCTGATCTCGTCGCGGTAGCCGCGGAGTTTGAGGAAAGCGTCGTCGAAGAGGTCGATGCCACGAAGCTGCCGGGCTGGGATGCGACGCCTCCCGACGCGTCGGTTCGATTCGGGACGCAGTGGGCGCGCGAACGGCGGAGCGTCGCGCTGCGCATCCCTTCAGTGATGATCCCCTTTGAATCGAACTTCGTGCTGAATCCAGAACATCCGGACTTTGCGCTTACCGTCCGAGTCCATGCTTCGCAGCCGTTTGCGTTCGACCAGCGCCTGCTGCGTCGTCGTTAACGTCGTCATGCCGCCACTGCTTTTCGGCACCTGCACAAGGAGACGATACATGGTAATTCCTTCGTCCGCATCGAATTGTTCGGATTGCGGCAGGCTGGCCGGAAGTAACGTTTCGGCGTCGTTCGTGAAATCACGTGGTATATCGTCGACGTGATTCCAGCGGACGTTCTTGCACGATACGACGCGACGATGCGCCACGATCCGGCTCCGGCGGCCGGCGTCCGCTACGAGCGCGTAGGACCCGTCGTGCGTTCCGTCGGGCTTTGGAACATTGTCTTGGCTTGGGAGCTGCCCGGTCTCGACGCTGCGGTCGATGCCGTTGCCGAGCAGGCGGCATATGCGCGGGCTGCCGGGTTGGAGCTCGAATGGAAACTGTTCGAGCACGATCGGCCCGCCGGGCTTGCTTCGATCTTGGAGCGGGCGGGGTTCGTCGCGGATGAGTCGGAGACGTTCATGGTGCTCGATCTCGATGACGCGCCGGTCGCCGGCGCTTCCACCGACTTCGTCGATGTTCGTCGGATCGTTGACGCGCAGGGCGTCGATGATTTCGTTTCCGTGACGACCGCTGCGTTTGGGCGCGATGATATTGGGAGGGCTCCTGAGTACGTGAAGTCGCTGTGCGATCCCACGCTGCAATTGTTCGTTGCATACCGCGATGGGCGGCCGGCTTCGGCTGGGCGGCTCAATGTGCCGGAGGGACGGCCCTTTGCGAGCATATGGGGTGGGAGTACCGTGTCCGACCTGCGCGGGTTGGGGTTGTATCGGGCGCTCGTTGCGCGGCGCGTTGCGGAGGCGCGGCGGCGCGGGTTTCGGTATCTGACGACCGATGCGCGGGAGACCAGCCGGCCCATCCTCGAGCGGCTCGGGTTCGTGCCGTTGACCCGGATAACCGGGTGGGTGCTGCGTCCCTGAGGATCCGCCCAAACGCGACGCGAACCCAAATGACCGACAGCATCACTAGTGAACCGAGAAGGGCAGCGTCTTATCGAGGTCCGCGCGGTCCGACGGGGACATCGCGTCGCGTAGCGCGCGCACGGTGTAACCGCCAACGAGTATGCCGTGGTCGACGTACATCCAGTCCGAGATATCCTGCGGACGGACCGAGACCGCCTGGCCCACCTTCACGTTGGTCACCTCCTCCGGATCGTTGTTGATCCGAGCGTGGAAGACGGTACCGTCGTACGTAACATCGCTCGTCCAGAAGTGCTCGATTTGGTCGCCATCGGTGATGCGAACTTTGACCGAGAATCCAGACTGCGACGGCTTCGGGGAGCGTAACGCGGCCTCGAACGTCGCCACGGTGGACTTCGCTTTAGCCATGGATGCGTTCATTCGCGTGTCGTCCGACGAGACGCGAACGACCCCACCGCGTGGATTTGCCTTCGCACATCCGATCGCAAGCAGGAGCGAACACGCGATAATCGTCCAGCGCGAGCGCGTCACGACGGTACGTTTGTCAGCTTGCGGCGGCCGTTAGGGTTGAATCGAGGAGCGCGCCGACGGCCTCGGGGCTCATCGGGCGGTAGAAGTGGAAGCCCTGCGCGAACTCGCAGTCCAGCGCGATGAGCTCTTCGGCTTGGCGTGCCGTTTCGACGCCTTCGGCGACGACGTCGATATCGTAGGAGCGCGCGAGCTGGATCAGCATGCGCACGATCGGCGTGCTGCCGATGCCGCCGTGCGTGCTCTCGACGAACGAACGGTCGATCTTCATTGCGTCGAACGGCAATTGGTGCAGGTAGCGCAGCGACGAGTAGCCCGTGCCGAAGTCGTCGATGCACAGGTGCACGCCCGTGGCGCGCAAACGCGCGAGCGAGCCCAGCGACAGCGTGTTCGAGCGGATCACCGCGCCTTCGGTGATCTCGAGAACGATGTCATCGGACGACAAGCCGAACCGGCGCAGGTTGCGCGCGACGAACGCGTCGAGATCGGGCTCGAGCACTTCTTGCACCGACAAGTTCACGTGCATGCGCAGGTCGAGCGCCGGAGCGCGGCGGCGCCATTCCGCGAGCCGGCGGCACGCGTCGACGAATACGAAGCGGCCGATCGGCACGACCAAACCGACGTCTTCGGCCAGCGGGATGAACTCGCCGGGCAAAATTTCGCCGGTCGCCGGATTGCGCCAGCGCACGAGCGCCTCGAAGCCCGTGAGGCGCCCGTTATCGAGCCGCACGATGGGCTGGTAGTCGACGGTGAACTCTTCGTTCTCGATCGCCTTGCGCAGGTCGCTGGTCAGCGCGAGCCGGCGCGCGGCCTCGTAGTGCATGTGATGGTCGAAGAACGCGTGGCGGCCGCGGCCCAGCCCCTTCGCGTGGTACATCGCGGTGTCGGCGTTGCGCAGCACCTCTTCGATGCGCTCTTCGGTCGGCTCGATGATGGCGATCCCGATCGAAGCGGTGTTGTATACGGCGCGGCTGTCGACCGTCATCGGCGCGACGAGCGCGTCCTGGATCGTCTCGACCGCGTCTTCCACTTGGCCGAGGTCGCGGCGGTGCGCGAGCAGGATAGCGAACTCGTCGCCGCCGATGCGCGCGATGAAGTCGTCCTCGCCGATCCTCGCGCGCATGCGCTCGCCGACCGCGATGAGAAGCTGGTCGCCCGCCATGTGGCCGAGCGAATCGTTGATCGACTTGAACTCGTCGAGGTCGACGAACAGCACCGAGTACACGCTGTCGGGGTGCGAGCGCGCGTGCTCCAGCGTCGCTGCAAGGCGCTCTTGGAAGTACGTGCGGTTCGGCAGGCCGGTCAGCGCATCGTGGGTCGCCTCGTGGCGCAGCCGCGCCTGGTTCGCTTCCAGCAAGCGGCGGCGCTCCACCTCGGCGCGGTGTGCCTGCGCGTTCGCTAGCGCGAGCCCCATCAGGTTCACGAAGAGCTGCAGGCCGCGCAGCGTCTCGCGGGTGGGTATCTTGCCGTCGGCGGGATGGTCCGGGCTGAGGTAGCCGATCATCTCGCCTTCCGGATCGCGCAGCACCACGCACAGCGAGTCGCGCTCGTGCCAGGAATCGGGCCTGGTGCGGGGCGAGTCGCGGTCGGCCTCGCTGGCGAAGATCGCCTGCTCCCAGTGGAATTCGCGCTCGGCCGGAATGTAGAACGCGTTTTCGAAAACTTCGTAGTGCGGCTCGAGGACGGCGAGGATGTCGGCTTTGGCGACGCGCTCGTTCTTGCGTTCGCGCAGGGTGCCCTCATCGTAGCCGACCATCACGCGGCGGGTCATCTCGCCGGTCTGATTGCCGTCGGCCAGCACGATGGTCACATACTTGAAGCCGAAGAGGTCGGAGACTCCGCGCGCGATCGACTCCAGGGCGAGATCAAGCTCGCGGAGGCGTAAGATGTCCCGCGTGATCTCGAGAACCCGCTCGAAACGACGCTCAACCGGCATTCCCATCAGGTATCGGCGCTGCGGGCGTCCGTCCCTAGCAATGGGGGCGTTTAGCAGAATGCCACCCAGTGGGCACCCGGCGCTCGTACTGTCGGCCCATGGAGACGCGCTACCTCTGCCCCGACTGCGGCCACCAGCACGACGAGCCCGGCGTAGCGACGCTCGGCCTTCGGATCCGATGCCTCGACTGCCAGATCGAGATCGACCTCGCAGTCGAGTTGACGATGGTCAGCGTGCCGCCCATCGCCGCCTAGGCAGCAGCTACCGGCTCGGCTTCGCCGAGGCCGTGGGGACCGGCACGGGGACGGCGCTCGCTGAGGGCTCGGGGGCGGCGTCTTTGACGTTGTCCAGCACGACGGACCGGTTGGAGACCGTGGTGACGTAGGTCTCGGCATCGGTCGGGATCGTGATGTCGCTGCCGTGGACGAAGTTGTGGAAGAATAGGCCCAGCCCGCCGGTAAGGAGGATGCCGAGTGCGGTGGCGCCGAGCGTCGAGCGATCCTTTTCTTCGGCTTCCTTGTTGTGCGCGACCGCGATCTGCGAGCCGTCCGGCGCGAAGATGTAGTCGAAGGCCAGCCGGAGGCCGCCGGATTTGCCGTGCGAGCCCGCGGCGCGCGCTTCCGTCACGTGCCCGACGCCTTTGGAACCGGCGCGGATCGCGATCAGCTTGTTGACGACCACGTCTTTGGCGACGACGAACTGGAACACGTCGCCCGTGTGGGCTTTGCCGGAGCTCATCGGCTCGGCGAGGTGGGTGAGCACGAGCGTACCCTCCGGGATGACCACCTTGACGTCGTCGGCGAGGGCCAGCGAAGGCATCGCAACGGTCGCGAGGGCGGCGCACAGCATAACGAAGCGACGCATGTGAATACTCTCCTAATGCCGGTGTGAGGGAACCGCAGGGCATAACGCGGCTCGGACCGCGTTCGTGGCGGCCCGAGGGCGTTCGAGCAGGGACTTTACGAAGCGCTCAGTCCAACAATGCGAGTGCCCTGCCGGGCGTCGCGAGCTGCTCGACCGTGCATTGGCGCGGCGCCTTGTCGACGCGCCAGCGCACCGGTTTCGTGCCGTGGCGGATGCGGCCCGACGTCACCTGATCGAACGCGACCTCCAGCACCAGGTCGTGCGTGAGTTTCACGTAGCTCTTGTCGCGGCCGGGGTCGCGGTCCCAGCGGCTCGGCGCCGTGTCGGGCGCGCCGCCGGTGAAGCCAGGCTCGCCGATGTGCGGCCGCAACCGATCGATGAGGGCCTTCTTCTCTTCCGTCGGAAACGCGCTGCAGAAACCGATGTAATCCAGCAGCCCGGCATCGTCGTAGAGGCCGAGCAGCAGCGAGCCGACTTGCGTCTTCGAGCCCTTCGCGTAGCGGAAGCCGCCGATCACGCAGTCCGCGGTGCGCGAGCGCTTCACTTTCACGGCGGCGTCGCGCGTACCGCTCGCGTACGCGGCGTCGGCGCGTTTGGCGATCACGCCGTCCAGCGCGCCGCCGACACGCGCGAACCAATCATCCACGACGCTGCGCTCGCGCGTGGCCGGCGATAAGCGCAGCGTGGTGCCGTCGAACGTGCGCGCCAGCGTCTCGAGCCGCGCGCGCCGCTCGGACAGCGGCAGCTCGACCAGATCGGCGCCGTCTTCGGACAGCAGGTCGAAGACCAAGTACCAGGCCGGCGTGGTCTCCGCGAGCATGTTGACGCGCGAGGCTGCCGGGTGGATGCGCTGCTGCAGTGCGTCGAACGAGAACGCGCCCGCGAGCGGCACGACCAGCTCGCCATCGAGCACGAACCGCTTGGCTTTCAGACGCTCCAGCACCGCGACGATCTCCGGGAAATAGCGCCCCAGCGGCTGGCCCGCCTTCGACTGGAGCGCGATCTCGCCGCCCTCGCGAAACGCCAGGCAGCGGAAGCCGTCCCATTTCGGCTCGTACTGCCAGTTCGGGCCGTCGGGGACGTCGGAGACGGCGCGCATCTCCATGGGGGGATAGCCGAACGGGATCACTCGGACGTGCTACCCGCCACGCGCCCGCGGAGCCTTCCCAGTCAAGCGAAGCCGCCTTCCGGCCGATGTAGCTTGGGGGTGTAGCCCTGGAGGGAGACGGTTGGGCGCCTTTGATTGGTGGCAGCGTTCGCGAGCCGCGCAGATCCTGGTGGTGACTGCGGCGGTCTTTTTGGCGTTCGCGGCGGTGCTGCTGTACGTCGTTCGGTCGGACGTTGCGCAAACGGTCGAGACCGAGATGCGCACTCGGGTGGCGACAGCCGCGGACGTGATGCGCGGCTTCGCGACGGCGGGTGGCGAGATATCCCTCACCCGCGCCGGCAAGCTCGCATTCGGCGAAGCGATCGTCAACGGCGACAACTCGGTGGTCGACCACGTCAGGCAAGTGACGGGCGCCGATGCGGTGGTGTACCAGATCGTCAAAGGCAAACCGGTCGCCATCGCATCCACGTTCACCGACAACGACAAGCGCGTCGTCGGCGGCGAGCTGACCGGCGCGCCCCGAGCAGCGTTCGACAAGGGCCAGGAGTTCGACGGCATCAGCCCGGCCCAAGGCCGGCCGTACGTGAACCACTACGCGATCGTGCACGACAATCTCGGCGAAGCGATCGCAATCTTGTACGTCGGGGTGTCGCTCGACGCCGTGAACGCCGCCGTGTCGCGTGCGTTCTTCTCGATTTTGGTGTCGGCCGGCGGCGCGATCGGCGCGGTGCTCGTGCTGCTATGGTTCGTCGTGCGGCCGCTCTCGCGCAACGCGGGCGCGCTTGCGCGCGACGCCGAGGCGCTGGCCGAAGGCCGTGTCGACGACGTCGTCACGCGGCCCGGACGCGACGAGCTGGGGCGCGTGGCGAGCGCGTTCGCACGCATCGTGGCGTACCAGCGCGCGCTCGCCGATCACGCGGCGGCGATTGCGGACGGCGATCTCTCGCGTAGCGTCGTGCCGGCGAGTGAAGGCGACCGCTTGGGTCAAGCCATCGCGCGCATGACGGACACGCTGCGCGAGGTCGTGCTCGCGCTGCAAGGCGCATCGTCGGAGCTGGGCCAGCACGCGCAGGCGCTCCATCTGGCCGCGTTGCAATCGGCGGAAGTCGTCGGCGGCGTGGGCCTCGCGGTGCGGGAGCTCGCGTCGGGCTCGACCGACCTGTCGACGGCAGCGGAGACGTCAAACGTGATCGTGCGGCAGTTCGAAGGCGCGGTCGAAGGCATCGCGCGCGGCGCGGTGGATCAAGCGATGCAGGTGCGCAACGCGTCGGCCGACGCGCAGCGCATGGCGGCCGACGTCGAGCGCGTCGCGGAGATCAGCGCGGGTCTGGCCGCCGACGGCAACGGTACGCGCACCACCGCGCAGAGCGGTGCCAAAGCAGTCACCGAAACGATCGACGACATGCGCGCGATCCAGCGCGGCGTCGCCGACGCGGCAGCGAAGATTCGCGAGCTGGGCGTGCTGACGGCGCAGATCGGCGTCGTGGTCGAGACGATCGATGCGCTCACCGATCAGACCAACTTGCTGGCGCTCAACGCGGCGATCGAGGCGGCCCGCGCCGGCGAGCACGGCCGCGGGTTCGCGGTCGTCGCGGACGAAGTGCGCAAGCTCGCCGAGTCCGCGTCGCACCAGACCAAGGAGATCGGCGGGCTGATCGTCGAGGTGCAGCGCCGCACGCGCGAAGCAGTCGGCGCGGCCGAAGCGGGCGCCGCGATCGCCGACAAGAGCACGGCGAAGGTGGGCGCGGCGAGCGCGGCGCTCGACGATATCATCGCGGCGGTGGACCGCACGGTCGGCCGCGTCGGCGACATCGCCGAAGCGATGCGCGAGATGGCCGAGGGCGCGCGCAACGTAGGCCAGTCGATGGACTCGATCAACGCCGTCGTCGAGCAGAACTCATCCGCGACCGAAGAGATGGCCTCGCAGACGGGCGAGCTGGCGCGCGCGATGAGCGCGATCGCGGCGACCGCCGACGAGAACGCGCGCAACACGACCGAGGTGTCCACGTCCACGGCCCGCATGGAAGACGACGTCGCCCGCGTGCGCGAAGAGGCACTGACGCTCGACGCAACGGCGGAACGCATGCGCGAGCTCGTGACGCGCTTCCGCCTCGACCGCGAGCTGTCGTTCACAGAAGCCGAGGCGAAAACGGTCCCCGCGGAGTGGCTCTCCACGCAGTAGCCCCGAGTCAGGGCACATCCCGCCCATTGTCATCCTGAGTTTGTCGAAGGATGCGCCATCATCTCCGCACGATGCGACATTGCCTTACCTCGGCGCGCATCGTACAATGGCGCATGCTGTAGCGAGGAGGCACTGGTGGGCATCATCTCACGCGGGTGCCCCGGTTTCGTGGCGCGGTGCCCGAATTGTCAGGACGTGCTCCTTCGTCTGGTGCACGCCGGGCCGCGGATCGTTCTCGAGTCTGCGCGGCCTGACGCACTTAGCGTTCGACGAGCCGCCACTCGCGCAACCTTAGTCCGGCTCGAGAACCACGAGCAGGCCACCCAGGGTGACCTGATCGCCTACGCTGACCGCGACCTCCCGTACCGTTCCGCTGCGTGCGGCGGTGACCGCGTGTTCCATCTTCATGGCGTGCAACACGACCGCGACGGCGCCGCGTTCCACCCGGTCGCCGACACGGGCGCGCACGTCGAGGACCTTGCCGCTCGTGGGGGCGCGCATGACGCCGTCGCCGATCGGCTCGCCACGCGCAGCCGCCGGGACGCGAGCGAGATCGTCGAACGCGAACGACTCCGCACCCATCGCGATGAAACAGCGATCGCCGGCCTCCGCGTAGGCGACCGCGCGGGCCACTCCGTCGAGGTGCAGGCGCGTGCGAGCAGCGTCCGGGTTGACCTCCGCGGGCAACTCGACACGATGCGTCGTGCCGCCGAGAGTCACCGCGAAGCGGTTCGGCGGCTGCGGCTTCGATGCGCACGGCGCTCACCGTTCCGTCGCGCACGCCGGCGAGCGTCACCGTTGCCGGCGGGGAAACACCGGTGCTCCACGCAGTCCATCCGCCGAACTCGCTGCGCTGCGCTGCGGACCAATAGCGCAGGACGGCGGCAAGCGCGAACGCATCCGGCGGCGTTCCGCTTCCGTTTGCCGCCGGCAACCCGTCCGCCGGCGGCATGCGTTCGGAGACGAACGCCGTCGTCGCGCGGCCGGCGACGAACATCTCGTCGCGCAAGCACGCTGCAAGGAACGCGGCGTTCGTGACAAGACCGAGCGCGACGGTTTCTTCGAGTGCGCGCGCGAGCGTGCGGCGCGCGTCGTCACGGGTCGGGCCGTGAGCGATCAGCTTCGCGATCATCGAGTCGTAGTCGGGCGAGATCACGGTGCCCGACACCAGCGCATGATCCACCCGCACACCGGGCGGCGGCTCCCAGCGCACGAGCGTCCCGCTCTGCGGGACGAAGCCGTTCGCGGGATCTTCAGCGCACAGACGCGCCTCGATCGCGTGCCCCTCCAGGGGGATGGCGTCTTGCGCGAGCGGGAGCGGCTCGCCGCGCGCGATGCGGATTTGCCATTCGACGAGGTCGACGTTCGCGATCGCCTCGGTGACCCGGTGCTCGACCTGCAACCGCGTGTTCGCCTCGATGAAGTAGAATGCGCCGTCCGCGTCCAGGAGAAATTCGATCGTGCCCAGACCGGCGTATCCTGCGGCGCGCGCCACCGTGACGGCCGCGCTGCCGAGGCGCTCGCGGAGCGCCGCGTCCACCGCCGGCGACGGCGACTCCTCGATGAGCTTTTGAAACCGGCGCTGCACGCTGCAATCGCGCTCGGCGAAGTGCACGATGCTTCCGAACCGGTCGCCGGCGATCTGCACTTCCACGTGGCGCGGCGCGCGCAGTGCGCGTTCGAGCAGCAGCGTGGCATCGCCAAACGCTGCCTGCGCCTCGGTGCGCGCCGAGGCGAGCGCGGTCGCGATTGCGGACGGTTCGTCGACGAGCCGCATCCCGCGCCCGCCGCCGCCCGCCGCGGCCTTGATCATGACGGGGAAGCCGAGCTCGACGGCGGCAGCGTGAAGGCTCGCATCGTCCTGCGCAGCGCCGTGAAAGCCTGCGAGCATCGGTACCCCGGACGCCTCGAGCGCGCGTTTCGCGGCGGCCTTATCACCAAGCGCGCGCATCGTCGCGGCGCTCGGGCCGATGAAGACGATGCCCTCACGTTCGCAGCGCGCGGCGAAATCCGCGCGCTCGGAAAGAAAACCGTAGCCTGGATGGATCGCTTCCGCGCCGGTCGCGCGCGCGGCCGCCACGATCGCGTCGGGGTCGAGGTAGGACGCGATTTCCACTGCCGCATCGGCGAACGCGACGTGCGGCGCAGCGCGCTCCGCGCCGGCGTAAACCGCAACGGTGCGATATCCGAGTCCGTCGTGCGGTGCGCATCACGCGCAGCGCGATCTCGCCCCGGTTCGCGACGAGGATTCCGCCGTCGAACGAACCGATGCTCACGACGACGGCGACCGCGCTGCGAGCCGTTCGCGGACCGCCGTGGACCGAAGCGCGCGCGCGAAATGCTGCGCGGCGAAATCGAGCGTCGCTCCGCGCAGCGCATCACGATCCTGCGTCAGGATTGCCTTCGTCGACCGTACCGCGGACGGCTCCGCACGCTCCAGCGCACGGAGGATGTGCGCGAGTTCGGCTTCGAGGTCCGCGTCGTTCGCGGCAACCTGGTCGACGAGCCCGCATCGCAGCGCAGCGTGCGCGTCGAGTAACTCGGCGGTCAGCATCATCTGGCGCGCGCGCACACGGCCGATTCGGTCGGCGACGAACGGCGCGACCTGCGCCGGCGGGATACCGAGCGTCACCTCCGGCAGCCGGAACTTCGCATCGGCGCGCGCTAGCGCGAAATCGGTGGCGGCGACGAAGCCCACTCCGCCGCCGATCGCTGCGCCCGCGACGACCGCGATCGATGGCACCGATAGCGCGGCGAGACGTTCGAGCACTGCGCCGTAGACGCGATTGAAGCCGATGATCGGATCCGGCAGGTCCTCCGGTGGCGGCTCCGCGATCAGCCGCCGAAACGCGCCGAAGTCGCCGCCCGCGCAAAAGCTCGGCCCGGCGGCGCGCAGCACGAGCGCGCGTACCGTCACGTCGCCTTCCGCTTCGTCGAAGCCGGCCAACAGCGCATCGAACATCTCCGGCGTCAGCGCGTTGCGCGCTTCGGGGCGGTCGAACGTCAGGGTCAATATGCCGTCGCTCAGCTCCCGGCGAATCACGGACGCGCCACCGCGAATTGCACCGGCCGCACCGTTCGGCGGTCGGCGTCCGCGCAGATCGATAGCGCGAACGACAGCACGCGCCGCGTGTCGCGCGGATCGATAACACCGTCGTCGAGCATGCGGCCCGACGTGACGAAGGCGTCCATCTGCGAGGAGAACCGCTCGACGATCTGCGCCTGCAGCGCGGCGATCTGCGCCGGGTCTGCCGGCTGGCCACGCCGCTTCGCGCCCTCTTCGACCACGATCCCCATCGTCGTCGCCGCCTGTTCCGGGCCCATCACCGCGGTCTGAGCATTCGGCCACGAGAACAAGAAGCGCGGCGCGAAGCCGCGCCCGCACATGCCGTAATTCCCCGCGCCGAACGACGCGCCGCACATGATCGTGAGTTGCGGAACGTTGGCCGTCGTCACCGCTTGGATCATCTTCGAGCCGTGCTTGATCATCCCGGCGGCCTCGGATGCTTTGCCGACGATGTAGCCCGTCGTGTTCTGCAAGTAGATCAGCGGCGTGCCGGTTTGACAGCACGCTTGGATGAAGTGCGTCGCTTTGTTCGCGCCGTCGGGATCGAGCGGCGCGTTATTGGTGAGAATGCCGACCGGCATCGCCGTCGATCGCGGCGTGCCCGACCACCGTCGCGGGGCCGTAGTCCGGCTTGAACTCGAGGAACTCCGAACCGTCGACGATGCGCGCGATCGCTTCGCGCATCTCCGCGGGCTGCCGCGGGTCGGCCGGCATCACGCCAAGCAGCTCCTCGGGATCGTAGCGCGGCGGCGGTCCGGCCGGCAATGGCGCACGCTCCCACGGCAAGCGCGACACGATCTCTCGCGCGATGCGCAGCGCGTCGGCGTCGTCCTCGCCGACATACTCCGCCAGGCCGGTGACGCGCGCGTGCAGCTCCGCGCCGCCGAGCTCTTCTTCCGTTGCGATCTCCCCGGTCGCGGCGCGCAACAGCGGCGGCCCGGCAAGAAACGCGCGCGCGCGGCCGCGGACCATCACGACGTAGTCCGAGAGGCCCGGCATGTACGCGCCGCCCGCCGTCGAGGAACCATGCACGACGGTGACGACCGGCAGCCCCGCGGCCGAAAGCCGCGCGAGGTTGCGGAAGAGCGCGCCGCCGAGCACGAAGCCTTCGACGCTGTACGACAGCAGATTCGCGCCGGCGGACTCCACGAAATGCACGAACGGCAGCTTGTTCTCGAGCGCGATGTGTTGCGCGCGCAGAATCTTCTCCAGCGACATCGCCCCCAGCGCGCCGGCGTCGATCCCCGCGTCGCTCGCCACCACCATGCATCGCGCGTTGGAGACATATCCGATCCCCGCGACGATGCGCGCACCGGGGATGCTCTTGCCGGGATCAGGATCGTCCTGCATGAATCCCGCAAGCGACGAGAGCTCCAGCCACGGCGATCCGAGGTCCAGCAACCGGCCGATGCGTTCGCGCGGCAGCAGCGCGCCGCGCTCGTCGAACCGCGGTTTGGCGCGGTCGGAGGCTGCGCGCGTGCGCGCTTCGAGCGCCCGCAGCCGTTCGAGCTTCTCACGCATGCTTGCCCGGTTCGCGCCAAACTGGGCGGACGTCGCATCGAGACGTGTCGCGAGGACGGGCATCAGGCCGAGCGTTTGCGGGCGAGCTCGTTCTTGATCGTCCAGTGGATCGCGATCGCCGGTGCCAGGAAGACGAAGACGAGAACGAACTTGGTCGCCGTGAAATAGGCGAGCGCGACCGAACTCAGGTGCTGCTCGTCGGTATGCCACAACCCGCTCGCGAGCGAAATCCAGAATTTCCACGCCAAGAGCGTCACGATGATCTGCAGCGCATCGATCACCACCGCGACCACGAAGCTTCGCAGCAGGATGTTGCGAAGCAGCCGAAGCGTCTCGATCGTCATGGCGTCAGTACCTCCATCGCGTGCGCACCGTCGAGGTGCGCAAGGTTCGGGCGGCCGTCGCCATCCAGCCACGCGGCGGGGACGGTGACCGGTTCGTCGAGCAGGATCTGCGCGAACGTCTTGCCTTGCGGGTCGTAGCGCAGCGACGCGATCCCGCCGCCGCCGAGCGCGTTCTCGAGCACGAAGTTGAACGCGTCGAACCCCGGCAGCTCGTAGCGCGTCACGGGACCGTGCTGCGACATACGCGAACCGCGCGGCGACGCGTTCGGCGGTGAACTGTTCCGCGATCAGCGTCGCGAAGGCGGGGTGCCGCGCGATGATGCCGATGTTGCACGCGTCGCCTTTGTCGCCGCTGCGCCCCCACGCGATCGCGCGCAGCGTGACCGTCCGATGGCGATCGCTCGCGTCGGGCACCGGTCGTTCGCGCGCGGCAGGACGTTCGCTCCGAACCGCCCTTTCGCGCGCGGCTACCGCATCGGTCGCCGTCGCAGCCCTGCCGCCGGCTTCGATCGGCACCACCTCGCCGTCGAGCTCGACCAGCGGTTCGACGACGCGCTTGTCGATCAAGAACGAGAACAGCCGGATCACGGGCGTCGCTTTCGGCCGGCCGCCGATCAGGCCCGTGAATCCCTGCGCCATCGCGCAGCCGGCGGGCGCAATCTCACGCGCCAGCACCTCGAGCGGCGCGCGTTCCGCGTGGCGTGCGGCGAGCTTGAGCACGGCCTCGCGCGCGGCGCCGCCCAACTCCGGCAGGCCGACGATCGCACCGCCGCCGGCGACTTCGACGCTCGTCTCCGCGAACGGCGCGAAACCGCGCGCAGTCGCGATGCGCTCCGCGCGGGCGAGGATCGCATGCCCAGCGCGCTCGGCGCGCGCGGCCGCGTCGCCGCCCGCAATCAGCATGGTCGCGGCGATTCGGTAGCCGTCGAGATAGGTCGCCGAGACTTTGTACGTCGCCGACGGCGCGCGTCCGCGTGCGGCGGACACGCGTACCCGGTCATCACCGAGATCTTCAAGCCGCACGCCGGTGAAGTCGCAGATCACGTCCGGCAGCACGTATGCGGCGGGATCGCCGATCTCGTAGACGATCTGCTCCGCGACGGTCGCGCGCGTAACGAGACCGCCGGTTCCGGCGGGCTTCGAAACAATGAAGCTGCCGTCATCGCTGCACGTGGCGATCGGGGCGCCCATGTCGTCCCAGCCCGGGACGTCGCGCCAATCGGTGAAGAGCCCGCCGGTGGCCTGCGCCGCGCATTCGATGACGTGTCCGGCGAGGCTGCCGGCGGCGAGCCGGTCGTAGTCGTCCGCGGGCCATCCGAACGCGTGCATCAGCACGCCGAGCGTGAGCGCGGAGTCGACGACGCGGCCGCACATGACGATCTGCGCGCCCGCATCGAGCGCACGCAGCGATCGCAATCGCGCCCAGATATGCGTTCGCGCTGACGAGCCGGTCCGGGAGCGCCGCGCCGGTACCGATCTCGCGCGGTTCGGCCGCACGAACGCGATCCAGCCGTGGCAACAGGTCGTCGCCGCCGACGATCGCGATGCGCGGCGGCGCAACGCCGCGCTCGCGCGCCGCCGCAAGCAGCGCCTCACGGGCAGCGCGCGTATTGAGGCCGCCGGCATTCGTGACAACGCCGATGTTGCGCGCACGCAATTCGCTCAGCAGCGGCGCGAGCGTACCTACGACATCGATCGCGTACCCCGCGTTCGGATCCTTCGCCTTCGCGCGGGCGAGCAACGACATCGTGATCTCCGCAAGGTAGTCGCCGATCAGGAAGTCGACGCCGCCGCTGGTGACGAGCTGCTCGGCGTACCCGTCGCTGTCGCCCCAGAACGCGGAGAACCCGCCGATCCGTACGGTTCGGCCGCTCACGCGAAGACGGGCGCGCGGCGAGCCGCGAACGCCGCGATTCCTTCGCCCACGTCGCCGCCCGCCGCGTTCTCCATCATCAGGTCGCGCTCGCGCGCCAGCGTGCGCTCGTAGAGACCGTCGGAGATTTCGCCGACGAGCGTCTTCACTGCCGCGAGCGAGCCGCGCGGCAACGCTTTCAGCTGAGCGACCAACTCTTGCGTCGCCGGTTCCAACTCGGCGTCCGGCACAACGCGGTTGACCAGACCGCACGCGAGCGCTTCGTCCGCAGACAGCGAGCGATTCGTGAACATCAGCTCCTTCGCGCGCGTCGCGCCGAGCGCGCGCACGAGGAAGAACGAGGTGCCGCAGTCCGGCGAGAGCCCGATGCCGCTATAGCCCGACACGAAGCGCGCCGACTTGGCCGCGACGATCAAATCGGCGGTAAGCGCCAAACCGATTCCACCGCCCGCGACGGGCCCGTTCAGCGCCGTGACGACGGGAATCGCAAGCCGCGCGAGCTTCGCCAGAGCACGGTTGAAAACGAGAAGACCGTCGCCGATCGACTCCGCCAGCCGTTCGCGGTCGCGGACGAACTCGGTGATGTCGCCGCCGGTGCTGAAATGCCGGCCGTTCGCGCAAAGCACGACGACACGCGCACCGGCCTCGCCCGCGATCGCATCGACGGCCTCCGCGATGCCGCGCGCGACCGCGCCGCTCATCGCGTTCCCGACCTCCGGCCGGTTGAGCCGAATCCGTCCCACCCCGTCCGTGAACGTGAACAGCACGGGTGCTTCTGCCATGCAGGGCCCTTCTCGAAGCCGGACGGGGCTTCCGCCGACCCGGATAAGGTCAGACGTCGTCGATCTGCCAGTGGGGCCCTTCGGCGATCTTCACCACGTTCGTAACGAAAATGAGCTTCGAATCCGCGTGGTCTCCGACTTGCGCGGTTACCTCCCAACAGCCCGGCGTCGGGAAGATCACGTAGCTCGGTACGAAGTCTTCGCCGGTGGCCTGACCGGAGGAGAACCGTAGCGGCGGCGCCGGCGCGTCGAGCCGGCGACCGGTGACCGCGAGTTTCTCGTGCCCTGGACGCCACCACAAGAATTTCATTCCCAGCGCGCCGTCCGGCGTATGGAAGCCGGGCCCGCCAGGCTTGAAGGTAATCGCACCGTCCGGCCCCAGCGCGGTTGAGACCAGCGCGTTGCCGTAGCTGAGGCGATCCAACGCGTGCGCTCCCGGCTTCCCCGCCACGACGTGGTTCGGCGGCGTCACCTCGCACGACGCAGCGGCGGCAGATTCGGCGGAGGGCGCGAGGACCGATGCGAGGCCGATGCCGACGACCGAGGTGAAGGCAATAAAGATCGCTCCGAAGCTCATCGCGGACCCTCCTCGACGTTGCTGTAGCACCAACTTCTGAAAACGGTCTGAAAGTTTCGCCATGTTCATCATGACGGTGGCGACACACCTCGAAACATGCGGTCCTTTTCTTCATCCAGCGTTTCCGTCAACTACACTTTCCCCGGAGATCGTTTTACCAAGAACGGACCGCGCGCCCGACGATAGGCTCGTTCGCGCTCCCATCGAAGAGGGGATGGCGCTTCGCGCGATCGACACCGGCCCGAGGAGGTCCGACCATGATCTACCAGGACGAACACCGGGAGCTCATGCGTACGGTCTCGCGTTTGATCGCGAGCGAGATCGCGCCGCACGTCGAGGAGTGGGAAGCTGCGGAGGCGTTCCCGGCGCACGAGGTCTTCAAGCTGTTCGGCGACCACGGACTGCTCGGCATCACGCGGCCCGAGGAGTTCGGCGGCCTCGGGCTCGACTGGAGCTTCGCGTGCGCGTTCGCCGAAGCGATCGGCGAGATCCCGTGCGGCGGTGTTCCGATGGCGATCGGCGTGCAGGTCGACATGGCGACCCCGGCGCTCGCGCGCTACGGCTCCGACGAGCTGCGGCAAGAGTTTCTCGTGCCGAGCATCACGGGCGAGCACGTTGCCTGCATCGGCGTCTCCGAGCCGGGCGCCGGTTCCGACGTCGCCGGGATCACGACCCGCGCGCGCAAGGACGGCGACGATTACGTGATCGACGGCGGCAAGACGTGGATCACGAACGGAATGCAGGCCGACTGGACGTGCCTGCTCGTGAACACGAGCGACGGCCCCATCCACCGCTCGAAATCGCTGATCGTCGTGCCCCTCGACCGCCCGGGCGTCACGCGCGCGAAGCTGCGTGACAAGCTGGGTATGCACTCGTCCGACACGGCATCGCTGTACTTCGACGGCGTGCGCGTGCCGCAGCGGTTCCGCATCGGTGACGAGGGACGCGGCTTCGTCTACCAGATGCAGCAATTTCAAGAGGAACGGCTGCACGGCGCGGCCGGTTCGTTGCGCGGGATGGAGCGCGCCATCGCGCAGACGATCCAGCACACGAGCCAGCGCGAGGCGTTCGGCGGCCCGCTGCTCGACAATCAGATCATTCAGTTCAAGCTCGCCGAGCTCCAGACCAAAGTCGAGCTGCTCCGCTCGATCACCTATCGCGCGGTCGAGGAGTACGTCGGCGGCACCGACGTGACGCAGCTCGCCTCGATGGCGAAGCTCACCGCCGGCCGCCTCGCGCGCGAGGTCGCGGACAGCTGCTTGCAGTTCTTCGGCGGGATGGGCTACGTGAACGAGACCCCGATCGCGCGCTATTACCGCGACTCGCGCCTGCTGTCGATCGGAGCGGGTGCCGACGAGATCATGCTCAACATCATCGCCAAGGGAATGCACATCGCGTCGCCGCCGCCGCGCGCGCGCGAAGCCGCCTGTCGCTCCGCCGCCGCCCGACACGGTTCCCGCGCCGGCTCCCGCCTTCGCGGTTACGCCATGACGACCACCGGGCGCATCGGGCGAATCGCCCTCGGCGACATCATCGCCCGCGCGGCGCGCACGTTCGGCGAGGAGATCGCACTGGTCGACGACGAGCGGCGCGTAAGCTACCGCGAGCTCGACGAGGAGAGCGATCGTTTCGCGCGCTTCCTGCTCGCGCAAGGACTGCAGCGCGGCGACCGCGTCGCCATGGTCTGCGTGAACAGCTTACCGTTTCGTCATCGCGATGTTCGGCATCCACAAGGCCGGGCTGGTGTGGGTCCCGATCAACACGATGCTCGCGCCCGGCGACATCGCCTACGTCGCGGAGCATGCGGAGGCGAAGCTTGCGCTGATGGACGCAGCGCTCTACGCGAACGCGGCGCTGCGGACCGCGCTCGAAGCGGTCGTTCCTCGCATCGTCGTCGTGCCGTTCGGCGACGAGCCCGTCCGTCGCGGCGTTCTGGACTTCGACGCCGTGCGGGCGGCCGCAGCCGGCGGGTGAGGTCGACGTCGAGATCGGCGAGCGCGACCTTGCGCTCATCATGTACACGAGCGGCACGACGGGCCGGCCCAAAGGCGTGATGCACACGCATCTCTCGGTCTTCACGGCCGCGCTCTCGAACCTCGCCGATCTGCCGATGCGGCGCGGCGAGGCGACGCCGCTGCTGCTGCCGATGTTCCACTGCGCGACCCACGCGATCATGATGACCGGGATGCTGGTCGGCGCGCGCGGGATCATCTTTCGCGCGTTCGATCCGGTGCGCATGATGACAGCGTTCGAGCGCGAGCGCGTCACGTTCGCGTTCCTTCTGCCCGCGATGTGGAGCGCGATCCTCGACCATCCTGAACGGCCGAAATACGATCTCTCGGCGCTGCGGCTGGGTCTGTACGCGATGGCGCCGATCTCCGAACCCGTCCGGCGCCGCCTGATCGCGGAGATCTGTCCGAACTTTCAGCTATCGAGCGGCCAGACAGAGATGTACCCGGCGACCGTCGTGTTCCGGCCGGACGAGCAGTTGAAGCGCTTCGGCAATTACTGGGGCGCCTCGACGCCGGTCAACGAGACCGCGATCATGGACGACGACGGCCACCTGCTCGGCCGCGGCGAGGTGGGCGAGATCGTGCACCGCGGCCCGAACGTGATGGAAGGCTATTTCAAAGATCCCGAAGCGACAGCCGCGGCGCGGCGCTTCGGCTGGCACCACACCGGCGACCTCGGCATGTTCGACCAAGATGGACAGCTCTTGTTCGTCGACCGCAAGAAAGACATGATCAAGAGCGGCGGCGAGAACGTCGCGTCGGTGAAGGTCGAAGCCGTGCTCCTCGCGCACCCGGCGGTCGCGAGCGCCGGCGTGGTCGGCGTCCCGCACGACCACTGGGGCGAAGCGGTGGTCGGTTTCGTCGCGCTCAAGCCGGGCGCGAGCGCGACGGAAGACGAGATCGTCGCCCACTGCCGCGAGCGCCTGGCCCGGTTCGAGACGCCGAAGGCGCTGCGCATCCTGGATCGCCTACCGATGACCGCAACGGGCAAAGTGCAAAAGCACGAGCTGCGCGCCGCCCACAGCGAGCTCTTCGCCGGCACCACCGTTTCCTGATCCGTCAGCCCCACGAGAACAGCCGTTTGAGCGCGGGCAGCCACGGATGCGCCGCCACCGTTCGCAGGAAGAAATCTTCATGCGCCCGTTCCGCGGCCGCCATTTCGAGCAGCGCGCGCTCGAAGTCGGGCAGGCTCAGTCGTCGCGCGTACTCCGCGCCGTCGTCGTATTCACGGATGTTCGCGTGCTCGAGCCGGCCCGCAAAATACATCGGCAGGATCCAGTTTCCGAGGTGGCAGGTGACGCCGACGGAGCACCCGACGATCCTCATCAGAATCTCGCGAAGCTGGAGCGGTTTCTCGCCGAGCTTGCCGAGGAGGATGCCGACCTCCCTGCGATGCGTCCACTCCTCGGCTTCGATTCTGCCGATCGCTTCGCGCTCGGCGGCGTTCGACAGCGCCCTCCCATGCGCCCGATACGCGAGACCTGCCGCGAGCTCGCCGGAATACGCGCTGCGCAGCATGCCGATCAACCGCCGGCGAGTCTCGACCTCGTCCATCATGCCGCCTCCGACATGGACACCTTGTTCAGTGTGCCGAGTGCGCGGACGCAAAGCTAGGACTTCGGTCGCCGTCAGTCGGGACGGCGCATCAGGTAAAACACGTAGCCGTACGAGTCGCCATGGTCGTGAAAGAGATCGATCTCGCGGCGTTCGCCGGCGAGAAAACGCAGCGCCGCGGGGTCGGCGGCGTGCTCGCGCTCGAGCGCGGCGATCCGTCGTGTGGGTCCGGAATGCCGTCCAACAGCTGCAACGCGCGTTCGGTGGACGCGTCGTCCCCCGGTCCTTCGCGCGGTAGCCCGCTATGCAGCTCGAAGAACGTCGTCCCGATCCCCCGGCGTCAGTCCGCTTCGGCCACGGAAGCGGCGCGCTTCCCGCCGCGCGGTTTCTTTTCCGGTTTCTCCGGAATGAACCGCGACATGTCCAGCCGGCCCGTCTTCTTCTGCATCGGTGCCCAGAGGTCGCCGACTTGCACGAAGCGGTCGCGCACGTTGTCCAGGCGAAAATCCTCGATCTCGATCCCCGCTTCGATCTCATCGAATGTCACGGGGGTCGACACGGTTGCGCGAGGCGTCGCGCGTACCGAGTACACCGACGCCAGCGTTTTGCCCCACGCGTTTTGGTTGTAGTCGACCAGCACGCGGCCTTGGGGGCGCTTCGCGATGCGGTACTCCGCGGTGATCACGTCGGGGTGCAGGCGCTCCATCGTCTGCGCGAACGCTTTGGCGAACGTCCAGACCTCTTTCTGCAGCGGACCGCGCTCGATCGGCACGTAGATGTGGATCCCCGCGGACCCCGACGTCTTGGCGTACGGCGTGATGCCGAGGTCGACGAGAGCGTCGCGCACGTGCAGCGCCACCGTGCGCACCGTCGCGAACGAGGTGCCGCCGCCTTTGACCGGATCGAGGTCGAAGTGCAGGTAGTCGGGCCGGTCGGTGTCGTCGCAGCGCGAGTACCACTCGTTGAGGTCGATGCAGCCCAGGTTCACCAGCCACAGCAGCGACGCGAGGTCGTCCACCATCGGGAAGGCGATGACGCTGCCCGAGCCGTGCTCGATCGGGCACGTGCGCAGCCATGGCGGCGCGTTGGGCGGCGTTCGTTTCATGTAGAAGAACTCGCCGGTCTGGCCGTTGGGCCAGCGTTTCATCACCTGGGCGCGGTCCTTCATGCACGGGATCAGAAACGGCGAGACGTCGGCGTAGTATTGCAGCAGATCGCCCTTGGTCGCACCGGTCGTCGGAAAGAAGACTTTGTGCAGGTTGGTGAGCCCCACCGTGCGGTCGCCGACGCGGACGGTCGCGTCGCGCTCGCGAGGGATCGGGAAGCTTCCGGGTTCAATCTTCGGCATCGTGTTCCGCGTCATCACCTGTAACTTAAACGGCATCCGGGCCGCAGCCCGCAAGGGCTTCTTCGCTTGGATGGACGCTCAGGACCCCGACGTCCTGTGTCTTCAGGAGACCAAGGCGCAGGAGCATCAGCTGCCGCCCGAGGCGCTCGACCTCACCCGCTACAACTACGCGTTCGTCGACGCGCAGAAAAAAGGCTACTCCGGGGTCGCGATCTACGCGAAGCAGCAGCCGACTCGGATCGTGCGCGGGCTGGGCATGGACGACATGGACCCCGAAGGCCGCTTCGTGCGGATGGACTTCGAAAACGCGCTCTCGGTCGCATCGCTGTACGTGCCGTCGGGGACCACCGGGCCGGCTCGACAGGCCGTCAAGGAACATTTCCTGGACCGCTTCATCGCCAACCTCGCGCAGATGAAAGCCGAAGGGCACCCGTTCATCGTGTGCGGCGACTACAACATCGCGCACCTCGACATCGACGTGTTCAGCGTCAAGTCGTGCGCGGGCGTGACCGGCTTTTTGCCGCAGGAGCGCGCATGGATGGACGACGTGCTCGACCGCGTCGGCTGGGTCGACGCGTTTCGCTTCGTGAAGCCGGACGAGCCGAAACAGTTCACGTGGTGGTCGGGCTGGAAAGGCGCCTGGGAGAACAACCTCGGCTGGCGCATCGACTACCAGCTCGTCACGCCGGACCTCGCGCCGCGCGTGCGGTCGGCGTCGATCTACCGTGACGAGCGCTTCTCCGATCACGCGCCCGTCACGATAGAGTACGACCTCTAGCCCTTTTTCTTACGGCCGCCGCCGGGCCGCCGTGGAACCTTTTTCCCCGACGCGCGCGCCTTGGAGAGGCCGATCGCGATCGCCTGTTTGCGGCTCTTCACCTTTCCGCCCTTGCCGCCGGGACCGCTGCGCGCGGTACCTTTCTTGTAGCGCCGCATCTCCGAGCCCACGTCGTTGGACGCACCGCGACTGTACTTCCGCCGCGACGAGCTCTTCTTGCGCCCGCCGGCTTTCTTCCGGCCGCCGGCGCTCTTCTTACGGCCAGCGGTGCTCTTCTTGCGGGCGCCGGTGCTCTTCTTACGGGTCGTCGTCTTCTTGCGGGTGCCGGTGCTCTTCTTGCGGGTCGTCGTCTTCTTGCGGGCGCCGGTGCTCTTCTTGCGGGTGCTGGTTTTCTTGCGGCCGGACGTCTTCTTCCGGCGCGTCGTGGTCGAACGGGTTGCCATCGGCAGTCCCTCCTTTTGCGAACGATTTACCCGCTTTGCGACCGGTTGGAAACCCCGCATGCGGGAGTGGTGCCGGCATCCCGCGTAGCACGGCGCATGAGCGACGACGATATCACGTTCGACACGACGGTCGAGAAGGCCGAAGATAGCGCGGCGTGCGGGATTCGCGTGGAGACGGCGGACGTCGTGAAGTGGTTCGGTCGAAAGAGCCGCGTCGCCGTGGTCGCGACCGTCAACGGCTACACGTACCGCAGCTCGCTGTCGCCGATGGCAGGCTGCCACATGCTCCCGATCGCCGCCGACGTTCGCGCCGCCGCGCGCGTGGCCGGCGGGGACCGCGTGAAGCTCACGCTGCGCGAGGACAAGGAAGAACGCACCATCGACGTCCCCGGCGATCTCGCCAACGCGCTCGGCTCCGCCAAGTTGCGCGAGACGTTCGACGCGATGGCGTTCACGCACCGCAAGGAATGGGTGCGCGCAGTCCAAGACGCCAAGCGCCCGGAGACCCGCACCAAACGCATTGACGACTGCGTTGCCGCGATGCGCGCACGCCGCGCTTAGGCTGGGTGGGCGGTCGAAGCCGGCGTTGCTATTCGCACGGCGTCGACGACGAACTCCACGGCCGTTGCGACGCTGCCGGCAACGTCGTTACGCTCGGTGTCGAGCACGAGATCGGGCGCGCCGGGCACGTCGTACGGCGCATCGACGCCGGTGAAGCCGCGAATCTCACCGGCGCGCGCGCGCGCGTAGAGGTGCTTGGGGTCGCGCGCTTCGCACGTCGCGAGCGACGCGGCCACGAATGCTTCGCGGAACGCGTCGCCGACGATCGCTCGCGCGCGCGCCCGGTCGGCCGCCGCCGGCGAGACGAGCGAGATCAGCGCGATCGCGCCGCCATCGGAGAGCAGCTTCGCGACCTCCGCGACGCGGCGGATGTTCTCGCGCCGGCCTTCGTCGGAGAAGTCGAGGTCGCTGGTGAGCCCGCT
This sequence comes from Vulcanimicrobiota bacterium, assembly GCA_963792235.1. GTDB lineage: Bacteria > Vulcanimicrobiota > Vulcanimicrobiia > Vulcanimicrobiales > Vulcanimicrobiaceae > Vulcanimicrobium. The sequence goes on from CAWBVR010000014.1 coordinate 70,666, forward strand.
GCGCAGCGTGTCGCCGTCGAGGGCGTAGACGCGATAGCCGCGCCGGAAGAGCTCGCGCTCCACGTGCATCGCGATCGTGGTCTTGCCCGCGCCAGGTAAACCGGTCAGCCACAGCACGAGGCCGCGGTGACCGTTGCGCTCCGCGCGCTCGGTCGCGGTCACGAGGTGTGACGACGCGAAGACGTTGGCGCCTTGCGGGTGCAGCTCGACGGCGTGCGCCGCGGCGATCGGCAGACCGCGCCGCGCGATCGCGCAGCGCTCGTCTTCGTCGAGCGCCAGCGGGACGGCGGTGCGCAGGGCAAGCGTGTACACGGTCCCGCGCGAGGCCAGGCCGTGCTCGGCCGGCTGCAGCGTGCGCGGGTCGACCGCATCGAGCACCGCCACGACACGCGCGGCGACGTCGGTGCTGCCCGCGCGCAGGCGGACCGTTTCGTCGACGTGCGGCGACTCGCGGTCGAACCAGCACGCGCGCACGTGCAGCGAGCGGACGACGGTGGGGGGATCGGCGTCGTGTGAGATCACGTCGCCGCGGTCGACGTAGACCGGCGCGTCGAACACCACGCCGACGGGCTCGCCGGGGCCCGCCGAGCGGATGTCGTGCGGCCACGCGCGCAACGCGGCGACGCGCACGGTGGTGCCCGCCGGTGAGATGCGCACCGCGTCGCCCACGGCGATGCGGCCTTGGCGCACGGTCCCCGCAACGACGCGCTCGTCGCCGCGCCGGTAGACGTCCTGCACCCAAATGCGCAGCGGCTCGCGCTCCGCTGCGGTGGCGCGCGGCACGATCGCTTCGAGCAATTCCGCGAGCGCGGGCCCACCGTACCACGGCGTGCGTGGCGAGCGCGTCGCAACGTTGTCGCCGTCGCGCGCGGACACCGGCACGATGGCGCTCACCGCGACGCCGACCGCTTCGAGCGCGACACGCGCCGCCTGTCCCACTTCGGCGATGCGCTGCGGGTCGGAGACGGCATCGATCTTGTTGACCGCGACGATCACATGCGCGACGTCGAGCAGCCCCAGCAGGTACACGTGGCGGCGCGTCTGGTCCTCGACGCCGCGCTCCGCGTCGACGACGAGGACTGCCGCATCCGCATCACTCGCGCCGGTCAGCGCGTTGGCCAGAAACTCTTCGTGGCCGGGCGCGTCGATGATCGCGAAGCGCCGCTCGCCCAGGTGAAACCAGACGCGGGTGGTGTCGATGGTGACGGCTTGATCGCGCTCGTCCTGCAGCGCGTCGAGCGCGAACGACCACTCGGTGGCCAAGCCGCGCCGCCGGCTGCTCGCGACGATCTCCGCGATGCGCGCGGGCGGCAGCGCGCCGGTGTCGTGCAGCAGGCGGCCGATGAGCGTCGACTTGCCGTGATCGACGTGGCCCAGGACGACGATGCGCGCGTCGGCGCTCACATGTACCCGCCGGTGCGCAGCTGCTCGAACGACGCCTCGCTCTCGTGATCCATCGTGCGCCCCGCGCGCTCGGGCTCGCGCGTGGAAGCGAGCTCCGCGATAATCGCCTCGAGCGTTGCCGCGTCGCTGGCGATCGGGGTGGTGATATTCTTCTCGCCTAGCGAGCGGTACCGCATGCCGTCGCGCGCGAGGTAGAGCGGCACGAACGGTATCTGCTCCTGCGCGTGGTAGCGCCACACGTCCAGCTCCGTCCACGCGAGCAGCGGGTGCACGCGCACGTGCCCGCCGTGCGGCACGTCGGTCAGCGTGTAGCCCCAGAACTCGGGCGGCTGCTCGCGCACGTTCCAGCTGCCGTCGAGCGCGCGCGGGCTCACGATGCGTTCCTTGGCGCGGGTAGCCTGCTCGTCGCGGCGGATGCCCACGAACACCGCGCGATAACTTTCACGCGCCAGCAGCGCGCGCAGCCCTTCGGTCTTTCGCGCCGCGGCGCGCGACTGCGGCGGCAGCGCCGGATCGCACGACTCCTCGGGCGGGCACTGCTCCACGCGCAGGTCGAGGTTCCACTCCCGCGCGATGCGGTCGCGAAATGCGTACACCTCGGGCAGTTCCATGCCGGTGTCGAGCAGCACAACCGGGATCGGCACGACGCCCAGGAAGGCTTTGCGCATCAGCCACAGCAGCGCGGTACTGTCCTTGCCCATCGACCAGAGCACGCAGCACGGCGCGAAGAGCCGGTACGCATCGCGCACGATCGCGATCGCGCCGCCTTCCAAATCGGAAAGGTCGTGTTCCGCAGCGCGCTCCGTGCCGGCCATCCCGGCAGTCTTCTGCGCAACGTCCCGTGAGCCCACCCCCGCGTCATCGCATGGGACGACGCCCCGGCCGTAAGGCCGGGGCGTGGGACGGGTGGGCAATGAGTCCCATCGAGTGGTGTGCCCCGGGAAACCTGCGGTGTACCGCACCGGGTTCAATTCCGCGTTGCAGCTTGCTCAGCTCAGCGGCTCGGGAAGGCGAAAGACGTTGACGCGCCCGGTCAACTCGCGCAAGCGGTCATAGTCCTCCGCCGTGCGGGCGCCTTGGAACAGTGCGTCGACTGCAAAGAGCGGGTGCACCGCGCTCGACGCGGTCAGCGCGATCTCGGCGAGCCACGCCGGCGTCGAGGTGCTGGTATCGATGCCGTCGCGCGCGATGTCTTCGGCGAAAATCTCCAGCAAGAACCCCCGCTCGAACCGGGTGTACCGCTTCAAGATTTGAAACGTCTCGAACGCGCCGCGCAGCACCGTGTCGGAGCGGCGCGCGCTCATGTTGCGATTGCCGGCCCGGATGCGGAACGCCGTCAACTCCTGCGGCAACACGTGGATTTCGTCGTGCTCCAGCAGCTGGATCCAGCGGTCGAGGTCTTGCAAGTTCGTGAGCCGCGCGTCGTAGCGCCCGCTGTCGAACGCCGAACGCCGAATCATCGCCGTCGGCGCGCACAGGATGTTCCCGTGAAAAAAGAAGTGCCGTAACCACGCTTGCCGCGGTGCGTTGCCGCGCGGGAACGGCACGTCGAACACACCGTCGTACTCGTGCGCGGGCTCACCGTGCTCGCCGACGCAGCGCGGACGCCCGAAGACCGCGGCGATCTCCGGGTGGGCGCGCAGAAACGCGACCTGCGTCTCGAGCCTGCCCGGCAACGCAAAGTCGTCGGAGTTGAGGATCGCGACGAACTCGCCGCGCGCGCGCGCGACGGTGGCGTTCATTGCGGTCGAGATGCCGTGGTTGCGCTCGAATCGCTCGAACCGGATGCGCGGATCGGTGAAGCGCGCGATCACGTCCGGCGTTGCGTCGGTGGAGGCGTCGTCGGTCACGACGACCTCGAAGTCTTGGAACGACTGCGCGAGCACGCTCGCGATCGTCTCGTGCACGTAATCGGCGTGGTTGTATGCCTTGATCGCGACCGACACGCAGGGGGTCACGACGGGTCGACGATGCGACCCGGGTTCCCGAACACTTTCGCGTGCGGCGGGACGTCGTGGACGACGACCGCCCCGGCACCGACGATTGCGTGCGCGCCGATCGTCACCGACGGTAATACCACGGCCCCCGCGCCGATCATCGCGCCGTCGCCGACCGTCACGCACCCAGCGACGGTCACCCCCGGCCCCAGCGAGACGAACGCCCCGATCGATGCGTGGTGACCGATGGTCGCGCCGCGGTTGACGACCACATGCTCGGCGAGGTTCGATGCCGCGCCGATGATGCAGCCGGCATTGAGAAAGCTCCCGCCGCCGACGGTCGTCGTCGACGCGACGATGGCGGTGGGATCGATCAGCGCGCGCGAAAACGTGAAGCCGAGCGCCGTGGCCTCAGCGACGGCTGCGGCGCGGCTGGCCGGTGTGAAGATCGGGCAAAAGCACAGCGCGTCGCGCAGCGCCGGATCGAGCGCGAGCGCGGGAACCTCGACGATCTTCGTTGCCTCGGCGAAGTATACGGGGTCGGGATGGTTCCGCACGGCGCCTACGATGGGATAGCCAAGCCGCCGGCACGTTTCGGCGTATTCCACGATGAGCGAGGAACCGACGCCGAACAAGACGACATCGGTCGTACGAGGCGCAAGATGGGGACGGGTTCGGAACGGTGTCGGGGCCTGCATGTGGAACCCCGGATTCGTTTTTGATCTGACGCGGTTTAACCTGGCGCACAGTCAGCCGCTCATGGTGGCCTAAGTTCCTCGTTCGTACGGCCCCCGGGTACCCGAACGTCCACGGGGACCAATCCCAACGCGAGGCCGTGGTTATTACTCCCACCAGCACGATCACGAACGCGGATTTCGTGGGCTCCCGGTTCTTGTCGATGGCGGCGAAGATACGTCGCGGCGTCGTAGAACCGATTCAAATCTTCCTCGAAAAACCCGATCGCCATGTTGCAGGCATTACACAGAAGTCCGCGGACGTTGCCTCGCTTGTGGTCATGATCCACACAGAGATGGTGAAGAAAGGTTCGCTCGTACCTTACCGGCTTTGCAGGCGGACACGCTTGCCATGCGCGCTTGCAGATTGAACAGCGCCCGCCTTGGCTTTGAAGAATTTCCTCCAACGCTTCAAAGCTTATCCCATAGCGCGAAATACGTATGCGCGACGCGCTTTGTCACGACGCAACGGATTACTATGATAATATTCTCGTCCCTGATGTCGATGGCAAGGCAGGCATCGAGACGCTCCACTGGAGATGATCACCTTGACGGAGCCGCACTTTGAGCACGTCGGGGTACGCGGTCGTTGGCATGAATTTCTTCCTACACAAATCAACCGCATACCGATGACATATGTATGGCATTATGCAGCATGATTTCCGATGCAGACCACGCGCATGGCACTCCGACGAAATCAAAGAAACCCCGCCATCACATGGTGACTGACGGGGTTTCGTCTTGGTGCCCGAGACCGTGAGTCGAACATGGGACACCAGGTTTTTCAGACCTGTGCTCTACCAACTGAGCTATCTGGGCGCTATCGCAAGCGCGACCTACCCGGGTTCGGCAGGCCCGCTAACCGCCCTCCCGACGCGCGTGGGGCAGCGTCGCTCAGGCGGTGGTCCACCCCTCCGCGGCTGCGAGCACCGTCGTGCAGGCGGCGGCGGGCAATGGCCGGCACAGGAGGAAGCCCTGCACGACGTCACAGTCGAGGGCGCGCAAGCGGTCGAGCTGCGCTTGCGCCTCGACGCCTTCGGCGACGGTGCGAACGCCCAGGCCGCGCGCGAGCGTCGTCACCGCGCGAACGACGGCACCGTCAAATTGGCCGTTCGCGACGTCGGCGACGAACGTGCGGTCGATCTTGAGCGCGTCGACCGGCAGGCGCTTGAGGAAGGCGAGCGAGGTGTAGCCCGTTCCGAAATCGTCGATCGACACGAGCACGCCGAGCGCGCGCAGGGTGCGCAGCAGGCGCACCGCCGCCGCGACGTCGCGCATGATCGACGACTCCGTGATCTCGATCTCCAGACAGGACGCGGCGACGCCGTGCTTGACGAGCAACTGCGATACGAGCGCGGGGAGGATGTCGCCGTCGAGCTGACGCGCCGAGACGTTCACGCTCACGCGAATCGCCGGGATGCCTGCGTCGGCCCACGCGCGCACTTGCGCGATCGCACCGTCGAGCACCCACGCGCCGATCTCCTCGATCAGCCCGAACTCTTCGGCGACGGGGATGAAACGATCCGGCAGCACGAGGCCGTGCACGGGATGGCGCCAGCGCAGCAGCGCTTCGACGCCATGGATCGCGCGCGTCTCGACGTCGTACATCGGCTGGTACCAGAGCTCGAATTCGCCGCGCTGGATTGCGCCGTGTAAGTCGCGCCGCGTCAGCACGCGTTCCAGCGACGACGTCGTGCCGGGCGAACGGTACCAGCGCACCATGTTGCGCCCGAGCCGCTTGGCCTCGAACACCGCCGCTTCGGCCGTGCCGATGAGCGCGAGCTCGTCGGTCGCGTCGTCCGGCGCGGTCGCGACGCCGATGCTCGCGGTGAGGTACACCGGCTTGCCCGCGACCCAGAACGGCGCGACGAAGGCGGCGGCGGCCGCGGCGGCGGTCGCGCGCGCGGTGCCGGGGACGTCTTCGCAGCGCAGCATCACGAACTCGTCGCCGCCGAATCGCGCGACGTACGTCTCGGGCAGCGCGTCGCGCAACCGCGCGGCGATCTCGCGCAGCACCGTGTCGCCGGCGGTATGATCGCCCAGCTCGTTGACGACGCGGAAGCGGTCGACGTCGAGGAACAGCACCGCGAGCGAGTTGCCCTTGCGCCCGCACTCGGCCAGCGCGGATTGCGCGTGGCGCTCGAACGCCGGGCGCTGCGGCAGGCCGGTGACGGGATCGCGCTCGTCTGGCTCGAGCCGGCCGCTGCGCTCCAGCGTGATCGCCACGTAGCGGCGGTCGGAGCGCGGCGCGGCGAGCGGCTCGACCGCGAGCGTCCCTTCGGCCAGCGTCAACCGCGCGGAGCGCAAGCCGCCGACCGCGTCGGCGAGCGACTGCGCTTCGCCGGCATCACGCACAAATGGCAGCTCGGTCAGCGGGCGTCCCACGAGGTCGTGGCGCGTCGCGTAGACCGTCACGGCGCCCTCGCCGTCGACCGCGACGACCGCGAGGTCATCGCGCGTGCGACGCAATGCTTCTTCGATCAGCGTCGCCGACGCGCGCGTGCGGCGCAGGGAGCCCGCGAGCACCGCGTCGCGCAGCGCACGCGAGATCGCGAAGCCGAGGCGGGCGAGATCGCCGGGCGCAACGACGTCGATCGCGCCCAGCGCGCACGCATCGCGGATCGCGTCGCGGTCCAGCGCGCCCACGACGATCGCCGGCAGCTCCTCGCGGGCGACGTGGAGCGCGCGCAGCAGATCGCGATACGAGCCGTCCGGCAAGACCGTCGCGACGACCGCGACGTCGAGGTCTTCGCGCTGCACCTCGTGCAGCGCCGCCGCGATGTCAGCCGCGTAGCGAAGGTCGAGCGAGATGTCGTCGCGCGCAGCATCGGCCCAGCGCGACACTTCACCGGCGTCGCTGCCGATCAACAGAACCCGTACGTGTTTGCGAGCAGTCGTCGCGCCGTCGGCGTCCACGCCCGCCTCGTTCCCAGACAACTGGCGCTCTGCCTCGATGGCCCCCTTACTTTTGGGGGATGGTGGCGAGGGTCACATACAAGCGTTCGTGGGCTCCGTCACATGCGCGAGCGCGCTCGCCAGGGTACCGCAACCCCTTCGATCGCATCGACCAGCGCCGCAAGCCCGAACCCGAGCAGCGATACGGCGACCAGCGCAGCATACAATCGCTCGACATCGAGCAGTTGCTGCGCGTTGAAGATCGCGTAACCTAGCCCGGTGGTCGTGAGCTGGTACTCCGCCGCGACGGCGAGCACGATCCCGATCCCGATGCTCAGCTTCAGCCCGGCGTAAATATTCGGCAGCGCGCCGGGCAGCAGCACGCGGAAAAAGAACGTCGCCGGCCGCATGCGGTACGCGCGCGCGACGTCGAGGTAGATCGTCTCGATCTGCCGCACGCCGGCTTCGGTGTTGATCGCCATCAGGAAGAACACGCCGACGGCGACCGCCGCCCACTTCGCCGCATCGCCGGCACCGAAGATGAAGTAGAACAGCGGCAAAAGCGCGATCTTCGGGATCGGGTACAGCAGTGCGATCACCGGTCCGAAATACGCGCGCACCCAGCGGTTCATCCCCATCGCTAAACCGACGAGCGTGCCCGGGATGCCGCCGATCAGCAGACCGATCAGCAAGCGCAACAATGTCGCCGCCGCGTTGGTGCCGAGCGCGCCGCTGCGCGCGTAGTCGACGAAGCTCGCCGCGATCGCGCTGGGCGGCGGGAACAACCCGGGGTTCAACAGCTTCGTCGACACCGCGATCTGCCACAGCAGGATAAGCGAAAGCGGCGCCGCGATGTTGAGCCAGCGCAGCCGCGTCACCGCAGCAGCTCCCAAATGCGCACGACGTGCTCGCCGAAGCGCGGTTCGCCGCGGATCGTCACGGCGTCGCGCGGCCGCGGGAAGTCGATCGGGATGACCGCTTTGATTTTCCCCGGCTGCGCTGACAGCACGACGACGCGGTCGGCGAGCGTGACCGCCTCCTCGATGCCGTGCGTGACGAACACGATCGTCTTGGGCGACCGCTCCCACAGCCGCATCAGCTCGTTGACGAGCCCGACGCGCGTTTGCTCGTCGAGCGCGCCGAACGGCTCGTCCATGTACAGCACCGGCGGATCGGTGACGAACGCGCGCGCGACCGCGGCCCGCTGCTTCATCCCGCCGGACAGCTCGTGCGGCCACGCGTCCGCGCGGTCAGCCAAGCCCACGAGGCCGAGCACGTCGCGCACGCGCCGGCGCACGTCGCCGGCCGGCACGGCCAGCGAGTCGAACGCGATTGCCACGTTCGCTTCCACCCGCATCCACGGAAACAGCGACGCTTCCTGAAACACCGTCGCGCTGGGCAGCTCGTCGGGCCGCGCGGCCGCATGCGCGATCGTCACCTCGCCGCTGGTCGCGGTGTCCAGACCCGCGAGGATGCGCAGGAGCGTGCTCTTGCCGCAGCCGCTGGGCCCGACGATCACGACGAACTCGCCGTCGGCGATGTCGAGGTTGACGTCGTCGAGCGCGACCGTTCCGGTCGGATAGCGCTTCGTCAGGTGCTCGATTGCGATCGACGCCACGGCGCGAGGTTCGCAAACGCGAACGCCGGACCTCGTTATACGAGATCCGGCGCCCGGGACTGGCGACGTTGATGGGGCTCGAACCCACGACCTCCGCCGTGACAGGGCGGCGCTCTAACCAACTGAGCTACAACGCCAGGAGAGAGATGGTGGGCACGGTTGGGATTGAACCAACGACCCCCCGCGTGTGAAGCGGATGCTCTCCCACTGAGCTACGCGCCCTCTTCCACTCTCGCTTTTTGGCGAACCGGCGTATTCTACCGGGAAGGGGCAACGCCTGTCAAAGCCCTTCGGCGCACCCGCGCCGGAAGGGTAGAAGGCCCTCTGATGCTGCCGACCGAGGGACCCCAGGCCGCCAAGGCGGCGGGCCTGCGCTACACCACCGACGCGCTCCCCGGCATACGCCGCGTGAAGCGGGGAAAGCACTTCACGTTCATCTGCCCAGACGGCGCGCCGCTCGGCGATCGCAAGGAGATCGCGCGCATCAAATCGCTCGCGATCCCGCCCGCGTACACCGACGTGTGGATCTGCCCGATCTCCAACGGTCACCTTCAGGCGACCGGCCGCGACGCCCGCGGGCGCAAGCAGTACCGCTACCACAAGCGCTGGCGCGAGATTCGCGACGAGACGAAGTTCGACCGCATGATCGCGTTCGCCAAAGCGCTGCCGTCGATCCGCGCCGCAGTGACGCGCGACATGGGCAAGCCGGGGCTGCCGCGCGAGAAAATCCTCGCGACGCTCGTGTCGCTGCTGGAAGAGACGGCGATTCGGGTCGGCAACGAGGAGTACGCGCGCGAGAACGACTCGTTCGGCCTCACCACGCTGCAAGAAGACCACGCCGAGGTAAAGGGCTCGACCGTGAAATTCCATTTCCGCGGCAAGAGCGGCAAAGAGCACCAGATCACGGTGAAGGACAAGCGCGTCGCGCGCATCGTCAAGGCGAGCCAGGACCTGCCGGGGCAAAATCTGTTCGAGTACGTCGGCGACGACGGCGAACCGCGCCCGGTGCGCTCCGAGGACGTGAACGACTATTTGCGCGAGATCGCCGAGGGCGACTTCACCGCCAAAGACTTCCGCACGTGGGAGGCGACGATGAGCTGCGCGCTCGAGCTCGCGGCGATCGAAGTCGAAGGCAAAGGCGAGGCGAAAACCGCGGTGACCGACGCGATCAAGCGCGTCGCGGAGAAGCTCGGCAACACGCCCGCGGTGTGCAAGAAATCGTACATCCACCCGGGCGTCATCGACGAGTTTCTCGAGAACGGCGCGCTGAAGCTGGTACAGAAAGAAGTATCGCGAGCGGCGCACGCGCTCAGCAAGCACGAGGTCGCGGTGATCGACCTCGTCGAGCGCATCATCGAGCGCGAGAGCAAGCCGCTGGGCGACCTGCTCGCGAAATCCGTTCGCCAGGCCAAACGCGCCAAGCGGTCGCCGTCGGGCCGAAAAAAAGCCGCGTAGCGGGTACAGGGTACGCATGCGTACTTATCTCATCGCCGCTCTCATCGCGGCAGTCACGGCCGGGACGGCAGTCGTCGCCCCGGCACCCGCGCAAGCCGCCAAGGTCGGCTCGTCGTGGGTCGAGGGCACCCTCGTCCACATCTCCTCCAGCAACATCAAGATCAAGGACGACAAGACCGGCAAGGAGCTGGGCTTCGTGCTCGTGCCGCACTTCGATCAAGTCTTCTCCGGCGACGGCAAGTCGACGTACCAGATGAAGTCGCTGCACTCGGGCCAGCTCGTCAAGGTCTTCTACGATCAGAAGCTGCTCGGCGTGCGCCACGCCGACCGCATCCTGGTGCTCAACCGCGCCGAGAAGCCGGTCAAACAGCAGAAAGGCTGACGCACATGGGTGCGCGCCGCGCTCAGCGCGCGGCGCGCGCCTTCGCGTGGATGTCCGTCGGTGCCGACACCGTCTGCTGCGTGCCCGCGCCGGGCGGGTTCGCGCCGCCTTCAACGATCGACACGAGCTGGTTGAACGCGGCCCAGCCGAATTGCAGCTGCGGCTGCAAGGGATAGCCGAACGCCGGGCTCGCGAACGTGTCGACGTGCGTCCCGCCGCTCACGAGATACTGCCAGTACATCGAACCCTTGCCGTTGGCGTTGACCGCCGCGAGGTACGGCGTCGCGTTGTTCGCCGGCGTGACGAACATGTCGGCGGTGCCGGCGATCGAGACCATCGGCTTGCTGATCTTTCCGGTGTGCGCGAACGCCCCGATCGCGGCGCGCGCCGCGGCCGACGGGATGTAGTTCTGGCGCACGACAGGATCGGCCAGCCCGCTCACCCCCGGTGACGGCGTGCCGGGAAGCCCCTTCGGGTTGGCGGGATTCGGCGTGAAGGCCGCGTTCGAAGGCCTGCCTTGAGAGCGGATGACGGTCAGCGCGGTGTCGGCGTCGCCGTCGGCTGGGGCGTCGGCGGCGGCGTTGCCGGGGCGTCGACCACCACCGCTATCGTGAGGCTGGCGCCGGCGTCGTCGGCGTCGTCGCCGTCGTGGCCTTCGCCGCGGCCATGGCCGTGCTTCGCCGCGGCGATCGTGATCGTGCACGTCGCCGGGCCCGCGCCCGCGGGCGTGACGGTGAGCGTCGCGCTCGCCGCGTCGTGATGGTCGCGGTCGCGGTCGCCATCTTCATCGGCGCCCTTGAGCTTCAGCACCGCAGGCGACAGCGCCGGGCAGTTACCGGTGCCCGCGATGGTCGCCGTGAACTTTCCGCTCGACTTCGACGAGACGGCGACGGTCTGCGCCGTTCCGGCGGCGGCTTGAGCGGCCGTAAACTCCAGGCTCGCCCGCGAGGCCGTCAGACCGGACTCGTTGCCTTCGTGATGGCTCAGCGTGGCCCGCGTGGCCGAATCGGCGGCGCGCGAGGGCGGGGGTGGCGCGGCCCCGCCGCCCTGGCACGCTGCAAGCAGCGAGGCAGCGGCGAGCACGGTCAAAACGCGCGGAAGGATGGATCGATGCGACACGAAGGTCTCCGTAGAGTGAAAGCGGTGCGGGCTTCACCCGCTTCCGTCTCTATCGGCCGCAGGAGAGCAGCCGACCGTGCGCTCACCCGGATAGTGGGCAGTATCACACACGGCTTGCCGTCGAATAGGGCGACCGTCTGGACCGCTGCTTGCATGACATCGCCGCCCGGCGGGTGTAATGCGACGCACGGCGCCACCGAACGAATCACCGGTGGGCGAAACCCTGAGGAGAAGTGAGTCTTGAGGATACGTGAAGTGCTCGCAGCGCTGACGGCGGCCGCGCTGGTCGTCGAGCTGGTCGCGCTCGGCGGGGCCGTTCCGGCCCGGGCCGCGGGCGCAAAGGCGCCCGTGAAGGTCGGGCTGATCTACTCGAAGACCGGGCCGCTGGCGTCCTACGGCGCCCAGTACGCGGAAGGCTTCGCGATCGGGCTCGACTACGCGACGCACCACACGGGGATGGCGAACGGCCACAAGATCGAGGTCACCGAGCGCGACGACACCACCGATCCCACCAAGGCCGTCGCGGCCGCGAAAGAGCTCATCGGGCAGGGCTACAAGATCATCGGCGGCTCGACGTCGTCGGGCTCTGCGCTCGGGATCGCGCCGCTCGCAAAAGAGAACAACGTTCTGTTCGTGTCCGGCGCCGCCGCTGCCGATGCGGTCACCGGCAACAACCGTAACACGTTCCGCTCGGGGCGCCAGACGTATCAAGACGTGCTGACGGCCGGCACGATCATCGGCAACAACGTGCGCGGCAAAAAAGTCACCGTGTTCGCTCAAGACACCGCTTTCGGAAACGCGAACCTGAACGCGGTGCGCGCGGTGCTCGGCGGGAGCGGCGCCGAGGTCTCCTCGACGCTCGCACCGCAGTCGGCGAACGACTTCGCACCGTTCGCGCAAAAGATCAAAGACGCCAAACCCGATCTGCTCTTCGTCGCGTGGGCCGGCGCGACCGCGCCCGCGATGTGGAAGGCGCTCGACGACTCGGGCGTGTTCAGCACGACACGGCTGGTGAGCGGGCTCGATCAGCGCTCGTCGTACGAGACGATGGGAACGGCCGCGACCAAGGTGCAGTTCTTGTCGCACTATTTCTACCGCGCCCCCAAGAGCAAGGCCAACGACGCGCTCGTCGCCGCACTCAAAAAGCAGAATAAGGTGCCCGACCTGTTCCACCCCGACGGGTTCGTTGCGGCGGAGATGATCGTGCACGCGATCGAGAAAGCGGACGGCGAGGACGTCGGCAAGCTCATCTCCGCGCTGGAAGGCTGGTCGTTCGAAGCGCCCAAAGGCATGGAGCGCATCCGGCCCGAGGACCACGCGGTGCTGCAGCCGATGTTCGTCGCGAAGCTCGAAGGCTCGGGTACGAACCTGGAGCCGAAGCTCGTGCGGACCATCCCCGTCGGAGCGGTGTCGCCGCCGGTGAAGCCTTTCAAGTAGCCCGGTGATCGAGACGGCGCCCGCCGCGGTGATTTCCACCGTTGGCGTAGGCTTGCGGATCGGCGCCGCCGTCATCGTCGACGACGTGACGCTCGATGTGAACGAGGGCGAGTTCCTCGTGATCATCGGGCCGAACGGCGCCGGAAAGACGACGCTGTTCAACCTGCTGTCCGGCGTGACGCGCCCGACCGCGGGCCGCATCGTCTTGCGCGGCAACGACATCACCGGCACGCCGCCGTACGTGCGCGCGCGGCTCGGCATCGGGCGCACGTTCCAGACGTCGACGATCTTCGCCGAGCTCACGGCGCTGGAAAACACGCGGCTCGCCGCGCAGGCATATCTCGGCGGGTCGAGCCGGCTGTGGGTGCTCGCCGACCGCCAGACCGAGCCGCTCGAACGCGCACGCGCGGCGCTCGCGTCGGTGGGGCTTGCGCAGCGCGCGGGCGCGAAGGCCGCGTCGCTGTCGCACGGTGAAAAACGCAAGCTCGACCTCGCGATCCTGTTGTGCGGCGACCCGCAGGTGGTGCTGCTCGACGAACCCACGGCCGGGCTCGCGGTCGAAGACGTCCCGGAGATGATGGCGCTGATCCGCAGCATCCACCGCGACCAGCACAAGACGGTGCTGATGGTGGAGCACCGCATGGACCTGGTGATAGAACTCGCGGACCGCATGGCCGTGATGCACCACGGCTCGTTGCTCGCCGTCGACACGCCGGAGCGTATCATTGCGAACGAGATCGTCCAGTCGGCGTACTTGGGCGATCCGCTGTGAGCGCGCAACCGGCTCCGGCCGCGGCGACGGCTCCGCTGCTCGACGTGCGCGATCTCAACGTGTACTTCGGCGAGTCGCACATCTTGCAGGGCGTGTCGTTCGGCGTGCGGCGCGGCGGCATCACGGGGTTGCTCGGGCGCAACGGCGTCGGCAAGACCACGACGCTGCGCGGCATCCTCGGGCTCGTGCCGCGCACCGGCAGCGTCGTGTTCGACGGCGCAGAAACGGTGCGGCTCGCGACGCACGAGATCGTGCGGCGCGGCGTGGCGTACGTGCCGGAGGACCGCGACGTGTTCGCCGGACTCACCGTGGAAGAAAACCTGCGCCTCGCCGAACGCGCGGGCGCGCCGCTGCGCTACGATCTCGTGTACGAGCTGTTCCCCGAGCTCGCGCAGCGCGCCGCGCAAAAAGCGGGCACGCTGTCGGGCGGGCAGCAGCAGATGGTCGCGCTCTCGCGCGCGCTGCTCAACGGCGACAACCGCATCTTGCTCGTGGACGAGCCCACCAAAGGGCTCGCGCCGCTGGTGGTACGGCACGTGGTCGACGCGCTGCGCCGCGCGGCCGAGGTCGCGACGATCTTGCTGGTCGAGCAGAACCTGAGCGTGGCGCACAGCCTGGTGCGCGACGTCGTCGTGCTCGATCAAGGGCGCGTGTCGTTCACCGGCGACGTCGATCAGCTCATGGGGGATCCGGCGCTCGCACGCCGGCACCTCGGCCTAGCCGCAGCGGGGACGCACTGAGATGACCACGTTTGCGCTGCTGCTCATCACCGGGCTCGGCCTGGGCGCGCTCTACTTCCTCATTGCCGCGGGGTTGTCGCTGATCTGGGGTTTGATGCGCGTGCTGAACTTTGCGCACGGCGCGTTCTTCACCGTCGCCGCATACGCCGGCTGGTCCGCGGCGAAAGGTCTCGCGGGCGGCGCATCGCCCGAAGTGCAGTGGATTCTGGCGGTCGTGGTCGCGATCGCGGTCGGCGGCGTGTTCGCGACGCTCACGGAGGTCGTGCTGATCCGGCCGCTCTACGCACGCCACGTCGGGCAGGTGCTGGTGACCGTGGGGCTCGCGCTCGCGACGATCTCGCTCGTGCAAGGCGGTTTCGGCAGCGATCCGCAGCGGGTTGCCCTGCCCGCGTGGATGACGAACACGACGACCATTGCCGGCGCGAACATCCCGAACACGCGGCTGCTGGTGATCGTCATCGCGGCGCTCGTGTTCGGGCTGCTGCTCTTCTTCTTGCAGCGCACGCGCTTCGGGCTCATCGTGCGCGCCGGCGTCGAGAACCGCGCAATGGTGCAGGCGCTGGGCATCGACGTGCAGCGCGCGTTCACGCTCGTGTTCGCGATCGGCGGCATGGCCGCCGGGCTGGCCGGGATGCTGGCCGGCACCTACTTCGGCACGATCGATCCCGGCCGCGGCACGTCGATGCTGTTGTACGCGTTCATCGTGGTGATCATCGGCGGGCTGGGTTCGGTGACGGGCTCGGCGCTCGCGGCGATCGTGGTCGGCGTGCTGCAGCAGTTCCTCAACTTCTACGGCGCGGCGGGCGTCGGCGACTTCTCCGTGGTGTTGCTGCTCGCGATCGTGCTGCTCGTGCGGCCAGGCGGCTTCTCGGGAGCGTCGCAATGACGCCGCGCGCGCGCACGATCGTGCTTGCGGCCGTGCTGGTGCTGCTCGTCGCGCTGCCCGGGATCGGCATCGCGCTGCCCGGCGTGTTCGAAGGCGCGCTCAACGCGCCCGGTACGCTCAACCTCCTGGGCCTGTGCTTCGTGTTCGGCGCGCTCGCGCTGACGTACGACCTCGTGTTCGGCTACGTCGGTCTGCTGTCGTTCGGGCACGCGCTCTACTTCGCGACGGGGGTGTACGTGACCGCGATCGCGCTGATGCGCTGGCACTGGTCCTTGCCGGCAGCGCTCGCCTTGACCGCTGTCGTATCGCTGGTGCTGCCGCTGGTCCTCGGCGCGATCTGCTTGCGCATGCGCGACATCCCGTTCGCGATGGTGACGCTCGCGTTCGCGCAAGCCGGCTCGATTCTGGTGAGCCAGAATCCCGGCGCGCTCACTGGCGGCGAGGAAGGCCTCGCGCTCGGTGGCGGCGTGCTGCCGCCGGTGCTCGTCGGCGTAGCGAACACGCGCAACCTCTACTGGATCGCGCTCGTGCTGCTGCTGGTGGTGTACGCGATCGCGTGGCTGGCGGTGAACTCGCCGGCCGGTCGCGTGTGGCAGGCGATCCGCGAGAACGAACGGCGCGTGTCGGTGCTCGGGCTGAACCCGTATCTCTACAAGCTCGGCGCGTTCGTGCTGTCGGCGTTCCTCGCGTCCGCGACGGGCGTGGTGTACCTGCTGCTGCAAGGCGGCGCAAACCCGCAGGTGACGACCGCCGACTTCACGCTCGCGCTGCTGGTGATGGTCGTGCTGGGCGGCGTCGGCACGCTGTGGGGCGCGGTGCTGGGCGGCGTGGTGTACGAGTACCTCGACTTCCGCCTCGTCGCGCTGGCGAACACCGGGACGGTACAGTCGCTGCCCGGCGTGCTGCGCGTGCCGCTGTCGGAGCCGCTGTTTCTGCTGGGTGCGCTGTTCATCGTGCTCGTGCTCTTCGTGCCAGGCGGTCTGGGCGGGCTACTCCGCCGCCGCACTGCGAGCTGAGGGCCCAAGCAAGCAGCGTCAGGCAGGGGTTTGACGCGGCGCGCGATATCCGGTAGACTCACGCTTTGGACGGGCGGCTAGCTCAGTGGGAGAGCGCTACATTGACACTGTAGAGGTCAGAAGTTCAATCCTTCTGCCGCCCACCATCTGGAAACCCCGTGGTTGTAAACGATAACGCGACAACCACGGGGTTTTTCTTATTCTGAGAATACCCCCACGCGCACCGACAGGACCCGAATCGCCGTCAGGAAATCCGCCCCCGGCATGTATGCGGGCATGTACGACCCCCCATGTGCTAATGCAAATTACTATACGCCGAACCCGCCCCTGTACGATACCCACATGGACTATGACGCTGAGATCGATGCTGCTTACCGCAGGCTCGAAGCCGCTATCAATCGCTTGGACGGGCGGTTACTGCATTAAGAGCACCTCGGGGCAGTCTAAAATTCTTAGCGCGCATCAGCCCGCTAAGCTGTAGAACACTCGCGTATTTCTCGAAGAACTCTGGGCTATCGTTCTTCCATACTCACGCCCGCAATAGCGTCGGTCGTCGCAGGATCGAACACTACACAGTGCGGCATCCAGCAATCATCCATTTTGGTCGCGACATACACCCCGCACTTGTCGCACTGGAGGTTTGGGCCATCCATGCCGTCCAGACCGCAGCAGCCCGCTATCCGCTTTCCGTCATTCGTAAGGTGAACGCCTATCGCATCGTCTACGTGCACGATATACGCGTCTTGTCGCCCAAGAAAGTACGAACCGTCCTCTTGCATGACGCTGCCGCGCCGAAGGAAGTCCTCGCCATCCCCCTCGTTGCGCTCTCTGATACTCGCCAGAGACAGCTCCGGGGAGAGCTCAGAAGAACACAGCTTGCAGATCAGGCGCATACCATCTCGTACTCTCAATGTGTTTGGTGAGTCGATGTTGTTGTGCTCTAAGGAGAGCCGCTTGAGTATGGGAGAACGACTGAACCTCAGGGGGCTTTCCGAGTATCGGATTGTGGATAACAGCTATCCGCCGTCCTTCAGGACGTCGTCGACGATTGCTCGAAAACGCTCGAAGCTCATCGACACGTGCCGCGTCCCGATGGACTTCGCGAGCCACTCGGAATACAGGCGGCGGTAGTCGAGCTCGCTTGCGCGGTCCACGTGTAGGAAGGTCGTCCGGTAGGTGGGTTTCTTCGCCAGCGCGCGCTTCACGAATTTGGCCGCGGACTTCGAAAGGGTGGCCGAGGTCGTTCGCGGCAGCGCCGCATACGACGCGTCAGCGGGGGCCTTGCGGCAGTGCAGGATCACGTCGTAGCCGACGGCATTGTCCGACGTGTGCATCTTGAACGTCCCGTGCTTCTTGTCGAACGTTCCCGCCGCGACGATGTCGAAGCCCGCGGCAGCAGTGGCGTCCTGGAGCGCCGCCCACGCGCGCTGGGACGAGTTGTGAAAGACCACGGTCATCCACGCGCCGTCCTTGAGCACGCGGCGCGCTTCCGCGAATGCTTCCTTCAATAAGGTCTCGTACTCGGGGTAGCCTTTGCCTTGACATATGTTGACGATCGCTTCCGCTTCGGTGTCGGTGTGCGTGCCGAGCCAGCTCTCCCACAAGAAATTCATCTCGGAGTAGTTGATGTTCGCTCCGAACGGCGGGTCCGTGAAGATGTAGTCGACCGACTTGTCCGGCAGTTGGTGGAGGCGTTGCGCGGGCTGGACGCTCACGCGAACGTCGCCCGAGCGGGCGGTCGCGTTGCGGAAGTACAATGCGATCGTGCCCGCTTTGCGCTCGAACGCCTTGAAGACGTTTTGCTCGTTCATCAGCGTCGGCACGTTGTAGTTCGCGACGTTGCCGCTGCCGCCCCAGAACCGGAACTCCGAGAGGACCGTGACGCGCTGGTAGAGCGACGTGATCGTAAACACCAGCTTTTCGCGGACGTTCGCCTCAGGCCACCGTTGTGCGGCATCCCAAAGCGCTGCCATTGCCCATCGCGCTGGGGCGTGTACGCCTTGTCGACCGAGGTGATGCCGCCGGCTATTGCTTGGCGCGTGTTGACGCCCGCGGGGAGCGGCACCGTAGGAAACCACAAGCCGCCCGTGGTGCCGTTCGACCACAGCTCCTCGATCGCGGCTTTGTCGCGGTCATCTGGCGGCGCCGTGGATTCCTGGAGACCGCGGCGGCAGCATTTGTATCCGACGCTGACGGGGTAGCGCTTCGTTCGCCGCAACCCGCGCTTCGATACCGAAGCGCTGCAGTGTGGGCACACGACCTCGCTGAGGGATCTTGCTGTCACGGACCCGCGCCCGCTCGTCGCGCCCGACGTCCCAGAAGATGAACTCGTGCTCGCAGCTGGAGCAGATGAGCCCGTAGCTCCACACCGTGTACAGCATCGGCGTGGCGCGACCGCAGGTTCGGCACGTCGTATCGTACAGCCGGTGCTCCAGCGGCTTCAATTCCGCCAGCACCGCGGCGACTGCATCTCGGTAGGCGTCCGGATCGATAGGCGAGCAGAGGTTGTGCGCGATGAATGCCGCGGCCGGCGAAAGGTCGGAGAGAATCGCCGCTCGTTCGAGTCCCAGCGCCGCAACGCCGGTCATCCCCGAGCCGCAGAACGGGTCCAGTATCACGTCCCCGGGGCGCGTGTAGTATTCGATGCACCTGGCGATTCCGTCCGGCGGCACTTTCGTATGATACGTGTGCGCGTCGTAGACGTACGTGTTCTTGCCGGCGACGATGAAGTCGCGGAACGGTTCTGCTACGTTTTTCGGCGCACGCCCGGGGTCGCACAAGTCCGCCAGCCGGGGATTTTCCCCAAGGGCGAACCCTCGCGAGGCGATCACGGGCACATCCGTGCTCATGACCGACCCTGCGACATGCGCCGCAAAAAACCATCGCGCAAAAAAAAGGCTCGCGTGACGCTGCACGCGAGCCCTCCGGAGCGCAGGAGCGCGGTCGCTCTAGAAGAGCGCGCGCAGTTGCGACAGGGCCGCAGCGGCGCTTATCGTACCGGTGACGTTCGCCGGCCGCGAAGCCGGGCTGCGGCCGATCGACAGGCTGTTCGCGGCGTCGATGCTGAAGGATGTGAGCGTGGCCGTCTGGCCGCCGGCCGTGAGCGACGTGAACCCGACACCGCGCGCGAAGCCGAACTGCACGTCCAAGCCCGGCCCCGTCAAATGGTCGGTGTTGACGCTCTGGATGATCCCGTTGGAACCGTAGGGCTGCGTACCGTTCACGCCCGTGATCGTGGACGTGCCGCCACCGTTCGACCAGGTTTCGCCGATGAATGCCGCACTGTCGTTGACGGGGATGCCGTAATGCCCCGGCCCGTCGCTGATCAGGGAAACGGTCGCGCCGTGATCGGTGGAGGTGCCGATCAGGGTGTCGATCCTGCCGCTCGTCTGCGCCGAGTTGGTTTTCGCGAAGAAGAACGTCGTCGAGTACGCACCGGTGGTGTCAAAAATGTCCATCCCTTCTGTGGGAAGACCCTGAATCGCGCAGCCGGCGCAATTCGTCGTGAACGCCCCCGCATCCGTGATCGAGCCGTTCGTGCTGAACACCCAGCGATTTCCGGCTTTGAATGGCAGGTAGTACGGCGACGACGTGTTGACCACGGTCTGCTGCGGCGGGACGACACCACCGCCGCCGCCACCCCCACCGCCGCCGCACGCCGTCAGCGCAACCACAGCAAAAACCCCGGCGCTTCTCAAAAGGCCCTTCATCGATTCCATCTTCTTCCTGAGGCAGATCGTGTAGAGGCGGCCATTGTCGCCGCACGATCGATACCCTGCGGTGAACTAGCGGAACCGTACGATTGAGGACGCCGCTCGCTCTGACGAGTCAGCCCGCGCCGTGACTGACAAGCCGCGCAAGACCGTATGCCGCTCCTGCCGCCAGCGCGCCGATGAACCACGTCTGCAGCGCGCCCAGGAGCAGCGGCGTTGCGAGCACGCGCGCGCGCACGGCACCGAACGCGAGCAGCGCGAGCGACGTGAACACGATGGACCAGTACAGCGCCTCGTGCGCGTTGGGGATGAACACATACGGCGCGAGCGGGAAGATGCCGCCGAGCACGTAGCCGCCGCCGACGAGCGCGGCGCTCTTGGGGGCCGCGCCCTCGTCCGGGCGTTCCAGGCCGAGTTCGTTGCGCATCATGAACGACACCCACTGCTCGCGGTCGCTCGTGATCTCGTTGACGACGCGCGACAGAATCGGCTCGCGCACGCCGTAGCCGTGCAGGATCTGCGCGACCTCGGCCTTTTCTTCTTGCGGGATCTCCTCGGTCTCGCGAATCTCGCGGGCGTACTCCTTGGCGTAGTGCGCCACCTCGCTGCGCGCGGCCAAGTAGCCGCCCAGTCCCATCGAGATCGCGCCCGCGACGATCTCCGCCAGACCCGCCGTCACCACGATCCCGCTCGCTGCGACCACGCCCGTGACGCCCGCGGCTAGGGCGAAGGGCACCGTGAGGCCGTCGGCCATTCCGAGGACGAGGTCGCGGATCGTTTGGGTCCCGGCGCCGTGGCGCTCGTGGTCGGCGGCTTGAATCACCGGGGGATCGTACCGGACTTCAATGATTTCGTCACGCCCCACGTGCGAAGTGAGGCACGCCGAACTCGTGCGGCGAAGAGGAGCGAGGTGACGACCTCGACGACCAAGCCCACCGTGGACATCGCGCACCTTCGGCACACCGCGGCGCACGTGCTGGCGTACGCCGTGCAGGACCTCTATCCCGAAGCGAAGCCGACCATCGGGCCGGCGATCGAGAACGGGTTCTACTACGACTTCGATCGCAACACGCCGTTCACGCCCGATGATCTGGAGAAGCTGCAGGCGCGCATGCGCGAGATCGTCGCCGCGGATTACCCGATGACCGGCCGCCGCGTCACGCGCGACGAAGCGATCGAAGCGTTTCGCGACAACCCGTATAAGGTGGAGCTCGCGCAAGGCATCCCCGACGGCGAACCGATCACGCTGTACACGATCGGCGAGTTCACCGATCTGTGCCGCGGCGGGCACGCGGACTCCACCGGCGCGATCGGCGCCGTCGAGCTGGAATCGGTCGCGGGCGCGTACTGGCGCGGCGATTCGAAGAACGCGCATGCTGCAGCGCATCTACGGCACGGCGTTCCCGACGCAGCAAGAGCTCGACGACTACCACAAGTTCCTCGAAGAAGCCGCGAAGCGCGACCACCGCAAGCTCGGTGCCGAGCTCGATCTCTACCACGTCGACGAGCTCGCCGGCGGCGGGCTCATTTTCTGGCATCCGAAGGGCGCGCTGATGCGCGGGCTCGTCGAGCAATTCATTCGCGACGGCTTGCACGAGCGCGGCTACCTGCCCGTCGTGACGCCGCACGTGGTGCACGAGGACCTCTACGCGACGTCGGGCCACCTCGAGAACTTCGCGCACGGCATGTTCGGCCCGATCGAAGTCGAGGGCCAGCGCTTCCGGCTCAAGCCGATGAACTGTCCGGGCCACATCCTCATCTACGCGGACAGCGCGCGCTCGTACCGCGATCTGCCGTTGCGCTACAGCGAGTTCGGCACCGTGTACCGCTTCGAGCTCAGCGGCACGCTGCACGGGCTCACGCGCGTGCGTGGCTTCACGCAAGACGACGCGCACCTCTTCTGCACGCCCGAGCAGTTGCAGGGCGAGTTCGAGCAGACGCTCGACGAGGCGCTGCGCTTGATGGACGCGTTCGACTTCAAGGGTTTCGAGTATTTCCTGAGCACGCGTTCGCCCGAGCTGCGCGGGCCGACCGACGACATCGCCGAAGCCGCGATCCGCAACGCGCTCGAGTCGCACAACCTGCCGTACGGTATCGACGAAGGCGGCGGCGCGTTCTACGGGCCCAAGCTCGACATCAACCTGCACGACGCGATCGGCCGCAAGTGGCAGCTCGGCACGGTGCAGGTGGACTTCACGCTGCCCGAGCGATTCGATCTGAAATACCGCGGGCCCGACGGCGCCGACCACCGCCCGGTGATGATCCATCGCGCGCTGGCCGGCTCGCTGGAGCGATTCTTCGGCGTGCTCATCGAGCACTTCGGCGGCAACTTCCCCGCCTGGATCGCACCGGCGCAGGCGGTGGTCGCGCCGATCTCGGAGCATCAGCTCGACTACGCATACGACGTGCGCGACAAGCTGCGCGAACGCGGCTTCCGCATCGACGCGGATTCTTCGAACGAGAAGCTCGGCTACAAGATCCGCCACTGGAAAACGCAGAAAGTGCCGTACATCCTCGTCGTCGGTAAGCGCGAGGCGGAAGAGGGCACGGTCAACGTCAACGAGCGCGGTATCGAGGAGAAGCGCACGGTGACGGTCGACGAGTTCGCGACCGAGCTCGCCGCAAAGGTCGCCGCCCGGCGTTAAACGGTCGGGATCACGGCGTCGCGCGCCGTCGCGCGGCGCGTCCACAGCAGCGCGGCGACCGTTGCCGCGACCGCTTGCACGGCGAGCACGAGCGCGACGGTTGCAGGCCATCCACCGCGCGACCATACGGCGGCGGGTAGAATCGCGCCTAGCCCGCCGCCGGTGTAGTACACGGTGAGATAGAGCGCCGCCGCGGTGGAGCGCCGCTCCCGCGCGATGACGCCGATGTAGCCTTGCGACGACGCCTGTGCCGCGAACACGCCGGTCGTCATGACGGTGAGCCCGGCGACGATCGCAGCGACCGACGGGATCAGCGTCAACAGCAACCCCGACGCCGACGTTGCGATCGCGATCAGTACCGTCGCTCGATGGCCGATCCGGTCGATGAGGCGCCCCGCCAACGGCGTGGCGACGACGGCGACGAGATAGACGAAGAACACGTTGCCCAGCGCGACCGTGCCCAATCCGAACGGCGGCGCGGCGAGGTGATAGGTGATGAACGTCAGCGCCGCGACGAGCGAGAACAGCACGCTGCCGCCCACGGCGTACGTCGCGAGCAGCACGGGATCGCGCACGAACCGGCCGATGGCGCGGACGGCGCCGGCGGCCGACCGCTGGCGCGTGAAGTTCGCCGCCCGAGGCAGCAGCGCCCAGACGGCGGCTCCCCCGGCGACGTTCATCACGCCGAGCACCACGAACGCGACGTGCCAGTTCCACTGTGCCGCGACGATCGCCGTGACGTATCGCCCCAGGAATCCGCCGAGCACGTTGCCCGCGATGTAGGCGGCGATGCCGCGCCCGCCGATCGCGGCGGGAAACTCTTCCGCGACGTACGCGACCGTCACCGCGAACACCGCGGGCATGAAGAGCCCTTGCACGAAACGCCACACGAGCAGCTCGTGCAGCGTGTTCGCGCCCGCCGCCGCGAACGTTACCAGCGCGAGCCCGAAGATTGCACTGACGATCACGCGCTTGCGGCCGATCGCGTCGGCCATTGGGCCGACGAACGGCGCGGCGAGCGCGCAAGCGAACGTCAGGACCGAGATCGTGGCGCCGACCGCGGCCTCGCCGACATGGAACTCCGCCCGGAATTCGGGCAGCAGCGGCTGGGTGGCGTACATGTCGAGGAACGCGCTGCCGCCGCAGGCGGCGACGGCGAGGTACCGCGGGTCGAGACGCACCCGAGCACCATACCGCAACCGGCACCCGTTCGATACGAGTCCCATCGGAGGTGCTGCTGCTGGGGATCGAGACGTCCTGCGACGACACGGCTACCGCCGTGGTCCGCGACGGCGTACGCGTGCTCGCGAACGTCTCGACCAATCAGGACGAGTTCCACGCGAAGTATGGCGGCATCGTACCCGAGATCGCGAGCCGCCGTCACGCCGCGCTGCTCTCCGCAGCGGTCGACGATGCGCTGACGCGCGCCGGGGTCACCCTCGACGAGCTCGACGGAATCGCGGTCACGACCGGGCCGGGCCTCATCGGCAGCCTCGTGGTGGGCGTCGCCGCGGCGAAGGCGCTCGCGTTTGCGACCGGGCTGCCGCTCTACGCGGTCAACCACCTCCACGGACACCTGTTTGCGGCTTTTCTCGAACGCGAGGAGCCGCCGCAGTACCCGTTCCTCGCGCTGCTCGTCTCCGGCGGCCACTCGCAGCTCGTCGAAGTTCGCTCGCCGACCGAGCTGCGCGTGCTCGGCAAGACGCGCGACGACGCGGCCGGCGAGGCATACGACAAGACCGCGCGGCTGCTGGGGCTTGGCTTTCCCGGCGGGCCCGCGCTCGAAGCGCTCGCGCGCGACGGCGACCCCCGCGCGTTCGCGTTTCCGCGCTACCGGCCCGAACCGGGCTCGCTCGCGATGAGCTTCTCCGGGCTGAAAACGTCGGTGCGCTATTTCCTGGAGTCGGACGCGGGCAAGGACGCGCGGCGCGAAGACGTCGCAGCATCGTTCCAAGCGGCGGTGATCGACGTGCTGATCGATCGCGTCGCGCGCGCGCTCGACACGGGTGAATACCGGGCGCTGGTGCTCAGCGGCGGCGTCGCCGCCAACGGCGCGCTGCAGTCGGCGTTTCTCGCGCTCGGCGAGGCGCGCGGCATCGCGACGTTCGTGCCCGAGCGCCGGTTCTGCACCGACAACGCCGCGATGATCGCCGCCGCCGCCGAACGCCGCGCCGGCGTCACGCGCGTCGACCCGCGCACGCTCGTCGCCGACCCGAATTTGCCGTTCTCCTCGCCTGAATCAAAGGGCAGCGACATCAGCTTCATCGGCGTTTGGGAGCGTGCCGTGACCGCGCTCGAAGATCCGGCCCTCCGTCAGAGCGCGCTTGACGGGCCCGACACGACGCCGCGAAGCGTTCCGCGCCACAAGCACCATCGAATCGAGGACGGATCGTGATCGTTCGCGTGATCGCCGGACTGCTCGGGTTCGCGCTCGTCGCGTCGGTGCGCGGGCTGCGCGGTCGCGCACGCCGGCGTGCGGCGAGCGCCGTCCCGTCGCTCACGATCCGCAGCGCCTTTACCGGCCTCGAAAATATGTCGTATCGCGTGCTGATCGACCACGGCGGCCCGCCCGCCGAAGCGACGTTCACCTGGTCGCGCGACGGCGAGCGCCGCACCGGCCGGCAAAACGTTCCGGTACAATGCGATACGTGGATCACGCTGGAAAACGGGATCGACGTGCGTTTCGACGGCGGCGACACCTTCGCGACGAGTGATTTCTGGACGTTCCCCGCGCGAAGCGCCGCCGATACCGTCACGCTGAAGGCCCGCCGGCGCGGATCGAAGCCCAGCGCTCGTGGTCGCGCCACGCGCCGTCGATGAACAAATAGCCCGGTGAGAAACCTTCCTTTGTGAAGCCGGCGCGCCGCGCGAGGGCGACGGAGCGGACGTTGCCCGGCTGAATGTTCGCTTCGACGCGATGGAGCCCGACCTCATCGAACGCGTAGCGCACCGCTTCGCGCAGCGCATCCGTCATGAGCCCGCGGCCGCCCGTCTGCGGATAGCCCCAGTAGCCGAGGTAGGCGCTGCGAAACACGCCCATCACGATCTCGTTGAGGTTGATCACGCCGACGAGCGCGCCACCGGCGCCTTCGCGTGCGACCAGCGAGACGTTCGCTCCCGTGACGCCGCGCGCGAACCACGTCTCGAAGCCGTCGTGATCCATGAACGCGCTCACCCAGGGGGCGTGGTACGCCACACCGTCGCGGTTCGCGGCGATCAACTCCGCCGCGTCGGCGCGCCGCACGCGCTGCACGTCAACCGGCATCGCCGTGCTCGATCAGCCAGTCGATCGCGTGCGTCAGATTGTCGCGCGTCGGTTCGTCCTCGAAGAGCACGCCGTTGAGGAAGAACGCGGGCGTGCCCGGGATTCCGCTCTCCTCACCGCCCTGCTTGATCTCGTCGATGATCCCCGCATACGTGTGCTCGTTCAGCGCGTCCGCGAGCGCCGCGTCGTCGAGGCCGAGCGTGCGCGCATAGCCGAGGAGGTGCGGTACGCCGAGCGCACGCTGGTGCTCGAAGAGCGTGTCGTGCAGCTCCCAGAACTTGCCGTGGTCGGCGGCGAACTCACCCGCTTCGGCGGCCGCTTGCGCGTGCCGGTGCTCCTGCAGCGGAAAGCTGCGAAACACGACGCGCAGCGTATCGGCGTATCGCTGCTCGAGGTCTTTGATCGCCGGGTACGCGACGCCGCAATAGGGGCACTCGAAGTCGCCGTACTCCACGAGCGTTACCCGCGCGTCGTCCGGGCCGCGCACGTGATCGTCCGGCCCGACGGGGACCGCAAGCCGGATGAGCGCGTCGTCGTCCATCAGTCGCAACGGACAGTCATGCGTTCAGCGCAGGGTGAGGATCAGCCGGAACGCCGTCGGTTCCAGCACGAGCGCGTCGCGCGGCTGCAGGCCGAACGGCGTCGCATATGGGGTGCCGAGGCCAATCCGCGTGAAGCGGCCGCTGACGGCGTTCGTCAGGTTCGTGCCTGCCAGCGTAACGTCGACGTTCTTCCACGTCTTGCCGACCGCGGCGCTCGCCGTCGCATACCGGCCCTGCGCGAGCTCGTTGTTCACGCTCTTGGCGGTCACGTTTGCCGCACCGTGCAGGCCGTTGTGCGCGTAGCGCATTCCGAATGAGAACGTCTGGATCGGAATGCTTCCGAACTGCTGGCCCACCACGAGGTTCGAGCCCGATGTCGGGTTCGCCGCGACGGCGTCGGGCAGCGAGGTCGGGTACGCCGCGTTCACGCCGTATTCGGCCGATGCGAACCACGCGGTACCGAAGCGGTGCGCGAGCCGAAGCGAGCCGCCCTGGTACACCACGTTGCCGACGTTGACCGGGAACGACTGCGCAACGACGGTGCTGATGGGATGGCCCATCGCGTCGAGCGGGCACCCCGTGCCGAGCGGATAGAAGACTTCGATCGGATCGCGCAGGTTCGTCCGGTACAGCGTAACGTCGGCCGTCGTCGCGCCCAGTCGCTTGCCGTAGCCAAGCTCGTACTCGGTCGCGTGCTCGGCGTGCTCGTTGCGGTTACCGTTCGCGCCGACGCAGTTCTGATCGGGCGTGAGCTGGGCGGCCGGCAGCGTGTAGAGCTCGGCGAGCAGCGGCGCGCGGAATCCCGTACCGACCGCGAACCGCAGCGTGCCGTTGTGCCCGTCGTCGAGCGCGACGCCGAGCCGCCCGTCCGTGCTCGTGCCGAACGTCGACCAGTTGGCGGACACGACGCTGGCCGCAACGCGCAGGCGTCGTCCGATGTCCGCACTGGCGCGCGCCCACAACTGCGTCCCGGTTTCGCGCAGCGCCTGAGAAAATTGCCCGGGCGACGTCAGCGTCTCGGACCGCGCCTGCGCACCGATCGCGAACGTCGAGCCACCAGCGATATGAGTCCACTCAGCGGTCGTGGTGCCGAGCCGGTCGCTCAGCGACACGTCGTACGGTGAGAACGCGCCCGCATCGGGCAGCGTGCGCGCGATCGCCGTCGCATTGCTCGAGAGACCGCTGCTGATCGCGAGCGTTCCGGAACCCAGCGGCAGCGTGAGGCTCGCCAGCGTCGCGCGGATGCTCTGCGCGGACGTCTCCGGCCCGCTGCCGACGAACAGCGCGCCGGGCGCGTCGGCCGCCGGGTCGGCCGGCGCCGTTTGCGCGGCGCCTTCGTCGCGCACGCCGTTGACGCTCAGCGAACGCACGCGCAGCGTCGAGCGCGGTGAGAAATCGTAGCTCAGGTTCACGAGCGCGGTCGCGAGCGAGGTCGATGAACCGACGCGCGTAGCAATCGTCGTCGTGCCGCCGCTGCCGTCGGGGACGTCGAGCGTGATCGGATAGTCGTGCACGTAGCCGGTGGAGTGCCGGCTGCCAAGCGCGAGCGCATAGCCAAGCCTCGACGCCCGACCGGTCGCGTTGATCTCGGCGGACGTGGTGCCGAACGAGCCCCCGGACAGCCGCAGCATGCGCTGCGGCGTCGCGGTCGGGCGCAGTGAGATCAAGTTGATCTCGCCGCCGATCGTGTCCGCACCGCGCGTGTCCTCGGGCCCGAGCCCTTCGCTGACGTCGATTGCGGACAGCAACGAGCTCGGGAAGCTCGCAAGGTCGAGGTCGCCGGTGTTCGCGTTGTTGAGCAGCTGCCCGTCGAGAGCGATGCGCGTCTCGGACGGGTCAGGGCCGCGCAGCGACACCACCGCCGTTGCGCTCGACGTACCGGAGTCGGGCCGCGTGAGCGTGAGCGACGGGATCGTCGCGAGCGCGTCCACGATGCGGTCGTAGCCGAAGGCGTCGAGGTCGAGCCGCGTGATCTCACGCGTCGGGACGGTGCTGTGCGGGACCGCGAGCCGGCCGTCGACGGCGACCCGCCCGATCTCGCGCAGGCGGCCAGTCCCCAGCGGCTCTAGGGTGACGTCGAGCCGTTCGTCCTCATGGACGACCACGTCGGTCTCGGCGACGGCGTATCCCGCCGCGACGATCGTCACGCGGTAGGCGCCGGCCGGTGCGGTCAAGCGGAAATTGCCACGCATATCGCTGTCGGCGTCCACCGTCGCGGCCCCAACGGCATGGACGTGCGCGCGGAGGGGGACGCCCTCACCCGACCGGACGACGCCGGTCACGCCGCAACACCCCATGGCAGCAGCGACCAAGATCGGCAATGGCATGCTCCTACCGTTCGAAGGTCCAGCGCCGAATCGCTGCCGCCACGGCATCGAATTCTAGGGGCCGAATGCGCTCGCGCAGCGCCGCCTCGCTCGCCGGTTCCCCCACTGCCAGCGGCACGCGCACGAGGACGGCGCCGCGGTCCGTCGCCTCGGTGACGCGGTGCACCGTAACGCCCGACCACGGAATTCGCGCGCGCACCGCGTCGCGCAACGCGTGCGCGCCACGCAGCGCCGGGATCACGCTGCCGTCAGGCGCGACGACCGCGTCGGCCGCGGGGTCGAGCG
This sequence comes from Vulcanimicrobiota bacterium, assembly GCA_963792235.1. Taxonomy (GTDB): domain Bacteria; phylum Vulcanimicrobiota; class Vulcanimicrobiia; order Vulcanimicrobiales; family Vulcanimicrobiaceae; genus Vulcanimicrobium. The sequence goes on from CAWBVR010000014.1 coordinate 99,838, forward strand.
GCAAGAACGACGGGTGCAGGTTGATCGTCTCGGGGAAGCGCCGCAAGAACGCGGGCGGCAGCAGATGCATCCAGCCGAGCAGCAGCACCAGGTGCGGTTCCGTGCGCGCGACGGCGTCGATCACGCGCGCGTCGTAGTCCGCGCGGGCTTCGTGCGCGCGGTCCCACACGACGGCGACCGCGGCGACGCCGTGCTCGCGCGCCGCGTCGAGCGCGCCCGCGCGCGCATCGTTCGCAACGACCGCGCGCACGTCGAGCGACAACCGTCCGTCGCGTACGCGTTCGAGCACGCTGCGCGCATTCGTGCCGGCGCCCGATGCGAGGATCGTGGCGCGCACGGGTTCGACGTCGTAGGCGAATTCGTCGACGACCGATGCCCCCGTGCGCCGGACATACGTGTCGATGAGCCTGCCGCCGCTCACCGCCGGGATCAGCGCGAACGCATACCCCATCGCACGCAATCCGCACAGCGCCGCCGTCAGCAGCACGTCGCCGATCCCGGCGCCGCGCTGTGCTTCGGCGACGCCGTACGGTCCGAAGATGCCCACGTCCGCGCGCTCGCGCCAGCGCCGCAACCAGAAGAACGCGAAATCGCGCGCGCCGAATGCCGCGAAGCCCCCGATCGCGCCGTCGCGCTCGGCGACCCACGCGCTGCCTGCACCCGCTTCGAACGACCACCACGACGGCGCGAAGTGCAAGTCGATCCACGCCGCGAGCAGCGCGTCGGGGCCGTCGACGCGGCGCAGCGTGTAACCCGCGCGCTCCGCGGCATCGTGCGCGCGGGCGAGCGCATCCGCGCCGTAGCGCTCGTCGTCGAGCGCGGCGAGCAAGTTCACCGCCATCGCGTGTGCGCCGCTTACGCGCGCGCGGGGCGAACGACGACGCGCGGCTCGCCGTCGCGGCGCGGCTGCACGAAGCCCACGACGCGCGCGCCGGGCGCCGCCGCGAGCGCGCGGTCGACGTCGGCGATCGGCACGACGAGCGTGTAGCCGACGCCCATGTTGAGCGTGCGATACCGTTCCTCGTGCTCGAGTTCGCCGCGCTTCACCAGCTCCGCCATGATCGGCGGCACGGTCCAGCGCGTCTGCTCGAATACCGCTGCCGCGTGCTCGGGCAGCGTGCGCGGCACGTTCTCCAATAAACCGCCGCCCGTGATGTGCGCCATCGACTTCACGCCGGCGACGCGCTGGATCGCACGAACCGGCTCGCGGTACGACGGGTGCGGCGCGAGCAGCGCGTCGCCGTAGGTCGTGTCGCCGAACGCTGCACCGTACTCTTCTTCCGGAATCAGCGCGCGCGCCAGCGTGTAGCCGTTGGTGTGCAAGCCCACGGCCGGCAGGCCGACGATCGCGTCGCCGGGCTCCACGCGGTTGGGGTCCGGGATCGCGTCGATGTCGACGATGCCAACAATCGTGCCGGCGAGGTCGAAGTGGTCGGGCCGGTACACGCCGGGCATCTCGGCGGTCTCGCCGCCCAGCAGCGCGCACGCGTTCTCGCGGCACGCGCGGTGCACGCCGGACACGACCAGCGCGGCGACCTCGGGATCGAGCTTGCCGACCGCCAGATAATCGAGAAAGAACAGCGGGTCCGCGCCCGTCACGAGGATGTCGTTCACGCAGTGGTTCACGAGGTCGGCGCCGACGGTGTCGTAACGCCGCAGCGCCGACGCGATCAAAATCTTCGTCCCGACGCCGTCGGTCGACCCTACCAGCGCCCGCTTGCTGTCGCCCGGCAGCCGAAAGAGCCCGCTGAAGCCGCCCAGGGAACCCAACTGGTCGGGATGCGTCCAAGCGGAGGTCACGTCGCGATAGCGCTGGACCGCCAGGTTGCCTGCGTCGATATTCACCCCGGCCCGGGCGTAGGCGTCGCCGCTGCCCCGATCTCCTAAGGTCATCGGAGGGCCGCGCCGACGGCGCGCGAATCGCGAACAGGTTGTCCAATCACGGTCGCTCGACCGCTTCTGTCCATCCGGAGGAATCCATGCAGGTCCACGTCTCGAACGACGCGCCGACGTCGGTTGCGACCGGCGCGCTCGTCGTGCCGGTCTTCGCGGGCGGCGCCGTCGACGGCGTCGCAGCCGAGGTCGACAAGATCCTCGGCGGCGCGATCGCCGACATCCTCGCCGGCGGTGAGATCTCCGGCAAGGCGAACGAGACGTCGCTGATCCATGCGAAAGACGCGCCGTTCAAGCGCGTCCTCGTGGTCGGCCTAGGCGACCGCGACAAACTGACCGCCGCCGCGCTGGCGAAGTATGCAGGCACCGCGGTGCGCTATCTCGGCAAGCGCGGCAGCGCGTCGATCGCGATCGCGCTGCCCGGCGGCGTCGAAGCGTCGCAAGCCGCATCGTTCATCGCCGAAGGCGCGATCGCAGCGACGATCGACACGACGCTCTATCGCACCGAGCCCGACAAACCCGTGGTCACCGAGTCGGTCACGATCCTCGCCGGCGGGTACGACCGCAGCGCGGTCGACGAAGGCGCGAAGCGCGGCAGCGTGCTCGGCGAAGCGGTCAACGCGGCGCGCCGCATGGCGCTCACGCCCGCGAACGACATGACGCCGACGCACCTCGCCGCGCGCGCAAAAGAGCTCGGCAAAGACGCCGGCCTCGAGGTGGACGTGCTCGACGAGAAGCGCATGGAGGAGCTCGGCATGGGCTCGCTGCTCGGCGTGTCGCGCGGCTCCGACGAGCCCGCAACGCTCATCGTCATGACGTACAAAGGCGACCCGTCGTCGAACGAGACGCTCGCGCTCGTCGGCAAAGGCCTCACCTTCGACAGCGGCGGCATCTCGATCAAGCCCGCCGAGAACATGCACGAGATGAAGTACGACATGTCGGGCGGCGCCGGCGTGATCGCCGCGATGTGGGCGATCGGCAAGCTGCGTCCCAAGCTCAACGTGATCGGCCTCGTTCCGTCGTCGGAAAATCTCCCGGGCCCCAAAGCGATGAAGCCCGGCGACATCCTCAAAGCCATGAACGGCAAGACGATCGAGGTGATCAACACCGACGCCGAGGGCCGGCTCATCCTCGCCGACGCGCTCTGCTACGCGCGCAAGCTCGGCGCGACGAAGATGATCGACGCCGCGACGCTCACCGGCGCGTGCGTGGTCGCACTCGGCCACGCGGCGAGCGGCGCGATCTCCAACGACGACGCGTTCGTCGATCGCTTCTTGAAAGTCGTCGCGGATTCGGGCGAGCGCTACTGGCGCCTGCCGCTCTACGAGGACTACGAGCAGGCCGTCAAGAGCGACATCGCCGATTTGAAGAACAGCGCCGGTCGCGCGGCGGGCGCCGAGACGGCGGGCGCGTTCCTCAAAGCGTTCGTCGGCGACACGCCGTGGATCCATCTCGACGTCGCGGGCACCGCGTACCTCGATGCGGAGTCGGCGTTCATGGCGAAGGGCCCCACGGGGACGCCGGTGCGCGCGTTCGTAACGGTCGTCGAAGACCTGGCGAAGAACGGCACGCCGACCAACGGCGTCGCGAAGACGGCAGCAACCGCCGCGGTCTGAGGGCGTAAGCCGCGAGGGACGGGTACACGACCGGCATGAACCACCAAGAGCCGGTCGTGCCCGAACCCGACGTGCCCGACGCGCCCGGTGCGCCGATCAGCGATCCGAAGACGCCGGAGCAGCCCACCGAGTACGAAGCCGCGGGGGCGGACCTGGACGATTACGACGAGGCCGATGCCGAGTCGTTCCCGGCTAGCGATCCGCCGGCCGCGTCCGAGCCCGGCGTGTAAGCTAAGGCCCCAGTTCCACGTGCGCCGCGGGCGGACCGTCCAGCACGCGGTGTAGCACGGCGAGCTCGCGTTCCGCCCACTCCGCGCGCTCGCGCCAGCGCGCGACCTCGCGGCGCAACTCTCGCGCCTGGAGCACTTCCAGCGCGAGCCCGACGGCGGCCGCGACAGCGGCCAGCCCTTCGCGCTCGACGGCGGTGTACGCGTACGGCACCTTGCCGGCGGCGATCAACCCGCGGATGCGGCCAGCCGCGACGAACGGCAGCACGAGCGCCCCGGCCAGCACCGAGCCGCCCGGCGCATCCAGGGCGCGGCGCTCCGCGCGCAGCGCGACCAACGCCTCGTCGTCCTCGTCGACGGCGTCCAGCGTCCCGAACGGCATGTCGCCCGCGGCGGCGCCGCACGTGAAGACGCCCTCGGCGTCCGGCGTGTAGGCGGCGACCCACGCGGCGCCCGTAGCCGCTTGCACAGCGTCGACCGCGCGCTCGAGCGCGGTCACCCGGTCTTCGATGAAGTGCACTTCACGCGCGAAGGCCGGCAATCCCGAGTGGCTCATGGTCGAGTTTTCGGCCGCAATGCTGCGGCCCGCGAGCAACCGCAGTTGCGGCGCAGCCGTAGCCGCAGACTGCGCGAAGCCGGGGCGATTAGGCCTTCAGCGCGGGTTGGCGGTCGACTTGGAGGTTGCCGTGCGATTCGACCGGCCGGCTGGGGTAGCGGCCGTTGAGGCAGCCCAGGCAGAAATCGCCGCGGTCGCGGCCGGTCGAGTCGACCAGGTTCTCGATGCTGAGGTAGCCGAGCGAATCCGCGCCGACGCGCTCGCAAATCTGCGGCACGCTCAGGTTCGCGGCGATCAGCTCCGCGTACGTCGCCATGTCGACGCCGAGATAGCACGGGTGCACGATCGGCGGCGACGTGATGCGCAAGTGCACTTCGCGCGCGCCGGCGTCGCGCAGCAGCGACACGATGCGCGGCGTGGTCGTGCCGCGCACGATCGAGTCGTCGACGACGACCACGCGCTGGCCGCGCAAATTTTCGACGATCGGGTTGAACTTCAGCGCGACGCCCTGGCTGCGCATCTTCTGATCGGGGCTGATGAACGTGCGCCCGATGTAGCGGTTCTTGATGAGTCCTTCGACGTACGGGATGCCGCTCTCCGACGCGTAGCCGATGCCGCCGGGGATCGCGCTGTCGGGCACCGCCATCACCACGTCGGCGTCGACGGGATGCTCTCGCGCCAGCGCACGGCCCATCTGATAGCGCGCCATGTAGATCGAACGCCCGCTCAGCACGCTGTCGGGCCGCGCAAAATAGATGTACTCGAACATGCACAGCGACGCGGGCTTCACCACCTCGGTATGCTCGGTGCGAATCCCGCGCGCGTCGACGCACACCACTTCACCGGCCGCGATCTCGCGCAGATAATGCGCGCCGACGGTCGCGAGCGCGCACGACTCCGACGCGATCATGTAGCCGCGCTCGCCGTACGTGCCGATGCACAGCGGGCGCACGCCCCACGGATCGCGGAAACCGTACACCGCGTCGCGCGTAAGCATGGTGACCGAGTACGCGCCCTCGGCGATGCGCATCGCCGCGCGAATCTTGTCGGTCCACGTCGGGCCCGGCGCGAGCGCGATCGTTTTCGCCAGAATCTCCGAATCCGATGTCGCCGCAAGCCGCACGTCGTCGGGCAGCTTCGCGGCCAGCTCGTCGGCGTTGGTGAGGTTGCCGTTGTGCGCGAATGCGAACTGGCCGAGGTCGGACTCCTCGACGAACGGCTGCGCGTTGACGATCACCGAGCTGCCGGTGGTGGAGTAGCGCGTGTGGCCGATCGCAACGATGCCGCGCAGCCGGCCGAGGATCGCCTCGTCGAACGACCCCGTGATCAGACCCATTTGGCGGTGGCTGTCGATGCCATGGCCGTTGCCGACGGCGAGCCCCGCGCTCTCCTGGCCACGGTGCTGCAGCGCGTAGAGGCCGAAGTAAGCGAGCCGAGCGACGTCTTCGCCGGGTGCATAGACTCCGGCGACCCCGCACGCCTCGTGAAGCACGTCACCGGCGGGTTGCACCGCTTCCTGGTCGTACGCGCGCGCCATACTTCAGGCTTCAGGAACCGGGCGGAGCAGTCCCGGTTTCGCTACCGCCCGTCAGCGGCGCGAGCGAGAGCCGAAAAGCTCGAGCAGCGCCAGGAAGATGTTGATCGCGTCGAGGTAGATCGCGACGGCCAGCTCGACCGGCGTCGAACCGCCCCCGCCCGCGCGGATGCGGCTGAAGTCGACCAGCGTCAGCAGCGTGAACACGCCCAGCGTCAGCCACGAATACGCGTCCGGATGCACCCAGTGCGTGAAGATCGAGATGACGCCCACGACGAGCAGCGCGACGAGCAGGCCCGTTGCGATCCCGCTGAAGCGGCGCCAATCGACCGAGAACACGAACGCGACGCCGCCGAGCACGAGCATCCCGAAGCCGGTCGTCGCCGCGGCGTTCACCACCACGTCGGCGCCGATCGTGTTCACGTAGCGCGCGATGACCGGTGCAATACCGATGCCTTCGAGGAACGTGAACGCGTAGAACAACAGCAGCGCGATTTGCGGGCTGTTGCGCACCGCGGCCATCACGAACAGCAGCACGAGGCCGCCGATCAGCGCCAGCAGGCCGGCGCCGTACGAAAGGTCGCGGAACAGATACGCCGCGACCGCCGTGACGACGAAGCCCACGCCGGTGATCCCGAGCACCTGCCCCAGGAGGTTGATCCCGCTGCCGGCGGCGGCCGGCGGGTACTGGCCGCCGTAAGGGGAGCGGCCGTAGGGTGAGCCTTGACGATACATCGCAATCTTCTCCTACCCGGGCGGCGGGGCGACGGTTACGCTCGGACGAAACGATGGCGCCGAAGATGGTCGCCGCGTCTCGTTTCCGGACCGTGGTGGTCCCGTTGCGCCGGTTCTCCGGCGCGGCGGCGGCCGCCGCGGTCACCTTCGCCGTCATCCTGATCAGTTCGCACCTGCGCTCGACGCAGCAGAACAACTACGTTCGCGTTGCCTACGCATGGTTGCACGGCCGGATGTGGATCGACTGGCCGGGGCGCTGGATGGACGCCGTGCAGTACAACGGCCACTACTACGGCGTCGACGGGCCGGTGCCGGCGCTGTTCATGCTGCCGTGGGTCGCAATCTGGGGCAACGACGCGAACCAAACGACCGTAGCGATCGCATTCGCCGGCGTCGCAACGTTCCTCGCCTGGGTGCTCGCCGAGCGGTTGGGCGTGACCGACCTCGCCACCAAAGTTTTCCTGACGATGTTCTTCGTCGCCGGCACCGACGTGTGGTGGTGCGCGGAGCTGGGCGACGTGTGGTTCCTCGCGCACCTCTGCGCCGTGGCCTTTATCTTGGGTGCGCTCGTCGAACTGTGCGGCAAGAACCGCGGCTGGCTCGTGGGATTGTGCGGCGTGCTCGCGTGCGGTGCGCGTTTTCCCGAGGTTGCCGCACTGCCGCTGCTCGCGTGGGGCCTGTGGACCGGCGCGTTCGCCGGTGCCGCGCCCGCGCCCGCGCAGCGGTTTGCGCGGCTGCGCGCGTTCGGGATCGTGCTCGCGTGCTGGGCGATCGCGTTCATCGGCTACGACGAGCTGATGTGGGGCACGATGTTCGACATCGGCCACACCGTGTATTATCATGCCGACGCGTGGGGCCAGCCCACCGGCTCGCCGTTCCGGCTGAGCTATCTGCCGTATCAGCTCTACTCGTTCTTCTTCCGCGCGCCGACCTTCGTCGAATACCTGCAGCAGCCGCAGTGGCCGTATGTCAAGCCGGAGACCACCGGCATCGCGCTGACGTTCACCAGCCCCGCACTCGTGCTCGCGTTTCTCGCCAAGACACCGCGCAACGTCGTCACCGCGCTGTGGCTCACCACGGCGCTCGTCGCTGCACCGGAGTTTCTGTACTATCTCAACGGCTGGGTGCAGTTCGGCATGCGGCACGCCCTTGATTTTCTGCCGTACCTGTTCGCGCTGATGGCGATCGGCGTGCGCAACCGGCTGCCGAACTGGGGCGTGGCGCTGATCATCTGGTCGGCGCTCGTCGGCGCTTGGGGCGTGTGGTACTGGAACAGCTTCGTGCGGACGAACGGCTAGCACGCCCGGCATCCAGCAGGCGCGGGAAGCCTAGGCACATCGAACACCTGTTTGACGGCGGCTCCCGATCGTAGCCCCCGGCGAGATCGGATGACGAGATTCGCTGCGAAAGCGCGCGCTCAATCGCTTGCGGGACGGGCTTCGCGCCGTTGTAGAGGCCTCGTCTTCGGGGCGCGGGAAATTCTGCCCATGACGAGTCGGTTGTGGCGTCTTTGGCCGGCCTTCTTTTTACTGTTCGCGCTTGCGCCCGCCGCGGCCGACGAGGCGGCGCCGGACGCCGCGGCGATCCGCGAGCACGTCCGCACCGCCGCCGCGGTGCCGCACGCCTACCGGCGCACCACGGTGACGACGTCCTCGGACGGGACGACGATGACGGTGCGCTACGCCGAGCGCGGCGACGAATGGCGTGAGATCGTCGAGCGCGGCCCGTTTCACACCGAATACGGCAAGACAACGACCGCAGAATGGCACCAGAACGACAACGGTCAGACCGTCATCGACGAACCCGACCCCGGCGCGGCCAAGCCGGATCCGGCCATCACGACCGTCACGCGCGTGCACGCGCCCGTCGAGGCGTGGCTCATCAGCGTGCTCAACAAGCGTGGTCACGGCATGCGCGAGTACGTCGATCCCGATAGCTGGCATGTCGTGCGGCGGGACGAGGTCACCGCCAACGGCACGATCAGCACGGTATACGACGACTTCCGCAACGACGGCGGGCGCGTGTTCGCGCATCACTGGCACACCGATGACAACTACGCGCGCACGAAAAGCGACACGCGCGTCACGGCGTACGACGGCGGCGACGTTCCGGCATCCGATGTGGCGATCCCGGACAGCCGGCGCAACCTCGTGACGTTTCCGGCCGGCACGAAGACGGTGAAGCTGCCGGCAAAGTTCGGGCAGCAGCACATCATCGTGCGCGTCATGGTCGGCACGCGCGGGCTGGACTTCTTGCTGGACACCGGCGCGGGCGGGATCACGCTTGACAACGACGTCGCGCGGCAACTCGGCCTCGTCGCGTACGGCGAGCACTCCGCGGTGACGGCGCAGCGCTACAACACCGCGCGCGCGATCGTGCCGGAGCTGCACATCGGCGATCTCGTGATGCGCGATGTCGCGGTACACACGGTGCCCAGCACCGGCGAGATCGAGCCGGGCTATCGGGCCGTCGGCTTGCTCGGGTTCGATTTCCTCGCCGAGCTGGGCGTGACGATCGACTACGAGAAACAGCAGGTTACGGTGGCGCGCGAACCGGACTACGTTGCGCCACAGGGGAGCCGCGTGTTCCCACTCGACGTGCGCATCGGCGACGGTTCCCCATTCGTCAACGTGAAGATCAACGGAGCGCTCAGCGAACGTTTCATCATCGATACCGGGCACGCCGGGACGTTCATGATCTTCGACGCGTTCGCGCGCAAACACCCGGAAGCGCTCGTCGACCGCGGCGGCGGGGGCGACGAGCGCGAGACCCAGTGGTTTGGTGTCGGCGGTCCGATCAACACGAAACCCTATCAGCTTGCCAGCGTCAAGATCGGCGCCCTGAACTTCCAAGATTGGCTTGGCTTTCGCGTGGCGTCCGAGCACAGCTACGCCGGCGACGACGACGGGCTGATCGGCAGCGGTTTCCTGCGCTTGTTCACCGTGGGTCTCGACTACGCCAACGGCCGCGTCTACCTGGTGCCCAACGCCGTCGGGCGCAAAGCGATGGGCATACGCGAGTGACCCGCGCGCGGCGCGTCACGTCGCTCGCCGCGGCGCTGGTCGTCGCGCTGCAGGCGCTCGCGCGCGGGGACGATGCGCCCCTCGACGCGGCGGCGATTCGCGAGCGGGTGCGGGCCGCGATCGGGGTCCTTCCCGCGGAATGGCGCGAAACCACGGTGACGACGTCGTCGAACGCGACGACGACCACGGTGCGGCACCTGCAGCGCGGCATCGCGTTTCGCGAGCTTCGGGACGCGCCGCCGTTCCACACCGAGCGCGGTTCGGAGAACGGCCAGGCGTGGCACCAGAACGACAACGGTCAAACGGTGCTCGACCAGCCGGACCCGGGCCTGGCCACCCCCGACCGGACGACGACGACCGTCTCGCGCGTGCGCGACCCGCACGACGTGTACGTGATCGCGACGCTCAACGCGAACGGCCACGGCGTCAAGGATTACGTCGACGCCGCGGCGTGGCGGCTGGTGCGGCGGGACGTGATCACCGCGAACGGCACCGCCACGACGACGTACGACGACTTTCGCGAAGATCACGGCCGCACGTTCGCGCACCACTGGCACGTCGACAACGGTACGGCGGGCATCACCAGCGACGCGAAGATCACCGAGTACGCCGCGGGACCGGGCACCGCCGGCGACGTCGCGGTGCCGTCGTCGACGCGTCATCTGGTCGGCTTTCCCGCCGGCGCGACGTCCGTCGAGCTGCCGGCGCGCTTCGGGCCGCAGCACGTCTACGTGCGGGTGACGATCAACGGACGCGGCCTCGATTACGTGCTCGACACCGGTGCGAGCGGGATCACCATGGACATGGGCGTCGCCAAGGAACTCGGCCTGCCGCTTTACCAGCAGCGCTCGGCGGTCACTGCCAGGCGCTACACGACCGCTCGCACGCGCGTCCCGGAGATGCACGTCGGCGACTTGGTGCTGCGCGACGTTGCGGTGCAAGCGATCCCCCAGGGCAACGACGAGACGGGCAGCATCAGAGTGGTCGGACTGCTCGGATTCGACTTCCTCGCGGAGCTGGGCGTGACGATCGACTACGAGCACAAGCGCGTGACCGTCACTCCCGGGGATGCGTACACCGCGCCGACCGCCCCGCACACGACCGTGCTTGACGTTCGCATCGGCAGCGGCGTGCCGATGACCGACGTGACGATCAACGGCGCGCTCGGCGAACGGTTCATTTTGGACACGGGCGGCGTCGGCACGTTCATGGTGTTCGATTACTTCGCGCGGCGCCACCCGGAGGCGCTCAAGGACGAGGGCGAGGGTGCGCGCAGCCGGCCGATGCGGTTTCACGGGATCGGCGGGTCGTTCGATGCACGGGCATACCAGATCGCGGCTCTCAAGCTCGGCAACATCCGCTTCACGGACTTCGTCGGCTACCGGGTCACCTCGATCGGCAGCTATGCGGGCGCCTCCGACGGCCTCATCGGGGATGAGTTCTTGCGATTGTTCACGCTCGGGCTCGACTACGGCAACAGCCGCGTCTACCTCGTGCCCAACGCCGCGGGCCGCAAGGCGATGGGGATACGAGAGTGATCGGGCGCGCGAGCCGACGCTGCGTTGCAGCGTTGCTCGCAACGCTACTCGTCGCCCTGCCCCCACTCGCGCGCGCGGCCGACGCGCTTCCGAGCGCGGCGGAGATTCGCGCGAACGTCCACGCCGCCGAGCACGAACCCAGCGCCTACCGCGAGACGATCCGCACGACGTCATCGGACGGCACGACGACGACAGAACGGCGCCTGGTGCGCGGTCCCGACGAGCGCACCATCGACGACAGCCCGCCGTTCCACGCGGAGTCCGGCGTCGTGCATGGCCGGCGCTGGCTGCAGGACGAGAACGGCGTCACGCTCGACGACCGCGCCGATCCGGGTCTGGCCAACAAAGAGTCGTTCACGACCACCGTGACGCGCGCGCGCGCGCCGGACGGCGCCTACGTCATCGCGACGCTCAACGCGAAGGGCTGGGGCCGCAAAGAGTACGTCGACCCAGCGACCTGGCACGTGCTGCGCCGCGAGCGCATCGCCCCGATCGGGATCGTTGCGACGACATACGACGACGTGCGCGACGACCAGGGGCGCGTGTTTGCGCACCACTGGCACGTCGAGAACGCGGTTGCGAAGACGACGAGCGACTCGCGCGTCGCGGAGTATGCGCCCGGCAGCGTCGGCGACGCCGAGCTCGAGCGCCCGCCGAGCCGCCGCGCGCTGGTGACGTTTCCCGACGGCGTGACCAGCGTCGACCTGCCGGCGGATTTCGCCGACCACGTGTACGTACCGGTGCGCGTCGGCACGGTGGAGGTCGACTTCGTCCTCGACAGCGGCGCGTCAGGGCTGGTCGTGGACGCGACCGTCGCGCGCCGCGCGGGCCTGCAACTGTACGGCGAGCACGCGCACGTGGTCGCCGGGCAGGCGACCTACGCACGCGCCGTAGCGCCCGAGCTGCGGGCCGGATCGCTGGCGATGCGCGACGTCATGGTGGGCGTCGTCCCGCTGGGCTGGACCGGGCGCCGCAGCGCGCGCATCGGCGGACTGCTGGGCTTCGACTTCCTCGCGCAGCTGGGCGTGACGGTAGACTACGAGAACAAGCGCGTCACCGTCGTCCCGGGCAGCGCGTACGTGCCGCCGGCCGGTCCGCAGACGACGGAGCTGACCGCGCGATTCGGCCGTGGAATCCCGCTCGTCACGGCGTCGTTCGACGGCACGGTTGCCGAGCGCGTCGGGCTCGACACAGGCGCGAACGGCGCGTTCTTGCTGTTCGACTACTTCCGGCGCGCCAACCCGACCGCGCTCACGGACGGCCTCACGGTCGGCTTCGACGCGCCCGGCGCGAGCACGGGCGTGGGCGGCGCGTTCTCGACGGCCCTCGTGTTCGCGGGCAAGCTCGAGCTCGGAACGTTCGCGCTGCCCGGCGTGCTGGGCTCGCGGGTCACGTCCGAACGCAGCTACCCGCAGGAGATCGACGGCGTCATCGGCGCCAAGGTGCTGCGCTGGTTCACGGTCGGCTTCGACTACGCGCACGAGCGCGTGTACCTCACGCCGAATGCCGAGGGGCGCGCGAAGCTGGGTCTCTAGCGCGCGGCGGCGCGGAGCAGCGCGGGCGCGAGCGCGTCGGCGAGCTCGGCGTAGCCTGCGTCCGACGGGTGGAAGCGATCGTCGGAGAGGTAGCGGTTGACGTTGCCGTGCTGGCGCAGCGTCGTCGCATACAGGTCCACGAAGAGCACGCCGGGGCGGCCGGCGACCGCCCGGATCGCGACGTCGTTCTCGCGTGAGAGGCGCGTTACGGCAGCGTGGTCGGCGCCGGTGAACAGCGGGCTCAAGCCCACGTCGGGCACGCCGCAGCACACGATCGCCGCATGCGGCTGCAGCGCGCGCACGCGCGCGACGAGCTGCCCGTACGTGCGCGCGAAGCTCGCGGCCGAGACGCGATGGACGACGTCGTTCCCGCCGACGCAGATCACGACGACGTCCGCGGGGGCGTGCGCGAGCCGCGGCGCTTGCAAGCGCAGCACGTCGGCCGCCGTCGAACCGCCGATCGCGTAATTGTCGATACGGCTGCCGGGGTGTTCGGCGCGCACGCGCAGGAACGCGCGGAAGGTGAACGCGTTGCGCGGCGCCGACGCGCCCGTGCCGAACGCGAGCGAGTCGCCCAGCACGACGACGCGCACGGGGCGTCCCGGCGTGGTCGCCGCGTGCGGCGCGGGCGGCCGTCGCCGCGCGCAGCCCGCCAGCGCCGCGAGCGCGAGGATCGCTGCGCTACGCCGCATCGTCGGCCACCACGCGCCCGTCGGCAAGCCGGATCACGCGCCGCGCGCGCCGCCACACCGCTTCGCTGTGCGTCACGACGAGCAGCGTCTGCCCGCGCGCGTTGAGCGCGCCGAGCAATTCCAGCACGTGTTCGGCGGTGTGCGAGTCGAGTTCGCCGGTGGGCTCGTCGGCAAGCAGCAGCGCGGGCTCGTTGACGAGCGCGCGCGCGATCGCGACGCGCTGCTGCTGCCCGCCGGACAGCGCCGAGGGGCGGTGGTGCATGCGGTCGCCGAGCCCGACGTCGCGCAGCGCGCGCTCGGCGCGCGCCGGCGCGTCCGCGCGATGACCGGCGTAGCGCGCGGCGAGCGCGACGTTCTCGCGCGCGTCCAAGTTCGGCAGCAGGTTGAAGCCTTGGAACACGAAGCCGATCGCGCGCGCCCGAATCGCCGCCAACTCGCGCCGCGACGTCCGCGCGAGCGGATGGCCGTCGATGACCACCTCGCCGGTGGTGGGGCGGTCGAGCCCGCCGAGCACGTGCATGAGCGTGGTTTTTCCGCTCCCGCTCTCGCCCACGATCGCAACGTACTCCCCGGCTTGCACGCCGAACGTGATGCCGTCGAGCGCGCGCACCTCGGTGGGCGCTCCGGGCGCGTGGACCTTGACGACGTCGCGCACGTCGACGATGCGCTCGCTCATCAGCGGCGCAGCGCCACGGTGGGCGGCAGCCGCGCGGCCGTGATCGCCGGCACGAATCCGGCGGCCGCACTGAGCACCACGGCGAACGCGAACGCGCCGACCCCGACCAGCGGCGAGATCGCGAACAGCTGGAGGTTGCCGCCGGCCGCGCTGCGCGCGTCGATCACCGTGACCACGGCGAAACCGAGGACGATCCCGACGAGGCCACCCAGCGCGCCGATCGTCGCGGCCTCGCCTACGAACGTGAGCAGCACCGAGCCGTCGGTGGCGCCGATGGCCTTGCGGATCCCGATCTCGCGCGTGCGCTCGGTCACCGCGATCGTCATCGTGTTGATCACCGAGAACGCGCCGACGAGCAGCGCGATGAGCGCCGCGCCGAACACGATCGCATCGAAGATGCCCAGCGTCGAGCGCACCGTGTTCGCCACCTCGCGCGGGTCGCGCGCGGACAGCCCGTCGATGAGCGCGATGCGCCGCGCGAGCAAACTCACGTCGGTACCTTTTTTCGACGCGACGAGAAATGCCGAGACGGGATCGCTGGGGATCGACGCGAGAAACGGCGGTACGGCTTGGCGCAGCAGGTCTTGCGCGTCGGCGAACGGCACGACGACGGCCGCATCAAAGATCGTGAACGTCTTGTCCAACACGCCGACGACCTCGAACGAGTTGCCCTGCAGCGAGATGACGTCGCCGAGCTCCGCGTGCTCGGCGGCGGCGAAGTCGGGGCCGACGACCGCGACCCGCTGCTCGCGCGGCGCCGCCGCCCGGCCGCGCGCCACCACGAGCAGGTCGCGCTCGAACGGGCGCGCCGCATCGGGGAAGCCGAACACCAGCGACGGCGGGCCGAAGCGGCCGGGCGCGTTGTCGCGCTGATAGGGCAGGATCACCTCGGGCACCGCGGCGCGCACGCCGTCGAGCCCTTTGAGCTTCGCGTACGCGCGCTGCACCGTCTCGCGCGCGGTCGGCGAGATGAGCACGGAGCGCTGGATGTTCGCGAACACGATATCGGTGTTGAGCGACGTCGACCGCGCGACGATCGTGTGCAGCCGCTCGGCGAGCGATCCGACGACGGTGAGCGCGAGGATGCCGATGGCGATCCCGGCGACGGTGAAGAACGTGCGCGCCGGCCGCGACGCGAGGTCCCGAAGCGCAGACACTAAATGGTTCGCGCGATATCGGAACGGTACGCGAGCGGCGTGCCGCTCGGGAAGCGTGCCTTGAGCGTGTCGATCGCGGCGTAGGCGCGGGCCCGCGCCGTCTCCTGATCGGCACCGCGCGCCGTCACGGTGAGCACGCGCCCGCCCGGCGAGGAAACGGTGTCGCCCTTGCGCGTGGACGTCCCCCAGAATGCCGCAGTGCCGTCGCCGAGTCCGAGTTCGGCGGGCAGCCCTTCCACCTTCGTGTTCTCGTACGGGTAGCGCGACGTCGCCAGTACGACGCCGACGCACGCGTCGGACGACCAGGTCGCCGCGTCGATCTGCAGCGCGCCGTCGGCCGCGGATTTCAGGTAGCGCGCGAAGTCGCCGCCGGCGCGCGGCATCAGCACTTGCGTTTCCGGATCGCCGAAGCGCGCGTTGAACTCGATCACATACGGTCCGTTCACCGTCTGCATCAGGCCGCAGTACAGCACGCCGCGGTACTCCTCGCCTTCGGCGAGCAGGCCGCGCAGCGCCGGCGCGACGACGCGCTCGCGCACGATCGTCAGCAGGTTCTCCGGAAACCCGGACGGCGGCGAGTACGCGCCCATGCCGCCGGTGTTCGGCCCTTTGTCGTCGTCGCCGGCGCGCTTGTAATCGCACGCCG
The DNA here is from genome assembly GCA_963792235.1 of Vulcanimicrobiota bacterium. Taxonomy (GTDB): domain Bacteria; phylum Vulcanimicrobiota; class Vulcanimicrobiia; order Vulcanimicrobiales; family Vulcanimicrobiaceae; genus Vulcanimicrobium. The sequence continues at coordinate 115,666 of CAWBVR010000014.1, forward strand.
CCGCGACCGGCACCATCGCGCGGCCGTCACCGATCGCGAACACGCTGACCTCGCGTCCGCTGAGCTTCTCCTCGATCACCACGTCGTGCCCGCCGCCGGGGACCGTGTTGGTGCCGTACCACTCCGTGAGCAGCGCGAACGCACTTGCGGCGTCGTCGCACACGACGACGCCTTTGCCCGCGGCGAGCCCATCCGCTTTGACGACAGCGCCGCCGCGCCAGCCGTCGAGCGCGCGCTTCGCCTGATCGAGGTTGTGCACGACCCGGAAGCGGGCGGTGGGGATGCCGTGCCGCTCCATGAAGCGCTTGGCGAAGACCTTGCTCGTCTCGAGCCGGCCGCCGTTGCGGTTGGGGCCGAACACCGCGATTCCGGCGTCGCGGCATTTGTCGCCGACGCCCGCGGCGATCGCCGTCTCGGGCCCGAGCACCACGAGATCGATCTTCTCATCGACGGCGCGGCGGGCGATGGTGCGCGCGTCGGTCGCGACGACGTCGCTCCAGTTCATGCCGCGCGAGGCGGTGCCGGCGTTGCCGGGTGCGTGGAAGAGCGCCTCGCACGACGGCGAGGATGCGAGCCGCCACGACAACGCGTCCTCACGGGCGCCCCCGCCGACGATCAGGATTCTCATAGGGCGACGCCGGTCGTGCGCCGGGCCACCGCGAAATCCTGCCGGAGAAGCGGTGTCTGGCGGTCCCGCTAGCGAGGCAGCGTTGCGGCGCGCTCGCGCAAGAACTCGGCCTCGCGCTCGTTGCGCGCCAAGCCTGCGGCCGTGCTGAAGGCGGCGCGTGCTTCGTCGTGGCGGCCGAGCTGCGCCAGCAGTTCGGCACGCGCGGCATGATAGAGATGGTAGTCGTCGAGCTGACCGGAGCCCGCCGCGTCGATCGCGGCCAGTCCGGCGGCGGGCCCGTCGGCTTGCGCGATTGCGACCGCGCGATTCAAGGCGATCACGGGCGACGGCGTGAGCGTCTGCAGCTCGCCGTACAGCGCCGCGATGCCGAGCCAGTCGACGTCGGCCGGCGACGGCGCGTTCGCGTGGAGCGCGGCAATCGCAGCTTGCAACTGATAGACGCCGGTGCGGCGTTGCGTCACCGCGCGTTCGAGCAGCGCGTTTGCTTCGTCGATAGCCGCGCGGTCCCAGGCACCGCGATCTTGCTCGCGCAGCGTGAGCATGCGGCCGCCGGCGCTCGTGCGCGCGTGACGGCGCGAATCGTGAAACAGCAGGAGCGCGAGCAGCGCCATGAGCTCGGGTTCGCCGGGCATCATGGCGACGAGTAGCCGCGCGAGCTGGATCGCTTCGGCGCACAGCTCCGTGCGCACGAGCCGGTCGCCCGACGTCGCGGTGTACCCTTCGTTGAAGATCAGATACACGACGGTGCACACGTCGTCGAGGCGCTCCGCGAGCCGGTCCGGCGGCGGAACGTCGAAGCGAATGCCCGCGTCGCGAATTTTGCGCTTCACGCGCACGAGTCGCTGCGCCATCGTCGCGTGCGGCACCAAGAACGCGTCGGCGATCTCTTCGGTCGTGAGCCCGGCGAGCGTGCGCAGCGTCAACGCAATGCGCGCCTCGACACCCAGGGCCGGATGGCAGCAGGCGAAGATCAGGCCGAGGCGGTCGTCCGCCGCGCCGTTCACGTCGGGCTCCAGCGCGATGTCCGTGTGCGAAGGCGGCGCGGCGTCGAGTTGCGCGAGCCGTTCGAGCTTTTCGCGGCCGACGCGCTCGCGCCGCAGCCGGTCGATCGCGCGATTGCGGGCCGTCGTGAGAATCCAGGCCGAGGGCTGGGGCGGGAAGCCGTCGCGCGGCCAGCGTTCGAGCGCGGTGACGAACGCGTCTTGGATCGCGTCCTCGGCGAGCGTGAGGTCGCCGAACGCGCGCGCGAGCGCTGCCACCGCGCGACCGGCGTCGTCGCGGAAGCAGCGCGCGATGCGGTCCTCGACGTCAGCCCGCACTCACGAGCGGCCGGATCTCGACCGCACCGTACTTCGCGCCGGGGCAGTCGGCTGCGATCTTGAGCGCGTCGTCGAGCGACGCGGCTTCGACGACGTAGTAGCCGCCCAGCCACTCTTTCGTCTCGACGAAGGGGCCGTCGGTGATCACGCTGCGGCCGTCGCGCACGCGAACGGTCGTGGCGCTCGCGGGCGGCGTGAGCGCCGACCCGTCGACGTATGCGTTGCTCGCCTTGATCCGGTCGGTGAATGCGCCGTACTCGGCCCACATCGCCTCGCGGTCGGCGGCGGACGGCTCCTGGCCGTTTTCGGAGTTTTGGATCAGCAACATGTATTGCACGAGTGGTTCTCCCTGCGGTGGAACGAGTGTACACCCCAGAAACGAACGGCGACCCGCCGAATCGACACCCGGCCGGAGCCACGGTCCGAATAACGAAGCAGTTGAGCCATGAGACGTCTCGTTGCCGCGTTCGCGCTCGCCTGCGCGCTGCTGATGCCCGCCGGCGCCCCCGCGGCTGCGCCGCAACAGACCGTCACCGGGATCGCGCTGGACGCGCCGTGGAAGGCCACCGTGTACGCGTTCGCGCAGGCGAAGTTCAGGCACCCGGCCTGGGGCTGGCAGCACTCCGAGCGCGACTACCGTCTCGCTGTCGAGGTCGCGCAGGGCGACCGTCTCGCCGTCGACACCGACGTGCTCTTTGCCGCAGCGTTCCTGCACGACATGGCCGCGTTCGCGCCGTGGGAGAAGCAAGGGATGGAGCACGGCGACCGAGCCGCCGAGACCAGCGAGGCGATCCTGCGCGACGCGGGCTTCCCGATGCAGAAATATCCGGCCGTGCAAGCCGCGGAGCGCGGCCACATGTACTACAGCAACGCGGGGACGGTGCCCGAGGCGATCGCGCTGCACGACGCGGACTCGCTGGACTTTCTCGGCAGCATCGGTGCCCTGCGCATCCTCGCGCTGACCGGCGAGAGCAAGCCCGACGCAACGCGCGCGGTGAAGACGCTGCGCGGCTTCCTGAAAGACATCCCGCCGCGCCTGATCACGGCGACGGCGAAGCGCATGGGAGCCGAACGCGCCGCGGAGCTCACGCGGCTGCTCGACCAGATCCAGACGGAAAGCTACGGCGGCGCGGCGGTGTAAGCGCGCCACTCGCCGATCGATCAGTAGCGCTGGAACCGCTGCGGCACGCCGACGCACGGCGCCTTCGTGCGCGAGTTTTCGTTTTCGACGATCTCGAGATAGTGCGCGTTACCGGCGTCCGGACGCTGTGCGGCATACCGCGTGGGAGCGTCGGGGACGACCGGCCCGAAAAACGCTTTCGCGATGTCGAACAGCACGATGGGGCGATCGATATAGGAATGGCACAAGGTCTCGGCCTGCATGTACCCGGCGTCGATCGTTTCGATCTTGTCCGATGTGAACCGCAGCAACTCGTCGCCGCCTTCACCCGCCCGGCCTTCGCCGTGAAAGTATTGGGACGCCCACAACACCTTGTCACGTGCGGACACGTAGATGGAATACCGGTCCGCCGCGTCCGGATGCGAGTCCAACACATCAGCGAACAGTCGCGCGTCGACGTCCGGCGCGACGAACGCGACCCGGGCGAAGCATTTCTGCGCAGCGGGACAATCGTCGATCTCGTGCACGAGAAACCGGTTGCCCATGCTGTGCGCGACGGCGAAGGCCCGTTTGGGTCCCGCCGGAGACGCCCTTTCCGAAAGCCGGGAATACAACGCCACCATGACGGCGTGGAAGTCGCGATATGCCCACTCCGCCCGCACCTCGTCGTCGCTCGGTTTCAAGACGCGCGCTGCTGAGGGCCACGCGAAAAACAGAACGACGATCTTTCGCTTGAAGTTGGTGGCGCAACTGAGACCCAGGCGAAGCTTGAGAGCCGCCCGAGCGGCACCTTGGAACGTGGTATTGTAGCCGTGCACGTACACGACGAGATCGGAGTCGTCCGGCAACGCCGCCTCGACGACCTGCGAAATCAAACCTTGGCGCGTCAGGACCAGCGACGCGGTCGCCTCTCCGCGGTCGTCCAGGATTCCGTGCGTGATCGCGTGCTTCGTCGCGTACGGATGCTCTTCGAAGCCGACCAGCCCGTGGAATTCCGGCCGGTCCTGCCCGAACACCATGTGCTGGTCGACGTCGGCGAGCCGCGGGCGGTCGGTCGCGAAACGGATCGGCTCCAACTGTGCGGCCTGCGGCGCGTGTTCGCAGGCCGTGAAATCTTTCGGTGGTTGCGCGTTCGCCGCTGAGCCCCAGCATACGCTGAAGCCGACCATCACGATCACCGCCGCACGTCGCACCATCACGCCCCCTCCGTAGCTTGCTTTACCGCAGGAGCCGGGCGACCCTTTAACCGCTGCTCGACCACTCCCGGCGGAGCATTGCGAAGACGACGTCGTCGGCCCACTCGCCCTTGAAGCGCAAGCTCTCGACGAAATGCGCTTCCCGGCGGAACCCGACGCGATGCATCAGCGCGATCGAGCGCGTGTTGCGCGGATCGACGGACCCGAACGCGCGGTGCTTGCCGAGCCCGTCGAACACGAGGCCGAGCACGAGCCGCATCGCTTCGGTAGCGTAGCCCTGGCCTTGGAACCGCGCGGCAAGCGTGATGCCGAGCTCGGCCTGCTCCGGCGCATGCAGCGGGACGTGCACGCCGCAGTCGCCGATCAGCTCGCCCGTTGCGCGCGCTGCGATCCCGAGCTGATGCCACGTGCCCGGCGTATACGGCCATTGGAAGTTGCGAACGATGAAGTCGCGCACCTCATCAACGGTCGCCGGCTCCCAGCCCTGATAGCGCATGACTGCCGGGTCGGAGCGGTAGGCGAAAAGTGCCTGCGCGTCGTCGAGCCGCAGTTCGCGCAGCGCGATGCGCTCGGCGATCGGGGCACCGCTCATACGGGTTGCGCGCGGCGCTGCTCCTCCTCTTGGAGCACGCGCCACTGCACCTTGCCGGACGCCGAGCGCGGCAGCGACGTGACGAACTCCACGATCGCCGGCACCTTGTACGGCGCCATGTGCTCGCGCGCCCACGCGATGATCTCGTCGCCGGTCGCATGCGCCCCGTCGCGCAGCACCACCAGCGCCTTCGTCTGCTCGCCACGGCGCGGATCGGTCGTCGCGATCACGCACGCCTCTTGGATCGCGGGATGGCCGAACAGCTTCGTCTCGACTTCGGCGGGCCACACCTTGAAGCCCGATACGTTGATCATGCGCTTGAGACGGTCGACGAGGAAGAAATAGCCGTCGTCATCGACGTAGCCCAAGTCGCCGGTGCGGAAAAATCGCTTGCCGTCGCGCTCGAAGAACGCTTCGGCCGTCGCGTCGGGCTGGCGCCAGTACTCGCGCATCACCTGCGAACCCGAGATCACGATCTCGCCGGTTTCATTCGGCGGGAGCTCGCGCAGCGTTTCGGGATCGACGACGCGCGAGTCGACGCCGAACGTCGGGATGCCGAGGCACTGCAGCTTCGTGCGGTCGGCCGGGTTCGCGTGCGTCATCGCGATCGTCTCGGTGAGGCCGTAGCCTTCGATATAGCTGAGGCCGAGGCGCTCGATGATCTCCGCGCCGACGGCCGCGGGCAGCGCCGCGCCGCCGCCGCCTAGCTGCATCAGCGAGCGCAACGCGTCGGACCGGTAACTCGGATGCGAGAGCAGGTCGACGATCATCGTGCTGATCGCGGTCAAGCCGGTGCATTCATAGCGCTCGATCAGCGCGAGCACGGTCGCCGGATCCCAGCGCGTGGTCATCACGATCGTCGCGCCGTTGCACAAGCCGGCGTTCATGTCGCCCGTCATGCCGGTGACGTGAAAATACGGCAGCACCGACATGATGCGCCCGCCGGGCGAGTTCCCGCTGCGCCACATCGGCGTCGCCCACGTCGTGGTCTGCACGCTACGGTGCGTGTGCACGCAGCCCTTCGGCCGCCCGGTTGTGCCCGACGTGTACAACAGCAGCGCCATGTCGTCGCTGCGCGCGGTGATCGGTCCAGGTGGCTGCGCGCTCGCGAGCGCGTCGTCCCACGCGACGAAACCCTCGCCGCCAAGTGCGGCGCGCGGCGCGCTGACCGCGGGCGGCAGCGCGAGATCGGTCGGGCGCTCGACATAGTCGGAATACGCCGCGACGATCACGTGATGCACGAACGCCGGCACGTACGGCTTCAGCTTCGGCGCGAGCTCTTGCCCGGCGATCGCAACCGTCGCTCCGCTGTCGTCGACGTAGGCTTGGAGCTCTTCGGTGACCAGCATCGGGTTGAGCGCGACGACGACGGCGTTCGCGCGCAAGATCGCGTAGTACGCGATGACGTACTGCGGCGAGTTCTGCATGAACAGCAGCACGCGGTCGCCGCTGCGCACGCCGGCCGCGTGCTCGAGATAGCCGGCGAGCCGCTCGACCTCGTCCCACAGCCGGCGGTACGCGATCGGCGTGTCGTAATACACGATCGCCGGATGCTCGGGGAAGCGCGCGGCGGACGTCGCGAAGTTGTGGGCGACGCTGGTCGCCGGGATGGGAAACTCGCGCGGCCGGCGCTTCCGGCCAGTACGCAAAATGCCGGTCATTCATAAAAGGATGATTTCCGGTTCGGCCGGTCTAACGGGCTACTCCTTGTCGATTCCGAGCAGCCTCCCGCCGATCACGCAGATCGGCGACCGCATCGTGCAGATCCGCCTGCCGATGACCGGCAATCCCATGCGCTACATCAACGGCTACTTGCTCGAAGACGAGGACGGCCTGACGCTCATCGACTGCGGCTGGAAGGCCGACGACGTGCGCGCCGCCCTCGACGAAGGGCTCGCGCTGAGCGGCTACGCCGTGCGCGACATCCGGCGGCTGCTGATCACGCACTTCCACTTCGACCACTACGGCCTCGCCGGAACGCTCGTCGCAGCGGGCGTCCCCGAGCTCGGGATGCACGAGCGCGACTGGGACTTCTTGAAGCGGCGCAAGGAGCGGCGCGGGGAGACCGACTCCATCGTCGACGCATGGCTGGAGCGCAACGGCCTGCACGTCGAGCCGGACGACGACGACGACTCGCCGTACGACCGCTTCGACTACGTCGAGCCGACGCGCATGCTCGAAGACGGCGAACGCATCGGCCGCCTGCGCGCGATGTGGACGCCCGGCCATTCGCCGGGACATCTTTGCTTCGTCGACACGGTGTCGGGCCGCACGTTCACCGGCGACCACGTGCTGGATCCGGTGACGCCGCACGTCGGCATGTGGCACGAGTCGGGCCGCGACGCGATGGGCGAGTACGTCGCATCGCTGCGCGCGGTCGGCGCACTGGAGACGACCGGCGCGCTGCCCGCGCACGGCGAGGCGTTCCCGGACCTCGCGCGCCGCGTCGAAGAGCTGCTCGCGCACGAAGCGACGCGCGAAGCGGACGTGCTGCACGCGCTCGACGGCGGCCCGCTCACCGCGACGCAAGTCGCGGGCCAGTTGAAATGGCGCCGCCGCGGCGATCGCTTCGACCAGCTCCCGCACGAGCACCAGCAGTTCGCGGTCGCGGAAACGCTCGCGCACTTGGAGCACCTGCGCCGCCTCGGCCTCGTCGCAACGCGAGACGATGGTTCGACGATCAGATGGGATCTGGCGACCAATTTGTCATGCTGAGCTTGTCGAAGCATGCGCCACCATCGTCGCTTATTGCATCTGGGTCGTGAGCGTCCAGACGTCGCGCGAATCGCCGGTGCCGCGGCCCACGTAGCACATCCCGCCGGCGTCGAGCGCGAATTCGCTTTCGGCAGGCTGTCCAGCTGAAACACGAAATCCGGATTCGCCGGATGCTCGTTCATCGGCGCCCAGTGATTTCGAACACGTCCGGCCCGAAGAAAATCGCAAGCATCGCGAGGTCGGCGAGCGCCGGTGGCACGTGTGGTGCTTCGCGCAGGTTGAGCTGCGCGACCGGCGTCATCGGCATGCCGTCCGCCGCCGGCCACTCTTCCCCCGGCAGTGCGAGGTTGACGCGGCCGAACCACGACGCGTCCACGGGATGCTCGCGCGTGAGCCTGCCGTCGAGCACGATCCGCGACGCCGGTCGCGCGAGCCGTTTCTTGAGCGAGCCGAGCGTCACTCCCACTCGACCGTTGCGGGCGGCTTCGACGTGATGTCGTAGGCCACGCGGTTCACGCCGGGGATCTCGTTGACGATGCGCGCGGAGATGCGTTCGAGCAAATCGTGCGGGAGGCGCGCCCAGTCGGCGGTCATGCCGTCCTCGCTCGTGATCGCGCGCACGCCGACCAGGTTGCCGTAGGTGCGGCCGTCGCCCATCACGCCGACGCTCTTCACCGGCGTCAGCACCGCGAAGTACTGCCACGGGCGCGGCGAGAGCTTGCCTTCGGCGATCGCCGCGTCGATCTCGCTCGTCACGATGAAGTCCGCTTCGCGCACGACGTCGAGCCGTTCGCGCGTGATGTCGCCGATGATGCGCACCGCGAGCCCCGGGCCGGGGAACGGCTGCCGCTCGACGATCGCGTTGGGAAGCCCGAGCACGCGGCCCGCGGCGCGCACTTCGTCCTTGAACAGCGCGCGCAGCGGTTCGACCAGGCCGAGCGCCATGCGCTCCGGCAACCCGCCGACGTTGTGGTGCGACTTGATCTTGTGGCCGGCTTTCGAGCCCGGCGTCTTCGACTCGATGACGTCGGGATAGAGCGTGCCCTGCACCAAGAAGCGCACGTTGGGGATCTTCTTCGACTCTTCTTCGAACACGGCGATGAACTCGTGGCCGATCGCGATGCGCTTGAGCTCGGGATCGTCGATGCCCGCGAGCCGGTCGAGGAAGCGCGCCGACGCGTCGACGTGCACGACGTTGAGGTGCAGCACGTCGCGGAACGCCGCGATCACGCCGAGCGACTCGTCCTTGCGCATCAGCCCGGTGTCGACGTAGATGCACGTGAGCTGCTTGCCGATCGCGCGCGACACCAGCGTCGCCGCGACCGCCGAGTCGACGCCGCCCGAAAGCGCGCACAGCACGTTGGCGTCGCCGACTTGCGCGCGAACTTTCTCGATCGCGTCGTCGACCCACGAGTCCATCTGCCACGACGACGGGATGCCGGCGATCGTGTGCAGGAAGTTCTCGAGGATCGCCGTGCCGGCTTCGGTGTGCACGACCTCGGGATGGAACAGCACGCCGAACCGCTTGTGCGCGTCGTCGGCCATCGCGGCGACGGGCGGACGTGCCGGTGTGCGCGAGCGCCGTGAACCCCGGCGGAACGCTCTCGACCGAATCGCCGTGCGACATCCACACGCGCGACGTGCGCGGAACGCCGAGGAACAGCGGCGACTCCGCGCGGTCGACGATCAGCTCCGCCGGACCGAACTCGCTGTGCCCCAGCCGCACGAGCCCGCCGCCGAACTGCTTCACCATCAGCTGCATGCCGTAGCAGATCCCGAGCAGCGGCAACCCGCTGTCGTACACGCGCGGATCGCAGTCGAGCGCGTCGTCGCCGAACGTCGACTCCGGACCGCCGCTCAGCACGATCGCGGCCGGCTCGCGCTTCGCGATCTCGTCCCATGACGCGTCGTACGGGAGCAGCTCCGAGTACACGTTCGCCTCGCGCGCGCGCCGCGCGATCAGCTGGCTGACCTGCGAGCCGAAATCGAGGATGACGACGGTCGCGGGACGCGCCTGCACGGGAGTTGTCATTCCGGCCAGAGTTCGTCCACGACGACGCTGAACCCCGGAAGGATGTCGGGAAGCTCGAACCGGTCGCCGGGCGCGAGGGACACCGGCGCTTGACCCGGCCGATGAATTTCCACGACCCGCGGTCCGGGGTCGATGTACACGCCGACGTCGACGCCTTTGGCCATGAGGGTTTCCAGCTTGCGGCGGGTCGCGCGCTCCGTCTGCCGGCTCGACCGCACTTCGACGACGAGCTCGGGGATGACGTGCGCGAACGAGCGCGGGATCACCGGCAGGCGCTCGCGCGAAACGTACGTGAGATCCGGCGCCATCTTGTCGCCGTCGGGAAACACCAGGCCGCCGTTGGAATCAAAGACATTGCCGAGGTTACGTGGTTCGACCCACGCTCCGAGCCGCCGTCCCAGGCGCATGACGACGTTCGACGAGATCATATCGTGCGGTGCCACGATATGATACTCGCCTTCGCGGATTTCCACGTCGTAAGCGGGATATGTCCGCTGGATGACTCGGCGCACGCCCTCGTACGTCATCTGAGGCGACCGCGGCCGTGCGTGCTCACCCGTTTTCACGTCAGTACCTCCAACAAACGATTCTGATCGCGAGCCCACACCAGCTCCATCGCGATACGTTCGCCGACCGACACGTCACGCCCCCACCGATACGACGTGTACGGCGTGTAGCGCGTACCCGGCGAGCCCGGGATGCGCAAGCTCACGTCGTACACCACGAAATCCTTGGGCGGCCCGCTCACGATCACGCACTGCAGCGCGAACGGGCCGATCACGCCGATGCCGTCGACCTCTTTGGCCGCGCGCACGAAGCGCTCGCCCAGATCGAACGCTTTCTCCAGCATCGACTCCGTCAGCGTCGCCGCGACGTGGCCGGCTTCTTCCATGCGCACCGGCTCGTCGGCAAGATCGCGCGCCTGTTTGAACGGCAGGCCGATGAACCCGTCGCGGTTCGTCTGGCGCCGCGTGTCGGTCCCCAGCAGCTCCAGCTCGCCCAGCACCGGCGACCAGAAGAAGTTCAGGTTGATCGTCGGGCCCAGCGCGAACTCCTCGATCACCGCGCCGCGCAGGCCTTCGGCGGTGACGATGCCGGATTCGAGCAGCTGCTGCGCCGTGCGCGTGTACTCGTTCTCGTCGCGCGCGAGGAAGAACGCGCGCTCGAACGACACCTTCGCGTGCGGCGCCTTGATCATCACGAGCGTGTCGATCGCGTCCGGCGACGCGATCTGGCGCGGATAGCGGATCCCGGCGCGGTCCATCAGCGCGTACTGGTTCTCGGGCTCGTCGCGCTCCTCGGCGCGCAGCAGCCGCCGGTTGCCGAAGAACGGCACGCGCATCCGCTCCTCGATCTCCGTGTAGGAGTAGCGCTGGTGCAGGTACACCTCGAACGAGCGGTTCGCCACGAACACGACGTTCTCGCGGCGCAGCCGTTCCTGCACGTCGTCGTCGAGCACGTCGGCGAACTTCGCGACGTCGAGCGTCGCGTCGACGCAGCCGCGCGGCGGGCCGTCGAAGCGGCGCGCGTAGTACGTGTCGTACGTGCGGTTGCGGCCGCGCTCGGTGATGACGAGGTTGCGCAAGCCCTGCGCGCGCGCGCCCGACGCCACCTCCAGCGCGGAGTGGCTTCCGATCGAGCACAGCGTCAGCCGGCTCGCGTCGTAGGACGACAGCGTTCCCGGCAAATCGAACGGCGGCACGCCGCCGAACTACGACGAGAGGAAGCTTCTCGCCTCGGTCGAGGTGGGGTAGTTGACGAGCAGCGTCCGGCGCACTTGCTGGCGGGCCTGCTTCGCCTCGCTGGTGTCCTCGCGCCCGAGCGCGTCGTACGCGCGCTTGTAGAGGCGCGGCAGCTCGTAGTCGCGCGGGTACTGGTGCTGCCAGTCGTCGAGCGAGTCGACCACGTAGACGGTGTCTTTCGTCATGCGGCCCGCCCAGCCGGCGTCGAGGTAGCGGCCGATGCGCGTGAGCTCGTTGCGCACGCCGATCGGCGACAGCTTGGTGCGACCGAAATACTCGTCGGCCGGCGCGGTGATGTTCAGGAACGTCTCGTGCGAGACGACGTGGCCGATCTCCGCCAGCCCGTGCGCCGAGGCACGGTGCGACGCGATGATGCGCGCGGCCTCGCGCTCGCTTTCGGAGTACCCGGGACCCGCGTTGCGCGCCGAATCGACCATCGGGAAGAGCACCTTGCCGAGCTCGGGCGGTACCGACGCGATCGGGAACGCCGACTTGCGCCGCGCGCTGCAGCGCCAGCGTGCGCCAGCGCGTGTCTTGGGTGAGGTTGTACGCGCGCAGGTCCGCGTCGACCTGACCGATCAGCGCCTGCACGTCGCTGGGATAGGTCTGCGCGAGCGCGCGCGGCATCGGCGTCGGCATCGCGCGCGAGCTTCACGATGTCGGCGGCTTCCGCGTCGAGCTTCGCGAGGACCGCGCGCGCGGCGGCGCCGCGGACCGGATCGTCTTGCCACGCCTGCGCCGCGAGCCGCACGTACCATTCGGCCGCGTCGTTGCTGATCAGCGGGTCGTACTGCAGCCGCGAGGCGAGATCGACGGTGATGCCCTTGATCGCGACGTTCTGCGGGTCGTCGCGGCGGCGCAGCTCGTAGCCGCGGCCGGCATCCAGCACGGCCGAGAAGTAGTCGAGCTCGTCGCCGAGATGCCAGCCGGCCGCGGCGCCCTTGTCGTACGCGGCCTTCATCTGCTTGTAGAGCTGCGCGGGATCGATGTCGAGCGCCGCGCGCGCGGGCGCGCACGGGAGCACGAGCGCGAGCGCCGCGACGAGCGCGGCGACGAGCTTACGGACGGACAATCGTGCTGTCGTCGAGGACGGCGTCGAGCGAGTTGGACAGGAGCGCATTTTTGATCTCTCGGGCGATTCGGCGTCCGGTGGACATGGGTTCGCTGTAGTTCAGGTACGAGTACGGCGACCCGTCGATGAACAGGTTCGTACCCGCGACGATCCGCGCCGAAATCTCCATGATGTAGAAGCTGGTGTCGGGCGTGATGATCGTCTCGATGCAGAACGCGCCGAAGAGGCCTTTCGGTCCGCAGATCTCCTGGCTGACCCGCACGACGTCCTCGCCCATGCGATACGCCTCGGCGAGCATCGACTCGCGCAGGCTGATCGGCTGGTTGCCGACCACGACGTACGACGGGTCGAGGTCCATGCCGGCCTGCGCTTGCGACGGGATGCGGCCGAGCGAGTCGACGTTCGTCTCGTAGCGGCGGTCCATCGACATGATCTCGAGCTTGCGCGTGAGCGACGAGTAGAAGTAGTGGATGTAGAGCGGGACGCCGATGATGTACTCTTGCAGGATGTAGTTCTGCCGCGCGAGCAGCGACGCGCGCTCTTCGAAGTCCATCGCGTCGCGCAGGAACATGTAGCCCTTGCCGCCCTGCGCGCCGTACAGCTTCACGATCACGGGCCGGTCGATCTCGGCGCCGGTCTTGAACTGGCGCGGCAGCTTGAGCCCCGCGCGCAGCAGCCAGTCGCGCTGCAGCTCGCGGCTGGCTTCCCAGTCGAGCACGGCCTTGTTCCCGAAGTACGGGATCGTCATCTTCTTGTGCTCTTCGAGCGACAGGTACGCGACGAACGAGCCGTGCGGCACGATGATGATCTTGCGCTTCTCGAGCTCGGGCACGAGCGACATGAAGTCGCTGTACTTCTCGATGGTGATCACTTCGTCGACGAACGCGAACGAACGGTACAGCCGTTCGGTCGCGCGGTTCGCGATCGCGAGCGTCTTGAAGCCCTCGTCGTGCGCGCCCTTGAGGATCTGCAGCGCGGAGTGCGAGCCCAGCGTCGCGATCGTGTACATCTCGCCGAGGCCGTCCGCACGGCGCGCGGCTTGATCCAAGGGTTCGACCATCATCGTCATGCTTTTGTTGCTACCTGAAACGCCGGATTGCAGAGGAACGTCTCGACGGCCCGGTCGAGCGCGGCGGGCGCGACGTCGCGGCCCTGAGTCGTCGAGTAAACGCCACGCGGTGCGGCGGCGGATGCCGCGGACCCCGGGGATCGGACGTCCCGCAACCGAGCTCACCGGAGCTTCGTCGCGCGATGCGATCCAGACCTCGCCCGGCGCCGGCCGGTCGGACGCCCGCTCGGCCAGGCGGTGTTTGTTCGGGTTGTGGATGGTCTCGATCGAGGCGATCGTGCTCGCCAGGTCGCCGGCGGCGTCGTCGGCCTCGAACAGCCAGATGTCGGCGCGCACGACGCGGGCGACGGGGATGCCGAGGCGGTCGAGCGTCTCGAGCGCGGTGAACGCCTCGTTGTCCGGGATCGTCAGCGTGACGGCGAACGTGCGGGTCGCGCTCACGCCGGCACCCCGCCGCGGCACGGCGCGCGCGAAGTGCTCGAACAGTGCGATCCCGCCCGACGGCGCGAGCGTCGCGCGCGTGTCGCCGCGCGCGGCGTCGCGCGACGCGTCGAGGTGCTGGTAGGTCCACGCGTCGCGCTCGGGATGCGGCATGATCGCCAGCACGTTGCCTTCGCGGTTGACGAGCGCCGGCGCAGTCGAGCGCGGCGCCGTTCGGCGCGGCGAACGGGGTTGCCGTCGCGGTCGCAGTACACGAACGCCAGGTGGCCGTCGCGCTCGATGCGCGCGAGCTCGTCGGCGGGCGCGGCGAGGCGGCCGTCGCCGTGCGACGCCCAGGCCGGGATCACGGCGCCCGCTGTCGATGCCGGCCGAGGATCGGCACGCGCTCCGGCGCAACGGCGAGCTTGACGTGCACGTGCACGGATTGAAATCGCCCGCTCGCGTTCGGCGCGAACGCCGCGGTCGGGCGGCGCAGCGCGCCCGGTGCCCGGCACGAGCCCGGCTTCGGCGAGAATTTGCGCGCCGTTGCAGATGCCGAGCACGTACTTTCCGGCTTGCGCGGCATCGACGATCGGGTCCATCACCGCGTCGTGCGCCGCGACCGCGCCGGCGCGAATGCGGTCTTCGTACGCGAACCCGCCCGGCAGCACGAACGCATCGAACCGCGCGAGCCGCTCCGGCTGCGACCAGTGCACGAGCTCACCGTCGAGCCCGACCGCGAGCACCGCGCGCAGCGTCTCGTCCTCGCTGTTCGTCCCCGGGAATACGACGACGGCGACCTTGCCGGCGCTCACGCGACGCTCCCATAGAAGTCGCGCAGCGGCGCTTCCCACGCTTCGCGCAGTTCCGTCGAGCGCGATGCGTTCCGTCCGAGCCGGTCACATGGTCGCCGAACTGAGCGAGAACTCCGACGATCGTTCGCCCGATGGCGCCGTCGTGCACGCCGTGCTCCTTGCCGAAGCGCGCGGACTGTTCCATTTCCACGTCGGCGACTTCGAGCACGAAGCCCGGAAACTCGCGCAAACCGACGCTGCATCGCGCGGAACGCTACCGAGCCATTCACCGCGATCGAACAGGTGGGCACCGAGGACCGTCGCGCGCGGTCAACGCCATCTCCGCGACCGCGGCGAGCATCCCGCCGTCGCTCACGTCGCGCGCGGCGAGCACGACGCCGTCGCGCGAACGCGTCGCGCACGGCCGCGCATGCTTCGGCGAAGCGCGTACTCGACCTCCGGCAGCGCGGACGACTGCAGCCCGATGAGCTCGGCGAGGACCGATCCCGCCGAGTGCGAGCTGCGGACGCCGACGACAACGATCCACGAACCGGCCCGCTTGAAGCCGCCGTCCGCCGACGCGGCGACGTCCTCGAGCGTCCCGATACACCCGACGATCGGCGACGGCGCGACGTGATTTCCGGACGACGAACGGTTGTAGAGCGAGACGTTGCCCGAGACGAAGGGCACGCCGAGGCGCCGCGCGGCGTTCGGCGAGACCGTCGACCGCAGCGACGAACGCGCCCATCTGCTCGGGGATCGTCGGATCGCCGAAGTTCAGGCAGTCGGTCAGACCGAGCGGCGTCGCTCCGACCGCGGTCACGTTGCGCGATCGCTTCGACCACCGCCAGCTCTGCGGCGCGGACTGCGGATCGATCTTGCCGTAGCGCGGGTTCCCGCCGATTCCGACGGCGACACCGAGCGGCGCGCCGGGGATCGGCACGAGGACGCCCGCATCGGCGATACCCCGGCGGGATCGCGGTGCAGCCGCGAACGACGCCGTCGTAGCGGCGATAGATCGGCGCGCGCGAGCAGACGTCGCGGTGCGCAGAGCACCGCTGCGCAAGCGGAAACGACCCGCGCGACGGGCGTGGCCTCCGTCGCGCGCCGCGATCGCGCGGCTCACGCGCTTCGCGCGGCTCCGGTGTCGCACGCGGCAGCACGTAGTCGCGCGAATACCGCACGCCGCCGGTGAGAAACTCCAGGTCGACGTCCATCACGATCTCGCCGCGATGGCGTGCGACGTAGCGCCCGGTCTCCGTGACCTTGCCGATCACCGCGGCGCACGCGCCGCGCGCGACGCGCGGCAGCGAGTACATCTCGTTGTAGATCGCGAGCAGCGTGGGCGTGAACGACGGCGGCACGATCCAGCACAGCCGCTCCTGCGTCTCGCCGATCGCGATGACTTCCGGCGGCAGATCGCGCTGCGCGGTGGACACGCGGTCGAGATCCACCTCCGCGCCCATGCCGCCCGCCGCGCACAGCTCCGCGCTGCATCCCGCGAGCCCGCCGGCGCCCAAGTCCTTGAAGCCCGCGGTGATCCCCTGCGCGCGCAGCTCGGCGAACACCGCGTACGACGCGCGCATGATCACGTTCTTCAGGAACGGATCGGGCACTTGAACCGCGCCTTTGTTCTGATCCGCGTCCTCTTCGTCCAGCGTCAGCGACGAGAACGACGCGCCGCCGAAACCGCTGCGGTCGGTCGCTTTTCCGACGAGCACGATGTCCCAGCCGAGCGCTGCCCTGCGGCGCGCGCGAGTGGATGATGTCCTTCTCTTTGACGAGCCCGAGCGCCACGACGTTGACGAGCACGTTGTCGTCGAACGACTCGTCGAAGAACACGTCGCCGCCGACGTTCGGCACGCCGATCGCGTTGCCGTAGGCGGCGATGCCGTCGACGACTTGCTGCGCGACGTAGCGGCAGTGCTCGTTCTCCAGCCGGCCGAACCGCAGCGGATCGGCGACGCCGATCACCTCGGCTCCCATGCACAGCACGTCGCGCACGATGCCGCCGATGCCGGTCGCGGCGCCTTCGAACGGCACGACTTGCGACGGGTGGTTGTGCGACTCGTGCGCGACGACGATTCCGTACGTCTCGCCGTTCCACTCGCCGAGCCGCACGATGCCGGCGTCCTCGCCGACGCCGAGCAGCACGGTCGGCCCTTCCGTCGGAAGCTTGCGCAGATGCTCGCGCGACGACTTGTAGGAGCAATGCTCGCTCCACTGCGCGTCGAACGCGAACAGCTCGGTGTCGGTCGGGATGCGGCCCAGATGTTCCGCGATGCGCCGCAGCTCGTCGTCGGAGAGGGCGACCCCGATCCGGCGGCCGCGCGCGAGAACCGATTCCGTGTCGGTTGTCATGGGCGGACCGCAGCGTCGTCGAGGATCGCGAGTGTTCGCGCATTTGCGTGACCTCAGGCACGGGCGACGCCGGGCGGCAGCGGCGGGGGCGGCGCGTTGAGCTCGGCGTCGGCGGCAAGCACCATGCTGCGCGCGTTCGCTTGCAGCAGCATGATGCGGCCGAACACCACCGTGTCTTCGAGCGCGAACGCTTTCGCGCAGCGCAGCGCGATCTCGTCGGTGTGCGGGTCGGCGCCGTCGGAGAACAGCACCGGGCTCGCGGTGGCGTTGTCGAGCACGTCCGGCAACGCGCTGGCGGTCGGAACCGATCGCGACGACGACCATGCGCGCGAACGTCGCTTCGAGCTGCGCGAGGAGCTGCAGCACGTAGCCCGGCGTGCGCGCGACCGACACGATGTGGCGCACCGACGGCAGACCATACACGCCGAGCGCGCGCGCGAGCGGATCCGTCACCGCGGCGTGCTCCGCGCCGTCGGCGAGCAGCGCCACCATCCCGGGCCGCATCTGCGGGAACGTTCCGACGATGTCCGCGACCTGCTCGTAGTTCGCGCGCACGCGGTCCAGATCGTCCGGCGTGACGACCTCGAGGTTGCGGTAGAGCTGCTTGTCGAGCATCAGCTCTTCGCGGCCTTGCGGCCACACGCGCCACGAGTCGTTGTCGACCACGTCGGCGATGATCAGCTGGCCTTTGCCCTCGCCGCTGGCGATCCGGCCGAACTCGATCTTCAGATCGACCAGCAGCGCGTCGCGGCGGCGCCATGCATGCGCGAGGATCTCGTACGTGATGCGCGCGAGCTCTTGCATCGACCCGACTTCCTGCGGCGTCGCGATGCCGTGCGCGACGATCGCGTCCGGTCTCGATCTGCGGATCGTGGTTCGCGTCGTCTTTGACGAAGAACTCGATCAGCCGCGGCACCAGCAGCGCGCCGCGCTGAATGTTCGGCCGGCGCTTCACCAGCGAGCCGGCCGCGACGCCGCGCACGACCACTTCGAGCGGGATCATCTGCGCGCGGCGCACGAGCATCTCGTTGTCGTCGTCGTCTTCGCCGCCGTTGAGATAATGCGTCGGCAGACCGCAGAGGTTCAGCAGCCGGAACACGCGCGCCGTCGTCTGCGCGGCGATGCGGCCTTTGCCCTCGATGACGTCGCGGCGCTCGCCGTCGCGCGCGGAGATGCCGTCTTGCTGCTGCACCACGAGCACGTCGGGCTGGCCGTCGAGCTCGTACAGAATCTTCGTCTTGCCGCGCGCGATCTCGTGTCCCTTACGCATCGTTCTTCTTCTTTGCCGGATCGACGGTGTCGCGAATGCGCTGCGCGAGGCGGCGCGCGCGCTCCGGCGCGTCGCCGACGTGGCCGGTCGGATCGAGGCGCTCGCGCACTTCAGCCGGATCGACCCAGCGCGCGATGCGCTCGTCGTCGGCGAGCAGCGTCGCGAGCGGGTTCGAGTCGCCGGCGGCCAGCGCATCGTACGCGCGCATCGCGCTTTCGCGGATCACTTCGTGCAGCTCCTGACGGTCGCCGCCGCGCTTGGCCGCTTCCATCAGGATCGCTTCGGTGCCGGCGAACGGGCCATAGGTGCGCAGGTTCTCGACGATGCGGCGCTCGTCGACGCGCAGCCCGTCGACGATCTTGCGCGCGAGCGAGAGGATCTCGTCGGCGCACAGCAGCGCTTCCGGCAGGATCGTGCGGCGGTTCGCGCTGTCGTCGAGCGTGCGCTCGAGCAAGTTCGTCGCCGCGTTCTGCCATGCGACGTCGGCATACGCGGGGAGCAGCCGCGCGAGCGAGTCGATGCGTTCGGACATGACGGGGTTGCGCTTGAACGGCATCGCGCTCGATCCGACTTGCTTGGAACCGAACGGTTCCGCGATGTCGCCGAAACCGGGGCTGGCGAGGACGCGCACGTCGAACGCGAACTTCGAGAGCGACGCGCCCATCCCGGCGAGCGCCGACAGCAGCAGATAATCGAGCTTGCGCGGATACGTCTGCGTCGCGACGTCGCGCGCGCTCAGATCGAAGCGGCCGAGCACGTCGTCCTCTTGCTGCTGCGGCGAGCGCGACGTCCCGTCGAGCAGCCGCGTGTACGAGGCGGACGTACCGACCGCGCCGCGCACGCCTTTCGCCGTGAGCTGCTCGCGCGCGTTGAGCAGCATCGACGCGGTCGATGAGCAAGTCTTGCGCGTAGACCGCGAGCCGGTAGCCCAGCGTCGTCGGCTCGGCCGGCTGTAAATGCGTGTAGCCCATGCACACCAGATCGGCGTGGTGGTCGATGCGCGCCGCGAACGCGCGCAGCACGTCGTCGAGCCCCGCGACGATCTGATCGAGCGCAACCCTCATCCGGAACGTCTCGACGTTGTCCTCGACATCCATCGAGGTCGCGCCGAGGTGCAGCTTGCCGCCTCCGACCGTTGCCTGGCGCGCGAACACGCGAATCTCGGCCATGAGATCGTGGCCGATCTCGCGCTCGATCGCGAGCGCCGCCGGCAAATCAATGTCCTCGGCATGTGCGCGCAAGTCGTCGAGTTCGGCGTCGCTGACGAGCCCGGCGCGCTGTTGCGCTTCCGCGAGCGCCACCCAGACCGCGCGCCACAGCTTGCGTCGCTCGCGTTCGGAGAAGAGCTCTCGCAGCGACGGGCGCGCGTAGCGCCATGAGAACGGCGAGGCGTAGGTGGTATCGTTCACGGTCCGGCGCGTCGTTTTCGCGGAAGCCGCGGGATCGGCCTCGACGAGAAACGTCGGGAAGGGAGGGAGGGCCTGCCGCCCCTTCGTTGACCGGAATCGCGAACCGGCACGCGTGGCACCGCCCCAGGTGTGACGGACAGCAGCGGGGTGGACGAGGGCGGCTTCACGCTCATCGAGATCGTGATTGCGGTCGCGATCGTGGCAACGACGGTCGCGGCCGGATTCGGAATATCACTTGCCTCGCGCTCGCTGGCGGTGTCGACGGCGGCCGGCGAGTTCGACCACTTCCTCGACAGCGCGCGCACGATGGCGCGCGACCTGGACGGCGCGACCCTCGCCTTCACCCCGGACGCGTACGGCGACGGCACCGAGGTACGTCTGCTCGCGGGCGGCCCGAACGGCCCGCCCGAGCCGACGACGCTCCCAACCCTGCACACGCGCGCAACGATCGAAGAAACGGAGTCGCTCGGCAAAGCACCGTTCGCATTCATCGTACACGCAAGCGGATCGCTCAGCGGACGCCCGGGCTATCGCGTCGGCGATGCGGGCGCGACGGACGTCGGCTGCCCCGCGAGTGGCGCATTCCATTTCGTGATCAAGGCGGCCGGCGGAAGCGCAGACCGCTTCGTCCCCTGCCGCACGAAGCTGGCAGCAAACGGCCCGGTGGCGCTGACGACGTGGCCGCTCACATCCCCCGCGCCGAGTCCGACACCATGCAGCGGGCCGGGCTGTACGGCGACGTCGCTTCCGGGCGTGCCGACGTCGACGGCCAGCTGTCCGCCGAATTTCACGGTAATCCCGGGCGGTTGCGCACCGGTACCGCCGGCAAGTTCAACCCCGCACTATCACGTAACGATCAGCGGCGCACCGGGATCGCTCACCGTTGGCGCAACAGGCACGTTCACCGCACAAGCGACGCTGACGAATCCAAACGCGGTCGCATCGGGCACCCCAGCATCGATCCCAGTCAGCGCGCAAACGGCCGACACGACATGCACCGTAACGCCACCAGGCTGGCAGCAGTCAGGATCGAGCTTTAGTATAAACGGCACAGCGGCCGGCACCTGCGCGATAACGGTCGGAGCAGACATATCCGGGAGTTCCTGGAGCAATGGCGGACACCGCCATGATCAATGTGACGGTCGCGCTGCAACCAGCGCCATCTCCAACGACCACCCTGCCGCGTCATGCGATTTGATATCTAACGGGAAATGTTATCACCGCATCGTAGGCCAGACGACGCAGATCATTCACATAAATACTGTTAATCCAGATTCGGACTGCGGAAACACGCAAACTGAAATATCGTGCTCTCGGTATCTAGATTCGATACGCTCGATTTCACTTGATGCATTACGCATTCAGTACCACCTGCTCCGCCAGTTGGATGGTGGACATGAGTTATTGTTCAGAATTGATCGGATAGATCACCTAGCATATGCATGCATTCCTTATTCATCCTTTTCGACTGATACATCCAGCCAGATATTGTTACCACTAAATTTGGCCAAGCCGTCGGCGCGACCTGTCAATCCACCAATCGGCTTTGGGCGAACCGTCAATTTACGCCTCCGTCAATCACGTATTTCACTGGCAGCGTACCTGATTCGTTTGATGAAAAAGTCGCGTCGGCTACCGTCGTTCCAACGGTCCACAACCTGATCGATTCACTTGCGCGGTTCAAAGAACTGGCCAGTTCCATACTCATTCAATTATTACTCGTCGGAGCAGCAGCGCCGGACTCCAAAATTACCTGGTTACCCGATTTTCCGGGGTGCGACAATTTCGGAGATATGCAGAACTCCGGAACCCAATACGGAGACGTCTCAGTAGAACTTTCTTTCGAGGTGTTCCAAGCGATTGTAATGACGACGACCACACGAACTGCGTCAACAATAAAGCGGGGGCTGCTTCTCAGCAGCCCCCGCTCACAATTCGACAGCCTCCGCGAGCTAGAATCCGTATCCTAAAGTCTGCTCTGGCACAGCGACCAGGTTCAGCCCACCAGCCGGAGCATCAATTGCATACAGGTCGATCACGTACGGCTGTCCAGCAAGCTGCGTTCGGCGCCGAAATCGACGTGATCGGCACTACCGTGCCTGCTGGGACGCCGAGTCCGTCGTAGAAGCCCGCCGGTACCGCGTTGATTCCGGAAGTGACCGTGCCGTTGATAACCGCGGCGGACGTGGCCGACTTCTTCGGAGCTGCTACGGCCTGGGCACCAGTCAGGTTTACCGGCACTGCGCAGGGGGTCACCGTCGTCGTGCACTGTCCAAAGCCGACGCCGTTGGGTTTGCCGACGCTGAACAGCGGTGCCGCGTTGTGCGAGATCACTGCGCTGCCGGCCGGTGCGATCGCGAAGCTGGGTTCGCCAAAGACGTAGAACGCGAGCGTGCCGCTTGCCGCGGTGCCGCCGAGCACAATCGTTTCGCGCGGAGCGTTCGTGCCGACGCCGGGGCTAATCGTGGTCACCAAGATCGGGCTCTTGCCGAGATACGGTCCCGGCGCGGTTGGGCACTCGAGCCCGGCATTTGCCGGCACCGCGTCGGACGGATACACCGCAACGTTATGGCTGATGCCGCCCGCCACCGAGTAGAGCACCGGGTTGGCAGCCCCGTATGACGTCGCGGGCGATAAGATGCCGAACGGCAGCTGATCGATGCAGACGTCGACGGCGCCGTAGTCCGGCGAACCCTGAACGAAGCGCAGCAGCGCGACGCTGGTTCCGCCGGATTGGAACTGGCCCTGGGAGCCGCCGGCGTTATTCGGCGGGGCCGCAAACGGCAGCGCGCCACCGCTCCCATTCGAGCAGGCGGCCATTCCGACGGCGAACGCGCCGAGGACAGCCAGGCGGGCGAGGAGACTACGCATGCGTGGAGTGACCTCTCAGGGAGCCGAAAGCGAGCGGCGACGCGTGGCCCAAAAGCGGTCCGCGTTCGAGCGCGACGTTGGATTCGGCGGAATCCGAATCCTGGTTCTTTACCGCCTCGAACCGAGCCGCCCCGCGAGCTCGGCAGTCAAGAGCTCGATAAGCGCCCGCGGATCGTCCACTTGGCCGGTCACGATCCGCTCGAATCCCCGCACGGCGGCCTCATAACCGGTCCGAGCGCGGCGCTCGCCGATGCGTCTGGCGATCGGGCGCAGGACCCGCTCGCGCCAGCGGTGCCGGGGCGCAAGGTCGCCGCCGCCCGGTCGGGCGAGCTCCCACAGCAGCGCGAACTCCTGAGCGAGCATGCTCGTCAGCGGGACGGCCGCGCCGCGCGGGTCGTTCGCGAACAGCTCGAACGCGATGGCCAGCGCTTCGGCGCTCCGCCCCTCGACGACCGCGGCCGCGTACTGCCAGGCCTTCGGGTCCTCCACGCTGAGGCTTTCGCGCTCTAAGTCCGCCATCGTGATGGTCCCGCCGCCCAGCGCGAGCTTCTCGAGGTCGTTTTGGATCGCGCCGAGGTCGGCGTCGCCCTCGGCGAGTACCGCGATCACGCGCGGTTGTGCCTTCGCGGCCAGCCGCTGCAGCGTCTCGCGGACGAAGCGCTCGCGCACGTCGGCGTTGGGCGTGGTATCGATCCGCAGCGCCTTGCGCCCGGCGAGGCGGCCGAACGGCTCGGGCTTCGTGGTCTTCGCCGGGGGAAACAGGTCTTCCAAAACCAGCGTGTTGCCCTCCGGGACGTTTTCCGCGACCGCCCAGAGATCGCGGCGCGGCTGCGCGCGCAGCCGGTGGCAGTTACGCACGACGACCACGCGCCGCTCGGCGAGAAACGGCATCGCGTTGACGGCGTCGCCGGCGGAGCGGCCGATCGAGTCGGCCTCCGGCCCGTCGAACACGTCACAGTTGAGCGCGCGCATGTCCTCGGGCAACAACCGGTCGAGCACCGCGTCGAGCGCGCGCTGCGCGAGGATCGCGTCGTCGCCTTCGATGATGACGAGGCCGTCGACCTTCGGGCTCTTGTCGAGGAAGTCGTAGAATTTCACGCGACGGGCAGTGGGATGCGCGGGCGGTGCTCGAGGTCGGCGATGCTGTCCGCATACGGCGCTGCGAGCACGCCGTACTCGGTGATGAAGCCGGTGATCAACCGGCCAGGCGTGACGTCGAAGGCCGGATTGTAGACCGCATCGTCGCCGGCGATACGCACTTCGTCGGGCGCGCGCTCTTCGATCGGGATGCCGTCGCCGGATGCGATCGCGAAATCGAACGTCGAACGCGGTGCGGCGACGTAGAACGGGATGCCGTGATGCGCGGCGGCGATCGCGACGCCGTACGTACCGATCTTGTTCGCGGTGTCGCCGTTGCGCGCGATGCGGTCGGCGCCGACGACGACGGCGCGCACCGTTTTGCGCTGCATCGTGATCGCGGCGGCGCTGTCGACGATGAGCGTGCACGGCACGCCCGCTTCGCGCAGCTCGAACATCGTCAGCCGCGCGCCTTGCAGCAGCGGCCGCGTCTCGTCGACGAACACGTGCAGCGCCTTGCCCGCGCGGTGCGCGGCGACGAAGCAGCCCAGCGCGGTGCCGTCGCCGCCGGTGGCGATCGGGCCGGTGTTGCAGTGGGTCAGCACGTTGGCGCTGGCCGGGAACAGCTCCACCGACGCTTCGCCGATGCGGCGGTCGACATCGCGCTGCTCGTCGTGGATGCGCCGCGCTTCGGCGAGTTCGTTGCCGCGCGCGGCGAGCACGCGGTCCACGGCCCACGCCAGGTTGACCGCCGTCGGCCGTGCGGCGCGAATCTGCGATGCGGCGTGTTCATACGCGGCGCGGTCGGCGGCGTACAGACGCGCCGCGAGCGCGACGCCGTATGCGCCGAAGATGCCGATCGCCGGCGCGCCCCGCACGGCCAGCGTGCGAATCGCGTCGACGACGTCGTCGACGGTCGTCGCGCGGTCGCGCACGACGGCGCGCGGCAACGCCCGCTGATCGAGAAAGCCAACGGCGTCGTCGTCGTACCAGACCGAATCCACGCCCAGCGGATTCGGCGGGGGTCAGTGAACTACTGTCGCCCCAAGCGAGCCGTAGCAGCTGCGGCAGTAGACCGGGCGGTCACCCCGCGGCTTGAACGGCAGCGTCGTGGGACTGCCGCACTGCGCGCAGACCGCATCGAACAGCTCGCGCAGCCCCGCCGTGGAGAGCGGTCCCGCGCCCAAGCCGTTCGCGCGCTGGACCTTGCGCGCGTTACGGCAGTCGCGGCAGCGCTGCGGTTCGTTCTCGAACCCCTTGTCCGCGTAGAACATCTGATCGCGGACGGTGAAATCGAACGCGTTTCCGCAGTCTTTGCAAATCAGGCTCTTGTTTTCGTACACCGACATTGCACGGGCGGCGTTGCCGCCCGACCCCTGTGGTAGCGGATGGGAAACACGTCGTGGAGCGATGGGCGCCACGGCGTAGGGGGAGTATACGGTAGCCGAGGTCTCTTGGCAATCCGTACCGGCGACGGGTTCCGAGGTTCGGCCTTGGCCCCGCCGAAAGCAGGCTGGCGATGCGCCGGATCGTCATCGCTTTGATCCTCGGTCTCGCTGCCGCATGGTGGCCGCCGCCCGTTACGGCGCAGGCCGCGTTGCCCGACCCGTGCGCGGCGACGGCGTTCGACGGCTTCTACCGGTTGGCGGACGATTCCAAAGGTCGGCGGTATCTGGTGCGCTTCCGCGATTTCGGGCGCCCCATTGCCGGCAGCGGCACGTTCCGGCTCGATACGAACAACGCTCATGTCGTCGCGCCGTTCGACGGGATGATGACGATCGTGCGGGCGCCGCTCGATCACGACGTCGTCGCCGCCGCGATCGTAAGCGTCCATGCATACGGGCGCGACGTCACCTGCCCGTTGCGCGCGACGACCGTGCAAGCGGTCGAAGGCGCCAGCGACGCGGTCGCCGTGCCGCACACACGCACGTTCGATGCCCTTCCGGTACCGGATCCGCCAATGACGTGCGAGCACCCGTTCGTCGAAGGCGGCGCCGATCACAGCGTAGCGGTGGAAGCGCCGGTGATGGCACGCCAGCAAGGCATCAGCGGAGTCGTCGTCGTGAGCGTGAGCGTCGACGAGAACGGCAACCCCAAGAACGCGCGGATCGTCTCGAGTCCGTCGTCGCTGTTGAACAACGCCGCGCTGACGGCCGCGCGCGCGATGACGTACACGCCGGCAATCTATCGTTGCGTGCGAATCTCGCAGGGCGAGGCGCTGTTCCATGCCGACTTCATGAACCGGAGATACTGACCGATGCGCATCCGCAGCACGGTGATGGTTGCTGTCGCACTCGACGAGCGCGGCGTCGCCCGATCCGCGCGCATCGTCGCGTCGCCGTCGGCCGAGTTGAATGCCGTTGCGGCCGACGCGGCGAAACGCAGCGAGTACCGTCCCGGCGTGTTTCGCTGCGAGGTGGTGCCGAGCAGCTACAAATTCAACATAGGATACGGATGACGAGCGGGTGACGAGCGCCCTTCAGCGTCGAGTTCAACGGGTGATCGCGCGCTAGCGGAATCCGATCCGCGTGCTCTCGCGCTTGGGCTCGATCAACGCGACCGTCGCCGCCGCGACCGCTGCTTCGTAGCCTTTATCGCCACGCGCCGGATCGGCGCGTTCTTCGGCTTGCGCGCGGTTTTCGGTGGTCAGCACGCCGAAGCCGATCGGCACGCCGCTGCCGATCTGCAAGTCCATGATGCCGCGCGCGCACTCGCCCGCGACGTAATCAAAGTGCGGCGTCTCGCCGCGGATCACGACGCCCAGCGCGACGACGCCGTCGAGCTTGCCGCCGACGATCAGGCGGCGCGCGGCGACGGGCAGCTCGAAGCAGCCGGGGACGCGCACCACCTCGACCTTGTCGTCGGCGACGCCGCAATCACGCAGACCGCGCCGCGCGCCGTCCTCGAGCTGCGCGGCGAGATCGGCGTAGAAGTCGGCGACGATGATCGCAAACGACTTGCCGCTGGCGTCGGGGAGCGTTTGCCTTTTTTCCGTCTTCATTCGGCACCGACCGGGTTGGGCGCGCCGAACATGTGTCCCATCTTGTCGCGCTTGGTGTCCATGTAGTGCGCGTTGTGCGGCGTGGGCGTGATCTGAATCGGCACGCGCTCCTTGATCGTCAACCCGAACCCTTCGAGCCCCGCGATCTTCTTGGGGTTGTTGGTGAGCAGTCGCATTTCGCGCACGCCCAAATCGGCGAGGATCTGCGAGCCGATGCCGTAATCGCGCTTGTCCGCCGGCAGGCCGAGCAACGTGTTGGCTTCGACGGTGTCGGCGCCGGCGTCTTGCAGCGCGTACGCGCGCAGTTTGTTGGACAAGCCGATGCCGCGGCCTTCTTGGTGCAGGTAGAGAAAGACGCCGCGGCCTTCACGCGCGATCGCGGCGAGCGCCGCGTCGCGCTGTGGACCGCAGTCGCAGCGCAGCGAGTGGAGCGCGTCGCCGGTGAGGCACTCGCTGTGCACGCGCACGAGCACGTTCTTGCCGTCGCCGATGTCGCCCATCACCAGCGCGACGTGCGCGATCTTGTCGAGCCGCGACTCATACGCGACACCGTGGAACGCGCCGTTGGTGGTCGGCAACGAGAACTCTGCGATCCGCTCGACGAGTTTCTCGTGCTGCATGCGGTAGGCGATCAAGTCTTTGACCGTGATGATGCGCAGCCCGTGCTTCTCGCTGAATGCCTTGAGATTGTCGCGGCGCATCATCGAGCCGTCCTCGTCCATGATCTCGCAGATCACGCCGGCGGGATACAACCCCGCGAGCTTCGCAAGATCGACGGACGCTTCGGTCTGCCCGGCGCGCACGAGCACGCCGCCGTCGCGCGCGCGCAGTGGAAACGTGTGCCCAGGGCGGAGAAAGTCGGACGGACCGCACTTCGGATCGATCAGTGCGCGGATCGTGTTCGAACGGTCCTGCGCCGAGATGCCCGTGGTGACGCGGCCGCGCGCTTCGACCGACACCGAGAACGCGGTGCCGAGCGGCGCAGTGTTGTCGTTGACCATGTTCGGGATCTGCAGCGCATCGAGCCGTTCGGACGTCATCGGCACGCAGATGAGCCCGCCGCCCTCCTTGCGCATGAAGTTGATCGCCTCGGGCGTGACCTTCTCGGCAGCCATGACGAGGTCGCCCTCGTTCTCCCGGTCCTCGTCGTCCATAACGACGACCATCTTGCCGTCCCGTACGTCGGCGATGGCGGACTCGATGGAATCCATGGTACTCCGCTCGGTCGCAAGCCTCGGACCCAGCGCCGGCAAAACCGAAGCTAGCGTTCGCACCGTGCGGTAGCTCGGCTGTCTGCGCCCGCTTCGCAAGAGCGAGATCGCTGCCTCGGTGAGTCCCGATCGCTGCGCGACCTGAGCAGCTGTTAAGCCTGCGCCGGCCATCGCCGAGGCCAACTCGTCAGAAAACTTGTCCACGCTCTCTTAGACTCTCTCGAAGGCTTATCAGGTGTCAAGTCGCGCTTCGCCCGTATTTTCGACCGGACGCCGCTGTCCAGTTGACTTATCGCGATATATCGAATAGTATCGCGACATGATTCATGATTTAGGCCGGGCCTTCTTCGGGCACCGGCATGGAGGCCACGGGCCTCGCGCCTGGGGGCTTGGCTACAGCAAAGAATGGGGCGGCTGGAAGGCCGGCGGCTGGTCGCCGCGCACGCGGCGCGGCGACGTGAAGTATCTCGTGCTCGAGCTCCTCGCCGAGGGGCCGCGGCACGGCTACGACATCATCAAGGGCATCGAGGAGCGCCGCGGCGTCCGCCCGAGCGCGGGGTCGGTCTATCCCACGCTGCAGTTGCTCGAAGACGGCGGCTTCGTCACCTCGGACCAGGTCGACGGCAAGCGGGTCTACACGATCACCGACAGCGGGCGCGAGCTGCTCGCGAACCGCGCCGCCGATCCCGACGAGGACGAAGACGACGCGCCGAACGTGCGGCACAAGCTGCGCGAGTCGGTGATGAAGTTCGTCGCCGCCGTCTGGAACGCGCGCCACACCGACGACGCGACGCTCGAGAAAGTGCGCGAGATCGTCGACAAAGCGCGCAAGGACGTCTACACGATCCTGGCATCGGACGAAGCATAGCTAGGGCGCGCGTGCGCCACCGCGAGCGGTGGCGGCACGCGACTAGATATCACTTATCGGGAACGTTTGGGTCCGCGCTCCCGACTTCCAGACCACACGGAGAGAAACGGTACACGTGCCGCCATGGTATCGACGGTAGACGTCATACCACGCTTGGGCATAGATCAGCGCATTCGACGATATCGGGGCGGCGACCGCAAGAACGGCATTTCGCTTTCCAGAAACGCGCGCTTTGAGTGGTTTCGGTAGCGTAGGGTCGCTCGAATACGGACTTCTTTGCAGTTTTTCATAGATGCTCGTGGCGGCTCGCAGCAGATCGCGCTGCTCCATCGAAACCACGCTCGCCGAGTCGTGGGACGGAAAGAAATCCGAGCACGGGCTGACAAAATACGCGAAAACCGCGGCGACGGCGGCAACCGCACCGGTCAGTATCACGATCCAGCGCCGCCCTCGCACGCCCGCTTTTCCGCGCCTAGAACAGGTACACGAGCATATTGCCCGTGCCGTACCCGTATGGATACCGTGTGCCGGCCGACGCCGCGGTCAGCTTGGCCACGAACTGCGCCAACCTAGCCTACGGCGCGCGTAACGCAGCCGCGAGCGGTGGCGGGATGCGCGCCGCGCGCAGCGTCGTGCGGTCGAGCGCGGCGAGCACGAGCTTGCCGTCGATGAGACGGAGGCCGTCCGCGCGGTCCACCGGGAACGCGAACGTCATCGACGACCCGCCCAGCTTCTGAAGCTCCGCGCGGCACGTGATCTCGTCGTCGAGCTTCGCCGGCGCGCGGTAGTCGCACTCGAGGTGCACGCGCGCGATCCACACGCCGAGCTCGTTGGCGATGACGTCGTACGGAAAACCGAGCGCGCGAAAGAACTCGCTCTCGGCGGCTTCCATGAAGCGCAGATAGTTCGCGTAGTGCACGACGCCCATGATGTCGACATCGCGCCAGCGCACGCGCTCGCGCACCTCGGGGCCCACGCGAATGGGCGCAACGGTGCCTTCAGGCACGATGCGCTAGATCTCGTACGCCCAGGCGAGATCGTCGGCGGTCGGCGCCGAGTCGCGCTGCTGCGTGTACGCGGCCACCGCGCCTTGCGCGTAGCGCGCGACGGGATCGATCTCCAGGTTGACGCGGTCGCCGGGGCCCTTCGTACCGAGCGTCGTGCGGCGCGCGGTCTCCGGGATCAGCGCGATGGTGAAGCGCTCGCGATCGGCTGATGCGACGGTGAGGCTGACGCCGTCGATCGCGACGTAGCCCTTCTCGACGAGGTACGGCGCGAGCGCGTCGGGCAGCACAACATGCAGGCGGAAGCCTTGCCCTTCGGGCTCTTTGGCGAGGATCGACGCGGTGCCGTCGACGTGGCCGTACACGAAGTGGCCGCCGAGCCGGTCGCCGACGCGCAGCGAGAGTTCGACGTTGACGCGGTCGCCCGCGCGCAGGCGATCGAAGCCGGTGCGCGCGACCGTTTCGGGGACGACGTCGAACCGCACCGTGCGCGCGTCGAAACCCACCGCGGTGAGGCACGCGCCGTTGATCGCGATCGAGTCGCCGATCGCCACGCCGTCGGAGATGGCGTCGGGCGCCTCGACGACGAGCGTGATGCCGCGCCGCCCGTCGCCTTCGACCGAAGCGACGCGGCCTTCATGCACGATCAGGCCGGAGAACACGAGGTGAGATCCGCGGAGAGCAGCATGTCGTCGCCGACGCGTTCGATGCGGTCGAACCGCCACCCGTTTCGGCGGCTCACGTCGCCCCCGGCGAGGGCCGGGACGGCGTCGTCGCCGCGCAGGAACGCCGGCGCGAGGAACCACACCACGCGCTGGACGAGGCCCGCCTCGAGCAGCCGGCCCGCGAGCGTCGGGCCGCCCTCGCACAGGACGGTCGCGATGTCGCGCTCGCGCAACGCGCGCAGCGCGGCCCGCAGATCGAGGTGCGCCTCGTCGCCGTCGGCCACGTATACCACGTCCGCGACGGGTTCCAGCGCCGCCAGCGTGGCGCGCGCGGCCGGCGGCGCGAGCAGGATCGTCGGCCGGTACGAACCCTCCGGGGCGTCCAGCGGCGGAGCCAAGATGCGGCTGGCGGGCGGTAGGGGCCCTGCTTCGCAGACGACGACGCGCGCGTACGGCTTGCGGCGCGTTGCGTGCGGTCGCACGGTGAGCAGCGAGTCGTCGACGCGAACCGTGCCCGCCCCGACCATCACGGCGTCGTGCTCGATGCGCAGGTCGCGCACGCGCTCGCGCGCGAGCGGGCCCGTCAGCCACTGCTGCTCGCCGGGCCGCGACGCGACGTAGCCGTCCAGCGACGCGGCCATCTTCAGCGTGACGTACGGCAGATCGTGCGCGATCGTCCAGCGGAAACGTTCGATCAGCGCGCGCGCTGCAGCGTCGTCGACAACGTCCACGGCGATCCCCGCATCACGCAAGCGGCTTGCGCCCGAGCGTTGCACACCAGTCTTGGGATTCGGATCGAGCGCGCCGATCACGACGCGCGCGATGCCGGCATTGACCAGCGCTTCGGAGCACGGCGGCGTGCGCCCATGGTGGTTGCACGGTTCGAGCGACACGTATGCCGTCGTGCCGCGCGGCTCGTGTCCGCGCGCGCGCGCGTCGCGCAACGCCTCGACCTCGGCGTGCGCCTCGCCGGCGCGATGATGCCACCCCTCGCCCAGCGTCACGCCGTCGCGCACGATGACGCATCCAACCGATGGGTTCGGCGCCGCATCCGCGACGGCGCGCGACGCCAGTTCCACGGCGCGCGCGAGATAGCTGCGGTCGCGGTCTACGGCGTGACCTCGACGCCCTTCCAGAAGGCGACGTAGCCCTCGATGTTCTTCGCCGCGTCTTTCGCCTGCGGGTAGAACCACGCCGCGTCGGGATTGCGCTTGCCGTCCACCTCGACGGTGTAGTAGCTCGCAGTCCCTTTCCACGGGCAGACCGAGTGCGTCTCGGACGGCTTGAAGTACTGCTTGTCGACGGCGTCGGGCGGAAAATACTGATTTCCCTCGACGACTTCGGTGTTGTTGCTCTCGGCGAGGACGGCGCCGTTCCAGGTTGCTTTCATCGTGGTTATTGACCCGGCGCGGGCGAGGCTTGGTTCCGCCAAGGCCGCCTTATTCACCGGTCCGCGCCAGGACTACGATCCCGCGTATCTCCACGCCCGCTCGGCGCAGGATGCCGGCGGCGTCGCGGGCCGTGGCGCCGGTCGTGCAGACGTCGTCGAGCAGCGTCGCGCAGGCCGGTAGCGTGACGTCGACGCGCAGCCGAAAACGGTCCGCCGCTTCGAGGCGTTCAAGGCGCGTTCGTTTCTCCTGAGCGCCGCCGCGTTTGCGCAGCACTTCCGCGCACACGACCCCGCGGCGCGCGGCGACGCGGCGCGCCAGCTCGACGCTCTGATCGAACCCGCGCTCCGCGCTGCGCCGGCGCGAGGTGGGCAGTGGGACCAGCGTGCCGTGGAGCGGCGCGCGCGCCGCCAGGAGATCGGCGAACGCGTCGAGCGGGTCGCGCTCACCGTGCTTCATCGCGACGACCGCCCGGCGCAGCGCGCCGTCGTACGCGCCCAGCGCGAACGCGGGAATCCCGTCGAGCGCAAAGGCGACCGCGTCGCGCGGCGCCGGCGCACAGCGCGCGCACAGCGCCGGGCCGGGCGCGTCGCACGCGACGCACGCCGCCGGGAACAGCCAGGTGCGAACGAAATCGAGCACACCTGTCGATCACGCAGCGCGCGCGCCGCGCTAGGTCACGCGGGGCTGGGCTCGTTCGCGACGATCGCCCCGTCCAAGACCGCGCCGTCCTCGACGACGTAACGCTCGCCGACGATCGTGTCGCGCACGACCGCGCCCGCGCCGATCGCCGAGCCGTTCCAGACGATCGCGCGCACAAGCTCCGCGCCGTCGCCGATGCGCACTCCGTCGCCGATTACGCTGGGCCCGACGACCTGCGCGCGTTCGCCGATCTCGGCGCCGTCGCCGATGCGCACGTCGCCTTCGATGCGCGCGCTCGCCGGCACGACGACGCCGGGCGGAATGCCGGTCGCGCGCGCACCGCGCACGTGCACGCGGCCCGACAACACGTCGTCCGTTGCGCGGCGGTATTCTTCGGGCGTGCCGATGTCGCGCCAGTACGCGCCCTTGAGTTCCATCCCGTAGAACGGCAGCCCGTCGGCGACCAGCTCCGGGAACACCTGTTTGCCGAAGTCGTAAAACGTGTTCGCGGGGATGCGGTCAAAGATCGCCGGCTCGAACACGTAGATCCCGGTGTTCGCGAGCTTCGACTTCTCCGTGCCTTTGGCGGGCTTTTCCTGAAAGCCGGTGATGCGCCCATCGTCATCGAGGATCACGACGCCGTACTGATCGACCTCGTCGACTTTCAGCAAGCCGATCGTTGCGAGCGCGCCGCGCGCTTTGTGGAAGCGCACCAGCGACGCGAGGTCCGCGTCGGTGAGGTCGTCGCAGCCGACCACGACGAACGTGCCGTCGAACCATCCTTCCATCTGCTTGAGCGCGCCCGCGCTCCCGGTCAGTTCGCGCTCGCGCAGGTAATGGAGCTGCACGCCGTAGCGGCTGCCGTCGCCGAACGTCGCTTGCACCAGATCGGCGAGGTAGAATACGTTGATCGCGACCTCGTCATAGCCGAACGACGACAGCCAGCGCATCACGTGGCCGCTGATGGGTTCGCCGGCCACTGGCACGATCGGCTTGGGAACTTGCTTGGTGAGCGGGTAGAGCCGCGTGCTCATGCCGCCCGCGAGTATCATCGCGCGCATCAAGCGTCCTTGTTCCCCGTTTTCGGCTCTCCGGCCCGGTCAGGCGCCGAGGTGGCGGAGGTACTCCAGCGCGACGGTATTGGTGGGGTCGGCCGCGGCGGCGCGCTTGAAGTCGGCGACGGCGCGCCGCTTGTCGCCCGCGAGCAGCTCCATCTCGCCCAGCCCAGCGAGCGCTTCGGCATCGCGCGGATCGAGTTCGGCCAGCGCGCGGTACACGGCAGCGGCGTCGGCGAACCGCCCGCTCTGGCGCAGCTTCGACCCGGCGTTCATCAGCATCGCACGGTACGCCGCGAACGCGTCGGCATGCAGGTCCGGCGCGCCGCTGCGCACGGCGGCGAGCGCAGCGGGCAAGCCGTCGGCGTCGATGCGCTTGATCAGCGCTTGCGCCTTGGGCAAATCGCGCGTGTCCATGTTGGCCAGCTCCGCCTCGACGGTCGCGTCGATGTCGACCCGGTCCGCGACGGCGCGGCGGCCCGGATCGAACTCGTTGTTCCAGAACGCGATGCCCTCGATGCCGTAATCCTTGCGGTTGAGCGAGAGCGTCGCGGTGAAACCCATCCGCTGGTTCTGCCACGCGTCCTTGACGAGCGGATGGACCGGCGTGAGCTCCAGGGCGACGGTCTTGGTGACACCGTGCATCGTCAGGCTGCCGGTCACCGTGTACGCCTTTCCATGCGGCGCGATGCTCGCCGACGTGAAGGTGATGTACGGAAATTTCTTCACGTCGACGAAGTGATCGCTGCGCAGATCGCGGTCGCGCGCCGGCACGCTCGTGTTGATGCTGTCGGCGAGAATCGTGATCGTCACGGTGCTGCGCTCGAAGTGCGCGGGATCGAGCATCATCGTCCCTTCCCACGTCCCGAAGGATCCGTGGACCGACGACACGCCCATGAACCCGATGCGAAACTCGACCGCCGAGTGATCGCCGTCGATGCCGAGCCGTTGGAACGGCAGCTTCGCCGCTCCGGCGGGCAGCAGCGTCG
Source organism: Vulcanimicrobiota bacterium (assembly GCA_963792235.1). Taxonomy (GTDB): domain Bacteria; phylum Vulcanimicrobiota; class Vulcanimicrobiia; order Vulcanimicrobiales; family Vulcanimicrobiaceae; genus Vulcanimicrobium. Next base: position 150,176 of record CAWBVR010000014.1, read on the forward strand.
CGGCTTGCGAGCTGGCCGTGCGCGGAACGAGCGCAACCGCGAGCGCGAGCGCGGCAGCGAGCGCGAAACGTCGCTGGATCACGGGTGCACCTCCAGACCGTCGATAGGCGCGCTCCCTAACGCGGATTCCTGTCATTGGCAGTTGTCTGGCAGGCTCGGGCGCTCGGGTCACGCGGGCTGCTATCGGCGTCAAGCCGTCGAAACGACGGCCCGGCATCGAAAGTCTCCACGGAACCGGGCCAGATTCAAGCGAATCCCTTGGTCAGAGCTGATTAAACTCGCTCATAACTCGCGCGGTCTTCAGAACGACCATATCAAAGAGCCATTGTTCATGAATACCTACCTCAATCTCGTAGTATCCGGCAGCGATTTCCACGAGCTTCTCACCACGCACAGCTTTCTCCAACTCATGAGCTGTCGCCGCCGACCTTCGTACGGAGCCAGATGTTATGAAACAATGATTTCTCCCAAAGGAAAGGTACGCGCACTCCTCGATGGACTCGCGCCTCCGAGGAAGGAAGATCGTCGTTGACGATGCCGGGAACGCTGACCCACCCCTCCTGCTCCGTGTCTCGCATTTGCTCAACCGACAAGGGCGAAATCGCGCCGCCACCGCGCGTATGAACAGGGCTATCCCACTCTCCTTTCACGCTCTCGGCAATGATGGCGACCATCGGGTCAGGTATCCCGGAGCCGATCGCGCTAAGAAGCGCGGCGACGACACGATATTCTGCAGAGTTCATATATTGGCCGATCAGAACGGGACCCGAGCCGCATTCTAGAACGAGAGACTTGCTGTCAACCGACTTGATTCGGAGATACACAATTTGCCTTTGCGCCTCGAGCGGTATGAAACTAGACTACCCGTCACTGACTCACGAAAAAGTCACGACAAGGAAGATTACATTCTGAAAATCGACCTCGTTGAAATTGCGGTACGATGCAAAGACAACGTTCACGTCGGGAAATCCACTGACCGGCATGTCGAGCCGACGAGCGTAGTCCTCATCGTGCCGCTCGTTAAAGAGGTCCTTCTTAAGTAAAATCAACGAGGGCGGCTCCGACTGAACCCCGGCAGAATGCCAATAGCTTGGTTCCATAGCCGGACGCGTGCAGACTCATCAAGTGGTAGCGCGACTAAGGCGGTCCGCAGGTCACTCAAATACTCATGCGTTGAAATACTACGCTTGACTTCAAGCAGCGCCTCACATGCATGCCCTGCCCATCGTAACCCGTCTTGCACATTTCGCTAGGGACCCGAGAGCTGGTCGAAATGGACATCATCGGCTGCCCAACCCGGGGGGCTGAAAACTTAACTGAACCAAACTGGCAAAGAAACCTTTTTCGCGCTTTTTCCCTGACTTCGAAGTGTCTCGAATCAAGATGCCTAATTCAACCTCACTTATTCGAAACATCCAACTTATTCAAAGCGCAAGCCCACAGCTCGGCTCTTGACGACTCTGGCGCCTCGAGTCCTATCGTCGACGGCGATCTCATAGACTACCGTTCCGGCTAATCGCGTATTTCCAATTGCGGCATATGCGTGGAGGGTTGCGCGCCTTGCTGAGATTTTTGGGTTCTCGAGCTTTACTCGCCTGAGCAGCTGAGAATAGCTGACATAGCGCTTTAGAGCGCGCTGAGCCGCCAATGGATTTGAATATACACGCATCTTGACAATTTCGCCGTCACAAAAGAATGGGACGACGAAAACGGTACGCGTTATCTCTTTACTCATGTTTGCATCATCCGCTCTTGCCCGAGAGGTCAATCGATTATTCCGGACCTGGAGGCTCCGGTTTTGCTTCTGGTTCTGGAGGCCTGATCGGAACGTTGTGCCCGCCCTTTTCGGGATGCCGCTTTTTCCAGTCCTTGCCACTAACATCCCAATGAGGCGCGCCGTGTCGTTCGCCGGAAGGCGGATTACGCCATGTGTTTCCGTCTGCGTCAACAAAGTCCCCATCACGGTTCTTGCGCGGGCCACCCCGGGGTGGGTGGTACGAGTCCGGCAGGTGTTCTTCCGTGAGTCTATCGGGCCACTTAATTGTTTCCCGCGGAGGACGCGGTTTGCCGTGGTGGGGGTCCGGCCTCTTTCGCCTTGCCGCGTATTCTATTAGGGCGTCCGACGACGCAACGATCGTCGACGATTCTGGTAAGAAACATGTATTTCTGTTGCGATGCCGGGTCGTGGACGTCGCCTTCGAAGGCGTGGGGAGTGGTCCAGCTGCCGAGCGCCGGGTCGAATGCGCGTACCCGTTGCTCTGGATGTCGTTGATTTTGAAACCGTCGAGGCGTGCGTAGAACGCGTATTGCAAGCTGGAGTTTTCAGGCCGGCGGAAGCACCGGGTCCAAAGCCGAACTCGCTTCCATCCCAGGGATCTAGGGCACGAGATTCGCTTGTCCAGTCGCATTGCGGCCGGCGACGACGACGCCAGCTGCGTCACGATCGTACATGGTGAGCCCGGCCCGGCTTGCATCGCGCGGAGTGATCTCAACCTTGAAGTCCACCACGTTCCGTTGGCGTCGGTAACGAAGAGGACCATGTCGCCATCCTAATGGAGCGCCTGTTCCTGCTGCGCGGTTGCCGAATAACCGGCGTTATGCACTAGCTGGAGTTTGTACCGCGAGCCTGGCCCTGCAGGTGCGCGCCCGCAAGAAACGCCACGTCCGGTATATCCGCGGTAACGCGATCACGCTGGTGAGCGCGCTGAACGAGCGCTGGTCGCTCGGACTTCATGCAGGATACGCTCACGGGGGTGGCCGTGTGATCCGCATGCTGATGGTTATCGACGACTTCACCCCGAGTGCTCGGCCATCGAGGTCCAACGCGGCTTCAGCAATCGCCGCGTCATCGCCACCCTTCGAGGCGATCGCCTTGCACGGCCTCTGTCGAGGACGCTTCGGTTCGACAACGGCGCCCAGCTGACGAGCCGAGCGACGCGGCAGTGGGCGCCGAACGCTCATTCCATGCCTTCTCGATCGCGACGCCGGATGCCGCAAGCCCGCACGGTCGTAGGCGCGATGCGCGAGTCGTGGCAGGCCATCGGTATCAGCGCGCTGATACCGATGGGGGCTCAATCAGGCGTGCGCCCCTCGAAAGGCTCGAGGCGACAGTCACATTTGGAGGCTTCATCGCCATTCTTGTCTGCGCTACTACTTCCGCACCTCTATCAAGCAGTTGGAGATCAGCTGGCGGACCTCATCCTGCTCTATGCCGTTCTCGAGTAGCATTTCGTAATACCAAACTACGCGATCTTTGAGGCTTCTTTCATAGAGCGAGCAGACTAGAAGCAAGTCGATACAATGTATGAGGCACTCAGTTTCGTTCGAGTCGTGAAGTCCGCTTTGTATCAAATAAGCATAAAACGAGAATGCGCGCGTGAGCTCGCGCCGTACGACGTCCGACAACGTGACGTTCCCTAGCGCGAGCTCACTAGGATCAGGTTCCCCGTTTCCCAGTTGGACCAAGAGCTCGAGTAATCTCGTTCGTGCGATGCCCACCGTCCCCGGCAAGCACGTCAGGATGCACGTTGCCGTCGCCGCAGCAGCCTCGAACAGTCGTCCTTGTACAACAACGACATTGTCTATACGCCAATATGCCTTATCGGCCTCGGCATCGGTTGTCGCGTGGCAGAGGTCGATCAGCGCCGCCGGAATATCAGCAGCGGAACCCATTGCCCGAAGACTCGGCCAATCATATCTTGCGACATCCCACATGCGATTAATAGCAGTTAATATGGCGCGAAGATGGTTCCGGGTGGCAATTGCACTTTATTGTATTTCTGCTGACTGATTTACCGATGTGAACCCTCTGACGTTTAGCCCTGAGGGTCTTCCCCCGATTTTTATACCGCAATGGCTCCACAAGTGACCGCGATGTTGGCTTGCTTCTCCGATCGGCGCGCGAACTCTTCGGGCGTCAGATCGGCGAGAGAACTGTGCGGGTGATTCGTGTTGTAATCGTGCCGCCATGCAGCGGCGTGCCGGCGGGCGTCGTCGAGCGATCTAAACCATGTCGGATTGAGCAGTTCTTGACGCGTGCGGTCCGTCAAGTCCTCGTAACTGCTCGGCCGCTGCTCGGCCGCTGCAGCGGCCGATTGGCAGACCGATCTGTTTATGCCTGCTCCCCCGCGAACGACTAATGCCCGGTACGTCGAGCGCAATGCATGAATAGAAGCGCTATTAGTCTTCGTCCGCGGACGTCCACGTACCGTCCGGCCATGCGTTTTCAAATCCGTCAACCCATGAATCCTTATCAAGTCGAATCTCGTCGATTTCGAAGCCATCCTGCCGCGAGCGAAAACCTGGCTTGTCCTTCACCCTCTCGATCGCGGCTTCGGCGTTTTCCCGCGTGCTGTAGAGTCCGATTGACTTTCGGTTATCGACGCGATCTTCTTCTGAGCCGTAGCTATGGACCGCTTCGTAGATGACCTTCCGATCTTGAGCCGTCATTTTTTGTGGTCCTTCGGTTTTTTTGATCGTTGTATCCACGACCCGGCGAGTCTTGAAAGCGAAACATGGTCTAAACGGGTCAGCTCTCCCTGTTGGGCTTACGTTAACTTTGGTTAGTCACCGGTGCAACAAGCAGATAGGCGCTCGCAAGAAGATGTCCACACGCGCACGTTCCGCCTCGCGCGGCAATGCGAAAACATGCAGACGACACCCGTACGATCACTGCTGCGGCTTCCGGTCTTTGCGCGCGGTCACGGCCTCTCGCAGTGCGGCGAGCGCGAATTGCGGCAGCGCGAGTTGGCGGCGCCAGCGGTGCGGCTCTTTGCCCAGCCGGTATGCCCACTCCAAACCCGTGCGCCGGAAAAACTCGGGCGCACGCACAACGTTCCCCGCGTACACGTCGAACGAGCCGCCGACGCCGATCGCCTACGCCGCAGCCCGTTGCGGCAAGATGTTGCTCGATCCAGAACTCTTGCCTCGGGAAACCCATTCCGGCGAGCAGCACGTTCGCGCCGCTCGCGCGTATGGCCGCGGCCACGGCGTCGCTTTCATCGGGACGGAAGTACCCGTCGCGCGCGCCGCTGATGATCGCACCGGGATGCGCGCGCCGCAGCGCGTCGCCCGCGCGCGCGGCGGTGTCGCCGCCGGCGCCGAGCAGATACAAACGCACGTCGCCCACCGACGCCGAGCGCTCGGCTAGCGCATCGACCAGTTCGACGCCCGTGACGCGCTCGCGTACGGGCCCGTCGTGCAGCCGCGACGCGAGCAGCAGCCCGATGGAGTCGCACGTGACGAGCACCGCGCGGTTGATCGTGTCGCGAAAGGCCGAATCCCGCTGCGCCGCCATCACCATCTCGACACCAAGCGTCACCACGAGCCCCGACTCATTCCCATTGGCGAGCGCGGCGATGCACGCAACGGCCGCGTCGCGCCCGACCGCATCGACGCGACAGCCGAGCACGTGGAATGACGGAGCTTCCGATGTCATCCTGAGCGCGTCGAAGGCCTACGGGCGGTACGGTGCGATGAGCGGCTCGAGCGTCGCTTTGAGCGATTCGGGCATCGGACCCATCGGCGAGCGGCACGGGCCCACGTCGAAGCCGTACGCCCCCATCGCCCACTTCACCGGGATTGGGTTGGACGTCATGAACAGCGCCGCGATGAGCGGCGAAAGGTCCTGATGGATTCGCGCGGCCGTGTCGACGTCGCCCGCGTCGAACGCATCGGCCATCGCGCGCAACTCGCGCCCGCACAGGTGACCGGCGACCGAAATCAAGCCGTAACCGCCGATCGCGAGCGACGGCAGGTAGATGTAATCGTCGCCTGCCCAGAACGTCACGTCCGCGCGCGCGCGGTCCCGGAGGATCGCGGTGAACTGGTTCATGTCGCCGGTCGATTCTTTGATCCCGGCGACGTTCGCATGGCGCCGCGTCAGCTCGGTGAACGTTGCGGGCAGCATGTTCGACGCGGTGCGGCCGGGGATGTTGTAGATGATCGCGGGCAGCGACGTCGCTTCGAGGATCGCGCCGAAATGCTCGAGCATGCCTTCCTGCGTCGGCTTGACGTACGCCGGCACCGTGAGCAGCACGCCGTCGACGCCGACGTCCTCGGCCTGCTTCGTGAGCTCGATGGACTGGCGCGTGTTGTTGCCGCCGGTCCCGGCGATCACGGTGGCGCTCGATCCCAGCGCCTTCTTCACCTCGCCGAACAGCGTGAGCTTCTCGCCGGTGTCGAGCGCGTTGCCCTCGCCGGTCGAGCCGGCCAGCACGAGGCCGTCGTTGCCGCGCTCGACGAGGAATTCTGCGATGCGAATCGCCTCGCGCATGTTCAGCGCGCCGGCCGCGTCGAACGGCGTGACCATCGCGGTGAGGAGGCGGCCGAGGTTTTTCATCGCGCCATCGCGCCGCGGCCGAGCCGGAATGCATCGTGCAGCGCCTGCTCGGCGTCGTGCGCGCGGTCGGCTGGGACCAGGATCGAGATCGTGATGTTGGAGTCGGTGGAGTGGATGATCTCCACGCCTGCGTCGGTGACGGCCTTCACGACGCGATAGATGACGCCGGACGTGCCGCGCATCCCTGCACCCACCACCGAGATCTTCGAGCAGTGTGGCCGCATCCGCAGCGCGAGGTTGAGATCCGCGAGCGCGGGTCGGACCGCGTCGGCGTGCTCGTCGTCGACGATGAAGAACACGCCGGCGTCGTTGACGTTCACCATGTCGATCGAGATTCCGCGCTCGGCGACGCGCGCCAGAACGTCGCGGTCCACGTCGGAGCGGTCCACGTCTTCGGTAAGCCCTTGGATGATGCGGCAAAACGTCACATCGCGGATCACGGTGAGGCCGGTGACGGGGCGCTCCGTGTCGATGGGCGCGTCGTCGTCGACGGTCGTGCCGACGCCGCTCCGCAAGCCCTTGATCACGTACGGCGTGCGCGTCGCGTGCGCGAGCTCCGCGGCCTTGTAATGCATCACCTTTGCGCCGTTGCCGGCGAGCTCGACCATCTCGGCCTGCGTGACGCGCTCCAGCGGGTTCACGCCCGCGACGCGGCGCGGGTCGCCGGTCATCACGCCGGACACGTCGGTGTAGATTTCGACCGACGACGCGCCGAGCGCGTCGCCGAGCGCGACTGCGGTGAGATCGCTGCCCCCGCGCCCCAGCGTGGTGACGGCGCGCTCGCGCGTGCCGCCCTGGAAGCCCGTCACCACGGGGATGACGCCGCGCGACAGGACCGCGCGCACGGGCGACGGATCGACCTCGGATATCTCCGCGTCGCCGTAGCGATCGTCGGTCACGATACCGGCCTGCAAGCCGTTCATCGCCTGCGCGGGTGCGCCGAGCGACGACAGCAGCTCCGCGAACACCGCGCACGCGATCGACTCACCGCACGCGAGCAGCAGATCACGATTCGGCCCGCTACGAACCGGCCCCAGCATCCCTGCAAGCGTATCGGTGGCGTATGCGTCGGGCGCGCGCCCCATCGCGGAGCACACCACCACCGGCGAATCCCCGCGCCGCACGACGTCGAGCACGCGCGACGCCGCGATCTCGCGCAGTTCGTCACTGGCGAGCGAAGAGCCGCCGAACTTGAGCACGACGACGTTCATCGCCGGACCTCGAATGGTGGCGCACCCTTCGACAGGCTCAGGGTGACATTGGGTGAGGTCGTCGCGTTGCGCGATGGAACATTGGGCGTGGCCGTCGCGTTGGGCACCATGTTCTTCTCGATCAGCAGTTCCAGGATCTGCACCGCGTTCGTGGCGGCGCCTTTGCGGAGTTGGTCGCCGACGATCCACATCTGGAAGCGCGTGTTCGTTGGGTCGTCGGGTTCCGGGCGGATGCGTGCGACGTGGACGAGGTCGGTGTCTTCGACGTCGCGCGGGGTGACGATGCCGCGCTCGTGGAGCACCACGCCGGGCGCACCGCGCAGCGCATCGTGCAACTCGCGCACGCCCACGGGGCGGGGCGTTTCGAAGAAAACGGATTCGCTGTGTGCGCGCATCACCGGGACGCGCACGGTCGTCGCCGCCATGGCGAGGTCGGGGCGGTCCAGCATCTTGCGCGTTTCCGCGACGACCTTCTTCTCCTCGCCGGTGTCGCCGTCGCCGTCCCAGCCGCCCACTTGCGGGACGACGTTGCGGAAGATCGGCGCGGCGAACGTGCCGTCGGGCCCCTCGCCCTGCTCCTCGCGCGCCAGCGTGTCGAGCCCGGCGCGGCCCGCTCCGCTGACTGCCTGATACGTCGCGACGCGCACGCTGCGCAGCCCGATCGCGCGTTCGATCGGGGCCAATGCGACGGTCAGCACGATCGCGGTGCAGTTCGCGACGGGGAAGATGCGGTGCTCCTCGCGCACGGCGTGCGGGTTCACCTCCGGCACGACCAGCGGCACACCGTCCGCCATCCGGAACGTCGCGGAGTTGTCGATGACCACCGCCCCGGAATCGGCGAGCGCGCCGGCCATTTCGGCGCTGGCATCGTCGCTCGACGCGAAGAACGCCACGTCCGGCCGGTCGGCGATAAGACGCTCGCGCGTCGCGGCGAACACGGGCACGGTCGCACCGCGAAACTGCACGCCTTCCGCACGATCGCGAGACGCGTACGCCAGCAGCGTCCCGACGGGAACATTCCGTTCCTCGAGCACGCGCAAGATGGTGCCGCCCACAACGCCGGTCGCGCCGATGATCGCGACCCTCATATCATGTCACCCTGAGCTTGTCGAAGGGTGCGCCACGATCGTGGCCGATGGTTCGAAAGGCTTAGGGCGGCATGCGGGAGGCGAATCATGAGGCGACCATTCGGTCGACGATCGCATCAAGTCCAATGACGAGGCCGCGCTGGTCGCGCACCGCGTGCACTGCCGCGACGATGCCGGGGCCGTACGACTCGCGCGAGACCGTGTCGTGGCGCAGCGTCAGCGTCTCGCCCGTACCGCCGAAGATCGTTTCCTGGTGCGCCATCAGGCCCGGCAGCCGGACGCTGTGGATCGGCGGCAGTGGCGCACCCGCGTCGTGGATGCGGCGCGCGGTGAGCTTCGCGGTGCCGCTCGGTGCGTCGCGCTTCTGGTCGTGGTGCAGCTCGATGATCTCGGAGCGCGGGAACACGCGGGCCGCCTGCGCGGCGAAGCGCATCATCAGCACCGCGCCGAACGAGAAGTTGGGCACTAGCATCGCCGGCACGCCCGCATCGTCGCAGCGCTCGGCGAGCGCGGCGAGCTCGTCGTCGGTCCAGCCGGTCGCTCCGATCACAACCGGTATCTTCGCGTCGATGGAAGCGCCCGCCACGTCGACCGTCACCGGGTAGACGGTGCAGTCCACCACAACATCGAGCCCGCGCCCGACGAACTCCCCGAGATCGTCATCGATCGCCACGCCGCCGAGCCGTTCGCCGCCGCGGCGCGCGAACGCCGCCGACAACGTCAGGTCGTCGGCGGCTTCGATCGCGGCACAGGCGACGCGGCCCAGTCTCCCGAGCGCGCCGGCCACCCCGACGCGCAGTGTGGACACGGCGCTACGCGATGACCTTTTCGAGCGGCGCGTATTTCAACATCACCATCTTCTGACCGACGTTGGGGAAGTTGATCGTGAGCAGCCCGTCACCGCCCGCGCCGACCGTGTTGACGACCGTGCCCTCGCCCCATTTGGGATGACGGACCTTGTCGCCGGGGTTGAGCTCCATGCCGACGCCCGCGCCGGCGTTCTCGTGGATCGAGACCTCGCGCCAGCGCCCGCCGCCGGGCCGCGGCCCGATGCCGACGCCGCCGATGACCTCGATCGACGGCATCTCTTCGATGAACCGCGACTTCGGGTGCGAGAACGTGTTGCCGAACAGCGTTCGCCGCGCGGCGAACGAGAGGTAGATGCGGTCCATCGCGCGCGTCACGCCGACGTACGCCAGCCGGCGCTCTTCTTCGAGCTCCGTCATGTCGGTCAGCGCGCGCGTGTGCGGGAACACGCCTTCTTCCAGCCCGGTGAGGAACACGATCGGGAACTCGAGGCCCTTGGCCGCGTGCATCGTCATCAGGGTGACGAACGACGACTCGGGATCGAGCGTGTCGATGTCGGTGATGAGCGCGATGTTCGACAGGAAATCGTCGATCGTCGTGCCGTTCTCGGGGTTGGCTTCGAACTCGCGCGCGACGCCCACGAGCTCTTGCAGGTTCTCGATGCGCGCGCGGCCGTCGGGCGTCTCGTCGGCCTGCAGCTCGCGCAGGTAGCCGGACTCTTCCATCACGGCGACGAGCAGCTCGGCGACGCCGAACGACTTCGCCTTTTCGCGCAGGTCGTTGATGAGCTCCGCGAAGCGCTCCAGCTCGCGCTGCTTCTTGGGCACCGCGCGCTTGAGCAAGTTGGAGTCGAACACCGCTTGGCCGACCGACACGCCGGCCTGGTTCGCGGCTTCGAGCAGCGACGCCAGCGTCTGCTGGCCGATCGAACGGCGCGGCACGTTGACGATGCGGCGAAACGCGACCGCGTCGGACGGGTTGACGATGTAGCGGAGGTAGGACAGCATGTCCTTGACCTCCGTGCGCGCGTAGAACCCGACGCCGCCGACGACCCGGTAGGGGATGCCTTCGGCGAGGAAGCCTTCTTCGAAGTAGCGCGACTGCGCGTTGGTGCGGTACAGCACGAGGAAGTCGCGGTACGCGGCGCCTTCGCGCACGTGCTCCTTGATCTTCTCCATCACGTAGCGCACTTCGGCGCGCTCGGACTCGGCCTGGAACGCGGTGAGCTTCTCGCCTTCGGCGCGCTTGGTGAACAGGTTCTTCGGATGGCGGCTCGCGTTTTGCCCGATCAGCTCGTTCGCCGCTTCGAGGATCGTCTGCGTGGAGCGGTAGTTCTCTTCGAGCTTGAAAACTTTGGCGCCCGGAAAGTCTTCCTCGAACCGCAGGATCATGCGGTAGTCGCTGCCGCGCCACGAGTAGATCGACTGGTCGTCGTCGCCGACGACCGTGATGTTGCCGTGCTCCTTGGCGAGCGTCGCGACGAGCCGGTACTGCGCGTAGTTGACGTCCTGGTACTCGTCGACCAGCACGTACTTGAACTTCGTCTGGTAGCGCGTGCGCGCGTCTTCGTCGTTGTCGAGCAGCTTGATCGCGTTGGCGATCAAATCGTCGAAGTCGAGGCCGTTCGATTCCGCCAAGCGGCGGTCGTATTCGCGGTACACGTTCGCGTAGCGCTCGCCCGCGAACGACGGGTTCTTCGACTCGTACTCTTCGGGCGACCACAGGTTGTTCTTCGCCTTGGAGATTTCGGCGAGCGCGGCACCCGGAGCGATCTGGCGCTCGTCGTAGTCGAGGTCGGCGACCACCTCGCGCACGATGGCGCGCTGGTCGGCGTCGTCCATGATCGCGAAGTTCGGCGAGATGCCGATCTTGCGGCCGTCGCGGCGCAGCATCCGCACGCACATGCTGTGAAACGTCCCGACCCAGAGGTCGCGGGCCGGAGCACCGACCATGCGTTCGAGCCGAGCCTTCATCTCGCCGGCGGCCTTGTTGGTGAACGTCACCGCCAAGATCCGGTCGGGGAAGACTTTTTTCTGTTCCAGCAGGTGGGCGATCCGGTGGGTGAGCACACGGGTCTTGCCGGACCCGGCCCCCGCGAAGATCAACACAGGGCCGTCGGTGGTCTCGACGGCCTTGCGCTGGACGTCATTGAGCAGTTCGGTTTGCGCCAGCATCACGTCAATGTTCGCCGCGCGGGGTATTTTTGCCTATGGGCTCTGTTCGACCGCTACGGGTGGCAGCATCCGGCTCCGCAGCCGACGAAAGTCGGGCGGTGCTGAAGCGTTCGCAAGAGACCACGCTCGCCGCCGTCGTCCAGACATTCGTACCGTCTGACGCCGACGCTGCCGCGACGTGCGAGCTGGTCACCACGGCGGTGAACAGCCTGCCGCCGCACCGCCAAACCAAGCTCGCGCTCGTGCTGACGCTGCTTGCGAATCCGGTGGCGGGGCTGCTGCTCGCGGGGCGCCCGCGCGGCTTCGCTCAGCTCGACGCGCCCGCGCGCGAGCGCGCGTTGCTGCGGCTTGCGGCGCTCGCGCCGCTGCGGCCGGCGTTCGACGCGTTCGCGCACCTGGCGCTGTTCGGCGCGTACGCGCTGGGCGACGAGCACGGGCGCAGCGCGGTGTGGGACCGGCTCGGTTATCCGGGGCCGCGCAACGATCTGCCGGCGAACGGCGCGAGGCCGTTCCCCGTGGCGACCGCGCCCGCGAGCGAGCGCATCGATGCCGACGCGGTGGTGATCGGCTCGGGCGCGGGCGGCGGCGTCGCCGCCGCACTGCTGGCGCGCGCCGGCTTGCGCACGATCGTGCTCGAGGCCGGTCCGGCGTTCGAGCCGGTGGCGGCGCGCCAGCGCGAGGCCGAGTCGTTCGCCGAGCTCTATCTCGAAGCGGGGCTGTGCGCGAGCGACGATCTCGGCGTGTCGATCCTTGCCGGCGCGTGCGTGGGCGGCGGCACCGCGGTGAACTGGTCGACGTCGCTGCGCCTGCCGCCGGCGACGGCGAACGCGTGGGCCGGCGCGCTGGGCCGGCCCGAGCTCGCGGCAGAGCTCGCCGACGCATACGATGCGGTCGAGACGCGGCTCGGCGTGACGCCCGCGACGACGCACAACCGCAACAACGCCGTGATCGTCGACGGCTGCGCGAAGCTGGGCTGGGACGTGCGCGCGATCCCGCGCAACGCCGCGTGCGACCGCGACGGCTGCGGCTACTGCGGGTTCGGCTGCGCGTACGGCGCGAAGCAGTCCACCGCGGCGACGTACCTGCGCGACGCCGTCGCGGCGGGCGCGAGCGTGTTCGCGCGAACGCGTGCCGAGCGCGTGCGGATCGATCTTTCGCCAGGCTCGGGAGGCGTGGTGCGCGGGGTCGCTGCGGTACGTGACGATCCGTCGACGGGGCAAGCACAGGCGCTGACGATCGACGCGCCGCTCGTCGTGGTCGCGGCCGGTGCGCTGCGCACGCCGGGGATCCTCGCGCGCAGCGGCGTGGAGTCGCCGCATCTCGGCCGGCATCTGCACCTGCACCCGACGACCGCGCTGTCGGCGGAGTTCGACGCGCCGGTGGATCCGTGGCTGGGGCCGATGCAGACCGCGCTGTGCGATCGTTTCTCCGCGCTCGACGATGGTTTCGGCGTGACGATCGAATCCGCGCCGTCGCATCCGGGGCTGATGGCGCTGGGCTTACCGTGGGCAGGGCGCGACGCGCATGCGAGCGAGATGACGCACGCGCGCAACCGCGCCATCCTGATCGCGCTGACGCGCGACCGCGGCGAAGGCAGCATCGGCCTCGACGAGCGCGCCGACGTCAGCTACAAGATCGCGCCCGACGACGCACGCCGCATGGCGATCGGCCTGGCCGGCGCGGCGCGGATCGCGTTTGCCGCGGGCGCCGTGTCGGTCGCGACGCTGCACGCGGAACCACTGCGGCTCACCGCAGCCGAAGCGACGCCGGCCGGCCTCGACGCGTTCGCCGCAGCGCTCGAGCAGCGCGCCGCCTCGCGCGCGCCCGTCGCATTGTTCTCAGCGCACCAGATGGGCACGGCGCGCATGGGTGCGACCGCGAGCGACGGCGCGATCGATCCCGACGGGCGGGTCTACGGCGTGGAAGGGCTGCTGGTCGCCGACGCGTCCGCGTTTCCGAGCGCGTCGGGCGTGAACCCGATGCTGACGATCATGGCGCTCGCGCACCGCGCGACGAGCGCGCTCATCGCACGGCGCGCAGCGACGTCGCGGAGCGATGCGCTAGCGCGATCGCGCTCATGAGGTAGCACACGGTCGACTCGGCGCCCATGTTCGCGTTGACGCCCGATTCGTCGATGCCGTCGCCGCAGCCCGTGTCCTTCGCGACCACGACGTGCTTGGTGTTGCCGCCGAAGTACCACTCGTGCGCGATCTCCGCAACGCTGCGCCAGCGCTCGTCGCCGCTCACCTCCAGCGCGGCGAACGCCGCGGCGACCATCGCCGCTGCTTCCAGCGGCTGCTGCCCGTAGCGCGCCTTGACGCCGCCGCGCGGATACCAGCCGTCGTTTCCAACCGGCACGAACGTCATCCGCTCCGACACGGGATCGTCTTCGACCACGACCGACGTGTAGAACGCAAGCATCGCGAGCCCCGCATCGACGTAGCGCGCGTTGCCGAGTGCCGCGCCGCCACGCAACAGCGCTTCGCAGATGCGCGCGTTGTCGTAGGTCATCACGTCCTCGCACCATTGCCAGTCCGGGGCGGCGTGCGCGTCGTATTCGTCGGCGATCAGCGCCAGCGATGCGTCGAGCACCGCGCGTACCGCGAACTCGTCAGCGGGCCGCGTCGCGAGCGCGTGCACCAGGCCGAGCGATGCATAGGCGCGCGAGCGCACGTACGCCATCGCCGGAACCACGGCGAGCGCGTGCGCGCGCATGCCGCCGGCGACCGCGCGCCACGACTCGCGCGGTGCGTGCCGCTCCGCGTAGCCGAGGCCCCAGATCGCGCGGCCGACGGCGTCGGGCGTTCCCGCGACGTCTTGCCAGCGGCGGTCGTAACCCATGAAATCGTGGAAGCCGCCGTTGGGGAGCTGCGCGTCATGCAGATACGACAGGTACGTCGTGACCAGCCGCGCGCCGTCGGATTCGGTGTCGAAGCGGCCGGCCGCGTCGCAGGCGACGATGAGCGCGCGCCCGACGTCGTCCGTGCAGTAGCCGCACGACCGGTTGGGGACGTCGAGCGTGGCATGCTGTAGGATTCCGACATCGTCGGTCATCGCGAGCAGATGACCCAGCGCGGGCCAGCGATACGTGCGCATGATGTCCGCGCTAGGCGGGGGTCGCGAGCTCCTCGCGGCGCGAGGCGGGCAGCAGCTCGGTGAACAGCTCGCCGTAGCCGTGCGCGACGTTGGGCCACGTCATGCGGCGGCCGAACTTGTACGCGCGGCGCTGCGTGGTCTCGCGCAATTCCGGATCGTCGAGCAACGCGACGAGCGTCGTCGCGATCGCCGACGCATCGCGAAACGGCACCATGAAGCCGCGCCCGTTCGCGAGCAACTCCTTCGCGTACAGGTACGGCGTCGAAACCACCGCCTTGCCGCACCCGATCGCGTAGGCGAGCGTGCCGCTCACGATCTGCACCGGATTGAGATACGGCGTGAGGTACATGTCGCTCGCGCTCAAATACGTGATGAGCTCATCGTAGTCCAGGTATTTGTCGACGAGCTTGACGTTGTCGGCGAGACCGTTCGCGGCGATCGTCGCTTCGAGCTCGCGGCGGTACGACTCGCCTTCGTTGCGGCGCACGACCGGATGGGTCTGGCCGAGGATGAGGTAGAGCGCCTCCGGATGCATCTGCGCGACGGCACCCATCGACTCGATCGCGTACTCGAGACCTTTGCCGCGGCTGATGAGGCCGAACGTCGAGATCGTCATGCGGCCCGCGAATCCGAGCCGCCTCTTGGCATCGAGGGTGTCGCGGAACGGCACGTCGGGCACGCCGTGGTGGATCACGCGAACCTTCGCGGGGTCCACGCCGTAGCGCTCGATCAAAATGTTGCGCCCGGTCTCGGACAGGACGACGATCGCGGTGGACGTCGCGCAAATCGCGCGGGCGATCCGCAGATGCTCCGGCGACGGATCCGGCAGCACGGTGTGCAGCGACGTGACGACCGGCTTGCGCACGCCGGCGATCAGGTCGACGATCCACTCGCCGTCGTTGCCGCCGAACAGGCCGTACTCGTGCTGGATGTTCAGCACGTCGCAGGGGTATGCGTTGATGAACTCCGCGGTGCGGCGATAGGACTCGTGGTCGGCCTGCACGAGGCGCGCGACGACCTGGTCCGGATAGACCCGGTCTTCACCGCCGGGCTCGTCGATGGCAACCACGCCGCTGCGGGTCCCGAACGTCGCATCGAAGCTGTCCACGACGTCTTTCATGAAGGTCGCGATCCCGCATTCCCGCGGCGGAAACGAACCGAGAAAGAGCATCCGAGGCGCTTGGGTTGTCAACGTGGTCCCTTTATTGGAGGGCGGCGCCACACTGCGGCACCACCATTTGCGTTCGTCCCGAGGTCGTAGCCGGAAGGACTCGCCTCTCTAGGGACACGCTCGCTTGGATAATCGGTTTCGTACCCCCGACGCTTTGGGATCTCACTTTGCGCCCGGTTGGTTCAGCGTACGGTAACGTACCGGCGCGAGGCCTCAGCGATCGACCGCGACCCGTGCGTTGGCGGCGACTTCCTCGCCTGAA